>NZ_QGTM01000001.1 GCF_003182195.1 Halomonas sp. A11-A
ATGACCTGCCTCCCTCAATAGTGGCTCTGTGTTGTTGCCCTACCTCAACATAACCCACGACGTTGAGGTGGGGCAGGTCAATCCATGATGTCTACTGGGAGATCGTGCTCGGCTACGTGGGGGCGGCGGCCACCAAGTCCATCGTCCTGGGGCTGATCGTGCTGGCCACCGCGCGGCTGTTCGTGCCCTACTCCATCGCGCATCCGCTGATGATGGTGCTCTTCCTGCTGCTCACCGCGGTCACCTTCAGTCTGCTGGGCTTCATCATCGGCATCTGGGCCGACGGCTTCGAGAAGCTGCAGCTGGTGCCGCTGCTGGTGATCACCCCACTCACCTTCCTCGGCGGCACCTTCTACTCCATCGACATGCTGCCGCCCTTCTGGCAGGCGGTGACCCTGGCCAACCCGGTGGTCTACCTGGTCAGCGGCTTCCGCTGGAGCTTCTACGGCATCAGCGACGTCAGCCCGGTGATCAGCCTCGCCATGATCCTGCTGTTCCTGACCGCGGCACTCGCGGTGGTGGAGCGGATCTTCCGCACGGGGTACCGGCTCAAGCCGTGATCGGGTATCGACTCGCGAGCCGGCCGGGTATCATCGCCGCCCTCGCCCACTCTCGCAGGAGGCCCCATGCCGATCCTCAACGCCATCGTCCATCGTATCGAGAAACCCGGTGACGCCACGGCCAGGCTGGTCGCGGCCGAGGCGACGCTGCCCCACACCGATACCCTGGACGCCCTGCTGGAGGGACTCAACAAGGCCTACCACGGCAAGGGCAAGGCGTGGGGCCACTTCGCCGTTGAAGGCACCGAACAGGCGTCGCCGCTGGCCGCGGAGCTGGCCGACTACCTGGCCGATGGCCGCGACTTCGTCGCCCTGACCCGGGCCATCGGCGAGCGCCTGACCACCCTGCTCGATGCCCACCTCTCGGTATCCGGTGACCTGGTCGTGCTGGAGACCCGATTCGGTGACGGGCACTTCCTCACCCTCGCCCTGCTCCACCACCGCGAAGGCTTCGCGGTGGACCCGCAGCTGGCCCTGGTGCCGGCCCGCCAGCTCAACCTGGCCCAGATGAGCCTGGCGGCCCGCATCGACCTCGCCCAGTGGCAGGCCGGAGACTCGCGACAGTACCTCTCCTGGACCCGCGACCGGGGAGGCAAGGCCCTGGCCGAAGGATTTGCCGCCCTGCTCGGCGCCGTGGAGGGCGTGGACGCCTCCGGCGAGACGCGCACCCTGCTCAAGGCGTTCAGCGACTACGTGGAGAAGGAGGACCTGGCCGAGGAAGCGAGCCGCGAAAAGACGTCTGCGCTGATCGACTATGCCAGCGACCAGGCCAGCCGCGGCGAGCCCATCACCCTGGAGGAGCTCTCGGAGGTGCTCGATGAGCAGCAGCCCAGGGCCTTCTATGACCACATTCGTCATGCCGACTACGGCCTCTCTCCGGAGATCCCGCCAGACCGCAAGACCCTCAACCAGTTTCGCCGCTTCACCGGCCGCGCCGCGGGGGTCTCGATCAGCTTCGATTCCCACCTGCTGGGCTCCAGCGTGGAGTATGACGAGGCCACCGACCGGTTGATCATCAAGCAGGTACCCAAGCAGCTGAGGGAACAGCTCAAGCGCCAGGGCTGAGCGCTCTCATCCTCCCTCTGTAGGCGATGGCTTACAGCCAATGTAGGCAATTGCTGGCACTTGCCGTCCACCGCTGGCAGCCCCGGGCTTTCAGGGCCAAGCTGCACCAGATAACCAAGCGATGAGGCCACGGTGCTCGTGACGAGCCCGGTACGCGAGGCATCTGGCATGCGGCAACTGGTCGGAGAAGCAGGTCTGCTGAACTGGCAGGCGGAGTTCAGGGACCCGGCACTGGAGGCACTGTTCAAGCGCTCGATCCTGGCACACCACGCCTGCCAGCTGCGCCTGGCACTGTGCCTGATCGCCGGGCTCTTCCTGGCCTTCGCCGTGGCGGACTACAGCGTGCTGGGGCTCGGGGGGGACTTCGCCACCCTGCTCATCGCTCGCCTGGCCACCGTGGCCGCCTGCCTGGCCGTAGCGCTGGCGGTGTGGCGCAGGCCGGCGGTGGCCCACCGGGTGCTGCCCATCAACCTGGTCAGCCTGCTGTGCCTCTCCGTCGTACTGATGACCATCCTGCTGCGCCCCATCCATACCGGCATCCACGTCGCCTCCCTGGTGGTGGCGAGCATGGCGTTCTACCTCTTCCTCCCAACCGGCTGCCCTGGATGCTGGTCGGCAACGCCTATCTGCTGGTCGGTTTCCTGACCGTTTCGCTGGTGGGCTCCAGCCTGCCACCGATGCTGGTGATGACCAGCCTGCTGCTGCTGCTGTTCGTCAATCTGCTGGGCTGGCTGACGATCCTCCATCTCAAGCGCCTCAAGCGCGAGCAGTTCGCACTCCTGCTGGAAGAGCGGCATATCAATCGCCGCCTCAAGGAGGAGATCCGCGAACGCAAGGAACTGGAGGCACGCCTGCGCTACATGGCCTGTACCGATGGCCTGACCGGCGTGGCCAATCGGCGGCATGTCTTCGAACTGGCCGGCCAGGAGCTGCGTCGTGCCCGGCGCGACGGCACGCCGCTGTCGATCTGCATGGTCGATGTGGACCTGTTCAAGCGGCTCAACGACCTCCACGGCCATGCCGTAGGCGACATGGTGCTCACCAGCGTGGCCGGCTGCTGTCGGTCGGTGCTGAGGGAGTGCGACATTCTCGGCCGCTACGGCGGCGAGGAGTTCGTGATCGTGCTGCCGCTGGCCGACCTCGCCACCGCGGCGGCCGTGGGCGAGCGGCTGCGCCGCAGGGTCAGCGGCCTGGCGCTGCCGATGCTGGGCCAGCAGGCCCAGCTGAGTGTCACCGTGGGCATCAGCCAGATCGCGCCTGGAGAGTCACGCCTTGACCCTGTGCTGCTGCGCGCCGACCGGGCCCTCTATGCCGGCAAGGCGCGCGGCCGCAACCGCGTGGTGGTGGCCGGCTCCCCCCCGAAGGGCAGGCACTTTGACTTCCCCACCACGCTGTGGCTGCCGGAGCTAGCCGCTATGCCAGATGCGGAGATAGCCACTGACGAAGCTGAGGCCCCTGTAGCAATCCCGGCTGACGAGCCACCTCCTGGCCGTTCCTGAACACGATCAGGGTGGGAATGCTGCGGATGCCGAAGCGCCCGGCCAGGGGCTGCTGGGCCTCGGTATCGAGCTTGGCGAAGCGCATGCGCGGCTCCAGTTCGCGAGCCGCCTCGGCAAAGATCGGCGCCATCATCTTGCAGGGGCCGCACCAGGCGGCCCAGAAGTCCACCACCACCGGCAGCTCGCTGCGCTCCACCAGGGCGCGGAAGTTGGCCGACGTCAGCTCGACCGGCTCGCCGGTAAACAGCGCCTGCTTGCACCGACCGCACTTCGGGCCGTCGTGCAGGCGCGCCTGGCTGACGCGATTGATGGCGCCGCAGTGCGGGCAGCCGAGGGTCAGGGCGTCGGACATGGGGGCTCCGGGTCGGGGTCATTGATCTCGACTATGGCACTTGGCTCCTCCCCCTTCAAGCGTCACCGCATCGTGCCGCGGGCCATGAAGCCTGCCATGCCCGACGAGGGCCGCCAGCGCCCCACGATTGCCGCCACCGCAGTGGCAAACGATGGGAGCCTGCTTGTCGGGAGCCACCTCGCCGATGCGCATCTCCAGGGTGCCGCGACTGACGTTCGTGGCCCCTTTCATGTGCCCTGCCTCGAACTCCTCCCTGTCACGCACAGGCGGTAGTGGCGCTGCTCGCCGGCGGCGGCATCCTGATCGCTCTCTGACATCCAACCTGACGGCCCTTCCGGCTCAGAACAGCCCCAGCTGGCGGTCGATCAGGCTGGCGAAGTCGTCGCCGACGAAGGGCAGGATGGCGTCGGCCACCGGCTGGAGCTGGCGGGCCAGGTAGTGGTCGGTGTCGATGGGCGAGCGGTGGGCCTCCAGGGGCTCGGGGCCGGCCAGGGTCATCACGTAGCGGATCCAGCCGCCGTGCTGGTACTGGCGCGGCCTGCCCAGGCGGTCGTTCTCGGCATCGGCGAGCCTGGCCGCCCGCACGTGGGGCGGCACGTTGCGGCGGTAGTCATCCAGGCGCCGGCGCAGCCGCTTGCGATAGACCAGCCGCTCATCGAACTCCCCCGACCGGGCCCGCGCCAGGAAGGCCTGAACGTAGTCGCGCACGTACTCCCGCCAGGGCTCGCCGGTGAAGACCCGCCGGTAGAGCTCCTGCTGGAACGCCTTGGCAAGCTCCGTCCAGTCGGTGCGCACCGTCTCGAGCCCCTTGAACACCAGCCGCTTCTGGCCCTCCGCATCCCGCACCACCCCCGCATAGCGCTTCTTGCTGCCCGCCTCGGCGCCGCGGATGGTGGGCATCAAAAAGCGCCGATAGTGGGTCTCGAACTGCAGCTCCAGGGCACTCGCGAGGCCATACGCCTCGGCCAGGTGCTCACGCCACCAGGCGTTGACCTGTTCCACCAGCCGATGGCCGATCGCGGCCGCCTCCGCTTCCTCGCAGGGGCGCCCCAGCCAGACGAAGGTGGAGTCGGTGTCACCGTAGATAACGGTATACCCTTCACCCTCGATCAGCTCCCGGGTGCGGTGCATGATGGCGTGGCCGCGCATGGTGATCGAGGAGGCCAGCCGCGCATCGAAGAAGCGGCACCCCTTGGAGCCCAGCACCCCATAGAAGCTGTTCATGATGATCTTGAGCGCCTGGGAGAGCGGCGCATTGCCGGCACGCTTGGCGGCCTCGCGCCCGACCCATACCCCCTCGACGATGGCCGGCAGGGCGTGGCGGGTGCGCGAGAAGCGCGCGCCGCGAAAGCCCGGCACCGAGGCGGCGTCCGAGGGGTCGGCGAGCCCCTCCACCAGCCCCGCCGGGTCGATCAGGAAACTGCGGATGATCGAGGGGTAGAGGCTCTTGAAGTCGAGCACCAGCACCGAATCGTAGAGGCCTGGGCGGGAGTCCATCACGAAGCCGCCCGGGCTCTCGGCGTCCTCTCCCTCGCCGAGGCTCGGCGCCACCAGGCCCAGGCGATGCAGCCGCGGCAGGTAGAGGTGGGTGAAGGCCGCCACCGAGCCGCCGCTGCGGTCGGCGGGCAGGCCGGTCACCGCGGCCCGCTCGAGCAGGAAGTCCAGCAGTTCGGCCCTGGCGAAGATCCGCGTGACCAGCTCGCAGTCCTGGAGGTTGTAGCGGGCCAGCGCCGGCTTGTCCTCGGCGAACAGGCGCAGGATCTCGTCCAGGCGCTGGTAGGGGTTGTCGATCGCCTTGCCCTCGCCGAGCAGTTCCCGGGCCACGCTCTCCAGGCTGAAAGAGGGGAAGTGCCAGGTGGCCGAGCGCAGCGCCTCGATGCCGTCGATGATCAGCCGCCCGGCGGTAGCGGCGAAGAAGTGGTTGGGCTGATGGCCATGGGCGCGCCATTCGAGCTCGCTGCCCCCGCGGCCGAGCCTGAGCGGCACGCCGAGCCGCTCGGCGTGGTCGCGCAGCACCCGCAGGTCGAACTGCACCAGGTTCCAGCCGATGATGGCGTCGGGGTCATGCTCGGCGAACCAGGCGTTGAGGCGCCGGAGCAGCTCGGCGCGACTCGCGCAGTACTCGAGCGCAAAGTCACGCTCGCCCTCCCCGCCGTTGGCCGGCCCCAGCATATAAACCTGGCGCTGCCCGCACCCCTCAAGGGCGATGGAGTAGAGCTCGCCCCGGGCACTGGTCTCGATATCCAGCGATACCGTGCGCAGCCGCGGGCGATAGGCCGGGGCCGGGCGCAGGCGCGCCTCCACCAGGCCGCCCTGTCCATCTACCTTGCCCGTGACCTCGACGGGGGCGGTGATAAAGCGCTCCATCAGGTAGCGCTCCGGCGGGCGGATATCGGCCTCGTAGAGCGCAAGGCCGGCCTCCCCCAGGCGCCGCTCGAGCCGGAGCAGCTGCCGGTACTGTTCGCAGTAGAGCCCCAGCACCGGGCGGTGATGGAAGTCGCGCAGCTCGAGTTCGCGCAGGGTGACGCCTGCTTCGCCGGCCAGCAGCGCCTCAGCCGCCGCGCGCTGCTCGACAGGCAGGAAGGCTACCGAAGGCTGCACCGGCAGGCGCACCTTGAGCGGCCCCTGGTCGGTGGCAAGCCACAGGGTGACCTCGGTGCCCCGGGGGGTCTCCTCCCAGTGGCGGGTCAGGATAAAGCCTTGATAGGTGATGCCCTCACCCCGGGTGCTGCCATGGTGCGTCAACTGCCCTACTCCAGACCCGCCAGCCGACGCAGGCCCAGGGTGGCCTCCGCCGTGGCCAGCCATGCCATCAGGCTGACATTTACCACCACGCAGCCCCACAGGATGGCACCAAAGGGCTGCTTGCGGGTCTTGTGGCGGAAGGCGCGTCGCGCCAACAGCGCCCCGGGCCAGCCCCCTGCCAGGGCCACCAGATGCAGGGTCGACTCGCGAATGCGGCGGCGATCGCGCCGCGCCGCCGCCTTGTCGATGCCGTAGAGGGCCGCGGCCACCAGGCTAGCCGACAGATAGAGCGCCATCAGCAGCAGCATGGGAGAGCCCACTTGGCGTGGCGCCGCCACGACTGCACCACCCGCTGTCGAGGGTCGCGGCGCAGGATAAGCGTATGAGGCCTCTGTGGCATGGTGCCTGTCTCCCTGTCGGCGGTCATTAAGGCCACCATTGTCC
Source organism: Halomonas sp. A11-A (assembly GCF_003182195.1). Lineage (GTDB taxonomy): Bacteria > Pseudomonadota > Gammaproteobacteria > Pseudomonadales > Halomonadaceae > Halomonas > Halomonas alkalicola. The sequence goes on from NZ_QGTM01000001.1 coordinate 6,666, forward strand.
TATACAGCAGGGCCGGGCTCTACTGCCCGATCAGCACCTCGAGAACACCCTGCATGGCCTCCCTGATACCGGATCAATCGTAGTGCACCGCCAGCCATATGGTCGCCTCGTCCGGCACCTCATGGCCGCGCACCCGCTCCCAGAGCCAGGTGCGCCCGAAGGGGGCATAGACCAGCACGCCGATGCCGCGGTCACGGGCCAGGGGCAGGATGCGCTCCTCCATGAAGCGATTGTCGATGGCGTAGTCGATGCCGACGGTGTCCAGCGGCAGGCGCTCCTCGGGTCGCACATTGAACAGGCGCTGAAGGAAATCGGGCATCCAAAGGGCCCTTTAGGGCTCCTCTGACCTTAGCAGGCATCCACCGGGGCTTCTTTTCGGGCCCGCCCACACCCGCCTGTGTAACCCGACCCACACGGCGCCGACCAAAGTGCTAGGCCCCATGGGGCGGGGCTTGCTTAACATTGTCGACAGTCTCGCGTAGAATCGCGGCCATCCTGGATGGGGGTATTTGCACCCCCGATTCCCGTGCCAGAGGCATGTTTCGGCGAGGATGGTGCCGATTCGCGTCACTCTGGCTCCACTAGCAATGAGGGCCACACCGTGCTTGAAGCCTATCGCCAACATGTCGAGGAACGCGCCACCGAGGGCGTGCCGCCGAAGCCGCTGAACGCCGAGCAGGTCGCCGCCCTGGTCGAGCTGCTGAAGGCTCCGCCGGCAGGCGAAGAGGAGTTTGTCCTCGACCTGATCACCAACCGCGTTCCGCCGGGTGTTGACGAGGCCGCCTACGTGAAGGCCGGTTTCCTCACCGCCATCGCCAAGGGCGAGGCCGAGTCGCCGCTGATCGACAAGGTTCATGCCGTCAAGCTGCTGGGCACCATGCAGGGCGGCTACAACATCGCCACCTTGGTCGAGCTGCTGGACGATGCCGAGCTCGCCAAGGAGGCCGGCGAACAGCTCAAGCACACCCTGCTGATGTTCGATGCCTTCCACGACGTGGAAGAGCGCGCCAAGGCCGGCAACGCGGTGGCCAAGGAGGTCATGCAGTCCTGGGCCGACGCCGAGTGGTTCCTCGCAAAGCCCAAGCTGGAAGAGAAGATCACCCTCACCGTCTTCAAGGTGCCGGGCGAGACCAACACCGACGACCTCTCCCCCGCGCCGGACGCCTGGTCGCGCCCCGACATTCCGCTGCATGCCAACGCCATGCTCAAGAACGAGCGTGAGGGTATCGAGCCGGAGGAGCCGGGCGTCAAGGGCCCGCTCAAGCAGATCGAGGAAGTGAAGGCCAAGGGCTTCCCGGTCGCCTACGTGGGCGACGTGGTCGGCACCGGCTCCTCGCGCAAGTCGGCCACCAACTCCGTGCTGTGGTTCTTCGGCGACGACATCCCCTACGTGCCCAACAAGCGCGCCGGCGGTTTCTGCTTCGGCGGCAAGATCGCCCCGATCTTCTTCAACACCATGGAAGACGCCGGTGCCCTGCCCATCGAGATGGATGTCTCCAAGCTCGAGATGGGCGACGTGATCGACGTCTACCCCTATGAAGGCAAGGTGTGCAAGCACGGCACCGATGAGGTGCTGACTACCTTCGAACTCAAGACCCAGGTGATCCTCGACGAGGTGCGCGCCGGTGGCCGTATCCCGCTGATCATCGGTCGTGGCCTGACCGGCAAGGCACGCGAGTCGCTGGGCCTGGCGCCTTCCGACGTGTTCCGCCTGCCCGAGCAGCCCAAGGACACCGGCAAGGGCTTCACCCTGGCCCAGAAGATGGTGGGTAAGGCTTGCGGCATGGACGGCGTACGCCCGGGCATGTACTGCGAACCGAAGATGACCACCGTAGGCTCCCAGGACACCACCGGCCCGATGACCCGCGACGAGCTGAAAGATCTTGCTTGTCTTGGTTTCCAAGCCGATCTGGTGATGCAGTCGTTCTGCCACACGGCGGCTTATCCGAAACCGGTCGACGTGGAAACCCACCACACCCTGCCCGATTTCATCATGAACCGCGGCGGCGTCTCGCTGCGTCCGGGCGACGGCATCATCCACAGCTGGCTGAACCGCATGCTGCTGCCCGACACCGTCGGCACCGGCGGCGACTCCCACACCCGCTTCCCGCTGGGCATCTCCTTCCCGGCCGGCTCCGGCCTGGTGGCCTTCGCCGCCGCCACCGGCGTGATGCCGCTGGACATGCCGGAGTCCGTGCTGGTGCGCTTCAAGGGCAAGCGTCAGCCCGGCGTCACCCTGCGTGACCTGGTCCACGCTATCCCCTACTACGCCATCAAGCAGGGGCTGCTGACCGTGGCCAAGGCGGGCAAGAAGAACGCCTTCTCCGGCCGCGTGCTGGAGATCGAGGGCCTCGAGGACCTCACCGTCGAGCAGGCCTTCGAGCTCTCCGACGCCTCCGCCGAGCGCTCCGCCGCGGGCTGTACCATCACCCTCTCCGAGGAGAGCGTCGCCGAGTACCTGAAGTCCAACATCACCCTGCTCAAGTGGATGATCGCCAACGGCTACGGTGACGAGCGCACCATCAGCCGCCGCATCCAGGGCATGGAGGAGTGGCTGGCCAACCCGAGCCTGATGCGCGCCGACAAGGACGCCGAGTATGCCGAGGTCATCGAGATCGACCTCGAGGAGCTCAAGGAGCCGGTACTCTGCGCCCCGAACGACCCGGACGACGCCCGCCTGCTCTCTGAGGTGGCCGGCGAGAAGATCGATGAGGTCTTCATCGGCTCGTGCATGACCAACATCGGCCACTTCCGCGCCGCGGGCAAGCTGCTCGAGAAGCAGCCGGCCGGCAGCCTGAAGACCCGCCTGTGGCTGGCCCCGCCCACCAAGATGGACCAGCACCAGCTGACCGAGGAAGGCTACTACGGCATCTACGGTCGCGCCGGTGCGCGCATGGAGATGCCGGGCTGCTCGCTGTGCATGGGTAACCAGGCACGGGTGGCCGCCAAGTCCACCGTGGTCTCCACCTCCACCCGCAACTTCCCGAACCGCCTCGGTGACGGTGCCAACGTGTACCTTGCCTCCGCGGAGCTGGCGGCCGTGGCCGCCGTGGAAGGCCGCCTGCCCACCGTCGACGAGTACCGCCGCTACATGAGCGAGTTCGATGCCATGGCCGGCGAGATCTATCGTTACATGAACTTCCATGAGATCGAGGAGTATCAGAATGCCGCTTCCAACGTGATTCCCGTCACCCAGGAAGCCTGATACCCTTAGCTTCGACTCCGATGCTCGCAACATCGAATGGCCGCCTGCGCGGCGGCCTGAGCCGATGACAGAAGCGCCCCCAGCAGGGGCGCTTTTTTCATTGGAGGCCCCCATGGCGGCTTGCCAACACCCACCAAAGCCGTCCTGTCAGGGCGAACCGGCTGTGGCATCATCGAGGCATCACGCTTTCCCGCAACCCGAGCAAGGAGCCCCGACGTGAGCCATATCATCACTCCCGATATCTGCGACGCCCATCCCGAGGTCCGCGTCCTGGATCCGATCTTCATCAACTTCGGCGGGCGCGATGCCTTCTGCGGTCCGATCCGCACCGTGAAGTGCTTCGAGGACAACTCCCTGGTCAAGGAAGCGGTGGCCGAGCCCGGCGAGGGCGCCGTGCTGGTGGTGGACGCCGGGGGCTCCCAGCGCTGTGCGATGCTGGGCGACATACTGGCCGAGCAGGCCGCCGACAACGGCTGGTCGGGCGTCATCATGTACGGCTGCGTGCGTGACGTGGACGTGCTGGCCGAGACCGAGCTCGGCGTGCAGGCGCTGGGCGCCCACCCGCGCAGGAGCGAGAAGCGCGGCGAGGGCCAGCGCGACATCCCGGTGACCTTCGCCGGTGTGACCCTCTCGCCCGGCGAGTGGCTCTACGCCGACAACAACGGCATCTTGGTGGCCGATGCGCGCCTGCCGCTGGAGGGCTGAGGCCCGTCTTCTCCCTTACTCCCGGCGGGCGGCCCCTTGCCGCCCGCTGCCCGAGGGTGTCACCCTAGGGCCATGTCCATGACGCCGAACGCCCCATGCTGGCCCTCTCCCAGCTGAGCCGGGACGTGCTGCGCACCCTGCGCGAGCACCTGCGGCCGCTGATCGTCTACCACCTCTTCTTCATCCTGCTGGCCTCGCTGCTGCTGCTGCCGGCGGTGGCCTGGAGCCTGACGCGGCTGCTCGGCCAGTTCGGGCGCCCGGTGATCACCAACGCCGAGCTCATCGACATCCTGATGAGTGCCGGCGGTGCCCTCTGGCTGCTGGCCGCCACCGGCCTCACCTTCCTCGTGCTCTACCTGCAGCAGGCCGGGATGATCCTGGTGGCGGCGCGCCCCAGGGACAACCACGTGCGCCTGGCCTTCGAGGCGCTCTGGTGGACTCTACGCCGCCTGCCGCAGCTGGCGGCCCTGGTGGTGGTCCAGGTGGGCAGCCACCTGCTGCTGGTCACTCCAGTGGCCTTTGCCATCGCCTGGCTCTATGGCACCTTCCTCGGCGGGCTGGACCCCTACTACGTGCAGCGGGTGCGCCCCCCGGCGCTGTGGCAGTTCCTCGCCATCGGCCTGCCGCTGGTGGTGGTCTGGGCGGCCATCGCCGCGACCCTCTACTTCCGCTGGATCCTCGCCCTGCCGCTGGTGGCGCTGGAGGGCCTCTGGCCCCGCCAGGCGCTCCAGCGCAGCCACCGGCTGACCCATGGCCGCAAGGGCCCCATCGCCCTGGCGGTGATCGCCCTGCTGCTGGTCATCATCGCCCTGCCGCTGCTCGCCACCCTGCTCTTCGACCGGCTCTTCACGCCGATGCTGGGGTGGCTGCCCGAGCGCAACGCCGTGCTGGTGCCGGCCACCCTGGCCTACCTCACCGCCTACGTGCTGGTGACCCTGGCCATCACCTTCGTGGGTATCGCCGCCAACGCCCTGCTCTCCGCCTGCCTCACCCTGCGCCTGGCCCACCGCGAGCCGCGCCCCGCGCCACCGCCCAAGGGCGCCCACCCGGGGCGACTGGCCTGGGCGCTGGAGATCGGGGTGATCGCCTTCGCCCTCTCCCAGGCGTGGCTGATCGTCAACAGCTTCGAGCTGCGCGACGAGGTCGCCAACATCGCCCACCGCGGCAGCTCCATGGCCGCCCCGGAGAACACCCTGGCAGCGGTGGAGCGGGCGATCCAGGACGGCGCCGACTATGTGGAGATCGACGTGCGCCTCACCGCCGACGACGAGGTGGTGCTGTTCCACGACCGCAGCCTGACCCGCCTGACCGGCGATCCGCGTAACCTCGGCGAGCTGACCCGGGAGGAGCTGGCCGTCTTCGACGTGGGCAGCTGGTTCGGCGATGCCTTCCAGGGAGAGCGCATCCCGGGGCTCGACGAAACCCTGGCCGCGGTGCGCGGTCGCAATGCCCTGATGATCGACATGAAGCCGGACCCCGGCCGCGAGGTGGCCCTGGTGGAGGGAGTGATCGCCACCCTGCGCGAGGAGTCGGCCCGACGCCAAGCCTGCCACGACGAGGCCGCGGACGCCGAGGCGGCGGCAGCCTGCGGAAGCGTGGACGTGATCGGAGAGACCCGTGTGGCCACCATGTCGGCGGCCCTGGTGGAGGAGATACGCGCCCGGGAGCCCGAGCTCAGGGTGACCCTGCTGGCCCAGCTGATCCTGCCCGGCACCCTGAACCGGCGCGGCTTCGATGCCCTGGGGCTGCGCCATAATCGCATCAGCCAGGCGGAGGTGCGCCTGGCCCGCGACCACGGCTACGAGATCCACGCCTGGACGGTCAATGACCCGGCGCGGATGTCGCAGCTGATCGACCTGGGCGTCGACGCCATCATCACCGACCGCCCCGACCTGCTGGCGACCCTGCTGGCCGAGCGCCGCGAACTCAGCGACGGCGAGCTGCTACTGATCAAGCTGCGCAACTGGCTACGCAGCTAGTCGCAAGCCACAAGCAGTACCCGCCAGCGCCTAGAAATCATCTTGTCGCTGGCCAAAGGCCACCGGGGTTCCTTGTGGCTTGCTCCTTGTAGCTGATCAATCCCCCATCACGATGCCTTCTCTGCGCGGGTCGGCCCCGCCGAAGAAGCCCGTCTCGGTGCGCTGGATCGCCTGCAGCCCGCTGACCAGCTCACGCTCGCTGACCTCGTGGCCACGGGCGTTGAGCGCCTCCAGGGTCGCGGCCGGGAAGCGCCCCTCCTCCAGGAATACCGGCCCGCCCAGGGTGATGGCGTGAGGCAGGTTCAGCGCCTCCTGGGCATCCAGTCCCCAGTCGAGCATCGCCACCAGCGCCTTGGCGGTGTAGTGGATGATCGCCGCCCCGCCGGGGGAGCCGAGGCTCGCCACCAGCTCGCCGCGGCTGTCGCCGTCCCGCGCAAAGACCAGGGTCGGGCTCATGCTGGAGCGCGGCCGCTTGTTCGGCTCCACCCGATTGGCGATGAGATTACCCGCCTCGTCCTCCGGGGTGAAGGAGAAGTCGGTCAGCTCGTTGTTGAGGAGGTAACCGCCGGCAAGGCCGGTGCCGCCATCGGCGAGGATCCGCGAGCCGAAGGCGGCCTCGATGGTGGTGGTCATGGCGATGGCGTTGCCGTGCTCGTCGACGATGCTGATGTGGCTGGTGCCGTACTCCGGCTGCTCGGGCTGGCTGGCCCAGGCGGTCGCGAGCTCGCCCGGATTGCCGGGCTCAGCGCCGCCGCTACCGAGGCTCTCCTCGCCGATGAGCCCCGCACGCAGCGCCAGGTAGTCGGGGGCAAGCATCACCGACCAGTCGCCGCCGGGGGCCTCCACGAAGTCCGGGTCGGCGATGTATCTGCCCCGATCGGCGAAGGCCAGCCGCGACGCCTCGAGGAACTGGTGCAGCCAGGGCTCGCCGGGCACGCCCTCCTCCAGGGGCGTCTCCACCTCGGGCAGGTGCTCCAGGATACCGAGGATCTGCATCACGGTGAGGTGGCCCGAGGAGGGCGGCGGGAAGCCGCAGATCTCGTAGCCTTGCCAGGCGGTGCAGAGCGGGGCGCGCCGCTTCGCCTCGTAGCCGGCCAGGTCCTCCGCGGTGATGGCGCCAGCGCGACTGTGGTGGCCCTGCACCCGGGCCACCAGGTCCTCGGCGATCGGCCCCTCGTGCAGGGCCCGGCTTCCGTGCTCGGCGATCTCGCGCAGGATGGCGGCCAGGGCCGGGTTCTTCAGCGTCACCCCCGCCTCGAGCGGCTCGCCGTTCGGGTAGTAGAAGGCGCCGCCCAGGGGATCGTCACGCAGCGGCTGCTCGCTTTCGAGGCTGGTGGCCAGTCGCGGGCTCACCGCGAAGCCCTCCTCGGCCAGCCGGATCGCCGGGCCGAAGAGCTCCGCCCAGGGCAGCCGACCATGCTCGGCGTGGGCCAGCTCCAGCATGCGCACGGTGCCGGGCACCCCCACCGAAAGTCCGCTGGCGGCGGCCTCCATGAAGGGCAGCGGCTCGCCCTCCTCGTCGAGGAAGAGCTCGCCGTCGACGGCGGCCGGCGCGGTCTCGCGGCCGTCATAGGCGGCCACCTCGTCCCCGTCGTGGTGCATCAAAAAGGCGCCACCGCCGATCCCGCTGGACTGAGGCTCCACCAGGGTCAGCACCATCTGCACCGCCACCGCGGCATCGATGGCGCTGCCGCCGGCCCTGAGCACCTGGTAGCCGGCGTCGGTGGCCAGCGGGTTGGCGGCGGCCACCGCGAAGCGCTCGGTGGCCCAGCCGGGCTTCTCCTGGCTCTCGGAGGCGACCTCGGGGGCGATGGCGGGCAGGTCGTACTGGAAGGCCACCTCGGCCTGGGCCGCCAGCGGCAGGCCCAGCAGGGCGGCGGCGATGGCCGGCACCAGCAGGCGGCGGCGGAAGGGAACGACGGGCAGGTTCATGGACAGGCTCCTTGTCACGATGGGGTCAACGGGAGACTGTCATCATAGACGAAAGACGCCCGGCTGACGGAGGTCGACCGGGCGAGAATAACCTATCAATGTGTTGCGCGGGCTGACCTGGCGACAAGCCCCGCAACGCCGGACCGACGAGGAGGCGCTGTGACCCCCTATATGGTCTCCTACCGGCTTGCCCCCAGCGCCCTCGCAGGCGTTGTGCTGAGCCGGTCTAGCGCTCAGCCCAGGGTTTCCCCGGCAAGCATGAACCAGGTCTCCAGCACCGCATCCGGGTTGAGAGAGACGGAGTCGATGCCCTGTTCCATCAGCCACTTGGCGAGGTCCGGGTGATCCGACGGGCCCTGGCCGCAGATGCCGACGTACTTGCCCTGGGCCTTGCAGGCCTGGATGGCCATGGCCAGCAGCTTCTTGACCGCCGGATTACGCTCATCGAAGAGGTGGGCGACGATACCGGAGTCGCGATCCAGCCCCAGGGTGAGCTGGGTCAGATCGTTGGAGCCGATGGAGAAGCCGTCGAAGTGCTCGAGGAACTCGTCGGCCAGCAGGGCGTTGGCCGGCAGCTCGCACATCATGATGACCTTGAGGTCATGCTCGCCGCGCTTCAGGCCGTTGGCGGCGAGCAGCTCGACCACCTGACGGGCCTCGTCGGGGGTGCGCACGAAGGGCACCATGATCTCGACGTTGGTCAGGCCCATCTCCTCGCGGACCCGCTTCAGCGCCCGGCACTCCAGCTCGAAGCAGGGACGGAAGGTCTCGGAGATATAGCGGGCGGCGCCGCGGAAGCCCAGCATGGGGTTCTCTTCGCCGGGCTCGTAGAGCTTGCCGCCGATGAGGTTCTCGTACTCGTTGGACTTGAAGTCCGACAGGCGCACGATCACCCGCTGGGGGTAGAAGGCGGCGGCCAGGGTGCTGATGCCCTCGACCAGCTTGTCGACGTAGAAGTCCACCGGGCTCGCGTAGCCGGCAATGCGCATGTCGATGGTCTGCTGCAGGTCGGCGGGGAGGCGGTCGTACTCGAGCAGCGCCCTGGGGTGCACGCCGATCATGCGGTTGATGATGAACTCCAGGCGCGCCAGGCCGACGCCGGCATTGGGCAGGCTGGCGAAGCCGAAGGCGCGGTCGGGGTTGCCGACGTTCATCATGATCTTGAAGGGGATCTCGGGCATGGCGTCGACGCTGGTCACGCTGCGGTCGAAGGCCAGCAGCCCCTCATAGACGTGGCCGGTGTCGCCCTCGGCGCAGGAGACGGTGACGTCGCGGCCGTCGGCGAGCACCTCGGTGGCATCGCCGCAGCCCACCACGGCGGGAATACCGAGCTCGCGGGCGATGATCGCCGCGTGGCAGGTACGCCCGCCGCGGTTGGTGACGATGGCCGAGGCACGCTTCATGATCGGCTCCCAGTCGGGATCGGTCATGTCGGTAACCAGGACGTCTCCGCTCTGCACCTTCTCCATGTCCTCCGGGGAGAACACCACCTTGACCGCCCCGCGGCCGATGCGCTGGCCGATGGCACGGCCGGCCACCAGGGTGCGGCCCTTCTCCTTGAGCTGGAAGCGCTCCAGCTTGCCCCCCTCCTGCTGGGAGACCACGGTCTCCGGGCGGGCCTGGACGATGTAGAGCTCGCCGTCGTCGCCATCCAGGGCCCACTCGATGTCCATGGGGCGCTGGTAGTGCTGCTCGATGGTCACCGCCTGGCGGGCCAGGGCCATCACCTGCTCGTCGCTGATGCAGAAGCGGCCACGATCCTTGAGCGGCACGTCCACGGTTTCCACCGACTTGCCGGCGCTGGCCTCCTGGCCATAGACCATCTTGATCAGCTTGGAGCCCAGGTTGCGGCGCAGCACCGCCGGGCGGCCGGCGGCCAGCGTCGGCTTGTGCACGTAGAACTCGTCGGGGTTCACGGCGCCCTGCACCACGGTCTCGCCGAGGCCCCAGGAGGCGGTGACGAAGACCGCATCGCGGTAGCCGGACTCGGTGTCCAGGGTGAACATCACCCCGGACGCGCCGGTCTCGGAGCGCACCATCTTCTGGACGCCGGCGGAGAGCGCCACGTTCTCGTGGGCGTAGCCGCGGTGCACCCGGTAGGAGATGGCACGGTCGTTGAACAGCGAAGCGAACACCTCGTGCACCGCGCGCTTGATGTTGTCGAAGCCCTCGATGTTGAGGAAGGTCTCCTGCTGGCCGGCGAAGGAGGCGTCCGGCAGATCCTCGGCGGTGGCCGAGGAGCGCACCGCCACCTTGAGGTTGGGATGCCGGGCGAGGAGCCGGTCGTAGGCGCCGCGCAGGTGCTGTTCGAAGGCGGGCGGCAACGGCGTGTCGATGATCCACTGGCGGATCTCGGCGCCGGTGCGGGCCAGGGCGGTAACATCGTCCACGTCCAGGGTGGCAAGCGCGGCGTTGATGCGCTCGTTGAGGCCTTCGTGGGAGAGGAATTCGCGGTAGGCGTGGGCAGTGGTGGCGAAGCCGCCGGGCACGGTGACCCCGGCGCCGGCCAGGTTGGAGATCATCTCGCCGAGGGAGGCGTTCTTGCCCCCGACGCGCTCCACATCGTCCATGCCCAGCTCTTCGAACCACAGAATGTAATCGTCCACGGAACCCCCTTGGCTTTCGACGACAGGTGGTCATGCCAGGAGGCATGACGGGATGGTCGGCACTCTACCAAGCGGGGGCCATATTCGCCATTGGTCTAACAGCGAAGACACTGGAGGATTTTTACAAAAATGGGCCCTTTTCGCGGATTCCTGTAGTCGACTAACCAAGTGGCCGGACGGCCGACGCTTGTGGCAGGCGGCGCGGGCACCGACAATAGGCACCGCGTCTTCCACTACCTTTATCTCTCCATTTACCGCGATGACACCGCCATGACCCGTACCGCCTTCTTCATCTCCGATGGCACCGGCATCACCGCCGAGAGCCTGGGCCGCAGCCTGCTGGCACAGTTCGAGAACGTCGAGATCCGCATGGTCACCAAGCCCTACATCGATTCGGTCGAGAAGGCCATGAACCTGGTGGAGGTGATCAACGGCACCGCGGTCCGCGATGGCGAGACCCCGATCATCATCGACACCATCGTCGACAGCACCATCCGCGACGTGATCCGCCAGGCCGAGGGCTTCAAGGTCGACATCTTCTCGACCTTCCTGGAGCCCCTCGAACAGGAGCTCGCCACCCGCTCCAGCTATAGCGTGGGGCGCACCCACGCCATCGGGCAGGACGAGGTCTACATGGACCGCATCCACTCGGTGCACTTCGCCCTGGACAACGACGACGGCGCCCGTACCCACCAGTATGATAAGGCTGATGTGATCCTGGTCGGGGTCTCACGCTGCGGCAAGACCCCCACCTCGCTCTACCTGGCGCTGCAGTTCGGCGTCCGCGCCGCCAACTACCCGCTCACCGAGGATGACCTCGACGAGGATGGCGTCCTCAAGCTGCCGAAGGCCCTGGCGCCCCACCGCCACAAGCTGTTCGGGCTGACCATCGACCCGCGCCGGCTGGCGGCGATCCGCCACGAGCGCCGACCCAACAGCCGCTACAGCTCCATGGACCAGTGCATGCAGGAGGTCGGCCAGGCGGAGGGGCTCTACCGCCAGCTGCATATCCCCTTCATCGACACCACCCGCTTCTCGGTGGAGGAGATCTCCACCCGCATGATCGCCGAGATGGGCCTGACCCGCCGTTTCTCGCCGCGCTAACGCACCACCCCTGCTCTTCTCAGCCGGGCGATATCGTCCGGCGTCAGCCCCATCCCGGCCAGGATGGCATCGCTGTCCTGGCCGAGACGCGGCGGCGCCACCTCGCTGGTGGCGGATTCGCCATCGAAGCGCAGGGGATTGCCCACCTGGGGGACCTCAAGCTCGCCGCGCCGGAGGGTGCGGCGCATGGCGCGGTGCTGCACCTGGGGATCGTCGAACACCTCGGTGAGGGTGTTGATGGGCCCGGCGGGAATGCCGCGCGCCTCCAGCTCGGAGAGCCACTCGTCCCGACCGCGGGTCATCAGGATCGCCTGGATCATCGGCACCAGCACCTCGCGGTTGCCGACCCTCGCCGCGTTGGTGGCGTAGGCCGGGTCATCGGCCCACTCGGGGTGGCCGAGCAGGCGGGCGAAGCGGGCGAACTGGGCGTCGTTGCCCACGGTGAGCACCAGGTGACCATCGGCGCAGGCGAAGGCCTGGTAGGGGACGATATTGGGGTGAGCGTTGCCGTGGCGTTCCGGGTCGCGGCCCGAGACCAGGGCGTTGAGGGCCTGGTTGGCGAGCGTCGCCACCTGGACATCGAGCAGGGCCACGTCCACATGGCGCCCGACCCCGGTGCGCTCACGATCCTGCAGCGCCGCCAGCACCCCCACGGTGGCGTAGAGCCCGGTCGTGACGTCGGTGATCGCCACGCCGGTCTTCATCGGCATGCCGTCGGGCTCGCCGCCGAGGCTCATCAGTCCGCCCATGGCCTGGATCATGAAGTCATAGCCGGCGCGATGGGCGTAGGGGCCATCCTGGCCGAAGCCGGTAATCGAGCAGCCGATCAGCCGCGGGTTGAGGGCCTTTAAGCTCGGGTAGTCGAGGCCGTACTTGGCAAGCCCGCCCACCTTGAAGTTCTCCAGCAGGATATCGGCGCCCTCGGCCAGCCGGCGCACCAGCGCCTGCCCCTCCTCGGTGGCGATATCCACGGCCAGCGACTGCTTGCCACGGTTGGCGCAGAGGTAATAGGCGGCGACCTGCTCCAGGGCATCGCCCTCGGCAAGCCACGGCGGCCCCCAGCCGCGGGTGTCGTCGCCGCGCTCGGGGTGCTCGATCTTGATCACCCGGGCGCCCAGGTCGGCGAGCAGCTGGCCCGCCCAGGGGCCGGCCAGCACCCGCGACATGTCGAGCACCGTAATGCCTTCCAGCGGTCCACTCATCGTGAGCTCCTTGCTACCGTGTACCGATTAGTGGCACCACTCGGGGCTGCCCCGGCGTCAGGACTTCGAGGAGGCGCTGTGAATACCTCCCTGTACGCTACCTCGGCCATCCCTGGTCCTCGGACCTCCTCTACGCCCTGCCCCCGGCGCCCCGCGTTTTCATCCGCCTTTTATCAACCGGTAAAGGCCTGCAGGCCGGTCTGGGCGCGCCCCAGGATGAGGGCGTGGACGTCGTGGGTCCCCTCGTAGGTGTTGACGGCCTCGAGGTTCATCACATGGCGAATCACGTGGTACTCGTCGCTGATGCCGTTGCCGCCGTGCATGTCGCGGGCCACCCGGGCGATGTCCAGCGCCTTGCCGCAGTTGTTGCGCTTGATCAGCGAGATCGTCTCGGGCACCAGCTGGCCGTCGTCGATCATGCGCCCCACGCGCAGCGCCGCCTGCAGGCCCAGGGTGATCTCGGTCTGCATGTCGGCGAGCTTCTTCTGGATCAGCTGGTTGGCAGCCAGCGGGCGGCCGAACTGCTTGCGCTCCATGGTGTAGTCGCGTGCCGCATGCCAGCACGCCTCGGCCGCGCCCATGGCGCCCCAGGCGATGCCGTAACGGGCGCGATTAAGGCAGGAGAACGGGCCCTTGAGGCCGGTGACGTTGGGCAGGCGTTGGTCGTCGGAGACCTCCACGTCCTGCATGGCGATCTGGCCGGTGATGGAGGCGCGCAGGCTGAACTTGCCCTCGATCTTGGGCGCGGAGAGCCCCTTCATGCCCTTCTCGAGGATGAAACCGTTGATCACGCCCTCGTCATCCTTGGCCCACACCACGAAGACGTCGGCGATGGGGGAGTTGGTGATCCAGGTCTTGGTGCCGTTGAGACGCCAGCCGCTGTCGGTGCGGGTGGCACGGGTGATCATGCCGCCCGGGTCAGAACCGTGGTCGGGCTCGGTGAGGCCGAAGCAGCCCACCCACTCGCCGGTGGCCAGCTTGGGCAGGTACTTCTCGCGCTGGGCCTCGCTGCCGAAGGCGTGGATGGGGTACATCACCAGGCTCGACTGCACGCTCATGGCGCTGCGGTAGCCGGAGTCGACCCGCTCCACCTCGCGGGCGACCAGGCCGTAGCTGACGTAGTTGAGCCCGGCGCAGCCGTAGCCGTCGATGGTGGAACCCAGCAGGCCGAGCTCGCCCATCTCGTTCATGATCTCGCGGTGGAAGATCTCGTGGCGGTTGGCCTCCAGCACCCGGGGCAGGAGCTTCTCCTGGCAGTAGTCGTGGGCGGTCTGGTAGACCATGCGCTCGTCTTCGCTGAGCTGGTCGATCAGACGGAAGGGGTCTTCCCAGGTGACGGGAGTGATCTGGCTCATGGGGAGGGCTCCGTGGCGTTGGTGATGAGCAATTTCTACATTTTCAACAAATGTAGACCACGAGACCCCGCCTGCCAAGCATAAAAAAGGCCCCCCGAAGGGGGCCAGGTGGAGCACGCCAGCTCACTCGTGGATCGCCAGGTGGTTCAGCGATCATGCTCAACACGATGCGAACGGCGGGCCACATACGACAATATCCCTTAAATATTAAGGGTTTATATTTAAAAAACTCCAGCAGGGGCCGCGCCACGTCCTTAGAGGCCATGCCGCACTGCACCATCCAGGCGCCCCGCGGGGGGCGAAATGCGCCATGGCGAGGCACAGTGCCACGTCAGCTCACCCCTCCCCCCTGGCGCTCCTGTTCGCTGAGTGGCGCCATGGTGATGCGCGTCCATGTCACCCGCGGCCACGTCGAGCACGACCCGGCGATCCGGGTGGAGGCCTACCGCCCGCCGCAGCGAGGGTGATTTGTCGCCATCGCTGCCCTTCCGTACACTTGTTCGAATATCCCCATCCCGACGATCTGCCGAGGCATGACCCATGGCGTTTGATTCCACCTCCACCTACGTGGCCACCGAGGCCCTCAAGCAGGCGGTCAACGCCGCCGTGACCCTGGAGCGCCCGCTGCTGATCAAGGGCGAGCCGGGCACCGGCAAGACCCTGCTGGCCGAGGAGCTGGCCCGCTCCCTGGGCACGCGGCTGATCACCTGGCACATCAAGTCCTCCACCAAGGCCGCCCAGGGGCTCTACGAGTACGACGCGGTGAGCCGCCTGCGCGACTCCCAGCTGGGCGTCGAGGGCGTGGAGAACGTCGCCAACTACATCAAGCCCGGCAAGCTGTGGGAGGCCTTCACCGCCGACGAGCGCGTGGTGCTGCTGATCGACGAGATCGACAAGGCGGACATCGAGTTTCCCAACGACCTGCTCCAGGAGCTGGATCGCATGGAGTTCCATGTCTTTGAAACCGGCGAGACCATCCAGGCCCGCCACCGCCCGATCATCGTCATCACCTCCAACAACGAGAAGGAGCTACCCGATGCCTTCCTGCGCCGCTGCTTCTTCCACTACATCGAGTTCCCCGACCGCGCGACCATGCAGGCTATCGTCGACGTGCACTTCCCCGACATCGCCCCGAAGCTGGTGGGCGAGGCGCTGGAGGTGTTCTTCGCGCTGAGGGAGGCCCCGGGCCTCAAGAAGAAGCCCTCCACCTCGGAGCTGGTGGACTGGCTGAAGCTCTTGATGGCCGACGAGCTGGCCCGGGAGGCGCTCTACCAGCGCGACCCGGTGAAGGCGATCCCGCCGCTGGCCGGGGCGCTGGTCAAGAACGAGCAGGATACCCAGCTGCTGGAGCGGCTGGCGTTCATGATGCGCCGCCAGGGCAACGCGAGGCGCTGACCCATGTTCATCGGCCTGTTCGAGACCCTGAAGCGTGCCGGGGTGCCGGTGTCGCTGCGCGAGCTGCTCGATCTCCACGCCGCGGTGGAGCGTGGCGTGGTGTTCGCCGACATGGAGGCCTTCTACCGGCTGGCGCGCACCGTGATGGTCAAGGACGAACGCCACTTCGACCGCTTCGATCGCGCCTTCGCCGCCTGGTTCGAGGGGCTAGAGAACCTCGACGCCGCCATCGAGGCGCTGATTCCGGACGACTGGCTGCGCCGGGAGTTCGAGAAGCAGCTCTCCGAGGAGGAGAAGGCGCAGATCGACTCCCTGGGCGGGCTCGAGAAGCTGATCGAGACCTTCAAGCAGCGCCTCGCGGAGCAGAAGGAGCGCCACGCCGGTGGCAACAAGTGGATCGGCACCGGCGGCACCAGCCCCTTCGGCGCCTACGGTTACAATCCCGAAGGCATCCGCATCGGCCAGGAGGGCTCCCGCCACCGCCGGGCGGTGAAGGTGTGGGACGAGCGGCGCTTCCGCGACTACGACGACTCCCTGGAGCTTGGCACGCGTAACATCAAGATGGCGCTGCGAAGGCTCAGGAAGTTCGCCCGTCAGGGGGCGGCGGAGGAGTTCGACATCGACGCCACCATCCGCGAGACCGCGCGCGACGCCGGCCTGCTCAACGTGCAGATGCGCCCGGAGCGCCACAACGCGGTCAAGGTGCTGCTGCTGCTGGACGTAGGCGGCTCCATGGACGACCACATCCGCACCTGCGAGGAGCTCTTCTCCGCGGCGCGTTCGGAGTTCAAGCACCTGGAGGCCTACTACTTCCACAACTGCCTCTATGAGGGGGTGTGGCGCAGCAACGCACAGAGCCAGTCGCGTCGTCACACCGAGCGCATCCCGACGATGGACGTGCTGCACACCTACGGCGAGGACTACCAGGTGGTGATCGTCGGCGATGCCGCCATGTCGCCGTACGAGATCACCCACCCAGGGGGCAGCGTCGAGCACTTCAACGACGAGGCCGGCGCGGTGTGGCTCAGGCGCCTGGTCGACACCTTCCCCCGCCTGGCCTGGCTCAACCCCATGCCGCGGCACGCCTGGGAGTTCACCCACTCCACCCAGCTGATTCGCCAGCTGATCGACGACCGCATGTACCCCATGACCCTCGAGGGGCTGGAGAGCGCCATGCGGGAGCTGGCAAAGTAGGGAGGCAGGGAGTGGGCGGTACGCTGCCCTCAGGCCTCGCCGTCGGTGGCGGTGCCGAGCCGCACCTCGTCGTCGATGCCGGCCATGCGCACCAGGGCCAGCGCCTCGTCCAGGCTCGCGACCTCCTCGACCCTCATCAGCTCGCTGTCCAGGCTCACCGCCTTGCCGGTCTTCTCGGAGAGCAGCCGCTCCAGGGTGGCGACGTCCATGCCCTCCTCCAGCCGCATGGCATCGACGCCGGCCGAGGCGTGCCCGCTGGGCAGGTAGATGGTGCCGTTGGAGAAATCGACCGCGTAGGCGACCACGCCGGGGACGATGAAGAAGAGCAGGCCGACGCCGTTAGCGATCGCCACCACCGGGTCGATGCGACCGCTCTGCTGGCCCTTGCGCTCGGGGTGGAAGACGGTACCGCAGCCCACCAGGGCGGTGATGGACACACCGAGGAGAAGGCCGGTCAGGCCGCGACGGAGAGCGGGAGTCATGCGGAATTCTCCATGGAAAAAGGGAGCCGTGGCGCCGAGCGAGGACATGCGTGGCTCGGCATCACCTGACAAACCAGCGAGAGTCTACCACACCCCGCCCGCAGGCCCAGTCGCGGGAAAACCCGACGGGTGACGCCCTTTTCACAGTCGCTTTTGCCGCCTCCCGCGCTTGGCCGTACAATGCGCCCATTCGCCGCCACGACGGCGGCCCGCCATCTGCTGACCGAGGAACCCCGGGACCCATGCGCGCCACTCAACTGCTGATCGCCACCCTCAAGGAAACCCCCGCCGACGCCGAGGTCATCAGCCACCAGCTGATGCTGCGGTCGGGAATGATCCGTCGCCTCACCTCCGGCCTTTATACCTGGCTGCCGGTGGGCCTGCGCACCCTGCGCAAGGTCGAACAGATCGTGCGCGAAGAGATGGACCGTGCCGGCGCCCAGGAGGTGCTGATGCCGGCGGTGCAACCGGCCGAGCTGTGGCAGGAGTCTGGCCGCTGGGAGCAGTACGGCCCGGAGCTGCTGCGCCTCAAGGATCGCCACCAGCGCGACTACTGCGTCGGCCCGACCCATGAAGAGGTGATCACCGATCTGGTGCGCCGCGAGATCGCCAGCTACAAGCAGCTGCCGGTCAACTTCTACCAGATCCAGACCAAGTTCCGCGACGAGATTCGTCCGCGCTTCGGGGTGATGCGCTCCCGCGAGTTCATCATGAAGGATGCCTACTCCTTCCATGTCGACGAGGCCTCCCTGAAGGAGACCTACCAGGCGATGTACGATGCCTACACCCGCATCTTCACCCGCCTGGGCCTCGAGTTCCGCCCGGTGCTGGCCGACTCCGGCGCCATCGGCGGCGACCGCTCCCACGAGTTCCACGTGCTGGCCGACTCCGGTGAGGACGCCATCGTCTTCTCCAGCGACTCCGACTACGCCGCCAACATCGAGAAGGCCGAGGCGCTGCCGGCGCCGCTGGGCACCACCCCCGAGCGCGCCGCCCCCACCGAGGAGCTGCGCCTGGTCGACACCCCCGATGCCCGCACCATCGCCGCCCTGGTGGAGCAACACGGCCTGCCCATCGAGAAGACCATCAAGACGCTGATGGTCCACGCCGCCGAGGGCGGCCTGATCGCCCTGCTGGTGCGCGGCGACCATGAGCTCAACGCCATCAAGGCCGAGAACCTCCCGGAGGTGGCCGAGCCGCTGACCATGGCCAGCGAAGAGGAGATCTGCGCCGCGGTGGGCGCCGGCCCCGGCTCGCTGGGCCCGGTGGGCCTCGAGATGCCGATCATCGTGGATCGCAGCGTGGCGCTGATGAGCGACTTCGGCGCCGGCGCCAACGTCGACGGCAAGCACTACTTCGGCATCAACTGGGAGCGTGACGTCGCCCTGCCCCAGGTCGCCGACCTGCGCAACGTGGTGGAGGGCGACCCCTCCCCTGATGGCCATGGCATTCTCTCCATCAAGCGTGGCATCGAGGTGGGCCACGTCTTCCAGCTGGGCCGCAAGTACAGCGAGGCGATGGACGCCAACGTGCTCGGCGACGAAGGTCGCGCCCTGCATCCCTGGATGGGCTGCTATGGTATCGGTGTGACCCGGGTCGTGGCCGCCGCCATCGAGCAGAACCACGACGAGGCCGGCATCATCTGGCCCGACGCCATCGCCCCCTTCCAGATCGCGCTGGTGCCGATGAACGCCCACAAGTCGCAGCGAGTCCGCGAGGAGTCCGAGAAGCTCTACGAGACGCTTACCGCCGCCGGCTTCGAGGTGCTGCTGGATGACCGCGACCTGCGCCCGGGCGCCAAGTTCGCCGACCATGAGCTGATGGGCCTGCCCCACCGCCTGGTGGTCGGCGATCGTGGCCTGGACAAGGGTGAACTGGAGTACAAGGGACGCCGTGACAGCGATGCCACCATGGTACCGGCCGAGCAGATCCTCGACTTCCTGCGCGAGCGCATCAGCCCCTGACGCGCGCCGCCGCGTGAAGCGCGCCATCGCGCTCGCCGCGCTCTGCCTGGCCGCCGCCTCCACGGCGGCGGCCAGCGACGACAGTTTCCTGGCCGCCCTGGGCGCCGACCGACGCCCCCTGGTGGTCCAGGCGCTGCCCCCCACGCCCGCCTCCCTGCGCTCCACCCTCGACGACAGCCTCGCCACGCCCCGCGACCCGACCGAGATCTGGGCGGCGCGTCAGTGGCAGAGCGCCATGGCGCCCTCGCTGGCACGCTTCGTCAAGGACGAGGCCCGGCGCGGCGAGCTGCTGCAGCGGGTCTACCTGGAGGCGCGCCTGGCCAACCTGCCGCCGGAGCTGGTGCTGGCGGTGATCCAGGTGGAGAGCGCCTTTCGCGCCGACGCGGTCTCCTCCGCCGGGGCCGTGGGGCTGATGCAGATCATGCCCTTCTGGGTCCGCGAGCTGGGCCTGCCCGCCGACGACCTCAAGGACCCGTGGCGCAACCTGCGCTACGGCACCACCATTCTGGCCCACTACCTGGCGGTGGAGCGCGGCGACTTCACCCGGGCACTGGCCCGCTACAATGGCAGCCTGGGCCAGACCTGGTACCCGGAGCGGGTGATGCGCGCCTGGCAGCGCCACTGGCGCGGGCCCGCGGAGAACGGACGGGTCACCGTGCAGCGCTGACGCTGCAACGCCCCCGCCGCAAGGAACCAAGGAAGGAGTCACCATAGCGCCGCAGGAGCGCACCCCCACCCTCACCGGTCAACGTCACCGTGCAGGACTTCCGCCGCCTGCGGCGTGGCCTGGCGCTGCAGCTGGTGACCGAGGGGGTGGAGATAGAGGGGGTGGAGATAGAGGGGGTGGAGACCGAGGCCCAGGCCGATTTCCTGCGTCGCCATGGGGTAACGCTGATGCAGGGCTACCTGGCCAGGGTCAAAGGCAGTCGCTGACCGCGCCGGCCGGGCTCACCAGCCCGGCGGCGGCGAGCCCCGCCAGCAGGGCCTGGACATCCTCGAGCATCCTGGCCCACGGCAGCCCGAAGTGCTCGCCCAGCAGCTCCGCCAGCTCCTCCGGGCTCAGGGGTTCATGGCGCAGCAGCTGCCAGATCAGCCGACCGGTGGGGTTGAGCCGGTGGATCGCCCCACTGGCCACCTCCACCAGGAAGAGTTCGTCGCCCAGCGGATAGTCGAGCACGCCCTGCTCGGGCACCCAGGGGCCGCCCGGCAGCCCCTCCATCGACGGCGTGGGGCGCGCCACCAGGCTGGCCGCCGGCAGCGCTGTCGGCAGGGGCCCGCTCAGGGCCTCACCCAGGGCCCTAGCCGCCGCGAGCGGCTCCGAATAGCGCAGCAGCAGACAGGGTATCTGCCCCATCAGCGGCAGGAAGCGCTCCACCAGGGTCTCGCTCGCGGCCTCGGAAGCGAAGTTCTCGCACAGCAGCCGCAGCAGCCCCTCCCCCGGCGCCAGCCGGCTGAGCGCCGGGGCCACGGCCTCCTCGTCCCGCGCCAGCAGCACCACGGCACCCAGCGGGCGCACCTCGCCGTGGGACGCCAGCCGGCCACGCGGCGGCACCACGTAGCGGTAGCGCCTGTCGGCAGGCCCGGCATGGCGCTCGACGTAGTCGAGGAAGCCGGGCGCGAAGCTCTCTGGCAACGGCAGGCGCAGGCGGGGAGCGATGCCCAGCGCCATGCCCTCGCCCTCGGGCGTCAGGGCCAGCACATCATCACCGAACACCCGGAAGCCGGCGGCGGCGAAGGCGGCCGCCAGAGTGCTCTTGCCCGCCCGGTGGGAGGCCGGGAAGATCACCAGGCGCCCGTCGATCTCTACCGAACCACCATGCAGCCCGATGCTGTCGGGATGGCGGTCGAAGTATTCGCCGACCAGGTCGGCAATCAGGCTGCAGGCGGCCTCGGCAGGGGTGGCAAGAAAGAGGCCGTCCGGCAGGGCCGGCGAGTGCTGACGGTACCCCCGCCCTTCGCGACCAAGCCGGATCGGCGGAACCGCCCCCTCGGCCTCGAGCACCTCGACAGGCCATCCTGCCATCGCCGCCCGCAGGGCCTCGAGCACATCGGGGGAGTCGCTCAGACGCAACACCCGGCCGAGGCCGGCCAGGCATAGGTCACGTGATACGGCGGCCCTCACCATCGGGGGGGGACGGAGACGATCAGTCGGATTCCGCTGCGCTCATCATCGCGGCGATAATCGCGATAGACGCCATCGCGGCGGTCACGACGATAGCCACCGCTGGGTCGCGAATAGCTCGGGCGGGAGTAGCTCGGACGGGAGTAGCCGGGACGGCTGAAGCTCGGACGGGAGCGTCGGGAGTGCTGGGCCTGGGCCTGGCCAAGGCTGAAGAGGGTCGGGGCGACGTAGGCGCCGGCGATCCCGATGCCCAGGCTCGCCAGCAACCGGCGTCGACTCTGGCGCTTGCGCTCGTTCGGGTTCTCGGTGTCACGCTGGGTGGTCATGGCGGTCTCTCCAAGTTATCGAACAGCGTTCATTCTAGCGCTGCCCAGACCCGCTTCACCAGCCGACCGGGGGGACCTGGCGATGATCGCGGCCGGGTTCCGCGAAGCCTGCACATTCTGCCCGACGCTGTCGGTCAAGAACGACAGGCGAAAAAAAGCCGACCCAGGTGGGTCGGCCACAGGGGGGATGACTCCCCCCTCCCCTGACGACTCTTGATGCAGCTGGCTTCAGCGATTCTTCTTGCGATGATCCCGCACGATGAAGGTAATCCAGCCACCCATGAAAGCGATCATCATCGCGACGGTGACCAACCCGAAGATTACGGCGTCATCCAGATACATGTGCGTGCCCTCCCGTCTCGATGTGTTGAGAGGACTTTAGCCCGGGGAGGCGGGAAAAAGCCTGACCTGCATCAAGATTCGTCCCGCCCCCGCGGGGCGGCGGAGGCGAATTTGATGCAGGTCAGTTTTCACAGCACCTTCTTGTCTTCGACGCTGGCGTGATCGGTGCCGGGGGGCAGCGGATGGCCCTTGGCCAGCTCCGCACGGGTGGCATCGCGCACCTCGAGCACCTCCAGACGATAGCGCAGGGTGCGGCCCGCTAGCGGATGGTTGGTGTCGATCAGCACGCTGTCATCGCGCACCTCCAGCACCGTGACCACCTGGGGGCCGGCCTCGCCGGGGGTCTGGAAGCGCATGCCCGGCGCCAGATCGCTCACCGGGAAGGCGCCGCGGCCGACCTCGCGCACCAGCGCCTCGTTGCGCAGCCCGTAGGCCTCCGCCGGCATCAGGGTCACGCTCAGTTCGGCGCCTGCGACCTGGCCCTCCAGGGCACGCTCTAGCCCCTCGACGATATTGTGGTGGCCGTGGAGGTACTCCAGCGGCTGCTGGCGGGCACGGGAGTCATCCAGCAGCGCGCCGTCGGCGGTATCGGTCAGGACATAGTGCAGGGTCACGACCCGCTGGGGGGCGATCGTCATGGCAGTCTCCTCGGACAGGAAAAAGGGGGCGCGATGCTCAGCTGCGGCGCAGCTGGGCCACCGGTACCTCCAGGCGCTGCTGGCGATGCAGCAGGTTGAGCAGCACGATGGCGCGCTCCTCCCCCTTGTGGCTGGCAAAGACCGCCTGCAGGTCCTTGAAGGGCCCCTCGGTGATGGTGACCGGCTCGCCGGTGCGGAAGTAGAGGTTGACGGTGGCGTCGTCGCGCTCGCTGCCGTGCTCGCGCAGGGTGGTGATCAGCGCATCGCTCACCGCCACCGGCATGTCTCCGAAGCCGACCAGCTTCAGCACGCCGCGGGTCGAGCGGATCGGGCGCCAGTTGCTGACCAGCCGATCGAGGTGAATGAACAGGTAGTAGGGGAACAGCGGCTCGCTGACCCACTCGAGCTTGCCGCGGCGCTTCTTCTGCACCTCGAGCACCGGGTGGAACACCTCGTAGCCCTGGTTGGCCAGGTGCTCGGCGGCACGGAACGACTCACCGCCCTTGCACTGGATCACGTACCAGCGGGGGACGGCCTCGTCGCCGGACTCAAGGGTCGCATCGTTCTCGTTCATGGGACTCCTGACAGGTAAGGCTGGACGCTGGTATCACCGCCCGGGCTCTGCAACAATCGGCGCGATGTCCGGGCCCCCGGCCCGGCAGCCGGATTCTACCATCGATGGTGACCGCCTGTGACGGCCCGCCGTCCGGGTGGCTCGCAAGGAGTGCCCTGCCCGATGCCAAGCCCCATGCCCAGCCCAACGCCCCATCGCAGCTGGCGCGACGCCCTGGCGATCTACCTGCGTGCGCCGGTGATCACCATGCTGTTCCTCGGCTTCTCGGCCGGCCTGCCCTTCCTGCTGGTGTTCTCGACCCTCTCGGCCTGGCTGCGCAGCGACGGGGTCGAGGTGGCCGCCATCGGCTTCTTCTCCTGGATCGGCATCCTCTATTCGATCAAGTTCTTCTGGGCGCCGGTGGTGGATCGCCTGGCCCTGCCGCTGCTGACCCGCACCTTCGGCCAGCGGCGCGGCTGGATGCTGCTGGCCCAGGCGATGATCGCCGCCGGCCTGGTGGGGCTGGCCAGCCTCGACCCGACCCGGAACCTGGCCATGGTGGCGGGCTTCGCACTGCTGGTGGCCTTCGGCAGCGCCACCCAGGACATCGCCATCGACGCCTTCCGCATCGAGTCGGCCCCGGACGATATCCAGGCGGCCATGGCCTCCACCTACATCATCGGCTACCGCGGCGGGCTGCTGGCCGCCGGTGCCGGCGCCATGTACGTGGCCTCCTGGCTCTCCTGGGAGGCGGCCTACCTGACCATGGCCGCCCTGGTGGGCATCGGGGTGGTCACCGTGCTGCTGCGGCCTGAGCCTGCGCGCCTTTCGCTCACCACCCAGCTGATCCACGAGCCGAAGGTGCGCGCCTTCCTGCGCGCAAGCCGCGGCAAGCCGCGCCAGCTGCGCCGCCTGGGCGCCTGGGTGATCGGCGCCATCGTCTGCCCCTTCACCGACTTCTTCAGCCGCCACCGCCTCAAGGCGCTGTGGCTGCTGGTGTTTATCGCCGTGTTCCGGATCAGCGACCTGGCCATGGCCTCCATGGCCAACCCGCTCTATATCGACATGGGCTTCTCCCTGGCCACCATCGCCAACGTCACCAACGTCTTCGGCATCGCCATGAGCGTGACCGGGGGGATCCTGGGGGGGCTTCTGGTGGCGCGCTACGGCATCGGGCCGATCCTGGTGCTGGGGGCGGCGTCTGCCACCCTGACCAACCTGCTGTTCGCCGCCCTGGCGCTGGCCGGCCAGAGCCTGCCGATGCTGGTGATGGCGATCGTCGGCGATAACCTCGCCAACGGCCTGGCCAGCGCGGTGTTCATCGCCTTCCTCTCCAGCCTCACCTCAAGGGCATATACCGCGACCCAGTACGCGCTCTTCTCGTCGCTGATGACCCTGCCGGGCAAGTTCCTCAGCGGCTTCGGCGGGCTGGTGGTGGCTGCCGAGGGCTACGCCACCTTCTTCGTCATCGCCACGGCCCTGGGCCTGCCGGCGATCGCGCTGGCGATCTGGATCAGCCGCGACCGCGACCTGGTGCCGGCCCCGCTGGCCCGCGGGACCTGACAGCTTAAGCACGGCTGGCCCTGCGGGCGCCGGGAGACTAGCGCTCGTCGAGCCAGGCCTGCAGCCAGGCCAGCGCCCCGGGGGTGGCTCGCCACTGGTCGCGCATCAGGGTGCGATACTGCCACGCCTCTGCCCGGGAGCCCGGCTCGGCCACCCCGTCGCCGCCGACGGCGGGCAGCGGGCGGGGGCTGTCGGCGCACAGCAGGGCCAGGGCATGGCCGTTGTGTCGACGGGCCTCCTCCAGCGCCTCGGCGGCCTCGGCCTGACGCTCGAGACGATAGAGCGCCAACGCGCGGCCCAGCAGCAGGCCCAGCGCCGCCTCGCCCAGCTCCTCTCCCGCCGGCGGGTGGCTGACGGCGAGCGCCTCGTCGTCGCGCCCGTCGCGCAGCAGCTGGTCGAGCACCAGCTCCCGGAGCCCCAGGCTATCGTGATCATCCAGCGCCAGCAGGCGCTCGGCGAGCCGCCGGGAACGCTGGCGTGCGCCGCGCTCCATGCCCACCACCAGCGCCAGGCCGGTGCGCAGCAGCAGGGCGTTGTCGGCATCGTCCCAGGCCAGGGTGCCGGGCCCCTCCCCGGCCGCCTGGTCAAGCCAGCGCTCCAGCCGCTCGGCCAGGGGCACGAAGAGGCTCGGGGCCATCCAGGGTAGGCTGCCGAACCGGGTGGTGAGCGCCAGGGCCAGGCCCTGGAGCACCGCCGGGGCATCGAGCCACTCGGGGTGGGCACAGAGCTCGGGCAGCCACTCGCCGGCCGCCGGCCAGGGGTCATCCTCCAGCCCCAGCGGCGACTCGCTGACTGCCTCCGCCGGGAAGCAGGCGAGCCATGCCGCCGTGAGGGCCCGCTCACGCTCGCCCTGGTGGTATTCGAGACGCCCCTCGTCGCTGCGAGTGATCCGCAGCCGAGGAGCGGTGGGCAGCACCTCCAGCAGGGCCTGCAGCGACGCCAGCGGACCGGCCAGGTCCTCCTCGGCGTTGAGCAGCTGCTCGGCCAGGGTGGCCCCGGGGTTGTCGGCCAGGTCGGCCAGGAACTCCAGCTGGTCGGGATCCAGCTCGCCCTGGCGGGCGAGGCGGCGGAACCAGAAACGAGCCCGCTCGGCGGCCTCCTCCTCGTGCCCCTCGTGGAGCAGCAGCATCGCCTCGATATAGGCCAGGGTCGGTGAGTCCGGCAGCGCCTGCTGGGCACGCACGAAGGCGGCCCGGGCGCTGTCGAGGTCGTCGGCGTCGAGATGCATCAGGCAGAGGCGCTCCAGGGCCACTCCCCTCAGGAACAGCGGGCCCTGCTCGAGCACGGCGTCGAGGAGGGCCTCACGCTTGTGACGGAAGCCGCGCTCCTGATAGAGGTCGATGAGGATCTCGAAGGCGGGCTCGGCCTGCTCGGGCAACCGCGACCAGTCGCCGCGCTCGAACAGCGATTCGAGGATCTGCTGGGCGCGGCCGCGCTGGCCGGTCTCGGCGGCAATCAGCCCCGCCTCGAGCAGCGCCTGGGCCGGGGCGCGACCGCTCTCCAGAGCCGCCTTGAGGGAGTCGCCCTTCCACTCCCGCAGCGACAGCATCCACATCAGGTGGTCGGGCACCGGACCGGGCAGGCGCACCGCCCCGCAGCACTGCTTGGTCTTGCGGCCGGAGTCGCACCAGCAGGGCTCGTTGCGGCCCGGGCGCGCCAGGGGTTCGCAGGCGAAGCCGAGGCGTTCCAGCGGCGTCTGGGACCACAGCTCCGGTGCCAGCGCCTGGGCCATGGGCAGATTGCCACCCACCAGCGCCGGGCCTTGCTCGCGGGCCCAGGTCATCAGCGCCGGATAGCGCTCGTCGCGGCGAATCGCCTTGAGGGCTCCCGAGGCAAACCCCAACAGCTGTTCGACCCATACTGCCAGCATGGCACTCTCCACCGTCCGGAAAACGGCACAGTCTACCAGTCCGCCTGGCGGCTGGGCAGCCGCTCAGCGCCTCGTCCATGGCCCGCCAGTCCGCCTGACCGCCCAGCCGGGTGCGGGATCAGTGCCCCGCCGGTCCGGGCCCCCAGCCCCAGCAGCCGTCTCGTCCTGCCTCGTTCACGCATGCTGTCGCTCCGCTCGTTGGGGTCGAAATATCGATACAAGCATTGCACACAAAAACCATCTCGTGACACCTGGCCAGGGACACCGCCGGCTGGAAGAATATCCAGACTACCGCCGAAGAGCCTGCCATGCGCCTGATCATCGCCGAGAAACCCAGTCTCGCCCGCGCCATCGCCGACGCCCTGCCCGGCGCCCCCCGCAAGCAGGAGGGCGCCATTGCCGTGGGCGACACCGTAGTGACCTGGTGCCTGGGCCACCTGCTGGAGCAGGCGCCGCCGGACGCCTATGACCCGGCCCTCAAGCAGTGGCGGCTCGATAGCCTGCCGATCCTGCCCAGCCGCTGGAAGCTGACGCCGCGCCCGAAGGCGCGTGGCCAGCTGGCGGTGATCCGCGGCCTGCTCAAGTCCGCCCGGGAGGTGGTCCACGCCGGCGACCCGGACCGCGAGGGCCAGCTGCTGGTGCAGGAGGTGATCGAGCACCTGGGCTGGAAGGGGACGGTCCTGCGTCTGCTGGTCAGCGACCTCAACCGGCCGGCGGTGCAGCGCGCGCTGGCCCGGCTGGAGGACAACGCCCGCTATCAGCCGCTCTATCGCGCCGCCGAGTCGCGCTCCCGGGCCGACTGGCTCTACGGCATCAACCTCACCCGAGCCTGGACCCTCACCGGGCGCCAGGCGGGCCACGACGGAGTGCTCTCCGTGGGCCGGGTGCAGACGCCGGTGCTGGGGCTGGTGGTTCGCCGCGACGCCGAGATCCGCGACTTCACCCCCCACCCCTTCTACGTGCTGTGGGCGGACCTCGCCGTGGCGCGCGGGACGCTGCGCGCCTGGTGGGCGCCCGGCGAGGGCCAGCCTCTGGACGACCAGGGGCGACTGCTCGAGCGTGCCCCCGCCGCTGCCCTGGCCGAACGGCTGCCCGGCGCCGAGGGGCGGCTCACCTCGCTCGAGACCCAGGAGAAGCGCCAGGCCGCCCCGCTGCCCTACTCCCTCTCCGCGCTGCAGGTAGACGCCGCACGCCGCTACGGGCTCTCCGCCAAGGCGGTGCTGGATACCTGCCAGGCCCTCTATGAGCGCCACCAGCTGATCACCTACCCGCGCTCCGACTGCCGCTACCTGCCCCAGGAGCACTTCGCCACCGCCAGAACCACCCTGGAGAGCGCCTGCCGGGCGGACGACACCCTGCGCCAGTGGCTGGCCGGGGCCGACTTCACGCGGCGCTCGCGGGCCTGGAACGACAAGCAGGTGGGCGCCCACCACGCCCTGGCCCCCACCGGCCGGCCCATGGACCCCACCCGCCTCTCGGCCACTGAGGCCAACGTCTTCCGGCTGATCGCCCGCAACGTGCTGGCCCAGTTCTATCCCCCACTCGCCACCCGGGAGGTGAAGGCGGAGTTCCAGATTCTCGGCGAGGCCTTTCGCGCCCGCGGCCAGGAGATTCTCGAGGCGGGCTGGAAGCCGCTCTTCACCACCCGCGACGAGGCGCCGCCGCTGCCGGCGCTCAGCGAGGGCGAAGCGTGCCGGGTCGTCGAGGCCGCCGTGGAGGATCGCGAGACCCGCCCGCCGGAGCCCTTCAACGACGCCAGCCTGATCAAGGCGATGATGAACATCGCCCGCTACGTGGACGACCCGGCGGTGAGGCGCACCCTGCGCGAGCACGACGGCCTGGGCACCGAGGCCACCCGCGCCGGCATCATCGAGACCCTGGTGGAGCGCGGCTACCTGGTGCGGCGCGCCAAGGCGCTGCGTGCCACGCGCCTCGGCAGCGCCCTGATCGCTTCGCTGCCCGAGGCGGCCAGCCGCCCGGAGCGCACCGCCCTGTGGGAGCAGCGCCTCTCGGCCATCGCCGAGGCGGGCGCCGACCCCGCCCCCTTCCTCGGCGACCTGATCCGCGACCTGCACGGCCTGCTGGCCAGCGCCGACGCCGGCCGCCTGCGCCAGGCGCTGGCCACCGCCCGCGGCGAGGAGCCCGCCCCCGGCGGGCGCGCCCCGGCCAGACGCCGAGGCACGGCCTCCCGTCGCCGCAGCGGAACCGGTAGCGGCACCCGTCGCCCGAGCCGCAAGCGGAGCGGCTCATGAACCGGCAGGGCACCCACTGGATCGTCGGCCCCGGCGCCCTGGGCCGGCTGATCGGCCTGCGCCTGGCCACCCGCCCGGGCCTGCCCGTGGCGGTGGCCCTGATCGGGCGCCGTCGCCTCCCCAAGGAGCAGACGCTGGTCACCCCCCAGGGGGAGGCCCTGAGCGTCAGCGTGGCAACCGCCACCCTGGGGTCGCTGCCGACCGACCCGCCCGGCGTGGTGCACCTGACCACCAAGGCCTACGGCGCCGAGGCGGCCCATGTCGCCCTGGCCTCCCACCTGCCTGCCGGCACGCCGCTGGTGCTGTGGCAGAACGGCTTCGGCTGCCAGCCACGCCTCGCCCAGCGCCACGACGGCCCGGTGCTGTGTGCCACCACCACCGAGGGCGCCTACCTCGAGGCCGGGCCGGCGAGCGACGGCCGGGTGGTCCATGCCGGCCACGGCGAGACCCTGATCGGGACGCTCGACGACGCCAGGGACACCCGGCATGCCGCACTCGCCAGGGCCCTGGCCGGCGAGCTCGCCACCGCGCTCACCGACGCCGGCCTGGCCGCCCGGGCGGTCGACGATATCCACCGGCGGCTGTGGCACAAGCTCGCCGTCAATGCCGCCATCAACCCGCTGGTGGCACGCTTCGGCATCCGCAACGGCCAGCTGCGCGACCGCCCCTTCCGCCCCATGGTGGAGGCGGTCATCGCCGAGGTGGCGACGATCCTGGCCGCCGAGGGCATCGCCCCGCCCGACGGGGCGGGGGGCGTGATGGCGCGAGGGGAGGAGCATGCCCGGGACCTCGAGGCGTGGCGAGGCCTGGTATGGCGAGTGGTGGAGGGCACCGCCGGCAACCGCGCCTCCATGCTGCAGGACGTGCTGGCCGGACGGCCCACCGAACACGAGGCGATCCTCGGTCCGCTGCTGGCCGCCGCCGATGCCCATTGGCTGCCGGCCCCGCGCCTGACCGAACTGGCGGACTGGCTCAAGGCCCGGGAAGTGGCGGGCTCGAGCGACACTTGCTAGGCTATCTTGACACCAATCACTCGCCCTGAGGCTCTTGCCGAGGTCGGCCGGGCCCCAGCGCAAGGACAGGGATCATGAGAACGCGTTCCCTCTGCGCCTGCCTGCTGGCCTGCCTGGCCGCCACCGCCACGACCGTGGCGCTGGCCGATGGCGCCCCCTCCTTTGCCGGCAAGGACAGCGACCTGATGCGCCTGGACAACGGCATGGTGATCGAGGGGCGCGACATCGAGACGCCAGACGGCTACACCTCCGGCTTCCGGCTCATCGCCGGCTTCACCCCGCTGCGCCTTCCCCGGCTCGACCTGGCCGCCGAATTCAGCTATCGCGAAAGCGACGAAGTGCCCACCCGGATGGGTGACAACAGCCTGCTGGTCAACTCGGTCAGCCTGGGCGGCAGCCTGATGGCCGGCGTGCGCATCGGCCAGCTCGGCCTCTACGCCAAGTCCGGCCTGGCGGGCTGGGAGGGCGACGCGGTGATCCCCCGGGATGCCCTCAATACCGCCGGCACCACCCGAGTGACTGGCCTCGGCGCCCGCCTGGAGTTCAACCACCTGGTCAGCCGCCTGGAGTTCGAGGAGTTCGACGCCCCGGACATGGCGCATCTCAACCTGTTGACCGCCTCGCTGCACTTCCCCTTCTAGAAGCAAAAAACAAGAAGCAAGAAGCTAGACAGATAAGGTGTCCGCGCAGGCACAAGCCGCAAGGGGTTTCCTTGCCGCCTGTGCCTTCTCGCTTGATGCGGGCCGAAGACCCTAGCCGGTATTGCGCAGCCCCGCCGCGATGCCCGCCATGGTGACCATCAGCGCCCGGGACAGGTCGGCGCTGATCGCCCCGTCGGCATCCCGGTTGCGCTGCAGAAGCTCCGCCTGCAGGCCATGCAGCGGATCGATATAGGGGTTGCGTACCGCGATGGCCTGGCGAATCAGCGGGGTCTTCTCCAGCAGCTCCTGCTGTTCAAGGACCTGCAGCACCACCTGATGAAGCCGGCCGAAACGCTCGCGCAGCCGCTCGCCCAGCGCCTTGAGCGCCGGCTCGTCCACAAGGCGATGCTCATAGTAGGCCGCGATGCCCACGTCGGCCTTGGCCAGCAGCATCTCCAGCATGTCCAGGTAGGTGCCGAAGAAGGGCCAGCTATCGCGCATCTCCTGGAGCACCTCCAGGCCACCCTCCTCCTCCAGGCGCCGGGCGAAGGCCTCGCCGCTGCCCAGCCAGGCGGGCAGCATCAGCCGGATCTGGGTCCAGGCGAAGATCCACGGGATCGCGCGCAGCGTCTCGACGCCACCGTCCTGGCGGCGCTTGGTGGGACGCGAGCCCAGCGGCAGCCGCCCCAGCGACCCCTCCGGCGTCACCGCCCGGAAGTAGGGCACGAAGTCGGGATCCTCGCGCACCACGCCGACATAGGCACGGTGGGCCACCTCGGCCAGGCGATCCATCTCCTCGCGCCAGCGGGGCTGCGGCGCCGGCGGCGGCAGAAGGGTCGCCTCCAGCACCGCACAGGCGTAGATCTCCATGGAGCGCAGGGCGATCTCCGGCTGGCCGAACTTGAAGCGGATCATCTCGCCCTGCTCGGTCACGCGAAGGCTGCCGTTCACCGACCCGGGCGGCTGGGAGAGAATCGCCGCGTGAGCCGGGCCGCCGCCGCGCCCCACGGTGCCGCCGCGGCCGTGGAACAGGGTCAGGTCGACGCCATGCTGGCGGCATACCTCAACCAGGGTCTCCTGGGCGCGATACTGGGCCCAGGCCGCGGCCAGCTGCCCGGCATCCTTGGCCGAGTCGGAGTAGCCGATCATCACCTCCTGGCGGTCGGCGACGAGGGCGCGGTAGCCGGGCAGCGACAGCAGCCGGTCGATGACGTCGCCGGCATGGTTGAGGTCGTCCAGGGTCTCGAACAGCGGCGCGATGGGCAGCTTGACCTCGCCCCCCACCTCCTTCATCAGCAGCGCCACGGCCAGCACGTCGGAGGGTTGCCCCGCCATGGAGATGATATAGGTGCCCAGCGCCTCGGCCTGCTCGCTGGCGATGACGCGGAAGGTATCGATCACCTCCCGGGACTCCGAGGAGCACTCCCAGCGGCGAGGAATCAGCGGACGCCGCGAGGCGAGCTCCTCGAGCAGGAAGGTCTGGCGCTGCTCCTCGCTCCAGTCGCGGTAGTGGCCAAGGCCCAGGCCATCGGTGAGCTCCTCCATCACCTGGGCGTGACGCCCCGCCTCCTGGCGGATGTCGAGTTTGGTCAGGGTCACCCCGAACACCGCCACCCGACGCAGGGTATCGAGCAAGGCGCCGTTGGCGATGGTGTCGAGGCCCACATCGCACAGCGAGCGGTAGCAGGTCAGCAGCGGCGCGAAGAGCTGGTCGCGGCTCTCGATGACCGGCCCACCGTCGAAGGGCTTGCCGTCCAGGCACGCCTTGGCCCAGTCGCGGGTCGCCTCGACCCGGGTGAGCAGCCGGCGCAGCAACTCGCGATAGGGTTCGGCGACATCCCCCACCTCGGCCTTCAGGGCGCTGTTGGCCTTCCACATGGAGAGCTCGGCTTTGAGCTGCTCCAGGTCACGCAGGTAGAGGTCGGCGGCCATCCAGCGTCCCAGCAGCAGCACCTCGCGGGTGACCCGGGAGGTGACGTTGGGATTGCCGTCACGGTCGCCCCCCATCCAGGAGGCGAAGCGGATCGGCGCCGAATCCAGCGGCAGCCGCTCGCCGGCGGTCTCCAGCAGCAGGTTGTCGAGGTCGCGATGGAAGTCGGGCACCGCCTGCCACAGCGAGTTCTCGATCACCGCGAAGCCCCATTTCGCCTCGTCCACCGGGGTGGGACGCTCGTGGCGGATCTCGTCGGTATGCCAGGCCTGGCTGATCAGCTCCTCCAGGCGCCCCTTGGCCCGGACGCCCCGCTCGGGGTAGTCGCCGGAGGACTCGATGGCGGTGAGGCAGTCGTCGATGGCATCGTACTTCTGGATCAGGGTGCGGCGGATGACCTCGGTGGGATGGGCCGTGAGCACGAGCTCGACGCGCATGGCGGCCAGGGTCTCCACCAGCTTGCGCGGCGTGTTGCCGGCCTCGCGGGCGCGGGCCAGCAGTTCACTGAGCACCGGCTGGCTGCCGGGGCGGTAGTCCTCCACGCGGCGAAAGCGCGCCCGATAGTGCTGCTCGGCGATATTGGCCAGGTTGAGAAACTGGTTGAAGGCGCGGGTCACCGGCAGCAGGTCGCGGTCGGGCAGGCGACGCAGGTAGTCGATCAGTTCGCGCTGGCTCGTCTCGTCGCCCTGGCGGCCGCGCTTGGCGAAGCCGCGGATGGTCTCGATCTTGTCGACGAAACCGGCACCCAGGTCATCGGCGATGGTGCGCCCCAGGCTATCGCCCAGGACACGAACGTTGTCGCGCAGGGATTCATGCAGGTCGTGGCTCATGGCCCAGAGTCTCCCGGAGTCGCTCCCGCCGTCGCGGGAGATGAGAAGGGGGTGGTGGAGTCGGCGGCGGAGCGCTCGGCGGCCTTGGCGGCCTGCCAGTGGCGCTCCATGAGGTCGAGGCCGGCCTCCTCGAGGGCCACGCCCTCGGCGATCAGGGCCGCCTCCAGATGGCGGAAGCGGCGCTCGAACTTGGCATTGGTGGCGCGCAGGCACTGCTCGGGGTCGGCCTTGAGGGTGCGCGCCAGGTTGGTCACCGCGAAGAGCAGGTCGCCCACCTCCTCGGCGGCGTGGTCGCGGTCGCCGGCGGCCAGCGCCTCCTCGACCTCGTCGAGCTCCTCGCGGATCTTGGCGATCACGCCCCGCGCATCGGGCCAGTCGAAGCCGACCCGGGCGGCGCGCTTCGAGAGCTTGGCGGCCCGGGAGAGCGCCGGCAGGCTGCGCGGGACGTCGTCCAGCACCGACGCCGCGGCGGGTTCTCGCCTCGCGGCGGGCTCGGCCTGAACGCGTTCGGCGCGCTCCTCGGCCTTGAGGCTCTCCCAGCGGGAGTGGACCTGGGCCGTCTCGATCTCCTCGGCGGTCACACCCGGCGGGCGACGCGAGGCCAGGGTGCCGTCGGGGAAGACATGGGGGTGGCGGCGCAGCATCTTCTCGGTCAGAACGTGCACCACGTCGCCGAAATCGAAGCGCCCCTGCTCGTCACCGAACCGGGCGTAGTAGACCACCTGGAAGAGCAGGTCGCCGAGCTCCCCGGGCAGCTCATGCCAGGCCCGCCGCTCGATGGCATCGGCGACCTCGTAGGCCTCCTCGAGGGTGTGGGGGACGATGGAGTCCCAGTCCTGCCGGAGGTCCCAGGGGCAGCCCTGCTCGGGGTCGCGCAGCACGGCCATGAGGGTCAGCAGGTCGTCGAGGTCATGGCGGCGACTCATGAGCCCTTCCCCTTGCGCTTGCCCGCCTTGGCGCCGCTGCGCAGCCGGCGCACCTCGATCACATTAGAGAGCTGCTGGATGCGCGAGAAGAGCCGCCCCAGGGTCTCCAGGCCGTCCACCTCCACGGTGATCTGCATGCGCGCGATGCCGTCGTCGGTGTCGGTCAGGGTGTTGACCGCCAGCACGTTGACCTTCTCGTTGCCGAGCACGCCGGTGACGTCGCGCAGCAGGCCGGAGCGGTCCCAGGCCTGGACCTCGATATTGACCGGGTACTGGGTGCGCGCCCGCTCGCCCCACTCCACCTCGATGATGCGCTGGGGCTCCTCCAGACGCAGCTGCAGGATGTTGGGGCACTCCTGGCGGTGCACGGTGACCCCGCGCCCCTGGGTGATGAAGCCGACGATGGGCTCCCCGGGCACCGGGTGGCAGCAGTTGGCCATGCTGGTCTTGAGGTTGCCCACCCCGAGCACGGTGATGTCGCTCTGGCCCGCCTTGCCCGGCGAGCGCTTCGGCTTGGCCAGCAGGCGGTCGAGCTGCTCCTGGTCGTCGTTCTCGCCGAACAGCTGCTGGGCCTGGTGCAGCACCTGGCCGATGCGCAGGTCGCCGGCGCCCAGCGCCGCGTACATGTCATCGGGGGTCTGGTAGTTGACCTTGCGCGCCAGGGTCTCGAGGTCCATGTCCTCGAGGTCGAGGCGCTTCATCTCGCGCTCGAAGAGGGCGCGGCCCTCCTCCAGGTTCTGGTCGCGGGCCTGGTGCTTGAACCAGGCCTGGATCTTGGCCCGGGCGCGGCTGGTGCGCACGTAGCCGAGGCTGGGGTTGAGCCAGTCGCGGCTGGGGCCGCCCTTGCTGGCGGTGAGGATCTCCACCTGCTGACCGGTCTTGAGCCGGTAGGTGAGCGGCACGATGCGGCCGTTGACCTTGGCGCCGCGGCAGCGGTGGCCCACCTCGGTATGCACCCGGTAGGCGAAGTCGATGGGGGTGGCGATGCGCGGCAGGTCGATGACGTGGCCGTCGGGGGTGAAGACGTAGATGCGATCCGGGGCCACGTCGCTATTGAGCCCCTCGCTGAGGTTGCCGATGTCGCCGACCTCCTCCTGCCACTCGAGCACCTGGCGCAGCCAGGCGATCTTCTCCTCGTAGCTGGAGCTCTTGGCCTTGGTGTCGTGGCCCTTGTAGCGCCAGTGGGCGCAGACCCCGAGCTCGGCTTCCTCGTGCATGGCGAAGGTGCGGATCTGGATCTCCAGCACCTTGCTCTCGGGGCCGAGCACCGCGGTGTGCAGCGACTGGTAGCCGTTCTTCTTGGGGTTGGCAATGTAGTCGTCGAACTCGTTGGGCACGTGGTGCCAGCGCGAGTGCACCAACCCCAGCACGGTGTAGCAGTCGGCCACCTCTGGCACCAGGATGCGCACCGCGCGTATATCGTGCACCTGGGAGAAGTCGATGCGCTTGCGCTTCATCTTCCGCCAGATGGAGTAGATATGCTTGGCGCGGCCATCGACGTCGTAGCGGGTGATGCCCTGGGTCTCCAGCATGTCCTTGAGGGCCTCGACCACCTCGGCGATGTAGCGGTCGCGATCGACACGCTTCTCGGCCAGCTGGCGGGCGATCGCCTTGTAGTCATCCTCGTGGAGGTAGCGGAAGGAGAGATCCTCCAGCTCCCACTTGAGGTGGCCGATGCCCAGCCGGTGGGCCAGGGGCGCATAGATGTCGAACACCTCCCGGGCCACGCGCAGCTGCTTCTCACGGGGGGCGTCCTTGACCTGGCGCAGGGCACAGGTGCGCTCGGTGATCTTGATCAGCGCCACCCGCACGTCGTCGATCATGGTCACCAGCATCTTGCGCAGGTTGTCCTGCTGGTCGTGCTGACCCATCTCGTGGCTGGGCGTCTGGGAGGCGCTGATCGCCGCCATCTGCAGCACGCCGTCGATCAGGCCGGCGACCTCGCGACCGAACTGCCGGGTGATGGCCGGCAGATCGATCAGCCCCTCGCGCACCGCCCGGTAGAGCACCGCGGCCACCAGGGTGGCCTGGTCGAGCTTCAGCTCACCGAGGATATCGGCCATCTCCAGGCCCATGCGGAAGCTGGAGCCATCGGCCAGCCAGCGACGGTGGGGCCGGCCGGACTCGCGCTCCAGGCGCTCGGCCAGCAGGCAGGCCTCGCGCAGCTCCCCCGGGTCACGCAGCTTGACGTCTTCCTGCAGGCGCTCGATCCAGCGCTCGATGTCGACGCACCCCGTGTCGGTCAGCGGCTGGTCCTCACGGACTTTAACCATCGGGCGTAGCTCCTTGCGGCTGCCGTTCTGCAGACGGGTACTCGAACAGCAGCATCGATTCCAGGTGTGAGGTATGCACGAACATGTCGGCCACCGCGAGTCGCGCCAGCCGATAACCGCCATGCACAAGGCGTGCCGCATCCCGCGCCAGGGTGGCCGGATCGCAGGAGACATAGAGCACCCGCGGCACCGGGGCGGCCACCAGCGCCGCGCAGACGGCATCGGCGCCATCCCGCGGCGGGTCCAGCAGCAGGGCGTCCGGCGCGGCCTCGGCCAGCAGGGCCTGCACCACCGCGGCATCGTTGAGGTCGGCCTGGCGGACCGTCACCGACTGGACCCGCAGCGACGGATTGAGGCGGACGTTGTCGGCCAGCCGCTCGACCATGGCCGGGCTGCCCTCCACCGCCGTCACCCGGGCCCCGGCGGAGGCCAGCGGCAGGCTGAAGTTGCCGACACCGGCGAACAGATCCAGCAGCGAGGCGCCGTCAAGCCCCTCGAGCCAGGCCAGGGCGGTGGCCACCATCTGCCGGTTCACCTCGGCGTTAGCCTGCAGGAAGTCGCCCGGGGCGAAGCCCAGGGTCAGCTCTCCCTCGTCGCCAGACGCGCCAGCGGCCGATGGCACGCGACAGCTCAGCGCCGGCGCCGGGGTCAGCCAGGTGAGCGCCGGCGACTCGCGCCCCGCCAGCCAGGCCAGGTGCAGGCCATGCTCGGCGGCGAAGGCCTGCCAGGCCTCGCGGTCCTGAGCATGCGCCTTGAGCTGGCGAACCACCAGCACCGGCCCCTGGTCGCTGTCGAGCAGTTCCAGATGTCCCACCTGGCGCGGCGCCGAGAGCGACGCCACCTGCTGGTGCAGGGGCGCCAGCAGGGCGTCGAGGGCTGGCACCAGGATGGTGCAGTGATCGATATCCACCAGGCGATGGCTGTGGCGAGCGCGGAAGCCGAGGTGCACCTGCCCCGCGGCGTCGACCTTGACCCCGAGCCGGGCGCGGCGGCGATAACCGCTGGCCTCCCCTGTCAGCAGCTCCGGCGCGGTGGGCGCCTCGATGCCCTGGCGGGCGAGCAGGTCGAGAAGCACCGCCTGCTTGTGGCGACGCTGGGCAGACACGGCCAGATGCTGGAGGTCACAGCCGCCGCAGCGGCCGAAGTGGGCACAGGGAGGCACGACCCGGTCGGGCGAGGCTTCGAGCAACTCGCGCACATGGGCCTCATCGAAACGCTTGCGGGTGCGGTGTACCGCCGCCTCGACCCGCTCTCCGGGCAGCGCCCCCTCGACGAACAGCGCCTTGCCGGCGGCGTCATGAGCCAGCCCGCGGCCGTCGTGGGCCAGGCGCTCGATGGTCACCCCCGGGGACGGCTCCTCGCTGCCCGCGTGCTCACCGGGAATACCCCGGGGCGCCTGGCGCCCCTGCAGGCCCGAGACCCCAGACCGTTCACGGCGCGGCCGCCGCTTGCCCAGCATCGCCATCTCAGGCCTCCGGGGCGAACAGGCCGGTGGAGAGGTAGCGGTCGCCGCGGTCGCAGACGATGAACACGATCACCGCGTTCTCCACCTCCTCGGCGACGCGCAGGGCGCCGGCCAGAGCACCGCCGGAGCTGACCCCGGCCAGGATGCCTTCCTCCCGGGCCAGGCGGCGCATGTGCGCCTCCGCCTCGTGCTGGCCGATGTCCAGCACCCGGTCGACCCGGGAGGCATCGAAGATGCGCGGCAGGTACTCCGCCGGCCAGCGGCGAATGCCGGCGATGCTGGCCCCGTCCTCGGGCTGCAGGCCGATGATCTGCACCTCGGGGTTGCGCTCCTTGAGCGCCTGGGAGACCCCCATGATGGTGCCAGTGGTGCCCATGGAGCTGATGAAGTGGGTCACCGTGCCGCCGGTCTGCTCCCAGATCTCGGGGCCGGTACCTCGGTAGTGGGCCAGCGGGTTGTCGGGGTTGGCGAACTGGTCCAGGCGCTTGCCCTCGCCGCGGGCCAGCATCGCCTCGGCCAGGTCGCGGGCCTCCTCCATGCCTCCCGCCTTGCTGACGGTGATCAGCTCGGCGCCGAAGGCCGCCATGGCCTGCTTGCGCTCCTCGGAGGCGTTCTCGGGCATGATCAGCACCATGCGATAGCCCTTGATGGCGGCCGCCATGGCCAGCGCGATGCCGGTATTGCCCGAGGTCGCTTCCACCAGGGTGTCACCGGGGCGGATCTCGCCGCGCGCCTCGGCCTGCTCGAGCATGGAGAGGGCCGGGCGATCCTTCACTGAGCCGGCGGGATTGTTGCCCTCCAGCTTGGCCAGCAGGATGTTGTTGCGGCCGGCGGTGATGCGCTTGAGGCGGACCAAGGGCGTGTTGCCGACGACCTCCTCGATGGTGGGAAAATGCATGCAACCTTCCTTGTGGAAACGGGTTTTCGGCCATTATATCCCTGCCGCCCCGGGGTGGACAGGCATCCGCCGCGGCTGTGTCATACTGGGGACTGCCACCTGCAGAGAGCCTGTCGATGTCCCTGAAGTTCCGCCTGCTGATGACCGGCCTGGTCGTCCCCTGGCTGCTGATGCTGCTGCTTGCCGCCACGACCCTGTCGCTGCACCGCTCGCACCACAGCGATCAGCTGCGGGCCCGCCTCGATCACGCCGTTGACCTGCTAGCGCCCCAGCTGGGCAGCCCCGATGACGCCCTACAGCGGGAGGCCACGGCGGCGCGACTGCTGGAACTCGACGAGGTTCGCGCACTCGGCATCATCGATGCCCGGGGCGAGACGCTGCTGGAGCTGGGCCGGCTGCGCTCACCGTCCGGCCTGCCGCGCGACGGCCACCGCCACCTCGAACAGCAGGCCACCGAATGGCGACTGCAGACGCCGCTGTCCGGCACCGAACCGACCTGGCTGGTGCTCGACGTGGATGCCAGCCGGCTGCTGCTCGACCACTATCGCCAGATCGGCCTGACGGCCCTGCTGCTGGGGATCGCCGCCCTGCTGCTGGGGGGGCTGACCTTTGCCACCCACCGGCGCCTCGTCCTTCCCCTGCGAGCCGTGGATGAGGCCCTCTCCCAACTGGCCCGCGGCGAGAGCCCCCCCGAGCTCGCCCCCTCGCCCGGCGAGCTGGCCGGCCTCACCGAACGGGTCAACGCCCTGGCCAGCCACCTGGCCCGGGCGCACCTGGAAACGCAGCGCCAGATCGAGCAGGCCACCGCCGAGCTCGAGGAGTCCATGGAGACCATCGAGGTCCAGAACATCGAACTGGACATCGCCCATCGCCGTGCCGTGGAGGCCAACCGCATCAAGTCGGAATTCCTGGCCAACATGAGCCACGAGATCCGTACCCCGCTGAACGGCATCATCGGCTTCTGCCGCCTGCTCGACCGCTCGCAGCTGGAGCCGCGTCAGCGCGAATGGCTGGAACACGTCCAGCGCGCCTCCAGCAACCTGCTGATGCTGGTCAACGACGTGCTCGACTTCTCCAAGCTCGAGGCCGGGCGCCTGGAACTCGAGCGCCTTCCGCTGGACATGGTGGCCCTGGTGGATGAGGTGCTGGGCCTGCAGGCACCGCTGGCCCATCAGAAGGAGCTGCAGCTGCTGGGCCTGGTCTATGACGATGTGCCCAGCGTGCTCACCGGCGACCCGATGCGCATCCAGCAGGTGCTCACCAACCTGGTGCACAACGCGGTGAAGTTCACCCACCAGGGCGAGGTAGTGGTACGGGTGATGGTGGAACAGGCTGACCCCGGCCGCGTCATCCTGAGGATCAGCGTCACCGACACCGGTATCGGCCTCTCCCCGGAGCGCCAGCGCCGTCTCTTCCAGGCCTTCCACCAGGCCGAGCCCAGCCACTCCCGGGAGTTCGGCGGCAGTGGACTGGGGCTAACCATCTGCCGCCAGTTGGTCGAACAGATGGGCGGCGAGATCGGCGTGGAGAGCGAGCCCGGCCAGGGCGCCACCTTCTCCTTCACCCTGCCGCTGGAGGGCAGCGACCTCAGCGAGCGCCCCCCCGAGCTTGAGCTCGACGGGCAGAGGGTCCTGATCGAGGAGCCCCACCCCGCCACTCGCCGCGCCCTGCACCATCTCTTTTCCCGCTGGGGCGCCCAACCGCTGGGCGACACGACCCCGCCAGCCCAGAACGGCCCCCCGGCCCTGCTGGTCGCCAGTCTACCCCACACGCCGCTGACCCCGGAGGAGGCGGCGGCCTGGCAGCGCCGACTGGCCGAGCTGGACTGCCCGACGCTGTTGCTGGCCAATGCCAGCCCGCTCGACCTGCCCAGCCTGCCGCTGCCCCACGGCGGCGAGATCCTCGCCAAGCCGGTGGCCAGGGGCACCCTGGCCAGCGTCGTGGCGGGCCTCCTGGACGCAGGCGAAGGCTCGACATCGGCCGCCCCGCGGGAGCTGTCGCCCCCCTCGGTGCTGCGCCTGCTGGCGGTGGATGACACCGAGTCGAATCGCCTGCTGCTGCGCGAGCTGTTGGCAGGCCCCGGCATCGAGGTAAGCCTGGCCGCCAGCGGCGAGGAGGCCCTGGCCCTGGCCCGACAGCACCCCTTCGACCTGGTGCTGATGGATATTCGCATGCCCGGCATGGACGGCGTGGCCGCCACTCGGGCGCTGCGCCGCCTGGGCGGCCCCTGGCGCACCACCCCGGTGGTGGCGGTCACTGCCCACATGCTGGAGGAGGAGCGCCACCGGCTGTTGGCCAGCGGGCTGGATGATGTGCTGGTGAAGCCGCTGGACGCCACCGAGCTGCGCAGCGCCCTGCACCGGCATCTGGATGTCGCCCTGCCGGAGGGCGACGAGGCCGCCTCGCCACCGCGGGAGGAGGCGCCCGTGCTGATCGCCGACGACGGCGAGCTGCCCACGGTGGACCTGGAACTCGGCACACGGCTGGCGGGGGGGCGGGTCGCGCTTGCCAGGGAGCTGCTGGTGCGCCTGGCGGGGGGGCTCGACGACAATGAAGCCGCCCTGCGCCGCGCCCTGGAGGAGGGCGACGACGAGGCGCTACTGGACGGCATCCACGCCCTCAACGGGGCCTGCCGCTACTGCGGGGCCCCGCGGCTGGGGCTGATCGCCGAGTCCCTGGAGACCCGGCTGCGCACCCGTGGCCGGGAGGCGGTGATACCGCTGATGGACGACCTCTTCGCCGCCATGGCGGACCTGCGCGCCTGGGCGAAGCCACAGGCCAGGCCCGGCGACAGCTAGCCTTCCAGGACCACGAAGGCGATCGCCAGCGCCTCCTCGTCGCTGATCGACAGGTGGGTCGCCCGCACCCCGGCGGCCAGCGCCATCTTGTGGGCCTTGCCCGACAGCAGCAGTGAGGGCCGGCCCAGGGCATCGTTGGTGACCTGGATCTCGGTCCAGCGCATGCCCAGCCGTAGGCCGGTTCCCAGCGCCTTGACGAAGGCCTCCTTGGCGGCGAAACGCTTGGCCAGGAAGGCCGCCGGCGCCGGATGCCCCGTCAGGCGTTCACGCTCCAGTTCGCCCAGCAGCCGCAGCGCCAGCCGCTCGCCGTGTCGCGCCAGCGCCCGCTCGAAGCGCTCGACCCTGGCGATGTCGGTACCGATGCCGAGGATCATGGCTCAGTGCTGATGATCGTGGTGAGGGTCATGATCATGGTCATGGTCATGGTCGTGGTCATGCTCCTCCAGCGAGGCCACGAAGCCCGCCTCCTGGCCGGCGATGGCCAGCCGCTTCATCTCGGCCACCGCCTCCTTGAGCCCGACGAAGAGCGCACGGGCGATGATCGCATGACCGATATTGAGCTCGTGCAGACCGGGGATGGCGGCGATGGCCTCCACGTTGTGGTAGTTGAGGCCGTGGCCGGCATTGACGGTGAGCCCCAGCTCCAGCGCCATCTCCACGGCCGCCGCGAGCCGCGCATGCTCCTTGACCGCCGCCTCGCCGGTCACCTCGGCATAGGCGCCGGTGTGCAGCTCGATCACCGGGGCGCCGGCGCGAGCCGCCGCCTCGATCTGTGACGGTTCGGGGTCGATGAACAGCGACACCTCGCAGCCGGCCGCGGCCAGGCGCTGGCAGGCGGCCTGGATCGCCGCGAAGCCCCCCACCACGTCCAGGCCGCCCTCGGTGGTCAGCTCCTCGCGCTTTTCGGGCACCAGGCAGACGTGGGCCGGGCGGACCTCCTCGGCCAGGCGGATCATCTCCTCGGTGACCGCCATCTCCAGGTTCATGCGGGTGTTGAGCACCTCGGCCAGCAGGCGCACATCGCGCTCCTGGATGTGCCGGCGATCCTCACGCAGATGCACGGTGATGCCATCGGCGCCGGCCTCCTCGGCCAGCAGCGCCGCCTGGACCGGGTCGGGGTAGCGGGTACCGCGGGCCTGACGCAGGGTGGCGATATGGTCGATATTGACGCCGAGCAGGAGTCGGGGGGGATGCATGGCACGATCCTTGAATAGGCGGGAAATCAGGAGGTAATCAGTGTGGCCCAGCCCGGCGGCGCTCGACAAGCTGGGCCATCAGCTCCCGGGAGCGCAAGGGGCGGGCGCCCAACAGCGGCGCCAGCGCCGCCCGGGTGACCGCCTTGGCGGGGCCCGCGAGGCCCGGGGCGTCCCAGTCCCCGGCCGCCAGCAGGCGCAGGGTGCGGCCATCCAGGCCCGGCTTGCTGGGGCGAAAGGCACGGCTGGCCGCATCCAGCACATAGCGCGACTGGGGGTCCAGTTCGCCGCCGTCCGG
This sequence comes from Halomonas sp. A11-A, assembly GCF_003182195.1. Classification (GTDB taxonomy): domain Bacteria; phylum Pseudomonadota; class Gammaproteobacteria; order Pseudomonadales; family Halomonadaceae; genus Halomonas; species Halomonas alkalicola. Next base: position 49,720 of record NZ_QGTM01000001.1, read on the forward strand.
GGTAGTGAAACGCGGCAGGGCGTCGAGCGCCTCGAGCAGCGCCACCTCGAGGCGACGCAGGCCGGCGGCGCGGGCATCCGGCCTGGGCAGGGCCTCGAGCAGCGCCGTGTAGAAGGCGAACACCTCGGCCACCGGCAGCTCCACCGGCAGGGTGCGGGTGAGCAACTCGTTGGCATAGAGCCCGCAGAGCAGCCCCTCGCCGGCCAGCAGCGCCGCGGAGCCGCGGCTCTCCATCAGGCGAAGGCGCTTGAGCTCCCCCTCACCCGCCCAGGTGAGGTAGAGCGGCGCGAAGGGCTGCAGGCGCCCCCGGGAGCGGGAACCGGGGCGCTGCACCCCCTGGGCCACCGCCCGCACCCGCCCGTGGTGCAGGGTCAAAAGCTCCACCAGGGCGCTGGTTTCTCGGTAGGGGCGCCGGTGCAGCAGGAAGGCCGGTTCAGGCGTCATGGCGCCTCAGTCGAGGTTGTAGCCCAGGCTCTTCAGCGCCCGCTCGTCGTCAGACCAGCCGCGCTTCACCTTGACCCAGAGGTTGAGCATCACCTTGGCACCGAAGGCGCGCTCCATGTCCAGGCGCGCCTCGCGGCCGATGCTCTTGATGCGCTCGCCGTTCTCGCCGATCAGGATCTTCTTCTGCCCGGGCCGCTCCACCAGGATCAGGGCGCTGATGTGCACCACCCGCCCCTCGTCGCGGAACTCCTCGATCTCCACGGTCATCTGGTAGGGCAGCTCGTCGCCGAGCTGGCGCATCACTTTCTCGCGCACCAGCTCCGCGGCCAGGAAGCGCTGGCTCTTGTCGGTGACCTGGTCCTCGGGGAAGAAGTGCACGCTCTCGGGCAGGTGCCTTGCCACCTCGGCCTCCAGCTCCGGCACGTTGGTGCCGTGCTTGGCGGAGATCGGCACGATGGCGGCGAAGTCGCGCTTGGCACCGATCTCCTCGAGCCAGGGCAGCAGGCTCGCCTTATCCTGCAGCCGGTCGACCTTGTTGACCGCAAGGATCACCGGCGCGGTGACGTGCTCGAGGCGCTGCAGCACGATCTGGTCCTCGTCGCTCCAGCGGGTACGGTCGATGATGAACACCACGCAGTCCACGTCGCGCAGGGCCTGGGTCGCCGCCTGGTTCATAAAGCGGTTGATCGCCTTGTTGCGATCCTTCGCCATGATATGGATGCCGGGCGTGTCGACGTAGATGAACTGCGCTTCCCCCTCGGTCTTGATGCCCATCACCTGATGGCGGGTGGTCTGGGGACGCCGCGAGGTGATGGAGATCTTCTGGCCGAGGATCCGGTTCATCAGCGTCGACTTGCCGACGTTGGGGCGACCGACGATGGCCACGAAGCCGCAGGTCTGGGTCATGGTCGTGCTCCCGGTGCGTTGGCCCTGACGGGTTCCAGCAGGGCCAGGGCCTTCTCGGCGGCCTGCTGCTCGGCGTGGCGCCGACTGGCCCCTTCGCCGGTGGTGTGCTGCTCGAGCATCTCCACGTGACACTCCACGGTGAAGGTCTGAGCGTGCGCCTCGCCCTCCACGTTGACCACCTCGTAGCGGGGCAGCGGCACCTGACGGGACTGCAGGAACTCCTGCAGGCGGGTCTTGGGATCCTTCTGGGTATCCTGCAGGCTGGTGCTCTCCAGCCGCGGTGCATACCAGGAGAGCACCCGGGCGCGCACCGCCTCCATGCCGGCGTCCAGGTAGATGGCGCCGATCACCGCCTCCACGGCATCGGCGAGGATCGACTCGCGGCGATGACCGCCGCTCTTCATCTCGCCGGAACCGAGCCGCAGGTGCTCGCCGAAGCCCATCTCGCGGGCCAGCTCGGCCAGGGTCTGGCCCTTGACCAGGCGCGCACGCAGGCGCGAGAGCTGCCCTTCGCGGGCGTCCGGGAAGCGCCGGAACAGCGCCTCGGCGATCACGAAGTTGACAATGGAGTCGCCAAGGAACTCGAGGCGTTCGTTGTTCTGCCCGCCGACGCTGCGATGGGTCATGGCCAGTTCCAGCAGGGCGGGATCCCTGAAGGCGTGGCCGAGGCGTCGGCTGAAGGCGTTGAGGGAGTGGCTCACGGATATCCTGTTGTCTGATGTCTTATCGGCGCCGAGGTGGCCCGCGGACGGCGGCCCTTGCCGCCGGCGGCATGGAGGCTCACTGGATGCGGCGCACGCTTGAGAAGCTGGGCAGGCCGCCGTCCCAGTGCATCCACACCGCGAACGCCCGGCCGACGATGTTCTCCTCCGGCACGAAACCCCAGTAGCGGCTGTCGTTGGAGTGGTCGCGGTTGTCGCCCAGGGTGAAGTAGTGGCCTTCCGGCACTACCACCTCGCGCATCTGCGGGCCCGGGTCTCGGGGGTTATTGTAGATCCGGTACTCGACATCGCCCAGCCGCTCGGCCAGCAGCAGTTCGCCCGGCGCGCCGGCGGGGCTATCCTCCAGCAGCCGCTTGGGCACCGGCTCGCCGTTCACGTAGAGCTGCTTGCCCTCGTAGCGCACGGTGTCGCCCGGCAGGCCGACGACCCGTTTGATGAAATTCACCGACGGCTCGTTGGGGAAGCGGAACACCATGACGTCGCCGCGCTCCGGCTCGTTGAACTCGACGATGCGGGTGTGCACCACCGGCAGGCGCAGGCCGTAGGTGAACTTATTGACCAAAATGAAATCGCCTACCTCGAGCGTCGGGCGCATGGAGCCGGAGGGGATCTGGAAGGGCTCCACCACGAAGCTGCGCAGCACCAGCACCACCAGCAGCACCGGGAAGAAGGAGCGCGAGTAGTCCACCGGCCAGGGCTCCTTGAGCACCTTCTCGCGGGCGACGGGATCGAGCCCCTCGGTGGTGCCGGCCTCGGCGTTGGCCGCAGCGCGGCGGCGGGCGGGGCGCCACCACACGAGATCCAGCAGCCAGATCAGGCCGGTGATGGCCACGGCCACTACCAGCAGCAGGGAGAAATCCATGGGGGTATGCGTTCCTAGCGGTTAAAATCAGTCATTGACCTTGAGCACGGCGAGGAAGGCATCCTGGGGAATCTCCACCCGGCCGACCTGCTTCATGCGCTTCTTGCCCGCCTTCTGCTTCTCGAGCAGCTTCTTCTTGCGGCTGACGTCGCCACCGTAACACTTGGCGGTGACGTTCTTGCGCAGCGCCTTGACGGTGGAGCGGGCCACCACCTGGCCACCGATGGCCGCCTGGATCGCCACATCGAACATCTGGCGCGGAATCAGCTCCTTCATCTTCTCGACCAGGATGCGCCCCCGGGAGTGGGCATGATCGCGGTGGATGATCACCGCCAGGGCATCCACCCGGTCGCCGTTGATCAGCACATCCAGGCGCACCAGCTTGGCGGCCTCGAAGCGCTCGAAGTTGTAGTCCAGGGAGGCATAGCCCTTGGAGATCGACTTCAGGCGATCGAAGAAGTCCATCACCACCTCGGACATGGGCAGCTCGTAGATCAGCTGGATCTGGCTGCCGAGGAACTGCATGTCCTTCTGGGTGCCGCGGCGATTCTCGCACTCGGCGATGACGTTGCCAACGAACTCCTGGGGCACCAGGATGCTGGCGCGCACGATGGGCTCGCGCATCTCCTCCACGTCGGCCATGTCGGGCAGCTTGGAGGGGTTGGAGACGTAGATGACGTCGCCGTTCTTCAGCGCCAGCTCGTAGACCACCGTGGGCGCCGTGGTCAAAAGGTCCAGGTTGTACTCGCGCTCGAGGCGCTCCTGGATGATCTCCATGTGCAGGGTGCCGAGGAAGCCGACCCGGAAGCCGAAGCCCAGCGCGTCGGAGTTCTCGGGCTCGTACTCCAGGGAGGCGTCGTTGAGCGCCAGCTTCTCCAGAGCGTCGCGGAAATCCTCGTAGTCGTCGGCGCTGACCGGGAACATGCCGGCGTAGACCTGGGGCTTGACCTTCTGGAAGCCGGGCAGGCGCTCGACGTCCGGGGTCTTGGCGTGGGTGATAGTATCCCCCACCGGGGCGCCGTGGATGTCCTTGATGCCGGCCACCACGAAGCCCACCTCGCCGGCACGCAGGATCCCGGTTTCCTTGCGCAGCGGGGTGAAGATGCCCACCTCGTTGGCCTGCCAATCGCGGCCGGTGGACTTGATGCGGATCTTCTCGCCCTTCTTCAGGGTGCCGTCGAAGATCCGCACCAGGGAGACCACGCCCAGGTAGTTGTCGAACCAGGAGTCGATGATCAGCGCCTGCAGGGGGGCGTCGGGGTCCCCCTTGGGCGGCGGGATGTCGCGCACCAGGCGCTCCAGCAGAGCATCGATGCCCAGGCCGCTCTTGGCCGAGACCTGGCAGGCATCGGTGGCATCCAGCCCGATGATCTCCTCGATCTCATGGGCGACCTTGTCGGGGTCTGCCTGGGGCAGGTCCATCTTGTTGAGCACCGGCAGCACCTCGAGCCCCTGCTCGATGGCGGTGTAGCAGTTGGCCACCGACTGCGCCTCGACGCCTTGGGCGGCGTCGACCACCAGCAGCGCCCCTTCACAGGCGTAGAGCGAGCGCGAGACCTCATAGGAGAAGTCCACGTGCCCCGGGGTGTCGATGAAGTTGAGCTGGTAGGTGTTGCCGTCCTGGGCGTGGTAGTCCAGGGTCACCGACTGGGCCTTGATGGTGATACCGCGCTCGCGCTCCAGGTCCATGGAATCGAGCACCTGCTCCTTCAGCTCGCGCTCGGACAGCCCGCCACAGCTCTGGATCAGACGGTCGGCCAGGGTCGACTTGCCGTGGTCGATGTGGGCGATGATCGAGAAGTTCCGGATATGCTTGAGCTTGTCGGATGCGGTGTCTTGGGACATCGAGTGTGTTCTGCCTGAATAGGGTTCTGGCCGGGCCAGGCGGCACGCGACCGCCGGCAAAGGGCCGGGTTCGGGCGACATTGTACCGGCATGCGCCGTCCAGATACAGCGAACCCGGCGGCCATGGCCGCCGGGTCCGGGTGGCGCCCAGGGAGGACTCAGTCGGCGGCCAGGCGCAGGGCCACGAACAGCGAACGGCCGGCGCGGTAGAGGCGCACCGGCACGGCACGATCGGTGGGCAGTTCGCTGACCAGCTCGACCAGTTGGGAGGCGCCGGTGATGGCCCGATGGTCGATGCTGACCAAGATGTCGCCGGGACGGATGCCGGCCGCGGCGGCGGCACCGCGGGGGTCGACCTCGAGCACCCGCACGCCGCCCTCGATGCCGATCTGTTCACGCTCGGCGCGCTCGAGCTCCCCCACCGAGATACCCAGGCGGGCCTGGCGACTCTCCTGTGGGCGGCTGGCGGTGGCCCGCTCGGCGTCGGGCCAGTCACCCACGGTGACGGTGAACTGGCGACGCTGGCCGTCGCGCATCAGTTCGAGCTCCACCTCGCTGCCCGGCGCGGTGCGGCCGATCAGGCGCGGCAGGGTGCTGGAGTCGTGCACGCGGCTGCCGTCCACCTCGAGGATGACATCGCCGGCCTGCAGGCCACCGCGGGCGGCCGGGCCCTCGGGGTCCAGGTCGGCGATCAGCGCCCCGCTGGGGCTGTCCATGCCGAAGGATTCGGCCAGGTCCCGGGAGACCGGTTGGATCATCACCCCGAGCCAGCCGCGGCGCACCTGGCCGTCATCGCGCAGCTGGTCGGCCACGTCCATGGCGACGTTGATGGGAATGGCAAACGAGAGCCCCATGAAGCCACCGCTGCGGGTGAAGATCTGGGAGTTGATACCGACCACCTCGCCGTCGAGATTGAACAGCGGGCCGCCGGAGTTGCCGGGGTTGATCGCCACGTCGGTCTGGATGAAGGGCACGTAGGCGTCTCGCGGCAGGGTACGCTCGATGGCACTGACGATGCCGGCGGTCACCGAGTGGTCGAAACCGAAGGGCGAGCCGATGGCGGCCACCCACTCCCCCACCCGAAGGGTATCGGAATTGCCCAGCTTGAGGGGCGGCAGGCTCTCGGCCTCCACCTTGAGCAGCGCCACGTCGGTGCGCTCGTCGCTGCCCACCAGCTCGGCGGCCAGCTCACGCCGGTCGTTGAGGCGCACCACGATCTCGTCGGCGCCATCGACCACGTGGGCATTGGTCATGATGTAGCCGTCCTCGCTGATGATGAAGCCGGAACCCAGCGACTGGCGCTCCTGGTAGCGGCCGGGGCCCTGCTCCATGCCGGGCGGCATGGGGAAGCGGTCGCCGAAGAAGTGGCGGAAGATCTCCGGCAGCTCCTGACCGCCGAAGCCCTGCAAAGGGTTGTTGCGGCTCTGCACCATGCGCGTGGTGGAGATGTTGACGACGCCAGGAGCGGCCTCTTCCACCAGCTCGGTGAAGTCGGGCAGCCCCCGGGCCGCAGCCGACTGCCAGGCCAGCAAGGTCGCGGCGAGTAGCATCCACAGGGAAAGGGGTCGGATCATGCGCTTCATGAAGGGCTCCTGCGATGGGTCGGAACGACGGATATCCAAGATATCGGTTGGCGATGAGGGTCATGTCATAACAGGAAGATAGGAGCGATGAGCGGCCTTCACAAGCCTCATCAGGGCGCCTCCCACACCAGGCTGTCGGCAACCCGCAGCAGCACACGGGGCGGCAGCTCGCCCATCACCACCAGCTGGCGCGGCTCACCACCCAGGTCGCGATGGCGCACCGCGGCGTTGGAGACGCCCAGGCGATGCAGGCCCGGCGCCAGCAGCTCCACCTCGTCGATGGGCGCCACGAACAGGCTGAGGGTGGCGAGCCCATCGCTGTAGAGGCGATGGATGACACCTTCGCCATGGCGGGCACTGCGGGTATCCGTCGGCTGGGGGGCGAAGCCGTCGGGCAGCCAGCCCAGCCGCCAGGGGTCTGCCGGGGCTTCGCGCAGGCGGTCGAGACGCACCTCGCCCTGATAGAGGCGGGGACGCTCCAGCGCCGTCAGCTGAAAGGTCTCAAGGGGGCGCCCGGTCTCGTCGAGCAGCGACTGCTTGAGCGTCAGGCCGGTGGCCTGGTCGAGCCACAGACGATGCCCGAAGCGGAAACTGTCCAGGGGGGCGATGTCCAGACGCAGGACGCGGCGGTTGGCGATGCGCTCCTCGCCACCGAGCTGCAGGCGGTAGAGGCCGTCGACCCGCTCGGCGATGCCGGCCGGGGACGGCAGCGCCTCGCCGCCCTCCCCCGACCCGCCCAGCCGCCCGATGCGCCCGCGACGCTCGAATACCATGGGCGGACCATCGAGGTAGCTGGCCACGCCACGCTCGATGCCATCACGCACATCGTGGCTGAGGGTCAGGGTACGCACGCCATCGTGGCCGATGCGCACGGCATGAGCATCGTAGAGGTAGCAGTGGCCCGCCCACAGGCTGCGCTCGAGCCACTGCCGGGCCGTCTCGGGGGCCTCGGCCTCGGCCAGGCTCCGGCAATCGAAGGCTTCCTCCCCGGGCCCATTGGTCTCTGTCATCGGGGCGGCCATCGGGGCGGCCAGCAGGGCGCTGCTGAACAGCAGGCCACTCAGGCAGCTCGCGGCGAGGAGGCACAGACGTGACGCACTCATCGTCACCCCGCTGCGCTCAGCGCTGACCGAGACCGTCGGCGCCGGAGGCGCGCAGCAGCGGCATCCAGGTATCGCCGCTGCGGTAGGCGGCCCCCTCGGCGTGGCGATCCAGGTAGGACTGCAGCAGGCGGGCCTGCTCCTCGTCGATGAGTAGCGACTGGCGCTGCCCCGGCGCCATGAACATGGGGGAGGCGTCAGCGCCGGCCCCCACGGTCATCAGGCCCTGTCCGGCGCCCTGAGGCAGCTGGAAGAGGGGCAGGTTGACCAGCGAGGGAGGCGCGGCACTCTCGCCGGCCGCCAGGCTGGCGGGTGCTGGCTGAGTGGCGCTGCCGCCGGCGACACTCGGCTGAGTACCATCGGAGCCGCCGCCCCCGTAGAACTGCACGCCGGTGATGACCATCAGCGAGACCGCGGCGGCGATGCCGGCGCTGCGCGCGAAGGGCAACGAGCGGCGGGTGGTGGGAGCAGGAGCATCCATCCGGGGCGGCTGCTCGTCCTTGAGGCGCGCCATGATGCCGGCGGAGAGATCGGTGGCGACGTCGATATCGGGCTCCCGACGCATCAGGCTGCGCATCAGGTGATAACGCCGCCACGCCTCGGCGGCATCGGGGGAGGCCTCCAGCGCCTTGAGCACTCGGCGCAGCTCCAGCTCGTCCCCCTCGTTATCCATCAGGGCAGAAAGCGACTCCCGTGCGTTCTGACTCATTCTCAACACCCTCTACAGTGGCAGGACGCTCCGCCCTGCTCCCTCGATTTCAGCCTGGAATCGGCATTCCCGGAATGGGCCGGGAATGCCGACGCAATCTCCGCCTGGCAGGCGGGTCGAACATAGCTTCTGACGTCAAAGGCGATCGACAGTTCAGCCAATCGGCAAAAAGTGTGCAGCCGCCCCTGTCGCCCCTACTCCTCCACGGTCTCGCGGTTGCGGGAGGTGGTGACCAACGGCTGGATGTGCTGGTCCACCGCCTCCCGGGCGCGGAAGATCCGCGAACGCACCGTGCCCACCGGGCACTGCATGATGTTGGCGATATCCTCGTAGGAGAGCCCCTCGAGCTCACGCAGGGTGATCGCCGTGCGCAGGTCATCGGGCAGATTGTCGATCGCCTCGAAAACCGCCGCCTCGAGCTGGTCGCGGGCCATGGCCGCCTCCGGCGTCTCGGAATCCGCCAGGCGTCCGCTGTGGTCGACGATCTCGGCATCCGCGATATCCAGGTCGCTGCCCGGCGGACGGCGGCCTCGGGAGACCAGGTGGTTCTTGGCGGTGTTGATGGCGATGCGATACATCCAGGTATAGAAGGCGCTCTCGGCGCGAAACTTGCCCAGTGCCCGGTAGGCCTTGATGAAGGCCTCCTGGGCCACGTCCTGCACCTCGGCATGGTCGTGGACGTAGCGCCCGATCAGGCCGATAATCTTGTGTTGGTACTTCCTCACCAGCAGGTCAAAGGCCTGGTTGTCGCCCTTCTGGGCGCGCTCGATGAGCTGCTGGTCGGTCTCCCTGTCACCCATTCACGGCCTCCCCGACAGACGGCGAGGAGAGCGTGACGAGTGCGCTCGGGGAGCGACGGTCATGTTGAAGAGTGCGTGCATGGCATCAACCCGAAGCCCTGAAGGGGCAGCAAAAATTCCGGAGGCCGTAGCCCAAAGTCGCACAAGTGTTCCCTTTTCCTGGCCATCCATCAACCCGGGGCGGGTCATCGTGGCATCGCCAGGGCGAACCGCGCTGTGACCAGCAGGCCCCGGCGAGGGTTCCGTGATTGATCTGATGCGGCCCCACCGGTGTATAGTAGGGGAAAAACGATTCCTCGCCCCCGGGGCCATCAGCGCAGACACGACACACAGGTAGCCGAATGACAGATCAGCAGGTCAGCAACCTCAACGTCCTCTCCCAGGACGTCCTTATCACTCCCGAGGCCCTGAAGCAGGAGATCCCCCTCACCGAAGCCGCCGAGCGCACCGTCATCGAAGGGCGCGAGACCATCCAGCGCATCCTCGACGGCGAAGACCCCCGCCTGCTGGTAGTGGTGGGCCCCTGCTCCATCCACGATGTGGATGCCGCCCTCGACTACGCCCGCCGCCTGCGCCGCCTGGCCGACGAGGTGAAGGAGAGCCTCTACATCGTAATGCGGGTCTACTTCGAGAAGCCGCGCACCACCGTGGGCTGGAAGGGCCTGATCAACGACCCGCACCTCAACGGCTCCTTCGAGATCGAGGAGGGCCTGCACATCGCCCGCCGGCTGCTGGTGGAGCTGGCCGAAATGGGCCTGCCCCTGGCCACCGAGGCGCTGGACCCGATCTCGCCGCAGTACATCCAGGACTGCATCAGCTGGTCGGCCATCGGGGCGCGCACCACCGAGTCCCAGACCCACCGCGAGATGTCCTCCGGTCTCTCTTGCCCGGTCGGCTTCAAGAACGGCACCGACGGCAGCCTGGAGGTGGCGGTCAACGCCCTGCAGTCGGTGGCCCACCCGCACAACTTCCTGGGCATCGACTATGCCGGCCGGGTGGCGATCATCCGCACCCGCGGCAATGCCTACGGCCATGTGGTGCTGCGCGGCGGCAACGGCAAGCCCAACTACGACAGCGTCAGCGTGGCCCTGGCCGAGCAGGAGCTCAGGAAGGCCGGCATCAAGCCCAACATCATGATCGACTGCTCCCACGCCAACTCCAACAAGGACCCGGCACTGCAGCCCCTGGTGCTGGAGAATGTCACCAACCAGATCCTCGAGGGCAACCGCTCGATCATCGGCCTGATGGTGGAGTCGAACATCGGCTGGGGCGCCCAGAAGGTGCCCGAGGACCTCAGCCAGCTGCAGTACGGCGTCTCCATCACCGACGCCTGCATCGACTGGGACACCACCGAGCGCGCCTTCAAGGCGATGAACGAGAAGCTCGCCCCGGTGCTGGCCAAGCGGCTCGAGGCGCAGCCGGCGTAATCGAGGCGCCTCCTGAACGCAAGCGGGCCCGCCGACTGGCGGGCCCGCTTGCGTTTACCCTGCCCCCTACTGGCGGACGCCGTCGATCTCGCGCACGAAGGGTGGCAGGGCGTCGAGCAGGGCCTGGCCATAGCGGCGGGTCAGCACGCGGCGATCGAGCAGGGTGATGCGGCCGCTGTCCTGCTCCTTGCGGATCAGCCGGCCACAGGCCTGCACCAGCTTGATGGAGGCGTCCGGCACGCTGATGCGCATGAAGGGGTTGCCGCCACGGCTCTCGATCCACTCGGCGAGCGTCGCCCCCACCGGGTCGTCGGGGACCGCGAAGGGCAGCCGGGTGATCACCACGTGGGTGAGGTAGTCGCCGGGTAGGTCGACCCCCTCGGCGAAGCTGGCCAGGCCGAAGATGATGCTGCCCTCTCCCGCATCGACCCGCGCCCGGTGCCGGGTGATCAGCTCGCGCTTGGGCAGCCGATCCTGGGCCAGCACCCGCTCGCCCAGGGCCTTGGGCAGCGCCTTCTCCACTGCGCGCAGCTGCGCCCGGGAGGAGAACAGCATCAGTACCGCCTCCTTGTCCCCCAGCGCCTGGACGAAGTCGACGATGGCGCGCTCATGGCCCTCGCGGTCGGCCGGGTCCACGGCCTCCCGGGGTACGCTGAGCACCGCCCGGGAGTAGTCGAAGGGGCTCGGCAGGCGCTGGTAACGGTAGCGGTTGGCGAGCCCCGCGCGCTCTTGCAGCCGCTCGAAGCGCCCCAGCGCGGTGAGCGTGGCCGAGGTGACCACGGCGCCGAAGGTGGCGCCCCACAGGCTCTTCGCCAGGGTATGGGCCGCCGAGACGGGGCTGGCCGAGAAGCTCAGCTCCGGATCGGCCCCGAAGCGCTCCAGGGTCAGCCAGCGCGCCCGCGGAGGCTCGCCCTCGGGGTCTGCCTCGCAGAAGGCCTGCCACAGGGCGTGGGCCTCCAGGGCGCGACCGTGGAGCAGCGCCACCAGCGGCAGCCACGCCTCGGCCTGTTCCTTCGGAAGCCCAGTATGCTTCTCCGGGTCGAGGCTCTCGCGCAGGATATCGGTCATGCTCTCCAGGGTTCGGGAGAGCTCGGCGAAGATCACCAGCAGGGCCCCGGCCAGTTCGCGCAGCGCCTCCGGGGCGCGGCCCAGCTCGAAGCGGTGCTGGCGAGCCTCCTCGCCGTCGGCGAGGCCCTCGGGGCGCCCGGCCAGTTGGTGGCCCAGGGCGAAGGCCTCGCCGAGTTTCGGCTCCAGCGCCTCGATGGCCTGGGGCAGCGTGGCCAGCAGCCGCGCCAGGGTCGGCTGCACGGCCAGCGCCTGGTTGAGCTCGGTCAGCGACTTCTTCAGGGTGCGCAGCCAGCCCAGGGCGCCGCCCACGGCGAAGCGATGGGTGAAGTGGTTGAGCGCCTTGTCGGGCAGGTGGTGGCCCTCGTCGAAGACGTGGATGCAGTCGCCGGGGTCGGGCAGCACCACCCCGCCGCCCAGGGAGAGGTCGGCCAGCACCAGGTCGTGATTGGCGACGATGATGTCGGCCTGCTCCAGGTCGCGCCGGGCGCGGAAGAAGGCGCAGGCCCCGAAGTGACCGCAGCGGCGGTTGGTGCACTGGCGGTGGTCGACGGTGAGCCGGCGCCAGTGGGTGTCCTCAATGGCCTCGGGCCAGCTGTCGCGATCGCCGGCCCAGCGGCCGTTGCCGTAGGCCTCGCCCAGCGACTGGGCCAGGGCCTGGAAGTCGTCGCCGCCGCTGGCGATCTCGCGCTCGAAGAGCGACAGGGTGGGGTTCTCCTCGACGCCCTCGAGGACCTGGTCGAGGCGCGCCACGCAGACGTAGCGGCCGCGCCCCTTGGCCAGGGCATAGCCGAAGTCGATGCCGCTGTGGGCCTTGAGGGCGGGCAGGTCCTGGTGCAGCACCTGCTCCTGGAGGGCGACGGTGGCGGTGGCCACCACCAGCCGCTTGCCGCGGGCCTTGGCCACCGGCAGCGCGGCCAGCAGGTAGGCCAGGGTCTTGCCGGTGCCGGTGCCCGCCTCGAGCACGCAGACGTGCTCGTCGCTGACCCGCTTGCCGGCCTCGTCGGCCTCGATCCCCCCCAGGGTGCGGGCGATCTCGGCGATCATCAGCCTCTGGCCGTAGCGGGGCGTCAACTCGAGGCCCTCGAGCACGCGGCGGTAGGCGGCCTGGATCTCCCCCTTCAGGGCCTCGTCGAGCATGGGCTTAGAGCAGGCCTTCGGGCGGATGCTCGCAGGGCAGCTTGTCGCCGATGAAGCGCTCGATCTCGGGGAGCGAGAAGGCGTCCTCCTCACCGACGAAGCTGATCGAGACCCCCTTGGCGCCGGCGCGGCCGGTGCGGCCGATGCGGTGGACGTAGTCCTCCGGGTCTTCCGGCAGGGTGTAGTTGATCACGTGGCTGACATCCTCGATATGGATGCCGCGGCCGGCCACGTCGGTGGCCACCAGCACCTGGATCTCGCCCTCGCGGAACTTCTCGAGGGTGGAGATACGCTGGTTCTGGGGCACATCGCCGGAGAGCATGGCGGCGTTGATGCCGGCCTTGCTGAGCAGCTCATCGAGCTTGCGCACCAGGTCGCGGCGGTTGCCGAACACTATCACACGGTCGAAGCTCTCCTGCTTGAGCAGGTTGACCAGCAGGCGCTGCTTGTCGGCATCGCTGACCAGGTAGACCCGCTGATCGATATCGGCGGCATTCTCCACCGTGACCGCGATCTCGATGTGGGTCGGCTCATGGGTCCACTGGCTGGCCAGGTTGAGGATGTCCTCGGTGAAGGTGGCCGAGAAGAGGAAGGTCTGACGCTCCTCCTTCTTCGGAGTGTGGCGGATGATGCGCTTGACGTCCGGGATGAAGCCCATGGAGAGCATCCGGTCGGCCTCGTCGAGCACCAGCACCTCGACCTGGGTCAGGTCGACATCGCGCTTCTGGTGGAAATCGAGCAGCCGGCCCGGGGTGGCCACCAGGATGTCGAGGCGGTCGGCCAGGGCCTCGCGCTGCTTCTGGTAGTCCATGCCGCCGACGACGCTGGCCACCTTGAGGTCGGTGAAGCGGGCCAGGGCCCTGGCGTCCTTCTCGATCTGCAGGGCCAGCTCCCGGGTCGGGGCGACGATCAGGGCCCGCGGGGCGCCGGGCTTCTGGGCGTTCGGCGCCTCCTCCTCGAGGAAGTAGGCGAGGATCGAGATCAGGAAGGCGGCGGTCTTGCCGGTGCCGGTCTGGGCCTTGCCGACCACGTCGCCGCCCAGCAGGGTGTGGGTCAGCGCCTCTGCCTGGATCGGGGTGCAGTACTCGAAGCCCAGGGCATGAATGGCACGCATCAGCGGCAGCGGCAGATCGAAGTCATGGAAGCGCCACTTGCCTGCCACGGCAGGCACCTGGAACTGGCGCAGGTCCCAGCCGGAGGCGTTGCGGCGCCGCGGCTTGCGACGACGACGCTTGGGCTTGCGATCCTGGGCCGGTGCGTTGATCTGATCCGACTCGCTCATAGGCTGCTGTCTGTCCGTTTGGGTGGTTGAGTGCATAACACAAACGCGCATTGTAACAGCCAATGCGACGAAGGGCGCGTCTCGTGAGCGCTTCGCCTGTAGTAGGCGCGGTGGGACTGGTAGAATGCGCGCCAGACCAGAGGAGTTGACCCATGACCCGTCGCAAGAAGACCCGCTCGCTCGCCGACAAGGTGACCATCCGCACCGGTCGGCGCAAGGACTACAAGAAGTGGCGCCACGAGAACCCCGACCAGGTCACCTCGTCGACCCGCTACACCCAGAAGAAGCGCCAGCAGCGCAAGCTCCAGGCCGCCCGCAAGCTGGCCCGCCAGGAGGCCGGCCAGAGCATCGTCATCCACGCCGAACAGCAGACCGAGACCCCCGACCAGGGAGGTCCGCAGAGCTGATGCGCCTGGTGTCCTTCAACATCAACGGCATTCGCGCCCGGCTCCACCAGCTCGAGGCACTGGTGGCCACTCAGCGTCCGGCGGTGATCGGCCTGCAGGAGACCAAGGTCCAGGACAGCGAGTTTCCCCGCGAGGCGGTGGAGGCGCTGGGCTACCGAGTGTTTTTTCACGGCCAGAAGGGGCACTACGGGGTGGCGCTGATGATCGACGCCGGCCAGTGCGGCGAGCCCGAGACGGTCCACTACGGCTTTCCCGACGACGGCGAGGAGGCCCAGCGGCGCATGATCGGCGTGCGCCTGGTGCTGGCCGACGGCGAGGTGCTGACGGTGTGGAACGGCTACTTCCCCCAGGGCGAGAACATCGACCATCCGGTGAAATTTCCCCACAAGCGCGACTTCTACGCCCAGCTCAGGCGGCTGCTGGAGACGCAGCATCGCCCCGACGAACGTCTCGCGGTGATGGGCGACTTCAATATCTCCCCCGAGGAGATCGACATCGGCATCGGCGAGGCCAACCGCAAGCGCTGGCTGCGCGAGGGCAAGACCAGCTTCCAGCCGGTGGAGAGGGAGTGGCTCGACGGTATCAAGGCCTGGGGGCTCGTCGACAGCTACCGGGTGCGCTATCCGGCGGTGGACGACCGTTACAGCTGGTTCGACTACCGCTCGAAGGGCTTCGACCGCGAGCCCAGGCGCGGCCTGCGCATCGATCATATCCTGGTCACCGCACCGCTGGCCGAGCGGGTCGTGGACGCCGGCATCGACTATGACCTGCGCGGCATGGAGCGGCCCTCCGACCACGCCCCGGTGTGGACCGAGCTCGCTCTGTGAGCCTGTCCCCTCGGGGCGGCTGAGCTGGCGGTTGGCCCGCTCCCGGCGGGGCCCTATAGTGAGGGGCCCGCCCACCACGCCGGGGATCGCCACCATGCCCGGGGCAGCAGCATGGCCACCCCCCTGGTGCTCAGCGACGAGGCCTTGACCGCCCTGCTTGCCAGCCGACTGTAGGTTCCTAGCGCAACCTAGCGCAGCTGGAACTCGAGACGCTGGCGGGCGCGCCGCAGGCGGCCGTCGGCCTCGAAGCGCCACTGCCCCACCGCCTCTTCGGCGGCCTGCTCGAAGACCTGGCGCGGCCGGGCATCCAGCACCCGGATACTGGCGCGATCGACGCTGCCGTCGGGCCGAATCAGGAACTCCAGCTCCACATGGCCCTCGATCCCACGACGCTGGGCGCGTCGCGGATAGCCGGGCGGTACGCGACTCAGCGGCACGGCCTCCCCCACCTCCACCGGCCCGCCATCAGCGACCGCCGGCTCGCCCCGGCCCTCGTCCGCCCTGCGCTCCCGAACCTGCTCTGCCCAGGGCGCTTCGACTGGTTCGGCGACCGGCGCTGGCTGCGGCATTGGCGCAGGTTCGGGCGCAGGCTCGGGCGCAGGCTCGGGCGTCGGCTTGGGCATCGGCTCGGGCGTCGGCTCGGGTATGGGCTCGAGCGCAGATGTCCCTTCGGCCGAGGCGCTCTCGACAGGCTCGCTCTCGACCGCCGTATCAGGTAGCGCCGGCGCGTCGGCGACCTCCTCGGGTGCCGGCTCGCCCGCCTCGTCGCTCTCCGTCAGCGACGCCATCCGCAGCGGCATCGCCGCCTCCAGCGGCGCCACCTCTTCCATCGGCGGCGTCACCAGCAGCGCCAGCAGCCAGAACAGCCCCACGGCCAGGGCGGCACCACCGAGCCCCGAGAGGGCCAGCCGCATCATGGACCGCTCCGGGTGGCCGCCACCGCCACGTCCTCGACGCCCGACTCCCGCAGCCGGTCCATCACCTCCACCAGCAGCCCGGTGGTGGAGCGGCGATCGGCCTGGATCACCACGCCGCCCTCGCTGCCAAGCAGCCCGGCCACCTCGGCGCCGACCCGGTGCAGGTCCACCGGGCGCCCGTCGACCCACACCGCCCCTTCCGCGGTGAGTGCCACCATGACCTGGGCCTCGGGCCTCGGGGTCGCAGCGCTGGAGTCGGGGCGCTCGATCTCAACGCCGCTCTCCTTGATGAAGCTGGTGGTGACGATGAAGAAGATCAGCATGATGAAGACCACGTCGAGCATCGGCGTGAGGTCCACTTCGCTGGCCTCGCTGTCGGCCTCCAGGCGGCGTCTACGCATCCCGCTCGTCTCCCCTCTCTTCGACGGCACGGGCCAGGCGGTCATGCAGCCGCTGGCGCTCGCGCCGAATGATCACTTCCAGGCGTGTGGTGGCCAGCAGGCCCGCCACGGCCACCGCCATGCCGGCCAGGGTGGGCAGGGTGGCCCGGGCCACCCCGTCGGCCATGGCCCGCGCCTGGTGGGTCTCGCTGAGCGCCAGGCCGTCGAATACCACGATCATACCGGTCACGGTCCCCAGCAGGCCGAACAGCGGACAGAGCGCCACCAGCAGCTTCATCCACGGCAGCGGACGGCGCAGCCGGGCCACCAGCTCGCGGCTCCAGGCCTCGCGCAGGGTGCGCGCGCTCCAGCTCGCGTGATCCCGGCGGGCCGACCAGCGGCGCAGCAGGGCGCGGCGCTCCGCACGCCAGGTGACCCGAAAGTACCACCAGCGCTCCAGGGTCAGGGCGAAGAGCAGCGCGGCCACCAGCATGATGCCCACCAGCACGGCACCGCCCGCCTCCACCAGGCGTTGAAGCGGCGCGGCCCAGCCCCACCAGGCCTCAGGCGGAAAGGGCATGGGACTCTCGTGACGACGCCTTGGCGGGGGTGGAGTGCGCCTCCAGGTGGTCGGCCAGGGTCGCGCTGGCGTGCCCCTCCAGCAGGCCCACCAGGCGTCGACTGCGGCTGACCAGGGCGGTATGGGCGAACAGCAGCGGCACCGCGGTGATCAGGCCCAGCACCGTGGTGACCAACGCCTGGCTGATCCCGCCGGCCATCAGCTGCGGGTCCCCGGTGCCGAACACCGTGATCGCCTGGAAGGTGACGATCATGCCGGTGACGGTACCCAAAAGGCCCAGCAGTGGCGCCACGGCGGCCAGCAGCTTGACCAGCCCCTGGCCACGCTCGAGGCGCGGCAGCTCCGCCAGCAGCGCCTCGTCCAGGCGCGCCTCGAGCGCCTCGGGCGGCAGGCCATCGGGCAGTGCCTCGAAGCGCGCCAGCACCCGCCCCAGGGGGTTGTCATCGCGCAGCCGCTCGGGGGTCCTGCACTGACGGCGCAGCCGCAGGGTGACCCCCAGCAGGTAGGCGTACTGCAGCAGCGCGGCGAGCAGGCCGAGCCCGCCCAGCGTCACCACCACGTAGCCCACGGCGCCACCCTGGTGGAAGCGCTCCACCAGGGTGGGCTGGGCCGACAGGGCGTCCAACAGCCGACCGGCGGTGGGGTCCAGCAGCAGCGCCTCGCCGCCGGACCAGGCCGCCGCCAGGCGGTTTCGCTGCTCGGCGGAGAGCCCTTCGACCACCGCCAGGCGCGGTGTATCGCCATGCTCGGAGGTGCTGCGGCGCAGCAGATCGCCGCCGCCGAAGGCCATCAGGTCGCCCAGGCGGGCCACTTCACGCGGCGCGATATGGCCCGCGAGGTCGGCCACCGGCGCCTCGAAGCGCCGCCAGCGTCCGCTCTCCGCGGTCCAGGCCTCCAGCCCACGCAGCAGCTCCGCACTCGCTGCGATGCCGCTCGCCCCCTGTGAGGGTCGTGTCGGCAGCTCGAGCCCGCTGCCCAGGCGCAGCCAGCTCCCGGCGAGGCTGTCACGCAGCTCGCCGGCCTGGCGATCCACCCGTGCCAGCAGCTCGGCGTCGCCGCCATCCTCGGCGATCGGGGTCACGGGCAGCGGCACGCTGGCGGGGGCGCCAGCCTGCTCGGCCTCAGGCGACAGGGAGACCGGCAGCGCCAGCAGCTCAGGGGGGCGCCGCGCGCGGGCAATAGCCAGCCCCTTGCGCAGTTCGGCCAGCGCGGCTGCGTTCAGGGGCTGCCAGCCCGCCTCCGCGCGGGACCAGACGCCCCCTTCACGGCCATCCGGGCTCAGGAAATAGAGGCCCACCCGACCCAGCCGCAGGTAGTCCACCTCCCGGGACGCGTCACCCACCAGCAGCCCCCGCCAGCTGTCGATCTCGCGCCCGTAGGCGAGCTCCTGGCGCCAGGCGGCCACCAAGCCCTCCCACTGTTCATGGGCCAGCAGCGGCTCGGCGGCCAGCTCTCGGCGCAGATCGCCCACCCGCGCCCGGCGCTGCTCGACCAGAAAGGGCAGGTCGCCGGCGATGAAGGCCTCCAGCCGCGCCAGGCTGCGCGCCATCTCGGCGGCCAGCGGCAAGGCCAGGCCGAGCGCGCCTGGCTCGAGCCTCGGGTCCGCCTCCTCCGGCGATGCCCCGCTGGCCATGCCCGGTGTTATCAGCAGGGCCAGGCACAGGCAGGCGGACCTGATCCACCACCTCGCCCTTGATCTTCCTCTACGCTCGTTCACCCTCGTCTCCCGAAACAGCGACTGGCGTGATGCTCCCCCATGGCGCGCTGCTCTGCCATGGTCCAGATCCAATGCGACATTAATGCAAATGATTCTCTATTCTACCCTGACGACACCCCATAAAAAACCGGCCCTCGTTCGAGGGCCGGCAACGGCGTGTTCGATGCGCCTGTCGAGAGCAAGGCTCTCTTGCTTACAGCTTGCTTTCCAACTCGGGTAGGGCCTCGAAGAGGTCGGCCACGAGGCCATAGTCCGCGACCTGGAAGATCGGCGCCTCCTCGTCCTTGTTGATGGCGACGATCACCTTGGAGTCCTTCATGCCGGCCAGGTGCTGGATGGCACCGGAAATGCCCACGGCGATGTAGAGCTCAGGCGCGACGATCTTGCCGGTCTGGCCCACCTGCATGTCGTTGGGCACGAAGCCGGCGTCCACCGCGGCGCGCGAGGCGCCGATGGCCGCGCCCAGCTTGTTGGCGATGCCGTCGAGCAGCTTGAAGTTCTCGCCACTGCCCATGCCGCGGCCACCGGAGATCACCACCCGGGCGGCAGAGAGCTCGGGGCGGTCGGACTTGGCCAGCTCCTCCTTGAGGAAGGTGGACTGGGTGTTGTCGGCCCCTTTCGTGAAGGACAGGTCCACCGCCTCGACGGCGGCACTGCCCCCTTCGGCAACGGCATCGAAGGCGGTGGTGCGCACGGTGATCACCTTGAGGGCGTCCTCGCTCTGCACGGTGGCGATGGCGTTGCCGGCGTAGATCGGGCGCTTGAAGGTGTCCGGGGACTCCACCGCGATGATCTCGGAGATCTGGGCGACGTCCTTGAGGGCGGCGACCCGGGGCAGCACGTTCTTGCCGGTGGTGGAGGCGGCCGCCAGCAGGTGGGTGTAGTCGCCGGCCAGCGCGTTGAGCAGCGCCGCGGTGGGCTCGGCCAGCAGGTGGGCGTAGGCGGCGTGGTCGGCCACGCGGACGCGGGAGACGCCGTCCAACTTGGCGGCGGCCTCGGCGATGGCGGCCACATTTTCGCCTGCCACCAGCACGTCGATATCACCGCCAATGGCCTTGGCAGCGGCGACCACATGGGCAGTGGTGCCGGCCAGGACGCCATCGTGATGTTCCGCGAGTACCAGAATGCGCATGAAATTCGCTCCTATCAAAGCACTTTGGCTTCGTTCTTGAGTTTGTCGACCAGCTCATCCACGGAGCCCACCTTGACGCCGCCCTGGCGCTCGGCCGGCGGCTCGACCTTGAGCAGCTTGACCTTGGAGGCCACCTCGACGCCGAGATCCGCCGGGGTCTTGACGTCCAGGGGCTTCTTCTTGGCCTTCATGATATCCGGCAGCTTGGCGTAGCGCGGCTCGTTCAGGCGCAGATCGGTGGTGACGATGGCCGGCAGGGAGAGCTCGATGGTCTGCAGGCCGCCGTCGATCTCGCGGGTCACCTGGAGCTTCTCGCCCTCGACCTTCACCTCGGAGGCGAAGGTGCCCTGAGGCAGGCCGGTGAGGGCCGCCAGCATCTGGCCAGTCTGGTTGTTGTCGGTGTCGATGGCCTGCTTGCCGAGGATCACCAGGCCCGGCTGCTCCTCCTCGACCAGCTTGGCCAGCGCCTTGGCGGCACCCAGCGACTCGACGCGCTCATCGGTCTCGACGTGAATCGCCCGGTCGGCGCCCAGTGCGAGCGCGGTGCGCAGCTGCTCCTGGGCGGCCTTGGGGCCCACGGTGACGGCGACCACCTCGCTGGCGACCCCGCGCTCCTTCAGGCGCACCGCCTCTTCCACGGCGATCTCGCAGAAGGGGTTCATGGCCATCTTGACGTTGGTGAGGTCGACGTCGGAGTGATCCGGCTTGACCCGAATCTTGACGTTGTAGTCGATGACGCGTTTGACCGCGACGAGTACTTTCATGGTGTCCTCGCTTGGTATCTGGTGCGGCACTGGCGTGCGCGCACCTTCCTGAAACGGGCCGCTTAGGGGAAACACTGATTTATTGCTGCGCTCGATATCCTGACCGCCGGCGGTACTCAAAATCCTCATTTACTGCCGTGTAAACTCCGGTTTTTCCGTTCCGGCGGCGGTCAGCCTCTCATCGCTCGCGACATAAATCAGCGCTTCCTTAGAACGGCGCGACATGCCTTTATAGATTTCATGCGAGCGTTTGATAGGCGCCGCATCGAAAAACCCTGTCAATGTGCCATAGCCGGGCCCATGGCAACAATCCCACCTTGGGACGCCCACCTCCTCGGCCTAACGAATCGAAGGGGGTGACCTGAATCCGCTATTATGCCTATCATGGAGCCAGGCCAGAAGCAAACGACCGTTTTAATTACCTTCGACGTTGGTGGCAGACCATCGGCAGCGAAGCGAGGGAGGAGACCCCAGTGGAACAAGTAGAACGCGATTCGATGGACTTCGATGTGGTCATCGTCGGCGCCGGGCCTTCGGGCCTGGCCGCGGCGTGCCGGCTGATGCAGCAGGCCAATGCCGCCGAGCAGGAGCTAAGCGTCTGCGTGGTAGAAAAAGGCTCCGAGGTGGGCGCCCATATCCTCTCCGGCGCCGTCTTCGAGCCCCGCGCCCTGGCCGAGCTCTTCCCCGACTGGGAGGCGCGCGGCGCGCCGCTGACCACCCCGGCGATCCGCGACGAGCTCTACCTGCTCAAGAATGCCGAGAAGGCATTGAGGCTGCCCAATGCCCTGGTGCCCAAGTCCATGCATAACACCGGTGGCGACATGCCGCGCTATGTGATCAGCGCCGGCAACCTGTGCCGCTGGCTGGCCGAGCAGGCCGAGGGCCTCGGGGTCGAGATCTTCCCGGGCTTCGCCGCCCAGGAGGCGATCGTCGAGGAGGGGGTAGTCAAGGGCATCCTGATCGGCGACATGGGCGTGGGCGCCGACGGCGAGCCCAAGGACAACTACATGCCGGGCATGGAGCTGCGCGCCAAGTACACCCTGTTCGCCGAGGGCGCCCGGGGCCATATCGGCAAGCGCCTGATCCAGCAGTATGACCTCGACGCCGGCCGCGACCCCCAGCACTACGGCATCGGCCTGAAGGAGCTGTGGGACATCCCCGCCGAGCAGCACGAACCCGGCCTGGTGCTGCACGGCTCCGGCTGGCCGCTCGACAAGTCCACCCACGGCGGCTGGTTCCTCTACCACGCCGAGAACCAGCAGGTGGTGGTGGGCCTGATCATAGACCTCTCCTACCAGAACCCCTGGCTGTCGCCCTTCGACGAGTTCCAGCGCATGAAGCACCACCCGGTGCTGGCCAAGCATCTCGCGGGCGGCAAGCGCATCGCCTACGGCGCCCGGGCCATCACCAAGGGCGGCCTCAACTGCCTGCCGAAAATGACCTTCCCGGGTGGCCTCTTGATCGGCTGCGACGCCGGCACCCTGAACTTCGCCAAGATCAAGGGGCTGCACACCGCCATGAAGTCTGGCCTGGTGGCCGCCGAGGCGGTCTTCGAGGCCATCGCCGGCGGTGATGAAGGGGGACAGGAGCTGACCGCCTTTACCGAGAAGTGGGAGGCGAGCTGGGCCTACGCCGAGCTCAAGGAGAGCGCCAGCTTCGGCCCGGCGATCCACAAGTACGGCACCGTGGGCGGCGGCGCCTACAACTTCGTCAACCAGCTGCTCGGCGGCAAGCTGCCCAACGTCCACGACACCACGCCGGATCACGCGGCCCTCAAGCCCGCCGCCGAGTGCGAGAAGATCGACTACCCCAAGCCCGACGGCAAGCTCTCCTTCGACAAGCTCTCCTCGGTGTTCCTCTCGAACACCAACCATGAGGAGGACCAGCCCTGCCACCTGCGCCTGGCAGACCCGGAGTTGCCGATCCGTGACAACCTGCCGACCTACGCCGAGCCCGCCCAGCGCTACTGCCCGGCCGGGGTCTACGAAGTGATCGAGGGGGACGACGGCAAGCCGCAGTTCCAGATCAACTTCCAGAACTGCGTGCACTGCAAGACCTGCGACATCAAGGACCCGGCCCAGAACATCACCTGGGTGGCACCGGAAGGCGGCGGCGGGCCCAACTACCCCAATATGTGACCCCATCCAAGATAGCCGCTCTACTCTTGCGCTCCCTCCGCGGGAGCGCAATTCGTTGTGCCCCCGAAGGGAGCTCATGACCTCAGGGACTGATCGCTGCTTCCACCAGTAGCCTCGAGCCTCATCGAGGCTTGTGGGCACGGATGCTACTCGCCAGTGGCCAAGGGCCGCGACGGGTCGCGGTCCAAGTCGAGGTGGTCGCCCAGGCGGGCGCGGCAGTCCAGCAGCCTCGGCGGCAGGCGACTGTCGAGGGCCTCGGCCAGTTCGGAAGCGGTGATCAAGGAAGGGCTCATGGGCGGTCTCCTTCCAGCAGTTCGATGGGCGCCCGGCGCGCGATCAGGCGCCGGCGGCCGGCATGGCGGAAGCGCACCTCAATCACCGGGTTGTCCGGGTCGCCCTCCACCAGGTCGATCTCGCCCTCACCAAAGACAGCATGGCGCAGGCGCTGCCCCACGTCGAAGGCGCGATAGTCGACGGCACCCTCGGCCACCCCCGACGAGGCCGCCGAGGCAAGTGGCAGCGAGGTGCCGAGCCTCGCCAGATAGCGCTCGACCAGCGCTGGCCGCGACACCGCCAGGGGCGCCTCGGCCCTGGCGGCCGACGCTGACGGCTCCTCCTCAAGCCGCTCGGCCACCCGCTGGCACTCCTCCCAGGCGCTCTCGGCCAGGAAACGGCTCGGCCGGTGGTCGCCGCCGTCGTGGAGCAGCAGTAGCCGCTCCCGGGCCCGGGTGATGGCCACGTAGAAGAGCCGGCGCTCCTCCTCCAAGCGCTGGGCGGTCAAGGGGTTGTCGCGGCTGTAGTGGGGAAAGTCCTGCTCGTTGGCCCCGGCCAGCACCACCAGCGGCCACTCCAGCCCCTTGGCGCCGTGCACCGTGGTGATCAACACGCCCTGTGCATCGCTCTGCACCGGCCGCTGCAGCAGTTCGATGAAGGCCGCCGGGTCGTTGCCGAGCTCGGCGGCCTGCTCCAGCAGCACGTCGAGCAGGCGCACGTCCTCCTCGCCCTTGTCGCGCCGGGCCGCGGCGCGCTTGAGCACCTTCTCGGCCTCCACCGCCTCCACCACGTGCTCGAGCAGGCGCGCGGGCGGCCAGGCCGAGCGCTTGGGCAGCTCACAGAGCAGCGCCCAGCGCTTCTTGAGGGTGCGCTGCTGGTGAGGCTTGAGGCCGGCCAGCAGCGGGTCGTGGCGCTCCGGCCAGCGCTGGGTGTCGGCCAGCACGGCGGCGAGGCGCTCCAGTCGCTCCCGGGCCACGAAGGGGGTCGGCTGGCTCAGCAGCAGCGCCAGGTGGGCGGGATCTGCCAGCAGGGCCGGCTCCCGCGCCAGGCGCAGGTAGCCGGCCAGGGCCTGGACCAGCGGCAGGCGGAAGACGAAGCGATCCTGGCGCGAGAGCCGGAAGGGTATCCCCTCGCGGAGCAGCGCCAGCTGCAGCGGCACCGAGAGCGACCAGCTGCGCACCAGCACGCAGGCCTCGTTGAGCCGACGGCCATCCCCCTGCCAGGCCGCCAGGGTCTCGATCAGGGCGCGGCTGCCCTGAGCCTGGGCCAGGCGGGTCTTCGGGTTGCCCGGTGCGGCCAGGCAGAGCTGGTCGGGGCGGCGCCGATTGGCCTCGATGGCGTGGTTGGCGGCCAGGGCCAGGGCGTGGCCATGGCGAAAGGTGGTGGAGAGCGGGTAGTCGAGCGCGGCACCGAAGGTGGCGGTGAAGCGTTCCAGCATGGTGTCCGGATGGGCGCCCCGCCACTCGTAGATGCACTGGTTGGCGTCGCCCACCGCCATCACCTCGGCGCGATCACCGGCCAGCACCGCCAGCAGGCGCTGCTGGGCGACGTTGATGTCCTGGTACTCATCGATGATCACGTGATCGAGAAAGCCCTGCACGCGACTGCGCAGCCGGTCGTCGGCCTCCAGGGCGCGCAGCGGGCGGTAGAGCAGGTCCGCATAGCCCATCAGGCCATGGTCGTCGAGCAGCGCCTCGGCGTGGTCGAAGGCCGCCACGAAGTGCTCGGTGGCCTCGCCAAAATCGAGCCGCGTGTAGAGCTCCGCCGGCGGAAGCATCTCGGCCTTCACCAGGGCGCAGAAGTGGGCCAGGGCCTCGAGGCGTTCGGCGTCCAGGGCCGCCTCCCCCGCCTCGGGACGGTCGACCAGGGCGCGCTGGGTGGCCTGACGCAGCAGCCGCTCGCCCTGCCAGTCGGCGGTGAGCAGCGTGCGCGGCGACAGCGCCCCCCAGCGGGTCAGGCTGGCGGTGAGGCGGTGGCCCAGGGAGTGGAAGGTGCGCACGTCGGGCAGCGGCTGCCCGGCAGGTGCCATGGCGGCCAGGCGCGCCTGAAAATCCTCGCGGGCCGAGCGGTTGAACATCAGCACCAGGATCCGTTCCGGCGCCACGCCCCGGGCCAGCAGCTGCAGCACCCGGGCCACCATGGTGGTGGTCTTGCCGGAGCCTGCCACCGCCGCCACCCGTGCGTGACCGCCCCCGTGCTCGACGACGGCACGCTGTTCGGGGGTCAGCCTCACGCCGTGTCGCCGCTGTCCAGGCGCCCCAGGGGCTGCCAGACGCCGGCGCTGACCAGGCCCAGCTCCTCGCCGCCGCCTTGCAGCGGGCGGTGCTCGGCGGCCTCCACCAGCCGGTAGTAGACGTTGCGCCCGAGGCGCGCGGCGAGGCCGAAGCGTACCGGCACCTCGGGCACCGTCTCGCCGGCAGGCGTCTCGCTCAGCGACAGGCGATGGTCCTCACCCAGCGCCAGACGGTCGCCGACGTTGGTGGTGAGCCACCAGGTACCCTGTGCATCCGGGTCGGCGTCCACCACCACGAAGGGACGATCCTCCACCCGGATGAACTGCTTCTCGGCCGGGGTCACCAGGGCATGGCGGCCGTCATCCTCGCGGCGCAGGATCGTCGAGAGCAGCCGCACCAGTCGCGGACGTGCGATCGGCGTCCCCTCGTGGAGCCAGCGGCCGTCGGCGACGATCACCAGGTCCATCTCGCCGACCTGCTCGGGATGCCAGCGATCCACCGGCGGGATCTCGCCCTCAGAATCGAGTTGCGCCAGCAGCGGGTCGAGGTTCATGGCGGCTCCAGCCTTGCAATGAATCAGCCCAGCAGGCCCGCGCCGCGCAGCGTCTCGCGCAGCTCGGCGGGCGCCTCGGGGGCCGCGGCCCGGAACAGGCGGTAGAAGTTGGCGGTGGTCTGCATGGCAACCTCCTCCACGCTGATGCCACGCTCGGCGGCGATGCACTCGGCGACCTCCACCACCCAGGCCGGCTCGTTGGGCTTGCCGCGATGGGGCACCGGCGCCAGGTAGGGGCTGTCGGTCTCGATCAGCAGCCGGTCCAGCGGCACCTTGCGCGCCACCTCGCGCAGCGCCTCGGCGTTGCGGAAGGTGACGATGCCGGAGAGCGAGATGTAGAAGCCGTGGCGCACCGCTTCCCGGGCCATGTCGAGATCCTCGGTGAAGCAGTGCAGCACGCCGCCGATGGCCGGATCGGTGTGCTCGCGGAGCATCGCCAGGGTCTCCTCGCGGGCCTCCCGGGTGTGGATGATCACCGGCAGCTCGAGTTCGGTCGCGGCGATCAGCTGACGGCGGAAGCGCTCGCGCTGCACCTCGCGGGAGGGCACCTTGTCCGGCGCCTTCTCCAGATAATGGTAGTCCAGGCCACACTCGCCGATGGCCACGGCGCCGAAGCGCTCGGCGGCCTCCTTGATCGCCTCGAGGCTCGGTTCCTCGGCGACGCTGTGCAGCGGGTGAACCCCGGCGGAGATCACCACGTCGTCATGGGCCCTGGCGATGGCGGCGATACCGGGCAGCTCCTCCAGGGTCACGCCGATGGCCAGGAACTGCTTCACCCCGCGGGCGCGGGCGGCGTCCAGGGTGGCGGCGAGGTCGCCGCCATGAGTCGCGGGGTCGAGGCGATCGAGATGGCAGTGGGAATCGACAAACATGGGGGTCCTTGATTACAGCGTGTAGGTGGGCGCGCCCTTGTCCAGATGGCCGGCCAGCAGGCTCTCGATGCGGTCGCGCACCGACTGGTCACCGGCACTGAAGTGGATGCCGACGCCGGGCATGCGCCGTCCACTGACCCCTTCCGGGGAGACCCACACCACCTGGCCGGTGACCGGGACCCGGTCGCTCTCGCCGGGCAGGGTGAGCAGCAGGTAGATCTCCTGCCCCAGCTCGTAGCGCTCCCGGGTGGGCACGAAGATGCCCCCCCGCTCGAGCATCGGCATGTAGGCCGAGAGAAGCGTCTGGACATCCTGGATATTCAGCGACAGGGCCTTCTGGGCAGCCGTCATGGGCCTCTCCTCGTTCACGAGCGCAGCAGCGCGGACCAGCGCACCAGCCAGGCTTCGAGCACCAGCTGGGGGTTGGGATTGCCGCCCGCGGTCAGCAGGCGACGCTGTTCCCGGGCGTAGTCGAGCAGGCGGAACCAGTCGCGTAGGCGCGCGTTCTTCACCGCCTGGCGGTAGAGCGGTAGCAGATCGGGATTGCGCAGCTCGCTGGATTGCCCCGAGAGCCCCAGCCGGATCAGGTCCTCCAGCCAGGCGATACCGTACCACAGGATCGCCTCCGCCGACTGACGCTCCAGCCGGGCGGCCTCGGCCACCGGCTCGGCGCCGCGAACCAGCGCCTCGAAGGTCTCGACCAGCTGCTGGCGCAGCGCCCGGGAGGCCGGCTCGGCCTGGGCCAGGGCGGCCAGGGGCAGCCCGCCGGCGAGCCCCAGCCAGAAGCGGGCCTCCTGCTCGTCGCCGAGTCGCTCGGCTAGCCAGGGCAGGCAGGCCGCCTCCCCGGGCACCGCCAGGCTCCAGTGCTGACAGCGTGAGCGGATGGTGGGCAGCAGGCGCGAGGGAATGTCGGCGAGCAGCACGAAGAGGGTGCGCTCCCCCGGCTCCTCGAGGCTCTTGAGCAGGGCGTTGGCGGCAGCCAGGTTCATGGCCTCGGCCGGGGCGATGACGATCACCCGGTAGCCGCCCTGCTGTGGGGTCTGGGCCACGAAGGCGTTGACCTCGCGGATGACATCGATGCGGATCTGGCGCTTGCCCTCCTCCGGCTCCACGCGCAGCAGGTCGGGGTGATAGCCCGAGGCCAGCATGCGGCAGCCGTGGCAGCTGCCGCAGGCGCTCTCACCGGGGGAGGCGCACAGGGTGCGCGCGACCAGGGCGTCGGCCAGGGAGCGCTTGCCTACCCCGCGCGGCCCCGAGATCAGCAGCGCATGGGGCAGCCGGCCCGCCTGGGCCAGGCGCGTCAGCTCGGCGAAGCGCGGCGCCAGCCAGGGCAGCGGTTGGCCGACCGAGGACGCTACCGCCATGCCGACACCCGCTGGGCCAGGAGCGCCTCGATCTGCTCCCCGACCACCGCCAGGGGGCGCGAGGCGTCCACCACGGCGATACGCTCGGGGGCGGCGGCGGCGCGGGCCAGGTAGGCCTGGCGCACCGCTGAGAAGAACTCGCCGCGTTCGCGCTCGAAGCGATCCGGCGTCTCGCCGCGCAGGGCCACGCGTTCGCGGGCCGCCTCGATGGGCATGTCCAGCAGTAGGGTCAAGTCGGGGGCGAGGTCCCGCTGCACGAAGCGCTCCAGCTCGGCGATGCGCGCGGGGTCGATGCCCCGCCCGCCGCCCTGGTAGGCGTAGGTGGCATCGGTGAAGCGGTCGCAGACCACCCAGGCGCCGCGCTCGAGCGCGGGGCGAATCACCCGCGCCAGGTGCTGGGCGCGGGCGGCGAAGACCAGCAGCAGCTCGGCATCGACGTCTAGCGGCTCCTCGACGTCGGGGTCGAGAAGCAAGCGGCGGATCGCCTCGGCCCGCGGGGTACCGCCGGGTTCGCGAGTCTGCACCACCTCGAGCCCTCGGGCTTCGAGCCAGGCGACCACCCGGGCCAGGTTGGTGGACTTGCCGACCCCCTCGCCCCCCTCCAGGGTAATGAAGCGCCCCTTCCCTTGATTCCCTTGATCGCCATTCCGCTCGGAATTTTCCCGGCGACACTCCCCGGAGCGCCGGACCGTCGAGGAGGCGCTGTGAATACTTCCCTGTACGCTACCGGCGCCATCCCTGGCGCAGGAGCTTCTCTGCGGACTATCCCCGGCGTTCCTCGCTATCCGGTCGGCGTCTTGGTTGCTCATGCCTGCTCCCGTCAGCGATTGCGGATATACCGGTTCACCGCGTTGTTGTGCTCGCGCAGGGTGCGCGAGAAGTGGTGCGTACCGTCGCCTCGGGAGACGAAGTAGAGGGTCTCGCCGGGCAGCGGATCCACCGCGGCCTCCAGCGACGCCCGGCCCGGCATGGCGATGGGCGTCGGCGGCAGGCCGTCGATCACGTAGGTGTTGTAGGGGGTCGCCTCGCGCAGGTCGGCGCGGGTGATGCGGCCCTCGTAGCGCTCGCCCATGCCGTAAATCACGGTGGGATCGGTCTGCAGGCGCATCCCGGTCTGCATGCGCCGCTTGAAGACACCGGCGATCTCGCGGCGCTCCTCGGGCGCACCGGTCTCACGCTCGATCAAGGAGGCCATGATCAGCGCCTCGTAGGGCGACTCGATGGTGAGGTCGTCGGCGCGCCCCTCCCATACCTCCTCGAGGATCGTCTCCATGCGGGTGAGCGCCTGGCGGAGGATCTCCACGTCGCTCACCCCCTTGTGGTAGCGGTAGGTGTCGGGGAAGAACCAGCCCTCGGGATGGACGCCCTCGCGGTCCAGCAGCGCCATCACCTCCTCGTCGGAGAGGCCGGCGGTGCGGTTCTCCAGCTTGGGGGCGTTGTCCAGCAGCTGGCGCATCTGACGGAAGGTCCAGCCCTCGGGGATGGTCAGCGGGTAGGTGACCACCCGGTCGCTGCCGAGCAGCGCCACCAGCTCGCGCCCGCTCATGCCCGGCTCCAGCATGTACTCGCCGGCACGCAGGCGCGGCACGCTGTCGGGCTCCAGGCGGGTCAGCAGGCGGAAGGCCCAGTCGTCCTCGATCATTCCGCGCTGGGCCAGGTCGGCCACCACCCGGTTGTAGCCGGCGCCGCGGGGCACCTCGTAGAGGGTCGGCTCGCTCACCGCGATGGGCGCCTCGAGCCGGGATTCCCAGTAGCGGTAACCACCGAACAAGGCAGCGGCGGCCAGGATGGCCAGCACCAGCAGGATCTTCAGCACACGCAGCATCGGCGTCCTCGTCGTCTCAGGTCAGGTCGGATCGGGCAGTGGATAGCCCAGCAGGCGATGGGCCTCGGCCTGGAAGCCCCGGTGCAGCGGCGCAAGGGACCAGCGCTGCCGCACGATGCCGTCGGCATCATCGAGGCGAACCACCGGCCAAACCCCCTGCACCGAGTTGCAAAGCCACACCGCCTCGGCCGCGATGAGTGCCTCGGGCCCGGCCTCGACCTCGGCGATGGAAAGGCGCTCCCTCAGGGCCTCGCGCAGGGTGCCCGCCACGCCGCAGCGGTCGAGGCGCGGCGTCTCCAGGCGGCCGTCACGCTGCCAGAAGAGGTTCATGGCGGTCGCCTCCACCAGCCGGCCATCGCTGTCGCAGAGCAGCCCCTCGGCAACTGTTTCGTCGTCCCACTCCGAACGGGCCAGCACATTCTCCAGGCGATTGAGGTGCTTGATCCCCGCCAGCGCCGGCTGGATGCCCAGCCGCAGGCGGCAGTGTCGCACTCGCACGCCCTCCCACCAGTGGCTCTGCGCGGGGGCGAAGGTCGCCAGCTGCCAGCGCAGGCGAGGCTCGGGGGACGCCGGCGGCCGGTAACCGCGGCCACCGCTGCCGCGAGTCAAGATCAGCTTGAGTACCACGAGCCCCGGCCCCGCCTCGGCCAGGGGGGCGGCCAGCTCACGCTCGGCGGGCATCGGAATGCCCAGGGCATGGCAGCCACGCACCAGCCGCGCCAGGTGCTCATCCCACAGCAGCGGACGGCCATCGCGCAGCAGCACGGTCTCGAATAGGCCGTCGCCGTAGGCGGCTCCGCGGTCGTCCAGCGGCCAGCCGCCCTGCCCGTCGCGCATCGGCTTGGCTACTCCCGGGTCAGACCCGGGAGAAGATCAGGGTGCCATTGGTGCCGCCGAAGCCGAAGGAGTTCGACAGCGCCACGTCGATCTTCATCTCCCGGGCAGTGTGCGGCACGTAGTCGAGATTGCAGCCCTCCTGGGGGTTGTCCAGGTTGATGGTAGGCGGCGCCACCTGATCGCGGATGGCCAAGATCGAGAAGATCGCCTCCACGGCGCCGGCGGCCCCCAGCAGGTGGCCGATCATCGACTTGGTGGAGCTCACCGCCACGGACTTCGCCGCCGCGCCCATCACCTTCTCCACAGCGCGACTCTCGGCCAGGTCGCCGGCCGGGGTGGAGGTGCCGTGGGCATTGATGTAGTGGATGGCCGAGGCATCGATGCCGGCATCCCTGACGGCATTGGCCATGGAGAGCGCCGCGCCGCTGCCGTCCTCGGGCGGGGCAGTCATGTGGTAGGCGTCGTCGCTCATGCCGAAGCCAATCAGCTCGGCGTAGATGGTCGCACCGCGCGCCCTGGCGTGCTCGTACTCCTCCAGCACCAGCACTCCGGCGCCATCGGAGAGCACGAAGCCGTCGCGGTCACGGTCCCAAGGGCGGCTGGCCGCCTCGGGCGCCTCGTTGCGGGTCGACAGCGCCCGCGCCGCGGAGAAGCCGCCCAGGCCCAAGGGCGTGGTGGCCATCTCGGCCCCGCCGCAGATCATCACGTCGGCGTCACCGTAGGCGATGGTGCGGGCGCTGTAGCCGATGTTGTGGGTACCGGTGGTGCAGGCAGTGGTGATGGCGATGTTGGGGCCACGGAAGCCGTGCTGGATGGCCAGATTGCCGGAGATCATGTTGATGATGGAGCCGGGCACGAAGAAGGGCGAGATGCGCCGCGGGCCGCTCTTGAGCATGGCGCTGTGGTTGTGCTCGATCATCGGCAGGCCGCCGATGCCGGAGCCGATGGCCACGCCGATGCGCGCGGCGTTCTCCTCGGTACACTCGATCCCGGAATCCTGGATCGCCTGGGCCCCTGCCGCCACCCCGTACTGGATGAAGAGGTCCATCTTGCGGGCCTCCTTGGGGTTCAGGTAGGGACTGATGTCGAAGTCCTTCACCGAGCCGCCGAAGCGGGTGTTGAAGCCGCTGGCATCGAAGTGCTCGATGGGGGCGATACCACTCTTGCCGGCCTTGATGCTGGACCAGCTCTCCTCGACGCTATTCCCCACCGGCGTGACCAGTCCCAGACCGGTCACCACTACCCTTCTACGTGCCATCAGTGTTCCTCCAGACATCCAGTATGACAGGGCTCCCCCGCGAGGAGCCGTCCTTTGCGCGCATTATACCGAGTCTCCCCGCCCTGCGCTGCCCTGACAAGCCTCCTATCCCGCTGCCACGAAAAAGCCGCCTAGCGAGGCGGCTTTTCTCCGGGGAAGCGGTTCCCCGCGTCAGGCGGCATCGACCGCCACCAGGCTTACTGGTGGGCGTTGACGTAGTCGATGGCTTCCTGGACGGTGGTGATCTTCTCGGCTTCTTCGTCCGGGATCTCAGTATCGAACTCTTCCTCGAGCGCCATGACCAGCTCGACGGTATCCAGGGAGTCGGCGCCCAGGTCCTCGGTGAAGGAGGAGCTGTTCTGGATGTCCTCTTCCTTGACGTTCAGGCGCTCGGCCACAACCTTCTTCACGCGCTCTTCGATGGTGCTCATTATGACGTACTCCAGTCGTTCAAATTGGCCGTCCAGATGACCAGCCGTTGGGGTTCCAGATCCGCAGACGGAAGCTGCGGGGTAGTTTATAGACGCCCCGGGGCCGGCGCAACCGCCGTCCCGGAAGGGACTCAACGCATGTTCATCCCACCGTTGACGTGCAGCGTCTCGCCGGTGATGTAGCTCGCCGTGTCGCCGGTAAGGAAGCCCACCGCCGCGGCAATTTCCTCCGGCTGGCCCAGCCGCGCCAGGGGAATCTGGCCCAGCAGCATCTTGTGCTGCTCCTCGGGCAGCGCCTCGGTCATGTCGGTGGCGATGAAGCCCGGGGCCACCGCATTGACGGTGATGGCGCGAGAGGCAACCTCGCGGGCCAGGGCCCGGGTGAAGCCCTCCATGCCCGCCTTGGCGGCAGCATAGTTGGTCTGCCCCAGATTACCCATGGTGGCCACCACCGAGCTGATGTTGACAATGCGACCGAAGCGCGCCCGGGTCATGCCACGCAGGCAGGCCTTGCTGACGCGATAGACCGAGGTCAGGTTGGTGTCGACGACGTCGCTCCACTCCTCTTCCTTCATGCGCATCAGCAGGTTGTCGCGGGTGATCCCGGCATTGTTGACCAGGATGGTCGGCGCTCCGAACTCCTCGGTGACCGCCTTGACCAGGGCCTCGACGCTGGCCGCGTCGGTGACATCGAGCCGGCGCCCGGCGCCCTGGATCCCCTGGGCCTTGAGATCGGCGTCGATCTTCTCGGCGCCGGCATCGCTAGTGGCGGTGCCGATCACAATGCGCCCCTGACGGCCCAGCTCATGGGCGATGGCCCGGCCGATGCCGCGGCTGGCGCCGGTGATCAGGGCAACTCTCGTTTCGGTTGTCATGGTGTTTTCGCCTTCGTCCTGAGGAATGGTTCAGCCGTTGGTCGAGCCGCCGTTGGCGGCGCTGCGGGCCAGCTCCAGGGCCGCCTCAAGGCTGTCCGGGTCGTTGACGGCCAGCCCTTTGCTGCCCCGAGCGATGCGCTTGCCGAGGCCGGTGAGCACCTTGCCGGGGCCGCACTCGATGAACACCTCGGCGCCGCCCTCGACCATGGCCTCGACGCAGGAGGTCCAGCGCACCGGGCGATAGAGCTGCTCGATCAGCCGGGTACGCAGGGTCTCGGTATCGGCGTGGGCCTGGGCATCGACGTTCTGGAAGACGGTATAGCGCGGGGCACGCAGCTCGATGGCGGCCATCGCCTCGGCCAGGCGCTCGGCGGCGGGCTCCATCAGCGCACAGTGGGAGGGCACCGAGACAGGCAGCGCCATGGCACGCTTGGCACCGGCCGCCTGGCAGGCGGCGATGGCGCGCTCCACGGCGGCACTGCTGCCGGCGATCACCACCTGACCGGGGGCATTATAGTTGACCGCGGAGACCACCTCGCCCTGGGCGGCCTCGGCGCAGGCCTGCTCCACCACGCCATCGTCGAGACCGAGGATCGCCGCCATGGCGCCCTGACCCACCGGCACCGCCGCCTGCATCGCCTCGCCGCGCAGGCGCACCAGCTTGACGCCCTCGGCGAAGCTCATCACCCCGGCGCACACCATGGCGCTGTACTCGCCGAGGCTGTGACCGGCCATGGCACCGGGGCGCGGCCCCTCCAGCTCCTGCCAGACCCGCCAGATGGCGACGCTGGCGGTGAGCAGGGCAGGCTGGGTGCAGGCGGTGGCATTGAGGGCGTCTGCCGGCCCCTCCTGCACCACCTGCCAGAGGTCATAGCCCAGCGCGTCGGAGGCCTCCTCGAAGGAGGTACGCACCACGCTGTAGCGTTCCGCCAGCTCCCGCAGCATGCCGATCTGCTGGGAACCCTGCCCGGGGAACACGAGGGCGAGGGATTGAGTCATCTTGGTCACCTTTGCTCTTGTTGGCTGTCATCAGCGCCGGAAATTCCCGGCGTGAGGATGTCGGGATCGCTGGCGACTCGACCGGCCCTGCCGATCGACTCGCCAACGCCCCGCCGTGGGGCCAGGCCCGCCGCCAGGCAGCGCGGCAGGTCATGCCGCACCTCCTGGACCGCCCGCAGCACCGCATAGTGGAAGCCTGCGGCGTCGGCACCGCCATGGCTCTTCACCACGATGCCGCCTAGGCCCAGCAGGCTGGCGCCATTGTAGCGCACCGGATCCAGCTCGCCCTTGAGGCGGCGCAGCGCCGGCCGCGCCAGGGCCCCGACCAGGCGGCTGCTCCAATGGGCCTCGAAGGTCGCCTGGACCCGCTCCACCAGCATGCGCGCCAGCCCCTCGCTCGCCTTGAGCACGGCGTTGCCGACGAAGCCGTCGCACACCACCACGTCCACCTGGCCGGCGAAGATGCCGTCGCCTTCCACGTAGCCACGATAGTCGAGTCCGCCGAGGGCACGCAGCCGCGCATCGGCCTCGCGAACGCTGGCCGTGCCCTTGGTGCCCTCGACGCCGACGTTGAGCAGCGCCACCCGGGGGGCCTCGATCCCGTCCACATGACGAGCCATCAGCTCACCCATCAGGGCAAAGTCCACCAGCCGCTCGGCGGAGGCCTCGACGTTGGCCCCCAGATCGAGCAGATAGCAGCGCCCCTGGCTGCGGGTCGGAATGGCAGTGCTGATCGCCGGACGCGGAATGCCGGCCACGGTGCCCAGCGCCTGGCGCCCCAGCGCCACCAGGGCACCGGTGTTGCCGGCGCTGACCCCCGCCGCGGCGTCGCCGGCCGCTACCGCGGCCAGCATCCTGGCCATGCTGCTGGCCTGGCCATGGCGCAGGGCGTCGGCGGGGCGCTGACCAGGGGCGATTACCTCGGCGGCATCCACGACCTCCAGACGCGAACCAGCCGCGACGAGACGCCGCGGCAGGCAGGAGATCTCTCCCTCCAGCTGTCGACGCGGGCCGAACAGCAGGAGCGAGAGACGGGAGTCCTGGAGGGCCGCACTGGCCGCTCCTCGCACGGTGGCGCGGGGACCGAGGTCACCGCCCATCGCATCGATGGCGATCCGCACGGGGAGTCAGCGGCCAGGCGTCACCGGGAGATGCGTCGTCGCCTCAGGCGTCGACGACCTTGCGACCACGGTAGAAGCCGTCCGGAGAGACGTGGTGGCGCAGGTGAGTGGTACCGGTCTCCTTGTCCTGGGACAGGGCCGGAGCGCTCAGGGCGTCGTGGCTACGACGCATGCCGCGCTTGGAACGGGTCTTGCGGTTCTGTTGAACTGCCATGGGATGTCACTCCAGAGTAAAACGATGATGAATCAGGATTTGCCCTTGAGGTGCCTGAGCACATCGAAGGGGCTCGCTGCGGGCTCCCGGGATGCCAGGGCATCCTCCCCGCTGGTCAGCTGGTCGCGAGAGACCTCACAGTCGGCCTCATCGTGGTAAACCACCTGAGGCAGGCTGAGGATCAGTTCGTCCTCGACCACCGTCAGCAGGTTCAGCTGTTCGTCTTCCACCAGCACCGGCTCATGCGTGCTCGGCAACTCGGCTGCCAGATCGTCGCTGGTGACCATCCCCAGCAGGAAATCGCTCTCCACGCGCTGCGCCAGGGGCGACAGGCAGCGCCGGCACGGCAGCTGCAGGTCGGCCTCCAGGCGGCCATGGATCACTCGGCGTCCCTGGGCGTCGATGCCGAAACCGAGGGTGACGCGAATATCGCCGGTCTGGGCGCCGACCTCTTCGGCCAGGCGTGTAAAATCGACGAGGGCCATCAGGCCCTCGAGTCGCTCGGCGCGGGCTGCAAGCTTGTAGGGCTCGACCCTGATGGGAAGTCGTGTGGTCAACATAGGCGCGCAATGATAGGCACTCCCCCCTCCCCTGTCAAAGCCGCCGTTGAGCGTTCGGCTCATGCTACCCTCGGTTATCCATCCGCCACTGGGAAAGTCCCCATGTCACGACTCGTCCTCGCCTCAGGTTCTCGCTGGCGCCGCCAGCTCCTCGATCGCCTGGAAATCCCCTACGCCTGGCAGAGCCCCGACATCGACGAGACCCCACACCCGGGGGAGGCTCCCGCCACCCTGGTGCACCGGCTGGCGCTGGGCAAGGCCCAAGCCCTGGCCGAGACGTGGCCCGACCACCTGATCATCGGCTCCGACCAGGTGGCCCTGTTCGACGGCGATATTCTCGGCAAGCCAGCCGATGCGGCCGCCGCGAGACGCCAACTGGCGCGCTTCTCCGGGCAGCGGGTGCGTTTCCTGACCGGCCTGGCCCTGCTGGACACGCGCCGTGGGCGCCACTGGGTAACCCATGAGACCTATGACGTGGTGTTTCGCCGGCTCGGCGAGGGCGAGATCGCCCGCTACGTGGAGAAGGAGCTGCCGCTGGAGTGCGCCGGCAGCTTTCGCATGGAGGGGCTGGGGGTCGCCCTGTTCGAGAAGCTCGAGGGCGACGACCCCAACACCCTGATCGGCCTGCCGCTGATCCGCCTCTGCGCCATGCTGCGCGAGGCGGGCCTCGACCCGCTAGGGTAACTGATAGCGCAGCGGCGAATCGGCGCGGGGCACCCCCAGCAGCTCCATGGCGACGCGACCAAACTGCCGGGAGAAACGCTCGAAGGGGTCCAGGCGCGGGGTGTAGTCCCGCACCCTGGGCTCGACCAGCCGCTCCCGGGCCAGGCCGCCCAGGCTGCCGATGCCGTCCACCAGGCCCAGCCCCACGGCCTGCTCGCCGCTCCACACCAGGCCGCTGAACAGTCGCTCGTCCTCGCTCAGGCGATCGCCCCGCCCTTCTCGCACGGCCTCGATGAACTGGCGGTGGGTAGTGGCCAGCACCGACAGCCAGAAATCGCGCTGCTCGGGTGCCAGCGCCGAGAAGGGGTCGAGGAAGGCCTTGTTGTCACCGGCGGCGAAGACACGTCGTTCCACGCCCAGGCGCTCGATCGCCTCCTCGAAGCCGAAGCTGGCCGAGATCACTCCGATGGACCCCACCAGGCTGGCCGGCGCTACCAGGATCTCGTCGGCCGCCGCGGCTATATAGTAGGCGCCGCTGGCCCCCACATCCTCGATCACCGCGATGATCGGCTTGTCGCCCTCGCCGCGCAGCCGCATGATCTCGTCGAAGATGCGCTGAGACTGCACCGGACTGCCGCCGGGGCTGTCGATCTGCAGCACCACCGCCACACTCTCCTCGGCATCCCAGGCGCGATTGAGCCCGGTGATGATGCGCTCGGCACTGGCCGGCGACTCCGAATCGATCACGCCGCGCACCTTGACCACCCCCAGGTGCGGCCCGGACGCGGCACTGCTGCCGGGGGGGCCGGCCACCAGGCTGTAGAGAGTCGCCGAGAGCGAGGCCAGGATCAGCGCCGCGAACAGGAAGCGGAAGAAGAGCTTCCAGCGTCGCGCGCGGCGCTGCTCCGTCAGCATCCCGCCGATCCAGCGATCCATCATCTCCAGCTGCTGGAGGCGCTGGCGCTCGCGCAGGGCCTCGGCGCTCTCGGCCTGCGCCGCGACCGGTTCCGCCAGTGTGCGGCGCGCCTCGCGCTCCTCGCGAGCCTGCTCGGGGCTGCGCTCCTCCCCCTGGGTCCAGGGGTCCTGCGTGGTACCACGCTTCTGATCGTCGTCACTCATGCCTTACCTTCCCTGCAGCCAATCGAAGAGTTCGGGCACCGCCTCGGCGGTGAAGGTCGGCCAGCTGGCCGCCAACCGCGCGGGCGCATGCACCCCCCAAGTCACCGCCACCCGGTCCATGCCGATGGCCCGGGCCATCTCCAGATCATACTCGGTGTCCCCCACCATTACCGCCTCCGCCACGTCCACCTCGAGCTCGTCCAGCAGCTCGTTGAGCATCTGCGGGTGCGGCTTGGAGCGGGTCTCGTCGGCGGTGCGGCTGGCGTGGAACCAGCGACCGCTGCCGCTCTCGCGGAAGACGCGGTCGAGGCCTCGGCGGCTCTTGCCCGTGGCCACCGCCAGACGCTGCCCGCCACGGCCGTACAGGTCGGCAAG
This sequence comes from Halomonas sp. A11-A, assembly GCF_003182195.1. Classification (GTDB taxonomy): domain Bacteria; phylum Pseudomonadota; class Gammaproteobacteria; order Pseudomonadales; family Halomonadaceae; genus Halomonas; species Halomonas alkalicola. The sequence goes on from NZ_QGTM01000001.1 coordinate 88,040, forward strand.
CCCCGCCTCCACCTCGGGGAAGAAGCGCATCGGGGTGTCGTTGCCCTCGACGAAGTGCCAGGCGTAGCGGCTGCGCAGCAGCTCGGCGCGGTCGGGGTCGATCCCCGGACAGAGGGTGGCGATCGCCTCGGGCAGACCCAGGCCGATGATGTCACGCACCGCGGCGGGCTCCAGATGGCCCCAGCCCGCGTCCCGGGCCGCCGCCTGCATGCAGTCGACGATGCGGGCCACGGAGTCCATCAGGGTCCCGTCCCAATCGAAGATCACCAGTCGATAGCGCATCGTCACTCCTCAGCCGGCCTGGCGGGCGCGGGCGAGCGCCGCCTGGAGGTCGTCGGGCAGCGGCGCCTTGATCTGCACCGGGCGGCCGCTGGTGGGCTCGGGGAAGCTCAGCGATTCGGCGTGCAGGAAGAGCCGCGTCACGCCGAGGGACTCGCTGAGCCGCTGGCTGTCGCGACTGGCATACTTGTCGTCGCCCAGCAGCGGATGGCCGGCATGGGCGGCATGCACGCGGATCTGATGGGTCCGCCCGGTGACCGGCTCGGCCTCCAGCAGCGTCACCCTCGGCAAGGCCTCACGCACCGCGAAGAGCGTGCGGGAGACCTTGCCGGCCGGATCGACCCGCACCCGACGCTCGCCGTTGGCCAGGGTGTAGCGGTCCAGCCGTGCCGCCACGTAGTCTCGCCGCGCCGGCCAGCGACCGGCCACCAGGGCCAGGTAGCGCTTGCCCATCTGCTGCTGCTTGAGGGCCTCGTTCAGCACCAGCAGCGCCGGACGCGACTTGGCCAGCAGCAGGCAGCCGGAGGTGTCGCGATCCAGCCGGTGCACCAGCTCCAGGAAGTCCAGGTCATCGCGCACCTGGCGCAGCGCCTCGATCAGGCCGATCTTGACCCCGCTGCCGCCGTGTACGGCGAGCCCCGCCGGCTTGTTGATCACCAGCCAGTCGCGCCCCTCGACCAGCACGCTGCCGGCCAGCAGGTTGCGCAGGTTGTCACTCACCTCCCGCACCGCCTCGCGGGGAGAGAGCTTGAGTGGCGGGATGCGCACCAGATCACCGACCACGAGGCGGGTGTCCGGCTTGACGCGCTTCTTGTTCACCCGCACCTCGCCCTTGCGCACGATGCGGTAGATGAGCGCCCGCGGCGCTCCCTTGATCCGGGTCATCAGGAAATTGTCGACCCGCTGGCCATCCTGACCTTCCGTCACCTCGACCCACTGTACGTCGCGCCCTTCGGCCATGCCGAGACTCCACTGCCGGAAACTGCCAAAAGGCGCATTCTATCGCAGTGGGCTTCCCGGCGCGCCAATTGCTGGCGCGGCCCGGTTGCTGTTATATTGCCAATTCGCTCCAATGGACCAAACCCGGCCCTCTGGCGCCTGCCCGACAGACACGCAGGCCGGAGCGAAAAGATCAGGCCGCGACGACGTCGATACGTCCCGCCGCCCGCAGCAACGGAAACACAGCGATAGATACAGCGCCACGCCCGGATCCCCCGATGTTTCCCCCGTCATGGAACCTCGGCAGGCCACGGGACACGTTCAACAGCGTGCCGGAGACCGGCGGCGGCGAATCGATGAATGCCAGGTGTTGGCGGTGACCGCAGGGCCGGATGGGTGACCCCCACCGAGACATGTCCTGCCTCCGCCCCGTACTCAACAACTCGTGCCGTGACGCGTCGTCATCGAACCGCCATGGCCGTAGATACGCGTATTCCTGCGATACGCTGAGCACAGGCACGCAGCACACAGAGGTTCGCCACGTCGTTCTCGCCGGCACTCCATAGTGCGAGACAACATGAAACGGATGCTCATCAATGCGACCCAGCCCGAAGAGCTGCGGGTCGCGCTGGTCGATGGACAACGCCTCTACGACCTGGACATCGAATCCGGTGCCCGGGAACAGAAGAAAGCCAATATCTACCGCGGCAAGATCACCCGCATCGAGCCCTCCCTGGAAGCCGCCTTCGTCGATTTCGGCGCCGATCGCCACGGCTTCCTGCCCCTCAAAGAGATCTCCCGGGAGTACTTCGTCAAGGAGCCCGACGGCCGCCCCAGCATCAAGGAGGTGCTGAAGGAGGGCCAGGAGGTCATCGTCCAGGTCGACAAGGAGGAGCGCGGCAACAAGGGTGCGGCCCTGACCACCTTCATCTCCCTGGCCGGACGCTTCCTGGTCCTGATGCCCAACAACCCCAAGGCCGGCGGCATCTCGCGGCGCATCGAGGGTGAGGAGCGCAGCCAGCTCAAGGAGGCGATGAACCAACTCAGCGTGCCTGACGGCATGGGCCTGATCGTGCGCACCGCGGGCATCGGCCGCAGCCCCGAGGAGCTGCAGTGGGACCTCGACTACCTGGTGCAGGTGTGGGAGTCGATCACCAGCGAGGCCAGCAAGCGCCCCGCCCCCTTCCTGATCTACCGCGAGTCCAACGTCATCATCCGCGCCATGCGCGACTACCTGCGCCAGGACATCGGCGAGGTGCTGATCGACAGCCCCGAGGTGCATGAGCAGGCGCTGGCCTTCATCCGCCAAGTGATGCCCTCCTACCAGCAGAAGATCAAGCTCTACACCGACGAGGTGCCGCTCTTCTCGCGCTTCCAGATCGAGTCGCAGATCGAGACCGCCTACGAGCGTGAGGTGAAACTGCCCTCCGGCGGCTCCATCGTCATCGATCACACCGAGGCGCTGGTCTCCATCGACATCAACTCGGCGCGCGCCACCCGTGGCAGCGATATCGAGGAGACCGCCCTGCAGACCAACCTGGAGGCGGCCGACGAGATCGCTCGCCAGCTGCGTCTGCGCGATATCGGCGGCCTGGTGGTGATCGACTTCATCGACATGAGCCCGGCACGCAACCAGCGCGAGGTCGAGAACCGCATGCGGGATGCGCTGAAGCTCGACCGCGCCAGGGTGCAGATCGGCCGCATCTCGCGCTTCGGCCTGATGGAAATGTCCCGCCAGCGCCTGCGCCCGTCGCTGGGCGAGACCAGCGGCGTGGTCTGCCCACGCTGCGACGGCCAGGGCACCATCCGCGACGTGCGCTCCCTGTCGCTCTCCATCATGCGCCTGATCGAGGAAGAGGCCATGAAGGAGCGCAGCGCCCAGATCCGCGCCATCCTCCCGGTACCGGTCGCCACCTACCTGCTCAACGAGAAGCGCAACGTGCTGGCCGACATCGAGCGTCGCCAGGGCGTGCGGGTGGTACTGCTGCCCAGCCCGGACATGGATACGCCCCACTACGATGTCCAGCGACTGCGCGACGACCACGTGGACGAGGAGGGCTCTGCCTCCCTCTCCAGCTTCGAGCTCTCCACCGACACCGAGGTCGGCCGCGAGCCGGAACCCTCCTTCGGCAAGCCGGTGCAGCGCGCCGAGGCCGCGGTGAAGACGGTCATTCACCACGAGCCTGCCCCCGCCTCCCTGCAGCAGGAAGAGGCCCCGACACCCAAGGCCCCCGCCAAGGCCCCTGCCCCGGCAGCCAGGGCGCCGGCCCGCCCGCCCGCGGTGCAGCAGCCGGTCGCCGAGTCCCAGACCGGCGTGCTGGGCCGCCTGGTCAAGGGCCTGGCCAAGCTGCTCGGCGGCGACGAAGCGCCTGCCGACAGCGGCAAGGCCCCCGCCGCCCGCGGCGAGGAGTCACACACAGACCAGGGCGCCCGCAAGCCCGCTCAGCGCGACGACGAGCGCAGCGGTCGCCATCAGCGTCAGCGTCGCCCGCGCAGCGAGGAGCGCCGCAGCGCGCCGCGTCAAGAGAGCGAGCGCAGCGACGGCAGGGCCGACTCCGCCGACAACCGCGGTGGCCGCGGCGGTCGTGGGCGCGGCCGCCAGGACGACGCCCGTCAGGCTCGCCAGCCGGAGGCACCCAAGCGCGATGACAGGCCGCGGGACGAGAAGCCCCGCGACGACGCGCGTCGTCCCCGCGGCGGCGACCGGCGTGACGAGCGGCCCGCCGAGAAGCCGGTAGAGGCGAAAAGCAACGCGCCCAAAGCCGAGGCGCCGGTAGACGACGGCAAGCCCAAGCGCACCCGCAACAACCCGCGCAACCGCAGCCGCCAGCACGCCATCAGCCCGAGGGCACTAGAGGAGCAGCAGCGCCTCCAAGCCCAGGCGGCCGAGGCCCAGCCGGAAACAGCAGCAGAGGCGCCCAAGCCCGCCGAGCCGAAGGCCGAGGCACCCAAGCCCGACGCGCCGAAGGCCGAGACGCCCAAGCCGATCGAGCCCAAGGCCGAGACGCCAAAAGCCGCCGAGCCCAAGGTCGAAGCACCCAAGCCCGACGCGCCGAAGGTCGATACGCCGAAAGCCGCCGAGCCCAAGGCCGAAGCACCCAAGCCCGACGCGCCGAAGGTCGAAGCACCGAAAGCCGCCGAGGCGAAGGTCGATACGCCGAAAGCCACCGAGCCCAAAGCCGAAGCACCCAAGCCCGACGCGCCGAAGGCCGAGGCACCGAAAGCCGCCGAGGCGAAGGCCGAAGCACCCAAGCCCGACGCGCCTAAAGCCGCCGAGCCCAAGGTCGAAGCACCGAAAGCCGCCGAGGCGAAGGTCGATACGCCGAAAGCCGCCGAGCCCAAGGCCGAAGCACCCAAGCCTGCCGAGGCACCGAAAGCCGCCGAGCCGAAGGCCGAAGCACCGAAAGCCGCCGAGCCCAAGCCCGAAGCACCCAAGCCCGACGCGCCGAAGGCCGAAGCACCCAAGCCCGACGCGCCGAAGGCCGATGCCAAGGCCGAGGAGACGCCGGAGGAGCGCCGCGCCAACCGCCGTCGCCGCCGCGCCCACAACGACCCGCGCGAGGTCCGCCGTCGCGAGCTCGAGGCCAAGGCCCAGGAGGGTCCTCAGCGCTAGTAAATAGAGGCAAGCAGGGCTGAGGCCCCGCTTGACCCTCTTTGAGACGACAGCGCCCGCAGCCATGGCTGCGGGCGCTGTCGTTATGGCGTGGCCGTCGAATCAGGCCATCAGCACTCGCCGGCCAGCCGGGGCTCCCGCTCCAGGGTCACGCCGAAGCGCTCGTGCACGCGGCTCGCCACCCGCTCGGCGAAGCCAAGCAGCTCCGCCGCACTGCCGCCACCGAAGTGGACCAGCACCAGCGCCTGGCGCTCATGCACACCGAAGTGCCCGTCGCGCAGGCCCTTGAGGCCGCAGCGGTCGATCAGCCAGCCGGCGGCCAGCTTGACCCGCCCGTCGGGCTGGGAGAAGTGGGGCATCTCGGAGTGCTCGGCCAGCAGTCGCTCGGCCAGCGCCTGCGGTACCACCGGGTTCTTGAAGAAGCTGCCGGCGTTGCCGAGCACCGCGGGGTCGGGCAGCTTCTCGCGGCGAATGGCACACACCGCCTCGGCCACTGACAGCGGCGTCGGGGCCTTCCCCACCCGGCTGGCCAGATCGCCATAGCCCAGACGCGCCCGCGCAGTGCGCGAAAGGCGCAGCACGAGCCGGGTGATCACCACCCGCCCCGCGAGACGCCCCTTGAAGATGCTGTCGCGGTAGCCGAAGGCGCACTCCTGCGGCGTCATCCAGCGCTCGCGGCCATCCGCCAGATCCACCACCTGCAGCGCCTCCAGCACCTCGCAGAGCTCGACCCCATAGGCGCCGATATTCTGGATCGGCGCCGCCCCGCAGTGGCCGGGAATCAGCGCCAGGTTCTCGGTGCCCCACAGGCCGAGGCGCGCCAGGGCCATCACCAGCTCGTGCCAGATCACCCCCGCCTCGGCGTGGACCCGCACCTCGCCCTCCTCGCCTTCCTCAACCTCCTCGAGCCACCAGGCCGCCATGGCCGGCCGGATGACCAGCCCAGGCAGGCGCTCGGGCAGGATCAGGTTGCTGCCGCCGCCGAGCAGGGTCAGCGGCCAATCCCGGGCGCGCGCCTCCGCCAGGGCCATCTGCAGCTCGGCCAGGCTCGCGGGCGCAACGAAATGCTCCGCCATGCAGGGCAGGCCCAGGGTGTTCGACGCGGCCAGATCATGCGCAGGATAAGCCAGCGGACTCAAGGGCGGCGCTCCAGCCGCGCCTCGATCTCGGCCAGCAGGCCGCGCCCCCCCTGCTCCACCAGGTCGAGCACCTCCTCGAAGCCCTGCTCACCGCCGTAGTAGGGGTCGGGCACCGCGCGATCCGGCATACCGGCGAAGGCGAGAAAGAGCCCGAGATGGGCGTCGAGGGTCGCAGGGGCTCGGGCCCGCATGGCCGCCAGGTTGTCATGGTCCATAGCCAGCAGGTAGTCGAAGGTGTCGAAGTCCTCATCATGCAGCTGGCGGGCACGCAGCATCGAGAGATCGATGCCGCGGCGGGCGGCCGCCTCGCGAGTGCGCGGATCCGGCGCCTTACCGACGTGCCAGCCCGCGATGCCGCAGGAGTCGACCTCGACCCGGTGAGCCAGGCCGCGCTCATCGAGCAGGCGACGGAACACCCCCTCGGCGGTGGGTGAGCGGCAGATATTGCCCAGGCAGACGAAGAGTACCCGCATCACTCCCCTCCCCCGCGTTCGGCGGTGTCCAGCAGGGCCCTCACCCGGGCCAGGTCCTCGGCGGTATCGACCCCGGCGGGGTGCGGCTCCCGGGCCAGGGCCACCTGAATCGCGTGGCCGTGATGGAGCGCGCGCAGCTGCTCAAGCTGCTCGAGCCGTTCCAGAGGCGACGGCACCCAGTTGCGATACTCGGCCAGGAAGCCGGCGCGATAGGCGTAGAGACCGATGTGGCGCAGCCAGGCGTCGGTCTCGAGCAGCTCGGGGCGGGCGGCGAAGGCGTCACGGTCCCAGGCCTCTCTATCCCAGGGCAGGGGCGCCCGGGAGAAGTAGAGCGCCCGCCCGGAGAGGGCGCGCACCACCTTCACCACGTTGGGATTGAAGAGGCTCTCCACGTCGCTGATCGGCTCGGCGAGGGTGGCGATGGAGGCCTCCGGGTCGTCGAAGAGCCGGTCGGCCACCTGGTCGATCAGCGTCGCCGGGATCAGCGGCTCGTCGCCCTGGACATTGACCAGCACGGCGTCATCGGCCAGGCCCAGCCGCTCGGCCACCTCGGCCAGGCGGTCGGTGCCGGAGGGATGGTCGGCGCGAGTCATCACCACCTCGGCGCCCTCGGCCGACATCGCCTGCTCGATGCGGCCATCGTCGGTGGCCACCACCACCCGGACGGCCCGACTCTCGCAGGCGCGCTGCCAGACGTGGGCCACCATGGGCCGGCCGGCGATCTGGGCCAGGGGCTTGCCGGGCAGGCGCGAGGAGGCGAAGCGCGCCGGAATGACGGCGATGAAGTCGCGCTCGGCCATCACGCCTCCCCCGTGCGTCCGGGGGAGGCGCGAAGCTTCTCGTCGGCGGAGAGCCGGCGCGCCTCCTCGGGCAGCATCACCGGGATGCCGTCGCGCACCGGATAGACCAGGCCATCATAGAGACAGTGCAGCTCCTCGGCCTCGCGCTGGTACTTCAGCTTGCCCTTGCACAGCGGGCAGACCAGCATGGCCAGCAGTTCCTTGTCCATCATGTTCACCTCACTCCTGGTGGTGAGCCGGCGCGCTGCCGGCTCGCGAATTCATGTCGGGCGCCGCGGCGTCCAGGGCGGCCAGCCGCGCCTCGAGCCAGCGGACGAAGGCGGGATCCGGCGTCGCCTCCACCTCCAGCACCCAGCTGTCACGGGGCGCCAGGTCACGGCACTTCACGGCGTCCTTGGCGGTCATCACCAGCGGGCGACCGTCGGCGAAGGCGAGCTCCTCGGAGCGATAAGCGTGGTGGTCGTCGAAGGGGTGGGCAGTCGCCTCGACGCCGAGCTCGGCCAGGGTCTCGAAGAAGCGCGCCGGGCGGCCGATGCCGGCCACGGCGTGCACCGGCCCCGTGAACGGCAGCGGTAGCGGTGGATAGCGCTTGCCGTCACCCAGCCGGCGCCAGGCGACCGGGGCCAGCGTCATCGCGAAGGCCCCCGGCGGCGGGGTGAAGGCCGGCTGGCCGTCGACCGCCACGCCATTGATCACGACCGCGTCGACACTGGCCAGTCGCGAGAGCGGCTCGCGCAGCGGCCCCGCCGGCAGGCAGCGGCCGTTGCCGAAGCCCCGGGCCCCGTCCACCACCACCAGCTCGAGGTCGCGCCCCAGGGCCAGATGCTGGAGGCCATCGTCGCTGACCAGGATGTCGCACCCCGCCGCCAGCAGCCTGCCTGCCCCGCGGGGGCGGTCCGGGTCCACCACCACCGGCACCCCGGTCTGGTCGGCCAGCATGCGCGGCTCGTCGCCGCACTGCGCCGCGGGTGTCCGGTCATCGACCCACAGCGGATAGGCGTCGCTCTGCCCGCCATAGCCGCGGGAGAGGATGCCCGGGCGATGACCGCGCTCGACGAGGTGGCGCACCAGCCAGGCCACCAACGGCGACTTGCCGGTGCCGCCCAGCGTCAGGTTGCCCACCACCACCACCGGCACCGGGGCCCGCCACACCGCGCGGCGCCCCTCGGCATAGGCAGCGGCGCGACGCGCCACCGCGGCGCGGTAGAGACCCTCCAGGGGACGCAGCAGCGCCAGCCAGGGTGCACCGCCATAGGCGGCGGCCAGCCAGCGCTCGCCCAGCCCACTCATGCGGGGTCGGCCTCCTGGAACTGCAGGCGGTACAGCGCGGCGTAGGCGCCGTCGCGGGCCAGCAGCTCGGCGTGGCTGCCCTGCTCGATCACCTCGCCCTGCTCCATGACCAGGATCCGGTCGGCGTGCTCGATGGTGGAGAGACGGTGGGCGATCACCAGAGTGGTACGCCCGCGGCAGACCTCTTCCAGCGCCGCCTGGATATGGCGCTCGGACTCGGTGTCCAGCGCCGAGGTGGCCTCGTCGAGGATCAGCAGCGGCGAGTCCTTGAAGATCGCCCGGGCGATGGCCAGGCGCTGACGCTGGCCGCCGGAGAGCATCACGCCGTTGTCGCCCACCACGGTGGCGTAGCCGCCGGGCAGGCGCTCGATGAACTCGTGGGCATGGGCGGCCCGGGCGGCGGCCTCGATGGCCGCAGGGTCGGCGTCGGGTACGCCATAGGCGATGTTGTCGGCGATGCTGGCGTTGAACAGGGTCACCTGCTGGGAGACCAGGGCGATCTGGCGGCGCAGCGGCGTCAGGCGGTAGTCGTCCAGGGGCACGTCATCGACCAGCACCCGCCCCTCGGTGGGCCGATAGAAGCGCGGCAGCAGCCCCACCAGGGTCGACTTGCCGCTGCCCGAGCGGCCCACGATGGCGATCATCTCGCCCGGCGCCACCTCGAGGTCGATGCCCTTGAGCACCTCGGGCTGGCCCTCGCCGTAGCGGAAGCGCACGCCCTCGAAGCGGACCCTGCCGACCAGCCGGCCCGGCTCGTGGTGCCCCTCGTCCCGCTCGGCGGGCACCTCCAGCAGGCCGAACAGCTCGGCGGCGGCGGCCAGCCCCTTCTGGATCTCGCTGTTGATCTCGGTGAGCTGGCGCACCGGCTTGGCCATCAACGAGGCGGCGGTGATGAAGGCGACGAACTCGCCGGCGGTCATGTTGTCCATCAGCGCCGGCGACATGGCCAGCCACACCAGCACCGCCAGGGCCAGGGCCACCAGCAGCTGAATCACCGGAGTGCTGACCGCCTTGGTCAGCGCCTCCTTCATGCTCTGCTGGCGGTTGTACTCGCTGGCGGCGGCGAAGCGAGCCTTCTCGAAGCCCTCGGCGCCGTGGGTGCGCACCACCCGGTAGCCGGAGAGCGCCTCGGAGGCCACGTGGGTGACGTCCCCCATGGAGGCCTGGATGCGCATCGAGATGCGCCGGAAGCGCTTGCTGGCGTAGCTGACCACCCCGCCGATCAGCGGCGTGACGGTCAGGAAGAGCAGCGTCAGCATCCAGTTGGTCCACAGCAGGTAGCCCACCAGGCCGAGGACGAAGAGCCCCTCGCGCAGCAGGATGGTCAGCGCCTTGGTGGCCGCGCCGGTGACCTGCTCCACGTGGTAGGTGACCCGCGAGATCAGGTGGCCGCTGGAGTGGCTGTCGAAGAAGCGCCCCGGGAGGTGGAGCATATGGTTGAAGACGTTGCAGCGCAGGGCGTGGACCACGTTGCGCGCCACGTTGCTCATGAAGTAGGTGCCGAGGAAGGTGCCGAGGCCCCGGGCGGCGAACATGCCCACCACGAAGAGCGGCAGGAAGAGCCGGAAGGAGGCATCGGGGTTCTGGATGCCATCGATCAGGCGCTTCATCATCTCGGCGAGCGCCGTGCTGGAGGCGGCATAGATAACGTAGCCGACAATGGCCAGGCCGAAGGAGCGCCAGTGGGGGCGCACATAGCTCAGCAGGCGCTTGTAGAGCGTCCAGCCGGAGTGTTGGGGGGTCCTGTCCTGATTCACGGCGTCTCCGCTTGTGGGGAAATGGTCTCGCCGGTGCGGCTTTCGGTGGTGGCGATACGCACCCGCTCGATGCCCTGCAGACCGGCCTGGTCGAGCACGCGGACCACATCGGCGTGGCTGGCGCGGCCATCGGCCTCCACCACCAGACCGTGCTCGCGGGCCTGCTCGGCCTCGGCGGCCAGCGCCGAGGCCAGCTCGGCCGGCGTCAGCTCGCGCTCGCCGAGGCGGTAGACGCCGGCCGCGGTGACCACCAGGGTGACCGGCGAGACCTCGGCGGCGGCCCCGCTGGTCGTCTCGGGCAGTTCGAGCTCCAGGGCCTGGCGGGTCTCGAAGGTGGTGGAGACCATGAAGAAGATCAGCAGCAGGAACACCACGTCGATCAGCGGCGTGAGGTTGACCTCCACCGGGTCGCGGCGGGTACGCGCAAACCTCACGAGCGCTTCACCCGGGGCGCCATCCGCCCGTCGGCCTCGAGGCGCTCCTCCTCGGCGGCGGCCTCGTGGCGCTCGGCCAGGGTCAGCTCGCCGCCGTAGTGGGCGAGGAACTCCACCACCTGGCCCGACTGCTCCTCCATGCGCACGGTGATGTCCTCGACCCGGCGCAGGAAGTAGCGGTGGAACATCAGGGCGGGAATCGCCACGGTCAGGCCCGCCGCGGTGGTCACCAGGGCGCGGGAGATGCCCCCGGCCAGATCGGCGGTGCGGCTGGCGCCGTCGCCGGCGACGATCACCGAGAAGACCTCGATCATCCCCACCACGGTGCCCAGCAGCCCGATCAGCGGAGCGATGGCGGCGATGGTGCCGAGGGGGCTCAGGAAGCGCTCCATGTCATGGATCACCGCGGTGCCCGCCTCCTGGAGACGCGCCCGCACCTGTTCATGGCCGAGGCGCGCGTTGCGCAGCCCCGCGGCCAGCACGCCGCCCAGCGGCGAGTGGCTCTCCAGCCAGAAGAGGTTGACCTGGCCCCGGGAGACCAGAGTGCAGACCTCCTGGCCGAGCCCCCGGGGCGCGATGCGCCCGGCACGCAGGGTCCAGAGGCGTTCGATGATGATCACCGTGGCCAGCAGCGAACAGCCCAGCAGTGGCAGCATCAGCCAACCCCCGGCGATCAGGGCCTCCATCATGTCCATGCGCTTTCCCTCGAAGATGCCCCGTGAACCTTGATCCCGAACTCAGGGCGATTCTAACGCAAGGCAGTCGGCTCCGACACCGCCCCGCCGCCAGGGCAGTGGCCGTGTGCTCTCGACGACCCGACCCGCCTCGCCCCCCAGCCGGAACGTCAGCGCGCCATCCAGCGCCGTGCTCCACTGGCAGCTGCCGGCGCCGCGGAAGCGCCTGACCACCTCGTCGTGGGGATGGCCGAAGGCGTTGCGCCGCCCGGCGCTGTAGACCACCTGACGCGGGGTGAGCCACTGCACCAGCTGAGGCCCGGAGCTGGTCTGGCTGCCGTGGTGGCCGGCCACCAGCAGGGTCACCGGCGCCTCGGCCTCGAGCAGGAAGGCGCGCTCCACCCGGCGCCCCACGTCGCCGGTGATCAGCAAGCGCTGCCCGCCCACGCTCGCCTCCAGCACGCAGGAGCGGTCATTGCTGGAGAGCGCGGCGGTCTCCTCCGGCGGCCACAGGAAACGGAAGCGCACGCCGTCCCGCTCCCAGCTGTCGCCGCGCCGGCAGGCGGCGAAGGGAACGCCGATCTCCTCGCCAGGCGGCGCCAGGAAGCGCCCCACGCGATGGCGCTCCGCCAGCAGCGCCACCCCGCCGGCATGATCGATGTCATCGTGGCTGACGATCACCTCGTCGAAGCGCTGACCCGGCGGCCACAGCACGCTGACCGGGACGAACCCCGAGGCGAAGCGTGGCCCCGCATCATAGAGCGCCCGATAGCCGGCGGTGCGCAGCTCCACCAGCTGCCCCTGGCCCACGTCCAGCACGCGCACCTCCAGCTGGCCGGGGGGGATGCCCGCCGGCGCAAGGCTCAGCGCCACTGCGGCCAGCGCCAGGCTGCCCGTGGCGCGCAGCGGGGCCGCAAGCCCGGGCAGCACCCAGAGCAGCGCCATCAGCCCCAGGCAGAGCGCCAGGGGCGTCACCAGGGCCGGCTCGGGGAGCCACAGCGGCAACCAGGCCACGGCGGCCTCCAGGCCTCGGGCCAGGGCCTCGCTCAGGTGCGCGAAGAGCCACCAGCAGAGCGCGGAGAGCGGCGGCAGCGGCGCCAGCAGCCAGCCGAGCAGCCCCAGTGGCACCAGCAGGCTGCTGACCACGGGCACCGCCACCAGGTTGACCAGCGGCGCGGCCGGGGCCAGCCGCGCGAAGGCCAGCAGCACCGCCGCGGCCATCAGCGGCGCCAGCAGCAGCTGGGTCCTAACCAGAGCCCACAGCCAGCCGCGCACGCCACGGGGACGTGGCCGGCCCTGCCAGGCCAGGATCAGCAGCGCCACCGCCAGGAAAGAGAGCCAGAGCCCCGGGCGCCAGGCGCTCAGCGGGTCGATGGCCAGCACCACGGCCAGCGCCAGCCACCACCCCTGCCAGGGCCCCGGGGCGTGGCGCCCGCTGGCGACCCACAGCCCTATCAGCGCCATCACCAGGGCACGCAGCGCCGGGGGCTCCAGGCCGGCGAGGGTCGCATAGCCCGCCGCCGCGACGCCGGCCATCCACCAGGGCCACACCGCCAGGCGCCATCCCCCCGGGGTCGCCAACCGCGCGGCTCCCCGGCCCAGCAGCAGGGCAAACCCCGCGACCAGCCCCACATGCAGCCCGGAGATCACCATCAGGTGGGTGGTGCCGCTGGCGTTGAGCAGGGCCCAGTCATCCGCCGTCAACCGATCGCCGGCGCCCAGGGTCAGGGCCGCCAGCCAGCGCTCGGCGCGAGGTGGCAGCGCCCGGCCCTCCAGATGCGTGAGGGCATGCTCACGCAGGCCGGGCGCGGACTCGGCCAGCCGCTGCGGCGGCGGCTCATGGCGCACATAGCCGGTGGCCTGGATGCCCTCGCGCCACAGCCAGGCCTCGTAGTCAAAGGTGTGGGGATTGGCGAAGCCCGCCGGCGGACGCAGCCGCACGGTGAGCGCCCAGTGCTCGCCGGGCTGCATGGGGGGCGCCTCGAAGGCGCTCAGGCGCACGCGTCGCAGGCGTTCGCAGGCGGGGCGCGCCGCGGCAAGCGGGTGGCAATCGCTCACCGCCAGGGTGAGGCGGGTCAGCCGCTCCTCCTCCGTCACCTCCACCAGCCGCCCCTGGATGGCGAGATCCTCGCGCAGCAGCCCATCGGGCAGGACCGCCCCGCGTGCCAGCAGCACGGCGGCCGTCACGCCGACCAGTGCCGCCAGAGGCAGCCAGTCGGCCGGTCTCCGCCTGGCCAGCGCGCCGAGGGCGAGGAGCCCCAACCCCTCGAGCAGCCCCGGCGGCGGCTGGCTGCCCAGTCCCAGGCCAGCGAGCGCGGCCAGGGCCAGGAGGATGGCCATTCCAAGTCGCATTCCCTTGCTCCGGATGGGTGCATGTCTGCCCGTGCCCGGCGCCCTGCGTGGAAGCGCAGTCATGGCAAAGGCAGGCCCTTGTATGGATAATAGCTCGCGTCACGATGCCGCGAGCCCGACGACATGCCGCGCCGCTTTCTCCAGCGCTACATGCCCCACCCCGAGACACTCAGGCGCCAGCGCTCGCTGCGTTTCATGAGTCACCTGATCGGCAACCCGGCCCTGTGGGTGTTGAGTCGTCGCAGTGTGGCCAACGCCTTTTCGGTGGGCCTGTTCAGCGCCATGCTGCCGATTCCCTTCCAGATGGTGGTGGCCGCCTTCGGCGCCTGGCTGGCGCGCGCCAACCTGCCCCTCTCCGTGGGCCTGGTATGGATCACCAACCCGCTGACCATGCCGGTGATCTTCTACGCCAACTACCGCCTCGGCGCCTGGCTGATGAACATGCCGGCGCGGGAGGTGCCCGAACGCCTCACCACCCGCTGGATTGCCGAACAGATGGCCGATATCCTGCCCGCCCTGGCGGTGGGCTCGGTGGTCACCGCCGTCGCCCTGGCGCTGCTCGGCAACCTGGCGATCCGGCTGATCTGGCGCTGGCAGGTCTCGCGCAGCTGGAAGGCCCGGCGGCGCCGGCGGCGCCAGGCGCCCTGCGACAAGGATCTGCCCTGAGGCGCCGCTGCTCCCACCCTATCGTTGCCCTATCGACTGCCCATACGCGAACGGCCGGCCCCAAAGGGGGCCGGCCGTTCGCGGTTGCCAGACGATGGCGGCGTCGCGCCTGCGGGCTTACGCCACCGGGGTGGGCCGCGGCTGCTCGCTCAGGCGTCCCTCGTCCAGGCGCATGACCCGGTCCTGATGGGCCGCCAGCCCCGGGTCGTGGGTCACGATGACGAAGGCGCAGGCGGAGGTGCGCGCCAGCTCATCCATCAGCGCCAGGATGCTCGCCGCGGTGTGCTGGTCCAGGTTGCCGGTGGGCTCGTCCATCAGCACCAGGCTCGGGTCGGTGACCAGGGCCCGGGCGATGGCCACCCGCTGGCGCTCGCCGCCGGAGAGCTCACCCGGCTTGTGGTCGGCGCGCCCGGCCATGCCGACCCGCTCCAGCAGCTGGCGGGCGCGCGCCTCGGCGACCTTCTTGCGCTGCCCGCGCACGATCAGCGGCAGCGCGGCGTTCTCCAGGGCGGAGAACTCGGCCAGCAGGTGGTGGAACTGGTAGACGAAGCCGATATGGCGGTTGCGGAAGTGGCCCAGGGCCGCGTCGCCCAGCGCCGAGAGCGACTCGCCGGCGATGCGCACCTCGCCTCGGGTGGGCTGGTCCAGGCCGCCCAGCAGGTTGAGCAGGGTGGTCTTGCCGGAGCCGGAGCTGCCGACGATGGCGACCCGCTCGCCGGCATGCACGGTGAGCTCGAGTCCGTCCAGCACGGTGACGTCCTGGGGACCCTCGCGGTAGATGCGGGTCAGGTCGCGGCACTCCAGCATCGGCGCCCCCTGCACCGTGGCGGCGCCCTGCTCGGCGGTAGCTTGCATGGTCGTCTCACTCATAGCGCAGCACCTCGGCCGGCTGGACCTTGGCCGCCCGCCAGGCCGGATAGAGGGTGGAAAGGAAGGTCAGGCCCAGGGCCGCGGCGACGATGTCGCGCACGTCCGTCCAGTCGAGGCGCGACGGCAGGTTGCTGATGAAGTAGACCCCCGCGTCGAGGAACTGGATGCCGAACAGGCTCTCGACCCCGTCGATGATGTCGGAGATGGTCAGCGCCAGCAGCACCCCGAGCGCCACCCCGACCAGAATGCCAATCACCCCGATGGCCAGCCCCTGGACGATGAAGATGCCCATGATCGAGCGTGGCGTGGCGCCGATGGTGCGCAGGATGGCGATGTCGGCGTGCTTGTCGGTGACCACCATCACCAGGGTGGAGACGATGTTGAAGGCAGCCACGGCGATGATCACCGTCAGCAGCAGCGCGATCATACGCTTCTCCATCTGGATCGCCTGGAAGAGGTTGCCGTGAGAGAAGGTCCAGTCGATGCCGCGATAGCCCGGCCCCAGCTCGTTGATGATGCTGCGGGTCTCGGCGGCGGCCAGGAAGAGGTCGTCGAGCTCCAGGCGCAGGCCGCCCACGGCGTCGCCGAGGCGTGCCAGGGTCTGCATGTCCTCGATATTGGCATAGGCCAGGGCGGCGTCCAGGTCGGCACCGACGCTGAACACCCCGCTCACCGTGAAGCGCTTGAGGCGCGGGAAGACACCGGCCGGGGTGATCGAGGCCTCGGGCACCAGCAGGGTCACGGTATCGCCCACGCCGACCCCCAGCCGCCGGGCCAGGATGGAGCCCAGCACGATGTTCCACTCGCCGGGCTGCAGGTCGTCGAGCCTGCCCTGCTGCATGTGGCGGCCGATGATCGAGACACGATCCTCCCATTCGGGGTGGATGCCGTTGACCATGGCGCCCTCGTTGCGTCCACCCACCGAGAACATGCCCTGCTGCTCCACATAGGGCGCGGCGCCGATCACCCGCTCGCGCTCCATTAGCCGGGCGGCCAGGGACTCCCACTCCACCAAGCCGGTACGCGATTCGATCTTGGCGTGGGGCACCATGCCGAGGATGCGGGTACGCAGCTCGTGGTCGAAGCCGTTCATCACCGAGAGCACCAGGATCAGCACCGCCACGCCCAGCATCAGGCCCAGCATGGAGGTCAGCGAGATGAAGGAGATGAAGTGGTTACGGCGCTTGGCGCGCACGTAGCGCAGCCCGATCAGGAATGGCAGACGGTCAAGCATGGAGGCGTTCCTTGTCAGCGGGCGCCCATGGTACGGCTTTTTGGACGCCGCCGCACCGGGGCGGCGACGTCTTGCCGCGGATTTGCACGACTCCCGCTCAGGCCAGACGAGGCTCGGTGATCGGCAGCGCCTCGGACATGCCGATGCAGGCTCCCTGAGCATGGTCGACGCCCAACTCGCCCACCCGCGCCAGCACCTCGGGGCTATGCACGAACTCCGCCACCGTCTCGATGCCCAGCTCCCGAGCGAGCGAGGGCGGGGGTCGCGGAGGGGAACCCTCTCACGGTCGCCACTTGCATCGCCGTGCATTGATGCCTACATTCGCGACCTGACCCACCGATCCACCCAGCGGGGCTTTCTCTGACCATGGCCAAACGCCTGCTTCCCGAATGGCACCCTCAGGATGCCGTCCAGCTCACCTGGCCCGGCCCCGAGAGCGACTGGGCGCCGCTGCTCGAGCGCATCGAGGCCACCCTGGAGGCCATGGTGGTCGCCATCGCCCGCTATCAGGCCGTGCTGATCAGCGTGCCCGACACCGCCACCCGCACCCACCTGGCCGGCCGCTTCGCAAGCCTCGGCGTGCCGGAGAAGCGAGTGACGCTGGTGGTGGCGCCCGCCGACGACACCTGGGCCCGGGACCATGGCCCGCTGGCCGTGGAGGATAACGGCGAGCTGCGCCTGCACGACTACGTCTTCACCGGCTGGGGCGGCAAGTTTCCCGCCGCCCGGGACAATACCCTGACCCGGCGGCTGGCAGAGGCCGGCGTCTACGCCTGCCCGGTCAGCGAGCGCGGCCTGGTGCTGGAGGGTGGGGCGCTGGAGAGCGACGGTGCCGGCACCCTGCTCACCACCGAGGCGTGCCTGCTCAATCCCAACCGCAACCCCGGCCTCGATCGAGCGGCGGTGGAGGCCTGGCTGCACGAGGACTTCGGGGTGACCCGGGTGCTGTGGCTGGCCCATGGCCACCTGGAAGGGGACGACACCGATAGCCACGTGGACACCCTGGCGCGCTTCTGCGACCCGGCCACCATCGCCTACGTGCGCTGCGACGACGAGAGCGACCCCCACTACCCGGCGCTGGCCGCCATGGAGGCGGAGCTCAAGGCCCTGCGCCGCCGGGACGGCGAGCCCTACCGGCTGGTGCCGCTGCCCTGGCCGAGCCCCTGCTTCGACCCGGTCGACGGCCACCGCCTGCCGGCCACCTACGCCAACTTCCTGATCATCAACGGCGCGGTGCTGGTGCCTACCTATGGCGACGCCGCCGACACCCGGGCGCTGACCGCCCTGGCCGGCGCCTTCCCGGGGCGCGACATCATCCCCATCGACTGCCTGAGCGTGATCCGCCAGCACGGCAGCCTGCACTGCCTGACCATGCAGCTGCCCCAGGGTAGCCTGGCCATCGAGAAGCGGGACGCCACCTGAAACAAGAGGCGCCGAGGGACAGGTCATCGCGGGGTCCTTTTCCAGGGGTGGAAAAGGTAGCGTACAGGGAAGTATTCACAGCGCCCCCGCAGAGACCTGTCGCCGGACCCGCCTCAAAAAGAGACATACGAGGAGGTTTCATCATGCCCCACCAACTGAAGGTCGGCCTGGTCCAGCAGCCCGCCTGGCCCGACAAGGCCAAAAGCCTCGCCGAGAGCGAGGCCGGCATCCGTGAGCTGGCCGCCGCCGGCGCCGAGCTGGTGATGCTGCAGGAACTGCACGCCACCCACTACTTCTGCCAGTACGAGGACACCGAACTCTTCGACCTGGCCGAACCCCTGGACGGCCCCACCGGCACCCGCCTGGCGGCGCTCGCCGCCGAGCTCGATATCGTGCTGGTGGGCTCGCTGTTCGAGCGCCGCGCGCCGGGGCTCTACCACAACACCGCCGTGGTCTACGACCGCAAGCACGGTGCCGTGGGCCACTACCGCAAGATGCATATCCCCGACGACCCGGGCTTCTATGAGAAGTTCTACTTCACCCCGGGCGACGCCGACGACGCCCGCGGCCAGGGCTTCCACCCCATCGACACCTCGGTGGGCCGGCTCGGCCTGCTGGTGTGCTGGGACCAGTGGTACCCGGAGGCGGCGCGCCTGATGGCGCTGGCCGGGGCGGAGCTTTTGCTCTACCCCACCGCCATCGGCTGGGACCCCGCCGATGACGACGCCGAGAAGAGCCGCCAGAAGGACGCCTGGACGCTGATCCAGCGCAGCCACGCGGTGGCCAATGGCGTGCCGGTGATCGTCGCCAACCGGGTCGGCCACGAGCCGGATCACTCCGGGGTCGGCCGCGGCATCGACTTCTGGGGCGGCAGCTTCATCGCCGGCCCCCAGGGGGAGCTACTGGCCCACGGCGGCGTCAACGCCGAGCGCCTGCTGGTGACCCTGGACATGGCGCGCGGCGAGGACGTGCGCCGGATCTGGCCGTATCTGAGAGATCGCCGCATCGACGCCTACGGCGATCTGACCCGGCGCTACCGGGACTGAGACTGGTGCCGTCAGCAAGCCAGAGGGCGCCGGGGCAGTTGCTACCTACTCGCCCTCTTCGGCCCGCGGCAGCACCCAGTTGAGCACGATGCCCACCAGGGCCGCGAGGCTGACCCCCTGCAGGGTGAACTGGCCGCCGCCGAACTGCATGCCGCCGATACCGAAGACCAGGATCAGCGAGATCACCACCAGGTTGCGCGGCGCGGTCAGCGAATGGCCGGCGCGCACCAGGGTGTTCATGCCTACCACGGCGATGGAGCCGAACAGCAGGGTCATGATGCCGCCCATTACCGGCCCCGGGATGGTCTGCAGCAGGGCGCCGAGCTTGGCCACGAAGGCCAGGCCGATGGCGAGACAGGCCGCCACCACCATGTATTTCGGGTTGAAGGCCCGGGTCAGGGTCACCGCGCCGGTCACCTCGGAATAGGTGGTGTTGGGCGGGCCGCCGAACAGCGCCGCGGTGGTGGTAGCCAGGCCATCGCCCAGCAGGGTGCGATGCAGGCCCGGCTTCTCCAGGTAGTTCTTCCGCGTCACCGAGCCGATGGCCACCATGTCGCCGATATGCTCCACCGCCGGCGCGATGGCCACCGGGATCATGAAGAGGATCGCCGCCCAGTGGAAGCTCGGCGCGGTGAACGCCGGGATCGATAGCCAGGCCGCCTCGCGCACCGGCGTGAAGTCCACCATGCCCATCGCAAGCGCCAGCACATAGCCGGTGACGATGCCGCCCATGATCGGGATCAGGCGGATCAGGCCGCGGCCGAACACCGCCAGCACCAGCGTCACCAGCAGGCTGGTCATGGAGAGGAAGATCGCCGGGGCATAGCCGATGTTGTCGCTGGTCTCACCGGTGGCCATGCTGACCGCCACCGGCGCCAGCGCCAGACCGATCACCATGATCACGGGTCCCACCACCACGGCCGGCAGCAGCCGATGCAGCCAGGCGGTGCCCTTGAGGCGCACCGCCTGGGAGATCACCACGTAGACCAGGCCGGCGGCCATCAGGCCGCCCATGGTGGCCGGAATACCGAAGTTGGCCACCGAGCCCTGGATCGGGGCGATGAAGGCGAAGGACGAGGCCAGGAAGACCGGCACGGTGACCCGGGTCACACCGTGGAACACCAGGGTCCCCACGCCGGCGGTGAACAGCGCCACGCTGGGGTCGAGCCCGGTGAGCAGCGGCACCAGTACCAGGGCGCCGAAGGCCACGAAGAGCATCTGGGCCCCAGTCAGCAGGGTCCTGGGCAGTGATTCGGCCGCGGGCTGGGCGGCCGCCGAGGTGTCAGTCATGAAAGTTCTCCGAAAAAACGCCCCTGGAGCGAGGTCTCAGGGGCGCGATGACAACAGGCAGGGAATCAGCGAGTACCGAAGATCTTATCGCCGGCATCCCCGAGGCCGGGCACGATATAGCCGTGCTCGTCGAGGCGCTCGTCCACGCCGGCGGTGTAGATCTCGATGTCCGGGTAGGCGTCCTGGACCCGTTTGATCCCCTCGGGCGCCGCTACCAGCACGATCACCTTCATCTGCTTGCAGCCGCGCTCGCGCAGCATGTCCAGGGTCGCCACCATGGTGCCCCCGGTGGCCAGCATGGGGTCGATCACGATGGCCATGCGCTCGTCGAGGTCACCCGCGAACTTGGCGAAGTAGGGCACCGGCTCGAGGGTCTCCTCGTCGCGGTAGAGCCCCACCACGCTGATCCTGGCGCTGGGGATCAGGTCGGTGACGCCGTCGAGCATGCCGAGGCCGGCGCGCAGGATCGGCACGATGGTGACTTTCTTGCCCTTGAGCAGGTTCACGGGGATCTTGTTGCCGCTCCAGCCGTCGATCTCCTGGACCTCGAGCTCGAGATCCTTGGTCGCCTCGTAGGTCAGCAGCTTGGCCAGCTCGCCGGCCAGCTCACGGAAACTCTTGGTGCTGATGCCGGCTTCGCGCATCAGGCCCAGCTTGTGCTGGACCAGGGGGTGCTGGATGGCGTAGACGCTCATGGGAGGACCTCTTTCACTGGTGCGACGGCAGTCGCTGGCGGCGGAAAGGTGCATCGACCTTGGTCGGATGGACCAGGGTGACAAATTGCGCGCCATTCTACCCGCATCCCGCGTGGAGGTTAAGGCGAACCCGCGTCCGGTCGCTCGGGCAGCTGCCAGTCGATGGGCGCACGGCCGTGTTCGACCAGAAAGGCGTTGGCCCGGGAGAAATGGTGGTTGCCGAAGAAGCCGCGATGGGCGGAGAGCGGCGACGGGTGCGGCGACTCCAGCACCAGGTGGCGCGAGGCATCGATCAGCGCCCTCTTCTTCCGCGCGTGGCTGCCCCACAGCAGGAACACCGTGGGCTCGCCGTGCTCGCTGACCGTGGCGATGGCGCGGTCGGTGAAGGTCTCCCAGCCGCGCCCCCGGTGGGAGCCGGCATTGCCCTGCTCCACCGTCAGCGAGGTGTTGAGCAGCAGCACCCCCTGGCGCGCCCAGTGCTCCAGGTGGCCGTGGGCCACCGGGCGGAAGCCGACATCGCTGGCCAGCTCCTTGTAGATGTTGGCCAGCGACGGCGGAATGCGCACCCCCGGCTTCACCGAGAAACACAGGCCATGGGCCTGGCCGGGGCCGTGGTAGGGATCCTGACCGAGGATCACCACCTTGACGGACGGCAGAGGCGTCAGCTCGAAGGCCCGGAACCAGTCGGCGGAGTGAGGGTAGATGATCTTCCTGGCCGTCTTCTCGGCGGCCAGGAAGTCGCGCAGCGACTGCATGTAGGGCGCCTGGAACTCCTCGCCCAGCCACTGCTGCCAGCTATCGGGAAGCGGTGCCGCCATCCCTGCCCTCCTCGCGCCTCAGCGCTTGACCTGGTCGACCAGCGGCTCGACGTAGGCCACGCCCATGTCCCAGGGAAACTGGATCCAGCAGTCCTGAGCCACCTCCGTGAGGTACTGGTCCACCAGCGGGCGGCCCTCCGGCTTGGCATAGACGGTGACGAAGTGCGCCCGAGGCAGCAGCTCGCGCACCTTGCGCGCGGTCTTGCCGGTGTCCACCAGGTCGTCGACCAGCAGCCAGCCCTCGCCGTCATGGTCGACGCCCTTCATCACGTCGAGCCCCCCCTGCTCCATGTGGTCGTAGCTCTTGATGCAGACGGTATCGATCAGCCGCACGTTGAGCTCCCGGGCGATCAGCGCGGCGGGGATCAGCCCGCCGCGGGTAATGGCGATGATGCCCTTGAAGTCGCGCTCCACCAGCTGGTGGCAGAGCTCGCGAACGTCGCGATGCAGCTGGTCCCAGGAGACGGTGAAGTGCTTGTGGTAGCGGTTGCTGCTCATGGGGTCACTCGTCCTCGGTGAAGGAACAGACAGCGAAGACGTTGAAGCCCGCCTCGCGGATGCGCGCAGAGCCGCCGAGATCCGGCAGGTCGACGATGGTGGCGGTCTCCACCACCTGGCCCCCGCTGCGGGTGATCAGCTTGGCGGCGGCCAGCATGGTGCCGCCGGTGGCGATCAGGTCATCGACGATCAGAATGCGATCGCCCTGCTTGAAGGCGTCGGAGTGGAGCTCCACCTCGGCCTCGCCGTACTCCAGGGTGTAGGTCTCGCTGATGGTACGGAAAGGCAGCTTGCCCTTCTTGCGCACCGGCACGAAGCTGCAGCCGAGCTCGTAGGCCAGCGGCGCCCCGACGATGAAGCCGCGGGCGTCGATGGCGGCGACGGCATCAATCTCCATTTCCTGGTAGCGGTGCACGAAGCTGTCGATCAGTTTGCGGAAGGCCGCGCTGTTCTGCAGCAGCGGCGTGATGTCACGGAAGTTCACCCCCGGCTGCGGCCAGTCGGGGACGGTGCGGATGACGGACTTGATGTAGTCGCCGTAGATGCTCATCGATACGGGTCTCGGTGAGTGGGTGCAAGCGGTAGTCGGGGGATCAGTCGAGGAACAGGAACTTGGCGGCGAACAGCAGCGCCAGCACGACCACCGCCGGATTGAGGTCCTGGAAGCGCCCGGAGAGCGCCTTGATCGCCGCATAGCTGATGAAGCCCAGGGCGATGCCCTCGGCGATGGAGAAGGTCAGCGGCATGGCCAGGGCGGCGATCAGCACCGGCGCGGCGTCGGTGGGGTCTTCCCAGTTGGCATGGGCCAGGCTGCCGGCCATCAGCACCGCCACGTAGAGCAGCGCGCCGGCGGTGGCGTAGGCGGGAATCGAGCCCGCCAGCGGGGCGAAGAAGAGGCTGATCAGGAACAGCACCGCGACCACCACGGCGGTCAGACCGGTGCGCCCGCCGGAGGCGATGCCCGCAGTGGACTCGATGTAGCTGGTGGTGGTGGAGGTGCCGAGCACCGCACCGGCCATGGAGGCGGTGCTGTCGGCCATCATGGCGCGCCCGAGGCGCGGCAGCTTGCCGTCCTTGTCGAGCAGCTTGCCGCGATGGGCCACGCCCACCAGAGTGCCGGAGGTGTCGAAGAGGTCGACGAACAGGAAGGCGAAGATCACGCTGAGCATGGCGATGTCCAGCGCCCCCCACAGGTCCAGCGCCATGAAGGTGGGGGCGATGGAGGGCGGCATGGACATGATGCCGCCATACTCGTTGTGGCCGAGCAGCATGGCCATCACGGTGATGCCAAGGATGCCGATCATCACCGCCCCGGTGACCTTCAGGTAGGCCAGCGCGGTGATCACGAAGAAGCCCAGCAGCGCATAGATGGCCGCCGGCTGGGAGAGATCTCCCAGGGAGACGTAGGTGGCCGGGTTGGAGACCACGATACCGGCGTTCTTCAGGGCGATCATCGCCAGGAAGAGGCCGATACCGGCGGCGATGCCAAGGCGTAGGGAGAGCGGGATCGAGTGGATGATCCACTCGCGCACCTTGAAGATGCTGAGCAGGAAGAAGCAGAGACCGGAGAAGAAGACCGCGCCGAGCGCCGCCTCCCAGGTGTAGCCCATGCCCAGCACCACGCCGTAGGTGAAGAAGGCATTGAGGCCCATGCCCGGCGCCTGGGCGATGGGGTAGTTCGCCCACAGCCCCATGATCAGACAGCCGATGGCCGCGGCCAGGCAGGTGGCGACGAAGACCGCGCCATAGTCCATGCCTGCCTCGGAGAGGATGCTGGGGTTGACGAAGATGATGTAGGCCATGGTCAGGAAGGTGGTGATCCCGGCGATGACCTCGGTCTTCACGTTGGTGTTGTGCTCGGACAGCTTGAACTGCTTGTCGATCAGGCTCTTCATGAGGCTCATTCCTGCGCGCGTGGACGGTGCGACGGTCCCTTGGGGGGACGAGAAGGGTCACGAGAAGGGTCACGAGAAAAGCGGCCTATGGTACCCACATCCCCGGCGGGATGCGAGAGACCGGAAGGCCGCCGATTCAGACGCTTCACGCTGCTCTTCACACTGTATAAGCAAAGGCCGGGCCAGGCGCCAGCCGCGCCGCCAACGCAGACCTGACGAAATGGTCAATCACCCGCTGCGTTCAGATGCCGCGGGCCGCCAGCACCCGCTCCACGGTCTCGACGATGGCCTGGGTCTGGGGGTCGATCTCGATGTTGACACGATCGCCCGGCACCCGGTCCACCAGGGTGGTACGGGCCAGGGTCTCGGGGATCAGGTTGACGCAAAAGCGCGGGCCGTGGGCGGCGCTGGCCGGGCGCACCTCGCCGATGGTCAGGCTCGCGCCATCGACGCCGATGTAGCCCTTGTCGAACAGGAAGCGCCCCAGGGCGTGGGGCAGTTCGAACCAGAGGCGACGATTGTTGGGTGCCTCATCGAGCTCCACCAGTTCGGCCATCGCCATCACGTGGCCGGACATCGAGTGCCCGCCGATCTCGTCGCCGAAGCGGGCGGCGCGCTCGATATTGACCCTGTCGCCGACCGCCAGTGCACCAAGATTGGTCACCCTGAGGGTCTCGCGCATCAGGTCGAAGCTAATCCGCTCTCCGTCGATGGCGGTCACCGTCAGGCAGACCCCGTTGTGGGCCACCGAGGCACCGAGCTCAAGCCCCTGGCGCAGCGCCTCGGGCAGGGCGATGACATGGGTGCGGAACTGCTCCGCTTCTTCAATGGCGACCACCTCGGCGGTGCCCTGCACGATACCGGTGAACATGGCGTCTCCTCGACTGGGATGGGCCCCGGACGGGGCCAAGGCTCACGAGTGTAGAGAACTCCGCCCCGCCGCGTCCACGCCGGGACCCGGCAGCTCAGCACTTTCACCTACCATCCACGATTGAACAGGAAATTATTCTGTCTACCTGGCGGGTCGGCCACAACAACACCCAGGCTGATTGACAGCCACGTCCGCCGCGCCTAAGCTTCCTCGCTACATTGAACGGCGCCGATTTGTACCCGGCTTGCGGGCGCCAGCGCGGTGGCACGCTCCTCGGAGCGGCCAGCGTGTGAAGTGCAGCTAAAAGGGTGTGTCCAGCGTTGATGGCCACCCGCAAGGGTGGCCTTTTTTGTGCTCCACCCTGTCCTGCCCCGCCCGCCCCGGCGCCCCGTTTGCGGTGCTTCCATGATCCGACTACGTAACGTCTCCAAGACCTATGTCCTCAAGGGCCGGCGCGGCAGCGCCCGGACCGTCCAGGCGTTGAAGGATATCGACTTCCACGTGCCCGCCGGCCAGATCCACGGCGTGATCGGCCTCTCCGGGGCCGGCAAGTCGACCCTGATCCGCTGCGTCAACCTGCTCGAACACCCCACTACCGGCACCGTCACCGTGGACGGCCAGGAGCTCACCGGGCTCTCCCGCCAGGCGCTCAACCAGGCGCGCCACGGGATCGGCATGATCTTTCAGCACTTCAATCTGCTGACCAATCGCACGGTATTCGCCAACGTGGCCCTGCCCCTGGAGCTGATGGGCATGAAGCGCGCCGAGATCCGCAGCCGGGTCACGCCGCTGCTGGAGCTGGTGGGCCTGGCCGACAAGGCGGCCCAGTACCCGGCCCAGCTCTCCGGCGGCCAGAAGCAGCGGGTGGCCATCGCCCGAGCGCTGGCCAGCCGGCCCAAGGTGCTGCTGTGTGACGAGGCCACCTCGGCGCTGGATCCCCAGACCACCGCCTCGATCCTGGCGCTCTTGCGCGACATCAACCAGAAACTCGGCCTGACCATCCTGCTGATCACCCACGAGATGGAGGTGGTCAAGGCGATCTGCCACCGGGTCAGCCTGATCTCCGATGGCGAGCTGGTCGAGGAGGCCGAGGTCGGCGACTTCTTCACCTCGCCCAAGACCCAGCTGGGCCGCGAGTTCCTCAACGACTTCCTCCGGCTGGAGCCGCCCCGGGCGCTCTTCGAGCGTCTGGAGGCGACGCCCGGCGAGCACACCCACCCGGTGGTGCGCCTGGCCTTCTCGGGCGACGCCGTCTCCACCCCGCTGATCTCCCGGCTCGCCCGGGAGTGCGGCGTCGACGTCAGCATCCTGCAGGCCAAGGTGGAGTCGATCCAGGAGCGCACCCTGGGGCTGATGATCGCCGAACTGATGGGCCCGCCGGTCAAGACCCGCGAGGCCATCGACTACCTCGAATCCCATGATCTGCACGTGGAGGTGCTCGGCCATGTCCAGCGCAATGATTGACCTTATCCTCCGAGCCACCCTGGACACTCTCTACATGGTGGCCATCTCCGGGGTGCTCTCGGCTCTGGTGGGCATTCCCCTCGGGGTGCTGCTCTACGTCACCCGCCCCGGCCAGCTGCTGGCCCAACCGACGGTGAACGGCGTGCTCGGCATCGTCACCAACATCGGCCGCTCGATACCCTTCATCATCCTGATGGTGGCGATCATCCCCTTCACGCGCATGCTGGTGGGGACCTCCATCGGCACCAATGCCGCCGCCGTGCCGCTGACCATTGCCGCCATCCCCTTCATCGCCCGCCTGGTGGAGGGCGCGCTGAACGAGATCAACCCGGGCCTGGTGGAGGCCGCCCAGTCCATGGGCGCCACCCCCTGGCAGATCATCCACAAGGTACTGCTGCCCGAGGCCCGCGGTGGTATCTTCACGGCGCTGACCGTCACCGTGGTGACCCTGGTGAGCTACTCCGCCATGGCCGGCGCCGTGGGCGGCGGCGGCCTGGGTGATCTGGGCATCCGCTACGGCTACAACCGCTTCAACCCCACCATCATGCTGATCACGGTGGCGATACTCGTGGTCATGGTGCAGGGCTTTCAGAGCATCGGGGACTATCTCGTTCGCAAGAGCGATCACAAATAGCAAAAAGCTATTTAAAATTATATTTTTATTCCGCTATTATCACACCATCATCACAGGAGACCCGCCATGCGCAAGATACTGCTCAGCACCCTGCTCGCCTCCAGCCTGGCCCTCGGCGCCGGCAGCGCCCTGGCCGACGAGCACCGCATCAAGGTCGGCACCGTGGCCGGCCCCGAGACCGACGTGATGCAGGTAGCCGCCGAGATCGCCCTGCGCGAGTACGGCCTGACCGTGGAGATCATCGAGTTCACCGACTACGTGACCCCCAACGCGGCCCTGGCCGACGGTAGCCTGGACGCCAACGCCTACCAGCACGAGCCCTACATGCTGGCCATGGTCAACGACCGCGGCTACGACTTCGCCATCGCCGGACGCACCTTCGTCTATCCCATCGGCGCCTACTCCGAGAAGTACGCAAGCATCGACGAGCTCCCCGAGGGCGCCCTGATCGCCCTGCCCAACGACCCCTCCAACGAGGGCCGCTCGCTGATCCTGATGCACAACGAGGGGCTGATCCAGCTCGACGATCCGGAAAACCTCGAAGCCACCCCCCTGAACGTGGTGGAGAACCCGCGCAACTTCCGCTTCCGCGAGATCGAGGCGGCCCAGCTGCCCCGCGTGCTGCCCGACGTGGACATGGCCTTCATCAACAACACCTTCGCCCAGCCCGCCGGCCTGAGCCTGGACGACGCCCTGATCAAGGAGGGCCCGGAGTCCCCCTACGTCAACCTGATCGTGGTGCGCAGCGGCGACGAGGAGCGTGAGGCGATCCAGCAACTGGTGCGCAGCTACCAAACCGAGGAAGTGAAGGCCAAGGCGGCCGAGCTGTTTGGGCCGGCGGCGGTGCCCGGCTGGGAATAAGACCGGCTGGGAATAAGACCGGCTGGGAATAAGAAAAACGGAGAGGCTAGTGCGTAACGCATCTCCGAATTTTCATGATGACCCATAGAGCATTGGAGGCCGGCCTTAGCCGGCCTCTGCCATTTCAGGAGCCATGATGATCGTTGACTACCCCCTGCTGGCCCGCCAGCTCGCCGCCCTGCTCGATACCCGCGACTGGCTGACCAACAGCGCCCAGACCGCCGCCTTCCTGATGCAGGAGCTCCCCGAGCTCAACTGGGTGGGCTTCTACCTGCAGCGCGCGCCCGAAACGCTCTGCCTCGGCCCCTTCCAGGGCAAGCCCGCCTGCCACCCCATTCCCTTCAGCAGGGGGGTGTGCGGCGCCGCGGCGCGCACTCGCAGCACCCAGCGCATCGACGATGTCCACGCCGTGACCGACCATATCGCCTGCGACGCCGCCTCCCAGGCCGAGCTGGTGGTCCCCATCGTGGCAGGCGACTGGCTGTGGGGCGTGCTAGACCTGGACAGCCCGAGGCGCGGGCGTTTCAGCGCCGACGACCAGGCCGGCATCGAGGCCCTGGTGGCGATCTTTATCGAGCGCACAGAACTGACGCTGCCCGCCTGACGCGTGGCGCCGGCAGAAAATCGGAAGACACGGCTCGCGGCTGATGAAGCAAAAAGCAGAACGCCCCCGCAGCAGGGCTGCGGGGGCGTTCTGGAATCTGGTAGGACCAGGCGGATTCGAACCGCCGACCTCTACCATGTCAAGGTAGCGCTCTAACCAACTGAGCTATGGTCCTGTGGTGATGCCTGCTGCGTGCTGGTAGGACCAGGCGGATTCGAACCGCCGACCTCTACCATGTCAAGGTAGCGCTCTAACCAACTGAGCTATGGTCCTGTTTCAGCAGCAGATTGCCGGGGCGTGCTCGCCTCGGCAACGGATGCATATATTACCGATCCCCAAGGATTTTGCAAGCCTTCAGCGATCGCTTTTGACCCTTTCCACCGCCTCCTGCCAGCCACGATAGAGCCGCTCACGCTCCTCCTCCGGCCTCTGCGGCATGAAGCGGCGCTCGCACTGCCAGAGCTCGGCGATCTCGTCGAGGTCGCGATACCAGCCCAGGCGCAATCCGGCCAGGTAGGCGACCCCCAGCGCCGTGGTCTCAAGCACGGTGGGGCGGTCCACCGGCACGCCCAGCATGTCGGAGAGGAACTGCATCACCCAGCTGTTGGCCACCATCCCCCCATCGACGCGCAGGGTGTCGGGCTCGGCCGCCATGTCGTCGCTCATGCAGGTCTGCAGGTCGCGGGTCTGGTAGCAGACCGCCTGAAGGCCGGCGGCGACGATCTCGGCGATGCCGGTATCCCGGGTCAGGCCGAAGATCGCCCCGCGCGCCCGAGGATCCCAGTGGGGCGCCCCCAGCCCGGTGAAGGCCGGCACCAGGTAGACGCTGTGGCCGGCCCGGGTCTGGCGCGCCAGGGCCTCGGTCTCGGTGGCATCCGCGAACAGCTGCAGGCCATCGCGAAGCCACTGCACGGTGGCCCCGGCCACGAAGATGCTGCCCTCCATGGCATAGGTCGTCTTGCCGCCGATCCGGTAGCCCACCGTGGTCAGCAGGCGATTGCGCGAGCGCTCGGCCGTGTCGCCGGTGTTGACGATCATGAAACAGCCGGTGCCATAGGTGCTCTTGCCCATGCCCGGCGAGAAGCAGGCCTGGCCGACGAGCGCCGCCTGCTGGTCACCGGCGACCCCGGCGATGGGCAGCGCGGCCCCCAGCCACTCGGGATCGAGCGTGCCGAAGTCGTCGCTCGAATCCTTCACCTCGGGCAGCAGCGATGCGGGGATGTCGAACAGCTCGAGCAGCGCCGGGTCCCAGCACTGCTCGTGAATATTGAAAAGCGCCGTGCGCGAGGCGTTGGTGGCATCGGTGGCATGCACCCGGCCCCCGGTCAGGCGCCAGATCAGAAAGGTGTCGATGGTGCCGAAGGCCAGCTCACCACGCTCGGCGCGCGCCCGGGCCCCCTCCACGTTATCGAGGATCCAGGCCAGCTTGGTGGCCGAGAAGTAGGGGTCGATCAAGAGCCCCGTGCTCGCCTGCACTGCCTCGAGGTGGCCGGCGTCGCGCAGCGCCTGGCAGGCATCGGCGGTGCGCCGATCCTGCCAGACGATGGCATGGTAAAGCGGCCGGCCGGTCTCGCGATCCCACAGCACCGTCGTCTCGCGCTGATTGGTGATGCCCACGCCGAGTAGCCGCTCCACGCCGACCCCGGCGCTCGCGATCGCCTCGCGACAGGTCGCCAGCACGCTCTCCCAGATCTCCTCGGGGTCGTGCTCCACCCAGCCATCATGGGGAAAGTGCTGGGTGAATTCGCGCTGTGCCGATGCCACATTGCCGCCTTCACGATCGAACAGGATCGCGCGGGAACTGGTGGTGCCTTGATCGATCGCCAGTATCAGGTCAGCCATGGTGGCTCCTGTCGAGAAATGTTCGCTTATAGTCACCAAGGGTACTGCAGCGTGTTCGGAAATCTCTACAACCTTGGTCGCTCATGACGCCAGCTGCGATGCCGACGCCGCCCCGATCGCCTAAACTGCCGCCAGCCAAAGGGAGTCGACATGAACCAACAGCAGCGACACGAAGCCATCGTCGAGCTGGTGCGCCGCGAAGGCTATGCCAGCATCGAGCAACTGACCGATCACTTCAGCGTCACCCCTCAGACCATTCGCCGCGACCTCAACGCGCTGGCCAATGACGGCCTGCTGCGCCGGGTCCACGGCGGCGCGGGGCTCGAGTCGAGCACCGTCAACACTGCCTATGCCACTCGCAAGACCCTCAACCTCGAGGCCAAGCGCCGCATTGCCGCGCTGTTGGCCAGCAAGATCCCCGACCGCTCATCGCTGTTCATCAATATCGGCACCAGCAACGAGGTGATCGCCGAGGCGCTGCTGGAGCGCCACCGCGAGCTGGAGGTGATCACCAACAACCTCAACGTGGCGGCCATCCTCCAGCACAAGGAGGACTTCAACGTGATCATCGCCGGTGGCCAGGTGCGCTCCCGGGATGGCGGCATCATCGGGGAGGCCACCATCGACTTCATCAACCAGTTCAAGGTGGACTACGGCATCATCGGCATCAGCGGCATCGACGAGGACGGCTCACTGCTGGAGTTCGACTACCAGGAGGTGCGCGTGGCCCAGGCCATCATCCAGAACTCGCGCCAGGTCTACCTCGCCGCCGACCACTCCAAGTTCCGCCGCAATCCCTCGGTGCGCCAGGGCAACATCACCCAGATCCACGCCCTCTTCACCGACCTGCGCCCCCCCCAGTCGATCTGCCAGCTGATGGAGAGCCACGACGTGGCCCTGCATATCGCCGACTGAGCCCTGCCCTCCGACCCGCTCTCGAAAGCGAACCCGAAAGAGTTCGATTTCGCCCATTGATGTTCTTTTCCGAGTGGCGTATTTTCACTTATGAAAAACACCGACAGAAGAGCAGGCGGCGACCACCCCGCCGAGCGATGGATCGGAGGAGACAATGACCCCCCTGGACCTCATGGTGATCGGCGGCGGCATCAACGGCACCGGCATCGCCAACGACGCCGCCGGCCGCGGGCTGCGCGTCGGCCTCTGCGAACAGGGCGACCTCGCCAGCGCCACCTCCTCCGCCAGCAGCAAGCTCATCCATGGCGGCCTGCGCTACCTGGAACACCGCGAGTTTCGACTGGTGAGCGAGGCGCTGCGCGAGCGCGAGGTGCTGATGGCCAAGGCGCCCCATATCATCTGGCCAATGCGCTTCCTGCTCCCCCACCGCTCCCATCTGCGGCCGGCCTGGATGATTCGCGCCGGCCTCTTCCTCTATGATCATCTGGGCAAACGCCGAGCGCTTCCCGCCTCCCGCGGCGTGCGCTTCACCGCCCAAAGCCCGCTCGCACCGAGCATCACCCGCGGCTTCGAATACTCCGACTGCTGGGTGGACGATGCCCGCCTGGTGGTGCTCAACGCCCTGCAGGCCCGGGAGCACGGCGCCGAGGTGCTGGTCCGCACCCGCTGTATCGCTGCCCGCGAGGTGGAGGGGCTCTGGGAGCTGGAGTTGGAGGATGCCGCCAGCGGCGAGCGCTTCCTGCGCCGCGCCCGGGCGCTGGTCAACGCCGCCGGCCCCTGGGTGGAGCAGGTGATACGCCAGGGGCTCGCGCGCGAGCCGCGCTATGGCATCCGCATGATCCAGGGCAGCCACCTGGTGGTGCCCCGCCTCAACGAGGACGAGCGCGCCTACATCCTGCAGAACCAGGACGGGCGCATCGTCTTCGTGCTCCCCTGGGAGGAGGACTTCAGCCTGGTGGGGACCACCGATCGCCGCTACGACGGCGATCCGGCCCGGGTCACCGCCACCGACGAGGAGATCGACTACCTGCTGGGGGTCGTCAACGCCCACTTCCGGCGACCGCTCGCCCGCAAGGACGTGCTGCGCACCTTCTCCGGCGTCCGGCCGCTGTGCGATGACGAGTCGACCGCCCCCTCCGCCATGACCCGCGACTACACCCTCCATCTGGACACCAGCGGGGCACCGCTGCTCAGCGTCTTCGGCGGCAAGCTGACGACCTACCGCCGGCTCGCCGAGGCCGCCCTGGCGCAGCTGGCCCCGCACCTACCGACGATGGGACCCGCCTGGACCGAGAAGGCTCCCCTCCCCGGCGGCGACATCGGCAGCCAGGCCGATTTCACGGCGCGGCTGCTCGCGGAGTTTCCCTGGCTGGGCGAGGCGCGGGCGCGCCGGTTCGCGCGCACCTATGGCTCTCTCTGCCTAGAGTTTCTCGCCGGCGCCCGGGCCGAGGCCGATCTCGGCCAAGCGTTCGGCGCCGGCCTCACCGCCCGGGAGGTCGACTATCTGGTCGACCGGGAGTGGGCAGTCGGCCTCGAGGATGTCCTGTGGCGGCGGACCAAGCTCGCCATGCGCCTGAGCGAACGGGACCGTCAGCGGCTCGACCACTACTTGACGACGCGCCAGAGGCGCACCTCCATGGGCGTCAATTGACCGTTAGGTCTAGGCACTGTCCGAAAACTGACTGCGCTCGTCCATACGGCGTTAAAAATCGGCTCAAAGTACTCATTTACACTGCGTAAACTCCGTCTTTTCGCCGATTTTTGCCTTGTCTGGCCTTCGCTCGCCGACTTTTCAGACAGCGCCTAGTGTTTGACATCGCCCGGCGGCAAAACCAAGCTGAGGGAGCAATCTTTCGGAAGCAACCAGACTTGTTCTCGGCATGTCGGTTTCCGAACATCGCTATGCCTATGCCCCCAGGGTTACCCAACCCGCATCGCTTACCCGGTCCGCTCCCGCCCTGGCCGACTGCCTCGAGGCGATCTGGAGAAGCGATGCGCAGCGGACGCCTGCATATCGCCGGCTTCTCTACCGGGCCGCCGCCCCCTACTCCGGAATCCCGCCTCGGGTCAGCGCCACCGGGTCCAGCAGCCGCTCGAGCTCCTCCCGGGAGAGCTCGGTCTGCTCCTCGGCGACGTCGAGGATCGGCCGCCCCTCCTGATAGGCCTGCTTGGCGATCGCCGCGGCGGCGTTGTAGCCGATCACGGAGTTGAGCGCCGTCACCAGGATGGGGTTGCGCGAGAGCGGCGCCTGCAGGCGATCCTCGCGCACCCGGAAGGTGGCGATGGCCCGGTTGGCGAGCAGCCAGGCGGTGTTGCTCATCAGCATGATCGAGGTGAGCAGGTTGTAAGCCACCAGCGGCAGCATCACGTTGAGCTGGAAGTTGCCGCTCTGACCGGCGATGGTCACGGCGACGTCGAGGCCGATGACCTGGGCGGCCGCCTGGGCCGCCGACTCCGGGATCACCGGATTGACCTTGCCCGGCATGATGGAGCTGCCCGGCTGCAGCGCCTCGAGCTCGATCTCGCCGAGGCCGGCCAGGGGGCCGGAGTTCATCCAGCGTAGGTCGTTGGCGATCTTCATGATCACGCAGGCGAGCCCCTTGAGCTGCCCCGAGAGCTCCACCGCGGCGTCCTGGGAGGCGAGGCTCGCGAAGAGGCTGTCGTTGGGCACGAAGGCGAGTCCGGTCTGCTGCGAGAGCTCCGCGGCCATGCGCGCGGCGAACTCGGGGTGGGCGTTGATGCCGGTGCCCACCGCCGTGCCGCCCTGGGCCAGGCGGCAGAGCCGCACCAGGGCGTCGTCCAGGCGCTCGACCGCCTGCCCCACCTGGCTCGCCCAGCCGCCCAGCTCCTGGCTCATGCGCAGCGGCATGGCGTCCATCAGGTGAGTGCGGCCGGTCTTCACCACCCCGTCGAGCTCCACCGCGCGGGCCTCGATGGTCTCACGCAAGTGGACCAGCGCCGGGCGCAGCCGCCCGCTCACCTCCAGCGCCGCGGAGAGGTGGATCGCCGTGGGGATCACGTCGTTGCTGGATTGCCCCATGTTGACGTGATCGTTGGGCCCGACCTCGACCCCCTCGCGGCTCGCCAGATGGGCGACCACCTCGTTGACGTTCATGTTGCTGGAGGTGCCGGAGCCGGTCTGGAAGATATCCACCGGGAACTGGTCGTCATGCTCGCCACGGATCACCGCCTCGGCGGCGGCGGCGATCGCCGTGGCCCGCGGGGCGTCGAGCAGGCCAAGCTCGGCGTTGACCCGGGCGGCGGCCAGCTTGATGCGGGCGATGGCGTGGATGAAGGCCGGCGGCATCGGCTGCCCCGACACCGGGAAGTTGTTCACGGCACGCTGGGTCTGGGCGCCGTAGAGGGCATCGGCCGGCACCTCCAGCTCGCCCATGCTGTCTCGCTCGATACGCGTCTCGTTCATGGCTCGCTCCTCGCAGGCGGCGTGATCATCGGGTTCAGCCTGGCGCTGCCACCTCGGATCCGCAAGCGTGAGACGACGCGTGGCGACGCATCCGAGCATGAGAGTTTTCACCCCGAGGCGATGTTGCAGTGCACAAACCACTCTGCTATTGTGCATTGCAACAGGGCAGGCTTCCTGCTCCTCAACACCAGATGAACCAGGAGGTTCTACCATGATGAACGCCTTCAACTTCGACACCAAGCAGTTCGACACCCAGCAGTTCGACGCCCTCTTCTTCGGCCCGGCCCGCGCCTACGCCTCCCTGTCCGTGGACTACGCCGAGAAGCTGGCCCACGCCCAGCTGGACGCCACCAAGGCCTACACCGACACCGGCCTGGCCCAGCTGCGCACCCTGATGGCCGTCAAGGATGCCGAAGGCCTGAAGAGCTACATGGAAGGCCAGCAGAAGGTCGCCAAGGACCTGGCCGAGCGCCTGAAGGGCGACGCCGAGAAGGTCGTGGCCCTGCAGCAGGACTTCGTCCAGCAGAGCCAGAAGCTGACCGAAGAGAACGTCAAGCAGGCCCAGGCGACCGCCACCAAGGCTACCGCCCAGAAGTAAGCCGCCGCTGCCGGCCAGGCCGGCAACCGCCGCGCTTCAGAAAAGCCGCCGCCCTCCGGGGCGGCGGCTTTTTGCTGGGCGCTCGACACGCACGGCGTGGCCTGGGCAGCGGCTTGCGCTATGCTCTTGGGCTGGCACAGGGCGCCGATGAACCTCTCAGGGAGTGACACCATGAAACGCTGGATACCGATGCTGCTGCCGGGGCTGCTGCTGGCCGGCTGCGAGATCATGCCCCCCGCCCCGACGCCCACCGAGCGCATCGAGGTGGTCGACCGCGAGGTCGAGCCGGCAGAGGAGGTCCGCGAGGTCGCTCCCGGGCGTGTGGCTCGCCAGGTGGCCTTCCCCGCCGCCGAGTATGCCGCCCTGGAGAAGTCGGGCAGCGCCGTGATCAGCGGCCGACTGACGCTAGGCGGCCAACCGGTGGCGGGCGCCGGCGTCTCCGCCGCGCCGGTGACCACCTACTCCGCCGAGGCGGCGGAGAAGGCGCTGGCCGGCATCGCCGTGGAGCCCGCCGACCCGCGGGCGCGGGAGTACACTCACAGCACGCGTACCGATGGCAGCGGCCGCTTCCGCCTCACCGGCCTGCCCGCGGGTGCGTTCTACCTCTCCGGCACCGGCCCCGACCCGCGCACCGGCGAGGCGCGGGTGGTGATCCGCCAGGTGCAGCTGAGCCGTGGCCAACAGCTGGAGGTCGACCTCAGCCGCTGAGCGGCCAAGGCGGCACCGCCAGCCGCCCTACCAGCCCAGCGCCTGCTTGACGAAGGGAATGGTCAGCTTGCGCTGGGCGGAGAGCGAGGCGCGATCGAGGGTGGCCAGCACCTCGAAGAGTTCGCCCAGCCGTCGCGGCCCGCGATGCAGGATATAGCGGGCCACCTCGTCCGGCAGCGCCATGCCCCGCCCCCGGGCGCGCAGCTGCAGCGCGGCCAGCCGCCCGGCATCGTCGAGCCCCTGAACGTGGAAGGTGACGCCCCAGGTGAGCCGCGAGGCGAGATCGGGCAGCTTGACCGGCAGCTGCCGGGGAGCGGCGTCGGCCGCCACCAGCAGCCGCTTGCCCGCATCACGCAGGCGATTGAAGGCGTGGAACAGCGCCTCCTCCCAGCGCTTGCGCCCGAGCACCCGCTCCAGGTCGTCGATGGCCACGAGGTCGAGGCGCTCGATCTCCTCGAGCATCAGAGG
Source organism: Halomonas sp. A11-A (assembly GCF_003182195.1). Lineage (GTDB taxonomy): Bacteria > Pseudomonadota > Gammaproteobacteria > Pseudomonadales > Halomonadaceae > Halomonas > Halomonas alkalicola. Next base: position 124,613 of record NZ_QGTM01000001.1, read on the forward strand.
CGGAAAGTGTCCAAGCTCCGCCAGCGGCAGGTAGAGGGCGCGCAGGCCCCGATCCGAGGCGGCATGGCAGGCGGCCTGGAGCAGGTGGCTGCGACCCACGCCCTCTGCGCCCCAGAGGTAGAGAAAGGGCTCCCCCTCGGCATCGAGCTGATGGGCCAGACGGTTCACCAGGCTGGCATTGGGGCCGGGATGGTAGTTGACGAAGGTGGCGTCGTCGCGCAGACCGACGCCCAGCGGCAGCTGCGCCGGGGTCCTGCTCATGGCGCCTCCTCATCGTCGCGTCGAGCGAGCGTGGCGTCGTACAAGGTACTGTTCTTGTAGCGTTCATTGAGCTCGCGCAAGAGTACCATGATCACCGCCGCCGCAGGCAGCGCCAGCAGCACCCCGGTGAAGCCGAACAGGTTGCCGCCGGCCAGCACGGCGAAGATCACCGCCACCGGGTGCAGGCCGATGCGGTCCCCCAGCAGCTTGGGCTGCAGCACCGTACTCTCGATCGCCTGGCCGATGCTGAACACCGCCACCACGCCCAGCAGCGCCAGCCAGGTGCCGAACTGGAAGAAGGCGACGATCAGCGCGATGCTGATGCCGACGATGAAACCCAGGAAGGGCACGATGCTGGCCAGCCCCGAGATCAGCCCGATCAGCACCCCGAAGCGCACCCCCATCAGGGTGAGCCCCAGGCCGTAGATCACCCCCAGGCTCAGCATCACCAGCAGCTGGCCGCGCAGGAAGGCCGAGAGCACCTCGTCACAGCGCCCGACCAGGCGCAGCGTGTCGGCCTCCCAGCCCCGCGGCAGCAGGTCGCGCAGGCTGGCCATCAGGCGCTTCCAGTCGAGCAGCAGGTAGAAGGTCACCACCGGGATCAGCGACACATAGGTCACCCAGGTGATGAAGGCCATGCCCGAGCGCCCCACCTGGCCGAGGAACTGGGCCAGGTAGCCGCCGGCATCCTGCCAGTGGTCGGCCAGGGTCGCCTGGACGTTTTCCAGCTCCGCCGCCACGTCGAAGCCGGTCCAGGCCTGGATCTGCGGCGCCACCACCGTCTCCAGCCACTCGAAGATGCCCGGGGTCACCTCGCCGAGCTGGCGAAGCTGCTGCACCAGCAGCGGAATCAGCACCAGCAGCCCCACCGCCAGCACCGCCAGCAACACCAGGAAGACCGCGCAAACCGCCAGCGATCGCGACAGCCCCCAGCGCTCCAGGCGATTGGCCAGGGGGTCGGCCAGGTAAGCCAGGATCATGCCGGCGATGAAGGGCATCAGCATCGTCTCGAGCTGCAGCAGCAGCCACACCAGGCCGACTGCCGCCGCCAGGACCCACCACTCTCTGCGCATCTTGTTCTCCCTGTCAGGGCCGCGCGGCATGCCCTCACGGCTGCCTGCGCGGCGTCTTGATGCTACAATCCTGCACCCGATCTTGATTCAGCAGCCGCTCTTGCCCATCCGCCTGGACCACGCCTGCGCTGACAGCCGGTGCGGCCCACGCCGACGACCTATCGACAGGACCCGAGATGACCGACTCCCCCTCTTCCCGCCCCTCGCTCAGCTACAAGGACGCCGGCGTCGATATCGATGCCGGCAATGCCCTGGTCGACCGCATCAAGGGCGTCGCCAAGCGCACCACCCGCCCCGAGGTGATGGGCGGCCTGGGCGGCTTCGGCGCCCTGTGCCAGCTGCCGAGCGGCTACCGGGAGCCGGTGCTGGTCTCCGGCACCGACGGCGTGGGCACCAAGCTGCGCCTGGCCATGGACCTGGGCCGCCACGACACCATCGGCATCGACCTGGTGGCGATGTGTGTGAACGACCTGGTGGTGGCGGGTGCCGAGCCGCTGTTCTTCCTCGACTACTATGCCACGGGCAAGCTCGATGTGGACATCGCCGCCGACGTGGTGACCGGCATCGGCGACGGCTGCGAGCAGGCCGGCTGCGCCCTGGTGGGCGGCGAGACCGCCGAGATGCCCGGCATGTACGAGGGCAGCGACTATGACCTGGCCGGCTTCTGCGTCGGCGTGGTGGAGAAGTCCGAGATCCTCGACGGCAAGAAGGTCGCCGAGGGCGATGCGCTGCTGGGCATCGCCTCCTCCGGCCCCCACTCCAACGGCTACTCGCTGATCCGCAAGATCCTCGAGGTCTCGGGCGCCTCTCTCGACACCGACCTGGACGGCACGGCGCTGGGCGACGCCCTGATGGCGCCCACCCGCATCTACGTCAAGTCGCTGCTGTCGCTGATCAAGGAGAGCGGCGTGCCGGTCCACGCCCTCTCCCATATCACCGGCGGTGGCCTTACCGAGAACCTGCCCCGGGTGCTGCCCGACAGCCTCGCGGCCAAGGTCGATGTGACCAGCTGGGCCCGTCCGGCGGTCTTCGACTGGCTACAGCAGCAGGGCAACGTGGCCGAGGAGGAGATGTACCGGGTGCTCAACTGCGGCATCGGCATGGTGGTGGTGGTGCCGGCCGAGAAGGCCGACCAGGCCCGCGCCCACCTGCAGGCCCTGGGCGAGACGGTGCATCGCATCGGCGAAATCGTCGCCCGGGACGGCGACGAGGAACAGATTCGCCTGGAGAACCTTCGGGCATGAGCGATACCGACTACGCCAGCGACACCCTGAACGACTTCGCCTCGGAGCCGGTCGGTGCGCGCCGGGTGGTGGTGCTGATCTCCGGCAGCGGCAGCAACCTGCAGGCACTGATCGACGAGCAGACCCATGACCGCCTGGGCGGCGAGATCGTCGCCGTGATCTCCAACGAGCCCGACGCCTACGGCCTCACCCGCGCCCGGGAGGCCGGGATCGACGCCGTGGTGCTCCCCCACCGCGAGTACGACAGCCGCGAGGCCTACGATGGCGCCCTGATCAAGGTGATCGAGCGCCACGAGCCGGACCTGATCGTGCTGGCCGGCTTCATGCGCATCCTCACCCCGCGCTTCGTGCAGCGCTTCCTCGGGCGGATGCTCAATATCCACCCCTCGCTGCTGCCCGCCTACCAGGGGCTCGACACCCACGCCCGGGCCCTGGCCGACGGCGTGGCCGAGCACGGCTGCAGCGTGCACTTCGTGACCGAGGAGCTCGACGGCGGCCCCGTGGTGATCCAGGCGGCCGTCGACGTGGCCGAGGGCGAGACCGAAGCGAGCCTCAAGGAGAAGGTGCACGCCCGCGAGCACCTGATCTACCCCATCGCGGTGAAGTGGTTCCTGGAGGGACGCCTGCAGTTCGTTCCCGGCGGCGCCACCCTTGACGGCACCCCGCTGCCGGCACAGGGCGTGCGGCTCTCCCACGCCGATGCGGCCGAGGAGCTGGACGAGCAGTAGCGGCAGCATGATGCCGCCCCAACGAAAGACCCGCCGGCGTCCGACGCCGGCGGGTCTTGTCGTTTCCAGCAGCAGGCGCGCCGCGGTTACGTACGCGGCAGAGTCACCCCGCGCTGCCCCATGTACTTGCCGCCGCGGTCCTTGTAGGAGGTCTCGCACACCTCGTCGGACTCCAGGAAGAGCATCTGCGCCACGCCCTCGTTGGCGTAGATCTTGGCCGGCAGGTTGGTGGTGTTGGAGAACTCCAGGGTCACGTGACCCTCCCACTCCGGCTCCAGCGGCGTCACGTTGACGATGATGCCGCAGCGCGCGTAGGTGGACTTGCCCAGGCAGATGGTCAGCACGCTGCGCGGGATACGGAAGTACTCCACGGTGCGCGCCAGGGCGAAGGAGTTGGGCGGAATCACGCAGACGTCGCCCTTGATGTCGACGAAGCTCTTCTCGTCGAAGGCCTTGGGGTCCACCACCGCCGAGTGGATGTTGGTGAACACCTTGAACTCGTCGGCACAGCGCACGTCGTAGCCGTAGCTGGAGGTGCCGTAGGAGATCACCCGACGGTCATTCACGTAGCGAACCTGGTCGGGCTCGAAGGGGTCGATCATTCCCTCCTGCGCGGCCATGCGGCGGATCCACCTGTCGGACTTGATGCTCATCGGGACATTTCCTGCTGAAGTGAAGTCTTGGGCCTGGGCGCCAGGCCGCGGGGCCACATGATAGCGGCCCCGGCCACGGGCGTCACCTCGACGCCGCGGGCTCAGTCGCTGAAGGAGATGCTGGGCCCCTCATCGGCCTGCGCCTGCACCTGCGCGGCCACCTGGCGGGCCATGTCGCAGAAGATGGCCGTCACCTCGCCGTCGGGTTCGGCGACCACCGTGGGCCGCCCGCCGTCGACCTGCTCGCGAATGGAGAGCGCCAGGGGCAGCCGGCCCAGCACCCGGGTCTCGTACTCTGCGGCGATGCGCTCGCCGCCCCCCTCGCCGAAGATCGGCTCGGCGTGGCCGCAGTTCGAGCAGACGTGGAGACTCATGTTCTCCACCACGCCGAGCACCGGCACCTTCACCTTGCGGAACATCTCGATCCCCTTGCGGGCGTCGAGCAGGGCGATGTCCTGGGGGGTGGTGACGATCACCGCGCCGTCCACCGGCACCTTCTGGGCCAGGGTCAGCTGGATGTCGCCGGTGCCCGGTGGCATGTCGATGAACAGGAAGTCCAGGTCATCCCACTGGGTCTGGGTCAGCAGCTGCTGGAAGGCACCGGCCACCATGGGCCCGCGCCATACCATGGGCTCCCGGGTGTCGACCATGAAGGCCATGGACATCGCCTGGAGGCCGTGGGCCTCGAGCGGGTGCATGCGGTTCTCGCCGGCGGCCTGGGGCCGCACGCCCTCGCCTACCCCCAGCATCTGGGCCTGGCTGGGCCCGTGGATATCGGCATCCAGGATGCCGACCCGATAGCCTTCGGCCGCCATGGCCAGCGCCAGATTGACGGTGACGGTGGACTTGCCCACGCCGCCCTTGCCGGATGCCACGGCGACGATATGCTTGACCCCTTCGATCACGGACTGCTCCTCTCGCTTGTCATCGGCCGGGGCCTGCGTCGCCGCCCCGCGCTGTCGGACCAGTATACCCATAGGGCCCGGCGCCGTCCCGGCTCCCCCAACGGCGAACGGCGGGCCGAAGCCCGCCGTTGCCCTGGCGCCATCCCGGGAGATGACTACTCCTCGTCGGCCTCTTCGGCGGTGACGCTGGCCTCGAGATCGGCCAGCTCGCTGCGCCAGGTGGCCAGCTGGGCCTCCAGGCGCTCGAGCTGCTGCTCGCGGCGCTCCGCCTCCGCCTCGATGGTGGCCACCTCGTCGCGGCCGATGCCGATGGCGATCATCAGGTCGTCGCGCTCGGCGCGGGCCTCCTGCACCTCGGCGCGAGCGGCGTCACGCTCGTCGCGGGCCTCGCCGACCTCCTCGGCGACCTCGTCGCGCCAGATCTCCAGCGCCTCGATCTCCTCCTCGAGGGCCTCGAGATGGGCCTGGCGCTCCTCGAGCTCGGCCTCGATGCCGGCCAGCCGCTCCTCGGTCTCCTCGACCCGCTCCTGCAGCGACGCCAGCTCGGCATCGGCCTCATCGCGAGCCGCCTCGGCCTGCTCGCGAGTGTCGACCGCCTGCTGGCGCTCCTCCTCGGCCTCCTGACGGGCGGCCTCCGCCTCCTGGCGTGACTCCTCGGCATCCTGGCGGGCGGCCTCGGCGTCGTCGCGCGCCTGTTCGACGGCCTCGACCTCCTCGCCCAGCGCCTCGAGCGCGGCCTGCAGTTCGGCCTGCTGCGCCTCGAGGGCCTCGAGCTCCTCCTGAAGGCCATCGCGCTGCTCGGTGAGCGACTCGAGCTGCGCCTCGGCCTCGCCGATCTCGGCATTCAGACGCTCGAGCTCGCCGCGCGCCTCGGCCTGCTCCTCGGCCATGGCGGCCTCGGCGGCATCGCGCTCGTCCTGGAGTTCGGCCAGGCGCGCCTGCAGCGCCTCGATCTCCTCGCCGGCCTCGTCGCGCTCGTCGAGCTGACTGGCCAGCGTCTGGTTGCGCGACTCCAGCGCGGCGAGCTCCGCCTCCAGGGCCTCGCGAGCCTCACGATGAGAGCCGGAGTTGGACTGGGCGACGAGGGCCCAGATGACGGCGACGGCGGCGACGCCCGCCAGCCCCTTGACGCGGTTGTCCTTGAACGGTGATGTCTTGGAGGTTTCCGACATGGATGCATCCTCTCTGAGTCAACCTAGGGATCGGGACCGGCCGGCATGGGCCGAGCGGCCAAGCACTTCGAATCCTGCCCGGGTGGCGTTCAGGCGATCAGGATTCCAACCTACTGAAGCCCAGCATACAGAGGGGGTCTCACAGGGGAAAGGGACGGCGCCGGGGGAGGCTCAACGCTCAGAAGCGCTCCGCGGCCCTGAGAAACCGCCACTCGCCCACCGGCACCCGGCCCAGCGACACCCCGCCGATGCGCAGCCGGCGGGTGGCGACCACGGTCAGCCCCACGGCCCGGCACATCAGCGCAAGCTGGCCGGGCACCATGCCCTTCAGCGCGAAGCGCAGGCGGGTCTCGCTCTGCCAGCTGACCTTGCCGGGCGCCAGCCGTCGTCCCGGCACCGCCGTGCCATCCCGCAGCGATGCGAGCTGACGCTCGTCCAGGCTGCCGATCACCTCCACCTGCCATTCCTCTTCCAGGCGCGTCCGCCCCTCCTCGAGACGCCGCGCCACCCCGCGATCCTGGGTGAACACCAGCAGCCCCTCCTCGCCGGGGGCCAGCGGCAGCAGCGTGGTCAGGCCGCGAAAGTGCGCCTTGAGGGGGGCCTGGCCGGCGGGGTCCTCGGCCCAGTGGGTGGCCTTGCGGATCAGCCGCCTGGCCAGGTCCTCGCCTTCGCCCCCGGCCTCGGCGGCAGCGATGTCGGCGGGCGCATTGAACAGCAGGGTGGCCGGCGGGATCTCCCGGGGCGTGGCGCCGGGGGCGAGCTCGATACGCTCATCGGCGACCTTGAACTGGGGCTCCTCGACGATGCGGCCATCGACCCTCACCCAGCCACCGGCGATATAGAGCTCGGCCTCGCGGCGCGAACAGGGCAGCTCGCGGGCCAGCCGCTTGGAGAGCCGCTCACCGGCGTCCGTGTCACTCATGTTTCATCCTTCTGCTGATCGATGGGGTGGGGTGGCGCCTCGAGGCGCCAGTTGGAGAGCCAGGGGATGCCCCGCACCTCCACATCCAGGCTGCGCAGCCAGCGGGCGGTGACCAGGTTGGACTGGTGGGTCAGCCAGTAGGCGCGGGGATAGGGCACGAAGGCGAGATCGAACTCCTCGCTGTAGACCGGCGCGACGCCTGGCGCCTCGAAGTGGGCATCCAGACGGCGCTTGAGGGCCACCACCCGGGCCTCTTCGGCCACCAGCGGATAGACCCGCACCAGCCCTTCCGGGGCGAGGCCTGCCAGCTCGCCCCGGGTAGTGATTGTCTCGTGCACGCCGCGCCCCAGGCCGCTGGCGGTGGGCCAGAGCAGGGCCGAGGCACCGGCCAGCAGGTGGCGCTCGCCCTCCACGTACCAGCGCCACTCGCCGTAGCTGTAGCGCACCATGCCGCCCTCCCGGCGTGGCAGCACCAGGCTGGCGTGGCGGCCGTGGTCGAGCAGGTAGACCGTCACCGGCGCCACGCTGGCCTCCGGCGGGGTCAGCCGACCGGCACAGCCGACCAGGCCCAGCAGGGCGAGCAGCAGCGCTCCCCGGATCAGCGCGCTCGAGATGCCCATCTCAATGGGCCAGCCAGATGCAGTGCTTGGCTCCCTTGCCGGGGCGATGGGCGCGCACCGTGACCGTCTCGACCAGCAGGCCGACCCGGCGCAGGCGCTCGGTGAAGGCCGGATCCTGGCCCGCCGACCACACCGCCAGCACGCCGTCGGGGCGCAGCGCCGCCTGGGCGGCGGCCAACCCCTTGGGCGAGTAGAGCCAGTCGTTCTCGCGCCGGGTCAGCCCCTCGGGACCGTTGTCCACGTCAAGCATGATGGCGTCGAAGCCGCCGGGCTCGCGGCGCAGCAACTCGCCCACGTCGCCCACGCTGACACGGGTGCGCGGATCGTCGAGGGGGTAACCGGCGGCGGCGCCGAGCGGGCCCCGATTCCACTCCACCACCCCCGGCACCAGCTCGGCCACCACCACCTCGGCGTCCTCCCCCAGGGCGGCCAGCGCCGCGGCCAGGGTGAAGCCCATGCCCAGGCCACCCACCAGCACCCGGGCCGCGGGACGCTCGGCGATGCGCTGGCAGGCGAGCTCGGCGAGGGCATCCTCGGAGCCGTGCAGGCGCGTGTTCATCAGCTCGCCGGCGGTGCCGGCGATGCGGATGGAGAATTCATCATTGCGCCGCAGCAGGCGCAGCTCGGTGCCCTTGCCGGGAATGCTGGCGGTGCCGATCAGTTCGAACTTGGCCATGGTCTCTCGCTGGCGATGGAAGATGGAGGGCGGAACCCAGCGGCCGCTGGCGCCTCGAAGGTCAGGTCCACACCCGGCCAACGAGGAGTCCCGATGCCGACCCCGCGCCCCCTGAGTGCCCTTCGTCCCCTGCTGGGGGGACTCATTATGCTGGCAGTCGCCGCGGCTTGCCATGCGCAGGCCGGGGAGGCGTCACCACCGCCCCTCGACCAGGCCAGTCTGGAGCGCCTCGACGCCCAGGCGTCGCGCCTGGAGAGGCTGCACGCCCTGGTGGTGGCCGAGCAGGGCGAGATCCGCTTCGAGCGCGCCTATGGTGGCCCCGGGGTCGACCGGCCGACCAACGTCAAGTCGCTCTCCAAGACGGTGCTGGCGGCGCTGGTCGGCGCCGCCATCGAGGCGGGGTACCTCGACTCGCCGGACCAGCCGGTCGCCGAGCTGCTCGGGCCACGGGTCCCCGCCGAGGCCGACCCGCGGGTCCGCGAGATCACCCTGGGCCACCTGCTGTCGCTGCAGGCCGGCCTCGAGCGCACCTCCGGCGCCAACTACGGCAGCTGGGTGGCGAGCCCCGACTGGGTGCGCGACGCCCTCTCGCGCCCCTTCGTCGACGAGCCGGGCGGGCGCATGCTCTACTCCACCGGCTCGAGCCATCTGCTCTCCGCGGCGCTGACCCGCGCCGGCGGCGAGAGCACCCTTACGCTGGCACGGCAGCTGCTGGGCGAGCCGCTCGACATCGCCATTCCCGCCTGGCCCCGAGATCCCCAGGGGGTCTACTTCGGCGGCAACGACATGCAGCTCTCGCCGCGGGCGCTGGTGAGAATCGGCGAGCTCTACCGCCTGGACGGCGTCATCGATGGCACCCGGGTGCTGCCCGAGGGGTGGGTCGAGGCCTCCTGGCAGACGCGGGGCCGCTCGCCCTGGACCGGCGACGGCTATGGGTACGGCTGGTTCGTCACCGAGCTCGCCGGCGAGGCCGCCTACTACGGCCGCGGCTTCGGCGGTCAGGCGCTCTATGTGATTCCCGGAAGGGGGCTGACCGTGGCGATCACCTCGGACCCCGAGCCACCCTCCCCCGGCGGCCAGTTCCAGCAGATGCTGCACGCCCTCGTCGAGGGCATGCTGGGAGCGCCTTGAACAGGAAAACGTCGCAGCAACGGGGGCGATGCGCCCCCCCTGCGGGGTCCCCACCCGGGTAGCGGCATCGGCATCCGGATGATCATCGCGCGCATGCGGTTGGCCGGCGGGCAGCGGGGAGGCGTATCATGCCTGCAGCGCACAAGGATGGCAGTCCCCATGGCACGAATCCGCACAATGCGACCCAGCGCCTTCCCCCTGCTACCCCGGGTAGCACGCTTCCTGTGGCGGGTGCTCACCGCCTTCCTGCGCAACCGCGGCATCCTGCTGGCCGGCGGGGTGGGCTACAACATCCTGCTCTCCATCGTGCCGCTGTTTGCGCTGCTGGTGGTGCTGCTGGCCCGGGTGGTGGACGAGGCGCACCTGCTCGGGGTGCTGAGCATCCAGGCCCAGCACCTGGCCCCGGCCCACGCCGAGGTGCTGCTGGAGGCGGTGCGCGCCCTGCTCGACACCCGCGAGGTGATCGGCATCCTCGGCTTCCCGATCCTGCTGCTGTTCAGCTCCTTCGCCTTCCGCATGCTGGAGGACGCCCTGGCGATCATCTTCCATGCCCCGGACACCCACCATCACGGCCGCAGCGCCTGGGTCTCGGTGCTGCTGCCCTATGCCTTCATGGTGGTGCTGGGAGCGGGGCTGATGGCGCTGACCCTGCTGGTCAGCCTGCTCAGCTCGCTCAACGCGCTATGGCTGGCGCTCTTCGACCGCGAACTGCCGCTGGCCGGACTCTCGGATCCGGTGCTCAACCTGGCCAGCTTCTTCGGGGTCTTCCTGCTCTTCAGCGCCATCTACAAGGTGCTGCCGGTGGTCAAGGTCGCCCTGCGCCGGGCGGTGATCGGCGGCCTGGTGGCCGCCCTGCTGTGGGAGGGGGTGCGCCTGCTGCTGGTCTACTACTTCGCCAACATCTCCTTCGTCAACGCCGTCTACGGCTCCCTGGCCACCCTGATCGTGATGCTGCTGAGCCTGGAGGTGGGGGCCATCATCCTGCTGCTGGGCGCCCAGGTGATCGCCGAGCTGGAGCACAACGCCCGCCAGGGGTTGGCGTGGCACATCGACCCCCGCCGCCAGGCCGTCACCCATGTGGAATAAGGTGGCAGCGCCGGGGGTGAGAAGGCCCGCAAGCGCCCTCAGCGACGGGATGTCTCCGAGCCGCCCTGGCGCAGCCGGCGGATCAGACCCATCAGGCTCTTGCCACTGATCATGCCCAGCAGGTAGATCGCCACCAGCAGCAGGGCCAGGGGCAGCGACAGGCTCCAGGTCAGGAAGCGCACCTCCACCACGGCGATGTTCTGCACGAAGAGAATCAGTACCAGGGCCGTGATGATCAGCTTCACGGCCAGCAGCAGCTTGTCCATGCCCGCTCTCCTTGTCGAATCGGCCCTTCCAAGCTGGTCGGTGAGCCTCGCCCTGTCAAGGCATCCCCCGCCGCAGGGCCGGGACGCCGTCAGAAGGTAGAGAGCCTTCAGCCGTCAGAAGGTAGAGAGCCCGGTGGCCTCCATGATCCGGTAGCGCCAGCGCTGCCAGACGGTGGCGTCATCGTGTGCCGCGAAGGGCTCGCTGGTGGTGCGCTCCGGGGAGCTCTGCCAGCGGCGCTCGAAGAAGGCCGCGGCCTGCTCGAGGGCCGGCGAGCCGGGGGCGTCCAGCATCCTGACGCTGGTCTCCAGGTTGAGGTTGTCGAGGTTGCGCCGGGTGAAGTTGGCCGAGCCGAGGATCAGCTCCGCTTCGCCCCCCCGGGCGGGTCGGCGCAGCAGCAGCTTGCTGTGGCACTGCTCGCCCCGGGTGGCGCACCAGCGCACCGCGATGCCCGCCTCGACGAGCTCGCGGGCCACCGGCCGGTTGGGGATGCCGCCCTTCTCCAGGCCGAAGGCGTCGCGATTGAGGTCCAGCAGGGCGCGCACCTCGGCGCCCCGCTGCCTGGCCCGCTTGAGCGCCTCGATCACCTCGCGGTGGGCGAGGTAGAAGACCGCCAGGTCGAGGCGATCCCCCTCGCCGCTGGCCCCGATGGCGGCCAGCAGGGCATCGCGGATCGCCCCTTCGGTGAGCACCTGTAGCCTTCCCCCCTCGAGGGTGGGCGGGGCCTGCCGTGGCCCCGGGCCCGGCAGGCGGACCCCGGACCAGTCGGCGACCGTGCGCTCGGAGGCCAGCAGGTCCAGAGCGGCGGCCCCCGCGAAGCGCAGGGCCACGTTGCCGTGGAGGCTGCTGGCGTCATGGGGGTTGGCGGAGGTCACCAGCCCCGCCCAGCCCTCGCCGCGATCCACCACCAGGGTCTTGCGATGGTTGGCGTTGAAGTTGAGCAGCGCCAGGTAGCTGCGCAGGGTGACCCGTCCGGGCCCCAGGGCATTGGGCAGCCAGCCGCCACGGGCGCTGTTGCCGAGCCAGCGCGCCCCCAGGTACCAGAGGCCCGACCACAGGGGGTTGGAGGCGCGCAGCCGATCGAGGTCGGTCAGCACCACCTCGATGCCGGCGTGGCGCAGCACCGCCAGGTGCTCGGGCTCGATGCCGCCGTAGAGCGTATTGAGCGGATCGCTGATCACCACCACCTGGAGCTCGGGATGATCGCGCTTGCGCTCGACCAGGGCGTCGGTCAGCTCGGCACTGAGCGGCCGCAGGCCGTCGGCGTCGCCGGCGAAGTCGTTGAACAGGAAGATATCCAGCACCACCAGGCGCCGGGCCTGACCGATCAGCGCCAGCACCTCGTCGAAGATGACCTGCTCGAGGCGACGCTCCCCCGCCGCATCGAACCAGGACTCGTCGGCCAGGAAGCGCACCTCATCGGCCGCGCGCTGCGGCCAGGCCACGCCGACGCCCGCCGGCAGCGGCTTGACGCGCTGCCAGAGGCCCATGGCGACCCAGGCCGCCAGCGCCGCCGTCACGATCCATGGCCACATGCGCCCTCCTCGTTTCGTCCACGTACAGCCCCTCGGGCGCTCCCCGGCTCACGTATCGGGGCCCATTGGACCAAAGTTTACGTTTACGTAAGCTACTGAAGTAAGCCTCCGCGTGTCGACAACGATGCCGTCATATGCCGGCGCCTTGGCGGCATTTCCCCGTCATTTCGCGATACTTCCACCGCTCGCCGCAAAGATTGTCGACACTCCCGACCTGCCGGGGACGAGCCGCCTCGTTACAAGGTCGAATGTTCCCCCCCGGCGGCGCCGAGTACAAACGCCTCAGCCAAGAACAACAACAGCAAAGCGAGGAATGCCCATGAACAACCAGAACCGCTGAGGTTAACGACGTGCTACTGAAACGTAAGTATGGTGAGGAACAACCCTACTGGCCGGTGGGACCCTTCAAGGTTCGCCTTCCCTTCATCCACTTCCCCTGGGCCATCCCGGAGACCATCCAGGCGCTGGTGATGTTCGTCATCTCCCTGGGCATGATCCCGCTGCTGGAACAGTACCTCGGCATCCCCTACGAGGTGGCACTGGCCTTCGTGGTGGTCTGCGGCATCGGCTTCATCCTGCCGCCGCTGCTCGGGATTCCCTTTATCGCCGGCTGGATCACCCCGGCCATTCCGGTCGTACTCCTGTTCATCGGCCAGTACGAGCCGGGCCCGGACGCCCTCAAGGCGATGATCGCCCTGCAGCTGATGGTCACCGCCATCTTCCTGTTCATGGCCGTCACCCGTCTGGGCACCAAGCTGGTCAACAATGTCCCCGACTCCATCAAGGCGGGCATCCTGCTGGGCGCCGGCATCGCCGCCATCAGCGGCGAGATCAGCGTGGGTGGGCGCCTCTACAATACTCCGATCTCGCTCGGCATCGGCGGCCTGATCACCCTCTACGTGCTCTTCTCGCTCTCCTTCCGCGACCTGGCCGAGAAGTACCGCTGGGCCCGCAACATCGTCGCCTACGGCATGGTGCCGGGCATGCTGATCACCATGGCCATCGGCTGGGGCGTGGGCGAGTACCCGCTGCCGACGGTGGAGTGGGGCATCGCCATCCCCGACTTCGGTGGCATCTGGGCCTACCTGCCCTTCTCCATCGGCGCACCGGGCATCGAGCTGATGATCGCCGCCATCCCCACCGCCATCATCGCCTACATCATCGCCTTCGGTGACATCATCGTCGGCCAGACCCTGATCAAGCGCGTCGACCACCTGCGCCCCGACGAGAAGATCGAGGTGGACGTGGATCGCGTGCACCTGATCACCGGCCTGCGCAACCTGATGCACTCCCTGCTGGCCCCCTACCCGGGCCTGGCCGGCCCGCTCTTCACCGGCGCCATGGCGACGGTCACCGAGCGCTACCGCTACGGCCGCAAGGCGATGGAGACCATCTATTCCGGCACCGCGGTGTTCTGGATCGTCGGCTTCTTCGCCCTCTTCCTGCTGCCGCTGGTCACCGCCTTCCGTCCGGTGCTGCCGATCGCCCTCTCCATCACCCTGCTGATCACCGGCTACCTGTGCATCGCGGTCGCCGTGGAGCAGATCAAGAACGCCACCGCCATGGGCGTGGCGGGCATCATGGGCGTGGTCCTGGCCACCCACGGCGCCGCCTGGGGCCTGGGCATCGGCCTGATCCTCTACTTCCTGATCGAGCACCGCGCCCGCAGCGTGCGCGCTGCCGAGGACGAGGAGCCGATCCACGTCGAGGATGACATGGTGGTGGAACAGGATGATGGCCGCGAGGAGATCTCCCCGGCCACCCGCTGAGCCAAGTGCCACCGGATGACCGCATCCGAACCAACCGCAAGGGGCCGCTCCATCGGAGCGGCCCCTTGCGTTGCCATGCGGGCTGGCCGGTCACTCCCGGTCGGGCAGGTGCCCCGCAAAGCGGGCGGGATCGTCGCTGATCACGCTGGTCACGCCCCACGCCCACTGGTGGGCGAAGGCCGCCGGATCGTTGGCGGTGTAGCAGAGCAGCGGGTAGCCGGCCTCACACACGGCCCTGGCACCGCGCCCACTCAGGCGCGTCCAGTCGGCATGCACGCTGAAGGCGTCCAGCGCCTCGCAGCGCTGCCGCCAGTCGTCGGGAATCCCCTCGAACAGCACGCCCAGGGCCAGCCGGGCGGCGGGGGCCAGGTCCCGGGCGCAAGCCAGCGCCTCGCCACTGAAGGAGGAGACGATCAGCCGCTCGGGGGACAGGACATCCAGGGCTGCGGGGACCGCCTCTTCGACCAGGGCCGCAGCGCTGCGGCCGCGGTTCACCTTGAGCTCCAGATTGAGGCCGAGCCCCAGGGCATCGACGAGGGCGAGCATCTCCGAGAGGGTCGCCATGCGCTCACCGCGGAACTCGTCGCCGAACCAGCCGCCCACGTCCAGGCGACGGGCCCGGGGCAGGTCCAGGTCCGCCAGGCGGGCGCGGCCATCGGAGCAGCGCTTGACCGTGGCGTCATGCCAGACCACCGGCGTGCCGTCGCCCAGCAGCTGGACGTCGAGTTCCACCCAGGTACAGCCCGCCCGGTGGGCGGCGCGCACCGCGGCCAGGGTATTCTCGGGGGCCCGAGCCGACAGGCCGCGGTGGGCGATCAGGCGTGGCAGGCTGATCGCGGGATGGGACGTGGCGGAATGAGGCATGAGGGGATGGGGCGTTGTGGGATAGTTCATGGGGCCTCTCGCGTCCTTGAGGGGGCCGGCCACCACGAGCGGATGGCAGCGGCGACCGGCAATGGAAGCCAGCATAGCGAGATGCAGGAGCCAGGCACAGCCCCTGCGCGGAGGGATGGCGGCCGAGCATGGGCGGGCAGATATGATAGGCTTCGCGCCAACCCGTCATGGAGTGGAGAATCCGGATGAAAGTGGTGAGTCTCGAGCCCGGCGCCAGGCGCGATGCCTGCCTGGCGCGCCTGTGCGCGGCGGTCCACGGCACCCAGGCCGGCCTGGCGCCGCTGGTGGCCTTCAGCGGCACCCGTCACCTGCTGTTTCCCGCCGAGGCGGCACGGCTCTGGGCGCTGCTGGACAACAAGGGTCGGCCCCTGGCGCTGGCCCTGCTGGTCATGGACGAGAGCGGCGAGGGCATGGCCGTGACCCTCGCTGCCTCCCTCGAGGAGAGCCGTGAGCCGCTGAGGCGCCTGCTTCGCGACCTGGCCCTCAACGCCCCTCTCTCGGTCACGCCCGGCGAGACCCTGGACGAGGCCTTCCTCGAGGCGTGCGGCATCACCCGCTGGGTGAAGAACGCCCAGGGGGAGCGGGTCGGGCTCGCCTTCCAGCACCCCGCCGCCCTCTCCGGCCGGCTCTGTGCGCCGCTCGCCTTCGACGAGTCGGCGGTGCTGCGTCGCTTCAAGCAGGAGCGCACCTTCTTCGAGGCGGAGAAACAGGCCTTCGTCGAGGGGCTCGCCGACGCCTGAGCCTGCCGTTGGCGCTGCCGACTTGACCGGACACGTGAACGGCGTTTGGATATTGTCCCTATCCCGACGGTCTCTCATCCCGTACAGCATTCTGCAAAACAAGGACTTACCGACATGGCCAAGCGTATCCAGTTTGCCCGCACCGGCGGCTCCGAGGTGCTCGAACTCGTCGATGTCTCCCCCGCCGAGCCCGGCCCCGGCGAGGTGCGAATCGCCAACCGCGCCATCGGCCTCAACTTCATCGACATCTACTTCCGCACCGGTCTCTACCCCGCCCCGTCGCTGCCCTCCGGGCTCGGCACCGAGGGCGCCGGCGTGGTCGATGCGGTGGGTGAAGGGGTCAGCCACCTCGCGCCCGGCGACCGCGTCGCCTACGCCCAGGGCCCGCTCGGCGCATACGCCGAGCTGCATACCCTGCCCGCCGACAAGGTGGTCAAGCTGCCCGACACCATCGACTTCGAGACCGCCGCGGCCAGCATGCTCAAGGGGCTGACGGTGCAGTACCTGATGCGCCAGACCTTTGCGCTCAAGGGCGGCGAGACCATCCTGTGGCACGCCGCGGCCGGCGGCGTTGGCTCCATCGCCTGTCAGTGGGCACGGGCGCTCGGCGTGAAGCTGATCGGCACCGTCAGCTCGCCGGAGAAGGCGGCCCTGGCCGAGAAGAACGGCGCCTGGGCCACCATCGACTACACCAGGGAGAACGTGGTCGAGCGCGTGCGCGAACTCACCGACGGCGCCATGTGCGACGTGGTCTACGACTCGGTGGGCAAGGACACCTGGGAAACGTCCCTCGACTGCCTCAAGCCGCGCTCGCTGATGGTCAGCTTCGGCAACGCCTCCGGCGCGGTCGAAGGCGTCAATATCGGCATCCTCAACCAGAAGGGGTCGCTGTTCCTCACCCGCCCCAGCCTCAACGGCTATGCCGACACCCCCGAGCGGCTGCAGATGATGGCCGACGAGCTCTTCGCCATGCTCGACAACGGAAAGCTCAAGGTCGATATCTCCCACCGCTACCCGCTGGCCGAGGCCGGCAAGGCTCAGGACGCCCTGCAGGGCCGCCGGACCACCGGCTCCACCATCCTGCTGCCCTGATCACCACCCTGCCCCCATGCAGAACGCCCGGCCACTGGCCGGGCGTTCTGCATGGGGGTGACGCCGACATTCAGCGCTGACGCTGCAGCCGTCGCTGGCGAAGGACACGCCGTAGCAGCAGGGCAAGTCCCGTCACGCCCAGCACGGCGAAGGCGCCCGCCAGCAACAGCAGCGGATGGCCGGTATGCGCATGGACATCGGGGGCGCCATGGCCCGGGTGGGCCAGGGCGGAGCCGGCCACAAGCAGCAGGCCGGTGGCCGCGGCAGCCGTGGCGGCGCGCTTCGAGAGAGACATCGAGAGTAAGGTCATGGTGGCGATCTCCTTGCCGGGGTGTCGAGTCGGTATGGGGGAGTGAATCAAGCGGTAGCGCCGGTATCGGCCGACGGCCGGCGTTCCGGCAGCATGCCGCGCTCGAGGATGAACTGGATGATGGTCTCGAGGCCTACGCCGTCGTAGAGGTTGGTGAAGACGAAGGGACGCTCGCCGCGCATCTTTTTCGCGTCGCGCTCCATCACCTCAAGGGACGCATGCACCTGCTCGGCGATATCGATCTTGTTGATGATCAACAGGTCCGACTTGGTGATGCCGGGGCCGCCCTTGCGGGGGATCTTGTCGCCGGCGGAGACGTCGATCACGTAGAGGGTGAGGTCGGAGAGCTCGGGGCTGAAGGTGGCCGAGAGGTTGTCGCCGCCGGACTCCACCAGCACCAGCTCGAGGCCAGGGTGGCGCCCCTGGAGCTCGTCGATGGCGGCGAGGTTCATGGAGGCGTCCTCGCGGATGGCGGTGTGGGGGCAGCCGCCGGTCTCCACGCCGAGGATGCGATCCGCGGCGA
This sequence comes from Halomonas sp. A11-A, assembly GCF_003182195.1. Classification (GTDB taxonomy): domain Bacteria; phylum Pseudomonadota; class Gammaproteobacteria; order Pseudomonadales; family Halomonadaceae; genus Halomonas; species Halomonas alkalicola. The sequence goes on from NZ_QGTM01000001.1 coordinate 142,211, forward strand.
GCGCCTCGTGGCGCAGCAGGAAGTCGGCGTCCTCCCGGGTGTAGATGTCGTTGGTGACCACGGCGATATCGTAGTGGTCGCGCAGGGCCAGGCAGAGCTGCTTGAGCAGCGCCGTCTTGCCGGAGCCCACCGGGCCGCCGACGCCAACGCGTAAACAATGGGTCATGGTCGTCTCTCCTGGTTGTGCATCGTCAGCTTCTGGTCACATCAGCTTCTAAACAGTCGCGAATACTGGGTCTCGTGCTGGGCGCTGGCCAGGGCGAGGCCGGGCAGCGCCGGGCCGAGAGCGTCATCGGGCAGCGCCAGGGCTTCGTCCACCGCGGCGACCAGGGCCGGACGCAGCCGTTCCACGATTCGCTGGGCAGCGGTGTGGCCCAGGGGCAGCGCCTTGCAGGCCACCGCCAGCTGGTTCTCCAGCCAGGCCCAGGCGAAGCCGAGCAACGCCTGGCGCACCGGTATGCCGCGCACCCGGGCCGCCCAGGCAAACAGCGTCACATAGCCCGCTCCTTCCGGGAGCTCGGGCCCATGACGTGAAACATCAGGGGGCAGCAGCGCCAGACTGCCCAGCAGCCGCTTGAGCGAGGCCCCGAGCCGCGCATCCTCGGCGGCGAGCTCCGCGGTCTCGCGGTTGGCGGCAAGCCACTGGTCCCACTCGGCCACCGCCTCGCCGTCGCCTTCCGACCAGGCGGCATGCAGGCGCGAAAGCGCCGGCAGGTCGCAGCGGGTCAGGCCATCCTCGAGCACCCCTTCGAGCCAGTCGCCTAGGCTCGCCTCGTCGCTCACCCAGCCTAGCTCGAAGGCGCTCTCGAGCCCCTGTGAGAAGGCGAAGGCGCCGATCGGCAGCGCAGGGCTGACCAGTTGCAACAGGCCCAGCAGCGCCAGGTCATCGCCCTGCACCATGGCCGGCAGAGACGGCTCAGTGAGCATGATGATGGCCATGGGCGTGGTGATGGCTGTGCTCATGGTCATGTGCATGTGAATGGCCGAGCTGGTTATAGGCCCCAGGCTCCGGATCGAAGGGGGCGACATGGCGCTCCAGGGTGGCGCCGAGCAGCTCGGCCAGTTCCTCCAGCACATGATCCGGCGAAAAGCGCACGTATCCCCCCTTCTCGTCCTCGCCCAGGGCCAGCTGCACATGGCGGTTGCCCAGATGGTAGGCGAGTCGCGCCAGGGGCAGGCCGGGGGCGATGCGGGCGGTGACCACCGGCTCGTCGGCCGCCCTCACCCGCACGATCTCGCCACTCTCGGCGCGCAGCCCCTCACCGTCGTGCAGCACCGGCCCACGGTCGAGGAAGAGGCCGAGCTCGCGGCCGGTGTCGCTTGTTGCCCTCAGGCGGCCCAGCACGCGCCGCTCATAGGGCAGCGTCAGGGTATCGCTGGCGTGGTCCGCCGCGATGGGGCCCAGCCGTTCAATCAGTTTCAGCATTGGCATCGTCTCTGGTGTCTATCGCAGCTCATCCAGCGCCGCTCACCTTGGTGTCTACCTAGGTGCTCAGAACAGGTGATAGCGCTGAGCCAGCGGCAGCTCAGTGGCCGGCTCGCAGGTCAAGAGCTCGCCGTCGCAGCGCACCTCGTAGGTCTGGGGGTCTACCGTCAGCTCCGGGCAGGCGTCGTTGAGTTTCATATCCCCTTTCCTGACGCCGCGCACGTTACGGCACGCCACCAGCCGGCTGGCGAGGCCCAGCCGCTCCTGGATCCCCGCGTCCAGGGCCGCCTGGCTGACGAAGCTGACCCGGGTCTCGCTTGCCGCCCGCCCCAGGGCACCGAACATCGGCCGGTAGTGGACCGGCTGGGGGGTGGGGATCGAGGCGTTGGGGTCGCCCATGGGCGCCATGGCGATCATCCCCCCCTTGAGGATCAGCGCCGGCTTGACGCCGAAGAAGGCCGGGCTCCAGAGCACCAGGTCGGCCAGCTTGCCCACCTCCACCGAGCCCACCTCGTGGCCGATGCCGTGGGTGATCGCCGGGTTGATGGTGTACTTGGCGATGTAGCGCCGGGCGCGGAAGTTGTCGGCGCCGAGCGCCTCGTCCTCGGGCAAGAGGCCCCGCTGCACCTTCATCTTGTGGGCGGTCTGCCAGGTGCGGCACACCACCTCCCCCACCCGGCCCATGGCCTGGGAGTCGGAGGCGATCATCGAGATCACGCCGAGATCCTGGAGGATATCCTCGGCGGCTATGGTCTCGCGGCGGATGCGCGAATCGGCGAAGGCCACGTCCTCGGGGATGTTGGGGTCCAGGTGGTGGCACACCATCAGCATGTCGAGATGCTCGTCGACGGTATTGACCGTGTAGGGCCGGGTCGGGTTGGTGGAGGACGGCAGCACGTAGGGCTTGGCGCAGGCGGTGAGGATGTCCGGCGCGTGGCCGCCCCCGGCCCCCTCGGTGTGGTAGGTGTGGATGCCGCGCTCCTTGAACGCCGCCAGGGTGTCCTCAACGAAGCCCGACTCGTTGAGGGTGTCGGTGTGGATGGCGATCTGGACGTCGTAGCGCTCGGCCACCGAGAGGCAGTTGTCGATGGAGGCCGGGGTGGTACCCCAGTCCTCGTGGAGCTTGAGGCCCATGGCCCCGGCCTCGAGCTGCGCCGCCAGCCCCTCCGGCAGGCTGGCATTGCCCTTGCCCAACAGGCCGACGTTCATGGGCAGTCCATCCACCGCCTGGAGCATGCGGCCGATATGCCATTCCCCCGGGGTGCAGGTGGTGGCCTTGGAGCCGGTGGCGGGCCCGGTGCCCCCGCCCAGCATGGTGGTGATGCCGCTGGCCAGCGCCTCCTCCACCTGCTGGGGGCAGATGAAGTGGATATGGGCGTCGATGCCGCCGGCGGTGAGGATCATGCCTTCGCCGGCGATCACCTCGGTGCCGGGGCCGATCACGATCTCCACGCCCGGCTGGGTATCGGGATTGCCCGCCTTGCCGATGGCACTGATCCGCCCGGCCTGGATCCCGACGTCCGCCTTGACGATGCCCCACCAGTCGAGAATCAGCGCGTTGGTGATCACGGTGTCCATCACCGTGGCATTGGCACGCTGGCTCTGGCCCATGCCGTCGCGGATCACCTTGCCGCCGCCGAACTTCACCTCCTCGCCGTAGTGGGTGGCGTCGCGCTCCACCTCGATCCACAGCTCGGTGTCGCCCAGGCGCACCCGGTCGCCCACCGTGGGGCCGTACATATCGGCGTAGGCCTGTCTCGAGATCTTCATGACTGGCCTCCTTGGTCTGGTTTCTGCGCCTTTCGCGCGGTTTCGGGCGCGTTAGAGAGCGCGCCCATGACGTCGCCGCGGAAGCCGTAGATATGGCGCGTACCGGCAAAGGGCATCAGGGTCACCTCCCGGGTCTGGCCCGGCTCGAAGCGGATCGCGGTGCCGGCGGCCACGTCAAGGCGATGGCCGCGGGTCTTGTCGCGGTCGAAGACCAGCGCCGGGTTGGCCTCGGCGAAGTGGTAGTGGGAGCCGATCTGGATCGGCCGGTCGCCGGTGTTGGCCACCTCGACGGTGATCCGCTCGCGCCCCTCGCAGAGCGCAATCTCGCCGTCCTTCAGCTGATATTCGCCAGGAATCATAAGGCCTTACCTTTCGTTAATGGCTGCTGCACAGCTAAAACTGAGCGAACGAAGGCCAGGCAAGGCGGCGAGCGGCAAAAAAGCGGAGTTTACTTTAGTAAATGAGCAATTTTTGTCGCGAAGCCAACACAGCATGGCCGAGTGCAGCCGGTTTTAGACGATTGGGGTGTGGACGGTGACCAACTTGGTGCCGTCCGGGAAGGTAGCCTCCACCTGCACCTCGTGGACCATCTCGGCCACCCCCTCCATGACGTCATCGCGGCCGAGAATCTCGCGGCCGGCGCTCATCAGGTCGGCCACGCTGCGGCCATCGCGGGCGCCCTCCATGATCTCGAAGCTGATCAGCGCCACCGCCTCGGGGTAGTTGAGCTTCAGGCCGCGGGCGCGGCGGCGCTCGGCCAGCTGAGCGGCCAGAAAGAGCATCAGCTTGTCCTTGTCGCGGGGAGTCAGTTCCATGGCGTCGTCTCGTCGGTGAAGGTAGGGAATCAAGTCAGCCAGATGCGCGGGATCTGGGCCTCGAGGCCCAGCAGCCGCGGGCGCAGCACTCGCCAGGCGGCCTCGCACAGCGCCCAGGCCGCGTTGCGCTCCTGGCCCAGGTAGCGCAGCAGCAGCACCCCGTGGCGCAGCGTCACCGCCCAGCATGGGCCGGCCGGCAAGGCCTCGCGCAGCGCCTCGATGGCCTCGGGTTCGTCGTCGAGGCCCACCACCCAGAGGGTCGCCTGGACACTGGCGCCCCCCTGTCCCCAACGCCCCGTGAAGCGCGGGTGGGTAGGGTCCAGCGGCTGGCGCTCCAGCCACAGGGGCCTGCCGTCGCGGGTGAGGCGAAAGCGCTGTTCGAGGCGCCCCGAGCGATAGGGCAGCGCGCTTGCCGGGCGCCCCAGGGCCAGCACCTCCCATCCCAGGCAACGGGCGGTGCCGGAAAGGTCGATCCGGGTGCTCTGCTCCCCCCGGGAGCCGTCGAAGGCGATGGTTTCCTGGGGCAGCCACTCCAGGCTGCCGCCATCGTCGACCGCGAGGTGGGTGGCCTGGCGCCAGGCCACCCCGTGGCTGTCGGTACGATAGAGCTTGTTGGCCGCCGGCGTAGTGAGCAGCGCCTGGGCACCCGCCTCGACCCGCGCCGAAATGGTCAAGGCATCGCCGCTGACCAGCCCCCCCGGGGGGTGCAGCAGGTAGAGGTGGCAGACGCCCGCAGGCCCCTCCGGATAGAAGGGGCGCTGCACCCGCAGCGGCCCGCAATGGCGCGCCCGGGACAGCCGCGTCGCCCCGTCCCGCGCGGCGAAACGCAGCGCCAGCGTCGCCTCCCAGCGCCGCTGGGCATCGAAGCGGTGGCCGGATGCCGGCGGCGGGGGGGCAAGGGTAGGCTCGAAGGCAGTCATGGGCGGCTCGTGCGGTGGTGTCTCTGACCAGCCTTCAGCAAGGGGCGTACCAAAATGGAGAGAGGGATATATTTCCCTTATCATTCATAACGTTGAAATGAATGCCGGGACCCGACCGACGGCATACACGCCCTCTCGCGGTGCATCGAGGGAGGCCGCCGCGCACCTTTCGGGTGCAGGCGCACGGGCGGGCTGGCCAGAAAGGTGCAGGACGCCCCCCATGAACCACAGGAGGCGCCTCGATGCTTGGCGCGTTGCGCCTAGACCGTCAGGTGCTCCCTGATCAGCGCATTCGAGAGCTCGCCGATGGCCCCCTTGGCCACCGGCCGGCCGCGGTCCATGATCACGAAGCGGTCGGCGTACTTGCGGGCGAAGGGCAGCTTCTGCTCCACCAGCAGCACGGTGAGGCCGTCTTCCGCGATCAGCCTGCGGATCACCTCGCCGATCAGGGTGACGATATTGGGCTGGATGCCCTCCCCCGGCTCGTCGAGGATCAGCAGCCGCGGCTCGAGCACCAGCGCCCGTCCGATGGCCAGCTGCTGCTGCTGGCCGCCGGAGAGATCGCCGCCGCGTCGGTGCTTCATCTCTTGAAGCACCGGGAAGAGCTCGTAGATGCGCTCGGGAATCGTCCTGCGGCCGTCGCTCCGGGCGGCGAGCCCTGTGCGCAGGTTCTCCTCCACGGTGAGCAGCGGGAAGATCTGGCGGCCCTGGGGCACATAGCCGATGCCGAGACGCGAGCGCTCCTCGACGCGCCGCTTGGTCAGCTCCACGTCGTCGGCGTAGCAAAGGCTACCGGAGGCCACCCTCACCTCGCCCATGATCGCCTTCATCAGGGTGGTCTTGCCCACCCCGTTGCGGCCCATCACGCAGGTGCACTCCCCCGCCGGCACCGCGAGGTCGAGATCCCAGAGGGTGTGGCTCTCGCCGTAGTACTGGTTGAGCTTGTCGATTTTCAGCATCACGCCATCTCCTCGTCGACCTCGGCCCCCAGGTAGACCTCGATCACCCTGGGGTCGCTGGCCACCTGGTCCATGGTCCCCTCGGCCAGCACGCTGCCCTGGTGGAGCACCGTCACCTGGCGAGCGATGGAGCGCACGAAGCCCATATCGTGCTCCACCACCACCACCGACTGCTTGCCGGCAAGCCCGGTCAGCAGCTCCGCGGTGCGTTCCATCTCCTGCTCGGTCATGCCGGCCACCGGCTCGTCCACCAGCAGCAGGCGCGGCCGCTGCATCAGCAGCATGCCGATCTCCAGCCACTGCTTCTGGCCGTGGGAGAGGATGCCCGCCGGGCGGTCGCGCAGCGCGGTGAGGCCGATGGTGGCCAGGCCCTCCTCGATGCGGTCGCGCACCTCGCCGCTCATGCGGGCGGTCAGGGTCGGCAGGATGCGCTTGTCGGCGGCCATGGCAAGCTCCAGGTTCTCGAACACGCTGAGCGCCTCGAAGACCGTGGGCTTCTGGAACTTGCGGCCGATGCCGAGACTGGCGATCTCCGGCTCGTTCATCGTCAGCAGGTCGTGGCGGCTGCCGAACCACACCGAACCGGTGTCGGGGCGGGTCTTGCCGGTGATGATGTCCATCATGGTGGTCTTGCCGGCGCCGTTAGGGCCGATGATGCAGCGCAACTCGCCGTCGTCGATGGTCAGGTTGAGGTTGTCGATGGCCTTGAAGCCGTCGAAGCTCACCGTGACATCTTCCAGGTAGAGGATCGGGCCGTGGCGCACGTCCACCGGCGAGGCGGCGGGCACCAGGAAATCGAAGACGCGATCGCGGTCGGCCAGGGAGCTCAGGAAACTCATGGGGTCACCTCCGAGCCGGTGGCGCCGTCTTGATTGCCGGACGCGCCGTGTTCACCGCCCCGTCGGCGACGCTTCAGGCGATAGGCAAGCAGCCCCGCCACGCCCCTGGGCAGGAAGACCGTGACCAGCACGAAGAGCCCGCCGAGAGCAAAGAGCCAGGCGTCGGGCATGGCGCCGGTGAAGACCGTCTTGGCGTAGTTGACCAGTATCGCGCCGATCACCGCCCCGTAGAGGGTCGCCCGGCCGCCGAGCGCCACCCACAGCACGATCTCGATGGAGAAGAGCGGCGAGAACTCGCTGGGGTTGATGATCCCCACCTGGGGCACGTAGAGGGCGCCGGCAATCCCCGCCAGCATCGCCGAGACCACGAAGACGAAGAGCTGGAAGCGCTCCACCCGGTAGCCGAGAAAGCGCGTGCGCGCCTCGGCGTCACGGGTGGCCACGCAGACCCGGCCGAGCTTGCTCCCCACGATGGCCCGGCACAGGATGTAGCCCAGGGCGAGGGCCACGCCGCTGGCCAGGAAGAGCCCGAGGCGCGTCTCGTTGCTGCGCAGGTTGAAGCCCAGGATCTCGCGGAAGTCGGTCAGGCCGTCGCTGCCGCCGAAGCCCATCTCGTTACGGAAGAAGGCCAGCATCAGGGCGAAGGTGAGCGCCTGGGTGATGATGGAGAGATAGACCCCGGTGACCCGGGAGCGGAAGGCGAGAAAGCCGAACACCAGCGCCAGGGCGCCGGGCACCAGCAGCACCATCAGGAAGGCGAACCAGGCCATGTCGAAGCCGAGCCAGTACCAGGGCAGGTTCTCCCAGCTCAGAAACACCATGAAGTCAGGCAGCACGGGATCGCCATACACCCCACGGTCGCCGATCTGGCGCATCAGGTACATGCCCATGGCGTAGCCGCCCAGCGCGAAGAAGGCGCCGTGGCCGAGGCTCAGAATGCCCAGATAGCCCCACACCAGGTCCACGGCGACGGCGAGCAGCGCATAGCTCAGGTACTTGCCGAAGAGGTTGACGGTATAGGCGTTGACGTAAAGCGGATGGCCCTGGGGCACGGCCAGGTGCAGCAGCGTCACCAGGGTCATGGCCGCCAGCAGCACGCCGAGGAAGAGCTGCGTCGAGCGCTCGGCGAAGGGGCGCGTCAGCCAGAAGTGTGTGGAATGCATCGGTTAGCCCTCCGCCGCCCGGCCCTTCTGCGGGAAGAGTCCGCGGGGGCGCTTCTGAATGAACAGGATGATGAAGACGAGCACGATGATCTTGGCCAGCACGGCGCCCGCCCAGGGCTCCAGCACCTGGTTGATCACGCCCAGCGACAGGCCCGCCACCAGGGTGCCCCAGAGGTTCCCGACGCCGCCGAAGACCACCACCATGAAGGAGTCGATGATGTAGCTCTGGCCCAGGTTGGGCCCCACGTTGGTGAGCTGGGAGAGCGCCACCCCGGCGAGTCCCGCCACCCCGGAGCCCAGGGCGAAGGTGAGGATATCGACCCGGGTGGCGCGGATGCCCATGGAGCGCGCCATGGCGCGGTTCTGGGTCACCGCCCGCACCTCGAGCCCGAGCCGGGTGCGGCGCATGATCAGCACCAGGGCGGCGAACACCGCCAGAGCGAAGGCGATCACCACCATGCGGTTCAGGGTCAACGAGAGGGCGTCGTTGATGGCGATGGAGCCGCTCATCCACTCCGGGGAGACCACGGTGCGGTTCTGGGGCGAGATCAGGGTACGCACCAGCTGCTGCAGGATCAGGCTGATGCCGAAGGTGGCCAGAAGGGTCTCCAGGGGCCGCCCCTTGAGGAACTGGATCACCCCGCGCTCGATGGCGATGCCGGCCAGCGCCGCCACCAGGAAGCCGGCGGGAATCGACAGCACCAGCGCCAGCCCAGGCTGGCCGGGCAGCAGCTGCTGCATCATCCAGGTGGTGTAGGCGCCGAGCATGATCAGCTCGCCGTGGGCCATGTTGATCACCCCCATCACCCCGAAGGTGATGGCCAGGCCGATGGCCGCCAGCACCAGCACCGAGCCCAGGGAGAGTCCGAAGTAGAGGGTCTCGGCGGCGCGGTTGACCTTGAGCATCTGCTCGATGCCGCTCAGGGCGCTGCGGGCGGCGTCGGCCAGCACCGGGTCGTCTCCATTGGCAGCGCCGTTGAGGGCGACGCGCACCCGGGAGTGCAGGCTGCCCTCGAGGTCGGCCACGGCGGCCACCTCGCCCTGCTCCAGGCGATGGATGGCGAGCGCCTGGGTCAGGCGGCGGCGCACCCGGGCATCCTCCTCGCCCTCGATCACCTCGGCAAGGGGGCCGGCCAGGTCGACGTCCACCTCGCCGAGCAGCCGCTCAGCGGAGGCGCGACGCAGTGTGAGGTCCGCCGAGTAGAGATCCACCACGGCGATGGCGCTGCGCAGCTGGTTGCGCAGGGCGTTGTTGATGCCGATGCGGTCGAGATCGCGCCGGGACATCTCGCCCAGCGCCTCGCCGGTGAGGGCATCCTCCACCGGCCAGTCGCGGCCGCGGTTGTCCAGCACCACCACGAAGCGGCCGTCGTCGGCGCGCTGCAGGCGGCCGTCGAGCAGGGCCTGGAGCCAGTCCCGGGCCCGGGGATCGTCGCTGGCCACGATGGCGTCGATGGCGCGGCTCTTGGCGGGGAAGCTGTCGACGTCGAGGGCGTCGAGCAGCTCGATGGCGGCGGAATCGTCGGCCGCGGGCTGGGCCTGGGCGCCCAGCGGCACGGCCAGCAGCACCAGCAGCCAGAGAAAAAGGAGACGCCTCATGGGTTCATCCTTTGGATTAGGGAGTCACTAAGGGGGTAAAGCGGGCGTGCGCCCCCGCCATGGAGCGGCGGGGGCAGGGGCGGACAGGGGCGTTACTCGGCGAGGGCGGCCTCGGCTTCCTCGGCGGCGGTGCTGCCGCCGCAGCGGCCGGTGGCCACGTTGAAGTTGCCGCAGCGCATGGGCGCCTGCCAGTCGGCCATCAGGTCACGGGAGCCGGGCAGGAAGTCGGACCAGGCGTCGCCGACCACGGTGGAGGGGGTCTGCCAGACGATGTCGAACTGGCCGTTGTCCTGGACCTCGCCGATCAGCACCGGCTTGGTGATGTGGTGGTTGGGCATCATCGCAGCAAAGCTGCCGGAGAGGTTCGGCACCACCACGCCGATGATGGCGTCCTTGATGGCGTCGGGGTCGGTGGTGCCGGCCTTGCGCACCGCCTCGGCCCACATGTTGAAGCCGATGTAGTGGGCTTCCATGGGGTCGTTGGTGACCGCCTCCTCGTCGCCGGTCCACTCGATCCAGGCGTCGATGAAGTCGTAGTTGGCGTCGGTGTCGACGCTCATGAAGTAGTTCCAGGCGGCCAGGTGGCCCACCAGGGGGGCAGTGTCGATGCCGGTGAGCTCCTGCTCTCCCACCGAGAAGGCGATGACCGGAATGTCGCCAGCGTCCACCCCCTGGTTGCCCAGCTCCCGGTAGAAGGGCACGTTAGCATCGCCGTTGATGGTGGAGACCACCGCGGTGGGCTTGCCCTCGCTGCCGAAACGGCGCACCTCGGCGACGATGTTCTGCCAGTCGCTGTGCCCGAAGGGGGTGTAGTTGACCATGATGTCCTCGTCGGCGATGCCGTGCTCCTCCTTGAGGAAGGCTTCGAGGATGCGGTTGGTGGTGCGCGGATAGACGTAGTCGGTGCCGAGCAGCGCGAAGCGCTCGATGCCCATCTCGTTGATCAAGTACTCCACCGCGGGGATGGCCTGCTGGTTGGGCGCGGCGCCGGTGTAGAAGACGTTCTCGGAGGACTCCTCCCCCTCGTACTGCACCGGATAGAAGAGCAGGCCGTTGAGCTCCTCGAACACCGGCAGCACCGCCTTGCGCGACACCGAGGTCCAGTTGCCGAAGACCACGTCCACCTCATGCTGGGCGAGCAGCTCCCGGGCGCGCTCGGCGAACAGCGGCCAGTTGGAGGCCGGGTCCACCACCACCGCCTCGAGCTGGCGGCCGAGCAGCCCCCCCCTGCTCGTTCTGCTTGGCGATCAGCATCTCCACGGTGTCCTTGAGCACCGTCTCGCTGATCGCCATGGTGCCGGAGAGCGAATGCAGGATGCCCACCTTGATGGGGTCGTCGTCGGCCAGGGCCTGGCCGCCGGCCCCCAGCAGGGAGGCGGTCAGCAGCGCGGCGGTCAGGGGACGAAGCGGCAGCGACTTGCGATGGGAAGGGGTCACGAGAATCTCCTTGCTCCCCGAAGGGGGTCGTTGTTGTGGGACAAGGAGACATTGCAAGGGGTGCGCCACAGCGGGCCATTCACGATAAAGACGTTATAAGACAATCAGTTGTCAGCAATTGATGCGGCGCAGCAGCGTGCTTGACGCACCACCTCGGTGCAACCGAGGGCGCCGCCATGCACCGTTCGGTGCGTCGTGCCCGCCTCCTTGCGCCAGGTCAGTGCGCGGCGGACGTGCCGCGCGCCGAGAGCCCGGGTACAACGACGCGGGGGCGCCGGCATAGCCGGCGCCCCCGTCGGGCACTGCGCGGCAGGGATCAGGCGCCCCGGCGGGTCCGCAGCTTGTGCATCATCGGCTTGACCACCGGCAGCAGCAGCGAGAGTGCCGCGATGATCAGCAGCCACATGGAGATCGGCTTGTCGATGAAGACCATCCAGTCGCCGCCGGAGATCTGCAGGGCACGACGCATGGACTCCTCCATGATGGCCCCCAGGATCAGCGCCAGGATCAGCGGTGCCGCCGGGAAGCCGAACAGCCGCATGCCCAGCCCCACCAGGCCGAAACCGAGCAGGAACAGCAGGTCGATGATGCTGAAGCTCATGCCGTAGACGCCGACCATGCAGAAGATCAGGATCATCGAGAGCAGCAGCGGTCGCGGCATATCGAGAATCTTGGCGATCAGCGGAATCAGCGGCAGGTTGAGTAGCAGCAGGAAAATATTACCGATGTACATACTGGCAATGACCCCCCAGAACACATCCGGGCGCTGCTCCAGCATCATGGGGCCAGGCGTCACACCCATGACCAGCAGCGCCCCCAGCAGCACCGCCGTGGTGCCCGAGCCAGGCACACCCAGGGTCAGCAGTGGTACGAACGAGCCAGTACAGGCGGCGTTGTTGGCCGCCTCGGGAGCTGCCACGCCCTTGATGTTGCCCTTGCCAAAGGTGTCACCATCCTTGGCCAGGCGTTTTTCCATGCTGTAGCCCAGGAAAGAACCAATGGTGGCACCGGCCCCCGGCAGTACGCCGGTAAAGAAGCCCAGTACCGAGCTACGACTGATGGGGCCTGCAATTTGCTTCACTTCACTACCGCTCAGCTTGAGCGAGCCGATGGCATTGCGCGGAGCTTCCTTGCCACCGCCCCCACGCAGCAGCATGTAGAACACTTCCGCCAGGGCGAAGATTCCCAGCGCCACGACCAGGAAGTCGATGCCGTCGAGCAGGTGGGCCGAGCCAAAGGTGTAGCGCTCGGTGCCGGTTTGCATGTCGATACCGACGATCGAGATCATGATGCCGATCACCGCCGCAATCAGGCCCTTCACCAGCGATTTGTCCGACAGCGAGACGACCGCCGTCAGGCCCAGCACCATGAGCGCGAAATATTCGGGCGGCCCGAAGCTGACCGCCACCTTGGAAAGCAGCGGCGCCACCAGCATCAAGAAGACGACCGATATCGTGCCGCCGATGAACGACGCGTAGGCGGCAATGGCCAGCGCCTTGCCCGCCAACCCCTGCTTGGCCATGGGGTAGCCATCGAAAGAGGTCGCGACCGTGCCTGCCACCCCCGGTGCGTTGAGCAAGATGGAAGAGGTCGAGCCACCGAAAATGGCCCCGTAATAGACGCCGGCCATCAGGATCAGGCCTGATGCAGGCTCCATTGAGAAGGTGATCGGGATCATCAGCGCCAGGGCACTGATCGGGCCAAGGCCCGGCAACATACCGATGATGGTACCGGCAAACACACCGGCAAAAACGTAAGCGATATTGATGGGCTCGAGCGCGATGCCAAAGCCGTACATCAAGTTGTTCAAGGCATCCATAGGCGTATCTTTCTTAAAAAACTACGACAGGTGTGTGGGCACGGCGTATTCAGAACGGCAAGAGGCCAGTGGGCAGGTACACATCCATGACGCGCGTCATGGTGAGATACAGCGCCAGGACCACCCCCAGGGAAGCCGCCAGGTTGATGCCATGACGACGGTAGCCGTAATAGGCCGTTAACCCCGTGCACAGCAGCGTCGATGCCAACACGAAGCCCAACGGCACCAGCAGGAAGGCATAGGCGGCGATGGCCACGGCGGTGATCACGACCCGCGCCCAAGGCGTGAACAGCAGCGGACCATTGGTGGCCTCTTCGTCGATCTCGTCAGCGCCTGCCAGCGGTACCGGTTTTTCAAAGAAGAGCAGCCCTGCTAGCAATAACAAGGTCATTCCCAGCACTTTTGGAAACAGGTCTGAATCCACCGGGCGCGGCAGAGGAAAGGTTGGAATTTGCCAGGCCATTGCTAGATAGGCGGCGGCGAGAAGCGCCAGCACGAGGGACAGCCACTGGTTAGTGTTCAATCGAGTCATGGGGAGTCTCTCCGAAGGCGCAGGTTGCGCTTACGGTCACAGGCAGTGACCCCGGGCCTGGCTGGCCCGGGGTAGCACGGTGAAGCGGGGGTTATTGAGCCAGCAAGCCCAGGTCGCTCAGGACGCTGCTGAACTGCTCTTTCTGCTCATCCAGGAACGCGCCAAACGCTTCACTGTCCTGGTAGGCATCGATCCAGCCCAACTGGTCACGCGCCTGCTGCCAGCCATCGGTCTCGAGCATCCGAGCGAACAGATCCTCATAGTAGGCCACCGCCTCAGCGGGCATGTCGGGGGTACCCATCACGCCGCGCCAGATATCGAAGGTGTAGTCCACACCCTGCTCCTGGTACGTGGGCACGTCGGCCAGGGCGCCGCCCAGGCGCTCAGGGGCAGATACGCCCAGTGCACGCAGTTGGCTGCCTTCGCCGAGCTGGCCTACGGACTCACCCGCGCCGGTAATGACTGCCTCGATATGCCCCCCCATCAGGTTGGTCATGGCATCGCCACCACCCGAGAAGGGAATATAGTTCACTGTAGAGGCATCGAGACCCATCGCAGATGCCAGGCCAGCCACCGAAATATGGTCCATCGAGCCCGGCGCACTGCCGCCACCCACGCTCAGGCGCGGGTTCTCTTTCAGCGCGTCGAACAGATCATTGATGGTCTGATATTCGGAATCCGCTGACACCAGAATGATGGAGTAGTCGGTGATCAGACGCGCCACGGGCGTGAAGTGCGTGTGGTCATAGCGCGAAGCGCCTGCCAGCGGCACCAGAATGATGGGCGGGCTGGTGGCGAACAGCTTGTGCGGGTTACCGCTGTCACGGGCGATTTGCGCCCATGCCACGGCACCGCCGCCGCCTGGCACGTTGATGGTCGCAAAGTTACGGTCTGCCAGCTGCTCTTCCTGCAACACGCGGGAAACAGTACGCACCAGCGTATCCCAGCCACCGCCTGGGTTGGCAGGTGCGACGAATTCGATGGAGCGTGTCGGGGTCCACTCCTGGGCCTGTACGCCAGTGGTCATGGCAAGGGCTGCCAGAGGCAGAGCAAATACAGCGGCGCGCTTGAAGGAAAGCGAGGTCATGGGCGTTCTCCACAGTCAATTATGTTGTTATGCGCGGTGATAAACACGCGGCAATTGTGATTACACTGCGAACGTTAGAAGAAAGCCACCTTTCAGGACAAGCTTGTGACCATAAACGACAAATTGTTCTTTATGAACGTTTTGTTCATTTTGTTCACACATCGAGCCAGCCGTGATCCCCCTTCAATAGGCGGTAGCGCCGCTCGGGTCGCCCGACATCCCCGTAACCCAGCTCTGCGCCTACGGCTTGCTCGGCCACGAGAAACTCCAGATAGCGGCGTGCCGTCGAACGGCTGGCGCCCATGGTACGCGCCACCTGCATGGCGGTCAGGGCGCCGCTGTCTGCTGCCAAGGCTTCTACCACACGGCGCAGGGTCAAGCGGTCGATGCCCTTGGGCAAGCTGCGCTGAGGGGCGCGTGCAGGCTCACTGGGCGTCACCCGGGCCAGCACATGGTCCAGCTCGTCCTGGTTCAGCTCGGCGCGGTTGGCCAGCGCCTCCCGTTCGCGCCGAAAACGCGCCAGCATCTGGTTCATTCTTGCCGCTTCGATGGGTTTGATCAGGTAATCGAACACCCCGCCACGCAACGCCTCGCTGATGGTCTCCACCTCACGGGCCGCCGTCACCATGACGATATCCACGTGCACATGGTCGCGGCGAATCGACCACAAAAGCTCCAGCCCTTCCACGTCGGGCAGGTAAGCATCCAGCAGAATCAGCTGTATTTGCGAGGCGTGTTCGGCCATCAGCGCTTTGGCTTCGCTGCCGTTGCGCGCCATACCCACCACATAAAAACCGTCGCTTTGCTCGATGAAGGCGCGGTGGATATCGGCGATGCGGAAATCGTCTTCGACGACCAGAATGCCGTATTGCGTCGCAGACATGCGTCATCCTCTTGTTAACATCGTCGTCATTAAGAGTGTGAACCGTTTAGCCTGGTGGGCCGGGTTCATCGCTGCGGGCACATAGCGAGCGGTCCAGCACGGCAATGAAACAGGCGCCCCCCAGCTCGCTCTCTTCCAGGGTGATCGCGCCACCGTGCTGACGACACAGCCGTTCCACCAGTGCCAGGCCGATGCCTCGGTGCTTGCCGGTCTTGGTCGAAAAACCCTCCTTGAAGATCGACCCGGCGTGCTCCGCAGGGACCCCCGCCCCATTGTCTTCGACCTCGACCAACAGCTGTTCGCCCAAATCGGTGAAGAACAGCCGCACCCGGGGTGCGCTGGCGTGGGGGCCATTCAGTGCCGCATGGCAGGCATTATCCAGCAAATTGCCCACCACGCTCATCATGACCTCCTGCCCCGTTGGCGTCAGCGGGCAAGAGAGCGAGCTTTGTTCGTCGATTTCCAGCGCCACGCCCAGTTCTCGAGCGCGGGTCAGCTTGCCCAGCAGGGTGCCGCTCAGCACCGCATCGGCCACGTGGCGCATCAGGAAGTTCATCTGCGCCTGGGCACGCTCGGTTTCCTGATGAATCAGGGCCAGCGCTTCCTCGATGCGCTGCAACTGCAGCAGTCCGGAAATGGTGTAGAGCTTGTTGGAGAACTCGTGGGCCTGGGCGCGCAGCATATCCACGTCGCGGCTGGCCTGGGTCAGCGCCTGGGAGAGGTCGATGATTTCTCGGCGGCTACGGAAGGTCGCCACGGCACCTTCGATCTCGCCCTCGTGAATGATGGGCACGCGGTTGACCACCACTGGGTGATCCCCCAGCCACATTTCCTGGTCGAACTCCTGCTCACCGTGTCTAAGCACTTCCAGCAGGCGGGAATTGGGCACTACCTCGCGGATGGGCTGCCCCAACAGCACATGCTCGTCGGGCAGCTCCAGAAAGCGGCGCGCCTGCTGGTTCACCAGGGTAATGTGGCCATCCCGATTGACCGCCAGAATGCCCTCGTGGATCGACTGCAGGATCGCCTCCTTCTCCATGGCGAGGCGGGCGATCTCGTGGGGTTCGAGGCCCAGGATCACCCGCTTGAGATGGTGGGAGAGCCCGTAGGCGCCAGCAAAGCCCAGGGCGATCATGGCCGCCACCAGCCACCAGCCGAGGCTGGTGTGTCGCACCACGTCCAGGGCCACCCGGTCGAGCATGAAGCCCACCGAGACGATGCCGATGATGTCGCCCTCGGCGTCGAACACCGGGGTCTTGCCGCGCATCGCCTCGCCGAGCGAGCCCTCCGCCTCGGAGACATAGGACTCGCCGCCGATCAGCGCCCGGTCGTTGTCTCCGCCGACCATGGGCAGGCCGAGGCGGTCCGGCAGCGGGTGGGAGTAGCGGATGCCATCGGCGTTGCCCACCACCACATAGCGGGCCCCGGTGTCGCGGCGGATACGCTCGGCGATGGGCTGGATGGTGGCGCTGGGGTCGGGGTCGTCGAAGGCCGCGACCAGCTCGGGAATGGTGGCCACGCTCCGGGCCACCGCCAGGGCACGCTGGCCCATCTGGTCGCTGATGATCTCCGCCTTGCGGTGATTGAGGTAGGCGCCCTGGGCCAGCAGCATGGCGGCGAGCAGCACCCCCACCAGCAGCATCACCTGCAGGCGGAAGCTGCGCATCAGGCGGTGGCGACGCGGGCGCTGGTGGCGCAGCCGCCTCACCTCGGCGAGGGCATCCTTGGGACGAGCCGTCATGATGGGCTCCCGACGATCATGGAGCCCTCATTGTCGCACGCGACGACTACGCCGTCGCCGGCAGCGCCCCGCCTCAGCCGCGGTTGCCGGTCTCCCAGCCACCAGCCCCGGCATGGGCGGGATCGAACCAGGCCAGAGTGCCGTGCAGCCCGACCACCCCACCGACGATGATCAGGGTAGGCGGCCGGGGCGACACCTGAGCCAGCCGCGCCGGCAGGTCGGCGAGGGTGGCGCGATGCACCCGCTGGCGCGCCGTGGTGCCCTGCTCGATCAGGGCCGCCGGGGTGGTCTCGGGGAGGCCATGGGCCACCAGCTGCCGGCAGATCTCGGGCAGGCCATGCAGGCCCATGTAGAAGACCAGGGTCTGGCCGGGGCTGGTCAAGGCCGGCCAGTCCAGCTCGGCGCTGCCGTTCTTCAGGTGGCCGGTGATGAAGCGCACCGACTGGGCGTGGTCGCGGTGGGTCAGCGGGATGCCAGCATAGGCGGCACACCCCGAGGCGGCGGTGATGCCGGGGACGACCTCCACCGGGATGCCTGCCGCCGCCAGGGTCTCGAGCTCCTCGCCGCCGCGCCCGAAGATAAAGGGGTCCCCGCCCTTGAGCCGCAGCACCCGCTTGCCCTGGCGCGCCCATTCCACCAGCGCCTGGTTGATGCCCTCCTGGGGAACGCTGTGATTCGAGCGCGCCTTGCCCACGTAGAGGCGCTCGGCCTCCGGGTTGGCCAGAGCCAGGATCTCCGCCCCGACCAGCCGATCGTGCAGGACCACCTCGGCCTGCCGGAGGCGGCGCAGCGCCTTCAGCGTCAGCAGCTCCGGATCGCCGGGGCCTGCCCCCACCAGGCAGACGCTGCCCGGCGCGAAGGCGGTGCCTGGGGGCTCGTGGGGAGACGGGCGCTGCTGCATATTCCATTACCTCGAACAATCTATTTGTTGATATTCCGAAAGGTAATGATTTTGCCGCGCGCCTGCCACTCTCCTTCCGCACCGAGCTTATAACCTTTTCCACCGCCCGAAACGGCATCGCCCCCGACGAGGCGGGAGCGATGAGCGGGTGGCGAGAGGGGCTCACTCCTGGAGGGTGCGACGCAGCCTGGGACAGGCGAGCTCACCGATCAGGGTGATCACGACCAGGGTCGCCAGCAGCCAGGGCCAGTGCAGGCCGAACTCGATGCGGGCCACGCCCAGGGCGTCGGCGAAGATCACCAGGATGCCCAGCGGGGTCAGGTAGCGCACGGCGAAGAGCCACAGCGCATGGGCCCGCGGCGAGAGCCCGAGTTCGTCGCGCAGGATCTCGCTCTTGAGCACGAAGCCGGCCAGCAGCACCAGGCCGAGCCCGCCCAGCGGCATCATCCAGCGCGCGGTCAGGTAGTCGAGCCAGTCGAAGACGTTGCGCCCGGCCAGGGTCCAGTCGGCGCCCAGGTTGAAGGAGAGCATCGCCAGGGTGCTCACCACCCACAGCACGATGCCGGTGCCCCAGGCCGCGGCGCCGCGCGAGATCCCCTTGTTGTCGGTCAGCCAGGAGACGGTGGCCTCCACCATGGAGATCGACGAGGTGAGCGCCGCCATGGAGAGCATCACGAAGAAGAGGATGCCGAACAGGGTGCCCAGCGGCATTGCCTGGAAGGCCAGCGGCAGGCTCATGAAGATCAGCCCCGGCCCTTCTGCCGGACTCATGCCGTTGGCGAAGATGATCGGGAAGATCGCCAGCCCGGCCATCAGCGCCACCAGGGTATCGGCGGCGGCCACGGTCAGGGTGGTGCGGGCGATGGAGGCCCGGGCCGGCAGGTAGCTGCCGTAGGTGAGGATGGCACCGGAGGCCAGCGACAGGGTGAAGAAGGCATGGCCCAGGGCCGCCAGCATCCCCTCGCTCGACAGGCTGCCGGCGTTGAAGGCGAACAGGAAGCGCCACGCCTCGCCGAAGCCCCCGGAGAACACGCCGTAGCCGATCAGGATCGCCAGCATCACCACCATGCCGGGCATCATCCAGCTGACGCTGCGCTCGATGCCGGCCTGCACCCCCTTGCCGACGATCAGCATGGTGGCCACCACCACCAGGGTGCTCCAGAAGCCGAGGTTCAGCGGGTTCTCGTTGTTGGCGACGAAGATGCCCACCATGTCGTCGGCGCCGGCCCCGGCGAAGACACCGGTCAGCATCTTCCAGAGGTAGGCGAAGGACCAGCCCGCCACCACCGCATAGAAGGAGAGGATCATGAAGCCGCAGAGCATCGCCATCCAGCCCAGCAGCGACCAGGCGGAGGTGCGGCCGGACTCGTTGACGACCCGCCGCACGGCGTCGATGGGGCTGCCGCGGCCGCGACGCCCGAAGGCGATCTCGGTCATCATCACCGGAATGCCCACTGCCAGGATGCAGGCCAGGTAGACCAGCACGAAGGCGCCGCCGCCGTACTCGCCGGTGATGTAGGGAAATTTCCAGATATTGCCGAGCCCCACCGCGGAACCGGTGGCCGCCAGCACGAAGCCCCAGCGGCCTAGCCACTGGGCACGAGGTTGGGTATCGGTCGTCATTTCAGCGCCCATTGCAGTATCAGCCGAGCCGCCCGCCGAGGTGGCGGCGACAAAATGCGCTATTCTGCCGGATTTTTCCCTGTCTGGCAGGTTTGGCTATGCTCAGGAGTGTTAACGCGCTCCCCGGCCCGGACGGACAGCATGAACAGTAACGCGCCCACACACCTCACCGCCCTTCCCGACTCTCGCGCCAGGCGAGCTATCGAGCGCCTGCTGAAGGGCTCCGGCATCACCCTCAACGGTCCGGCACCCCGAGACCTCAGGGTCTACCACCCCGACCTCTTCGAGCGCGTGCTCCGCCAGGGCACCCTGGGCCTGGGGGAGGCCTATATGGATGGCTGGTGGGAGTGCGAGAGGCTCGACCAGCTGGCCTGTCGGCTCCTGCAGCACGGCCTGGGGGAGCGCGTACACCCTCCCTCCGAGCGGCTGATGTACCGTCTCCAGGCAGGCTTCTTCAACCTGCAGAGCCGGGCTCGCGCCTACCGGGTCGGCGAGGTCCACTATGATCTGGGCAACGACCTCTTCCAGCGTATGCTCGACCCCACCCTGTGCTACTCCTGCGGCTACTGGAAGGAGGCCGATACCCTGCATGGGGCCCAGCTCGCCAAGCTGGAGCTGGCCTGCCGCAAGCTCGAGCTCGAGCCCGGCATGCGCGTGCTGGATATCGGCTGCGGCTGGGGGAGCTTCGCCGAGCATGCCGCTCGCCACCACGGCGTCGAAGTCACCGGCATCACCATCTCGAAGGAGCAGGCCGAGCTGGCGCGGCAGCGCTGCGCGGGGCTGCCGGTCGCCATCGAGCTGATGGACTATCGCGACCTGGAGGGGTGCTTCGACCGCATCGTCTCCATCGGCATGTTCGAGCACGTGGGGCATCGCAACTATCCCGTCTACTTCCGGACGGTCGAACGGCTGCTGGACGCCGAGGGGCTGTTCCTGCTGCATACCATCGGCTCCAACAGCTCGGAGATCACCGCCGACCCCTGGATCAACCGCTACATCTTTCCCAACGGCGTGCTGCCCTCGGCGATGCATATCGCCCGGGCCAGCGAACCCTACTTGCTGCTGGAGGACTGGCAGAACTTTGGCCCCGACTATGACCGCACCCTGATGGCCTGGCTCGGGAACTTCGATGCCCGCTGGGGCGAGATTGCCGACCGCTACAACGAACGCACCCGCCGCATGTTCCGCTACTACCTGTCGGTCTGTGCCGGGGCCTTTCGCGCTCGCCACCTGCAGCTCTGGCAGGTGCTCTTCTCTCGGGGCCGCGAGCAGCGCTATGACGCGCCGCGCTGAGCGCGAGACCTCCAGTGGAGCAGCGACAGGCTCGGTCGGCTACACTGGCGGCCAGCCAGTCCTGACTCCGGAGCCCCCGATGATCCAGCAGACCCTTCAAGAGGTCTTCGGCTACGCCGACTTTCGCCCCGGCCAGCGCCCGGTGATCGAAGCGGTGACGGCCGGCCGCTCGGCGGCGGCCATCTTCCCCACCGGCTCGGGGAAGTCGCTCTGCTACCAGCTGCCCGCCCTGCACCTGCCCCACCTCACCCTGGTGATCTCGCCGCTGCTGGCGCTGATGCAGGACCAGCTCGCCTTCCTCGAGCGCCACGGCATCCGAGCCGCCAGCATCGACTCCGCCCAGAGCCGGGAGGAGGCCGCCGCGGTGATGGCCGGGGTCGAACGCGGCGAGATCCGCATCCTGATGATCTCGGTGGAGCGCCTCAAGAACGAGCGCTTCCGGGCCTTCATTCGCCGGGTGCCGATCTCGCTGATGGTGGTGGACGAGGCCCACTGCATCTCCGAGTGGGGCCATAACTTCCGCCCCGACTACCTGAAGCTCCCCGACTACCAGCGTGAGTTCGGCATCCCCCAGGCGCTGCTGCTCACCGCCACCGCCACCCCGCGGGTGATCGACGACATGCGCGGACGCTTCGCCATCGCGGCCGCCGATGTCACCGCCACCGGCTTCTACCGGAAGAACCTCGACCTGACGGTCGCCCCGGTGGCCGCCGACGCCCGCCCTCGCGCCCTGGCCGCCTGGCTCCAGGCGCGACGCGGCGCGGCCCCCTTCCCCACCATCGTCTACGTCACCCTGCAGCAGACCGCCGAGCGCCTGGCCGCCTACCTGGGCAAGGCCGGCATCCCCGCCACCGCCTACCATGCGGGGCTCGGGGCCGACAGGCGCGAGGCGATCCAGCGCGACTTCATGGCCGGCAGGTGTGACTGCATCGTCGCCACCATCGCCTTCGGCATGGGCATCGACAAGGCCGACATCCGGGCGGTGGTGCACTTCGACCTGCCCAAGTCCATCGAGAACTACAGCCAGGAGATCGGCCGCGCGGGCCGCGACGGCGCCTCCTCCGAGTGCCTGATGCTGGCCGGGCGCGACACCCTCGGCGTGCTGGAGACCTTCGTCTACGGCGACACCCCGGAACGCCACGGCATCCGCCGGGTGGTCGACGAACTGCTCGCCGCCGGGACGCGCTGGGAGCTGAGCCTGAACGCCCTCGCCCAGCACGCCAACATCCGCCCGCTGCCGCTCAAGACCCTGCTGGTGCAGCTGGAGCTGCGCGGCATCCTGCGCCCGCACCACGCCTACTTCGCCGACTACCGCTTCAAGCTCAACGAGGCACCCGAGGCGCTGGTGGCCCGCTTCCAGGGCGAACGCCAGGCCTTCGTCCAGGCGATCCTGGATGCCGCGCGCAAGGCACGCACCTGGCACGAGCTGGATTTCGCCGCGCTGGAGGCCCTGGGCCGGGAGCGGGGCCTGGATACCCGCCGCGGCCGGGTAATCACCGCCCTGGACTACTTCGTCGACAAGGGCTGGATGGAACTGCAGAGTCGTCAGCTCACCGAGGTCTACGAGGTGAGCCGCGCCGACCTCGACCCGGAGGCGCTGACCGAGGAGCTCCACGGCTACTTCCGCGACAAGGAGGCCGCCGAGATCGAGAGGCTGCACGCCATGCTCGCGCTCTTCGAGAGCGAGGGCTGCCTGAGCCGCCGCCTGGCCGAATGGTTCGGCGACGACCGCACCCCCGAGCGGTGCGGCCACTGCTCGGCCTGCCGCGGCCAGCCCGCCCGGCTGCCGCCGGGGCCCGAGCCGCCCTCCCTGGCAGACCGGCGGCCCGAGGCGCTGCTCGGCGACCTCCGGACGCGCCTGGCCGAGCAGGGCGAGGGGCATCCCGCCACCCCGGACCTGCTGGCCCGCTTCCTGTGCGGCATCACCACGCCGCTGTTCACCCGGCTCAAGGCACGCCGGCTGGCGGGTTTCGGCGCCCTGGAGGGCACCCCCTACGCCGAGGTGCGCGCCTGGCTGGCCGCCCATGGCGCGAGCGATTCAGCCCAGTAGCCCCCGGCGCTGCAGAGCGCGCCTCCTGCCTCCAGCGCTTGACGCCTCGCGGCGTCTGCACGACCTTGACAGGGTCATGTCATCACCCCGGGAGCCACACCATGAGCCAGCTTTCCCGAGAGGCCTGCGAGGCCTGCCGCAAGGGCGCCCCCACCGTCAGCGAGGCCGAGATCGCGCTGCTCAAGCCGGAGATCCCCCAGTGGAAGATCGTCGAGCGCGATGGCATCATGCAGCTGGAGCGGGCCTTCACCTTCCCCGACTTCAAGCAGGCGCTGGCCTTCACCAACCGCGTCGGTGCGATCGCCGAGGCGGCGAATCACCACCCGGCCCTGCTGACCGAATACGGCAAGGTGACCGTGACCTGGTGGTCCCACAAGATCAAGGGGCTGCACAGGAACGACTTCATTCTTGCCGCCAGAACCGACGAGGTAGCGAATTAAATGTTCGAACACATTGAGCGGGTTCCCGGGGACGCCATCCTCGGTCTCATCGAGGCCTTCAAGAAGGATACCAACCCCCAGAAGGTCGACCTCGGCGTCGGCGTCTACAAGGATGCCCAGGGCAACACCCCGGTGATGCGCGCGGTCAAGGAAGCCGAGGCCCTGCTGCTCAAGAACGAGACCACCAAGACCTACATCGGCTCCCACGGGGCGCCCGCGTACGGCGAGGTGGTGCTGCCGATGGTGTTGGGCGAGAGCTCTCCGGTCCTCGCGGCGAACCGCGCCAGCGCCACCCAGTCACCCGGCGGCACCGGAGCCCTGCGCCTGGCGGCCGACTTCATCGCCAAGGAGCTGCCCGGCAAGGGGATCTGGGTCTCCGACCCGACCTGGCCGAACCACCACGGCATCTTCACCGCCGCCGGCATCGCGCTGCACAAGTACCCCTATGTGGACGCCGACAACCGCCTCGACTTCGACGGCATGCTCGCCGCCCTGAAGCAGATTCCCGAGGGCGACGTGGTGGTGCTGCACGCCTGCTGCCACAACCCCACCGGCTTCGACCTCTCCCGGGAGCAGTGGCAGACCGTGCTTGGGGTGCTGCGCGAGCGCAACCTGCTGCCGCTGGTCGACTTCGCCTACCAGGGCTTCGGCGAGGGCCTGGAGGAGGACGCCTACGCCGTGCGCCTGCTGGCCGAGCAGCTCGACGAGGTGATCATCACCAGCTCCTGCTCCAAAAACTTCGGCATCTACTGCGAACGTACCGGCGCCCTGATCATGGTGGCGAAGAACGCCGAGCAGATGGAGAACGTCCGCTCGCAGATCGCCATCGTAGCCCGCGAGAACTACTCCAACCCGCCGGCCCACGGCGGCGCCATCGTCAGCGAGATCCTGCACTCCGCGGAGCTCGCCGCCATCTGGCGCGAGGAGCTCACCGAGATGCGCGACCGCATCAACACCCTGCGTCGCGACTTCGTCGAAGCCCTGAAGCCCTACGGCCTCGACCAGAAGTATGCCCACATCGCCGAGCAGCGCGGCATGTTCAGCTACACCGGCCTGACGCCTGAGCAGGTCGATCGCCTGCGCGACGAGTTCGGCATCTACATGGTGCGCTCCGGCCGCGCCAACGTGGCGGGCTTCTCCCACGAGAACCTGCCCTACCTGGCCAAGGCCGTCGCCGCGGTCAACTGATCGCCGCGCCGCCAGCCAAGCCGACGCCCGGGCCCTGCCCGGGCGTTTTCGTTTCGGGTAGACTCCCCCTGTTTTTCGCTGCACCGGGGATCAGGGCGGCCTCGGGGCACCCCCGGCAGCGAGGGCTTGACCAATCAGTCAATCTGCATACAGACTGATGGCTGCCTTGTACACAACCTCTCCAACAGCAAGAGGCTCCCCATGGCGGCTACCCCCGGCAGCTCCCCCGTGCACTATCCCTGGTACAGGAAGGAGGACACCGACGCCTTCTTCGCCCTGTTCCAGAACAACATCGCCAACTTCGTGATCATCGCCATCACCATGCTCGGCATGGGCTTCACGGCGTCGATCGTCTTCGGCCAGGTGCTGCCCGGCGCCGCGGTGGCCGTGATGGTGGGCAATTTCTACTACGCCTGGAGCGCGGCGCGCCTGGCCAGGAAGGAGAACCGCGCCGACGTCACCGCTCTCTCCTACGGCATCTCCACCCCGGTGATGTTCGTCTTCCTGTTCGGCGTGCTGCTGCCCGCCAAGCAGCTCACCGGCGATGCCGAACTGGCCTGGAAGGTAGCGGTGGCCGCCTGCTTCATCAGCGGCGCCATCGAGGCACTCATCAGCCTGATCGGCCGCTGGGCCCAGCATCACCTGCCCCGGGCGGCGATGCTCGGCGCCGTGGCCGGGGTGGCGCTGACCTTCATCGCCGGCGAGATGCTGTTCAAGACCCTGGAGATGCCAGTGATCGGCCTGCTGGTGCTGGCGATCATCATCGTCGGCCTGGTGGCCCGGGTCGCCATGCCCTTCCGGCTGCCCACCTCGCTCTTCGCCATCGTGGTGGGGACCGCCATGGCCTACCTGATCGGAGATGCCGGCGGCGAGCGCTTCAGCGATGCCTTCACCCACCTGGGCTTCTACCCGCTGCTGCCCAACCTCGCCTGGTTCGAGGGGCTGGGGCTGCTTTTCACCGGCATGCTGGCGGTGCTCACCGTGGTGCTGCCGATTACCCTCTACAACGCCATCGAGACCATGAACAACGTCGAGGCCATGGAGGCCGCCGGTGACAGGTACGACGTGCGCGAGTGCCAGGCGGTGGACGGCGCCGGCACCATGATCGGCGCCCTGTTCGGCGGCGTCTTCCCCACCACCGTCTACATCGCAACCGTGGGCGCCAAGTGGATGGGCGCCGGGCGCGGCTACAGCCTGCTCAATGGTGCGGTCTACGGCCTGGCCACCATGTTCGGCCTGATCGCCGCCCTGGCCGCCATCATCCCGGTCTCGGTGGTGGCGCCAATCCTGATCTTCGTGGGCATGTCGATGATCGCCACCGCCTTCCAGAGCAACGACACCCGCTACTACCCCGCGGTGGCACTGGCCATGCTGCCCTACTTCGCCAACTACGTGATGACCCGCTTCGGACGCGCCGCCGAGGAGACGGTGACCGGCATCTCCACCGGGATCGTGCCGCTGGGCCAGGGCGCCATGTTCATGGCGATCCTGATCGGCGCCATGACGGTCTCGGTGATCGACCACCAGTTCCGTCGCGCCGCCGCCTTCGCCGCCGTGGCCGCAGGCTTCTCCTTCGTGGGCCTGATGCATGCCCCGGCGCTTGCCCTCAATGCCGCCCCGGACTATGTGGTGGGCTACCTGGTGATGGGGGCCCTGTTCCTCTATTTCGCCTGGCAGCAGCGCCTGGCCGCGGGGCCCTCGGGGCGCTCCTAGCCCTGCCCACGAACGCAGCGCGCCCCACCGGATGGCGGGGCGCGCTGCGGTTATCGGGCGTTCGGCCGTGCCGCTATTTCCAGAAGTCGCGGATCGAGGCGATCCCCTGGGCCCCCACGGCACGGGCGTGGTTGGCATCGAAGCGGGTCATGCCGCCCAGGGCGAAGACCGGCATGGCGGCACGCTCCACCAGCTGCTGGAAGTCATGCCAGCCCATGGGGGGCACCTCGGGGTGGGAGGGGGTGGTGCGCAGCGGCGAGAGGGTCACGAAGTCGCAGCCCAGCTTGCCGGCCTGGCCCAGCTGCTCGCGATCGTGGGTTGAGGCCGCCAGCCACTTCCCCTCGGCGATGGGGCGACGCTCGAGGCGCATCAGCCATTCGCTGGTGAGATGGATACCGTCGGCATCGACCCGCTCGAGGAGCTCGGGCTCGGCGTTGAGCAGCAGGCGAGCCCCATGCTGGCGACACAGCGCCAGGGTGGCCTCGGCGCGGGCCAGGTAGGCGGTCTCGTCGAGCTGCTTGGCGCGCAGCTGCACCAGGCGGACGCGATCCTCCACCAGGGCACGCTCGAGGCGCTGAAGGTAGAGACCCTCGTCCTCCTCCTCGGCAGTGATGAGGTACTCGGTCGGCAGCGCGACGGCACGCAGGATCGGCAGGTTGGCCGCCGGGAAGGGGTAGTTGACCAGCTCCTCCATGGGCACCCAGCGCACCGCCTGCCCCTCGCGGCCGAAGGGCTCGCCGGAGAACTCATGCACCTGCCAGACGTCGAGCAGGATGTGCTTGTCGGGATACTCGTGGTGGATGCGGATCAGCGGCTGCGCGCGCTGGATCTCCACCCCGAGCTCCTCATGGAGTTCGCGCTTGAGCCCGCCGAGGCCTGTCTCGTACGGCGCCAGCTTGCCTCCCGGAAACTCCCACAGCCCGCCATGGTCGACGTTGCTGGGCCGGCGGGCGATCAGGACCTGCCCGCCGTCGGCACTGATGATGGCGGCGGCCGCCACATGCACCCTTCTCTTCACCATTGCGTTCATTCACCTTTCCAACTGGCCCGCCCTCGGGGGCAGGATGCTCTGTCCGGCGGCTGACCGATCGCTCAGCTGCGATAGTCGGCGTTGATGGTTACATACTCATGGGAGAGGTCGGTGGTCCATACCGTGGCGCTCTCCTCCCCGCGCCCCAGGTCGATGCGAATGGGGATCTCCTCCCTGGCCATCACCGCACTACCGGCCTCTTCCGTGTAGCAGGGGGCCCGGCCACCGGCCTCCACCAGGCGAACCTCGCCCAGGTCGATGGTCACCCGGGAGACATCGAAGTCCTCGACCGGCGCACGGCCGACCGCCGCCAGTATTCGGCCCCAGTTGGCATCCGAGGCATAGAGCGCGGTCTTGACCAGCGGCGAGTTGGCCACGGTGAAGGCCACGTCGAGAGCCTCCTGACGGCTCGAGGCTCCGTTCACCTGCAGGGTCACGAACTTGGTCGCCCCCTCGCCGTCGCGAATGATCGCCTGGGCCAGCTCGGTCATGACCCGCTGCAGACCGTTGCGGAAGATGGCGATGGCCTCCTCCCCCTCGACCCGCGGCCCCTGCTGGGTACTGATCAGCATGCAGGCGTCGTTGGTGGAGGTATCGCCGTCCACGGTGATGCAGTTGAAGGAGCGATCCACCGTCTCGCGCAGCATCTCCTCGAGCAGCGCCTGGTCGAGGGTGGCGTCGGTGGCCACGAAGGCCAGCATGGTCGCCATGTTGGGCTGGATCATGCCTGAGCCCTTGGCGATGCCGTTGATGGTGAACGTGGCCTCCCCCAGCGCCAGGGTCACGCTGGCGCCCTTGACGCGGGTGTCGGTGGTGAGGATGCCCTCGGCGGCCTGGCGCCAGGACGCCCCCTCCTCCCCCAGGTTCGCCAGCGCCACGGGCAGGCCCGCCAGTACCCGCTCCATGGGCAGCGGTTCGCCGATCACCCCGGTGGAGAACGGCAGCACGGCCTCGCCAGGCACCCCGGCCAAGCGTCCCAGCTCGGCGCAGGTGGCGCGGGCATCGGCAAGCCCTACCTCGCCGGTACCGGCATTGGCGTTGCCGGTATTGATCACCAGGTAGCGGGCCGACTGGCCGGAGGCCAGGTGCTCGCGGGCCACGGTGACCGGTGCCGCGCAGAAGGCGTTGCGGGTAAAGGTCCCCGCCACGCGGGCACCGGCGGGCGCCTCGATCACCACCAGGTCACGGCGGTTGGCCTTCTTGATGCCCGCCATGGCGGTACCCAAGCGCACGCCGGGGATCGCCGGCATCTCGGGAAAGCTTGCATTACCCACTGCCATCGTCTCGTCTCCTGTCTGCTGGGCGGCAGCTCAATCCAGCTTGCCACAGCACTGCTTGTACTTCTTGCCCGACCCGCAGGGGCAGGGATCGTTGCGGCCCACCTTGGGCCCCTCCCGGCGCACCGGGCGTCCATCCGCTCCCGGCAGCGGCGCCCCCGACTCCTCCGGGCGGTCGAGTGCATCGGGACCCTCGTGACGGCTGTCCGCCATGGCCTTCTCGCGCTCCAGCGCCTCGCGACGCTTCTGCTCGAGCTCCTCGACCTCCTCGGGACGCCGCACCTGCACATGGCTGAGGATGCGCGTCACGTCGGCCTTGATATTGGCCAGCAGGTTCTGAAACAGCTCGAAGGACTCGCGCTTGTACTCCTGCTTGGGGTTCTTCTGGGCGTAGCCGCGCAGGTGGATGCCCCGGCGCAGGTGGTCCATGGACTGCAGGTGCTCCTTCCAGCGGGTGTCGAGCACCTGCAGCATCACCTGCTTCTCGAAGCGGCGCATCAGGGCCTCGCCGGCCTCGGCCACCTTGGCCTCGTAGGCCTCGCGATGCAGGGTCTGCAGGCGCTCGCGCAGCTGCTCCTCGTGGAAGCGGTCATCCTCCTCGGCCCACTGCACCACCGGGACGTCCAGGTTGAACTCGGTCTTGAGGTGGTCCTGAAGCCCGGGGAGATCCCACTGCTCGGGCAGGCTCTGGGGCGGCACATAGTCGCTGATGGCCAGGTCCAGCACCTCCTGGCGAATGCCGGTCACGGCCTCGGAGACCTGCTCGGCGGCGAGGATCTCGTTGCGCTGCTCGTAGATCACCCGGCGCTGGTCGTTGGCCACGTCATCGTATTCAAGCAGCTGCTTGCGGATATCGAAGTTGCGGCTCTCGACCTTCTTCTGGGCGCGCTCCACGGCGTTGGAGACCATCTTGTGTTCGATCGCCTCGCCGCGCTCCAGGCCCAGGGCCTTCATCATGCGCTGCACCCGGTCGGAGCCGAACAGCCGCATCAGGCTGTCCTCCAGCGACAGGAAGAAACGGGTGGAACCCGGGTCCCCCTGGCGACCGGCGCGGCCGCGCAGCTGGTTGTCGATGCGCCGCGATTCGTGCCGCTCGGTGCCGATCACGTGCAGGCCGCCGGCGGCCAGCACCGCATCGTGGCGCTCCTGCCAGGCGGCCTTGAGCGCCTCGAGCTGCTCGGGGCTCGGGTTGTCGAGCTTGGCCGCCTCGGCCTCCCAGTTGCCGCCCAGCATGATGTCGGTGCCGCGGCCGGCCATGTTGGTGGCGATGGTGATGGCGCCGGGGCGGCCCGCCTGGGCGATGATCTCCGCCTCGCTCTGGTGCTGCTTGGCGTTGAGCACATTGAAGGTGAGGCCGGCCTGTTTCATCAGCCCGGCCAGGTACTCGGAGGTCTCGATGGAGGCGGTCCCCACCAGCACCGGGCGTCCGGCCTCGGTCTCGGCCTGGACGTCCTTGATGATGGCCTCGAACTTCTCCTCGGCGGTCAGGTAGACCAGGTCGTTGAGGTCGCGGCGCACCAGCGGCTTGTTGGTAGGAATCACCACCACGTCGAGGCCGTAGATCTGGCGGAACTCGAAGGCTTCGGTGTCGGCGGTACCAGTCATGCCGGCCAGCTTGTCGTAGAGGCGGAAGTAGTTCTGGAAGGTGGTCGAGGCGAGGGTCTGGCTCTCGCGCTGCACTGCCACGCCCTCCTTGGCCTCAACCGCCTGGTGCAGGCCCTCGGACCAGCGCCGCCCCGGCATGGTGCGCCCGGTGTGCTCGTCGACGATCACCACCTGGCCGTCGGCAACGATATAGTCCACGTCACGGTGGTAGAGGTGACGGGCGCGCAGCGCCGAGTGCATGTGGTGCAGCAGATTGAGGTTCTGGGCCGCGTAGAGGGAGTCCTCCTCGCCCAGCAGCCCCTCCGCCCGCATCAGCTCCTCGACCTTGGCGTGGCCGGTCTCGGTGATCTCCACCTGCTTGTGCTTCTCGTCGAGCAGGAAATCACCGCTGGCCGGCTCCTCGGGGTCCTCACAGGCCACCAGGTGGGTCGCCAGGCGATCCACGACCTTGTAGAGCTCGGTATTCTCATCGACGGCGCCGGAGATGATCAGCGGCGTCCTCGCCTCATCGATCAGGATCGAGTCTACCTCGTCGACGATGGCAAAGTTGAGCCCGCGCTGGACCTTGTCCTCCAGCGAGAAGGCCATATTGTCGCGCAGGTAGTCGAAGCCGAACTCGTTGTTGGTGCCGTAGGTGATGTCGCAGCCGTAGGCTGCGCGCTTCTCCTCGCTGGTCTGCCCGGCATGGATGATGCCGACGGTGAGGCCGAGGAACTCATAGAGCGGACGCATCCACTCGGCGTCACGGCGCGCCAGGTAGTCGTTCACCGTGACCACGTGCACGCCCTTGCCGGGCAGGGCATTCAGGTAGACGGCCAGGGTCGCCACCAGGGTCTTGCCCTCGCCGGTCTTCATCTCGGCGATGCGGCCATTGTGCAGGGTCATGCCGCCGATCATCTGCACATCGAAGTGGCGCATGCCCATCACCCGCTTGCCCGCCTCGCGCACGGTGGCGAAGGCCTCGACGAGCAGGTCATCGAGTGTCTCGCCGGCGTCGAGACGGCCACGGAAGGTTTCGGTGCGCGCCCGCAGAGAGGCGTCGTCCAACGCCTGCAGCTCCGGCTCGAGAAGGGTGATGCGCTCGGCCAGGCGGCTCATGCGTTTCACTTCACGATCGTTCTTGGAGCCAACGACCTTGCGTAACAGGGAATTGATCATAGGGGGGTCCAGTCTTTGCGTATGGCAACGTGCCAACCGCCCGAGGCAGCCGGCCAGGATCAGGGGTTCAGCGTGCCGACGCAGGGCGGACCCCGGCGGGTCAGGACATCATGGGCCGCGGTCGCCAGACGACGGCAGGGGGATGGCGGTAGGGGGCGTCGCCCACGCGCGCCGGGGCGACCGAGGACGCGCAGCGGCCAGGCACGCCGCGCGCGGCGGCGTGCCTGAAGCCGGGAGCTGGCCCGGATCAGCGCCGGTGCCAGGATGCATACCTGCACCAGGCGCTCGGCCTGGCGCAGCGTCTCACCCTGGGCCAGGCCGGCCGGCAGCAGGCACCCCACCAGCAGTCCGGCCAGCCACCAGCGCGCCGGACGCCGCCGGCTCATGGCGGCGGGCGACTTGGCATCGTCATGCTGGGTGCGAGCGGGCATGCTGTCGATGGACTCCCGAGCGTGCTAGGCTGGCGGGCATCAGCGCCCGGCGCAGAGAGAGAGTGAGAATAGCGCCCTGTGCGGCATGCCGGCACAGGGCCCCGAGAAACAAGCCCATGAGTATAAAGGCTAAGCGCTTCCGCGCCCAGCCCATGACCCGCCTGCTCGACGGCCACGGCGAACTCGGTTCGCTGATGCGCATGGCGCGACTGATCGAGCGCGCTCAGCAGCACCTGCGTGACCAGCTCCCCCCGGAAGTGGCCGAGCACCTGCACGTGGGCGGCTTTCGCGATGGTCGCCTGACACTGATCACCGACCGCGCGGCCTGGCTCACCCGGCTGCGCTACGAGCAGCCGCGACTGCTCGAACGGCTTCACCAGCTGCCCGGCTTCGAGGCGGTGACCGGCTTCACCCTCAAGGTCCGCCCGGTACGACCGGTCAAGGCGCCGCTGCGCCAGGTGCGCCATCTGCCGGCCCGAGCGGCCGATGAACTCGCGAGCTGCGCCGAGGACGTGGTCGACCCGCGGCTCAAGGCAGCGCTCCAGCGACTGGCCGCCCATGCCGCGCGCGAGCCATGACGGCAACGCCCCGAGCCCCATAGCAAGAAAGGCCCGCCAGATGCTGGCGGGCCTTCTCGATGCCACGGGCGAGGGGCGAGATGGCGTCAGGCCATGGCCGGGGCCGCGTAGGAGATGGGCGCGGCGGCGGCCTCTTCCTCGAAGGTGACGATCTCGTAGGCGTGGGGCTGGGCCAGCAGGGCGCGGCAGAGCTGGTTGTTGAGGGCGTGACCGGACTTCACCCCGCGGAACTCGCCGATCAGGCTGTGGCCGAGCTGGTAGAGATCACCGATGGCATCCAGCACCTTGTGCTTGACGAACTCGTCGTCGTAGCGCAGGCCACCCTCGTTGACGATGCGGTAGTCGTCCACCACGATGGCGTTGTCGAGGCTGCCACCGAGCGCCAGGTTGTTGGAGCGCAGGTACTCCAGGTCACGCATGAAGCCGAAGGTGCGGGCCCGCGACACCTCCTTGACGAAGGAGGTGGTAGAGAAGTCTACCATGGCCGTCTGGGTCTGCTCCTCGAACACCGGATGGTCGAAGTCGATGGAGAAGGCAACCTTGAAGCCCTGATGCGGGCGAAAGGTGGCCTCCTTGTCGCCCTCGGTCACCGTGATCTCGCGCCTGATGCGGATGAACTTCTTGGGCGCATGCTGCTCGCTGATGCCGGCGGACTGGATCAGGAACACGAAGGGGCCAGCACTGCCGTCCATGATCGGCACCTCGGGGGCGCTGAGGTCGACATAGGCGTTGTCGATGCCGAGTCCGGCCAGGGCCGACATCAGGTGCTCCACCGTGGCCACCTTGGCGCCGCCCGAGGAGAGCGCGGTGCACAGGGTGGTGTCGGTGACGTTGTGGGCCTTCGCCGGAATCTGCACCTCGGGATCCAGATCGGTGCGCACGAAGACGATGCCGGTATCCACGGGCGCCGGGCGAAGGGTCATGTAGACCTTCTTTCCAGAGTGCAGGCCGACGCCCGTGGCGCGGATGACGTTCTTCAGGGTGCGTTGTCTGATCATGAGAGGTGGCCAGGCTGTTGTCGGGTTATCAAACACTGTTCACTATAACACCGAACGGGCGTTTCGACAAAGAAACCTCTCCCGGCACGCCCTATGGGCTCGATAGCGCCCCTCAATCCGCCTGGCGTCGCAGGAAGGCCGGGATATCGAGATAGTCATCAAGCTCCTGGGAGCGTCGCTTCTCGGCACGCGGCTTGGCGACTTCCTCCGGCTCGGCGGCGGCGCGGGCGGCCTGCTGGCGCATGGCTGGCTGCACCTGACGCTGACGATAGTCGCTGCCTGCCTCGACACGCTTGGCCGGCTCGCGGGTCGCGGCCTTGGCCTGCTGACGGCCGTCGAGCCCGGCGGCCACCACGGTGACACGCAGCTCGTCGGACATTTCCATGTCGATGGAGGTGCCCACCACGATGGTGGCGTCCTGGGAGGCGAACTCCTGAACGGTGGCGCCCACGTCGTTGAACTCGCCGATGGAGAGATCGGGGCCGGCGGTGATGTTGACCAGGATGCCACGGGCACCGTGGAGGTCGACGTCCTCGAGCAGCGGGCTGCGAATGGCCTTCTCGGCGGCTTCCCGGGCGCGGTTCTCGCCGATGGCGCTGCCGGAGCCCATCATCGCCATGCCCATCTCGGACATCACGGTGCGCACGTCGGCGAAGTCGACGTTGATGATGCCGGGGCTTGTGATCAGCTCGGCGATGCCCTGAACGGCGCCCAGCAGCACATCGTTGGCGGCGCTGAAGGCGGTCAGCAGGCTGGCGCTCTTGCCCAGCACCGAGAGCAGCTTTTCGTTGGGAATGGTGATCAGTGAGTCGACGTGCTCGGAGAGCTCCCGCATCCCCTCCTCGGCGGCGCGCATGCGCTTGGGACCCTCGAAGGGGAAGGGGCGCGTCACCACCGCCACGGTGAGGATACCCAGCTCCTTGGCCACCTGAGCCACCACCGGGGCACCGCCGGTGCCGGTACCACCGCCCATCCCGGCAGTGATGAAGACCATGTCGGCACCGTTGAGCAGCTCAGCGATCCGCTCGCGGTCTTCCATGGCCGCCTGGCGCCCCACCTCGGGATTGGCGCCGGCACCGAGCCCCTTGGTGATCTCGGTGCCGAGCTGGAGCACGGTCTTGGCGGAGACCCGCTTGAGCGCCTGGGCATCGGTGTTGGCGCAGATGAACTCCACGCCCTCGATGTTGCTCTCGACCATATGATTGACGGCGTTGCCGCCGCCGCCGCCGACACCGATCACCTTGATGACCGCGCTGCTTGAGGGTGCGCTATCTACCAGTTCAAACATTTGCCCCGTCTCCTGGGTCGCCATGGCGACCCTGTCAGAAATTTCCTTTCAACCAGCCCTTGAACCTTGCCAGCGCCGGTATGCTTTCCCCGAAGCCGCGACGGCCGGCGTCCTCACGCCGCGCCTGAACCGGCACCAAGCTGCCCTGTGTCTGTCGACCATGCCCCTGCCGATTTTCCTGCAGAGCGTAATGTAGCAAACCGACTCCGGTCGAATAAATCGGGTTGCGGACCACATCGGCCAGGCCGCGCACGTTCTGCGGGCAGGCGATGCGCACCGGCATGTGGAAGATCTCCTCGGCCAGCTCCACCACCCCTTCCATGCGCGCGGTGCCGCCGGTCAGCACCACCCCGGCGGCCACCAGATCCTCGTAGCCGCTGCGGCGCAGCTCGTCGCGCACCAGGGTGAAGAGCTCCTCGTAGCGCGGCTCCACCACCTCGGCCAGCGCCTGGCGGGAGAGGTCACGGGCCGGGCGGTCGCCGACGCTGGGCACCTTGATCAGCTCGTCGCTGGCGGCCAGCTGGGTCAGCGCGCAGGCGTACTTGACCTTGATCTCCTCGGCGTGCTGGGTCGGGGTGCGCAGGGCCATGGCGATGTCGTTGGTGACCTGGTCCCCGGCGATGGGGATCACCGCGGTATGGCGAATCGCCCCCTCGGTGAACACGGCGATATCGGTGGTGCCGCCGCCGATGTCCACCATGCAGACGCCCAGCTCCCGCTCGTCCTCGGTGAGCACCGCCATGCTCGAGGCGAGCTGCTCGAGGATGATGGCATCGACCTCGAGGCCGCAGCGGCGCACGCACTTCTCGATGTTCTGCACGGCGTTCAGCGCCGCCGTGACCAGGTGCACCCGGGCTTCCAGGCGCACCCCGGACATGCCCAGCGGCTCGCGGATGCCGCCCTGGGTGTCAATGGAGAACTCCTGAGGCAGCACATGAAGGACCCGCTGGCCCTCGGAGATGGCCCGGGCCCGAGCGGAGTCGATGACGCGATCGATGTCGGAGGGGGTGACCTCGCGCTCCTTGATCGCCACCACGCCATCGGAATTCATGGAGCTGATATGGCTGCCGGCGACGCCGACATAGACCGAATGGATATCACAGCCGGCCATCAGCTCGGCCTCCTCCACGGCGCGTTGGATGGAGAGCACCGTGGATTCGATGTTGATCACCACCCCTTTCTTCATGCCGCGGGAGGGGTGCGAGCCGATACCGGCGATCTCGATGCCGCCATCGTCGGTGGGCTGACCCACGATCGCCACGACCTTGGACGTTCCGATATCCAGCCCGACTACCATATTGGACGCATTGGAAGGACCTGCCATGAGTCGGGAACTCTCCTAGAACCTGGCCCGCTTCGGGGCCTGCAACACGGAAAATGAACCTGGGGGCAATTATAGGAACAACTCGGGTTGATCCTCCACCCCACAGAAAAATTCACCTTTCACGATACGGTGATTTTGCCTCAAAAGAAACAGGCGCAGTCCCTCGAACATGCGCCTTTGCGGAGAAAATGGTCTCAGCCCTCGGCCGACTCATCATCCTCGGCGGGGTCGGATTCACCGTGCCAGGCAACGGCCACGCCGTTGGGGTATCGCAGGTCGATGTAGCGGATATGCGACGCCTGGGAGCCGAGCTGCCGCTGCCAGGCCGCGGAGAGCCTGCCCAGCCGCGCCTCGCGGTCGTTGCGACCGAGCATCACCCAGACCCCATCGTCCAGCTGGAAGCGCCAGGCGCCGCGGGGCTCCAGGCGCAGCTGGGAGAGCTCGAGGCCCATGGCGCCGAAGCGGGTGGCCAGCCGTTCGTGGTAGGCCAGCACCTCCGCCCCGCTGCCGGCGGGACCGGCGAGATCCGGCAGGTCGCCGGGCGGCGACACCGGGCCGAAGGCGAAGGGCTCGCCCTCGGGATTGAGCAGGTAGTCGTCGTTCCAGCGTGCCACCGGAATCTGCTCGACCAGCTCGAAGGTCAGCGCATTGGGCCACTCCCGAGTGACCCGCACCTCGGCGAGCCAGTCGATGGCCAGCGCCTCCTGGCGCAGTTCGGCCACGTTGACCGACAGCCAGGTGCGGCCGCGGATCAGCGGCGCCAGCTCATCGCGCAGGTAGTCGGCGCTGACGTGGGTGAACTCGCCGGCGATGGAGACCCGCTCGATGGGCCGGTCGAGCCACAACCACAGGGCCCGACCGCCGGCGCCGAACAGCACCAGCAGCAGCACCACCCCGAGCAGGCCACCGCGACGCGTCATGCCCGCTTCGCCTCCAGGGTACTGGCCAGGATGCGCAGCACCAGGGCCTCGAAGTCGATGCCGGCGTGGGCCGCGGCCTGGGGCACCAGGCTGTGGTCGGTCATGCCCGGCGAGGTGTTGATCTCGATCAGCCAGAAGCGCCCCTCGGCGTCGCGCATCACGTCGACGCGCCCCCAGCCCTCGGCGCCGACCGCCTCGAAGGCGCGACGGCAGAGCTCGCCGAGCTCGGCCTCCTCGGCATCGGCGAGCCCGCAGGGCAGGTGGTAGCGCGTCTCGTCGGAGAGGTACTTGGCCTCGTAGTCGTAGAAGCCCCCGGGCACCTCGACGCGGATCGCCGGCAGCACCTCGTCGCCAAGCAGCGACACCGTATACTCGTCGCCCTTGATGAAGCGCTCGGCCATCACCCGGGCGTCGAAGCGGGCCGCCTCGTGGTAGGCCGCCGCCAGGGCCTCGGCGCTCTCGACGATGCTGATGCCCAGCGTCGAGCCCTCGTGTACCGGCTTGACGATCAGCGGCAGGCCGAGGCGCGCCACCACCGCCGACCAGTCGGCGTCGGTCTCCAGCATCACCGACTCCGGCGTGGGCAGGCCGAGTGCCTGCCACACCAGCTTGGTGCGCTGCTTGTCCATGCCCAGGGCCGAGGCGAGCACGCCACTGCCGGTATAGGGAATACCGAGCAGCTCCAGCGCCCCCTGCAGGGTGCCGTCCTCGCCGCCGCGGCCGTGCAGGGCGATGAAGACGCGGTCCGGGGCCAGGGCCTCGAGCCCCACCAGCCCGCCATCGGCGGGGTCGTAGCCGATGGCATTCACGCCGGCACGGGTGAGCGCCGCCAGCACCGCCGCCCCGCTCTTCAGCGAGACCTCCCGCTCGGCGGAGCTGCCGCCGTAGATCACGGCCACGCGGCCGAGGTCGTTCACCAGGCTCATAGGGTCACCTCGTCGAGCTCAAGGGCCGCCTCGGCCAGGGCCAGGGAGATGCCGCCCACGTCGCCGGCGCCCTGGGTGATCAGGATGTCGTCCGGGCGCAGCACCCGGGCCAGCAGGCCCGGCAGTTCGCCCTTCTCCTGGACGAAGATCGGGTCCACCTCACCGCGCTGGCGGATGGAACCGGCCAGGGTGCGACCCTCGGCGCCGGGAATCGGCGCCTCGCCGGCGCTGTAGACGTCCAGCAGCAGCAGGGTGTCGACGCCGGAGAGCACCCGCACGAAGTCCTCATAGAGGTCGCGGGTGCGCGAGTAGCGGTGGGGCTGGTAGAGCATCACCAGGCGCCGCTCGGGCCAGCCGGCGCGTACCGCCCGGATCACCATCTCCACCTCGCGAGGGTGGTGGCCGTAGTCGTCCACCAGCATCACCTCGCCCTCGCCGCCCGGCGCCGGGAAATGCCCCTGCACCTGGAAGCGACGTCCCACCCCCTGGAAGCCGGCCAGGCCGCGCAGGATGGCGTCGTCGTCGACCCCGGCATCGGTGGCCACGGCGATGGCCGCCAGGGCGTTCAGGGCGTTGTGGCGGCCGGGCATGGCCAGCCGAACGGCGAGCGGCGCCAGCCCGCCGGGGCGATGGGCGGTGAAGCGGATCTCGCCGGCCTGCTGGGCGAAGTCGGCGATGCGGTAGTCGGCGTCCTCGCTGAAGCCGTAGGTGATGAACTGGCGATGCACCCGGTCGAGCAGGCCGCGCACGTTGTCATCGTCGATGCACAGGATCGCCAGGCCATAGAACGGCAGATTGTGCAGGAACTCGAGGAAGGTGGTCTTGAGCTTCTCGAAGTCGCCGCCGTAGGTGGCCATGTGGTCGGCATCGATGTTGGTGACGATGGAGACCATGGGCTGCAGGTGCAGGAAGGAGGCGTCGGACTCGTCCGCCTCGGCCACCAGGTAGTCGCCCTCCCCCAGCCGGGCATTGGTGCCGGCGCTGGTCAGCCGCCCGCCGATCACGAAGGTGGGGTCGAGCCCCCCCTCGCCGAGCAGGGTCGCGGTGAGGCTCGTCGTGGTGGTCTTGCCGTGGGTCCCGGCCACGGCGATGCCGTGGCGGAAACGCATCAGCTCGGCGAGCATCTCGGCGCGGCGCACCACCGGCACCCGGTGCTCCCGGGCCCAGACGATCTCGGGGTTGGCTTCGTCCACCGCGGTGGAGACCACCACGACATCGGCGCCGACCACATGGTCGGCATCGTGGCCGATGGCGACCGTGATGCCGCACTGGCGCAGCCGCGCCACCACCGTCGACGCCTTCAGGTCGCTGCCGCTGACCGTATAGCCCTGGTTGGCCAGGACCTCGGCGATGCCGCACATGCCGGCGCCGCCGATGCCCACGAAATGGATGTGCCGGATCCGGCGCATGCCAAGGCCCCGCTCGGGGGGGACGGACTGGCCGGGAACCGGCCGTGACGTGCTATCGCTCAAAACCTGTCTCCATGCAGCCGGCCACCAGGCGCTCGACGGCGTCGAGGTGCGCGCAGGCCCTCGCTCGCACGGCCATGGTGGCAAGGGTATCGGGATCGAGCAGCGCCGCCAGCCGATCGGCCAGCGTCGCCGCCGTGAGGTCGGTCTGGGGCAGCAGCTCGGCGGCCCCCTCCTCCACCAGCGCTCGGGCGTTGGCGGTCTGATGATCGTCCACCGCGAAGGGAAAGGGCACGAAGAGCGCCGGCCGGGCCGCGGCGGCCAGCTCCGCCACCGTCAGGGCGCCCGCCCGGCAGACCACCAGGTCGGCCCAGCCGTAGGCCTCGGCCATGTCATCGATGAAGGGCGTCACCTCGGCGCTCACGCCCTCGCGGGCGTAGGCCTCGCGGGTGGCGGCGTCCTTGTCGCGCCCCGCCTGGTGGCGTACCTCGGGTCGCTCGCCCTCCGGCAGGCGAGCCAGGGCCTCGGGGAGACGCTCGTTGAGCGCCTGGGCCCCCAGCGAGCCGCCCACCACCAGCAGGCGCAGGCGCCGGCCACGCATCGCCGCGGCCGGGCGGGGCGACTCACCCAGGGCGGCGATCTCGGCGCGCACCGGGTTGCCGACCACCTCGGCGCGACCGGGGAAGGCCTGGGGAAAGGCGGCGTAGACGCGCCGCGCCAGGCGTGACAGCGCGCGGTTGGTGAGCCCCGCCACGGCGTTCTGCTCGTGGATCACCAGGGGGCGGCGCGCCAGCCAGGCGGCGAGACCGCCGGGGCCGCTGGCGAAGCCACCCAGCCCCACCACCAGCTGGGGGTCGAAGGCACGGATCACGCGCCACGCCTGCCACACGGCGCGGGTCAGGTTGAACGGCGCCAGCAGCCAGCCGGCCGCACCGTTGCCGCGCAGCCCCGATACCGCGATACGATGCAGGGGAATACCGGCCGCTGGCACCAGGCGGTTCTCGATGCCGCGGGGGCTGCCCAGCCAGGCCACCTCCACCCCCTCGGCGTCCAGGCCCCGGGCCAGGGAGAGGGCAGGGATGACGTGGCCGCCGGTGCCTCCGGCCATGATCAGGACACGGCGTCCCGGTCGCTTGCTCACTTGGTGACTCCTTGTCGTTGAGCAGGTCGTTGAGAAAGTGGCGAGGAAGCGGGAGCCGACGCTGCCAGGGAGGGCTCCCGGCGTCCATCCCCCCTGGGCGCCGCGGGGCTCGCCCGCCGCTGGGCCTGGCGGGTCTCGATGTCGGCCCGCAGCAGCAGCGCCATCATCACCGCGCTGACCAGCAGGCTCGACCCGCCGTAGCTGAGCAGCGGCAGGGTCAGTCCCTTGGTGGGCAGCATGCCGCTGCTCACGGCGATATTGATGAAGGCCTGGGCGCCGATCACCAGGGCGATGCCGTAGCTGAGGTAGGCGGCGAAGGGCAGCCGGGCCAGCTCGGCACGGCGGCCCACCGCCATGGCCCGCCAGATCAGCAGCGCGAAGAGCCCCACCACCCCCACGGCGCCGAACAGGCCGAGCTCCTCGGCGAGCACCGCGAAGACGAAGTCGGTGTGGGCCTCGGGCAGGTAGAAGAGCTTCTGGACGCTGTTGCCGAGCCCCATGCCCAGCCAGCTGCCGCGGCCGAAGGCGATCAACGCCTGGGTCAACTGGTAGCCGCTGGCGAACTGGTCCGCCCAGGGGTCGGCGAAGCTGGCCAGGCGCGCCAGGCGGTAGGGCTCGGCGATGGCGAGCAGGGCCCCGCCGGCGGCGACCAGCAGCGCCAGCAGCAGGAAGCGCCCCCAGGGGGCACCGGCCATCAGCAGCATGCCCATCACGCAGCCGGTCATCACCACCACGGCGCCGTAGTCCGGCTCGAGGATCAGCAGCACACCGATGATGGCCAGGATCAGCAGCGGACGCAGGAAGGCGCCCCACTGCCGGCGCACCTGGGGCAGGAAGCGCTCCAGGTAGCCAGCCATGTAGGCGATCAGGCAGAGCTTGGCGACCTCGGAGGCCTGCAGGTTGAAGGGCACCCCGGGGATCGAGATCCAGCGCTTGCTGCCGTTGATCTCGCGCCCCACCAGCAGCACCAGCACCAGCAGGGCGATGCCCACCAGCAGCAGCAGCGGACCGTTGACCTTCCACCACCCCAGGGGAATGCGCAGCACGAAGACGGCCGCGGCCAGCGCCATCACCAGGAAGAGGCCGTGACGGATGCTGAAGTACCAGGGATTGCCGGTCAGGCTCGCCGCCACCTCCGATGACGCCGAGGTCACCATCACCCAGCCGATCAGCATCAGCGACAGGGTCGCGATCAGCAGCCAGCCGTCGAAGGGCTGGTCGCGGGTGGAGAGCCGCTCGCGGAGCCGGGAGAGCCGGGCGAACCGGGGCGCGCGCTTCATGCCTCCTCCTCGGCCAGGTGGCGGCGCACCCAGCGCCGGAACACCTCGCCCCGCTCCTGGTAGTTGGCGAACTGGTCGAGGCTCGCACAGGCCGGCGAAAGCAGCACGCAGTCGCCGGGCTCGGCGATCTCGGCGGCCCGGGCCATGGCCGCGGCCAGGTCCTCCACCTCGGTCAGCGGCAGCCGCCCGCGCAGGGCGCGCGCCAGGCGCTCGGCATCCAGGCCGAAGAGGATCGCCTCGCGGCCATGGCGGGCCAGGGGCTCGGCCAGGGGGGCGAAGTCGGCCCCCTTGCCGACGCCGCCGGCCAGCAGGATCAGGCGGCCCGCCAGGGTCGGGCCGAGCCCGGCGATGGCGGCCAGGGTGGCCCCCACGTTGGTGCCCTTGGAGTCGTTGATCCAGCGCACGCCGCCCACCTCGGCCACCACCTCGCCACGATGGGGCAACCCCGGAAAGCGCCGCAGCACCCGGCACATCGGCTCCATGGGCAGGCCCAGCCGGCGCCCCATGGCGAGCGCGGCCAGGGCATTGGCCTGGTTGTGGCGACCGGCCAGGCGCACCTCGGCGGCGGGCATCAGCGGCGTGTCGCCATGCATCAGCCAGTCGGCATCCCGGTGGCGGCCGATGCCCCACTCGCCGGCCTCGGGTGGGCGGGTGGTGAAGCTGTCCTGAAAGGGCAGCCGCTGCTCCGGCCAGGTGTTGGGGTCCTCGGCGTTGACCACCCCGTGACGCGCCCCGCGGAAGATGCCGAGCTTGGCGGCCCGATAGCCGGCCATGTCGCCGTGGCGGTCCAGGTGATCCTCGGAGAGGTTGAGAAAGGCCGCACTCTCGGCACCGAGCCTGGGCGTGGTCTCGAGCTGGAAGCTGGAGAGCTCCAGCACGTAGAAGTCGGCGTCGGGCTCGTCGGCGAGCAGGTCCAGGGCCGGGGTGCCCAGGTTGCCCCCCACCGCCACGCGGCGGCCCGCCTCGGCGGCCATCTCCCCCACCAGGGTGGTCACGGTGGACTTGGCGTTGGAGCCGGTGATGGCCGCGATGGGCGCCCTGGCGGCGCGCACGAAGAGCGCGATCTCGCCGACCACCAGCGGCTCGCCGGTGGCCTCGCGGCTGCGCCGGGCCAGAGCGTCGAGGCCCGGGGTGCGCGGGTCGATGCCCGGGCTCACCACCACCTCCTCCACCTCGGAGAGGTCGAGGGCGGTCAGCGGGCCGCAGTGGATGGTCACGCCGGGGTGGGCCGCGTGGAAGTCGTCGATGCCCGGCGGCACGGCACGGGTATCGGCCACCATGTAGGGCACCCGCTGGCGCTCCAGATGACGACAGATGGCGCGGCCCGAGATCCCGAGCCCGACCACCAGAGTGACGCCTGCCGGCACCTTGACCATATCCTGCTCCTTGCCCGCGTGGAGGGCCGCGTGGAGGGCCTCGCTCAGCGCACCTTGAGGGTGGCCAGGCCGATGAGCACCAGCACCACGGTGATGATCCAGAAACGCACGATGACCCGTGGCTCGGGCCAGCCCTTGAGCTCATAGTGGTGGTGCAGCGGGGCCATGCGGAAGATGCGCCGCCCGGTGAGCTTGTAGGAACCCACCTGCAGGATCACCGAGATGGTCTCCATCACGAAGACGCCGCCCATGATGAAGAGCACGATCTCCTGGCGCACGATCACC
This sequence comes from Halomonas sp. A11-A, assembly GCF_003182195.1. Lineage (GTDB taxonomy): Bacteria > Pseudomonadota > Gammaproteobacteria > Pseudomonadales > Halomonadaceae > Halomonas > Halomonas alkalicola. Next base: position 185,435 of record NZ_QGTM01000001.1, read on the forward strand.
GCCACCACGCCGAGCGCCGCTCCCAGCGCCAGGGCCCCCACGTCGCCCATGAAGACCTGGGCAGGGTAGGTGTTGAACCACAGGAAGCCGAGCCCCGCGCCGGCGATGGTGGCGCAGAACACGGCCAGCTCCCCGGCTCCGGGAATGAAGGGGATCTGCAGGTAGTTGGCGAACACCGCATTGCCGGTGGCGTAGGCGAACACCGCCAGGCCCATGGCCACGAGCACGGTAGGCATGATCGCCAGGCCGTCGAGGCCGTCGGTGAGGTTCACCGCGTTGGAGCTGCCGACGATCACGAAGTAGGTCAGCACGATGAAGAACACCCCCATCGGCACCACCACGTCCTTGAACAGCGGCACGATCAGGCTGGTCTCCACCGGCGAGGCCGCGGTGGCGTAGAGCAGCACCGCGGCGGCCAGGCCGACCACCGACTGCCAGAGGTACTTCCAGCGCGCGGGCAGGCCGCGGGGGTTCTTCTCGACCACCTTGCGATAGTCGTCGACCCAGCCGATGGCCCCGAAGCCCAGGGTCACCCCCAGCACGATCCAGACGTAGTGATTGCCGAGATCGCCCCACAGCAGGGTGCTGACGGCGATGGCCATCAGGATCATGGCCCCGCCCATGGTGGGCGTGCCGGCCTTGGAGAGGTGTGACTGGGGGCCGTCGTCGCGCACCGCCTGTCCGATCTGGCGCTCGACCAGGCGGCGGATCATCACCGGCCCTAACCATAGGCAGAGCCCGAGAGCGGTGATGGTGCCCAGGATCATGCGCAGGGTCAGGTAGTTGAAGACGTTGAAGGCGCTGAAGTATTGCGCCAGGAACTCAGCCAGATAGAGCAGCATGTATCGCGTTCACCTTGATCGATCCTGGCGCAGTGCCGTCACCACCTGCTCCATGGCGGCACTGCGCGATCCCTTGACCAGCACGCTGGCGCCGGGAGGAAGATGGTGGAGGGCGTGACGCACCAGCGCCTCGCGCTCCTGGAAGTGGCACCCGCCTGGACCGAAGGCCCGGGAGGCGGCACGGGCCGCCTCGCCGCAGGTGCCGAGGAAGTCGATTCCCAGTTTCCGTGCGTAATCTCCGATCTCGGCATGCAGCCGTTCGGACGCCTCCCCCAGCTCCCCCATGGCGCCCAGCAGGCACCAGTGGGGGCCGGGCAGCGTGACCAACAGGTCGAGCGCCGCCCTCACCGCGCCGGGGTTGGCATTATAGGTATCATCCAGCAGGCGTGAGCCGTTGATGCCCGGCACGACGGAGAGCCGTCCCGGCATCGGCACCGCCTCGGCAAGGCCTGCCACCACCTCGTCGGGGGCCAGGCCCATGGCCAGGGCCGCCGCCGCCGCCGCCAGGGCATTGGCCACATTGTGGCGCCCCAGCAGACCGAGCTGCACGCGCCCCAGCTCGGCGCCGTCGGCGACAAGCGTGAAAGCATAGCGCCCCAGGGCATCGCAGGCCAGCGCCCGGGCGGTGACCCGGGCGCGGGGATCGAGGCCGAAGTCGCGCACCTCCCGCGGCGCGGCGAGGCGCGCCCAGGTGGCGAAGTAGGCGTCGTCGCGATTGAGCACCGCCACCCCGTCGGCCGGCAGGCCGGTGAGGATCTCCGCCTTGGCCTGGGCGATGCGCCCCATGCCACCGAACTCGCCGACGTGGGCGCCGGTGACGTTGGTGATCACCGCCACCCCGGGCTCGGCCAGCACGCTGGTCCAGGCGATCTCACCGAGGTGGTTGGCACCGAGCTCCACCACCGCCTGGCGGTGCTCGGGGGCTAGCTCGAGCAGGGTCAGCGGCGCGCCGAAGTCGTTGTTGAGGTTGCCCCGGGTGGCCAGGGTCGCCCCTCGCCGCGCCAGGATGACGGCCAGCATCTCCTTGACGGTGGTCTTGCCGCTGTTGCCGGTCACCGCCACCAGGGGGCCGCCCCAGGCGCGGCGCCGGGCGCGGCCGAGCAGCCCCAGGGCCAGGCGGGTATCGGCCACCTCGAGCAGCGCCAGGTTCTCCGGGCGAGCCCTGTCCGCCATGGCGCCGGCCTCGACCAGCACCGCCGCGGCGCCGGCCTCCCGGGCCTTGTCGAGGAAGTCGTGAGCATCGAAGCGCTCGCCGCGCAGGGCGACGAACAGGCTGCCCGGGCTCAACCGACGGGTATCGGTGACGATCGCGTCGATGGGCAACTCCGCCGCCGGCGCCTCGAGGCCCAGCGCCTCGGCCACCTCGGCCAGGGTGGTCAATCCGCAGCGGCTCATGGCGTCGCCTCCCCGTCGGCCGGCGCCCAGGCGGCCAGGGCGCGCTCGGCCTCGACCAGATCCGAGAAGGGATGCCGCACGCCAGCGATCTCCTGGTAGGTCTCGTGGCCCTTGCCGGCGATCACCACTAGGTCCTCGACGTCGGCATCGGCCAGCACCCGGGCGATCGCCGCGCCACGCCCGGCGATCTCCAGCGCCTGCCGGCGCGCGCCGGCGGAGAGCCCGGCCAGCACCGCCGCGCGGATCGCGGCCGGATCCTCCCCGCGGGGGTTGTCGTCGGTGACCACCAGGCGGTCGGCGTGGCGCTCGGCGGCGGCCGCCATCAGCGCCCGCTTGCCCGGGTCGCGGTCGCCGCCGCAGCCGAACAGGCACCACAGCCGGCCATCCGCCGGCCGGTGGGCGCGCAGGGCGGCCAGGGCGTTGTCCAGGGCATCGGGGGTGTGGGCGTAGTCGATCACCACGGTGGGCGCGCCGGGGCGCACCAGCGCCTCCATGCGCCCCGGCACCGGAGCGAGGCCCGCGGCGGCCTCGAAGAGCTCGACGATGCCATGCCCGAGCCCGTAGAGGGTGGCGATGGCCAGCAGCACATTGTCCAGGTTGAAGCGACCGAGCAGCGAGGTCTCCAGCACCCGCTCCCCCTCGGGGGTGGCTACCAGCGCCCGCTGGCCGGCACCGTGGGGGTGCCAGTCGATGACCCGGAAGGTCACCGCCTCGTCCTGTCCGGTGGCCAGCACCCGCACCCGTCCCTCTTGACCACCGGGGAGCCCGGCCAGCATCAGCCGGGCCAGGGAGTCATCGGCGTTGACCACGGCAAGGCGCAGCTCCTCACGGCGAAAGAGCCTGGCCTTGGCCGCGGCGTAGGCGGCCATGCTGCCGTGATAGTCGAGGTGGTCGCGGGTCAGGTTGGTGAAGACCGCCGCGGCCAGCCGGCAGCCGTCGAGGCGCCCCTGCTCCAGGGCGTGGGAGGAGACCTCCATGGCCACCCGGCGAACACCCGCATCGGCCAGCTCGGCCAGCGCCGCCTGCAGCGCCAGCGGCCCCGGCGTGGTCAGGCCGCCGTCGTGCAGCGCACCCAGGCGCCCGCACCCCAGGGTACCCACGAGCCCCGCCGACACTCCCAGCGCCTCACTCAGCTCGGCGATATAGTGGGTCACCGAGCTCTTGCCGTTGGTGCCGGTGACGCCAATCAGCTCCAGGCTGTCCGGCACCGCGAAGAGCTCGCGCCCCAGCTCCCCCAGCCGCTCGCGCAGGCCGGGCAGCGGCACCACGCGTGGGTCGTCGGGGCAGGCGCGCTCATCGCCCGAGTGGCAGAGCACCGCACAGGCCCCGGCTGCCAGCGCCGCCGCGATGAAGTCGCGGCCATCGGCGGCCACCCCGGGCACCGCCACGAACAGCGTGCCCGGCCCGGCACGGCGGCTGTCGGTCGAGAGCCCGAGGGTCGCTACGGCGAGTTCAGGCAAGGGGCGCGCCTCGGGCCAGAGGCGCTGGAGGGTCGCCGTCAGGCGAGAGGGGGTCACCTGCATGTTTCGCCTCGCAGCTGTCGGGTCGGGAGTGGGCTCAGGGTCATGGGGGCCTCAGCGGCTGCGCTGGTCGGGCGGCACGTCGAGCAGGCGCAGGGCGCTGCCCACGACGCGGGAGAAGACCGGCGCCGCCACGGCGCCGCCGAAGTAGCTGTCACCACGAGGGTGGTCGATCATCACCACGGTGACGATGCGCGGGTCGGAGACCGGCGCGATACCGGCGAAGAGGCTGCGATAGGCGTTCTGCACATAGCCGCCGGCACCGGTCTTGCGCACCGTGCCGGACTTGCCGGCCACCCGGTAGCCGGGCACCATGGCGCGCCGCGCCCCGGTGGTCGGCTGCACCGACTCCTCCATGATGCGCAGCAGGTCGTGGGCCACCCCTGGGTCGATCGCCGGCTCCCCCGGCGGCGGTTCGGGAAGCTTGAGCAGCGACGGCGGCAGGCGTTCGCCGCCGTTGGCAATGGCGGTGTAGGCGCTGGCCAGCTGCAGGGCGGACGTGGAGAGGCCGTAGCCGTAGGAGAGCGCGGCCCACTGGCTGCGCGACCAGCGCACCGGGGCCGGCAGGGTGCCGGTGGATTCGCCGGGGTAGCCGGTCTCCGGGCTCTGGCCGAACCCGAGCCGGCGGTAGAGGTCCGGCACCAGGGGGTCGTCGAGTTCCAGCACCAGCTTCGACATGCCGATGTTGGAGGACTTCTCGAGGATACCGGCCAGGTCGAGCTTGCCGTAGTTGCGGATGTCGCGGATGGTGAAGCGGTCGATGCGCATCCAGCCCGGCGAGGTGTCCACCTCCACGTCGCGGGGGAACTGACCGCTCTCCATGATGGCGGCCATGGCCAGCGGCTTCATCACGGAGCCGGGCTCGAAGACGTCGACGATGGCCTGGTTGCGCAGGCCGCGGGGGTCGAGGCCGGCGCGGTTGTTGGGGTTGTAGGAGGGCTGGTTGGCCATGGCCAGCACCTCGCCGGTGCGGGCGTCCATCATCACCACCACGCCACCGTCGGCGTCATGTTCGGCCACCGCCGCCTTGAGCTCGCGATAGGCCATGTACTGCAGGCGCTGGTCGATGGAAAGGGTCAGCTCACCGCCGGGGCGCGCTTCGCGCAGCACCTCGAGGTCGCGCACCAGGCGCCCGCGACGGTCCTTCAGCACGCGGCGCTGCCCCGGCTCGCCGGCCAGGTAGGGCTGGTAGGCGAGCTCGAGGCCCTCCTGCCCCACATCGTCGACGTTGGTGACCCCGAGCAGCTGGGCGGCCACCTCCCCCGCCGGGTAGTAGCGCTTGTATTCGTCCTGGCGGTAGACCCCGGGGATGCGCAGGTCCAGCACCCGCTGGGCCGCCTGGGGCGTCAGCTGGCGGCGCAGGAACATGAACTCCCGGCTGGCAAAGCGCGCCAGACGCGCATCGAGGTCATCGAGCTCCATGCCCAGCGCCCTGGCCAGCTGCAGCCGCTGGATGGGATCCTCCGGGACGTCCTGAGGATTGGCCCACAGGGTGACCACCGGCGTGGAGATGGCCAGGGGTTCGCCGTTGCGGTCGCTGATCATGCCGCGGTGGGCGGGGATCGGGTCGGTACGCAGGGTGCGGGCGTCGCCCTGCCCCTGCAGGAAGGGGCGGTCGACCACGTGGAGGATGACGATGCGCCCCACCAGCAGGCCCAGCCCCAGCAGCACGATGGCCAGCATCAAGCCATAGCGAAATCCGCCCATGGGCGCCATGGGCGGTGGGCGGCGGGGCGAGACGCCGCTGCGGACCTCGGTGCTCATGGCCGGATCACCTCGACCTCGTACACATCGGGCAGGCGCATCTCCAGGCGCTCCATGGCCAGCCGTTCGATGCGCGCCGGCGACGACCAGGCGCTCTCCTCGAGCAGCAGCTGCCCCCACTCGGTCTGCAGCTGGTTCTGCTCGCGCTCGAGCTGCTGCAGGCGGCCATACTGTTCACGGGTCAGGTGGCTGGTGGTGATCACCGCCAGGGCGCTGACCAGGCTGGCCACCACCAGGGCGGCCACCACCAGCAGGGAGGGGGTGAGCCGCAGGATCAGCGGCCAGCCGAAACCGGATGTCGACATTCGTCCCTGTGTCATATCGCCTCCCTCAGTAACGCTTGCGTGCCGCTCGCATCACCGCGCTGCGTGCCCGGGGGTTCTCCTTCACCTCCTCGGGGCCGGCCTGCCGGGCCTTGCCCAGCGCCTCGAGACGCCGCTCGAGCTCCGCGTCGGCAATCGGTATGCCCCGCGGCAGGTGGGAATCGCCGCGCACATGGTGGCGAATGAAGCGTTTGACCCGGCGATCTTCCAGCGAGTGAAAGCTGATCACCACCAGATGGCCGCCGGGGGCCAGGGCCTCCAGGGCCGCCTCCAGGGCCGCGTCGAGCTGCTCGAGCTCACCGTTCACATGGATGCGCAGCGCCTGGAAGACCCGCGTCGCGGGGTGCTTGTGCTTCTCCCAGGCGGGGTGAGCCGTCTTGACCACCTCGGCCAGATCCGCGGTACGCAGGAAGGGGTGTTCGCCACGCCGGGCGACAATCGCCCTGGCCAGCCGCCGGGCATAGCGCTCCTCGCCATACTCCTTGAACACCCGCGCCAGCTCGGCCTCGCTGGCGCGCGCGATGAAGGCCGCGGCGCTCTCTCCCTGAGTGGGATCCATGCGCATATCCAGGGGGCCGTCGCGCAGGAAGCTGAAGCCGCGCTCGGGGTCGTCGAGCTGCGGCGAGGAGACGCCCACGTCGAGCAGGATGCCGGCCAGCTTGCCGTGCACCCCGTGCTGTCGGGCGATCTCGCCCAGGCGGGCAAACTCCGCGCGCTCGATGGTGAAGCGGCCGTCCTCGAGGGTCGCGGCCTCGGCGATGGCCTCGGGGTCGCGGTCGATGGCGATCAGGCGCCCGGCCGGCGAGAGCCGGGCGAGGATGGCGCGGGAGTGGCCGCCGCGGCCGAAGGTGCCGTCCAGGTAGACCCCGTCGGTGTCATGCACCAGGGCCTCGACGGCGCCATCGAGCAGGACGCTGGCATGACGGAAGCCGCGCGAAACAGTATCAGGTGCGGATGACGACATGCGGTTCTCGATCAAGGGCTGGCGGGTCGGCCACAGACCACACGCTCAGGGGTGGAAATCAGGGGGGAGCCGGCCGATAAGCCGGGTTCTGTCGTGGACAGTCATTCCTCTAGGGGGCGCGTCACCGCGACCCTCAAGCAACCTACCCGAACCCGACGCGGGCCACGTCATGGGGTTCCTATTTGGTCTTGCTCCGAGTGGGGTTTACCGTGCCACGCACTGTTACCAGGCGCGCGGTGCGCTCTTACCGCACCCTTTCACCCTTGCCGGCCTCCCGAAGGAGACGTAGGCGGTCTGCTCTCTGCTGCACTTTCCGTCGGCTCACGCCGCCCAGGCGTTACCTGGCACTCTGCCCTGTGGAGCCCGGACTTTCCTCCCCCGGATCACTCCGGCGGCGACTGTCTGGCCGACTCCCGCGGCAAGGATAACAGCGCCCCGCAGGCCCCTCAATGCCTGATCGCGGCTCACCCCGCATCCTTGAGCGCCTGGGCGCGGGCATACCAGACCTTTTTGGCACCCCCCAGCACCCGTGCCGCCACCGCGGCGGCCTGCTTGACGCCGACGCCCTCGGCCAGCAGCACGGCGAGCAGGGCCTCGCCCTCCACCACCGAGGCCTCTTCCTCCTCGCGGGGGGCGGCACCGGCCACCATCACCACGAACTCGCCGCGGGCCTGGTCGGGATCGGCCTCCATGCGCGCCAGCAGCTCGCCCGCCGAGCCGTCGAGGAAGGTCTCGAAGGTCTTGGTCAGCTCCCGGGCCAGCACCACCCGACGCGCCCCCAGCACCGTGGCCAGGTCGGCCAGGGTGTCGCGGATGCGATGGGGCGACTCGTAGAAGACCAGGGTCTCCTCCCGGCCGGCCAGCGCCTCGAGGCGTGCGCGGCGCCCCGCCCCCTTGGCCGGGAGGAATCCCTGGAAGGTGAAGCGGTCGGTAGGCAGCCCCGCCGCCGAGAGCGCGGCCACCAGGGCGCAGGCCCCCGGTACCGGCACGATACGCCGCCCCCGGGCGCGCAGCTCGCGCACCAGCACGAAGCCCGGGTCGCTGATCAGCGGCGTGCCGGCGTCGGAGACCAGGGCGATGGACTCGCCGGCCACCAGCCTGGCGTCGAGCTGCTCGACCCGCGCCGCCTCGTTGTGCTCATGCAGCGAGAGCAGCGGCACCGATAGGCCCAGGTGACGCAGCAGCCGGCCGGTGTGGCGGGTATCCTCGGCGGCAATCAGCGCCACCTCCCCCAGCAGCCGCGCGGCGCGCGGGCTCAGGTCCTCCAGATTCCCAATCGGCGTGGCGACCACGTACAATGAGGCTGAGTTAGCGTCTGACACTTGTGGCTCCTCGGCGCAATGACCGACACAACGGACTAAGGACGGATTCATGCGGATACCCACTCGCGGCCTGCTGGCCACCGCGCTCTGTGCGCTGCTGCTGGCGGGCTGCGCCACGGCACCGGGCGTCGTCGATCGCGTGACGGAAGACGACCCCGCACGCCTGCTCGAGCAGGCCGGCCAGCAGGAACCGGCCCAGGCGGCCAGGAGCCGGCTCGAGGCGGCCGACATCCTAGCACGCCAGGGGGAGCGCACCCAGGCGCTTCGGGTCGCCTCCGACATCGACGACAGCCTGCTCGAGGGGCCACAGCGCGCCCGCTGGGCCCTCCTGCTGGCCGACCTCGGCGAGGCGCTGGGCGAGCCACAGACGGTGATCCAGGCCACCCGCCACCTGGATGAACTCGACCTGGAGCCCGCCCAGGCCAGGGCGCTGCGCGAGCGGATGGGCCTGGCACTGCTGGCCGAGGGTGAACCCGCCGGCGCCGCCCGGGCGCTGCTGCGCGTCCAGGCAGAGAGCGATGACGTGGCGCTCAACGATCCGATCTGGGAGGCCCTCATCCGCATGGACCGCCAGGCCATGAGCGACCTGGCCCAGGCGGACGACGCCCTGACCCATGGCTGGGTCGAGCTCGCCGACCTCTACCGCACAAGCGGCGGCGATATCGAACGCTTCCTCGAGCGGCTGGAGGAGTGGCGCAGCCGCAACGGCCGCCACCCGGCGGCCCGCCAGCTGCCCACCAACCTCGGCGCCCTGAGTGAACTGCGCGGCCTGGAGGTTCGCCATATCGCCGTGCTGCTGCCGGAGTCCGGCCCCCTGGCGCGCCCCGCCGCGGCCATCGCCGAAGGCATGCGTACCCAGCATCGCAATAGCAGCGGCGACATCCGCCTGAGCTTCATCGACGCCGCCAGCGGCGACCTCGAGTCGCTCTATCGCGAGGCCGAGAGTCGTGGCGCCCAGGTGGTGATCGGCCCCCTGGACAAGGACCAGGTCAGCCAGCTCGAGGCCCGAGACCGCGTACCGCTGCCCACCCTGGCGCTCAACTACGGCAACGCCGAGCGCAACCGGGCCGTGGGGCTCTTCCAGTACGGCCTCTCCGCCGAGGACGAGGCGCGCCAGGCCGCCGCGCGTACCTGGCAGGACGGCCACCGCCGCGCCGCCCTGCTGGTGCCCGACAACGACTGGGGACGCCGCGTCGGCGAGGCCTTCTGGAACGAGTGGCAGGCCCGTGGCGGCGAGGTGACCAACGCGGTGCGCTACAACCCCGGCGCCCCGGCTACCGAAAGCACCCGCCGCGCCATCAGCAATCCGCGCCCTGACGCCCTGTTCCTGCTGGGCCTGCCGGACTACGCGCGCCAGGTACCGCCCACCCTGGACTACTTCAACGCCAGCAGCCTGCCGGTCTACGCCACCTCTCACCTCTTCGAGGGGCGCATCAACCCGCGCCTCGACAACGACCTGAACGATGTCCAGTTCCTCGACATCCCCTGGCAGATCCCCGAGGCCGCCGTGGGCGGGGTCGAGGTCCTTCCCTTCCTCGACAGCTACTATTCGCTGCGCGAGGAGTCGGACCCCACGATCTTCCGCCTGCAGGCCATGGGCGTGGATGCCTTCGAACTGGCCCGCCGCCTGCCCCAGTTGCAGGCCATCCCCGGCAGCGAGCTGCAGGGCGCCACCGGCACCCTGCGCCCGGGCAGCGATGGTCGCATCGAGCGCCAGCTGCCCTGGGCGCGCTTCGTCAACGGCGTTCCCCAGCCGGTGCTGATCCCGGGATTCTTCGGCGATGACCGGGCCCCGTGACGCCCGCGCCCGCGGCGAGGCCATCGAACGCCTCGCCGCGGCCTGGCTCGCCGCACGCGGCCTCGCGCTGGTGGCAGTGAACCAGCACGCCAAGGGCGGCGAGCTCGATCTGGTGATGCGCGACGGCGAGACGCTGGTCTTCGTCGAGGTGCGCCACCGGGCCGACAGCCGCCACGGCCATCCGCTGGAGACCGTCACCCCCGCCAAGCAGCGTCGCCTGGTCCAGGCCGCGCGTTTTTATCTCCATCGCAACCGGCTATCATGTCCCTGCCGCTTCGATGTGCTGGCCGTCACCGGCCTGCCGCCTCACCTCGAGTACGACTGGGTCGCCAACGCCTTCGAGGCGTACTGACCGGTCATGTCACACTGCCAAAGGACCCGGACGCCACATGGATTTCCAGCAGCGCATTCTCGGCCATTTCAACGCCAGCATCGACACCAAGACCTACGCCAGCGAGGTCCTGCCGCCCTTCATCGAGGTGGCCAGCCAGATGATGGTCCAGTGTCTGGTCAACGAGGGCAAGATCCTGGCCTGCGGCAACGGCGGCAGCGCCGGGGACAGCCAGCATTTCTCCTCCGAGCTGCTCAACCGCTTCGAGCGCGAGCGTCCCAGCCTGCCGGCCCTGGCACTGACCACCGACACCTCGACGCTGACCTCCATCGCCAACGACTACAGCTACAACGAGGTGTTCTCCAAGCAGATCCGCGCCCTGGGCCAGCCCGGCGACATCCTGCTGGCGATCTCCACCAGCGGCAACTCGGCCAACGTCATCCAGGCCATCCAGGCCGCCCACGACCGCGACATGACGGTGGTGGCACTCACCGGTCGGGACGGCGGCAACATGGCCTCGCTGCTCGGTCAGGACGACTGCGAGATCCGCGTCCCGGCCACCTCCACGGCCCGCATCCAGGAGGTGCACCTGCTGGTGATCCACTGCCTCTGCGACCTGATCGACGAACAACTCTTCGGTACAAGCGAGTAAAGCCCATGACCCGCAAGCCCCTGCTCACCTCCCTGCTGCTGGCCACCGCCCTGGGCGTCGCCGGCTGCACCACCGTCACCGGCCTCACCCACCAGGGCACCATCGACGAGAACTACGGCAAGCGCACCATCGGCACCCAGATTGAAGATCAGAACATCGAGACTAAGATCAGCCACAACCTGCGCCGCACCGATGCCCGCCTGGGCGACGCCCGCATCAACGTCGACGCCTACAACGGCGTGGTGCTGCTCACCGGCCAGGTGCCGAGCCAGGAGCTCAAGGAGAAGGCCAGCGAGGTCGCCCGCGAGGTGCGCAACGTGCGCGAGGTGCACAACGAGCTCTCCGTGGCCGCCAACCTCCCGGCCAGCCAGCGCCTCGCGGACTCCTGGCTCAACACCCGCATCCGCACCAGCCTCGCCGCCAACGAGCACATCGACTCCGGGCGGATCCGCGTGGTCACCGAAAATGCCAGCGTCTACCTGATGGGTATCGTCAGCCGCGCCGAAGGCGACCGCATCGTCGACGCCGTCTCCAACGTCGGCGGCATGCAGCGCATCGTCAAGGTGTTCGACTACACCGACTGAGGGCGGCCTCCCGGCCAGAAGCGCGAGCCGCAAACGCGAAACGGCAGGCCACTGGCCTGCCGTTTCGCGTTGTTGGCACCGTGCCGAGACCTCGGCGAGGCGCTACTTGATCACTCGCAGCGAGGGCTTGCGCTTGCGCGGCGTCTCGCCGGCCTTCTCGCCACTGCCCTGCTCACCCCCCTCGCGCCGGGGAGCGCCGGGCGCTTCGCCGTCGCCCTCCACGCTGGTCAGGCTCGGCCCCTCCTCGCCGGACGCCTCGGCGCTGGCCAGCACCGGCTCATGGCCGAATACCATGCCCACGCCGTTCTCGCGGGCATAGATGGCCACCAGGGCCGAAGTGGGCACCATCACCCGCATCGGCTGGCCACCGAAGCGAGCGGAGAAGCCCAGCGCCTCGTTCTCCATGAAGAGGTCCCGCACCGCGCCGGGCGAGAGGTTGAGCACGATCTGCCCGTTCTGGACGAACTGCCGCGGCACTTCCACGCCAGGCTGCTCCGCATCGACCACGATATAGGGGGTCAGGTCGTTGTCCAGCAGCCACTGATACAGGGCCCTGGCCAGATAGGGGCGACTCGACTCGGGGCGACTGGATGACATCGTCAGGCCCTCCGGATTGCGGCCCCCGGCCGGGCCGGGGGCGGTGTATTCAGCTGCGCATCTCGCGCTCGATTTCGCTCAGCGAGTCCTTGAAGCCCTCGCGCTCGAAGACCCGCTCCATGTAGCCGAGCAGCGGCTTGACCTGCTTCTCGGGCAGCTCGATACCGAGTGCCGGGAGACGCCAGAGCAGCGGCGCCAGGCAGCAGTCCACCAGGGTGAACTCCTCGCTCATGAAGTAGGGCATGTCCTCGAAGATCGGCGAGATGCCGATCAGGCTCTCGCGCAGCTCCTTGCGCGCCTTGTCCGCCTCCTTCTTGGGCCCCTTCTCGATCTGCTCGACCAGGGGGCACCACTCGCGCTCGACGCGATACATCCACAGCCGGCTCTGGGCACGGGCGACCGGGTAGACCGGCAGCAGCGGCGGATGGGGGAAGCGTTCGTCCAGGTACTCCATCATCACCTTGGACTCGTAGAGCACCAGCTCGCGATCCAGCAGGGTGGGCACGCTGTTGTAGGGGTTGAGGTCGGCAAGCTCCTCGGGGTGCTGCTCGTCGGTGACCTCGACGATGTCCACCGCCACGCCCTTCTCGGCGAGCACGATCCGTACGCGATGGCTGAGGTGATCAGCACCACCCGAGTAGAAGATCATCGACGACCGCTTGGCCACTACACCCATGAAAGAATCCTCGCATCAGTTCGAACGGCAATGATAACACGACAGCGGGCAGCGGGAGGCCGTGCTCCCAGGCTGCCAGCAGAAACCACAGGGGGCGCATGACCCTCGGCCATGCGCCCCCGAACGTCACCACCGCAGTGGATCAGTGGATATCGCGCCAGTACTCACGCTTCAGCAGGTAGGCGATGACACCGAAGATGAAGATGAAGATCAACACCTTGGGCGCCAGGGCCTGGGCCTGGAGCTTGGAAGGCTCGCCCACGTAGACCAGGAAATTGGTCAGGTCGTACATGGCCTCCTCGAACTCGTCCGGCTCCATGCTGCCCGGGCGAGTGATCTGCAGCACCTCGCAGGACTGGTACTTGCCGGTCAGCGGGTCCAGCTCGGCGCCCGGCAGCGGCCGGTCGCTCTCGCTGCACACCATCTCCTGCACGCCCTGCAGGGGCTCGAGCACGTTGGGCATGGCCGACGCCTCGAGCACGGTGTTGTTGACGCCGAGCGGCTGACTCGGGTCACGATAGAACCCCAGCAGATAGGAGTAGATGTAGTCCGCTCCCCGCAGGCGACTGAACAGCGTCAGATCGGGCGGTGCCACACCGAACCAGTTCTCGGAGTCACCCGACTGCATGGCAACATGCATCTGGTCGTTGAAGACCAGCTCGCTGGAGAAGATCAGATTCTCCTCGATCAGGTCCTGGGGAATACCCAGATCGGCAGCGGAGCGGGAGAAACGATGGTGCTCCAGAGAGTGGCAGCCCATGCAGTAGTTGACGTAGAGCTGCTTGCCACGCTGCAGGGACGCCGTGTCGCTGAGGTCCGGCGACATCGAGTGCGGCATGTCCGGCAGCGGAGCCGCCATGGCCGCGAACGGCACCAGCGCGAAGAGCAGTGCGAAGAGTTGCTTTTTCATTAGCCAGTCACCCTCTCCGGAACGGGTTTGGTCTTCTCCAGCCTGGTGTAGATCGGCATCAGCAGGAAGAAGGCGAAGTAGATCGCGGTGCACAGCTGCGCCACCGCAGTGCGGAGCCCTGTGGCCGGGATGGCGCCGAGGACGCCCAGGACCACGAAGCTGATGGCGAACAGGGTCAGCATCACCTTGGACATCCAGCCCTTGTAGCGCATGGAGCGCACCGGGCTGCGATCGAGCCAGGGCAGCACGAAGAGCACCGCGATGGCACCGCCCATGAAGAGCACGCCGAGGAACTCGGCCTGCAGCGGGCCAATATTGAAGGTGATCGCACGCAGGATCGCGTAGAAGGGCGTGAAGTACCACACCGGCGCGATATGGTCCGGCGTCACCATCGGGTTGGCGGGCTCGAAGTTCGGACGCTCGAGGAAGTAGCCGCCGCCCTCGGGGAAGTAGAAGATCACCGCCGCGAAGACGAACAGGAACACGGCCACGCCGACGATGTCCTTCACCGTGTAGTAGGGGTGGAAGGGGATGCCGTCCAGCGGCTTGCCGGTCTCGTCCTTCTTCTCCTTGATGTCGATGCCGTCCGGGTTGTTGGAACCCACCTCATGCAGGGCGATCAGGTGCAGCACCACCAGCGCCAGGATCACGATGGGCAGGGCCACCACGTGCAGGGCAAAGAAGCGGTTCAGGGTGATACCGGAGATCAGGAAGTCACCGCGAATCCACTGGGCCAGGTCGGGACCGATGAACGGGATGGTGGCAAACAGCGAGATGATGACCTGGGCACCCCAGTAGGACATCTGCCCCCAGGGCAGCAGGTAGCCCATGAAGGCCTCGGCCATGAGCAGCAGGTAGATGGCCATGCCGAAGATCCACACCAGCTCGCGGGGCGCCTTGTAGGAGCCGTAGAGCAGGCCGCGGAACATGTGCAGGTAGATCACCACGAAGAAGGCCGACGCACCGGTGGAGTGCATGTAGCGAATCAGCCAGCCCCACTCCACGTCGCGCATGATGTACTCGACCGAGGCGAAGGCGCCCTCGGCGGAGGGGTTGTAGCTCATGGTCAGCCAGACGCCGGTGAGGATCTGGTTGACCAGCACCAGCAGGGCCAGCGAGCCGAAGAAGTACCAGAAGTTGAAGTTCCTGGGCGCGTAATACTTGGTCAGGTGGTCCTGAACCATCTGGGTGGCGGGGAAGCGATCATCGACCCAGCGCATCAGGCCCTTTTCTGCCTTCGCCTTGTTCGGGTTACCCATCAGGCAGTCTCCTCGTCTTCACCGACAATGATGATGTCGTCGGTCTCGAAGCGATACGGCGGCACCTCCAGGTTGGCAGGCGCCGGCACGTTGCGGAATACGCGACCCGCCAGGTCGAAGTAGGAGCCGTGGCAGGGGCAGAAGAAACCGCCCGGCCAGCCACTCATGTCGACCGCATCGGGCTCGGGACGGAAGAGCGGCGAGCAGCCCAGGTGGGTACAGATGCCGATCAGCACGCCAATCTCGGGGCGGATGGAGCGCAGCGGGCCACTGATGTAGGCGGGCTGCTGCGGCACCTGCGAATCGGGATCGGACAGGCGAGAGCCGTCGAAGCTCTCGGTGCGCTCGATCATCTCCGGCGTGCGGTTGATGATCCATACCGGCCGACCGCGCCACTCGACGGTCATGCGCTGCCCCGGCTCAAGCTTGGAGATATCCGCCTGAACCGGCGCACCCGCCGCTCTCGCCCTGGCACTGGGCTGCCAGGAAGCCACAAAGGGGACCGCTACCCCGACGGCACCCACCGCACCCACGACGGTGGTGGCACCTACGAGGAAACGGCGCCGACCCTTGTTTACGCCGCTATCTGCCATTTCAAGGTTTCTCCCATCAGCTTACCCGTTGATCCATCACGGGCGGAAAAGCATCCCGCGACCACGGATACCAAATGCGCACTATAGTAAGAAAATGCGGCTCACCATACAAGGACAATGACCCTTGACGAAGGTGTAACACGCCCGTCAAATCATTGATCCTAAAACAAAAACGCCCGAGTCGTAGACTCGGGCGTGAGCGTCTCTGGCGCGATAATCGGCGCTTAACGCTTGGAGAACTGCGGGCGACGACGCGCCTTGCGCAGACCCACTTTCTTACGCTCGACCTGACGGGCGTCGCGGGTCACGTAGCCGGCCTCACGCAGCTGGCTGCGGAATTCCTCGTTGTACTCCATCAGGGCACGGGTGATGCCGTGACGGATGGCACCGGCCTGGGAGGAGCCGCCGCCGCCCTTGACGGTCACGAAGACGTCGAACTGGTTCAGGGTGTCGGTCAGCTCGAGCGGCTGGCGGACCACCATGCGGCCAGTGACGCGGCCGAAGTACTGGTCCAGCTCAAGGCTGTTGACGGTGATCTTGCCGGTGCCCGGCTTCATGAAGACACGGGCGGTAGAGGTCTTGCGGCGCCCGGTACCGTAATACTGCTGTGTCATGGCGAAGACTCCCTCAGATGTTCAGTTCTTGCGGCTGCTGGGCGGCGTGCGGATGCTCGGCACCGGCATAGACCTTGAGCTTGGAATACATGGCGCGGCCCAGCGGACCCTTGGGCAGCATGCCCTTGACGGCGCCTTCGATGATGCGCTCGGGCGCATGGTCGAGCAGCTTGTCGAAGGTCATGGAGCGCAGGCCACCGGGGTAGCCAGTATGACGGTAGTAGGTCTTGGCCTTGGCCTTGTTGCCGGTGACCTTCACCTTCTCGGCGTTGACGACGACGATGTAATCGCCGGTGTCGACGTGCGGGGTGAATTCCGGCTTGTGCTTGCCACGCAGGCGACGAGCGATTTCGGTGGCCAGGCGGCCGAGCGTCTTGTCCGTGGCGTCGACGACATACCAGTCGCGCTGGACGGTCTGCGGCTTAGCAGTGAACGTCTTCATGGAGCTATCACCAGTTCAAGTGTATTGGGTTCTCAGCCGGCTCTCCGGCATGGAACCATCCCTATTCTTCTTGGTTGCCACCCGCCGGGGCTCGCCGCGTGGCGAACAGGGACGGGGACAACGAGTAGAGCGCGCGAATTCTACACGAGACGATGCCCCGGGCGCAATGCCGATCACGGCTTGTGGGGCAGCGCCAGGTACTCGTGGGACTGCATCTCCTGCAGACGCGACAGCGTGCGCTGGAATTCGAACTCGAGGCGACCATCGGCGTAGAGCCGCTCGGCGGGCACCTCGGCGGACATCAGCAGCTTGACCCCGCGGTCGTAGAACTCGTCGACCATGTTGATGAAGCGCCGCGCCTGGTCATCCGTCGCCCCGCTCATGCGGGTGACATTGGCGACCAGCACGGTGTGAAACTCGCGAGCCAGCTCGATGTAGTCGTTCTGGCTGCGCGGGCCATCGCACAGCTCCCGGAACTCGAACCACACCACGTCATCGTGCAGCCGCCGGGCACGCAGCACGCGATGGTTGATCTCGATGGGGGCATCCGCTTCGCCCTCATGGCCGGCGATCTCCCGGAAGCTGCGTGCAAGCTCGCTCTCCGCGGCGGCATCCAGCGGCGCATGGAAGATCTCGGCGCGCTCCAGGGCGCGCAGCCGGTAGTCGATGCCCGAGTCGACGTTGACCACCTCGCAGTGACGCTTGAGCAGCTCGATGGCCGGCAGGAAACGCGCTCGCTGCAGGCCGTCCTTGTAGAGGTCGTCGGGCACGATATTGGAGGTCGCCACCAGCACCACGCCATGCTCGAAGAGCGCCTCGAGCAGGTTGGCCAGGATCATCGCGTCGGTGATGTCCTTGACGAAGAACTCGTCGAAGCAGATCACCCGCGCTTCGCTGGCGAACTTGGCGGCGATCAGCTTCAGGGGGTTCTTCTCGCCCTTGTAGTGGGTCAGCTCGTTGTGGACCCGCTGCATGAAGCGGTGGAAGTGGGTGCGCATCTTCTCCGGGAAGGGCAGCGACTCGTAGAAGGCGTCCACCAGATAGGTCTTGCCGCGCCCCACCCCGCCCCAGAAATAAAGGCCCGTGACCTCGGGCAGCACCGACTCGGGCGCCGACGCCTGACGGCTGCGCTTGCCGAACAGGCCGGCCATGCGCGAGGCGATCTTCCCCTGGGGAGGCACGGCCCGTGGCCGGCGCCGCGGAGCGGCCATCAGGTCGTCATGCAGACGCTGCAGGTGGGCGACCGCCTGCTCCTGGGCGGGGTCGTACTGGAAGTCGTCCCGCTTCAGGTCGGCGCGATAGCGCTCGGTGGGCGACAGGCGAGCGTCTCGGGACTCGGGCGGGGTCGGCGTGGCACTCATGCGGGGTTCGGACCATCTCGGCTGTAGGTGGTTGCGCATTATACGCATAGAGGCCGAGGCACGCACCGCCATGACCCCGCCAGAGGGGCGCGTTGACCCGCCGCCGCGGCTCGGCCCTATAATGGGCGCCCGGGGCCTCGCCCCAGACGGGCCCGCACCGAGGCGGGCCGATCCACCGCCGCAGGGAGACAGACGTGGACGCAAGCAAGATCAACTGGATTCTGGCCATCGCCTGCCTGCTCGCCGGCATTGGGCTGGGCGCACTGGGCTACCACCTGCTCAACTCCAGCGCCGCCAGCCTGCAGAAGCTGCGCCGGCGCCTGGCCGAGCGCGACCGTGAACTGGCGGCCCTGCGCGATGGTGTGGACGATCACCTGGGGGAGATCTCCCGCCTGGTGAGCGCCCTGCAGCGCGACGGCGAGGCGCTGGCCAGCCGCCTGGCCCAGGACGCCAGCCGCCTGGGCGGCAAGGGCGCCCCGCGCGCCGGCCTGGAGGCCACCCCCGCCAGCGCCCCCGCGGCCGAGGGCAGCGAGGAACCGGCCACTCCCCGGGACTATGCCGATGGCACCGGCGGCACCCTGTCGGAGGATTTCGGCCTCAAGGACGACGAGGACGCCAAGGCGCCTCAACCGCCCCGCTACTGAGGCCGCCGCGGCACACTCTCAGAGCTCTCGACAAGGTCTCGGCCTCAAGGACGACGAGGACGCCAAGGCGCCTCAACCGCCCCGCTACTGACCTCCTCCCCCACCGCCCCGGCCTCCGGGGCTATCACAGTCACCGATGCCTTGTCAGCGAAAGGCGCCGGGGATAGGCCGGAGAGGGGGTCCGTGGACCAGGGATGGTCTAGGTAGCCCCCAGGGAGGGGTTCATGGCGCCCCCTAGCAGGCCTATCGCCGGAACAGCCTTGAGCGATGCCGCCGTCAACCGTAGTCCTGCCCCGGCCTCAGGCGGGGTTGTCGATATCCACGAAGCGGTGCTCGATACCGAACTCATCGGCCAGCCACTCGCCCAGCGCCTGGACCCCGTAGCGCTCGGTGGCATGGTGCCCTGCCGCCAGGTAGTGGATGCCGAGCTCCCGGGCCAGGTGGGTGGTGCGCTCGGAGATCTCGCCGGAGATGAAGGCGTCGGCACCCGCCTCCCAGGCCGCGGTGATCATGTCCTGGGCGCCCCCCGTGCACCAGGCCACCCGGCGAATTTCGCCCTGGCCCGGCGCCTGTACCAGCAGCGGCTCGCGCTCGAGCCGCTGACCCACGTGGGCGGCCAGGCCGCGGGCATCCAGCCCCGTCGGCGGCGAGCCCAGCCACAGCAGCCCCTCGCCCGTCTCACCGTCGGCGCAGCCCTGCACCCGGAACGCCAGCCGGCGAGCCAGCTCGGCGTTATTGCCCAGACTGACATGGGCATCCAGCGGCAGGTGATAGGCCAGCAGGCTGATGTCGTGGGCCAGCAGGGTGCGGATGCGCCGGCGCTTCATGCCGGTGATCGCCACCGGCTCGTTCTTCCAGAAGAAGCCGTGGTGCACCAGCACCAGGTCCGCTTGCCAGGCCACCGCCTCGTCGAGCAGCGCCTGGCAGGCGGTAACGCCGCTCAGCACCCGGCGCACCGTCTCGCGGCCCTCGACCTGGAGGCCGTTGATCGTGTAGTCCTTGAAGCGTTCCGCCGCCAGTTCCCGGTCACAGGCGGCCACCAGCGCATCGCGATTCATCATGGAGAGCTCCCTACGTCTGCGGGGTGACAATGTTACAATTGCCCCATTGTACCGGCGGGGCCACCCTCCCCGCGACCGCCCGCCACAAGGACGCCGACCCGCATGCCTCGCCTTCTGCGCTCGCTCACGCCCTACCTGCTGCCGATCACCATCGGGGTGCTGCTGGCCGTGGTGCTGCTCAACACCTTCCCGCAGCTGAGCGGACGCCAGGCGGACCCCACACCGCCGCCGCAACCCACGGTCCAGCCGCCCCCGGCGCCATTGAGCGTCTCCCCCCGGGTCGAGGCACCGCAGGAGAGCGAACCGCGCCCCGCCCCGGAGCTGCGCCAGGCCGCCCCGCTCTCCCGCGAGCAGGGGCCGGTAAGCTACGCCGCCGCCGTGGAGAAGGCGGCGCCGGCGGTGGTCAACATCTACTCCTCGCGGGTGGTGGAGCGCGACCAGCACCCGCTGATGTCGGACCCCTTCTTCCGTCAGTTCTTCGGCGACGACGTGCCCGCCCGCCAGCGCATGCTGTCGAGCCTCGGCTCCGGGGTGATCGTCAGCGAGGAGGGCTATGTGCTGACCAACCACCACGTGATCGGCGGGGCCGATCAGATCCAGGTAGCGCTGCGCGACGGCCGCGAGACCCTGGCCGAGGTGATCGGCACCGACCCGGAGAGCGACCTGGCCGTGCTGCGCATCGACCTCGACTCCCTGCCGGTGATCGAGCTGGCCGACTCCACCGAGGTGGCCATCGGCGATGTCTCGCTGGCCATCGGCAACCCCTTCGGTGTGGGCCAGACCGTCACCATGGGCATCATCAGCGCCACCGGACGCAGCCACCTGGGCCTCAACGCCTACGAGGACTTCATCCAGACCGACGCCGCCATCAACCCCGGCAACTCCGGCGGCGCCCTGATCAACGCCGAGGGGGCGCTGGTGGGGATCAATACCGCCATCTTCTCGCGCTCCGGCGGCTCCCAGGGCATCGGCTTCGCCATCCCCGCCAACCTCGCCGCCAACATCCTCGAGGAGCTGGTCACCCAGGGGCGGGTGATTCGCGGCTGGCTCGGCGTCGAGGCCCAGGAGCTCAACCCGGAGCTGGCCGCCTCCTTCGGCCTGCAGGCGCCCCGCGGGGTGGTGATCGCCGGCGTGGTGCCGGACGGCCCCGCCGACCGGGCCGGCCTCCAGCCCGGCGATGTGCTGCTGGCCATCGACAACCGCCCGATCCTCGATGCGCGGGTCACCATGTCCGACATCGCCGCGGTGGCCCCCGGCGAGACGCTGCCGCTCACCGTGGTGCGCGGCGGCGAGACGCTGCAGGTCACCCTGGAGGTGGGCGAGCGCCCGGCACCGGAGCTGCGCCGCCCGGAGTAGCCTGTCGCGCCCCGCACCAACGCAGGAGGCCCCGCCATGGCGGGGCCTCCTGCGTCTCGACCGAACCGTCCGACCGGCTCGGGCTCACTCCTTGATGCGGTACTCGGCGCTGCGCGCGTGGGCGGTCAGCGACTCGCCGCGGGCCAGCACGGAGGCCACCCGGCCGAGTCGGGACGCTCCCTCGGCGGAGCAATGGATGATCGAGGAGCGCTTCTGGAAGTCGTAGACCCCGAGCGGCGAGGAGAAGCGCGCGGTGCCCGAGGTGGGCAGCACGTGGTTGGGGCCGGCGCAGTAGTCGCCGAGCGCCTCCGCGGTATAGCGGCCCATGAAGATGGCCCCGGCGTGGCGAATCTCCGGCAGCCAGCCCTCGGGGTTGGCCACCGAGAGCTCCAGGTGCTCGGGGGCGATGCGGTTGATCAGCGCCACCGCCTCCTCGCGGCTGGCGCACCGGATCAGGGCGCCGCGACGGGAGAGCGACGCGCGCACGATCTCCTCGCGCTCCAGGGTCGGCAGCAGCCGATCGATGGCGGCCGCCACGGCGTCGAGGTGCTCGGCGTCCCAGCTCACCAGGATCGACTGGGCATCCTCGTCGTGCTCCGCCTGGGAGAAGAGGTCCATGGCCAGCCACTCCGGGTCGGTGCCACCGTCGGAGACCACCAGGATCTCCGAGGGGCCGGCGATCATGTCGATCCCCACCTGGCCGAACACCGCGCGCTTGGCCGTGGCCACGTAGATGTTGCCGGGCCCGACGATCTTGTCGACCCGCGGCACTGTCTCGGTGCCGTAGGCCAGCGCCGCCACCGCCTGGGCACCGCCCACGGTGAAGACCCGGTCGACGCCGGCCAGGTGGGCGGCGGCCAGCACCAGCTCGTTGAGCACGCCGTCCGGGGTCGGCACCACCATAATGATCTCGCGCACCCCGGCCACGTGGGCGGGAATGGCGTTCATCAGCACCGAGGAGGGATAGGCCGCCTTGCCCCCCGGCACGTAGATGCCGGCGCGGTCCAGCGGCATCACCTGCTGGCCCAGCACGCTGCCGTCGGCCTCGGTGTAGTGCCAGGACTCGGGCTTCTGACGCTCGTGGTAGACGCGGATGCGCTCGGCGGCCTGGGCCAGCGCCTCGCGCTGCTCGGCGGGCAGGCCGTCATAGGCCTGGCGCAGCCGTTCGGCGGACAGGGTCAGCTCCGCCATGCCGGTCGCCGAGAGGCGATCGAAGCGGTTGCTGGCCTCCACCAGGGCCTCGTCACCGCGGGCCTTCACCGCCGCGATGATCTCGTCGACGCGGTGCTGCACCGCGGCGTCGGAGACCCCCTCCCAGGCCAGCAGGGTCGACAGGCGGTCTTCGAAGCTCGCCTCGGCAGTGGCAAGCCGGGCGATGCCGGAGGGGGCGGTTGTCTCGGTCATGGCAGCTTCCGTCATCAATCGGGGAGGACTCTATTGTTCGGGCCCGGGGGCCAGGGGGCAAGGGGGCTTGAGCTATGGCGTCGAGACGCCATGGCTATCATTCCTCCAACCCCGCCGGTTCAGGCCAGGGTTTCCCGGCGCGCGGCCACGGCCTGGCCGAGGCGCTCCAGCAGCGGCTTGATGCGCGCGTGCTTCATGGTCATGGCGGCCTTGTTGACCACCAACCGGGTGGAGACCTGCGCGATCAGCTCGCGGGGCTCCATGCCGTTGGCCCGCAGGGTGTTGCCGGTGTCGACGATGTCGACGATCTCGTCGGCCAGGTTCATCAGCGGGGCCAGCTCCATGGCGCCATAGAGCTTGATCACCTCGGCCTGGATGCCCTGCTCGGCGTACCAGCGGCGCGCCACCCCGACGAACTTGGTGGCCACCCGGCGCCTGGCGCGGGCCGGCTCGGCCCCGACGATCCCGGCGGTCATCAGCTTGCAGCGGGCGATCTCCAGGTCCAGCGGCTCGTAGAGCCCCTCGGCGCCGTGCTCGAGCAGCACATCCTTGCCGGCGACCCCCAGGTCGGCGGCGCCCAGCTGCACATAAGTGGGCACGTCGGTGGCGCGGATCACCACCAGCTTGACGTCGGGCAGGTTGGTGTCGAACAGCAGCTTGCGGCTCCTGCCCAGGTCCTCGGCCGGGGTGATGCCGGCATCGGCCAGCAGCGGCAGGGTCTCGTCGAGTATGCGGCCCTTCGAGAGGGCCAGGATCAGTTGTTTGCTCATGCTCTTGCCTTGGTCGTCCTTAGCCCGGCACGCGACGAATCTGCGCACCCAGCAGCTGCAGCTTCTCCTCGATGCACTCGTAGCCGCGGTCGATATGGTAGATGCGGTCGACCAGGGTCTCGCCCTCGGCCATCATCGCCGCGATCACCAGCGACGCCGAGGCGCGCAGGTCGGTGGCCATCACCGGGGCGCCGGAGAGGCGCTCGACCCCCTCGATCACCGCGGTATTGCCTTCCAGGGCGATCCTGGCGCCCATGCGGTTGAGCTCCTGGACGTGCATGAAGCGGTTCTCGAAGATGGTCTCCACCACCCGGGAGGTCCCATCGGCCACCGCATTCATGGCCACGAACTGCGCCTGCATGTCGGTGGGAAAGGCCGGATAGGGGGCGGTGCGGATGTTCACCGGCCGCGGGCGCTTGCCGTGCATGTCCAGCGCGATCCAGTCGTCGCCGGTGGTGATCTCGGCGCCGGCCTCCTCGAGCTTGGCGAGCACCGCCTCGAGGATATCGGCGCGGGTGCGGCGCACCTTGACGCGCCCCCGGGAGAGTGCGGCGGCCACCAGGAAGGTGCCGGTCTCGATGCGGTCGGGCATCACGTCGTGGTAGGCGCCGTGCAGGCGCTCGACGCCCTCGATGACGATGGTGTCGCTGCCGTGGCCGCGGATCCTCGCCCCCATCTTGATCAGGCACTCGGCCAGATCGACCACCTCCGGCTCCCGCGCGGCATTCTCGAGCACCGTGGTGCCGTCGGCCAGGGTGGCGGCCATCAGCAGGTTCTCGGTGCCGGTCACGGTCACGGTATCGAAGAAGATGGTGGCGCCCTTGAGGCGACCATCGACCCGGGCGCGAATGTAGCCGCCCTCGACGCGGATCTCGGCGCCCATGGCCTCGAGGCCACGCAGGTGGAGGTCCACCGGGCGCGAGCCGATGGCGCAGCCGCCTGGCAGGGAGACGTCGGCGTGGCCGAAGTGGGCCAGCAGCGGCCCCAGCACCAGGATGGAGGCGCGCATCTTCTTGACCAGCTCATAGGGCGCATCGCAGTGCTTCACCTGGGCGCCGTCGAGCTGAATGGTCATCTTCTCGCCCATCACCGGCTCGACGCCGAGGTGGCCGAGCAGCTCCAGGGTGGTGGTGATGTCCTGCAGGTGCGGCAGGTTGCCGATGGTCACCGGCTCCTCGGCAAGCAGGGTGGCGCACAGGATCGGCAGGGCAGCGTTCTTGGCGCCGCTGGCCCATACCTCGCCGTCGACCGGCCCGTTGCCGGTGATGATCAACTTGTCCATGGGGGCTCGATCTCAGGCACCGGCGTTTTCCGGCGCGCTTTCCCACTGCGCCGGGGTATAGGTCTTGATGCTCACCGCGTGCAGGGCGCCGGAGGCGATCTCGTCGGCCAGCGCCCCGTAGATGAGCTGCTGGCGCTTGACCGGCGACAGGCCCGAGAAGACCTCGCCCACGGCCACCACCTGGAAGTTGCAGCCTTCGCCCTGAATATGGAACTCGCAGCCTTCGATGCGCGCATCGAGCAGCGCCTTGACGTCGCTGGGGTGCATGGTGCGGCACTCCTGTCTATTAAACGGGAAGGCCACCGGGCGCGGCGCGGCCGATGGCACGAAACGGGGATGGCCCATGGTAATGAAAAGCGCGTCGCTTGGCGATCTCGGCAGGCCATCGCCTCAGGCAGCGTCGCTCTCCACCGGGAGCAGGCGCTCCAGTCCGGCGAGGTCGGTGAGCCGGCGCAGGGCCGGCGAAAGGCGCACCGCCTGCAGCTTGAGGCCGGCGGTGCGCGCGGCCCGGGCCCACTCCAGCAGCACGCTGAGCGCCGCACTGCTGACGTCGGCCACGCCGGTGAGGTCGAAGCTGACCCGGGTACCGGCGGGCTGGCTGGCGAGCCAGCCGCGCCCCGCCTCGGCCAGGGCCGCGGCGGCCTCGAAGCCCACCCGCCCCTCGACCTTGAGCGCGCTGCCGTCGGCCTCCAGGCAGACGTCCGCGCCCTCGAGCAGCCGGGTCATGCGCTGCCGCCCTCCTCGAGCTCCTCGACGGCCAGCTCCGGCGCCCAGTTGTTGATCACGGCGTCATAGTCGCGGCCCTGTTCGCGCATGGCCTGGTCGAACTGGTTGCGGAAGGTGAGCCCCAGGTTGATGCCGTTGACGATCACGTTGACCACCCGCCACTCGTCGCCGGAGAGGCGCAGCGAATAGCTGACCGGGTAGACCTGGCCATTGGTCGCGACCACCTCCATGTCGACGCTGGCCTGGTCCTCGTGGCGCTGGGGGCGCTGGCTGTTCAGCACCCGCAGCTCGCGATAGTCGAAGGTGACCAGGCCCTTGGTGTAGGTGTCGATCAGGGTCTGGCGGAAGGTATCGGCAAACCGCGCGCGCTGCTGGGGCGTGGCATTCTGGAAGTAGCGCCCCATCACGCTGGCCCCGATATAGCGGAAGTCGGCGATGTCATCCAGGCTCTCGTCGACCAGCGCCTTGAGCTCGTCGAGGTTGTCGGCGAAGTAGTCGCGACGCCCCTCGATCTCGGCGGTGAGCGTCTCGACGCTTTCACGGATCACCTGCTCGGGGGAGCGCTCGGGGGCGGCGCTGGCCGGCAGGGCGAACAGGGCCAGCGCCAGGCCGGCCAGCAGGGCACGCACGGGAAGAAAAAGACGGCTCATGCAGAAACTCTCCTTGAAGGGGGCACAAAGCGGTACCGCTCAGGTCAGTCGCTCATCATGTTGGACAGGAACTGCTGGATGAGTTCTTCCAGCACCACGGCCGACTGGGTGTCGCGAATGGTGTCGCCGTCGGAGAGGGTCTCGGGGTCGCCGCCCACGCTGAGCCCGATGTACTGCTCGCCGAGCAGCCCCGCGGTGAGGATCGCCGCGGTGGTATCCCGGGAGAGCCTGTCCTCCAGGTCGCCGTTGAGCTCGAGAATCACCCGGGCATCGTACCAGTCGGTGTCGAGCTCGATGGCCGAGACCCTTCCTACGGTGACACCGGCCATGGTGACCCGCGCCCGCGGCTTGAGGCCGCCGATATTGGCGAAGTTGGCCTCCAGGCGGAAGGTATCGCCGGGCGCCTGGAAGGTCAGGCCGCTGACCCGCAGGCCGAGGAATACCAGGCCGAGGATGCCGGCGAGCATGAACAGCCCCACCCCCAGCTCCATCATCTTGCTGCGCTTCATCGTTTCTCTCCGAACATCAGGCTTGCGGGGCGTCTCTTCCTGTCGGGCATCCGCTCAGGAGAGGCCACCGAACATCACCGCGGTCAGCACGAAATCGAGGCCGAGCACGGCCAGTGAGGAGTAGACCACGGTACGGGTGGTGGCCCGGGAGATTCCCTCCGAGGTGGGCACCAGGTCGTAGCCCTGGAACACCGCGATCCAGGTCACCACCACCGCGAACACCAGGCTCTTGACCATGCCGTTGCCCACGTCACCGATGAACTCGACGCTGGACTGCATGTTGCCCCAGTAGGAGCCCTCGAAGACGCCGAGCCACTCCACGCCCACCAGGTAGCCGCCGTAGATCCCCACCACGCTGAAGCCGATGGTGAGCAGCGGCAGGGCCACGAACCCCGCCCACAGCCGCGGGGCCACCACCCGGCGCAGCGGGTCGACGCCGATCATCTCCATGCTGGTGAGCTGCTCGGTGGCCTTCATCAGGCCGATCTCGGCGGTCAGCGCCGAGCCGGCGCGGCCGGCGAACAGCAGCGCGGCCACCACCGGCGCCAGCTCGCGCAGCAGCGACAGCGCCACCATCTGGCCCAGCGCCTGTTCGGCGCCGAAGTCCACCAGGATGGTGTAGCCCTGCAGCGCCAGCACCATGCCGATGAAGAGCCCCGAGACCAGCACGATGGCCAGCGACAGCACCCCCACGAAGTGCATCTGGCGCAGCCACAGGTGCCAGCCCTCCCGGCTGGGCACGCCCACCGCCGACTGGGCCACGAAGATGCCGGCCCGGCCCAGCGACTCGAGAAGCTCGCAGCCGCGCCGGCCGAGGCTGGTGATCCGCCCGATCATCGCCGCCCTCCCGCATTGAGGATATCGGTAAAGAAGTCCACCGCCGGATAGTGGAAAGGCACCGGGCCGTCGGGCTCGCCATGCACGAACTGGCTCACCCGGGGGTCCTGGTCCACGTCGAGCCCCTCGGGGGTGCCGTGGGCCATCACCTGGCCGTCGGCGATCACATAGACGTAGTCGGCGATGGTCAGCGTCTCCTTGATATCGTGGGAGACCACGATGGAGGTGAGCCCCAGCGCCTCGTTGAGGCGCTTGATCAGCTGCACCAGCACGCCCATGGAGATGGGGTCCTGGCCGACGAATGGCTCGTCGTAGAGGATCAGCTCGGGGTCCAGGGCCATCGCTCGGGCCAGCGCCACCCGGCGTGCCATGCCGCCGGAGAGCTCCGCCGGCATCAGGTCGCGGGCGCCGCGCAGCCCCACCGCCTCGAGCTTCATCAGCACCAGGTCGCGAATCATCGCCTGGGGCAGATCGGTGTGAACGCGCAGCGGGAAGGCGACGTTCTCGAACACGCTGAGGTCCGAGAAGAGCGCCCCGCTCTGGAACAGCATGCCCATGCGCCGGCGCATGGCGAACAGCGCCCGGCGCGACTGGCGATGCACGTCTTCGCCGTCGATCAGCACGCGGCCGGCATCGGGGACCAGCTGGCCGCCGATCAGCTTGAGCAGCGTGGTCTTGCCGGTGCCGCTGGGACCCATGATGGCGGTAATCCTGCCCCGCGGGATGACGAGATCGACGCCGCGGAAGATCTCCTTGTCACCCCGCGAGAAATGCAGACCCTCCACCACCACGAAGGGAGTGTCACTCATCGGCTCGTCAACTCTTCCGGAACCCTGGGGATAATTATCGAACATCGTATCCTAACTCCCCGGGCCTGCGCCAGCGACACGCTCTTCTCCCCTCCCCCGACGCCTTGCACTCCCCGAGGCCAGCGCGTTTAATGCGCCCTTCCCGCTTCTCCGCCAAGGACACCGCATGCTGGTACCGCTGATCGTCGTGCTGCTGGGCCTCGCCGCTGCCCCTTGAGTGAACCCGTGCAACAGGCAACAATCATCGCCATGACCCAACAGACTCCCCAGGCCCCACACGCCTCGCCGCTGCGCGACAGCGCCCGGCGCACCCTGCGCCTCGAGCAGCAGGCCATCGGCGCGCTCATCGCCCGCCTCGACGCCGACTTCGACCGCGCCTGCCAGCTGATTCTCGCCTGCCGCGGCCGGGTGGTGGTCACCGGCATGGGCAAGTCCGGCCATATCGCCGGCAAGATCGCCGCTACCCTGGCCAGTACCGGCACCCCGGCCTTCTTCGTGCACCCCGGCGAGGCCAGCCACGGGGACCTCGGCATGATCACCCCGGGGGACGTGGTGCTGGCGCTCTCCAACTCCGGCGAGACCGCCGAGGTGACCGCCCTGCTGCCGCTGCTCAAGCGCATGGGAGTGCCCCTGGTCAGCATGACCGGCCGCCCCGCCTCGACCCTGGCCCGCCACGCCGAGGCCCACCTCGACGCCGGCGTGGAACGCGAGGCCTGCCCGCTGGACCTGGCGCCCACCGCCTCCACCACCGCCGCCCTGGCGCTGGGCGATGCCCTGGCGGTGGCGCTGCTGGAGTCTCGCGGCTTCACCGCGGAGGAGTTCGCCCTCTCCCACCCCGGCGGCAGCCTCGGCAAGCGGCTGCTGCTGCGCGTGGCCGACCTGATGCACGACGGTCCCCGGTTGCCCATCGTGCCGCTGGGCAGCCCGCTACGCGACGCCCTGCTGGAGATCACCCGCCAGGGGCTCGGCTTCACCTGCGTGGTGGACGACCAGGGCCGGCTGGCCGGGGTCTACACCGACGGCGACCTGCGCCGCACCCTGGACCAGCACAGCGACCTCTCCGGCCTGACCGTCGACACGGTGATGACTCGACCCGGCAAGCGAGTGGCACCGGAGATGCTGGCCGCCGAAGCGGTGAAGCTGATGGAGGACCACCGCATCTCCGCCCTGGCGGTGGTCGACGACAACGACCGGCCGGTCGGCGCCCTGCACATGCACGACCTGCTCGCCAGCGGCGTGATCTGACCCTCACCCCCCGAACCGGAGCTCCCATGCCCCACACCCTCCCGCTGCAAGACCCCCGCCTGGTGGACCGCCTGCGCCGCATCCGCCTGCTGGCCCTGGACGTCGATGGCGTGCTCACCGACGGTCAGCTCTACTTCCAGGCCGACGGCATCGAGATCAAGGCGTTCAATGTGCAGGATGGCCACGGCCTCAAGCTGCTCAAGCGTGCCGGCATCGAGGTGGCGCTGATCACCGGCCGCGACTCCCCGACGGTGAGCCGCCGCGCTGCGGCGCTGGGCATCCCGCACGTCTTCCAGGGGGTGGAGAAGAAGCTGCCGGTGCTGCGCGACCTCTGCGCCCGCCTAGGCCTCGAATTCGACCAGGTCGCCTACTGCGGCGACGACATGCCAGACGTGGGCGCCATTCGCCGCGCCGGCGTGGGCATCAGCGTGCCGAACGCCCCGGAGTACATCCAGAAGCACGCCGACTGGGTCACCGTGAAGGGCGGCGGCCAGGGCGCCGCCCGCGAGATCGCCGACACCCTGCTCAAGGCCCAGGGCCACTGGGACGCCGTGATCGACACCTACCTGCACGGGGCCGGCTGAGCCCATGGCCCTGCCGCGGCCGTCGTTTCGGGTCTGGCTCTTCCTGCTGCTGCTGGCGCTGGGTGGCATGCTGGTGCTGCTCGACTCGCGCAGCGTCAGGGAGCCCGGCGCGGTCCCCCGGGACGAAGCCGGCGAGCCGGACTTCTACCTGGAGGGGGCACGACTGACCCGCTTCGACGGCGAGGGGCGCGCCCATCAGCGCATCGAGACGCCACGCCTGGTGCACACGCCCCACGACGACGTCACCCGCCTCGAGACTCCCGACGCCCGGCTCTACGACAACGCCGGCCGGGTATGGCTGGCCGAGGCCGACAGCGGCGTGCTGGGTCCCGGCGGCAACCCGCTCACCCTCTCCGGCAGCGCCAGGCTCCACGCCCCCGAGGAGCGCTGGCAGCTCGACACCGAGGTGCTCCACTACGACGCCGAGAGCGGTCACGCCTGGAGCGACACCCCGGCCCTGCTCCAGCAGCCCCCCCAGCGCATGAGCGGCGAGCGCTTCGACGCCTGGCTCCATGACAACCGCGCCCGACTGACCGACAATGTGCGCGGCCACCATCCGCCCGAGACCCGAGAGGACCCCCAGCCATGAAGCGAACCTCCGCCCTGCTGCTCTGCCTGCTGCTGCCGCTGGTCGCCGCGCCGACCCTGGCCCAGGGCCGCGATGCCGAGGCCCCCATCGAGGTGGAGGCCGACCGGCTCGACCTGGACGACCGCGCCGGCACCGCGGTCTATACCGGCGAGGTGGATATCCGCCAGGGCAGCATGCGCCTGACCGGCGATCGGGTGGAGATCCAGCGCAACGCCCAGGGCCAGCTCTCCCGCGCCATCGCCACCGGCGAGCGCGCCTATCTGGAGCAGCAGCCCGACCCCTCAGAGCCCATGGTGCGCGGGTGGGGCCGCACCATCATCTACCACGTGGCCGAGCGGCGTATGGAGCTGATCGACCGCGCCGAGCTGCACCAGGGCGGCGATACCTTCGACGGCGGCTATCTGGAGTACTTCCTCGACCGCCGCGTGGTCCAGGCCCGCAGCGAGGGCGAGGGTGTCGAAGGACGCCAGCGCATCCGCATGACCCTACAGCCCGAGCAGTAAGGCCGCCCATGAAGACCCTCCATGCCCGCCACCTGGCCAAGAGCTACAAGCGTCGCCGCGTGGTCCAGGACATCAGCCTGGCCATCCGCCAGGGCAGCATCGTCGGCCTGCTCGGCCCCAACGGCGCCGGCAAGACCACCTCCTTCTACATGATCGTGGGGCTGGTGCGCGCCGACGCCGGCGAGGTGGCCATCGACGACCTGGACCTGTCCCAGGCCGCCATGCACCAGCGCGCCCGGGCCGGCATCGGCTACCTGCCCCAGGAGGCGTCGATCTTCCGCAAGCTGTCGGTGGCCGACAACATCATGGCGATCCTCGAGACCCGCAAGGATCTCGACCGTGAGGGGCGCCGCGCCCGCCTCGAGCAGCTGCTCGAGGAGTTTCACGTGACCCATATCCGCGACAACCTCGGCATGAGCCTCTCCGGCGGCGAGCGACGGCGTGTGGAGATCGCCCGTGCCCTGGCCACAGAGCCCGCCTTCATCCTGCTCGACGAGCCCTTCGCCGGCGTCGACCCCATTTCGGTGGGCGAGATCAAGGGGGTCATCCGCCAGCTCAAGGCCCGCGGCATCGGCGTGCTGATCACCGACCACAACGTGCGCGAGACTCTGGATATCTGCGACACCGCCTACATCGTCGGTGACGGCAAGATCATCGCCGAGGGCAACGCCGAGGCGATCCTCGCCAACCAGCGGGTGCGCGAGGTCTACCTGGGCGAGGACTTCCGGCTCTGACCACAATCCCCTGATATGCCTGTCGTTATTAGATGACGGCATACCGATTGCGGGTGGCACAGAAGTTGCTTAACAAGCGCTTGCATGCCCGCGTCGCCCGCGCTAGGGTGAGGCCTTCCGGCCACTTCCCGGCACAAGAGGGCAGACGATCACGATGGCCATGAAAGCCTCCCTTCAGCTCCGCGTCGGCACGCAGCTGACCATGACGCCCCAGTTGCAGCAGGCGATTGCCCTGCTGCAGCTCTCCACCCTCGACCTGCGCCAGGAGATCCAGCAGGCGCTGGAGTCCAACCCCATGCTGGAGCTAGACGAGGGCTTCGGCGAGCAGTCGGTGAGCGAGCCTCCCGAGGACGACTGGGCCAGCGAAATTCCCGACGAACTCAGCACCGACAGCGACTGGTCGGACACCTACCAGGATCTGTCGATGCCGGCCGGCAGCGAGGGCCCCGACTTCGAACGCGAGGCCAGCGCCCAGAGCCTGCAGGGACACTTGGCCTGGCAGCTGGCGATGACCGACCTCGACCCCCGCGAGAAGCAGATCGCCGAGAGTCTGATCGATGCCGTGGACAGTGCGGGCTACCTGGCGCAACCCCTCGACGAGATCCGCGACGGCCTCAAGTCCCAGGGGCTCGGCGGCCTGCGCAGCGCCGAGGTGGAGCAGGTGCTGCTGCGCCTGCAACAGTTCGAACCCACCGGCGTCTTCGCCCGGGACCTGCGCGAGTGCCTAATGCTGCAACTCGCCGCCCTGCCCGACGACACCCCGTTGCTGCCCCAGGCGCGCCGCCTGGTGCGCCAGTTCCTCGAGGCCCTGGCCGGCGACGACCGTCGCCTGCTCAAGCGCCGCCTCGGCCTCGACGACGACGCCCTGGAAACGGCCATCGCCCTGGTCCGCTCCCTGGACCCGCGCCCCGGAAGCGCTTACTCCAGCCTCGAGAACGACTACGTGATCCCCGACCTGGTGGCACGCCAGGACAGCCGCGGCTGGCACGTGGAGCTCAACCAGGAGGCGCTGCCCCGGCTGCGCATCCAGCCCGACTACGCGGCGCTGATCCGCCGCGCCGACAAGAGCCAGGACAACCAGTTCCTCAAGGACCACCTGCAGGAGGCGCGCTGGCTGATGAAGAGCCTCTCCAGCCGCAATGACACCCTGCTGCGGGTGGGCCGCGAGATCATGGCCCGCCAGCTCGACTTCCTGGAGCAGGGCGAGGAGGCGATGAAGCCGCTGATCCTGGCCGACATCGCCCAGGCCGTGGAGATGCACGAATCGACCATCTCCCGGGTCACCACCCAGAAATACATCCACACTCCCCGGGGGGTGTTCGAGCTGAAGTTCTTCTTCTCCAGCCAGGTGGGCGGCAACGGCGAGGGCGACGCCCACTCCAGCACCGCCATCCGCGCACGGATCCGCAAGCTGATCCAGGAGGAGCCGCCGCGCAAGCCGCTCTCCGACAGCAAGCTGGTGACCCTGCTCGAGGAGGCCGGCATCCAGGTGGCCAGGCGGACGGTCGCCAAGTACCGCGAAGCCATGGGCATCCCCTCCTCCAGCGAGCGCAAGCGGCTGCGCTGAACCCCACTCCCCAGCATGCCCCATCCGCACGATCCGGGCAGCGTCTCCCGGGCACGAGCGAAGGTCGCGATGACCTGCATCACCGCGGCGCGCGGCGTCTCCGTCACGGGGGGTATGCAAGGCAGGAAAAAGGGTTACAATCGAATCACCACTAACGACGAGCAAGGAGCGTGTCATGCAAGTCAATATCACCGGCCATCATGTGGAACTGACCGATGCCCTGCGTGGCTATGTGAACGAGAAACTGGCTCGCGTGGAGCGCCATTACGACAACATCACCAACGTGCAGGTGACCCTGTCCGTGGAGAAGGAGCGCCAGCACGCCGCCTGCACCCTGCATGTCGCCGGCGCCGACCTGCATGCCGAAGCCCAGGACACTGACATGTACGCCGCCATCGACGCTCTGGCCGACAAGCTGGATCGCCAGCTGGTCAAGCACAAGGAGAAGGCCCAGGCCCGCGCCCAGGGCGCCGGCGCTCGTTGAGCCCATCATGACACTGGAAGCCATCCTGCCCCCGGAGCGCACCCTGTTCGGCGTGCCCGGGGGCAGCAAGAAACGGGTGCTGGAGTTCTTCAGCACCTTCATCGCCCAGAATACGCCGAGCCTCGACAGCCAGGAGGTGTTCAGCCGGCTGATCGGACGCGAACGCCTGGGCAGCACCGGCATCGGCAACGGGGTGGCCATCCCTCACGCCAGAAGCCCCCACTGCAAGGCCCCCATCGCCGGCTTCCTGAAGCTGGCTGAGCCGGTGGACTTCGATGCCATCGACGGCGAACCCGTCGATCTGGTGTTCGTGCTGCTGGTCCCCGAGGAGGCCGATGAGGCTCACCTGGCGCTGCTGGCCCAGGTGGCCGGGGTGATGAACGACGCCGACACTCGCAGCGGGCTGCGCCGCAGTGAAAGCCAGCGTGAACTGCACGAACGGCTCGTTGAGGCGATTCGACGGCAGGGGTAGCGCTCACGGGCCGACCAGCCAGATTGACGACCAGGAGATCCCCCCATGCAGCTCGTGATCATCAGCGGCCGCTCCGGCTCGGGCAAATCGATCGCGCTGCAGGCCCTGGAGGATCTCGGCTACTACGCCATCGACAACCTCCCGGCCATGCTGCTCGGCTCGCTGGTCGATGAGCTGGGCAGTTCGGAGTCGCCGCGCTCCTCCATCGCCGTCAGCATCGACGCCCGCAACCTGCCCCAGGCCCTGCAGAGCTTTCCCGGCCAGCTGCAGGCGCTCCAGGCCCGGGGCATCGCCTGCCAGGTGATCTACCTCACCGCCGATGCGCGCATCCTGCTCGAACGCTACTCTGCCACCCGGCGTCGCCATCCGCTGACCCGGGACAGCCAGATGACCCTGGCCGAGGCGATCGATTCCGAGGAGCTGGCCCTCGCCGAGATCCGCGACCTGGCCGACCTGGTCATCGATACCTCACGGCTATCGGTCCACGAACTGAGGCGCCGTATCGCCGACCAGGTGGCACTCCACCAGCCCGACCAGCTCACCCTCACCTTCGAGTCCTTCGGCTTCAAGCGCGGCGTGCCGCTGGACGCCGACCTGGTGTTCGATGCGCGCTGCCTGCCCAACCCCTACTGGGACCCGCAGCTGCGCGCCAGCACCGGCCGCGACGCGCCGGTCATCGAGTTCCTCGAGACCTACCCCCTGGTGGAGGCGATGCGCGCCGATATCCAGGCCTGGGTGGAGCGCTGGCTGCCCGCCTACCTGGCCAGCCACCGCAGCTACCTCACGGTGGCCATCGGCTGCACCGGCGGCCAGCACCGCTCGGTCTACCTGGCGGAGCGCCTGGCCGCGAGCCTCGCCGCCTCCCACCCCCTGGTCCGGCTCCGCCATCGCGAGCTGGGCATCCATGACACCCTGCTCCCGTTGCCGGATCCGGCGACCGACGTCACACCTCATCAAGGAAGTTGAGCGTGCCGCAACGCAAGCTGACCCTGAGCAACAAGCGCGGCCTGCATGCGCGCGCCGCCACCAAGCTGGTGCAGTGCTGCCAGCCCTTCGCCGCCTCCATCAGCGTGGCCAACGGGCCCATGCGCGGCGACGCCGCCAACATCATGTCGCTGCTGATGCTCGCCGCTCCTTGCGGCACCGAGCTCACGGTGACCGCCGAGGGCGAGGACGCCGAGGCGGCCCTCGACGCCATCGAGGCGCTGTTCGAGGCCCGCTTCGACGAGGATGAGTGACCCTCAACTACCCGCCACGGTCATCTCGTCGATCAGCCAGCTGCCGGTGTGGATGCTGCCGCGGGTATCGGTGTCGCTGCCGATGCCGGCCAGCCCCTTGAACATCGCCTCCAGATTGCCGGCGATGGTGAACTCCTCCACCGGGTGCCGGATCTGGCCATTCTCCACCCAGAAGCCCGCCGCCCCCCGGGAGTAGTCCCCGGTCACGGCGTTGACCCCCTGCCCCATCAGCTCGGTGACCAGCACCCCGCGCCCCATGCGCGAGAGCAGCTCCTCGCGCGAGGCCAGCGGCGCCTCGATGCGCAGGTTGCGCGCGCCCCCGGCGTTGCCGGTGGTCTGCATCCCCAGCCGCCGGGCGCTGTAGGCGGAGAGCATGTAGCTGGCCAGGCGCCCCTGCTCGATGAAGACGTTGTCGCGGGTCTGCACGCCGTCGCCGTCGAAGGGCGAACTGGCCATGGCGCCCATTTCCATGGGGCGCTCCTGAAGGCTGAACCACTCCGGGAAGAGCGCATCGCCGAGGCGGTCGCAGAGGAAGGAGGCCTGGCGATAGAGGGCCCCGCCGGCGATGGCCCCCATCAGCGAGCCGACCAGGCCCGACGCCAGGGTGGGATCGAACAGCACCGGCATTCGCCCCGTCGCCGGGCGACCGGCGCCCAGGCGACGCAGGGTGCGCTCGGCGGCGCTCTCGCCCACCCGCTCGGGTGCCAGCAGGTCGCGGGGATGGCGGGCGCTGGTGTAGTCGTAGTCGCGCTGCATGCCGCTCTCGTCCTGGGCGATCAGCATGCAGGAGAGCGAGTGGCGGCTGCCGCGCTGGCTGCCCAGAAAGCCGTGGCTGTTGGCATAGACCCGCACGCCCTCGCCGCTGGAGAGCGAGGCGCCGTCGGAGCTCATGATGCCCGGGCGGCGACGGCCGGCGGACTCGCAGGCCAGTGCCAGCTCGATGGCCTCCTCGGTGGAGAGTGCCCAGGGGTGGTGGACGTCGAGGTCGGGCAGCTCACGCGCCATCAGCTCGGCATCGGCCAGCCCCGATGCGGGGTCCTCGCCGGTGTGGCGAGCGATGGCCAGGGCCTTCTCCACCACCGCACGGATCGACGCCTCCCCGGCGTC
The DNA here is from genome assembly GCF_003182195.1 of Halomonas sp. A11-A. Taxonomy (GTDB): domain Bacteria; phylum Pseudomonadota; class Gammaproteobacteria; order Pseudomonadales; family Halomonadaceae; genus Halomonas; species Halomonas alkalicola. The sequence continues at coordinate 221,953 of NZ_QGTM01000001.1, forward strand.
GGTGGAGGAGGCACTGCCCTTGCGCTTGCCCACGTAGACCGTCACCGCGATGCCCTGATCGCGGGAGAGCTCCACCGTCTCCACCTCGCCCTCACGCACGCTTACGCCGACGCCCTGGTCGACGCTGGCGCCCACCTCGCAGGCGTCGGCGCCGAGCCGACGGGCCAGCTCCAGGGCCATCTGGGCGCGGGTCTCCAGCAGGGCCTGCTGGGCGGCGGCATCGAATGCCTGTGTCATGGGTCTCTCCTCGTCTGCCGGCCCTGCGGGCCAACTCTTCGTGATGTTGCGCTCAAGCCCGCCGCCGCGGGCTGGTATACTGTGGCTATTCTCAAGCCCAACCATGGATGCGGCATGTCCCAGGATTCCCCCCTCGAACTGCTCGACCAGCTGATCCAGCAGCAGCCCGACGAAGACGAACGCCCCAGCAAGTCCCAGCTCAAGCGGGAGATGCATGCCCTGCAGGCGCTGGGCGAGGCGATCATCGCCATGACCCCCGCCGAGCGCGCCCGCTTCCCCCTCTCCGACGACATGCTGGCCGCCGTGGAGGAGACCTCGCGCGTGCGCTCCCACGAGGGGCGCCGGCGCCACATGCAGTACGTGGGCAAGGTCATGCGCCGCGAGAACCTCGAGGCGATCAAGGCCGTCTACGACGAGATCGAGCAGGAGAAGCTGCGCCGCGACCACGCCTTCCATCGGCTGGAGGCCTGGCGGGACCGCCTGCTCGACGAGGGCGACGCCGCCGTCGAGGCCTTCATCACCGACTTCCCCGAGGTCGATCGCCAGGCGCTGCGTCAGCTGATCCGCAACGCCCAGCGCGAGCGCGAGAGGGGCAAGCCCCCCGCCAGCGCCCGCAAGCTCTTCAAGCTGATCCGCGATACCGCGGGGCTGTAGCACCCTCTCGCGGAACGTCGCCGAGCGATGGCCAGGGCTAGACCCGCTCCCTGCGGGCCTACGCATTTCCCACATCCCTGTGGGTCACCGGCGGCGTTCGGCGAGCCAGCGGAGTTTAGGGACCCTAAATGAGCATGGCGAGCCGAGCGCCAACGCCGTATGGGCGAGCGCAGGCACGTTCCCTCAGGACGCCGTGCCGCCCACCGTCAGCTCGTCCAACTTCAGGGTGGGCTGGCCCACTCCGACGGGCACCCCCTGGCCCTCCTTGCCGCACACGCCGATGCCGGTATCCAGCTCCATGTCGTGGCCGATCATCGAGACCCGCCCCATGGCTTCGGGGCCGTTGCCGATCAGGGTCGCACCCTTCACCGGCGCGGTGATCCTGCCGTCCTCCACCAGGTAGGCTTCGCTTGCCGAGAAGACGAACTTGCCCGAGGTGATGTCCACCTGGCCGCCGCCGAAGCTCACCGCATAGAGGCCACGCTTGACGCTCTTGAGGATATCCGCGGGGTCGTCCTGGCCGGCCAGCATGACGGTGTTGGTCATGCGCGGCATCGGCAGGTGGGCAAAGGACTCCCGCCGGGCGTTGCCGGTGGGCGCCATGCCCATCAGCCGGGCGTTGAGCTTGTCCTGCATGTAGCCGGTGAGGATGCCGTCCTCGATCAGCGTCGTGCACTGCCCCGGCGTGCCCTCGTCGTCGATGGTCATGGAGCCGCGGCGGTCGACCAGGGTGGCGTCGTCGACCACGGTCACCCCCCGGGCCGCGACCCGCTGGCCCATCCGCCCGGCGAAGGCGGAGCTGCCCTTGCGGTTGAAGTCGCCCTCCAGGCCGTGGCCCACCGCCTCATGGAGCAGGATGCCGGGCCAGCCCGGCCCCAGCACCACCGGCAGCTGGCCGGCCGGGGCATCGATGGCCTCCAGGTTGACCAGCGCCTGGCGAACCGCCTCCCGGGCGAAGCGCTCGGCCACCCCCTCGTCGCGCAGCCGGGCCATGGGGTAGCGGCCGCCGCCCCCGGCACTACCGCGCTCGCGGCGGCCGTTGCGCACCACGATCACGCTGACGTTGAAGCGCACCAGGGGGCGGATGTCCGCCGCCAAGGTGCCGTCGCTGGCGCGCACCAGCACCACCTCATGGACACCGGTGAGGGAGGCGTTGACCTGGCTCACCGCCGGGTCGGCGGCACGGGCCACTCGGTCGGCCTCCTTGAGCAGGGCGATCTTCTCCTCGGCGGACAGGCCGGTGAGGGGGTCGACCCCGCCATAGCGGGCCTCGCCCTGCACCACCACCCGCGGCGGCAGCGACAGGCGCGCACCGCTGCGCACGATGCCGGAGGCGGTGCGGCCGGTCTCGGCCAGGGCGTCGGCGGTGATCTGGTTGGAGTAGGCGAAGCCGGTCTTCTCGCCGGAGAGGGAGCGCACGCCGACGCCGCCGTCGATGTTGTAACTCGCCTCCTTGACCTCGCCCTCCTCCAGCACCCAGCCCTCGTGCCAGCTGCGCTGGAAGTAGAGGTCGGCGTAGTCGATGCCGGGGCCCAGGGCATGGCCGAGGCCGAGGTCCAGGTCATCGAGGGTCAGCCCCCCGGGGGTGAGCAGGATGGCTTCGGCTTCGTCGAGCAGGGAACGTCGGGATGCAGTCATTCGGCACTTTCCACTGAGATCTCGGGCGCGGTCCAGGGACCCCGCACACGATAATGAATTCGGGTCACGCGGTCGAGGGCGTCACCGAAGAGGCGGTCGGCGATGAACAGGGCTCCGCCGACCATCGGGGCGCCAGCGATCACCGCTGCCAGCGGCAGATTGCGGCTGACCGGCACTGTGACGCTCAGCCGCTGGTCGAGTTCCTGCCGCACCAGGTCGACGCGACCGTCCAGAGTGAAGCGGGTGGCCGGCCCCTCGATCTCCACCGGCCCGCGCGTCTCCAGGATGCCACCATACAGGGTCGCGGCGCCGGTGACACGATCGAAGGCGGTGCCCTGGCCGGTGACGTCGGAGAAGTCCAGGCGCAGCCGGCGCACCAGGTTGTCGACATTGAGCAGCCCCACCAGGCGGGCGGACGCCGAGGCGACATTGACGAAGCGGCCGTCGCGCAGCTCTGCCTCCACGCTGCCCCGGGAGCGCTCCAGGGCAAACTGCCAAGGCGCCCCCGGCCAGGCCAGCTGGCTGGCGACGCGGGTCTCGGCGCTGCGGATCACCGCGGTCTGGCCAAGCCGCTCCATGGCCGTGCCCAGGTCGCGGCCGTCCAGGTCGAGCCGCGCCCGGGTCAGGGTGTCGGCGGCCCCGGCGGCCTCCCAGACCAGCTCGCCCCGGGCGCTGATCTCGCCCAGAGTCAGCCCCAGCGGCGCGATGGTGAGACGCTCCGGGGTGGCCTGCCAGCGCGCCGTGAAGGGCCCCAGGCGCTGGCCGCCGCGCTCGATGTCCGCGATGCGCAGGCGGCCGTCGGGCAGCCCTCTCACCCAGCCGGGGAAGGGCGCGGGCTCGGGTGGGGTGGCGATCTCATCGAACAGCGACCCCATGGCCTCGGGCCCTGGGGCCAGGCCATCCAGGGAGAGGCGCATCAGGCTGATGTCAAGCGGCTGGGGGAGGTTCGGCCGGTAGTCGAGCTGGCCGGCCAGCAGGCTGCCGGCCAGCGCCAGGCTCCAGCCACCCCCCGCCTGGGACCGGCCCTCGGCCGCCAGCGAACCGATGCAACGGCTCTCGCTCTCCAGGCAGTCGGTGGCCAGGCGCATCTCTCGCAGGGCCGTGCCCCCCTCACCGCCCGCCAGGCCACCGAGCCCGCCCAGCGCCTCGACCCAGCGCGCCGGGTCCAGGCGCGGCTGATAGGCATCGACCCACCACCCCTCCCCCTCGGGCCAGCCTGCGGTCGGCACCCTGCCCACCCAGACCTGTCCCTGGCCCGGCCCGTCTCCGGGCAGGGCGCGCCAGCGCAGCGCCAGCTCGTCGCCCAGGCGCCCCTCGAGGCGCCTCTCGGTCAGATCCATGTCGAGCCGCAGCGGGCGCCGCTCGGCGGCACTCTTGCCCAGCGGGGCGGGCAGCGAGGTGGCCAGCCCCTCCAGGCCGCTGTCGAGGCCGAGATGGACGCGGTTCTCGCTGATGGCCAGCCGCCCCTGCCAGGCGAAACGCCCGCTCGCCAGGTCGGCGCTGTCGGCCAGTCCGGCCCAGCGCGCCAGGGCCGCGGCCTCGGCGCTGCCGGCGAGGCCCAGGCCGCCCCCCAGGGTATCGACATCGGCGCTCACCGGCCCGCCCAGCAGCCGCCCCTCGATGCGCCCCACAAGGCCCCCCTCCTCGCCCCGCTGACGCCAGCTCAGAGGACCCGAGAGATCGCTGAACCTAAGCTCCAGCGGACGGTATTCCAGCCGTGGGAAGGCGACCTCGGTCTCGATATCGAGCTCGAGCCCGCCAGGCTCGTCGGACTGACCCAGCGGCAGCGCCAGCTGCAGGCGCCCCTCCGCCTCCCCCTCGGCCTGCCAGTCGGCGACGGCCTCGATGCCCTCCACCGGCATGGCCAGCAGGTAGCGACGCAGCGCGTCCGCCGAGGCGGCGAGCTCCCCCTTCACCTCGAGGCGCTCATCGACCAGGCGCACCTGGCCGTTGCGGGCCGCCACCCCCAGGCTCTCGGCCCGGTCGAGGCTCGCCGCCAGGATGGTGTCCTGCAGGGAGAGCCGGCCCTCGACGTCGGTGAGGGGCGGCCAGGCCGGATCGAAGGCGAGACGCCCCTGCTCGATGGCGAGTTCCAGGCCGAAGCTCGGGTCGATGCGCTCCGCACCGCCGGCCAGGGGGAGATGCAGGCGCAGCGAGCCCTCGGGCACCCGGCCGGCCACGCCGTCCAGCCAGGTCCGCAGCTCTTCCCCGAGGATGCCCAACGGCAGCCACTCCGACAGCGGCGTCTCCACGGCGTCCACCTCCCGGAACCCCAGCGAGAGGCCGAAGCCGCCCCGCTGCCCGCCACCCACGGCGAGGCCGAAGCCACCCTCCACCTCGGCGCCGTTCCAGCCCACCCGCAGCTCGCGGCCGCTGACCAGGCTGCGCGGGCCGTCATAGGTCCACAGCACTTCGCCGGCGGCATGGTCCAGCTCCATCGGTCCCTGGAACAGCGTGGGGAAGTGCAGGCTGGCCCCCGGCTCTCCCGCGAAGCGCACCCGCCCGGTCAGGTCGCGGGCCTCGACCCACATGTCCACGGGGCCACCGCCGGGCGCCTGCTCCCAGGGCGAGACCTCCACCCCGCTGAGGGCGGCGCGGGCTAGCCACTGGCCCTCGCGATGGCCGAGGCGGAAGCCGTTGACCTGACCGCGGGGGTCCAGGGTATCCACCACCCGGGCCAGGGCCTCCGGCAGCGGTACCCGGTGACGCCAGGCGGCCAGCGACCCCAGATCGAAGCCGCTGGTATCCAGCCACCAGCCGTCGGCATCGCCGGCGAGCTGCCAGCGGTGCGGCAGCGCCGGCCCCCAGGGCGCCTCCAGGTCATCGGGCTCCGCCGACTCGGAGCTCTCCGCATCGCCCTCGAACCAGGCCTCCCAGCGACCGTCGCGGCGCAGCCACTGGCCGCGCCCCTCCACATCGGTGAGCTCGATGGCGTGACGCTCACCGCTCTCATCGGCGTGGCTCACCGCCAGCCGCGAGATCCCCAGGTCCAGACGCGCATCGGCCAGCTGGCCGCGGTGCCAGCGGCCCCACAACCGCGCCAGGCCGCTGGACTCATCGAGGCGCAGGGGCTCGTTGCGGCTCAGCACCTCCACCAGGCTGATCAGGCTGTCGAGCCGCATGTCGGCCTGCAGGGCGGCGCTGAAGTCGCGAAAGCCCCCAGGGCCGGGGAACACCTCCAGGGCGGCCTGCATGGCGGCGTCGGGATCCCCCTCGAGACGCACCTCGCCCTCGAGGTGAGCGCGTCGGTCATCGCCGGTCATCAACAGCCGCGGCGCCTCGAGCACCACGCGCCGCTCGCGTCCGTGCAGCACCAGGCGCAGGTCCTCGACCCAGGCGCGCTGGCGCAGCAGCACCCCGACCCAGAAGTCGAGGCGCTCAAGGTCGAGCTCGCCGCGGGGCTGGAGTTCGGGGGGCAGTTCGGCGGGGTCGGGCCAGTGCCAGCCGCCCTCGAGGGTCTGGTAGAGGTGCAGGGTCACCCCGGAGAGCCTGGCATCCTCCACCACTGGCACCCCGGCGCGCAGGGAAGCCAGGCTATCCAGGCGCAGCCGGCCGCTCTCCACCTCCAGCAGCGGCACCGCCCGCTCATGGGTGCGGATGCTCAGGGCGTCGAGGGAGAGCGAGGGGTCGAGGCCCGCCAGGCGGGTCTCCAGCTCGGCGATGCGCACCTCGGCCCCGAAGCGCGCCGAGAGCAGCGCCTCGAGGTTCGGGGTGAGCCCGTCGGCCAGCGACAGCGCCAGGCGCAGCGCCAGCAGCAGCAGGGCCAGCGACGCCAGCAGCAGCGCCACCAGGGTAAGGCTCCAGCGCGTCACCAGGCGAATCGGAGACATGGGCTCACATCAGCACGATGTCGTACTGCTCCTGGGAGTAGTGGGTCTCCACCTGGAAGCGGATCGGCTTGCCGATGAATTCCTCCAGGTCGGCCACCGCGGCGGACTCCTCGTCGAGCAGGCGGTCCACCACCGCCTGGGCCGCCAGCACCATGTAGGTCTCGGCGCTGTAGGCGCGCTCTTCGCGGAGGATCTCGCGGAAGATCTCGTAGCAGACCGTTTCCGGGGTCTTGAGGGTGCCGCGCCCCCCGCAGGTGGAACAGGCCTCGCAAAGGGTCTGTTCCAGGCTCTCGCGGGTGCGCTTGCGGGTCAGCTGGACGAGGCCCAGCTCGGTGACGCCGGTGCACTTGGTCTTGGCGTGGTCGCGCTCCAGCGACTTCTCGAGCATGCGCAGCACCTGGCGCTGGTGCTCCGGATCCTCCATGTCGATGAAGTCGATGATGATGATGCCGCCGAGGTTGCGCAGGCGCAGCTGGCGGGCGATGGCGGTGGCCGCCTCGAGGTTGGTCTTGAAGATGGTCTCCTCGAGGTTGCGGTGCCCCACGTAGCCGCCGGTGTTGACATCGATGGTGGTCATCGCCTCGGTGGGGTCGATCACCAGATACCCCCCGGACTTGAGCTGCACCTTGCGGCCCAAGGCCTTCTGGATCTCGTCCTCGACGCTGAACAGGTCAAAGATCGGCCGCTCGCCGGCATAGTGCTCGATGCGCTCCACGGCGTCGGGCATGAACTCCTCGGCGAACTCGATCAGCCTGACGTAGTTCTCTCGGGAGTCGATGCGCACCTTCTCGATGTCGTCGCGCATCACGTCGCGCAGGATGCGCATGAACAGGGGCAGGTCGTCATAGATGACGCTGGGCGCGCCGGCGGTCACCTTGCGCTCGCTCACCTTGCGCCACAGCCGCAGCAGGAAGTGCATGTCGGTGGCGAGCTCCTCCAGCCCCACCCCCTCGGCGGCGGTGCGCACGATAAAACCGCCGGTCACCTCCAGGCTCTGCTGGCCCTGGGCCTCCTCGATCAGGTCGCGCAGCCGCTCCCGCTCGCGCTCGTCCTCGATGCGCTGGGAGACCCCGTGATGGGGGGCGTCGGGCATATAGACCAGGTAGCGGGATGGCACTGACAGGTGGGTGGTGAGCCGAGCCCCCTTGGAGCCGATGGGGTCCTTGGTGACCTGCACCACCAGCGCCTGCCCCTCGTGGAGCAGCTGGCCGATGGAGAGCTGCTCCTCGGCCGGGGTGCCGGGGGGCATCACCTCATGGGCGTGGATGAAGGCGGCGCGGTCGAGGCCGATATCGACGAACGCCGCCTGCATGCCGGGCAGCACCCGGACCACCTTGCCCTTGTAGATATTGCCGACGATACCGCGCCGGCGGCTGCGCTCGATGAAGGCTTCCTGCAGCACGCCGTTCTCCACCACGGCGACGCGGGTCTCCATCGGCGTCAGATTGATCAGTACTTCGCCGCTCATGCGGAAGTCCTTATCCAGAATGCTTTGCGTCCATTATGACATAGTGTCATACGCCCAAGGCGTTGATGACCGGCAAGGGGTCAACCGAAGGTCCCGCCCCACAGCGCCACCCCCTGGCGGCGCAGCAGCTCGGCGGTCTCGTAAAGCGGCAGCCCCACCACCGCCGAGTGGCTGCCCTCGATGCGCTCGACGAAGACCGCCGCCAGCCCCTGGATGGCGTAGCCGCCGGCCTTGTCGGCGGGCTCGCCACTGGCCCAGTAGGCGGCGATCTCCGCCTCGCCGATCGCGCGCATGGTGACCCGGGTGGCGACACAGGCCTCGAGCACGCCGGCGGGCCCGCTTACCGCCACCGCGGTGAGCACCTCGTGGGTCCGGCCGGCGAGGCGACGCAGCATGCCGGCGGCATGCTCGGGTCCCTCCGGCTTGCCGAGGATCTCGCCATCGCAGACCACGGCGGTATCGGAGCCCAGGGTCGGCAGCGTCGTGAGCCGGGCCCCGGCCAGGGCCTTCTCCCGAGCCAGCCGGGTCACGTAGTCGGCCGCTCCCTCGCCGGGGCGCGGGGTCTCGTCGATATCCACCGGCCGCACCGCCACCGACACGCCGATGGAGGCGAGCAGCTCGCGGCGCCTCGGCGAGGCGCTGGCCAGGCAGAGCCTGGGGCGGACGGTGTCGGAGAGGAGCTGACGGGGATCGGACATGCGGGGCTCCGGATCAGTCGCGGGCCAGGCGCCGGCCCAGGGCCTCGAAGAGGGTGGCGAGCCAGGGCCACAGCACGGCGCCGATCAGCGAGGGCAGCAGGAAGGCCAGATGGATGGAGAAGGGGCCGAGCAGGGTGCGCAGCCACTGCTCGGCCAGCTGCACGGTGCCCAGCAGCACGAAGATCAGCACCGCCTGCTGGACCAGGGAGTAGGCCCGGAAGCGCGGATAGACCAGCGCGCAGAGGAAGGCCAGCAGCGACAGGATCAGGGCGTTCTGCCCGAGGGTGGCCCCCTCGATCAGGTCGAGCAGGATACCGAGCGCAAAGCCGTGGAAGACGCCCACCCGGCTCGGCGTTTTCATGCACCAGTAGATCAGCATCAGGCCCAGCCAGTCGGGACGCCAGATCTGCCAGCCGTCCGCCAGCGGCATCACCTGCAGGCAGAGCGCCAGCAGCAGCGAGAGCCAGATCCACGGCAGGGCCAGATGGGCGGAAGAGGGAGTGGCCATCAGCGTGCCTCCTGGTCGGCGTCGAGGCCGATCACCGCCCGCGCGGCCTCCATCGCCTCGGCGGAGAGCTCGAGTTCCCAGACCTCGTCGTCGACCCCCGGGGCGGGCGTCGGAAAGAGCAGCAGGAAGTGGCGGGAGCGCTGCAGCTGGGCCACCGGCGTGGCGGTGACCCGAGCGAAGGGCTGCCCCGGATCATGGACCACCTCGGCCACCCTGGCCACCGGGTAGCCCGGCGGGAAGCGCCCCGCCAGCCCCGAGGTGACCAGCAGGTCGTCCTCGCGGATATCGGCGGTGTCGGGGACGTGCAGCACGTTAAGGCGGTCGTAGTGCCCGCCACCCTGGAGGATGAAGCGCAGCCCGTTGCGGTTCACCTGCACCGGCAGCGCATGGCTGGCATCGGCCACCATCAGCACCCGGCTGGAGTAGGCGGAGACCGCCGTCACCTGCCCCACCAGGCCAGAGGCATCCATCACCGGCTGGCCCACGTAGACGCCGTTGCGCCGCCCCCGATCGATCACCATCTGGTGGGCGAAGGGGTCCGGGTCCAGGGAGAGCAGCTCGGCGGTGATGAAGGGCATGTCGTGCCGCTGAGCCGCGGAAAGCAGCTCGCGCAGGCGCACGTTCTCGGCGGTGAGGCTGGCCATGTGCTGCACGCGGTGGGAGAGAGTCAGGATCTGCTCGCGCAGCCGCCGGTTCTCCTCCAGCAGAGCGCGCTGGTCGGAGAGCGCCAGCGACCCCCAGGTGAGGATGCCACTGGGCAGGCTCACCGCCCACTGGACGGGGGCCACCAGGGTGGAGAGCTGGGCGCGCACCTCTTCCATGCGCGTGAGGCGGGTATCGGCGAACATCAGCGCCGACGCCACCAGCACGCACAGGAGGAAGCGGTAGCCGGGCAGCGATCCGTCGGAGAACAGCGGCTTGATAGGCGTTTTCCCCTAAAGTCAGCCCCGGGTCAGTCGCTGGAGAGCAGCTCGAAGGTGTGCTGGTCGATCATCTCCAGGGCCTTGCCGCCGCCGCGGGCCACGCAGGTCAGCGGATCCTCGGCGACGATCACCGGCAGGCCGGTCTCCTCGGCGATCAGCTTGTCCAGGTCGCGCAGCAGCGCCCCGCCACCGGTCAGCACCAGGCCGCGCTCGGCGATGTCCGAGGCGAGCTCCGGCGGAGACTGCTCAAGGGCGTTCTTCACCGCGGTGACGATGGAGGCCAGGGTCTCCTGCAGGGCATCGAGGATCTCGTGGGAGTTGAGCGTGAAGCTGCGCGGAATCCCCTCTGCCAGGTTGCGACCGCGCACGTCGATCTCGCGCAGCTCGCCGCCGGGATAGGCACAGCCGATCTCCTCCTTGATGCGCTCGGCGGTGGCCTCGCCGATCAGGCTGCCGTAGTGGCGGCGCACGTAGGCGATGATCGCCTCGTCGAAGCGGTCGCCGCCGACGCGGATCGACTCGGAGTAGACGATGCCGTTGAGGGAGATGATGGCGATCTCGCTGGTGCCGCCGCCGATGTCCACCACCATGGAGCCCTGGGCCTCCTCCACCGGCAGGCCGGCGCCGATGGCCGCGGCCATGGGCTCCTCGATCAGGAACACCTCGCGGGCGCCGGCACCCTCGGCGGACTCCTTGATGGCGCGCCGCTCCACTTGGGTCGACATACAGGGCACACACACCAGCACCCGGGGGCTCGGGGTGAGGAAGGTGCTCTGGTGGACCTTGCGGATGAAGTGCTGGAGCATCTGCTCGGTGACGGTGAAGTCGGCGATGACCCCGTCCTTCATCGGACGGATGGCGGTGATGTTGCCGGGGGTGCGGCCCAGCATGCGCTTGGCGTCGGAGCCCACGGCCGCCACGCTGCGCATGTTGCCGGACTGGCGGATGGCCACGACCGATGGCTCGTCGAGCACGATACCGCGGCCGCGGACGTAGATCAGCGTATTGGCCGTGCCCAGATCGATCGACAGATCGCTGGAGAACAGCCCCCTCAAGCGTTTGAACATGGAAGTCGTTACCTAGTGCAGTCCGGGAACCCTGTGCGGACGCAAACGGTATCACCGCGGCCCCCGCGCAGCAAGCGTGGAGCCCGCAAGCCCGGCCTCTCACGGACCTGCCCGCGGGTCGCGGTATGTGGTACCTTTTGCGGCCTGTTTTCCCTTCGAGGACATCCGAACCATGGCGCTTGAACACGCTGACGTGCTCAGGGCCGCGCACCTCGCCCGGCTCGGCCTGAGCGACGAGGACGCCGCCCACTACCTGGACGACCTCGGCCGTATCCTGGAGATGGTGGACCAGCTCCAGGCGCTGGACACCGAGGGCGTTGCCCCCCTGGCCCATCCCCTCGACGCCACCCAGCGGCTGCGCGCCGACGAGGTGACCGAGAGCGACCAGCGCGACCGCTTCCAGCGCTGCGCCCCGGCGGTGGAACAGGGCCTCTACCTGGTCCCCCGCGTGGTCGAATAAGCCTTCCTGCCTGACGGAGCCCCCGGCCCATGCATGACAAGACACTGAGCGAACTGGCCGCCGCCCTCACGGCCGGCGAGTTCACCAGCCGCGAGCTGACCGAACACCAGCTCGCGCGCATCGCGCGCCTCGACGGCGAGCTTAACAGCTTCATCACCGTGACCGCCGAGCAGGCCCTCGCCGCGGCGGAAGCCGCCGACGCCGCCCGCGCTCGCGGCCAGGCCGGCCCGCTCACCGGCCTGCCGCTGGCCATCAAGGACCTGTTCTGCACCGAGGGGGTGCTGACCACCGCCGGCTCGAGGATGCTGGCCAACTTCGTCTCCCCCTACGACGCCACCGTGGTCGAGAAGCTCAAGGCCGCTGGCACGGTGAGCCTGGGCAAGGTCAACCTGGACGAGTTCGCCATGGGCTCCTCCAACGAGAACAGCGCCTTCGGCCCGGTGAAGAACCCTTGGGATACCAGCGCCGTGCCCGGCGGCTCCTCCGGCGGCAGCGCCGCCGCGGTAGCCGCGGGCCTGGTGCCCGCCGCCATGGGCACCGACACCGGCGGCTCGATCCGTCAGCCGGCCGCCTTCTGCGGCATCACAGGCCTCAAGCCCACCTATGGCCGCGTCTCCCGCTGGGGCATCATCGCCTACGCCTCGAGCCTCGATCAGGCCGGCCCCATGGCGCGCACCGCCGAGGACTGCGCCCTGCTAATGAACGCCATCGCCGGCCCCGACCCGAAGGACTCCACCAGCGTGGCCCGCGGCGTGCCGGACTACACCGAGGAGCTCAGCGCCCCGCTCTCCGGCCTCAAGATCGGCCTGCCGGTCGAGCACTTCGGCGACGGCCTCGACCCCGAGGTGGAGGCCGCGGTGCGCGAGGCGGTGAGGGTCTTTGAGTCGCTCGGCGCCACGGTGCGCGAGGTGAGCCTGCCCCACACCCACTACGCGATCCCGGCCTACTACGTCATCGCGCCGGCCGAGGCCTCCTCGAACCTGTCGCGCTACGACGGCGTGCGCTTCGGCCACCGTTGCAAGGCCCCGAGCGACCTCATCGACCTCTACAAGCGCTCCCGCGCCGAGGGCTTCGGCGAGGAGGTCAAGCGGCGCATCCTGATCGGCACCCACACCCTCTCCGAGGGCTTCTTCGACGCCTACTACAAGAAGGCCCAGCAGGTGCGTCGGCTGATCCGCCAGGACTTCCTCGACGCCTTCGAGGAGGTCGACGTCCTGATGGGCCCGGCCTCCCCCACCCCGGCCTTCGACCTGGGTGCCAAGAAGGACCCGGTCTCCATGTACCTGCAGGACATCTACACCATCGCGGTGAACCTGGCCGGCATCCCCGGCATCAGCGTGCCGGCGGGCTTCGTGGGCAAGCGCCCCGTGGGCCTGCAGATACTGGGCACCCACTTCGCCGAGACGCGGCTGCTCAACGTCGCCCACCGCTTCCAGCAGGCCACCGACTGGCACCTGCGTCGTCCCGCGCTTGCCGAGGAGACCACCTGATGCAATGGGAAACCGTGATCGGGCTGGAGGTGCACGTCCAGCTCGCCACCCGCTCGAAGATCTTCTCCGGGGCCTCCACCGCCTTCGGCGCCGCGCCCAACACCCAGGCCTGCGCCGTGGACCTGGGCCTGCCCGGGGTGCTGCCGGTGCTCAACGAGCGGGCGGTGGCCATGGCGGTGCAGTTCGGCCTGGCGATCCACGCCGAGATCCCCGAGGTCTCGGTCTTCGACCGCAAGAACTACTTCTACCCGGACCTGCCCAAGGGCTACCAGACCAGCCAGATGTACCACCCCATCGTCGGCGCCGGCGAGGTGGAGATCACCCTGGAAGACGGCAGCAGCAAGCGCATCCGGGTGCACCATGCCCACCTCGAGGAGGACGCCGGCAAGTCGCTCCACGAGGACTTCCACGGCATGACCGGCATCGACCTCAACCGCGCCGGCACCCCGCTGCTGGAGATCGTCTCCGAGCCTGACATGCGCAGCGCCAAGGAGGCCGCCGCCTACCTGAAGGCGATCCACTCCATCGTCACCTACCTGGGGATCTCCGACGGCAACATGGCCGAGGGCTCCATGCGCTGCGACGTCAACGTCTCGGTGCGCCCGGTGGGCCAGGCCGAGTACGGCACCCGCACCGAGATCAAGAACGTCAACTCCTTCCGCTTCGTGGAGCGCGCCATCGAGTTCGAGGTGGAGCGCCAGATCGAGCTGCTGGAGGACGGCGGCAAGGTGGTCCAGGAGACCCGCCTCTTCGATCCCGAGCGGGACGAGACCCGCAGCATGCGCACCAAGGAGGAGGCCAACGATTATCGCTACTTCCCCTGCCCCGACCTGCTGCCGGTGGTGCTGGACCGGGCCTACCTCGACCACCTGCGCGAGGCGCTGCCGGAGCTGCCCGACGAGAAGCGCGCCCGCTTCCAGGCCGAGCTCGGCCTCTCCGCCTATGACGCCGGGGTACTCTCCGCCACCCGCGAGATGGCCGAGTTCTTCGAGGAGGTCAAGGAGACCTGCGGCGACGCCAAGTCCGCCGCCAACTGGGTGATGGGCGAGCTCGCCGGCGCGCTCAACCGCGAGGGGCTGCCGATCACCGACAGCCCCGTCTCGGCACGCCAGCTCGGCGAGCTGATTGGCCGAGTGCTGGACGACACCATCAACGGCAAGGCCGCCAAGCAGGTGTTCCAGGCGCTCTGGAACGGCCAGGGGCAGTCCGCCGACGAGGTGATCGAGGCCAAGGGGCTCAAGCAGGTCACCGACACTGGCGCCATCGAGGCGATGATCGACCAGGTGATCGGCGAGAGCCCCGCCCAGGTGGCCCAGTACCGCGACGCCGAGCCGGACAAGCGCGGCAAGATGATCGGCTACTTCGTGGGCCAGGTGATGAAGGCCTCCCGCGGCACCGCCAATCCGCAGCAGGTCAACCAGCTCCTCAAGGAGAAGCTGGACGCCCTGTGCTGAAGAGGAGCCACCATGGCCGATGACGTGGGCGAGCGGCTGCGCGCCCTGCGCACCCTGCGCGGCATCTCCCAGCGCGAGCTGGCCAAGCGCTGTGGGGTGACCCACTCCAGCCTGTCGCTGATCGAGCAGGGCAAGGTGAGCCCCTCGGTCAGCTCGCTGAAGAAGATCCTCGACGCCATCCCGATGAGCGTCGGGGACTTCTTCACCATGGAGCTGGAGAACGGCCGCCGGGTCTTCTATTCGGCCGAGGACCTGGCCGACGTGGGCACCGGCGACGTCATCTACAAGCTGGTGGGGGCCGATCGCCGCGACCGGGCGCTGGCCTTCATGGTGGAGACCTACCCGCCGGGGGCCGACACCGGCCGCGAGATGATCGCCCACCTGGGCGAAGAGGCCGGCATGGTGCTCGAGGGCGAGATCGAGATCACCATCGGCGCCGAGAGCCGGGTGCTCAAGGCGGGGGAGGCCTACTACTTCGAGACCAACGTCCCCCACCGCTTCCGCAACCCGGGCAGCGAGCCCTGCCGCCTGGTGAGCTGCGCGACCCCTGCCCGGGCCTTCTGAGCCACCCGAGCCCTCGCCCTACCCCTGTTTCAGCGCCTCGATCTCGGCGCGGATCGCCTCGGCCTCTTCGGTGAGCGAGGCGTTGGCGCGCATGTCGCCGTTGCGGGCGGCGTGCATCGCCTGCTCCAGCTTGCGCTCGTATTCCTTCTGCAGCTTCTTGGTCGGGTCGCTCTTGAAGAGTCCGAACATGGGAGTACCTCTGGCCGGGGAGTGTCAGCCACAGGCTACTCCCCTCGCCGAAAAAAATCGATACAAGAGCTGTACATTTTAATCATTCCGCATAGATACGACGAGGCCGGCGCCCATGGCGCCGACCTCGTCGCGTCAGGCTCCGGTGAAAGGGCTCAGCTCGAGAGCGAGATCCAGACGCTCTTGAGCGTGGAGTACTCCTCCAGGCTGTGGTGGGACTTGTCGCGCCCATTGCCCGACTGCTTCACCCCGCCGAAGGGCATGGTCTGGTCCCCGCCGGCCCAGTTGTTGACAAACACCTGGCCGGAGTGGAGCCGCCGGGTGACGCGCATGATGCGGTCGATGTCCTGGCTCCACAGCCCCGCGGCCAGGCCATAGACGCTGTCGTTGGCCATGGCCACCGCCTGCTCCTCGCTGTCGAAGCCGAACACCGAGAGCACCGGGCCGAAGATCTCCTCGCGGCCGATGGCCATCTCGGGGGTCACGCCGTCGAACACCGTGGGGGGAATGAAGAGCCCCTTGCCATCGACCCGGGTGGCCTCACCGCCCACACGCAGCCGAGCGCCCTCCTCGCGCCCCTTCTCGATATAGCCCAGGATGCGCCGATACTGCGCCTCGTCGACGATGGCCCCCATGAAGCTCTCCGGGTCCAGGGGGTCGCCGGGCTGCATCCCCTTGGCCGCCTCGAGCACCTGGTCGATAAAGGCCTCGCGGATGGGGTTCTCCACCAGCAGCCGGGAGCCGGCGATGCACACCTCCCCCTGGTTGTGGAAGATCGCCGAGGCGGCGTGCTTCGCCACCCGCTCGAGGTCCTTGCAGTCGGCGAAGACGATATTGGGGGACTTGCCGCCGCATTCCAGATAGACCCGCTTGAGGTTGGATTGGCCGGCATACTGCATCAGCTGCTTGCCCACCCCGGTGGAGCCGGTGAAGGCGAGGCAGTCCACCCCCATGGAGAGCGCCAGTGCCTTGCCCACGGTGTGGCCGAAGCCCGGCAGCACCTGGAAGACGCCAGGCGGCAGTCCCGCCTCCCGGGCCAGCGCCGCCAGGCGCAGCGCCGAGAGCGGCGACTTCTCCGAAGGCTTGAGGATCACGCTGTTGCCGGCGGCCAGCGCCGGGGCCACCTTCCAGGCGGTCATCATCAGCGGGAAGTTCCAGGGCACGATGGAGGCCACCACGCCGAGGGGCTCGCGCAGCACCAGGGCCAGGGCCTCCTCGCCGGTGGGCGCCACCTCGCCGTAGAGCTTGTCGATGCACTCGGCCTGGTAGCGGAAGCAGGCGATGGCGCCGGCCATGTCGCCCAACGAGCTTGCCACCGGCTTGCCCATGTCCAGGGTGTCGAGCAGCGCCAGCTCGTGTTTGTGGGCCTCCATCAGGTCCGCCAGGCGCAGCAGCACCTTCTTGCGCCGGCCAGGGGCCAGTCGCGACCACTCGCCGGCCTCGAAGGCGGCCCGGGCATGGCCCACGGCGAGCTCGGCGTCGGCGGCGTCGCAGCTCGCCACCTCGGCCAAGGGCTCGCCGGTGGCGGGGTTCGTCGTGGTGAAGGTCTCGCCGCTCAGCGCAGCGACGAAGGCGTCGCCGATAAAGGCGCGGGTCTCGAACCCCGTCTCGAACTGGGAGGCGGCCAGGGCCTGCCAGTCGGCCAGGGTCTTGGGGGATTCGGGGCGACTCATGCGGGGGGCTCCTCCTGGGGGTCGGATCGGGGGTCGGTCTGGGGTTCGGCCAGTCGCGCCAGGGTGGCATCCAGCGCGGCGCGCGCCTTGTCGATCAGCTCGTCGATCTCGTCACGGGAAATCACCAGCGGCGGCGAGATGATCATGGTATCACCCACCGAGCGCATCACCAGGCCGCCGGCGAAGCAGAGATCGCGGCACAGGGTGCCCACCCCTCGGGACTCAGCGAAGCGCTCGCCGGTGGCGGGGTCGATCAACTCCAGGGCGCCGATCAGCCCCAAGGAGCGCGCCTCGCCCACCAGCGGGTGCGCCTCGAGGGCCTTCCAGCGGCGGGCCAGGTAGGGGCCGATCTCGTCGCGGACCCGCTCCACCAGCCCCTCGGCCTCCAGCAGTTCGAGGTTGCGCTGGGCCACCGCGGCGCACACCGGATGGCCCGAGTAGGTGAAGCCGTGGAAGAACTCGCCGCCCTCCTCGATCAGGGTCTCGGCGACCCGATCCCCCACCAGCACCCCGCCGATGGGCAGGTAGCCCGAGGAGAGCCCCTTGGCGATGGGCATCAGGTCCGGCTCCAGGCCGTAGTGGACGCTGCCGAACCACTCGCCCAGCCGCCCGAAGCCGCAGATCACCTCGTCCACCACCAGCAGGATGTCGTACTTCGCCAGCACCGCCTTGACCGCCGGCCAGTAGCTCTCCGGGGGAATGATGGCGCCCCCGGCCCCCTGCACCGGCTCGGCGATGAAAGCGGCGACCTGCTCCTCGCCGAGCTCCTGGATCTTCGCCTCCAGGGCCGCGGCGCACTCCCGGCCGAAGGCCTCCGGGTCCTGTGCGGCCGTGCACCCTTCGCCAAACCGACCCTCTCCAAACCAGTAGGGCTGGCACACATGGGCGATCTTCGGCACCAGGGGGCCGCCCTGGGCGTGCATGGGGGCCATGCCGCCGAGGCTCACCCCCGCCACGGTGGAGCCGTGGTAGGCGTTCTTGCGGCCGATCACCCACTGCTTGTCGGGCTGGCCCTTGAGCGCCCAGTAGCGGCGCACCATGCGCAGCGTGGTGTCGTTGGCCTCGGAGCCGGAGCCGGTGAAGAAGACGTGGTTGACATGGGCGGGCGCCAGGCGGCAGAGGGTCTCGGCCAGCCTGACCGCCGGGGGGTGGGCGGTCTTGAAGAAGCTGTTGTAGTAGGGCAGCTGGCGCATCTGCTCGGTGGCCGCCGCCACCAGCTCCTCACGGCCATAGCCCAGGTTGACGCACCAGAGCCCCGCCATGCCATCGAGGATGCGGTTGCCCTCGGAGTCGTGAATGTAGACGCCCTCGGCGCGCTCGATGATGCGGCTACCCTCCTCGCCCAGGGCCTTGAAGTCGGTGAAGGGGTGCAGGTAGTGGGCGCGATCCAGGACCTGGTAGTCACGGGTATGCATGGGGGATCTCCAGTCAGCGGGGCGCGCGGGATTCGGCCTGGCGGGCTCGGCACGCCTCGGCGAAGGCGCGATAGAGGGCATCGTTGAGAGGATGCTCACGGGGGCGCCACTCGGGATGCCACTGCACGGCCAGGGCGAAACCGGCGGCATCGGCCACCGACACCGCCTCGATCAGCCCGTCCGGGGCATGGGCCTCGACCGCAAGGCCAGGCCCCAGCTCGGCGATGCCCTGCTGGTGCAGGGAGTTGACCCGCGCCCGGGGCTCGGGATGCAGCGCCGCCAGGCGCCCGCCGGGCACCAGGGTGATCTCGTGGGCGGGGGCATACTGCGCCTCGCGCTCCCCCGGGGGCTCGCGGTGGTCCTGCAGGCCGGGCACGCCCTGCACCGCCTGATGAAGGGTGCCGCCGAAGGCCACGTTGAGCTCCTGGAAGCCCCGGCAGATGCCGAACAGCGGCAGGCCGAGGTCCAGCGCCGCGGGAATCCACACCAGGGCCGCTGCGTCGCGATGGCGGTCACCCCGGGTGTTCTCCGGCACCCGCTCGGCCCCGTAGCGGCGCGGCTCGACGTTGGTGTAGCTGCCGGTCAGCAGCAGGCCATCGAGGCGGGCCAGCAGGGCGCGAGCGGCCTCGGGGTCGGCCTCCTGCTCCTCCCACACCGGCAGGATCACCGGCGACAGGCCATAGTCCCACAGGGCGCGCAGGTACTTGTCGGTCACCATCTGGGCGGGATGGCCCTCCACCTC
Source organism: Halomonas sp. A11-A (assembly GCF_003182195.1). Classification (GTDB taxonomy): domain Bacteria; phylum Pseudomonadota; class Gammaproteobacteria; order Pseudomonadales; family Halomonadaceae; genus Halomonas; species Halomonas alkalicola. The sequence continues at coordinate 240,963 of NZ_QGTM01000001.1, forward strand.
ACGGTGGCAGGCGATCACCCCCACCAGGGGTCGGCTCTTCATCGCGTCTCTCCTCATCGGAAGCGGGCCCGGTGTTATGTTTTATTCACCATAACCACCTGGCTCTCGCTTTCCAAGGCGGACTTTCCTGCTGCCACGTAAATTATTTGACAACACTGGGCACCCCTACAAGGATAGGAGCCACAAGGATCACAACGCCAGAGGTGCGCCCATGCCTGCTCCCGACGATGTCCGGGCCTTCCTCGACGTCCACCCGGAGATCAGCAGCGTCGACCTGCTGATCAGCGACCTCAACGGGGTGATGCGCGGCAAGCGCATCCCTCGGGAGAGCCTCGCCAAGGCCTATGACAGCGGCATCGCCCTGCCCGCCTCGGTCTTCGCCCTGGACATCAACGGCCACACCATCGAGGAGACCGGGCTCGGCCTGGACAGCGGCGATGGCGACCGCCTCTGCCGACCGATCGACGGTAGCCTCAAGCCGGTGCCCTGGATCACCCGGGGCCATCAGGCCCAGCTGCTGATGACCATGGAGGAGTTCGACGGCACCCCCTTCTTCGCCGACCCCCGCCAGCTGCTGGGCCGGGTGCTGGGCCGCCTGACCGCCCTGGGGCTGACCCCGGTGGTCGCCGTGGAGCTGGAGTTCTACCTGGTGGATCGCGAGCGCACCGCCGCCGGGCTGATCCAGCCGCCCTGCTCGCCGGTGAGCGGTGAACGCGCCAGCCAGAGCCAGCTCTACTCCATGCTGGAGCTCGACGAGTATGCCGACTTCCTCGAGGAGGTGCAGGCCGCAGCCCAGGTCCAGGACCTGCCCCTGGACACCGCTCTCAAGGAGTGCGCTCCGGGGCAGTTCGAGATCAACCTGATCCACTGCGACGATGCGCTGGCGGCCTGCGACCACGCCGTGCAACTCAAGCGCCTGATCAAGGGGGTCGCCCTGCGCCACGGCTTCGAGGCCACCTTCATGGCCAAGCCCTACGGCCAGGAGGCGGGCAACGGCATGCACGTGCATATCAGCCTGCTGGATGAGGCGGGTCGCAACGTCTTCAGCGAGCCGGGTGACGATCCCCTAGGCAGCCCGGCGCTGCGCCAGGCGGTGGCCGGCCTGCTGGCGCAGATGCCCGCCTCCATGGCGATCTGCGCGCCCAACCTCAACGCCTTCCGACGCTTCCAGGCGGGGCTCTACGTGCCCATGGCCCCCACCTGGGGCTTCGACAACCGCTCGGTGGCGCTGCGCATTCCCGCCGGGGCCCGGACCGCCCGGCGCATCGAGCACCGGGTGGCCGGCGCCGACGCCAACCCCTACCTGCTGCTGGCCGCCCTGCTCGCCGCCATCCACCATGGTCTCGCCGAGGGGCTCGAGCCGCCGCCGCCCAGCGTCGGCAACGCCTACGAGACGACGCCCCCCAGCCTGACCAACAGCTGGCAGCAGGCCCTCGACCTGCTGGAGGCCGACGAGGTCCTCGGCGAGGCCTTGGGACGCGACTTCCTCCACGTCTACCTGGCCAACCGTCGCGCCGAGCGTGCCCAGGCCCTGCAGGCGGTGAGCCGGCTCGAGTACGACTGGTACCTGCGCCACGTCTGAGCCCCGGCACATTCATCTGCAAACGCATGCGCCCCCGGACCCTGGCGGATCCGGGGGCGTGCATAAGCCGGGCCGGTGAGGCGCAGAGCGCTCTTGCTCAGCCCTCGCGCTGGGGCTCGGCCTCCTGCAGGGCGGCCTGCCACTGCACCTCGCCCTCGACGACCGGGAGGCGCTCGGCCTGGGGGGCGCTCTCCATGCGCCGGGTCAGCTCCTCGCCGTTGAGGCGATAGGTGACGTCGTAGCCGAGGTGCTCCTCGTGGCTCTCCATCACCGTCTGGCACTGCCGCTCGGTCACGGTCTGGTTCTGGGTCTCGTAACGGGTCTCGTAGCGGGTCTCGTACTGGACCTGGCTACCCGCCTGGGCGTGCTGGCGGGCTTCGACGCGGTTCTGCACCTCGCGCCCGGCCAGGCCGCCGCCGATGGCACCGGCCACGGTGGCCAGCTTCTTGCCGCTGCCGCCGCCCACCTGGTTGCCCAGCAGGCCGCCGACGATGGCCCCGGCCGCGGTGCCGACGACGCGATGGGGGTCCTGGCTCGCCCCGGGGCCTGAGGGCGCGGCCTGGGTGACGGGCACCTGGACGGGCACCTCCACCGGCACCTCGACGCTGACCACCTTCTCCACGTCTTCGCACACCTCACGGGGGCGCTCCACGCTGCGGGTGGCCGCCGCGACGTCAAGGATCTCGGCAAACTGCGGTTCGGGCGCGCGGTTCTCCTGGACCTGCCAGGCGCCGAAGGCCAGCCCCCCCAGCCCCAGGACGGCCAGGCTGGACCCCACGATGATCGACTTGCTCATGGTTCTCCTCCTCGCGGGCGTACGGGCGCCCGTCGCTGAAACTCGCATGGCTCCAGGCGTGGATGACTCAGTTCGGTGATGGTGACGATGAGAGCCGCGGCGGGGCCTCCTGCGCCACCGCGATAGGGGCATTATAGGCGCCCGCGCCACCCGGTGGAGGGCGCGGACAGGGTTTCCCCATTATCTGACCGGCTGTCGCAGGGATGCGACAGGCCGGTGGCGCCCGGGGGTCAGTGCCCCAAGCGGTCCCGGTTGGCCCTCAGAGCCCCAGACGGTCCCGGGTCGAGTAGTACCAGGCGCCCAGCGCCGAGAGCGGCACTCGCAGCAGCCGCCCGCCGGGGAACGGCAGGTGGGGAATGCCGGCGAAGGCGTCGAAGCGCTCACCCTGGCCATGGATCACCTCGGCGATCAGCTTGCCGGCCAGGTGGGTGCAGGTGACGCCGTGACCGGAGTAGCCCTGGGCGTAGTAGACGTTGCCGTTGACCACCCCGAACTGGGGCAGCCGGTTGAGCGTCATCAGAAAGGTACCGCTCCAGGCGTGGTCCACCTTGACGTCGGCAAGGCCCGGGAAGGTAGCCAGCATCTTGGGCCGGATCACCGCGGTGATGTCGGCCGGGTCCTCGCCGCCGTAGTTGACTCCGCCGCCGTAGAGCAGCCGATTGTCGCGGGTCAGCCGGTAGTAGTCGAGCAGGTAGTTGCAGTCCTCCACCGCCAGGCCGTTGGGTATCAGCGCCCGGGCCCGGGCCTCGCCGAGGGGCTCGGTGGTGATGATCTGGGTGCCGCAGGGCATCGAGCGGCCCTCGATCTCCGGCAGCACCCCGCGAAGGTAGGCGTTGCCGGCCATCACCACCCGCTCGGCGCGCACCCGCCCGCCGGCGGTGCGCAGGGTGACCGGCTCGCCGTGGATCACCTCGCGCACCGCCGACTGCTCGAAGATGCGCCCGCCGAGCGACTCGAGCGCCGCGGCCTGGCCCAGCACCAGGTTCAGGGGATGCAGGTGGCCACCGCCGTGGTCCACCAGGGCGCCCACGTAGCGGTCGGAGTTGACCTCGCGCTTCACCCCCTCCCCCTCCAGCAGCTCCAGCTCCCGGTAGCCGTAGCGCTCCCAGAGCGCCTTGTGCTCGCGCAGCCCGGCCAGCTGCTTGCGGTTGCAGGCGGCGAAGAGGTTGCCGTCGCGCAGGTCGCAGTCGATGGCGTAGGTCGCCACCCGCTCGCGGATGATGCGGCTACCCTCGAAGGCCATGTCGCCCAGGGCGCGGGCGGTCTGGGCGCCATACTTCGCCTCGATCACGTCCATGTCGCGGCTGTAGCTGTTGACGATCTGGCCGCCGTTGCGCCCGCTGGCGCCGAAGCCCACCCTGGCCCCCTCCAGCACCACCACCGAGAGGCCGCGCTCGGCCAGGTGCAGCGCCGCGGAGATGCCGGTGAAGCCGGCCCCCACCACGCAGACGTCGCACTCGACCTCCCCGGCGAGCGCCGGGCGCTCGGGGGCGGGGTTGGCGGTGGCGGCGTACCAGGAGGCGACGTGCTCGCCGGCGGGATAGTCAGGCATGAGAGGGCTCCAGACTCTGCGAAGGGGACATCAGGGCGTCTCCTGCTGGCGCAGGGCGGCCAGGCGGCGCGCCTCGCTGCGGCGCATGAAGTACCAGGCCAGGAAGGTGGCCAGCGATACCGCCAGGATGATCAGGGTGGCCAGGGCGTTGATCTTGGGCGAGACGCCCATGCGTACCGAGGAGAAGACCACCATGGGCAGGGTGGTGGCACCGGGGCCGGAGACGAAGCTGGCGATCACCAGGTCATCCAGCGACAGGGTGAAGGCCAGCAGCCAGCCCGCAGCCAGGGCCGGGGCGATCACCGGCAGGGTGATCTGGAAGAAGGTCTTCACCGGCGGCGCGCCGAGGTCCATGGCCGCCTCCTCGATGGAACGGTCCACCTCGCGCAGCCGCGACGACACCACCACCGCCACGTAGGCGCTGCAGAAGGTGGTATGGGCGATCCAGATGGTGGCCATGCCGCGATCCGCCGGCCAGCCGACGATCTGGGCCATCTGCACGAAGAGCAGCAGCAGCGACAGGCCGGTGATCACCTCCGGCATTACCAGAGGCGCGGTGATCATGCTGGAGAGCGCGGTCTTGCCGCGAAAGCGGCCGAAGCGGGTCATCACGAAGGCGGCCAGGGTGCCGAGGCAGACCGCCATGGTAGCGGAGAAGAAGGCGATGCGCAGGCTGGTCCACACCGCGGCGAGTATCTGCCGGTCGCGCAGCAGCTCCAGGTACCAGCGCCCGGAGAAGCCCGCCCAGACCGTCACCAGCCGCGACGAGTTGAAGGAGTAGACCACCAGCACCACCATGGGCAGGTAGAGGAACAGCAGCCCCAGGATCAGCATCAGGGTGGTGAACGACGGCGGGGTGACGGATCGGCGCATGGTCACTCCTCCAGCTCGCGGGACTGGTAGCGATGGAACAGCGCGATGGGGATCAGCAGCAGCAGCAGCATCACCATGGCCAGCGCCGAGGCCACCGGCCAGTCGCGGTTGAGGAAGAACTCCTCCCACAGCACCTTGCCGATCATCACCGTGTTGGGGCCACCGAGCAGCTCCGGAATCACGTACTCCCCTACCGCAGGGATGAAGACCAGCATGGAGCCGGCGATGATCCCCCCCTTGGAGAGCGGCAGGGTCACCTTCAGAAAGGTGTTGAAGGTCCGGGAGCCGAGGTCCGCGGCGGCCTCCAGCAGCGAATCGTCGAGCCGGGTCAGGTTGGCGTAGAGCGGCAGGATCATGAAGGGCAGGTAGGCATAGACGATACCCAGCATCACCGCGAAGTTGGTGTTCATCATGCGCAGCGGCGAGTCGATGAGGCCGATCCACAGCAGCAGGTTGTTGAGCAGGCCATTGGTGCTCAGGATCCCCATCCAGGCGTAGACCCGGATCAGGAAGGAGGTCCAGGAGGGCAGCATCACCAGCAGCAGCAGCACCAGCTGCCAGCGCGCCGGGGCCCGGGCCATGGCATAGGCCATGGGGTAGCCGATCAGCAGGCAGAAGAGCGTCGAGAAGAAGGCGATCTTCACCGAGCCCCAGTAGGCCGCCACGTAAAGTGAATCGCTGGCCAGGAAGAGGTAGTTGCCGAAGTTCAGGGCGATGTTGAGGGTCCCGGCGGTGAAGTCGAGGATCGGCTGGTAGGGGGGCACCGCGATGGCCGCCTCGGAGAGGCTGATCTTGAGCACGATGGCGAAGGGCGCCAGGAAGAAGAGGCTCAGCCAGATCAGCGGCACGGCAATGACCCAGCCGCGCCCCGGGCGCAGGCGGCGCGAGAGGCGCTCGAGGGGAGTCGATTTCATGGGGCTCCTCACTTGTTTGGGCTCACGCGTGCCGAGCCATTCGTGCAACGCTCGCTCATGCAGGGCTATTCATGCGGCTCACTCATGCAACACCACGGCGCTCATCTCGTCCCAGCTGACGTAGACCGGCTCGTCCCAGCCGGGGCGGTCGCCGCGACGCTCCACGTTGGCCAGGCTCGCCTTGACCAGGGCGCCGGCCTCGGTGCGCACGTAGTAGACCGAGAGCCCGCCCAGGTAGGCGATATCCTCCACCGTACCGGCGGTCCAGTTGTGCTCGCCCTCCGGGCGCGTGCGGGTGAGCGTGGTCTTCTCCGGGCGGATGGCCACCCACACCCGGCGCTCGTCGGCCTGGGTCGAGACCCCGTGGCCGATACGGATATCGCGCCCGAGTGCCGGGCTTGCGATGATGCAGTGGTCGGCCTCGTCGACGCGGATCTCCCCCTCGAAGAGGTTCACGGTGCCCACGAACTCGGCCACCATGCGGCTCGCCGGACTCTCGTAGATGTCCATGGGGCTGCCCACCTGGGCGATCCAGCCATCTGACATGATCACCACGCGATCGGCCATGGTCATCGCCTCCTCCTGGTCGTGGGTTACCATGATGCAGGTCACCCCAACCCGCTCGAGGATCGCCACCACCTCGAGCTGCATCTCGGTGCGCAGCTTCTTGTCCAGCGCCCCCATGGGCTCGTCGAGCAGCAGCAGCTTAGGCCGCTTGGCCAGCGAGCGGGCCAGGGCCACCCGCTGGCGCTGGCCGCCGGAGAGCTGGTGGGGGCGACGCTTGGCGAAGCCCTCCATATGCACGAGCTTGAGCATCTCGGCCACCCGCTGCTCGATCTCGGCCCGGGGCAGGCGGTCCTGCTTGAGCCCGAAGGCGATGTTCTGGGCCACCGTCATGTGGGGAAAGAGCGCGTAGGACTGGAACATCATGTTGATCGGCCGCTCATGGGGCGGCATGGCGGTGATGTCCTGACCGTCGAGCAGGATCTGGCCCTCGCTTGGCTTCTCGAACCCCGCCAGCATGCGCAGCAGGGTCGACTTGCCGGAACCCGAACCGCCCAGCAGGGCGAAGATCTCGCCCTGGCGGATGGTCAGGTTGACGTCGTCCACCGCCAGCACGCCGTCGAAGCGCTTGCTGATGCGGCGGATCTCGACCAGCGCCTCGCCGGTGCGTCGCCCGGGCGGACGCGCCGCGGTCTGGTTCTGTGGCATCGACATCTCCTCTGATAAGTGATTGCCACCGCACGCTGAGAGGCATGGAAACTCGGGGCTGATCCGACGGCATGCCATTCGCGGAGGCGCTGTGCCCCCTCCTTGGGCGCTACCGACACCTTCCCTGGCGTAGGACCTCCGCTCACGCCTGCCTCCAGCGCCCCTGACAGCTCATTGGGATGCGTTTCAGCGCCCCGACTTGACGCGGTTCCAGACCCGGGTGCGCACGCGCTGCACGGCCAGCGGCTTCTCCTCGGCCACGTAGAGGTTGTCCATCACCTCCTGGTCCGGGTAGATGGCCGGGTCGTTGAGGATGTCGGGATCGAGATACTCGTTGGCCGCCAGGTTGGGGTTGGCGTAGACCACGTACTCGGTGATCGCGGCGGCGATCTCGGGCTCCAGGATAAAGTTGATGAAGGCGTGGGCGTTGTCAGGATTCGGCGCATCGGCGGGGATCGCCATCATGTCGAACCAGAGCGCGGCGCCCTCCTTGGGGATGCTGTAGCGGATGGTGAAGTCGCGGCCCGCCTCCTCGGCGCGGTCGGCGGCCTGGAAGATGTCGCCGGAGTAGCCCGCCGCCACGCAGATGTCGCCGTTGGCGAGATCGGTGATGTAGCGCGAAGAGTGGAAGTAGGTGACGTTGTCGCGCATCGCGGCGATCAGGTCGCCGGCGGCTTCCAGGTCGGCACTCTCCTCGGAGAGCGGCGAGAGCCCCAGGTAGGCCATGGCCGGCGAGAGCATCTCGTCGCCGGAGTCGAGCATGGAGATACCGCAGCCCCCCTCGTGCAGCGCGGTGGTGATCTCGGGGTCGAAGAGCAGCGCCCAGGAGTCCACCGGGGCGTCGTCGCCGAGGATCGCAAGGACCCGCTCCTCGATGTAGCCGATGCCGTTGGTGCCCCACATGTAGGGAATCGAGTAGCGGCTGCCCGGGTCGACGAACTCCAGGTCATCCATCAGCTCCGGGTTGAGGTTGGCCATGTTGGGCAGCTTGTCGTGATCGAGTTCCTGGTAGACCCCGGCGCTGATGTGGCGGGTCAGGTAGTGGTTGGAGGGCACCACCACGTCATAGCCGGAACGGCCGGCGAGCAGCGCGGCGTCCAGCACCTCGTTGCTGTCGTAGACGTCGTAGATCACCTCGATGCCGGTGGCCTCGGTGAACTTCTCCAGGGTGTCCGGCGCGATGTAGTCCGACCAGTTGTAGATCCGTACCTCGCCTGCCGCCTGGGCGGCGGCGGCCCCCAGCGCCAGCCCGGCGGCGGCTACGGCCAGTGAGAGTTGCTTGGCTTGCATCATCCTGATCACCTCTTCGGTCGCTTGTTGTTATCGGTTGCCCTGGGCCGGGCCCGATGAAGTCAGCGTAGCGGCCCGCGGCGGGGCGCTCTCAACGCTGGGTGCGCATCAGACACTCAACAGCAGGAATTCCCGCTCCCAGGAGCTGATCACGCGCTTGAAGTTCTCGTTCTCCACCCGCTTGACCGCCACGAAGCCGGTCACGAACTTGCTGCCCATGTAGGTCTCCAGCTCAGCGCAGTGCTCCATGCGCTCCAGGGCCTGCTCCAGGGTGAAGGGCAGGCGCAGGTTGCGGCGCTCGAAGGCGCGCCCCTGCACCGGGGCCGAAGGATTGAGCTTCTGGATCATCCCCAGGTAGCCGCACAGCAGGGACGCCGCGATGGCCAGGTAGGCGTTGGCGTCGGCCCCCGGCAGGCGGTTCTCGACCCGGCGGTTCTGGGGGCTGGAGTCGGGCACCCGCAGGCCGCAGGTGCGGTTCTCCTCCCCCCACTCCACGTTGACCGGCGCCGAGGTGTCGGGCAGGAAGCGGCGGAAGGAGTTGACGTTGGGGGCCATCAGCGGCAGCGCCTCGGGGATGAACTTCTGCAGCCCGCCGATATGGTGCAGGAAGAGCTGGCTCATGGTGCCGTCGGCGTTGGAGAAGACGCTCTTGCCGCTCTTCGCGTCCAGCACGCTCTGATGGATGTGCATGGCGCTGCCCGGCTCGTTGGTCACCGGCTTGGCCATGAAGGTAGCGGCCACGTCGTGCTTGAGCGCCGCCTCGCGCATGGTGCGCTTGAACAGGAAGATCTGGTCGGCCAGGGTCAGCGGGTCGCCGTGACGGAAGTTGATCTCCATCTGGGCGGTGCCCTCCTCGTGGATCAGGGTGTCGATATCCAGCCCTTGGGCCTCGCACCAGTCGTACATGTCCTCGAAGAGCGGGTCGAACTCGTTGGCGGCGTCGATGGAGAAGGACTGGCGGCCGGTCTCCTGGCGGCCGCTTCTGCCGATGGGCGGCTGCAGCGGCAGGTCCGGGTCCTCGCAGCGCTTGGTGAGGTAGAACTCCATCTCCGGCGCCACGATGGGGCGCCAGCCCTGCTCGGCGTAGAGCGCCAGCACGCGCTTGAGCTGGTTGCGGGCGGAGAGCTCGATGGGATTGCCCATCTTGTCGAAGCAGTCGTGGATCACCTGGGCGGTGGGCTCCAGCGCCCAGGGCACCGGGTAGGCCGCCCCCGCATCGGGCTTGCAGACCATGTCGATGTCGGCGGGGTCGAGCAGCGAGTAGTAGATGTCGTCCTCGACGTAGTCGCCAGTCACCGACTGCAGCAGCACACTCTCCGGCAGGCGCATGCCCTTCTCGCCGACGAACTTCGACACCGGGGTGATCTTGCCGCGGGCGATGCCGGTGATATCCGCCACCAGGCACTCCACCTCGGTGATGCGTCGCTCCTTGAGCCAGCCTTCCAGGTCTTTCATGGGAACCTCGTCAGTCGCCCGGGGCCCGGGCGCTCATCATAGTCGATCGCGCAGCTTGTAGAAGGTGGTGGCCAGCACCAGCAGCGGCGTGCGCAGCCACTCTCCGCCGGGAAAGCGCCGGTGGGGTATGGCGGCGAAGGCATCGAAGCGCTCGCACTGGCCGGCCACCGCCTCCGCCATCAGCTTGCCGGCCAGCCCCGCCAGCGCCATGCCGTGGCCGGAGTAGCCCTGGGCATAGTAGAGCGTCTGGCCGATGCGGCCGAAGTCCGGCGCCCGGTTGAGGGTGATGGCCACCTCGCCGCCCCAGCGGTAGTCGATGGCGACGCCACGCAGCACCGGGAAGAGCCGGGCGATCTTGGCGTCCATGCGCGCCTGAAGGCCGCGGGGCTCACGCCCGGTATAGCTCACCTCGCCGCCATAGATCAGCCGCCGGTCGGCGGAGAGACGATAGTAGTCGAGCACGAAGTTGGCGTCCGAGAGGGCATCGTTCTTCGGCAGCACCTGGGCGGCGCGTTCGGCGCCGAGGGGCTCGGTGGCGATGAGGTAGTTGGCGGCGCGCATCACCCGGCCGGCGAGCTCCGGCACCAGGCGGTGCCGGAAGGCGTTGGTGCCCAGCACCACGATGTCGGCGGTGACGCTGCCGCCGGGCGTGACCACCCGGTGGGGAGCGCCGCGCTCGATCGCGAGCGCCGGGCTGCCCTCGTGGAGCACCGCGCCGGCGAGGCGGGCGGCGCGGGCCAGCCCCAGGGTGTAGTTGAGCGGGTGCAGGTGCCCCGCCTCACTCTCGTGGAGGGCGCCGGGATAGGCATCGCTGACCACCCGCTCGCGCAGGGCCTCGCCCTCGAGCCAGGTCATCGCCTCGTAGCCGTAGTCGCGGGCCAGGCGGTCGCGGAAGGCCTTGAGCTCGCGCACGTGGCGCGGCTTCACCGCGGCGTGCAGGTAGCCCCAGGCGAGATCGCAGGGGATGGCATGGCGCTCGATGAGCTCGGCGGTGAGCGCCACCGCCTCGCGGCTCATGGCCCAGATGTCACGGGCAGCGCCGAGGCCCAGCGCCCGCTCCACGGTGGCGATGTCGGTGCCAAGCCCCGGCAGGATCTGGCCACCGCTGCGCCCGGAGGCACCGAAACCGATCTCGCTGGCCTCCAGCAGCACCACCGAATAGCCCCGCTCGGCCAAGTGCAGCGCCGCCGAGCAGCCGGTGATCCCGCCGCCGATCACGCAGACGTCGGCACGCACCTCCCCCGCCAGCGGGGGACAGGGGCCGGGGTCGACGGCGATGGAGTCGCGGTACCAGGAGGCCGGACGCCGATCGAGGCGGGAAGAGGGGATCGCCGATGCGGTCATGCGCAGTGCGCTCGTTGTTGTGGGATGGAGGGCCGTGGGGCTCTGCTCTCAGAACAGTTTGACATCAGCCGACGCTAAATTGTCAAGTATTCAATAACAACGCCACACCTGGCAGCCGAGCAAGGCTCACTGGGAGCCCGCCTCTCTCGCCACCACCCCCCGTTCGCGATGCCTCAGGCGTCAAGAAATGACGACCAGCGGCCGCCAGGCCTCAGCCACCGCAGACCGGGCAGGCGGGATCCCGGGGCACCTTGAAGTGGCGCCACTGGCCGGTGAGGCCGTCGAAGGTGGAGAGCCCGCGGTGGGGGGTGCCGGCCCAGCTGAGCAGCTTGATCGCCTCCAGGGCCTGGAAGCTGCCGATCAGCCCCACCAGGGGAGCCACCACGCCGCTCTCGGCGCAGGAGAGCGCCTCGTCGCCGCGATCGTCCGGGGGATAGAGGCAGGCGTAGCAGGGGCCGCCGGGATCGCGGGGGTCGAACACCGCCAGCTGCCCCGAGAAGCGGATCGCCGCCCCGGAGACCAGCGGCACGCCGGCCGCGCGGCAGGCGGCGTTGATGGCGTAGCGGCTGGAGAAGCGGTCGGTGCAGTCGAGCACCACATCGGCCTCGGCCACCGCCGCGGCCATGGCCTCGCCCGCGAGATGGGCGGTCAGGGTCTCGATCACACAGCCGGGGTTCAGGGCCCGCGCCGCATCGCGGGCGGACTCAGCCTTGTTGCGGCCCAGGTCCGCCTCGCCGTGGGCGATCTGGCGCTGCAGGTTGGAGAGTTCCACCGCGTCGGCATCGGCCAGCGTCAGCCGTCCTACCCCAGCGGCGGCCAGGTAGAGGGCCACCGGGGAGCCGAGCCCGCCGGCGCCCACCACCAGGGCCCGGCCGGCCAGCAGCCGCTCCTGCCCCTCGATGTCGATCTGGGCCAGCATGATCTGGCGGCTGTAGCGCAGCAGGTCGGCGTCGTGCATGGTCACTTGTTCTCGAACTCCTCGATGTCGGGCACGTGGAGGGTGAACTCCTCTTTCACCTCCTCCATCACCACATAGCTCTTGGACTCCTTGACCCCCGGCAGGGTCAGCACCACGTCGCCGAGTAGCTGTCGATAGGCGGCCATCTCGGGGATGCGGCACTTCAGGATGTAGTCGAACTGCCCGGAGACCAGGTGACACTCCTGAATCTGCGGCAGCTTGGCCACGGCGCGACGGAACTCGTCGAACACCGCCGGCGACTGGGTCTCCAGGCTGATCTCCACGAACACCAGCAGGTTGGCCTTGAGCGCCCGGGGATCGAGCACCGCCTTGTAGCCGCGGATCACGCCCGCGCGCTCCAGGCGCTTGACCCGTTCGAGACAGGGCGTGGTGGAGAGCCCCACCTGGGCGGCGAGGTCAACGTAGGAGATGCGGGCGTTCTCCTGCAGGCAGCGCAGGATCTTGAGGTCGATGCGGTCGAGGGCGCGGGACTTGGCTTTCATGGCGGTGGCGGCTGCTCGGTCTCGGGAGTGGCAGAACATGCCGGCGCGACAGTCGATCCGACTGCAAACCACTGCCAGGAGAGCGGCATTGTGGTCTTCAGGCATGAAATCACGACGGCTTTAGGTGTTATTTTCTGATCAAGGTGTACCACACCCCCACCGATCGCCTCCAGTTGAACCCTCAACGCCCCGGCCAGCGCCCCAGGCTGACCCGCTCGAGGCCGGCCAGGTCGCGGCGGGTCGCCACCTCGTCATAGCCGGCCTCGATCAGGGCCTGGCGCACCGCCCCGCCCTGCTCGGCGCCGTGCTCGAGCAGCAGCCAGCCCGCTGTGGCCAGGTGCTCCCGGGCCGTGCGCACCAGGTGATGGAGGTCGGCCAGGCCGCCCTCGTCGGCCACCAGGGCGCTCACCGGCTCGAAGCGCACATCGCCACGGGCCAGGTGGGGGTCGTCGTCGGCCAGATAGGGGGGATTGGAGACGATCAGGTCGAAGCGTTCGGTGACGCCGTTCTCCCGGCCCTCCTCGAGGGCCGCGAACCAGTCGCTCTGTCGGAACTCGGCGTTGGCGATGGCGAGCCGCGCGGCGTTGCGGCGGGCGAGCGCCACCGCCTCGGCACGGATATCCACTCCCAGCACTCGCCAGCCCGGCCGCTCGCTGGCGAAGGCGAGCGCGATGGCGCCGGTGCCGGTGCCGAGATCCAGCAGCCGCCCGGTGGCAGCGCCCGCCTTCTCCAGGGCGGCCTCGACCAGGGTCTCGGTATCGGGACGCGGGATCAGGGTGCTCGGTTCGGTGGCCAGGCGCAGCCCCCAGAACTCCCGTTCGCCGGTGAGATAGGCCACCGGCTCGCCCGCCTCGCGGCGTGCCAGCAGGGCGGCGAAGCGCTCGGCCGTGGCGGGGTCCGCCTCGCGATCCCCCCAAGTGTAGAGCCAGGTGCGATCGACCTCGAGCAGGTGGCAGAGCAGCACCTCGGCGTCGAGGCGCGGGGTGGGCGAGCCGGCCGCCGCCAGGCGCGCCGCCGAGGCCACCAGCAGGGCATCGAGGCGCATCAGCTCTCCTGCTGCAGGGCGGCGAGCTGCTCCGCCTGATACTCGTGGATCAACGGCTCGATCACCTCGTCGAGCTGCTCACCGCTGATCACCTCAGCCAGCTTGTAGAGGGTCAGGTTGATGCGGTGGTCGGTGACCCGCCCCTGGGGGTAGTTGTAGGTGCGGATGCGCTCGCTGCGATCCCCGGAGCCCACCAGGCTCTTGCGCTCGTCGGCCTGGGCCTGGCGGCGCGAGGCCTCGGCGCTCTGTTTGAGGCGCGCGGCGAGCAGCGACATCGCCTTGGCGCGGTTCTTGTGCTGGCTGCGCTCCTCCTGGCACTCCACCACCACGCCGCTGGGCAGGTGGGTGATGCGAATCGCGGAGTCGGTGGTGTTGACGTGTTGGCCGCCGGCGCCGCTGGAACGGAAGGTGTCGACCCGCAGGTCGGCGGGATTGATGTCGATGTCGCCCACCGCATCGGCCTCGGGCATCACCGCCACGGTGCAGGCGGAGGTGTGGATGCGCCCCTGGGACTCGGTGGCCGGCACCCGCTGCACCCGGTGGGTGCCGGACTCGAACTTGAGCCGTGCATAGACCCCCTCGCCCTTGATGCGCGAGATGATCTCCTTGTAGCCGCCCTGCTCGCCGTGGCTGGCACTCACCACCTCGACCTTCCAGCCGTGCTGCTCGGCGTAGCGGGAGTACATACGGAAGAGGTCACCAGCAAACAGCGCCGCCTCGTCGCCGCCGGTGCCGGCGCGCACCTCCAGGAAGACGCTGCGACCGTCGTCGGGATCCTTCGGCACCAGCAGCTGCTTGAGGCGCACCTCCATGGCCGCGAGCCTGTCGCGCCCCTCGGCCAGCTCCAGCTCGGCCAGCTCGCGCATCTCCGGGTCGCTGTCGGAGGCGAGCTGCTGGGCGTCGGCGATGTCGTCCTCCACGCCACGGTACTCGCGCCAGGCCTCCACCAGCGCCTCGAGCTCGGCGTATTCGCGGGAGTAGTCGCGGAAGCGGGACTGGTCGCCGATCACCTCGGGATCCGCCAACAGGGCGGCGAGCTCCTCGAAGCGCTCGCCGAAGGCGTCGAGACGCGCACGCAGGGAAGCTTTCATGGGTTGTCCTATCGGGTCTTGTCAGGGGCGGCGCCGAGCAGCAGGGCGCCGGCGGCCTCGAGCAGGTCGTGACGCTCGGCGGAGGCGGCCTCGCGCAGCGCCACGGTGGGGCCGTGCAGCAGCCGGTTGGTCAGCTGGTGGGCCAGGCGGCGCACCACCGCCTCGGGGTCCTCGCCGCGGCCGAGCCGCGCCAGGGCCTGCTCCAGGGAGTGGTCGCGCAGGCTCTCGGCGCGGGAACGGTAGTCGTGGATCAGCTCGCCGCCACCGCGGATGCGCCGCTCGTGGAGCCAGGCGCCCACCCCGTGCTCGATCAGCGACTCGGCTTGGTCGGCGGCCACCTGGCGGTGACGGCGATTCTCCTCGATCACCTCCTGAAGGTCATCGACGGAGTAGAGGAAGATGTCGGCGAGCCTGCCCACCTCGGGCTCGATGTCCCGGGGCACGGCGATGTCGACCATGAAAATGGGGCGGTGGCGGCGCGCCTTCAGGGCCCGCTCCACCATGCCCTTGCCGATGATCGGCAGCGGCGCCGCCGTGGAGGAGATGACGATATCGGCCTCGACCAGCGCCTCGGGAATGGCGTCCAGGGTGATGGCGCGCCCGCCCAGGCCGCCGGCCAGCAGCTCGGCCCGCTCCCGGGTGCGGTTGGCCACGGTGATCTGGCGCACGCCGGCCTCGAAGAGGTGGCGCGCCACCAGCTCGATGGTCTCGCCGGCGCCGATCAGCAGGGCCCGGGCGCGACCGAAGTCATCGAAGATGCGGCTGGCCAGGCTCACCGCCGCATAGGCCACGGAGACGGGGTTGCGACCGATACCGGTCTCGGTGCGCACCTGCTTGGCCACCGCGAAGGTGTGCTGGAAGAGGCACTCGAGTTCCTTGCCGAGCCCGCGGGCCTCGCGGCTGGCCTGGTAGGCATCCTTGAGCTGGCCGAGGATCTGCGGCTCACCGAGCACCATGGAGTCGAGGCCCACGGCCACCCGCATCAGGTGGCGGGCGGCCTCGTGATCCAAATAGTGATAGGCGCAGGCCGAGAGGTCCGCCACCGGCAGGCCATGGAAGCGCCCCAGCCAGTCGAGGATCGCCATCTCCCCCTGGGGCTCGGTGACGCAGTAGAGTTCGGTACGGTTGCAGGTCGAGAGAACCGCTGCTTCCTTGACTTGGGGCAAACCGAGCAGCTCGCCGAGCGCCGTTTCCAGCTGGGCGGGGGTAAAGGCCACCTGCTCGCGCACCTCGACGGTGGCGGTTCGATGGTTGATTCCTAGGGCAAGCAGCGTCATCCGTCGGGCATCTTTACTGGTGGTGGCCGGCCTTGGCGGCGTCCTGATCATTGGGGGGTGGATTCTACCATAGCGTCGCCCGCTTGGCCGCCTTCGGTGGTGCGCTTTGCCCACGCCGGTCAAGCCGTTATGCTGACCCCTCGGCCCTGCCAGCGAGAACCCCATGCCTGCCGCTCTCCCCTCGTCACTACGCCCGCTCTCCGCCCGCCTGGCCCCGCTGGCGCTGGCCATGCTGCTCGCCGGCTGCCAGACGCTATCGGCCGTGGGCGGGGCCGGCGAGCCGCTGGACGATCCGCTGGCCGGCGCGCCCCCCATCGCGCGCGGCCTGGACGCCGAGGGGCTGGCCGGCCTGCTCACCGCGGAGCTCGCCGGCCAGCGCGGCGACTACCGCCGCGCCGCCCTGGGCTATCTGGAGGCCACCGAGCGCTACGCCGCCCCGGCCCTGGCCGAGCGCGCCGCCCTGGCCGCCAGCTTCAGCAGCGACCGCGAACTGCTGGCCCGGGCCGCCGACCGCTGGCAGGCGCTGGCCCCCGAGGCCGAGGCGCCCTCGCGGCTGCTCGCGGGGCTGGCGGTGCAGCGCGGCGACTGGCCCGATGCGCTGCGCCAGCGCCTGGCGCTGATCGAGCGTGGCAGCGAGAGCGACCTGACCGCCTTCGTCGAGGCGGCACTTGGCGAGAACGCCGACCCGGCACCGCTGCTGGCGCTGCTCCGCCCCTGGCTGCCCCGCGCGCCACAGGGCGCAGCCCGCCAGGACGCGGAGCTTGCCACCGCGCTGCTGGAGGTCTCCAGCGGCGACACCGCCGCCGCCGAGCGCCGTCTGGAACGGCTGGGCCAGAGTGCGCCGGAGCTGCCGGCGCTGTGGCTGACCCGGGCGCGCCTGGCCCAGGAGCGCGGCGACCACCGCGGCGCCCGCGAGGCGGCGCGGCGCGGGCTTTCCATCTCACCGGACGATGCCCGCTTCATCCTGCTGCTGGCCCAGAGCGAGCTGCGCCTGGGCAACGTCGCCGCCGCCGAGGCGAGCACCGACGCCCTGCTGGAGGATCATCCCGGCAACGCGGAGCTGCGCCTGTCACTGGCCCGCCTCTACCTCGAGGAGCGCGCCACCGAGGCCGCCCGCCGCCTGCTGCTGCCGCTGGTGGACGAGCCCGGTACCCCGCCCATGGCCTTCTACCTGCTCGGCACCACCGCCGAGGCGGAGGGCGAGGTGGACAACGCCCTGCTCTACTACCGCCAGGTAGCACCGGGGCCGGAGTTCCTGGCGGCACGCCTGCGCGCCGCCGAGATGCTGATCGAGGATGATCGCCTGCTCGACGCCCGCGCCTTTCTGCGCATCGAGCGGCTGCGCCATGAGGCCTACTTCGCCGATCTGGTCGGCCTCGAGGTGGAGCTGCTGGAGCGCGAGGGGCTCGCCGACGAGGCCACCGCCCTGCTCGACCGCGAGCTCGACCGCACCCCCAACGACGAGCAGCTGCTCTACCTGCGCGCCATGCGCGCCTGGGAGGCCGGCGACCCCGAGGGGATGGAGCGCGACCTGGGGCGCATCATCGAGCGCAACCCGGACAACGCCATGGCCCTCAACGCCCTGGGCTACACCCTGGCCGACCTGAACGTCACCGAGCGTCTCGACGAGGCGCGCGAGATGATCGAGCGTGCCCACGAGCTCGACCCCGGCAACCCCGCCATCATGGACAGTCTGGGCTGGGTCTATTATCGCCTGGGCGACCCCGAGCGCGCCCTGACCTGGCTCGAGCGCGCCTATGCCCAGATGCCGGACCAGGAGATCGCCGCCCACCTGATCGAGGTGCTGTGGGCCCTGGAGCGGCGCGCCGAAGCCCGCGAGCGCCTGGCCGAGGCCCTCGAGCGCTTCGACCAGCGCCCGCTGGTCGATGACCTGCTGCGGCGCATCCCCGAGCTGGCCCGCTGAAGGCCCGACACTCACCGACTACTGCCACGAGACACCCATGACGCCACGTTCCCTGACGACGCTGCTGATCCCCCTGCTCGCCCTGCTACTGCTGGCCGGCTGTGCCGGCCGCACGCCCGCCCCGGATGGCGAGCGCGCCGCCGGCCAGTGGCAGGCCCAGGCCGAGCGCACCGAGGCCCTGGACACCTGGATCCTGGTGGCACGCGTCGGACTGCGCACCTCTGAGGAGGGCACCAGCGCCAACCTCGACTGGAGCCAACACCCCCACTACTACAGGATGCTGCTCAGCGGCCCCTTCGGCAGCGGGCGCAGCACTCTGGAGGGCCGCGAGGGGCGCTTCTCGCTGACCACCTCCGAGGGCCGCTTCGAGGCCGAGACACCCGAGGCGCTGATGGAGGAGCAGCTCGGCTGGTCGCTGCCGATGGGCGCTCTGCAGGACTGGGTACGCGGCCTGCCCGGCTCGCAGAGCGACTACCGCCTGGAAGAGGATGAGCTGGGCTTCCCCCAGCGGCTTTCGCAGGACGGCTGGGAGATCGAGTACCGCGACTGGAGCCTGGCCGAGGGGCTCTGGCTGCCCCGCCGGCTGGTGATGACCTACGGCGACCTGCGCGTGACCCTGGTGGTCACCGACTGGCGCCCCGTGGTCGATGAGTAGGGCGATGAACGAGCCCCTCGTCCTGCCGGCCCCGGCCAAGCTCAACCGCCTGCTGCATATCGTCGGCCGCCGCCCGGACGGCTACCACGAGCTGCAGACGCTGTTCCAGTTCCTCGACCACGGCGACACCCTGCGCTTCCACCTTCGCGAGGATGGCGAGATCCGCCTGACCCCGGAGATTCCCGGGGTGCCCGCCGAGGAGAACCTGATCGTGCGCGCTGCCCGTGCGCTGCAGGCCGAGAGCGGCTGCCGGCTGGGCGCCGAGATCCATCTCGAGAAGCGCCTGCCGCTGGGCGGCGGCCTGGGCGGCGGCAGCAGCGATGCCGCCACCGCCCTACTCGGGCTCAATGCCCTGTGGCGGCTGGGGCTGACCCTGGACCGCCTGGCCGAGCTGGGGCTCGCCCTGGGCGCCGACGTGCCGGTGTTCGTACGCGGTCACGCCGCCTGGGGAGAGGGGGTCGGTGAGCGCCTCACCCCCGTCGAGCTCGACACCCCCTGGTTCGTGGTGGTGCATCCCGGCGTAGCGGTCTCCACCCCAGCGGTGTTCGGGGCCCCCGAATTGACACGCCACACCCCCCCGATTACCATGGCGCGCGCACTTCAGGGGGGTGCGTCGAGCTGGCGCAACGACTGCGAGGCCACGGTCAGGGCCCTCTATCCGCCCGTGGCGGAGGCGCTCGACTGGCTATCGGCACGAGCACCGGCCCTGCTGACCGGCACCGGCGCCTGCATCTTCGCCCGTCTGGCCAGCGAGGCCGCAGCCGACCGGCTGCTGGCCGAGATCGCCGGGCGCTGGCCGGCCTTCAAGGCCCGCGGCCTGAACCGCTCCCCTCTCCATGATGTTCTGGACCATGATGTTCTGGACCACGACGTCTTGGGGCATGACGCTGTGGAACTCGACTCCTGATGACCCAACCCTGCATAGGTGGCTGCGCGTGTCAAAATTGATGGTTTTCGCCGGGAACGCCAATCCCGAACTCGCCCGGAAGATCGCCGAGAGTCTGGACACCCGCATGGGCAACGCCACGGTCGGTCAGTTCAGCGACGGCGAGATCGCGGTCGAGATCAACGAGAACGTGCGCGGCAAGGACGTCTTCGTCCTCCAGTCCACCTGTGCACCGACCAATGACAACCTGATGGAGCTGGTGCTGATGGTGGACGCCCTGCGTCGCGCCTCGGCCCACCGCATCACCGCCGTGGTGCCCTACTTCGGCTACGCCCGCCAGGATCGTCGCGTGCGCTCCGCCCGGGTGCCCATCTCCGCCAAGATCGTCGCCGACATGCTGGTCAAGGCCGGCGTCGACCGGGTGATGACCATGGACCTGCACGCCGACCAGATCCAGGGCTTCTTCGACGTGCCGGTGGACAACGTCTACGGCTCGCCGATCCTGCTCGACGACATCGAGCGCCAGAACTACGAGAACCTGGTGGTGGTCTCCCCCGACGTGGGCGGCGTGGTCCGTGCACGCGCCATCGCCAAGCAGCTCAACGCCGATCTCGCCATCATCGACAAGCGTCGCCCCTCCGCCAACCAGGCCCAGGTGATGCACATCATCGGCGAGATCGAGGGGCGCAACTGCGTGGTGGTCGACGACATGATCGACACCGCCGGCACCCTGTGCAAAGCCGGCGAGGCCCTCAAGGAGCACGGCGCCCAGCGCGTGGTGGCCTACGCCACTCACCCCATCCTCTCGGGGCCTGCGGTCGACAACATCGTCGGCTCGGTGCTCGACGAGGTGGTGGTCACCGATACCATTCCGCTCTCCGACAACGCACGCCGCTGTGGCCATATCCGCCAGCTCAGCGTGGCCGGGCTGATCGCCGAGGCGATCCGTCGGGTGAGCAACGAGGAATCCGTCAGCGCCATGTTCCACTGAGGCACACGCCTCGGGAACCGCGCCGGAAAGCGCCCTGCGGGGCAACTGGAAGCGTCACGGTCAGGTCGCGGGCCGCGGCGCCTTCCTTACTTCACTGAAGAGGCAATACCATGTCTGATTTTACCCTAAACGCCAGCGTTCGTAACGACCTGGGGAAAGGTGCGAGCCGCCGCCTGCGTCGTGAGAACCTCCAGGTGCCGGCCATCGTCTACGGTGGTGAGAAGGCGCCCCAGCCGATCTCCGTCGAGAAGTCCGCCTTCTACAAGGCCGCCGAGAGCGAGTCCTTCTTCTCCTCCGTGATCAACCTGGTCATCGACGGCAAGAGCGAGCAGGTCGTGGTGCGTGACATGCAGCGTCACCCCTTCAAGCCGCTGATCACCCACGCTGACTTCCTGCGCGTGGACGCCACCCACGAGATCACCATCAACGTGCCGCTGCACGTGGTGGGCGAAGAGAAGTCCAAGGCCATCAAGGATAACGGCGGCGAGCTGCACGTGCTGGCCAACGAAGTCCAGATCAGCTGCCTGCCGAAGGACCTGCCGGACTTCCTGGAAGTGGACATCACCGACGTCGAGCTGGGTTCTACCCTGCACCTGACCGACCTGGTCCTGCCGGCCGGCGTGACCCTGGTCGAGCTGACCCACGGCGAGGACCACAACCAGGCGATCCTCAGCATCACCAAGCCCAAGGCCCGCGGTGGCGAGGCAGCCGGTGAAGGCGAGGAAGGCGAGGAAGGCGAGGAGTAATCCTCACCGCTCCATCCGACCGCCCGGGGCCGTGCCAGGCACGGCCCCTTCCGGTTACGATCAAGCGCCCCGGCGCTTGATTTTTTTTGGAGGCAACCCATGAGTCAGGTCAGAGCGATCATCGGGCTGGGCAACCCCGGCGCCGACTACGAGGCCACCCGCCACAATGCCGGCGCCTGGCTGGTGGAGGCGGTGGCCCGCCGCGCAGGGGCCGAGCTGCGCCCCGACCGCAAGTTCCTCGGGCTCCATGCCCGGGTGCAGTTCGAGGGCCACGACCTCCATCTGCTCAACCCGACGACCTTCATGAACCGCAGCGGTGGCGCCGTGGCGGCCCTCTGCCAGTTCTACAAGATCGCCCCGGACGAGCTGCTGGTGGCCCACGATGAGCTGGACATCCCCCCCGGCACCGCCCGCTACAAGACCGGCGGCGGCCACGGCGGCCACAACGGACTGCGCGACATCATCAGCGCCCTGGGCAACGAGCGCGGCTTCCACCGCCTGCGCCTCGGCATCGGCCACCCGGGCGATGCCAAACAGGTGACCCACTTCGTGCTGGGGCGCCCCGGCAAGGCCGAGCATGGCGCCATCCAGGCGGCCATCGACGAGTGCCTGGCCACCCTGCCCCAGGCGCTGGCCGGGGACTGGGTCAAGGCCATGAACCGGCTGCACAGTTTCAAGAGCGCCTAACGTTTCAAACGCGCTTCGCCCGCGTAGAATAGACGCCACCTTCCAATCGCGAACACGCTTTCCAGGACGATCCCATGGGTTTCAACTGCGGTATCGTCGGCCTGCCCAACGTCGGCAAGTCGACCCTCTTCAACGCCCTCACCAAGTCCGGCATCGACGCCGAGAATTTCCCCTTCTGCACCATCGAGCCCAACGTCGGCATCGTGCCGATGCCCGACCCACGCCTCGACCGGCTCGCCGAGATCGTCAAGCCGCAGAAGGTGATGCCCACCACCATGGAGTTCGTCGACATCGCCGGGCTGGTAGCCGGGGCCTCCAAGGGCGAGGGGCTCGGCAACAAGTTCCTGGCCAACATCCGCGAGACCCAGGCCATCGCCCACGTGGTGCGCTGCTTCGACAACGACAACGTCATTCATGTCGCCAACCAGGTGGACCCGCGGGCGGACATCGAGATCATCAACATGGAGCTGGCGCTGGCCGACCTGGACACCGTGGAGCGCGCCATCCAGCGCCTGGTGCGCGTGGCCAAGGGCGGCGACAAGGAGGCCATCGCCACCAAGGCGATCCTCGAGCGCATCCAGCCCCACCTGGCCGAGGGCCTGCCGCTGAGAAGCTTCGGCCTCGACGAGGACGAGAAGAAGCAGCTCAAGGGCTTCGGCTTTTTGACCCTGAAGCCCACCATGTACATCGCCAACGTCAACGAGGACGGCTTCGAGGCCAACCCCTATCTGGACGTGGTCCGCGAGATCGCCGAGGCCGAGGGCGCCGTAGTGGTGCCGGTGTGCAACCAGCTCGAGGCGGAGATCGCCGAGCTCGATGACGAGGAGCGCGCCATGTTCCTCGACGAGATGGGCATGGAGGAGCCGGGCCTCGACCGGGTGATCCGCGCCGGCTACGCCCTGCTCGGCCTGCAGACCTACTTCACCGCCGGAGTGAAGGAGGTACGCGCCTGGACCGTCAAGGTGGGCGCCACCGCCCCCGAGGCCGCCGGCGTGATCCACACCGATTTCCAGAAGGGCTTCATCCGCGCCGAGGTGATCGCCTACGACGACTTCGTCAGCCTCGGCGGCGAGCAGGCCGCCAAGGACGCCGGCAAGTGGCGCCTGGAGGGCAAGGAGTACATCGTCCAGGACGGCGACGTGATCCACTTCCGCTTCAACGTCTAGGCCCGCGCTCCCTCACGAGCGCTCGCCCCGGCGCGCGCTCAGCGTTGAGCTGGCGTGATCCCCGGGCGGCCGTTGCCGGTCACATTCCCGCCACGGGGTGCCACAATGAGAGGAGCTCACAGGCCCCGACGACGAGGAGAGAGGCTATGCGAACCAAGGTAAAGAAGAGCGAGGCCGAGTGGCGCCAGCAGCTGACGCCCGAGCAGTACCGGGTCACCCGCGAGAAGGGCACCGAGCCCCCCTTCAGCGGCCACTACCGGGTCAGCGACGAGCACGGCATCTACCACTGCGTCTGCTGTAACGCCCCGCTGTTCGAGAACGAGCACAAGTTCGACGCCGGCTGCGGCTGGCCGAGCTTCGATCGCCCGCTCGGCCGGCACAGCGTCGAGGAGCATATCGACACCTCCCACGGCATGGTGCGCACCGAGGTGGTCTGCGCCCACTGCGACGCCCACCTGGGCCATGTGTTTCCCGACGGCCCGCCGGACACTACCGGGCTGCGCTACTGCATCAACTCGGTGGCCATCGACTTTCACTCCGGAGAATAGCACGCCAGGGAATCGCCTTACGCCACATCCTGCCACGGCCGCCCATCTGGTAAGATGGGCGGCCGTTCTTTTGGCTGACCCAAGTGAGGCCCCCATGCTCGGCTGGTACCCGGGACACATGCACAAGGCGCGCCGCCAGATCACCGAGGCGTTGCCGGAGATCGACGTGGTGATCGAGGTCCTCGACGCCCGCCTGCCCTACTCCAGCGCCAACCCCATGCTCGCCCAGCTGACCCGTCACAAGCCGGTGCTGAAGCTGCTGTCGCGGGCCGACCTGGCCGACCCCGAACGCACCCGGGAGTGGGTGGCCCACTTCGACGCTCAGCCCGACATGCGCGCGCTCGCCGTCACCACCACCAACGCCCGGGAGCTCAAGCGCATCCCCAAGCTCTGCCACGAGCTGGCGGGCCAGGTGCGCGCCGACCGCGACGTGCGGGTGATGGTGATGGGCATTCCCAACGTCGGCAAGTCGACCCTGATCAACGGTCTGGCCGGCAGGAGCATCGCCAAGACCGGCAACGAGCCCGCGGTGACCAAGCGCCAGCAGAAGGTGCGCATCGGCGGGCGCATCGCCATCATCGACACCCCCGGGGTGCTGTGGCCCAAGATCGAGGACCAGGCCAGCGCCTATCGGCTGGCCGCCAGCGGCGCCATCCGCGATACCGCCATCGACTATGTCGACGTGGCGGTGGTCACCGCCGCCGAGCTGGCCCGCCGCTATCCCGAGGCGCTCACCGCGCGCTACCGGCTCAAGGCGCTGCCGGCCTACACCGCCAACCCCGAGGCCGAGCGGGTCGAGGCCGACGGCCCGGTGCGCGTGGACCTGCTGGCGCTGGCCAGCTTCGATGGCCACGCCATCCTGGCCGAGATCGCCAGCCGCCGCGGCGGCCTGCGCCCCGGCGGCGAGGTGGACCTGCACCGCGGCGCCGAGGTGCTGCTCCACGAGCTGCGCGACGGCAAGCTCGGCCGCCTGACCCTGGAGACCCCGGCGGATATCCCCCCCGAGCCAGTGGAAGAGCCGGCCTGTGCCGAGGATGACGCCGACCCCGACCACACCGCATAATCCCCCTTCGCCCGCCGCCCTGGACACTGGACACCGAACGACATGGACACCACCCCGATCCGGAAATCGCACAAGCTGCACAACGTCTGCTACGACATCCGCGGCCCGGTGCTCGACCACGCCAAGCGGCTGGAAGAGGAAGGCCAGCGCATCCTCAAGCTCAACATCGGTAACCCCGCCCCGTTTGGCTTCGAGGCGCCGGAGGAGATCCTCCAGGACGTGATGCGCAACCTGCCCACCGCCCAGGGCTACTGCGACTCCAAGGGGCTCTACTCGGCGCGCAAGGCGATCATGCAGGAGTGCCAGCGCAAGGAGATCCCCGGCGTCGGCATCGAGGACATCTACATCGGCAACGGCGTCTCCGAGCTGATCGTGATGGCCATGCAGGCGCTGCTCAACGACGGCGACGAGGTGCTGATCCCCGCGCCGGACTACCCGCTGTGGACCGCCGCCGCCAACCTCTCCGGGGGACGCGCCGTGCACTACCTGTGCGACGAGCAGGCCGACTGGGCGCCGGATCTCGACGATATCCGCAGCAAGGTGACCAGCCACACCCGGGCCATCGTGATCATCAACCCCAACAACCCCACCGGGGCCGTCTACCCGCCCGAGGTGGTGCGCGAGCTGCTGGAGATCGCCCGTCAGCACGACCTGGTGGTCTTCTCCGACGAGATCTACGACAAGATCCTCTACGATGGCGTCGAGCACGTCTCCACCGGCGCCCTGGCCGGCGAGGACCAGTTGGTAGTGACCATGAACGGGCTCTCCAAGAGCTACCGCTGCGCCGGCTTCCGCTCCGGCTGGATGATCCTCTCCGGCAACCTCGCCAAGCAGCGCGCCGCCGACTTCATCCAGGGGCTGACCATGCTCGCCTCCATGCGCCTGTGTGCCAACGTGCCGGCCCAGCACGCCATCCAGACGGCACTCGGCGGCTACCAGTCGATCAACGACCTGATCCTGCCCGGCGGGCGCCTGCTGGCCCAGCGCGACATCACCCATGAGAGGCTCAACGCCATCCCAGGGGTGAGCTGCGTCAAGGCCAAGGGGGCGCTCTACGCCTTCCCGCGGCTCGACCCCAAGGTCTACAACATCCGCGACGACCAGCAGCTGGTGCTCGACCTGCTGCTACAGGAGAAGATCCTGCTGGTCCAGGGCACCGCCTTCAACTGGCCGGAGCCGGACCACGTGCGCATCGTCACCCTGCCCTGGGCCGACCAGCTCGGCGACGCCCTGGAGCGCTTCGAGCGCTTCCTGTCGCGCTATCGCCAGTAGTGGCGCCGGCCAGGGCACCCGGCGCTTGAAACCCACGGGCCCCGGCCGTATCTAAGCTAATGCTTCTCAACGCCGCGCCTCGGCGCGGCACCTCACTCCGGCCCCCTTTCCCCCGATAACCATTGGAGACCCCCACCATGATGAGAATCCTGCTCTTTCTGGGCACCAACCTGGCCGTCATTATCGTCGCCAGCATCACCCTGCGGCTGCTGGGGGTGGAAGGCTACCTGCGCAGCCAAGGCATCAACTTCAACTCCCTGCTGATCTTCTGCTTCATCGTCGGTATGGCCGGCTCCATGATCTCGCTGTTCCTCTCCAAGTGGATGGCCAAGCGCAGCACCGGCACCGTGATCATCGAGACGCCCAGCAACGCCACCGAGAAGTGGCTGCTCGACACCGTGGAGGAGCTCTCCCGCCAGGCCGGCATCAAGACGCCCGAGGTGGGCATCTTCCCCGCCCAGCAGTCCAACGCCTTCGCCACCGGCTGGAACAAGAATGACGCCCTGGTGGCGGTCTCCGCCGGCCTGCTCAACCGCATGCGCCCCGAGGAGGTGCGCGCGGTGCTGGCCCACGAGATCGGCCACGTGGCCAACGGCGACATGGTGACCCTGGCGCTGATCCAGGGGGTAGTGAACACCTTCGTGATGTTCTTCGCCCGGGTGGTCGCCCACCTGGTGGACCAGTTCCTCAAGAGCCGCAGCGACGGCGCGGGGCTCGGCTTCATGGGCTACTTCGCGGTGGTGATCGTCGCCGAGATCGTCTTCGGCATCATCGCCTCGGCCATCGTCGCCTGGTTCTCGCGCTTCCGCGAGTACCGCGCCGACGCCGCCGGTGCCAAGCTCGCCGGCTCCGGCGCCATGATCAATGCCCTCGCCCGCCTCAAGGCGGAGACCGAGATGCCCGACCAGATGCCGGACACCCTGCGCGCCATGGCCATCACCAAGGGCCAGACCCGCTCGCTGATGGAGCGCATGTTCGCCAGCCACCCGCCCTTGGATGACCGTATCCGTGCCCTGAAGGAAGCGGCCTACCGCCAGTAAGCAAGCTTACGGAAAGCCACAACGCAGAGGGCCCGCCATTGGCGGGCCCTCTGCTGTTGGTGATCTTACCCAGCATTGGTGGACACCGGTCTAAGAGGTCATTCGGGCCTCGAAGGCCTCCGGGATGATCAGCCCAATCGCACTGTGCCGGCGTTGCCGGTTGTCGTCCAGTTCAATGTACTCGAACACCTGCTGCCGCATGGCCTCCCGGATCTCGAAGCGTTCGCCATGTAACGGGGTGTCCACTGCTGCTGGGCAAGATCAATCCATTATGGCTAACGCTTGGCTTTGCGGCGTACCGAAGCACAGCGTAGGTACGTCCGACAATAGCCACTTGTTAGGATTTTTCGTGGACATTTTGCACATAGGTAATATAATGCACATAGGTGCTATAGGTTACAAAGGGGATTGGAATGTCGAAAAGTGAATCTGGTCGATTAGTTCTTGAGATTGACCCCGAATTAAAGCGAAAGCTCTATGCCGTATTGGCATTGGAACAAAAAACCTTAAAAGAATGGTTTATCGAATCTTCATCATCTTATGTAAAAGAAAGACTCAAGGCAGAGCTGGATAGCTTAGGGGGTGAAAAAGAATGAAGTTCAAAGCAGATCAGACAACCCAAAAGCTCAGGGGCGGCTACTATACACCAAAACCCTTAGCAGACTATGTAACAAGCTGGGTTTGTGCAATTAACCCTGAGCACATTGCGGAGCCGAGTTGTGGAGATGGTGTTTTTCTGCAAAGCATTGCTGAGAAAACACTCAACAAAGACGTGCAGGTAACTGCTTATGAGCTATTCGATGTCGAAGCCGAGAAAGCCAGATCAAGAGCCGCCGAATCAGGGTTGAATAATTTTCAAGTAAATGAAGGTGACTTTTTAGATTGGGCCAATATTGCATTGTTAGAGAAAGCGCACCCTTTCGATGCTGTGGTTGGCAACCCTCCGTTCATCCGTTATCAGTTCCTTGAAAAGGAATTTCAGCTGAACACAGAACGGGTATTTCAAACACTCGGTCTTAAATTCACTAAACACACCAATGCATGGGTGCCTTTTATCCTGGCTTCCATTTCATTGCTACGCCCAGGTGGTCGACTGGGTATGGTCATTCCATCTGAAATTGTGCATGTTTTGCACGCACAGTCATTGCGTACTTACCTTGGTACCGAATGCAGCAAGGTTGTCATCATTGATCCTCAGGAAATTTGGTTCGAGGGCACGCTGCAAGGTGCGGTGATAATTATGGCCGAGAAGAAAATGGACTTTCATGAGCCGACCCAAGGAGTCGCCATTGAGAGCGTGCGCGGGTTTGACTTTCTTGAAACTGATCCGAATCAGCTCTTCGAAAACGCTGTCGGAATCAATGGTGAAACAGTCGCAGGGAAATGGACTAAGGCTCTGTTCTCCCCCGAAGATCTAGCTTTTTATAATGACATTTGTCGGCACGATGACGTCCATGTCTACAGTGAGATTGCTACAGTAGATGTTGGGATCGTTACTGGTGCAAACAAATTTTTCTTAATTGATGATGAGACAGTAAAGCAACACAAGTTGCATAAATATGTACACCCAATGTTTGGTCGAAGCGAGCATTGTAAAGGCGTCATATATGACGAAGCACAACACCAGTCTAATAAAGATTCAGGAAACCCAACGAACTTTCTTCTGCTGGAGAATGAGCTCGACACCTACCCAGAGAACGTGAAGCACTACATCGCTCAGGGTGAACAGGAAGACCTACACAAGCGCTACAAATGCCGGATCCGTAAACCATGGTACAAAGTGCCTTCTGTTTACGCTACTACCATTGGGATGCTTAAGCGTTGTCATGATGCTCCACGTTTAATTTCTAACCAAATTAGTGCATACACTACGGATACCGCATACAGAATAAGACCTCTGGGTAATATTGATCCAGACACTCTCGTGTATTGCTTTATAAATCCAATCACCGCAATTTCTGCGGAGCTGAATGGGCGGTATTATGGTGGTGGCGTATTAGAGCTGGTGCCATCAGAAATTGAAAAATTATGGCTGCCTATTCCTGATGGAGTTGATACCCAACTGGCACTGCTTGATGAAGAGATCCGAACCCTACCTATGGAAGAGGTGTTGCGCAGAAATGGCTATCGTGTGTTGCAGCATATCGGCTTGACTGAGCAAGATGTCGAAAGACTGGTTCAAATTTGGTCTGGGTTCCGAGACCGGAGACAAAGAAAATAATCAGGGAAATGAGGCGTTCAACTCACCTGACGCCTCTGATTACGTTTAGGTGATTTCTATCTGGTAGTTACTGCCTCCCAGGTGGTAAAGCGCCATGTGCTTACCCAAGAGTCCTCGCTTGGCAACAAGCGCTTTGGCAGCCCCCCAATGTATCTGAGTCATTGCATTATTTTGAGCATACGTTTTTGTGTTTGTTTTAGAATTGTGGGTCAAGCGCAAATCGTAATTACCATTTGAGATACCATTAATAATGATTTCAAAAGTTGCTGTTGCCCTCAATAGGTGTTTTTTACTGGGGCTGGCATCAGGTGTCCATGTGAGCCCTGCAAACACGCTATCCTTAAAATAGTGCCGTTGATCAATTCCATCAAGCAGGCCTTTCTTTAAGTACATAGACCCAGTTGGATTGGTGTTACTGCCAGTAGGGATGCATAAATCTCTTTCCGTTAACTCTTTACTGGACCAAACCAAACCTGCGGCTGGAGCAACTTGGGAATTCTGCGGTTTTGGTGGCGCAACAGGAACAGGTTGCGGTACAGCCTGAGGCTTTCTTCGATGTATTGGTAAGGCAGGTGTGGCCACTGATTGCCCACCTGGGGACTTAGTGCCAATGACGGGAGCTTTTTTCTTTATGCTCTCATCTTCCAACCGCCCTTCATTAACTAAGTCGTCTAACTGATTTCCAGCGGTGATCTGAAATACATTCAATGGATGCTGACCAATCAATGCTCTGAATGGGTCAATTAGCGCTGAAGCATACTGACTATCATCATGGCTAGTCAAATCAAGTTCAACTTTTGAACTAACCTCAACGTTGTCGCTAAGTCCACTCGCTGTCAGATTTGCACTCCCCACGATAAACGTGGCTTGTTGAGCGCCAATTGCCGCGTAGAGTTTTGGATGGAAAAGACTTGCTTGCGTCCCCATGTCAATGACGTGGGGTTGCACTCCGATTGCCAGGAGTTTAGCTAATGCTTGTTTAGAAGTTATTCCATTCGAAATACCAACAAAAACTTGAGCTATATTATTCTTTCTCTGAAGAGCCGTCTCAATTTTTGCTACTCCCGCTTCCCTCACAAATGCAACACTGATAAATAAGTTATCTGCCCACGGAGAATCAATTAAGTTGTTTATTGCATGCTCATGGTCATGATTAGGGGCAAGACCCTGTGTAAGAGCTGATACTTTTGCCAACTATATATCCTTTTTAATCATGAAATTATTGTTTACGAGTAGTGGTGACCACGATGAAGCGCTGATAACCCTAACGCAGAGCGCACCGGTGGCCTTTGTGGAACGAAGCGGAGGAAAGGGCATCCGTGTGACGCGTATTGTTAAATTCTTCACTCAAGTCGAGCCTCACGCAGACTGACGGATAGCTCATATTCGAATAACTGAACGCCCTGAACCCCAGAGCAAGCGAGTAACAAATCCTCTGAAATATGCCGAGCCACGATAATGCCTCGAACCGACTGCCCAGGTTCCGTCTGGTTTTTCCTGATCCAGGCCATGTACCGCAGCAACTGACCGACAACCCTGTCATACCCCTTCGACACTTTTAACTCTATGACAACGTAGTTGCCCTCCGAATCCGTGGCCAGAATATCAATAAATCTTCCACCCACTGGAAACTCAAGACCATTTATCCCTTCATCCTCAAACAGAGTAAGGCCTGACTCTATAAGGTGAAGGTTCCTTGCGAGGTAATTCTGCAAGTCTTTTTCATACGCGAACTCCGGACTACCTTCCTCTGCTAACTCTTGAACTTCTTCCTGTACTGCCTGTTCGGCATCATCCCCTGGGTAAATTGGCGCTGGGTCATTCTGTGGTCGATATAGGCGAAAATGTTTGGGGTCCACTTGAAAGAACAGGTCATCCTCTCCCGGCTTGGCCCCATAATGTACCCGGCTTTTCGAGTTAACTGACATTCTAAGCAGATGGGCAGCAATCGTTCCGTCTTTGATTTTTGGATAGTTTTCCCTGAACCAAGAACGGACTCGGTCACGCGAAATCACGGTATCCGGCTTCAAATCTATGTCACGCACCATGTCATGCATAAGGGCTCGAACGGGTTTGTCATAAAGTGATGCCATGGAACCTCTTAGAATTTAACGCCTTTGTTTAGCGGCGCCACGTCAGGGGCGTCCGGTGGAGGCCGCAGGCCGGAACAAACTACAACAGTTTGTTAGGTGCCAAACGCCCATGCGGAGACGCCAGCTATAACAAGCCCTAAAAGTAAGCCAGTAAATAGGTTCCACGCCCTGATCTTACTCTCGTAACGCCTGTTCTCTTTTTGCTCCAGCTTCGCTATCTGAACCTTCATCACAGCCGTGAAGGTTGGATTCGTGCCACGAATGCTTAGCCGGGCCTCGGCAGCTGCGAGTTCCTGAGCATCAAGAGTGTCTATTTCGCTCGGATCGCTACTCGCCAAGTACCGCTGAAACATCTTTACTATTTCATGGTCTGGCACAGACATTCTCAAAGCCTCGTTTCGCACCTAACAGGTATTAGACAGCGCGCTCGTTTATTGACTTGAACGCGCGTGCTCGTTCAAGTCAATAAACGAGCGTGCAAATTTCCCACCAAGTGACTGATTTTCCTGAAAATTAAGAATAATTTGACTGCATAAGAAGGATTCGCGTGCCTGCTCGCTCGGCCATTCAGGCACGCTACCGCCCACTGCATGTTGACATGACACCTGCCATCCATGCGGCGTAATGCGCCTTCTTGATGACGCTGGCGCCGTCGCGGCTAGCTTGCCGCATCTCAGCGTATGCCGGGGCCGTCATGGTTGCAAAGGGCAGTTAGGATGCGAAAGCCCTGCGCTCACCCTGGTGAGCTATCACCCCTTGCCGTTATCGCCCTGCAGCAGCCGGAAGCCCCCTCCCGCCAGCAGCGCGGCCAGGGCGGCGTCGGGCTCGGCCAGGGCGACCTCCAGGGTGGCGAACTCGCGGCGCAGGGGGTAGTGGGCGCGACAGGCATCGAAGCCCTTCGCCATGCCCTGGCGGCGGCTTTCGCGCAGCAGGCTGTCGTGGTCGCGGCGCACGTCATGGACGGCACGCAGGCAGAGCCGCAGCGCCTCCTCGGCGGCGAGGCCCGGGCCGAGTTCCAGGCGGCGCAGCGGCGGCGGGGGCAGCAGGTCGGCAAGGGAGACTCTGGCAGGCAGGCCCAGCTCGCGGCACAGTGCCCGGTAGATCTGATGGGTGCCGCGCCGCTTGCCGTCCAGGCTGTGGCCAGCGATATGTGGCGTGGCGATCTCGGCGAGGTCCCGCAGGGCGCCGTCGATGGCGGGCTCGTGCTCCCAGACATCGAGTACCGCGCTGATATCACCCTCCCCGGCCAGCCGCTGGCGCAGCGCCGCACCGTCCACGCAGTCGCCGCGACCGGCATTGAGCAGCACGGTGCCGGGCGCGAGTTCGGCAATCGCCCGGGCGCCCAGCAGGTGGTGGGTGGCATGGGGCCCCTCGCGCACTAGGGGGGTGTGCAGGCAGAGCACGTCGCACTCGTCGATCAGCGTCTCGAGGTCGACGAAGTCGGCCCTCTCCTTCTCCACATCCCCTGCCTCGACCCGGGGCGGGTCGCAGGCCAGGCAGTCGATCCCCATGGCGGCCAGGCGCCCCAGCAGCCGCCCGCCCACGTTGCCGGCGCCCACCACCCCCACCCGCCGCTCGGCGAGGCGCCAGCCCTGGCGCTCGGCCAGGGTGGCGAGGCTGCCGAGCACATGATCCACCACCGCCTCGGCGTTGCAGCCCGGGGCACTGGCGAAGGCGATACCGCGCTCGGCGAGCAGCGCGGTCTCGATATGGTCGGTGCCGATGGTGCAGGTGCCCACGAAGCGCAGCCGGTTCGCTCGGGCCAGCAGCGCTTCGTCTACCCGGGTGATGGAGCGCACCACCAGGGCGTCCACGTTGACCAGGTCATCGGCGGTGATCTCCCGCCCGGGCCGGCGGACAAGCTCGCCCAGCGAACCGAAGCAGGCCTCGGCGGCGGGGACGTTAGCATCGACAAGGATTCGCATGGTCTCTTGTTCCCACTTCTCAGGCGATTACAATACGCCCCAACCTACCACTCCCCCGCCGCCACGGGGAGCCTCTGCATCTCAGGAGCCTCGATGATCGTCCGCTGGGAAACCGACCACGACTATGTGCTGGTGCACATTCACCAGGACATGTTCGGCGACTGGATCTTCAGCCGCGCCTGGGGACAGATCGGCACCCAGTTCGGCGGGCTCAAGCACCAGCTGGCCGACGATCATGACCAGGCGCTGATGTGGCTGGCCGACGAGGCCACCATCCAGGCCTCCCGGGGCTTTCGCAAGGTGCTGGAGGTGGAGGACGAAAGCCCCGAGGGGCGCGAGGCGGTCAGCCAGCTCTCGCTCCTCGACGCCCTCTAGGCGCTAGCCCAGGTAGCGCCGACCGTTGCGCAGCTCGGCCCCGCGCACCTCGCGGGGCGGCTCCTCCCCCGCCAGCTGGCGGCGCAGGGCCTCCCAGGCCTCGACGTTCAACCAGTCCCGCTCGGCCAGCCAGGCCGCCAGCCGTGCCGCATCGAAGCCGCGGTCCAGCTCCTTCCCTTCGGCATCCGCCAGCACCGGGATGCGCACCCCGTAGCGCTCGACCAGGGCATCATCCTCGCTGATCTCGACCCGATCCAGGGCCACCGGCTCGCGGCTGAGGTGGCCAAGCAGCGCCTCGAGCTGGCTGCACAGGTGGCAGCCCAGGGTGGTGTAAAGCGTCAGCCGGACCATGCGCGCGCCTCCCGGTGGCGAATCAGGAAGACGTGGTGCAGGTCGGGGTTGCGTTTGCAAGTTAAAAAGCGGGTCGAAGGTCTCATGCCGCTTCCTCTCTGTGACGAATCAGGAAGACGTGGTGCAGGTCGGGGTTGCGTTTGAAATCCGGGTCGAAGGTCTTCGCCGAGATGTCGTCCACCGCGTAGTGCTCAGCCAGGTCAGCGTCCAGCGTGAAGCGGCGCTGGTTGTTGGAGAAGACCAGGGTGCCACCCGGCGCCAGGCGGGCCATGGCCAGGCGCACCAGGCGCCCGTGGTCGCGCTGCACGTCGAGGGTCCCCTCCATCTTCTTGGAGTTGGAGAAGGTGGGCGGGTCCATGAAGATCAGGTCGAACTCGGCCCCCGCCGTCTCTAGCCAGCGCAGGCAGTCGTCGCGCACCACCCGGTGGCGGCTCGGGTCGAGGCCGTTGAGGGCGAAGTTGTCTCGCGCCCACTCCAGGTAGGTGTTGGAGAGATCCACGCTGACGCTGTCGCTGGCACCGGCGCACCCCTCGGCGTCACGCGGCCCCAGCGCCGCCTGCACGGTGGCGGTGGCCGTGTAGCAGAAGAGGTTGAGGAAGCGCTTGCCCGGCGCCATCTCGCCCAGCATCCGGCGCACCGGGCGGTGGTCCAGGAACAGGCCGGTGTCGAGGTAGTCGCGCAGATTGACCCACAGCCGGGCGCGGCCCTCGCGCACCTCGAAGCGTTCGCCGCTGGCCGCCTGCTTCTGGTACTGGGCGCGGCCGCTCTGGCGTTCGCGGCGCTTGACCACCACCCGCGTCGGGTCGACCTCGAGCACCTCGGGAATCACCGCCAGCGCCTCGAACAGGCGCTTCTGGGCCTGGGCGGCGTCGACGGAGCGGGGCGCGGCATACTCCTGCACGTGGACCCGGCCGTCATAGAGATCGACGGCCAGGGCGTACTCCGGCATGTCGGCATCATAGAGCCGATAGCACGACTCGCCGCTCTGCTTGAGCCACTTCTTCAGGCGCTTGCGGTTCTTCTCCAGGCGGTTGGCGAACATCTGTGCCCCCTCGGAGCGACGCGGGGCAGCCCCCTTCCCGGACGCCGGGCCATCGGCCTCGGTGACCTCCATCAGCAGCAGCTTGGCCTCGAGCGGCCCGTTGCGCAGGGCATACTGCTTGTGGGCACGCAGACCGATGCGGTGGCCGAGATCCGGGTTGGCGGTGAAGACCGCAAGCCGCCAGCCGGGAAAGGCCGCGCGCACCCGCTCGCCCAGCTGCGCGTAGAGGCCGACCAGTTCCGGCAGCTCGCCCAGCCGCTCGCCGTAGGGCGGGTTGGTGATCACCAGGCCAGGCGGTTCGACGCCCAGGCCCTCGGGACGCGACAGCTGGGCCAGCCCCGCCCCGGTCAGGGTGATCAGCGCCGGGATGCCGGCGCGCATGGCGTTGGCCCTGGCCGCGGCGAGCGCCGCCGGGCTCTGGTCGAAGCCGTAGAGGTGTGAACGGCAGCGCTTGCGGCCGATGCTCGCTCGCGTCTCGGCCTCGCGCTTCAGTTCCCGCCACAGGGCCTCGTCGTGACCGGCCCAGCCATGGAAGCCGAAGCGCTCACGCAGAAGGTTCGGGGCCATGTCGGCGGCCATCATCGCCGCCTCGATCAGCAGGGTCCCGGCGCCACACAGCGGGTCCACCAGCGCGGCCCCCTCCCGGGCCAGGGCCGGCCAGCCGGCGCGCACCAGCAGCGCCGCGGCCAGGTTCTCCTTGAGCGGGGCATGGCCCACGTCACGGCGATAGCCGCGGCGGTGCAGGCTGTCGCCGGAGAGGTCCACGCCGATGATCAGCCGCCCGCGGTGCAGGTGGGCATAGAGGCGCAGGTCGGGGGACTTCAGGTCAATATCCGGACGCGCCAGCCCCGCGGCCTGCAGCCGGTCGACCACGCCATCCTTGACCGTCTGGGCGCCGAAGCGGGTGTGACGAATGGCCTCACTGCGCCCATGGAAATCCACCGCCAGCGTCGCGCCGGGCGCCAGGTGGCGCGACCAGTCGATGGCCGCCACGGCGGCACGCAGCTGCTCCGGGGTCTCGATTCCCTCCTCCCTGGCCAGGCAGAGCACTACCCGGTTGGCCAGCCGCGACCACAGGCAGGCGCGGTAGGCGCCGGCGAGGTCGGCGCGCAGGTTCACCCCGCCGACCGTGGTCTTGCCGGGCTCGGCGCCCAGGGCGGCGAGCTCTTCGGCCAGCAGCAGTTCGAGCCCCTGGGGGCAGGTGGCCAGGAGATCCAGCGTGGCGTCGTGTGGTGGTAGTGTCATCGCGTCGATACCGCTTGGCAGATTCTCGGGGTCCACCGTGTCAGACAGGTGAACGGGTTGTTACAAATCGGGGGTCGACAAGCCCGATCGAAGTGGGCTATCAATACCCCAGTAGCTACTGAAACACGCATGCGTTTGCTGTCAACGGGCTCGCTCTTCATGAACCGGCCCGTGGCACGTTAGGGTAAGTCTCGAGCCGACGGTTGGAGCCTGCCAGTTAGATACCTTTTCAAGAGGTAGTCCAATGAAACGACAGAAACGTGATCGCTTCCAGCGTGCCTACATTCATGGCTACAAGGCAGGTATTTCAGGTCGCTCTCGCGATGACTGTCCGAGCCAGGACATCAATCTTCGCGAATACTGGATGAGCGGTTGGCGTGAAGGTCGTGGGGATCAATGGTCCGGCATGACGGGAGTCTCCGGCATCCACAAGAACCCCATGGTGATGTGACCCCTACCCGCTTTCGGGTTCACACCCACCGATCTCGATAGACTGGAGATCCCAACTCGATGGAGCCCGTGGCACTCACCACGGGCTTTTTGCGTGCCTCACCAACTCATCGCGCGCCGGCCTGGGCCTTCAGGGCCCGGGCGCACTCGCCCACCAGGGCCGGGCCGCGATAGATGAAGCCCGAGTAGAGCTGCACCAGGTCGGCGCCGGCCTCGCGCTTGGCAAGGGCCGCCTCGCCGCTGTCGATGCCCCCCACGCCGATGATCGGCATCTCGGGCAGCTGCCGGCGCAGTTCGCGGATCACCGCATTGGAGGCCTCGAACACCGGGTGGCCGGAAAGCCCCCCGGCCTCCTCGGCGTGGGGCAGCCCCGCCACCGCCTCGCGGGAGATCGTGGTGTTGGTGGCGATCACCGCATCGATGGCGTTGCCGGCCAGGCAGCGCGCCACCAGGCCGACCTCCTCGGCCTCCATGTCCGGGGCGATCTTCACCGCCAGCGGCACCCGACGGCCGCCGTCGCGGTCGAGCCGGCTGCCCTCCTCGCGCAGCGCCGAGAGCAGGCCATCGAGCTGCTCGCCGAACTGCAGGTTGCGCAGCCCCGGGGTGTTGGGCGAGGAAATGTTCACGGTGATGTAGTGGGCATGGGCATGCACCTTGCGCAGGCAGGCGAGGTAGTCGTCCACCGCCTGCTCCACCGGCGTGGTGAGGTTCTTGCCGATGTTGATGCCGATCACGCCGTCATAGCGGCTCGCCCTGACCTTCTCGACCAGGTGGTCGACCCCGGCATTGTTGAAGCCCATGCGGTTGATGATGGCGCCGGCCTCGGGCAGCCGGAAGAGCCGCGGCCGCGGATTGCCCGCCTGGGGCTTCGGGGTCACGGTCCCGACCTCGACGAAGCCGAAGCCCAGCGCCCCCAGGACGTCGAGGTGGTCGGCGTTCTTGTCGAGGCCGGCCGCCAGGCCTACCCGGTTGGGAAAGCGCAGTCCCATCAGCTCAACCGGGTCCTCGACGCGCTCGCCGCCGAGGCGGCCCGCCAGCCCCAGGCGCCCGGCCAGATCGAGCCCCTTCAGCGCCACCCCGTGGGCGGTCTCGGCATCGAGGCGAAAGAGGATCGAGCGGGCGAGGGAATACATGGCGTCTCCAGGCGGCGAGGGGCTAGACGTGTCGGCGCAGGAGTATAGCAGCGCCCCCGCCCCATGACGACGCACCCCGCCTGGCGGCGGGGTGCGTCGATGCCGGAGGCAAGGCGCGCTCAGCTCTCCTGGCTGCTCTCCGCCAGGTCCACCAGCTCGCGCACGACCACGGCAAACAGCGGGAAGCCGCCCTGGCCACCGCTGCCCACCTGCTCGAGCAGCTTGCACCAGCGGCTGTGCATGCCGGCGTGCAGCTCAAGCCACTGATCGACCCGCTCGCCGGCCTCCCGAGCGCCGCCCTCCATGCGCAGCACGCTGACGGTGAGCGCCAGCTGCTGGCGGTCGACGTCGTCGCGGAAGGTGTCGCGGGCCTGGGCCTGCCAGCTGTCGCGCACCTTGAGGGCGGTAATCTGACCGATCAGCCACGGCAGCTCCAGGCGATCGCCGATCTCGTAGAACACCTCGGACACCCGCTGGGGCTTCTCGCCGGCCTGGCGGGCCGCCTGGATGATACCGAGCCCGGCATAGAGGCTGGCGGCCGCCGCCGAGGCGCCGGCCAGCGCCTCGGGCACGCCGGCCTCGATGAGCTCGGCGCGGCGCGCCTCCCAGGCCTTGAGCTCCTCACCGCGCAGCCGCTTACCGATGCCCTCCTGGAGCTGGGCCAGGCGCGGGGTGAAGTACTCGATGGTCTCGCGGGTCTCCATTCCCAGCCGGGCGCGTAGGAACCAGCGGGTCGCGCGGCGGATCAGGCGCATCAGGTCGATCATCATGCCGTACTGCACTGCGCTCGGCACCCGGTTGTCCAGGGCCTCGATCTGCTGCCACAGGCTGTCGAGCTGGAACACCTCCCGGGCGATCACATAGGCGCGGGCGATCTCGGCGCGACTGGCCCCGGTGGAGTCGATCAGCCGACGCACGAAGACGATGCCCATATGGTCGACGAGGTCGTTGGCCACCTGGGTCGCCACGATCTCGCGCTTGAGGCGATGCTCGTACATCTCGTCGCGGTAGCGCTCCACCAGCACCGCGGGGAAGATCCACTCCACGTGGCGCTCCATGACCGGATCATCGGGCACCTCGGAGGCGATCAGGTCGCCCTTGAGCACGCGCTTGGCATAGGAGATCAGCACCGAGAGCTCCGGCAGCAGCATGCCCTGCTGGTTGGCGGCGCGCTCCTCGAGCACCTCGTCGGCGGGCAGGAACTCCAGCTCGCGATCCAGCAGCCCCTGAGCCTCGAGCTCGCTGATGAAGCGGCGATAGGGGCCGATCCCTTCCCGGGAGATGATCTCGGCCAGGTCCAGCGCCTGGGTCTGGCGGTAGTTGTCGCGCAGCACCAGCTCGGCGACCTCGTCGGTCATGTCGGCGAGCAGCTGGTTGCGCTGCTTCTCGGTCATGTCGCCGCGCTTGACCACCTCGTCGATGAGGATCTTGATGTTGACCTCATGGTCGGAGCAGTTGACCCCTCCGGCGTTGTCGATGAAGTCGGTGTTGATGCGCACGCCGCGGGCGGCGGCCTCCATGCGGCCGCGCTGGGTGAAGCCGAGGTTGCCGCCCTCGCCCACCACCCGGCAGTTAAGCTCGCGACCATCGATGCGCAGGGCGTCGTTGGCCTTGTCGCCCACCTGGGCGTCGCTCTCCTCGCTGCCCTTGACGTAGGTGCCGATGCCGCCGTTCCAGATCAGGTCGACCTCGGACTTGAGCATGGCGCGGATCAGTTCGCTGGGCGAGAGCCGCTCCTCCCGGATGCCGAAGAGGCGCTTCATCTGGGCCGAGATCGGGATCGACTTGGCGCTGCGCTTGAAGACGCCGCCCCCCTCGGAGATCAGCGAGGCATCGAAGTCCTCCCAGCTGGAGCGCGGCATCTCGAACAAGCGCTGGCGTTCGGCGAAGGTCGCCGCGGCGTCGGGGTCGGGATCAACGAAGATATGCAGGTGGTTGAAGGCCCCCACCAGGCGGATGCGGTCGGAAAGCAGCATGCCGTTGCCGAAGACGTCGCCGCCCATGTCGCCGATGCCCACCACGGTGAACTCGTCCTGCTGGGTGTTCACGCCGAGGTTGCGGAAGTGGCGTTTGACCGACTCCCAGGCCCCCTTGGCGGTGATGCCCATCTTCTTGTGGTCGTAGCCGTTGGCGCCACCGGAGGCGAAGGCATCGCCCAGCCAGTGGCCATACTCGGCGGAGATCTCGTTGGCGATATCGGAGAAGGTGGCGGTGCCCTTGTCCGCCGCCACCACCAGGTAGGGGTCATCCTCGTCGTGGCGCACCACCGCTCTCGGCGGCACCACCTCGCCCCCCTTGAGGTTGTCGGTCACGTCGAGCAGGGCGCGGATGAAGGTCTTGTAGCACTCGATCCCCTCGCGCTGGTAGGCCTCGCGATCGCCCTCGGGCAGGCGCTTGCAGACGAAGCCGCCCTTGGCGCCCACCGGCACGATCACCGAGTTCTTGACCTGCTGGGCCTTGACCAGGCCGAGCACCTCGGTGCGGAAGTCCTCGTGGCGATCGGACCAGCGCAGGCCGCCCCGGGCCACCTTGCCGCCGCGCAGGTGAACGCCCTCGAGGCGCGGCGAGCAGACGAAGATCTCGAAGGCCGGGCGTGGCTTGGGCATGCCGGTGACCTTCGACGGCTCCAGCTTGACGGCGATGTAGTCCTTGACCCCGCCGTCGGCGCGCCGCTGGTAGTAGTTGGTGCGCAGGGTGGCGCGGATCAGTTCCATGTAGCGGCGCAGCAGCTGGTCGTCGTTGAGGCTGGCGACATCATCCAGCAGACGCTGGATACGCTCCACGCAGGCCGCCTCCTCGCCCTCGGCGGGACGCTCCTCGGGGTCGAAGCGCAGCTCGAAGAGGGTCACCAGCTCGCGGGTGATCTCCGGGTGGCTGGCGAGGGTGTTGGCCATGTACTCCTGGGAGACACCGAAGCGGATCTGCTTCATGTAGCGCGCATAGGCACGCAGCATGGCCACCTCGCGCCAGGTCAGGTTGGCGCCGATGATCAGCCGGTTGAAGCCGTCGTTGTCCGCCTCCCCCGCCCAGATGCGCTGGAAGGCCTCGATGAAGGGCTCGCGCATCTCCTGCAGGTTCACCTCGACGCTGGTGTGGTGCTCGAGGTCGAAGTCGTGGATCCAGTAGACGACATCGCTGGCCTCTATCTCGTAGGGGCGCTCGCCGATCACCCGCAGGCCGAGGTTCTCCATCATCGGCAGCACGTCGGAGAGCGGAATCGGCTTGTCGCGATGGAACAGCTTGAGGTTGACCCCGCTACCCTCCTCCTCCACCAGCCGGTAGAGCGACAGCGACAGCGGTGCGCCATCGTCCAGCTCGCTGATATGCTGCAGATCGTAGACGGCGGTGCGGGCGCTGAAGTCGTCGCGATAGCTGGCCGGGAAGGCATCGCGGAAGCGGTCCATCAGACGGTTGGCCTGCTCCTCGCCGAAGCCCTCGATGCTGGCGGCCTGCAGGTCGTCGCGCCAGTTGCGGGCCAGTTGGGCCACCTTGGCCTCGAGCCGCCTGACGTCATACTCCACCGGCCGGTCGCCCTGGAAGCGCAGGATGAACTGGATGCGGGCCAGCACCGACTCCGAGAGGTAGGTGTTGAAGTCGCCGAAGGTGGCATCGAGCTCCTCGCAGAGCAGGTTCTGGATGCGCACGCGCAGCTCGGTGGAGAAAACATCCCGCGGGATGTAGGCCAGGCAGGAGTAGAAGCGCCCGGGGCGGTCCTCGCGAATGAAGAGCCGCACCCGGCGCCGCTCGCGGATGCTGAGGATGCCCAGCGCGGTCTCGGCCAGCTCGTGGGTGTCGATCTGGAAGAGGTCGTCACGGGGATAGACCTCGAGGATCTGCAGCAGCTGCTTGCCGTTGTGCCCCTTGGGGTTGAAGCCGGCGATCTCCATCACCGCCTTGAGCTTGCGGCGCAGGATCGGCACGTTGCGCGGCGACTCGTTGTAGACGGTGGCGGTGAAGAGCCCCAGGAAGCGGTGTTCACCGATCAGGTTGCCCTGCTCGTCGTAGCGGTCGACGGAGATGTAGTCGGGGTAGGTCGGACGATGCACCCGGGCGTGATGGGCACTCTTGGCAAACGACAGCAGCTCCGGCACCAACACGAACCGGCCATTCTCGACGCCGAGCTCGGTGCGGATGCGCTCGCGATAGCGCGGCTGGTCGAGCCGGAAGACCCCCAGCTCGCTGCCCTTGACCTTGACCAGCTGCTGCTGGCCGCCCTTCTCGATGACCTGGTAGGCGTCGTAGCCGAGGAAGGTGAAGTTGTCGTGCAGCAGCCACTCGAGGAAGGCGATCGCCTCCCGGTGATCTTCCGGGTCGATCTGAGCCGGACAGGCAGCGCGCAGCTCCTCCAGGGCGGCCTTCATCTGCTCGCGCATCGGCTCGAAGTCGGTGACCGCGGTACGCACGTCCACCAGCACCTCATGCAGGCTGGCCTGGAGCTCGGCCAGCGCGGCCGGGTCGGAGCGGCGATCGATCTCGATGACGATCAGCGACTCCCGGCCGCTCGGCGCATCGGCATCGCGGGGCGAGGCGACCCGAGTCAGGCGAGTGTCTGTGCCGCGCTCGGTGGCCAGCACGGCATTGTGAATGGCATGCACGGTGATGCCGCGACGGTTGAGCTCGATGCGCACCGAGTCCACCAGGAAGGGCATGTCCTCATGCAGCACCATCACGAAGGTGTGGGGCGACTGCCAGCCGTGCTCCTCGTAGTCGGGATTGAAGACCCGCACCTTGGGGGAGGCAGCGTCGAACTGCTGGAGGAAGTGCCAGACCGACAGGGTGGCCCCGTAGAGGTCGTCCAGGCAGCGATCCTCGAGGTCATCAAAGGGCACGGAGGCGTAGAAGTAGCGAGCGAAGGCGCCCACCTCCGCCGCCTTGCGCTCCTCGAGTCGGGCGTTCAACCGCTCGGAGAGCTGCTTGAGAAAGTCCTGTCTGGCGTCGTCGTTCGCAACATTCAGCATCCTTCACCTCGTGCCTTGGGCCGCGACAGCGACCGGAAGTGTTCGACATGGCGCCCGCCCCGGGCGCCCTGTCGCCAGCTTACGCCACTCTCCGCACCGGCCCCACCGGGATGCCAACATGCTCATGGAGCATGACGGTTGGGCATCGCCACTTGACAGGCACGCCCCGCGACCCGGTCAGTCGCGCCGCTCCAGCAGCACCCCGCACTCGCAGTGGTGGGTCCAGGGAAACTGGTCGAACAGCGCGAAACGGGTGATGGCGTGGGTCTCGGTCAGTCGCTCCAGGTTGTCCGCCAGCGTATCCGGATTGCATGAAATATAGACGATGCGCTCATAGCCGCTGAGCTGGCGGCAGCTGGCCTCGTCCAGTCCGGCGCGGGGCGGATCCACCAGCACGGTGGTGAAGTCGTAGTCGTCCAGGGCCCACTCGGCCACCCGCCGGCCGCCCTTCTCGCCCTGAAGTGCCGCGGCGAACTCCTCGGCCGACATGCGTCCCACGGTGACGTTGTCGAGGCCGTTGGCGGTGAGGTTCTCGCGGGCGCTGGCCACCGAGGTGCGCGAGATCTCGGTGGCCAGCACGCGGCGGAAGTTCTCGGCCAGCGCCACGGTGAAGTTGCCGTTACCACAGTAGAGCTCCACCAGGTCGCCGGCCTGGCTGCCCCGGGTCACCTCCCGCGCCCAGGCGAGCATCGAGCGGCAGATCTCGGCATTGGGCTGGGTGAAGCTGTTCTCCACCTGCTGGTAGACGAACTCGCGCCCCTCCACCGTCAGGCGCTCCCAGACGTGGTCGCGCTCGAGCACCAGGCGCTGCTTGCGGGCGCGCCCGATGATCATCACCCCGAGCGTCTCCTGGAGGCGGCGCGCCTCGGCCTCCCAGGCCTCGTCCAGCGGGCGGTGATAGACCAGGGTCACCAGCGCCTCGCCGGCGAGCGTGGTGAGGAACTCCACCTGGAAGAGCTTGCGGCGCAGCAGGGGCACCCCACGGATGGCGTCGAGCAGGGCCGGCATCAGCTCATTGATACGACGGCTGGCCACCGGGTACTCGTCGAGGCGAATCACCCTCTTCGTCTTTTTCTTCGGCTCCTCGGGGCCCGCCTCGGACTCCTGTATCTCGAACATGGCATAGAAGAGGTCGTCACCCTCGTGCCAGATCCGGAACTCGCAGCGCTGGCGGTAGTGACTGGGCGGCGAGGGATAGACCTCGAGGGTCGGCGGCGAGAAGCGCGCAAAGTCGCGGGTGATGCGCTCGCGCTTGGCCTCGAGCTGCTGGTCATAGCGGGCGGGGTCGACAACAGGAATGGCCAAGAAGCCTCCTTCGGGGAATGGCAGGAAACGGATGGGGGACTGCGCTCAGTCCAGCACCAGAAGTCGCGGCTCGGCAAAGCCGAAGCGGGCAAGGCCCGCGGTCAGCCGGGGGTCCAGGGCGGTGACATGGCTCTCTCCCGGACCGCGCCGGGGGGCCACGCCGCGCGCCACCTGGGCGGTGCGCCGGGCGATGGCCTCGCTGGAGTCGATCCACGCAATCTCGCGGGGGGCAGCGGCGGCCAGGAAGTCCCGCAGCAGGGGAAAGTGGGTGCAGCCGAGCACCACGGTATCCAGCAGCGGATCCTCCCACAGCGGCGCCAGGGCCCGGCGGATCACCGCGGGGTCCGGGGCCTCGCCGGCCAGCCAGCGTTCGGCTTCGCGCACTAGCTCATCGGCGGCCACCCGGGTCACCCGGCAGTGGGCGGCGAAGGCCTCGATCAGGCCCAGGGTATAGGGACGCGCCACCGTGGCGGAGGTGGCCAGCAGGCCGAAGTGGCCGCTGCGCGAAGAGGCCGCGGCGGGCTTGATGGCCGGTACGGTGCCGACCACGGGAATCGTAAGCCGGCTGCGCAGGGCATCCAGCGCCAGGGTGCTGGCGGTGTTGCAGGCCACCACCAGGGTCACGCAGCGGCTGGCCAACACGGCGGCCTCGCACACCCTCTGGATGCGCGCTACCAGCCAATCATCCTCGCGCAAGCCGTAGGGAAGCATGGCATTGTCGCAGGCGTAGACCAGCGCGGCCTCCGGCAGCTGATGGCGCAGGGCCGTCACCACGGAGAGCCCACCCACCCCGGAATCGAAGACCAGGATCGGTCCGCCGCTCATGGGCACGCCCCGTCAACGCCGCAGGCGGCATCACGGTCGGAACG
Source organism: Halomonas sp. A11-A (assembly GCF_003182195.1). Lineage (GTDB taxonomy): Bacteria > Pseudomonadota > Gammaproteobacteria > Pseudomonadales > Halomonadaceae > Halomonas > Halomonas alkalicola. The sequence goes on from NZ_QGTM01000001.1 coordinate 285,800, forward strand.
ACGAGAGAGCGTCGACAAGTGTCGGGAGTCTGGCATCACGAGGCACCGGCAGGGAGTGGCGCCATTCTACCCCAGCCGGCACGCGCTGGCAGCCCGGGTCAGGCGGGTTCAGGTGTCTCGCGCAGTTCGGCGTAGAGCTCCGGATAGGCCTCCTGGAGACGCTCCAGCTCGGCCTCGGCCCCCTCAGGAAGTGCCTGGGCGAGGCGATCGAGGTCCTGTTCATTGAAGTGCTCGCGAATCATCGGGAAGAGCAGCTCCCGCTCGTCGCGCAGGTAGGCGCGGTGGGCGTCCAGGTACGCCTTGAGGTCGTCGGCGAAGCGATCCATGGGGATCACCGCGTCCATCAGGATCATGTCGATATCGCTGGAGAGGCGGCCCAGCTGGACCTTCAGCGCCTGATAGTCGGCGGCGAGGCGCTCGGTTATCGGCCGGCTGCCAGGATCGAGCTCTGCCAGGCGCTCGCTGAACAGCCGCTCCAGGGGTAGGGTGAAGCCTTCCATGTAGTCCAGAATGTAGTCCACCACCTCGCGCACCAGCTGGAAGTTGGGGCGCTCGCCTGCCGCGAGGGTCTTATGCTTCAGCTGCAGAACGTGCAACATGCGAGCCATGTTGGCATGATCCAGACGCAGTTGGGTCAGCACGGGCATGTCGGGCCCTCCTGTGTAGTGACATCATTGCAGGGACAAGGGAGTAGGCACACGCTTTCATTGGATGCGCCATCCGGGACGAGGTTCATCGACTGCCTAGCCGGCGATGATCCTTCCCCACTCTAGCAGCCACTCCCCCGACCTGCCTCTGTCGAGATCAACGTAAGGAATCTGCCATGGATCTCTTCGCCGACGAGAGCGATCACGGCGCCCCGCTGGCCTGGCGCATGCGCCCCCGCACCCTGGCCGACTATGTGGGCCAGCGGGCGCTGGTAGGCCCCGGTAGGCCCCTGTCCCGCATGGTCGAGACCGGTGTGGTGCGCTCGATGATCCTGTGGGGCCCCCCGGGCAGCGGCAAGACCACCCTGGCGGAGATCCTCGCCGCCGAGTCCGGCGCCGAACTGGAGCACCTCTCGGCGGTGATGGCCGGCGTCAAGGAGATCCGCGCCGCGGTGGAGCGGGCCAGGGCGCGCCAGGCTCACGGCCAGGCGACGCTGCTGTTTCTCGACGAGATCCACCGTCTCAACAAGAGCCAGCAGGACGCCCTGCTGCCCCATGTGGAGTCGGGGCTGCTGACCCTGATCGGCGCCACCACCGAGAATCCCTCCTTCGAGGTCAACTCGGCGCTGCTCTCCCGGGCGCGGGTATATGTGCTCAAGCCGCTGGAGGAGGCGGAGCTGGTAGAGGTGCTCAGGCGCGCTCTGAGCGATGAGCTCCGCGGCCTTGGCGCACGGCGCCTGCGGGTGGATGACGATATCCTCGCCCTGCTGGCCCGGGCCGCCGCCGGCGACGCCCGCCGCGCCCTGGGCCTGCTGGAGACCGCCTGCGACTTCGCCGAACCCGACGAGCAGGGTGGCGAAGTGCTCCGGCGTGAGGCGCTGGAGGACGTCATCGGCCACCAGGCCAGCGCCTTCGACAAGCAGGGCGACCACTTCTACGACCTGCTCTCGGCGATCCACAAGTCGGTGCGCTCCTCGCGACCGGACGCCGCCCTCCTCTATATCGCCCGCTTCGTGCAGGGCGGCGGCGACCCGCTGGACGTGGTCCGGCGCCTGGCTGCGATCGCCTCCGAGGACGTGGGCAACGCCGACCCGCGCGCCCTGCCGCTGGTGATGGCCGCCTGGGACGCCTACCTGCGCCTGGGCGACCACGAGGGCCAGCGGGCCATCGCCCACGCCGCCATCCATCTGGCGGTGGCCCCCAAGAGCAACGCCATCGACCAGGCCTGGAAGCGCGCCCAGGCCTTCGTGGCCGGCCAGCCACGGCTGGAGGTGCCCGGCTACCTGCGCAACGCTCCGACGAAGCTGATGGAGAGCCTGGGCCACGGCCAGGGCTACCGCTACGCGCACCACGAGCCCCACGGCTACCCCGCCGGCAGCAGCCATGACTGCTGGCCGGCTGCCGTCCCTCACCGGCGCTTCTATGCGCCCACGGAATATGGCCAGGAGAAGCGCTACGGCCAGCTGATGGCCTGGCGGGAGCAGCTCGATGCCGAGGCGGACGACGGCGCAAAGCCGTAAGCCGTAAGCCGTAAGCCGTAAGCCGTAAGCCGTAAGCCGTAAGCCGTCAACAGCCTGAAACGAATCGCCCCCGTGGCAAGATCACGGAGGCGATCCTCTTACAGCTTAAAGCTTACCTGATTACACACGTTATTCAGCCATTGTCCCGGCTTAGGTCTATCCTGGAATCATACGGACAGTCAAGGAGATAATGCCATGGCTCGCAATCCCATCCAGTTCCAGCCCGGCCTGTCACTGCCGGCCTTCCTGGGTCAGTACGGCACGGAAGGGCAATGCCGGGAGGCGCTCTTTCGGCATCGCTGGCCGAGGGGCTTCGTCTGTCCTGACTGCGGCAACACGACCTTCTGCCAACTCTCGCGTGGGCTCTACCAATGCCATCGCTGCCATCATCAAACCTCGCTGACCGCCGGTACCATCTTCCATGGCACGCATCTGCCGCTGACCACCTGGTTCCTGGCGATCTACCTGCTCACCCAGCGCAAGAGCGGCATCTCGGCGCTGCAGCTGTCCCGGGAGCTCGGTGTCAGCTACAACACGGCCTGGAAGCTCAAGCACAAGCTGCTGCAGGTCATGTACGAGCGCAACCAGGGTGAGCGGCTCTCAGGGCGGATTGAGATCGATGACGCCTACCTGGGCGGTGAGCGGCCGGAAAAGCGCGGGCGCGGCGCTGATCACAAGTTCCCCTTCATCGCCGCCTTGCAAACCAATGAGGAGGGCCACCCACAGCGGGTTCAGCTGCGCCGAGCGAGTGGTTTTACCCTGACCGGGATCCGTCGCATGCCCGACATGCCGTTGTGCCTGGCAGTCAGGTGAGCAGCGACGGACTCGGGAGCTTCCGGGCCTTCGATGCGCCTCCCTATCCTCATGTGCGCCATATCACCGGCGGTGGGCGTGCCAGCGTGGCGAACCCGGAGTTCAACTGGGTCAACACGCTGCTCGGTAACCTCAAGAACGCGATCACCGGTACCTATCATGCCATATGCGGGCAGCACGCCCCGCGCTACCTGGCCGCCGAGCTCGAGTATCGCTTCAATCGGCGCTATGACCTCAAGGCCATGATCCCGCGCTTTCTCACGGCCACCGCCCGAACGCCGCCGATGCCGTACCGGTTCCTGAGGATGGCTGAGCTTTATGCGTAATCAGGTAATGTCTTGCTCATGCATTCTGCTTCTTTTGGGCGGCCAGCAGATCCAGCGCCACATCCACGATCATGTCTTCCTGCCCCCCCACCATGCGGCGTTTGCCCAGCTCCACCAGAATGTCCACGGGCTTCAGGCCGTACTTCTGCGCCGCCACTTCGGAGTGGCGCAGGAAGCTGGAGTACACACCGGCGTAGCCCAGGGCCAGGGTTTCGCGGTCAACGCGCACCGGGCGGTCCTGCAGTGGGCGCACGATGTCGTCAGCAGCATCCATCAGGGCGTACAGGTCGGTACCGTGCTCCCAGCCCATCTTGTCGAAGGCAGCCACACAGACTTCCAGCGGCGCGTTGCCGGCGCCTGCGCCCATGCCGGCCAGGGAGGCGTCAACGCGGTCACAGCCCTCTTCCACCGCCACGATGGAGTTGGCCACACCCAACGCCAGGTTGTGGTGGGCGTGAATGCCGGTTTCGGTTTCCGGCTTGAGCACGTCTTTTAGCGCCCGGAAGCGGTCACGGATGTCGTTCATGTTCATGGCGCCGCCGGAGTCGACGACATAGAGGCAGGTAGCACCGTAATCTTCCATCAGCTTGGCCTGCTCCGCCAGGCCCTGCGGGGTCTGCATGTGGCTCATCATCAGAAAGCCCACGGTGTCCATGCCCAGCTTTCTTGCGTGTTCGATGTGCTGCTTCGAGACATCCGCTTCGGTGCAATGGGTGGCAACCCGTACGATTCTGGCGCCGGCGTTGTAGGCGTTGTCCAGGTCGTGGACGGTGCCGATGCCGGGCAGCAGCAGGGTGGCGATTTTGGCGTGTTCGATGACTTCAGCGACCGCTTCGATCCACTCCAGATCGGTGTGGGCGCCGAAGCCGTAGTTGAAGCTGGAGCCCTGCAGGCCATCACCGTGGGCCACTTCGATGGAATCCACCTTGGCCTTGTCCAGGGCCCGTGCAATGTCCTGCACGTTCTTGATGGAGTACTGGTGACGGATGGCGTGGCTGCCGTCCCGCAGGGTCACGTCGGAGATGTAGAGTTTCTTGCCGGGATTGAATGTCATTGTTCGTTCCTCCTCAGTTGACCAGCGATTCGGCGATGCGCTCGGCGGTGCCGAGAGCCGCGGAGGTCATGATGTCCAGATTGCCGGCATAGGCCGGCAGGTAATGGGCGGCGCCCTCTACTTCCAGGAAGATCGAGGTCTTTAGACCGCTGAAGCGGCCCAGGCCCGGGACGTTCATGGGCTGGTCTTCGGGGATGTCGTCGAACTGCACTTTCTGCTTGAGGCGATAACCGGGCACGTAGCTGTTGACGGCCTTGACCATTTCTTCCACCGAGGCTTCCACTTCCGCCTGGTCGGCGGCATCGGAGAGCACGTAGACGGTGTCGCGCATCAGCAGGGGCGGCTCGGCCGGGTTCAGGATAATGATGGCCTTGCCCTTCTGGGCACCACCGACCACTTCGATGGCCTTGGAGGTGGTTTCGGTGAACTCATCGATGTTGGCGCGGGTGCCGGGGCCGGCGGATTTCGATGAAATGGACGCCACGATTTCGGCGTAGTGCACCTTGGCGACCCGGGAGACCGCTGCAACCATGGGAATTGTCGCCTGGCCACCGCAGGTGACCATGTTGACGTTGCCTTCGTGCAGGTTCTGCTCCAGGTTCACCACCGGTACGCAGTAGGGGCCGATGGCCGCCGGCGTCAGGTCGATGATCTTGATGTTTTCCTTGTGGCCCCGCAGGAACACTTCGTTGTGGCGGTGGGCGCCGGCGGAGGTGGCATCAAACACAATGTCGATGTCGGCAAATTCCGGCATTTTCACCAGGCCGTCCACGCCTTCGGCGGTGATGGCGACACCCATACGTGCGGCGCGGGCCAGGCCGTCGGATTCCGGGTCGATACCGACCATGGCGCCCATTTCAATATGCTTGCCATTGCGCAGGATTTTGATCATCAGGTCGCTGCCAATGTTGCCCGAGCCGATGATCGCTGCCTTGATTTTCTTGCTCATGAATTTTTCCTGTTGCTTATAGTTACTCGAATCGCACGGAGCAGCTTCCAATACCCGCCAGCGTCATCCGCAAATTGTCACCCGCATTGACCGGCACCATGGCGGACAAAGCGCCGGACAAAATGACATCACCGGCCTTCAGCGACATTCCCAGCTGGCCAAGGGTGTTGGCCAACCAGGCAACCGCAATCGCCGGAGACCCCATGGTGGCTGCACCTGCGCCCGTACCCACGATCCGGCCGTTTTTTTCCAGCACCATACCGGTTGTGAACAGGTCCAGATTACGGGGATCCACCAGGCGATCACCAAGTACGAACACGCCACACGACGCGTTATCCGCGATCGTGTCCTGAATCCGAATCTTCCAGTCGCGAATTCGTGAATCGACAATCTCAAAACACGCCATCACACCTTCGGTGGCCCTAAGCACATCAGCGACGGTGACACCGGGACCGTTCAGATCCCGCTTCAGAACAAAGGCGATTTCACCTTCCGCTTTCGGTTGGATCAGAGATTTCATGGCAATCGACTCGCCCTGGTTGATCACCATGCGGTCCGTCAGCTGGCCAAAATCGGGTTGATTCACACCCAGCATGTCCATGACAGCCTGACTGGTAACGCCTATTTTTTTTCCAATAACTCGCTCACCTAGCGCTAACCTCTTAGCAAGAAATAGTTTCTGTATTTGGTATGCATCTTGGACAGTTAGCTCTGGATATCGATCCGTAATACTCTGTATCGGCGTAGAGCTCTGGTACGCAGAAAAAAGTTCCTTTGCAATCCTGTCACTGGCACTAGAACACATATTTATTCCTCACCCCCCCATTTCCTCGCCTGAAGAAATTTGATTTCAAATCGGCGCCTTCAATAACTGCATCAATACAAATCCGAATTATTATTAACGCTTGCATCAAAGGCACCCGATTCTATCTACCCACAAAATTCAGCATACTACTCGTTGATCTCATTAAAGAAGTCAGCTACGAGACGGTTGAATCGATCTGTATGTTCAATTTGTGTCCAATGCCCACAGCGACCGAAAACATGCAACTGCGCACGATCTATGACTTCAGCCAAGTGCAAGCTGCTGGATAACGGGACAACCCGATCCTCTCTTCCATGAATAATCAATGCCTCATTGGAAAGACTTTTAAGCTCTTCGTCAGAGCTGGCTAACGAGTCTATCCACTGCTGGCGTGGGGCAGGGAACATACTTGCGAATGACTCCTGAACCCCAGGGCGAATACTTGCTTTATATCGCACCTCTGCTAATTCATCGCTCACCAGGGAACGGTCATAAGCGAAGAGATCGAGAAGCTTGCGCATATTCTCTATAGACGGTTGGTAACCCCAGACTGCATCCAGGCCCTCTGTGAGCTTGAACTTAGTGCCAGCTGCGCCCATCAGGACCAAACGACCCACTCGCTCCGGATACCTCAGAGCGGTAGCAATCGCGAGCCCCCCCCCAAAAGAATTACCTACGATGTGAGCCTTTTGAATATTCAAAGCGTCCATAACACCGATGATGTGCTGGACCCAATTATCCAGGGAAAATTCATAGCCCTCAGGTTGTTCGGTATAGCCGAATCCAACCATATCGGGCGCAATAACACGATAGAACTGGCTTAGATATGGAATATTAGGGCGCCAATTAGCGTAGGCAGTCACACCCGGTCCAGAGCCGTGAACCAGTATTACCGGGTATCCTTCTCCAACGTCGTGGTAATTGGTTTGGATACCTGCCGCTACAACGCTCTTACCGATTTCAGGGTTCGTCATCTCTCATTCCTCATTTTTCGAAATATTGGGTCACTAGGTTTCAGAAGGCGCACATAGATTCTTACAACCGCTATCCCAAAGAAGATATATGCAACTCGATCCGGAGTATCTCGAATAAATTACATACACTATCGATAGAACCTCCTTGTTCTATCCAAGCCGAGGGAAATTTAAAATCTATAAGTGTAAGCTAAACCAAAACTATCTTGGGAATGCTTAGCCCTTATTGGGTCAGAAGTGTTAGGCAGCCTAGAGTTCTCCATCGTCTCTTCAAAGGAGTGGGTCCAGGCAAAGTCCACTTTACTTGCCTTTGACCATTGATAAGAAAACCCCAGAGACCCGAAAGTATTAGGAATAGCAGGAATAACCGCAAGTAATGTATCTGAGCGTAGCGCCTGAGTCGCAAATCTGACACCGCCTCGCAGCGTCCACTTTCCCGTCATATAGGCAGCACCTAGCGAAAGCGCTGTTTGATCTTTATAATTCTGCGGAAGGAGAATATCGATATTTTGGCCAGTATCCGCCTCAAAAGCAACATCGATATCTTTCATTGCATCCTTCCAGAAGATCCGGGAGAGGTCAGCCGCCAGCAACCACTGGCTACCAACCTGGTGGCTTATCCCCAGATTCAATTGCGCGGGTGTTTGAAAGTCCCGAATTTTAACCGTTCCAGGCAGCGCTATTTGTCCTGCCACTGCATCAACCGCCGTCAGAACGCCATCACCCTTCATATCCCCGATATGGCTCTCCATGGAATAAGCAACGCCTATCCGGGTATCCGGGCTGTACTTGTAGATCATACCTACACGCCCTCCATAACCCCAGGCATCGACACCACTTGCAACCGGGTGGGTTCTTGAAAAGCTAAAATGCGCGCCACGAAGGTCGGGCAAACTTCCAAGTACAGGCAACAGTGAACCTCCCGCGCGACCAGACCCTATAAGCGAGCCCACTTGATCCGCCCCCAACAACGTTTCAAGGTTCAGGCCTTGCCACAGGGCATCCACGCTGGCCCCTACTATAAGCTGGTCATTAACCTCATAGCTGGCAGCAAACGGGATATTCATGGTAAGCAGCCGACTGGAAGACTCGAGCCCCGTATCAAGCCCCCCACTGGCGCGGGAGAGAAAACCGTCATTACCGTACTCTGTCCCTACCCCACCTTGGGCAAAGGCGCCAACACCAAGCACCAGAGGGCCGTTGTGATAGGTGTAGGCTAATTGTGGAGCAGCGTATGGGCCGCGGTTTTTTGAACGATCATCGGAGGATGAGACTTCCCCTGTGGCTTGGTCTTTAGCCTTGATGTCGGTCAGCACAACATCGAATCCTACATGAATCTCAGAACCCTGCCCCATCAAAGAGAGGGTCGCGGGGTTTGTCATCATGCCCGCTGCACCCACATCAAAGGCAGTCGCGGCCCCGCCCATCGCTGCGGAAATTGGACCATGTCCAACAAATCTCAATACGTCACTGACCGCCAGAACATTTCCGGAGATCATCATCAAGCCTGCAATAGCAGATATTTTTTTTATTTTTACCTTCATTTTTATTTTATCTCTGCCAATTCCCGTTAGTAGAAGCTGTTATTTTCTTCGTACTGACTTATGGCCCCACATGGCGGTTCGGTTATGGCGCGTCACTACCCAAGAGGGGTCTTTCACATCGCGAGCACCCCAACCAAATTCAAGCTCAAACCCGGATGGTGTTTCAGCATAAAATGAGACCATGTGGTCGTTAACGTGACGTCCGATCGTCGCAGTGATCATGCTAGATGTATTGTTGTCACTTTCCTCAGCCCGAAGGTTAGAGTCGGTTAATTTGTCTGACGAACCATCGAGTCGGTCGTAGGCATAACCTACATCATCAAGCGTCAAGGCTTGCAGCAAGAAATGGTGAACCCTCTTGGGTAACGGGGCCTCGGCGATAGCCAGGGTGTGGTGGCGACCATTGCAATGAAGGAAATAACCTCGCACAGTAATATCCGGGCCCATCGCGATGTCGATTACGTCGGATAACTGAAAGCCTAACAGTTCCGTGTAAAACGACAGGCCTTTCTCAATATCTGGAACCGCATAGAAATAATGTCCCGCTCCTTGCTCTCCGGTAACGAACCCGCTGACACCAGCGCTAGAGATAAAAGGCTGCTCAAATAACTCTGTGGCCCCATAGTAAAGCTCCAAGGACATCCCAAATGGATCATTGAATGAGATCAAATCCATCACGCCACGTTTTTCTGCCAGTTCAGTGTCGCCAGTCTTGACCTGGACCCCTGCTTCACGTAGCCGTTCCGTCATTAGCCTCAATGCCTTAGAATCAGCCACTTCATAGCCTGCAAACTCGAGGTCGTCAGAGTCACCTTTTTCTATCGCTATTCGCCACTCCCTTGAATCCATACGAAATAAGGCTTTCTCATCAGAGCCATTAACCTCCATCAATCCGATTTTCTTGGTGAGATAGGAGCGCCACGCTTGCACATCGCTTACAGAGAACCCCATGTAGCCCAGGCTTTTGATACCCATTTATATCTCCTTATTCGATTTATTCGATATTGAGCTTGTCAAGGAGGTCATTACCTCCAGCCACAGAAAAGAGCCCACGGACACCCATGCCACCGTCATAGTTTAACAGTGCACCAGTAGCGGGTGCGGAATCCCCTCTTGTGGCGAAAAACACATAAGCCCCTGTGTACTCATCAACATCGGGCATACGACCGATTGGTAGTACGCTTTCCAACATTTCCCCCAACGGGATTTCAGATATGGATTTCTCGTTCATACCTAATGAACCTGGCCCTGACAGGCTCGTATTCATCCCGCCAACGCCAACACCATTAACGCGTATGTAGGGTGCCAACTCAAATGCAAGTTCACGTACCAGGCCGACAACCGCGTGTTTTGTAGCCGTATATAGAGGTCCACCGCCATTGGGATAAAAGCCCGCATTTGAAATCGTACATATAATGCTGCCACGACTGGCAACGAGAGCCCGCAGGCAAGCCTTTACAGCGAGAATATAGCCCTTTACATTAATCTGAAATAATTCATCAAACGCCTTGTCGATATTATCTTCCGGTAAATCGACAAGCGGCATGTTGTAATCCCATATACCCGCATTGGGTATTAACACATCGATTTTTCCAAACGTGTCAACACATTGGGTGGCCGCTCTTTTCAGATCCTCCAAAGAACGCACATCACCGGCAATCGATACCACTGCTTTACCGTGCTCTTGCTCCAGCTGGCGAACTCGATCCGGAGATTTATCGAAAACTGCGACCTTGGCACCTTCCTTAACGAATCTATCTACCAGGGCACGACCCAACCCTGACGCACCCCCGGTAATAAAGACTACTTCATCTTGTAATTTCATAAATAGGCTTCCTAATTGAAAATCCTGTAGACCTTCAAAATTAATCTCGCTCGGCGTCGCTATGCCTTAGCCTTCAAAAAGTCCCTCAGACTGAATTGAGGATCAGCCAACTCTGGCGTGGAAACAGGAACACCTCGCGTCACCAGACGGCTTGCAATCGAAAAATCTCGCGGATCATCAATGGCTATGGCCGCTTCCACGCGGTTATCCAGGACCCTGAACAACAGACGGGATCTACTCTGTTCGTTATTGCGCACAACAATTTCGCCTGGGCCGTTAATATCACCTGCCATCTGGAGTCTGTGCCCTGCAATTTCAGTCCAGGAGGTTTGGGTCTGAGGCGAGGGTTGGGGCTTGCCCAACATAGCGAGGGCGGCAGTTTCCGCCTCTATTTGGCTGTTCAGGTATGTCTCAAGTGAGCGCCGCTCACCCGATCTCAGTGGCCAGGCAGCCACATCCCCAGCTGCGAACACGCTGGGATCTGAGCTTTTCCCAGTGGCATCGACGAGTACACCACCACCCGGTTGACACTCAATACCGGCTGCGCGAGCGAGATCATCGGCCGGCTCGGCCCCGATGCTTACCAGAACGGTGTCAGCTTCAATTTGTCGACCATCGGTGCACACAACCGCACGCACCCGCTCGTCGCCTTCGAAACGCAAAGCCTGCGCATTTCGCTCGACATGAACGCCAAAACGTTCCAATTCGTTACGGCACCACTCGCCAGTTTCACGGCCTAGAACACGTAACAGCAGTTCGTCCCCACACTCCAAAACGGTGACATTGGTACCAAAACCAATAGCGGTGGTTGCCACTTCACATCCGATCAGGCCGCCACCAACGATTACCAGGGACTTGGCCGTTGCCAGTGAATCCTTCAGCCTGTTGGCATCTTCGTATGTTCGCAGTGTATGGATGCCCGGCAGATTGCTGCCCTCAGCCTGGATGCGCCTTGCGCGTGACCCCGTTGCCAAGAGTACATAGTCGTAGGGAATGTGACCGTCGGACTGCAAGCGAACCTGCCGGTTTGCGATATCAATTCCAGTCACACGCTCCGCCAGATGGAGCGTTATGTTAGCTGACTTACTCCAGTCAGGCCCCAGGATCGCCGCCGGCTCGTTCACTTTTCCCGCCAGGAGCTCCTTGGACAGACACGGTCGATCATAGGCAATACAAGGTTCTTCTCCTATTAGGTGAATCGTCCCCTGATACCCTTCAGTGCGCAGACAGCGAGCCGCAGTTACCCCGGCAAGCCCGGCGCCAATAATAACAATTGATTTACTCATGGCGCATAATACCCGGCGTCAAAATCAACGAGGACATCATCGCCCTCGATTTTTAACGGAAACATTTTGAGCGGATCACATGGAGGTGCCGCTTTTACCTTGCCCGTGCGTACACAGAACTTACCCATATGCAGAGAGCATTCGACGATGTCACCTTCGAGGTAGCCCCCTTCAGATAAGGACCAATCTCCATGAGTACATCTATCCTGTGTCGCGAACAGCTCACCATCGACGTTGAAAATCGCGATAGCTCCCTCGCTACCTTCAACCTTCAGGGCCTCACCAACGGGAATGTCAGATACCTTACATGCTACGGAAAATGTCATTTCTTTATTGTCTCCTAACACTTGATTTGATCCGCGACTCAATTTACAGGTAGGAATTAATAAAATTCACCCATAAGAACCCATGTTTGGGGTCTTATGGATGAATGGCGGGTGCGTTATATCAATCAGAAGAATTGGCTAAGATTGTTAGCAGTAACCGTACTCTGGTCGAATAGGATTGTCCGTCGAGAAATCTTGAAACCGAACCCATCGGGCACACGGTGCAAAATATCTCTGCGCTCACCAACATATATGTCCGTCATACGCTCCAGTCGGTTTCTGTAACAAAGGAACGCGGAACTAACCTCCAACGTATCGGCATCCTCTGTTTCACGGACGATCACATTGGTGACAATGTGCCGACTGCGGGAAGCAGGATCTTCGGTCCAGTTCAAGCCTGACAACCTTCCGCGGATGCGCGCCCGTAAGCTCGCATAATCTTCGTCGAAGTGGGCATTGCCTCCTGGAGGAATGTACTCCAGAGCCTTGTCCCGGGTGGTGTGATTGGTTCGAAGCGGCATCCAGTACCGAATATCTTCGGTCATCAACCCCAGCCACTCATCGTATTTCTGGTAATCAAGCAACTGGGACTCGCGATAATAGAACTGTTCCACCGCATATTGCAGCTCACGATCAACGGGTTTCAGTGGCCATTCGATCGGTTTAGTAAGATCATTATTTGACATTTTATAATCCTTCTATCTTTCTTTTAGGCGCCGGCACCAGACTTAGTCTTTAAGCAAAGCGAACCCCTGACTTGGAACCGATGCCTTTGGATTTCAGCTAGACTAAAATCCGCAAGGATGAGTCGTTTATCTTTCACCGCCTCAACCCGCTTTCGCATTCCCTAGCTACACAAGCGACAGTAAATAGAGAATGCGATCACCTTTTCGGTGCTTTTAGTCCTTCGGCCACAGGGTTTCCCAGCTCGGCTCAGACATCATACGAGTCCAGTGGTGATAAAATCCTCGCGCGGCCTCTTCGCTATAGACGTAGCTAGTCTTTCCAGGAAACTCTGGGTTATTTTTATTCGGTACGCCGGCACCCATCTGAGCACAGAAGGGTTGACTTCTCGCTTTATAACCCCGCAGCACTCCTTGAACTTCTACCCAGTTTTCGCCGTCGTCCTGCTCATAGGTTCCACCCTGGTTGAAGGTGAAAATGTTCTTCCTGCGATACTCTTCCTTAATTTCCTCCGGTGCATCGGCATCCACTACAATGAAGGACCATACCTCGACCTCATGGGGCCCGCGCGGATGCCAAGTACGGACGGTGTTGATTCCGGGAAGGAATGAACAGGTCGGGAAAATTGTCATGTGCTGTGTAACCATCCGGTTAGCTGGGATCCCCAACCGTTGCTGAGCACGCTCAGCAGCAGGCCCTTTGGTCCAGTAATCGACCACTTTGGGCCCCATAATGGCTTGAAGGAGCGCGAAATCATCGTTGTACCAACCGGTTCCGTGCCCACCCCATTTGGCTCGAAACTGGTTGCCGGTTGACGGCAGCTTCACCTGAGACAGATCCACGTCGGGCGGAAGGCTGGATACCACCCCTGCCAGATGCGACATCGTGCCTGCGTGGTACATATCACTGCAGAACTGCTCGGCGGCAAATTTCCAGTTACATGGGATTACCGTTTTCTGCATGCCACTAATAACCTCGGTACCCGCCTCGGTCCGATCGAGCATTACATCCATATAGGGGGTTGCGTCACTCAAATAGGTGAGCAGATCCGGGGCCTCTTCATCCCAGTTGGCGAAAATCAAACCTTTATAGGTATCCACACGCGCTTGCAGCGGTCCCCAATCGGCCTTGTCGAACCCACAGTCACCCTCTTTCTTGTCACAAAAGGCTTCTTTCTCGAAGGGGACGTTGACTAGATTTCCGGCGGTATCGTAGGCCCAGCCGTGATATGTACAGGTGAATGATTTTGCGTTTCCGAAATCCGAACGCTCAATTCGCATACCACGATGCCGACACTGGTTCAGGAAGACCTTGATGCTCCCATCTTTCTGCCGAACGACGATAACAGGATCTTCACCCATATAAGTTGTGATGTAGTCACCAGCTTTGGGAATGTGCCCCTCATGCCCAAGAAGCAGCCAGGAACGAGCAAAGACTCTTTCAAGCTCAATCTCATACAGATCCTGGTCTGAGTAAATACGAGGATCTAGCAGCCCAACTTCCTGATCCACCAGCTTTCTGATCTGCTCATCAGACCAATGATGTACCCATTTGATAGGCTTTTCGGTCATTTCACTGTTGTTCATTATTGAACTCCTATGCTTTGTCTTCTCTCAAGATGCTCCAACGAAAGCATCTACCCTACCTGAATCCGTGAACCCGGCACCAAAAAACGCTCCTAACCCGCTGACCTGCATGGTAATATCGTCAAATCAGCCCTTCACCCGTAGCGTACCATGCCCAACATCCAGTTCCGCGCCAGTGGTCGTACCCTCACCAGCCATGCCGGCCTCTCGATCATCGGCCAGTGCGTCGAGATGGCCGGTATCGACAGCCTCGACAGTCGCTTCCCCATCTCGCAAGGAGTGCGTAACAGTGACATCGTCAAGGCCTATCTGGGGCTGCTGTGTCTGGGCATGAGTGACTTCGATGCCATCGAGAACTTCCGTCAGGACAAATCGTTCAAGCACTTGCTCAACCTGCACAAGGTGCCCAGCACGGCGACGCTGCGCCAACGCCTGGAGAAGCTCGCCACCCAAGGGCTTCAGGAGAGTACCGCGTCCTGGTCCACGACGCTGCTGTCGCTGGCCAAGGCACCGATCACCGCCGAGACGACACACGTCTGCCTGGACATCGACACCTTCGTCATGGACAACAGCAACTCCAAGAAGGAAGGCGTCTCGCGGACCTACCAGAAGGTCGATGGCTACACCCCGATCGCCGCTTATCTGGGCAATGAAGGCTGGTGTCTGGGCCTGGAACTGCGTCCCGGCAAGCAGCACACCATGAAGGAGAGCAACGCCTTCCTGGAGCGGGTGCTGCCCCGCGCCCAGGGCCTGACCGAACAGCCCCTCCTGCTGCGTGAGGACAGCGGCTTCGACAGCCAGGCGCATCTGGCGCTGCTTGAACAGCAACGCCGGGCCTGCGCCGAGGACGGGCGCGTGCTGGACTATCTCGTCAAGTGGAACCCGCGCCGCTCGGCCAAGGAAGACCTGGCCACCTGGCTGGCCGTGGCCGGGGACTACTGGGAGGAGCTGCGCCCGGGTAAGCGCCAGGCGCTGTGGACGCAGACCGTCTCAATCCGCGATGACGACAAGGTCGAATACGTCGTCAAGCGTGTGATGCGCCTGGTCGAGCGCACCGCCGATCGCGATGGCCAGCTGCTGATCGAACCGGACTATGAACTGGAAGGCTGGTGGACCAGCCTGGACGAGGCACCGCAGGCGGTGATCCAGCGCTACCAGGCGCATGCCACTCACGAGCAGTTCCACAGCGAGCCCGCGTCAGGTCGCGCACCGCCTCCTGCTCCGGCGTGGGGACCCATACCGGCGTCAGCTCACCGGAACGCGATAGACGTGCCAACATTTTCCTGATTACGCATTAAACTCAACCACGCTGGAGGATTTGCCACCTAAACGCCTACGATTCAAGCTCATGCGGAGAAAAACCCACATCGTGAATTTTGACCCAGACCGGCACCTCCAATGCAGTGATGATCATATATTTTTGAAAATTAAGGATTTTTCGATGGCTTTCGTAGCACAGCTGAGCGTCGTACGTAATCAGGAAAGCTTATAGCTTACAGCTCCGGGCGTAGCCCGGGATTACTGCGTATCGCGGATCACATCGGTGCCCTCGGGGATATCGAAGACGAAGCGGCTGTCGTCGATGGCCTGGTTCATGGTGGCATCGCGAAACTCGATGGCGGTGCGCTGCCCGGTGCTGTCGGTCATCTGCAGGGTGGTCAGCAGCTCACCGCGGAAGGTCATCTTCAGCTCCTCGAACAGGGTATCCGCCGACTTGGGCAGCAGGGTGAAGGTCTCGGCGCCCCCCTGCTGCTGGCGAGTCACGTCATAGCTGTCGACCAGGTCGCTGGCACTGCCGGAGAGCAGCAGGGCCGGGGTATGGGTGACGCGATGATCCAGGGCCTGGATGGTGGCCTGCTCCAGGTCGGGGTCGTGCAGCATCACCTCCTGGCCGTCGGAGATCACCTCCTGCTGGTAGGGAGCCTCCACCTCCCAGCGGAACTTGCCGGGACGCGCGAGCCACATCTGGCCGTGGGCTTCCTGGAGACGCTCGCCGCTGGCGTCGAGGATCTGCTGCTCGAAGCGCGCCTCGAAGGTCTGCAGCGGCTCGAGCATGCGGGTCAGGCGATCCGCCCCTTCGCTGGCCAGGGCCGCGAGCGGCATGGCCAGGGTCATGGTGATAACGGCAAGGGTCTTCTTCACTATCATGGTGCTCTGTCTCCCTGGACGGTTCCAACTGGAATCCTGTCACTCGGACTGTATGGACGCCGGCGGGTTGCAGGCCTGCCGGCGCTTTCATGCTGGTTGCATGGTTGAAGGGGGGCGTCTCCCAGGGGAGACGCCCGCGTCGGTGGCGGGCGCGCTGCTAGTCGCCCCCCGCTCGCGGGGACAGCACCTCGCGGGAGCCGTTGGTCCCCATGGTGGAGACGACACCGGCCATCTCCATGGCCTCCACCAGGCGCGCCGCGCGGTTGTAGCCGATCTTGAAGCGGCGCTGCACGGCCGAGATCGACGCTCGGCGCGAGTCGATGACGAACTGCACCGCCTCGTCGTAGAGGGCATCCTGCTCGGCATCGTCGCCGTCACCGACGCCCTCGGCCTCGAGGCCGGTGAGCGCCTCGGCGGAGACCCCGCCGGAGAGGATCTCCTCGATATACTCGGGCTCGCCGCGGCGCTTCCAGTCCTCCACCACCCGGTGCACCTCGTCGTCGTCGACGAAGGCGCCGTGGACCCGGGTCGGCAGGCCGGAGCCCGCCGGCAGGTAGAGCATGTCGCCGTGGCCCAGCAGGTTCTCGGCGCCGCCCTGGTCGAGGATGGTGCGCGAGTCGATCCGCGAGGAGACCTGAAAGGCCATCCGCGTGGGGATGTTGGCCTTGATCAGGCCGGTGACCACGTCCACCGAGGGGCGCTGGGTGGCGAGTATCAGGTGGATGCCGGCGGCCCGCGCCTTCTGGGCCAGGCGGGCGATCAGCTCCTCGACCTTCTTGCCGACGATCATGAACATGTCGGCGAACTCGTCGACCACCACCACGATATAGGGCAGCTTCTCCAACACCGGCGGCGCCTGGTGCATCTCCCAGGGCTGCGGCTCCCACAGCGGATCGGCCACCTGGGCGCCGGCCTGCTCCGCCTCGTCGAGCTTGGCGTTGAAGCCGGCGATGTTGCGCACCCCCATGGTCGCCATCAGCTTGTAGCGACGCTCCATCTCGGCCACGCACCAGCGCAGGGCGTTGGCCGCCTCCTTCATGTCGGTCACCACCGGCGCCAGCAGGTGCGGGATGCCGTCGTAGACGGAGAGCTCGAGCATCTTGGGGTCGACCATGATCAGCCGCAGCTGTTCGGGCGTGGCCTTGAGCAGCATGGAGATCAGCATGGCGTTGACGCCCACCGACTTGCCCGAGCCGGTGGTACCGGCCACCAGCAGGTGGGGCATCTTGCCCAGGTTGGCCACCACCGGGCCGCCGCCGATGTCCTGGCCCAGCGCCAGGGTCAGGGCGGAATCGGCCTGCTGGTAGCGGTCGGAGTCGATCACCTCGCGCAGGCGGATCATGGCGCGGTGTGGGTTGGGAATCTCGATGCCCACCGTGGGGCGGCCCGGGATCACCTCCACCACCCGCACGCTCTTGACCATCAGCGAGCGCGCCAGGTCCTTGGCCAGGTTGCTGATCTTGGAGACCTTCACCCCGGCGGCAGGCTTGATCTCGAAGCGCGTGATGACCGGCCCCGGCCAGGTGTCGACCACCTCGGCCTTGACGCCATACTCGCGCAGCCGCACCTCTAGGAGCTCGGCCATCTCGGCCAGCTGGTCACCGGTGTAGTTCTGCTGCTGGGGTTCCGGTGGCGTCAGCAGGCGCAGGCTGGGCAGTTCGCCCTCGGGCTCCGGCAGCTCGTCCAGCACCGGACGCTGGCTCTGCAGGTGCTCCACGGTCCACAGCCGCATGCCGGACTCGTCGGCGGCCTCCCGGGCCTGCTCGGCGGTGGCCAGGCGCGGCGTAGCATCGCTGCCCTGCGCGTCGCCATCGAAGGCCTCCTCGAACTCCTCCGGCTCCGGCGGCTGCAGCGCTGCGCTGCGCTGGGCCGGGGCCTCCGGCGCGGGTGGCCGGGGGGGCTCCACGGCGCTGTCCGCACGGTCCGCACTGTCGACCTGCTCGGGCTCGTCCCAGGCGAGCCTCGGCTCATCGTCATCCGTCTCGTCCCAGTCGATCTCCTGCCAGTCCACCAGGCCAGGCTCGCGACGGCCGCTCTCGCGCAGGGGGTGCGGCGAGGCCGCAGAGGAGGCACGGGCGGGCGGCATCTCCGGCTCGGCGGCGCGCAGCGGGTCGACGGGTTCGTCGCGGGGGGAAGGCTCGGGAGAGGCCGTGGCGCCCTCCTCCCGGAACGCCTCGGCGGAGGCCGGCGCTTCATGGCGGCTCGCCCGCAGCGAGGGGCCCTCCCAGGCGGCGGCGGGCTCATCATCGTCGGGAAGCATCGGCTCGGGCACCGTTTCCGGCCTGCGAGGCGTGCTGGCCTCGCCGGCGGGTGTCGCCGCCGGCGTTAGGGGCTCGGAGGCCTGGCCGGTGGGTGCCGCCGCCGTCGTTCGGGGCTCGGGGGCCTGGCCGGCGGGTGTCGCCGCCGTTGCTGCCGTCGCCTCGTCGTCGGGCCTGGCGGCGCCAGGCCGTGCCGCCGGAGCCGTCGGCGCGGGGCCGTCGGCGCGGGCCACCCCACCAGCCGAGGCGCCTTCGGTCGCGGCACTGGCCGCGCTGGCGGCCACGGCGGCCGCACCGGCCACTCCCCCGGCCCCCGGCACGCCGCCCGGCGAGCGATCGCTGTAGGCCGCTCCCGGCTGCTTGGCCGAGGGGGTCTTCTCGGGGACTTCCCAGGGGATCTCGGTGTCACCGTCGTTGCCGAAACCGGGCTCGCGACGGCCGGCGGCCTGGAGATCGATCTCGGGCTCACGGGAGCGGCCGCCGGGCAGCAGCCGCTGCCACCAGCGGGAGCGGCGGCTCGCCCCCTCCTCGGTGGGCGCCGCCGATTCCGCCTCGGCCATCGGCTCGGCGGTGTCCTCCCCGGCCGACCCTGCCGCATCCGGTTCGACGCGCTCATAGGCCGGCTCACGGGAAAAGGCGAAGCGCTCCGCCAGCCAGCTCCACACGCGCAGGGCGCGCAGCCCCAGCTCGTCCATCACCGAGAGCCAGGAGAGGCCGGTCAGCAGCGGCAGACCGCAGAGCAGCGCCGCCAGCGCCGCCAGGCCGGTGCCGCCGGAGCCCACCAGGGGCACCAGGGCGCCCACCAGCCCCTCGCCGAGGATGCCCCCCGAGGAGTAGGGCAGCACCGTTTCTGCCGGGGGACGATAGAAGTGCAGCGCGCCCATGGTGGTGGTGCCGAGCAGCACCAGCACCAGGCCGCCTCCGCGCACCGCCAGCGCCGTGGCGTCCCACTCCAGGACGATCCCCTGGCGGGCCCGCAGCAGCCGCCAGGCGGCATAGCCCAGCATGGCCGGCCACCACAGGGCGCTGGCGCCGAACAGCGAGTAGAGCACGTCGGAGAGCCAGGCCCCCACCGCCCCCATCCAGTTGTCGATGTGGGTCTCGGGCCCGCTGCGCGACCAGCCGGGATCACCGGGTTCGAAGCTGAACAGGGCCAGCAGCAGGAAAACGCAGCCGGCCAGCAGCACGATGGCCACCCCCTCCCGCGCCGAGCCCTGCAGCTTCACGCCGAAACGCCTGGCCGTCTCCCTGGCCTGGGCCGCGCTCACTCGACGCGGCGAGGACTTCTTGTTGACACTCAAGTGGTCATCCCCCTTGCGCCACCGCTGGCGTCTTCCAGTTGATTGGCGCCAATCATACCGAGCCAGGCCCGCCCATCACAGTGGCCCGAACGCCTTGAGCCGAGGCGCCGCGGGCGGCACACTGGCCTCCCCTACTGCTGGATGCCCGCCGATGGTGCCCTGGCTGCTCGAGCGCCCGATCCGCTTCCCGCCCGTCACGGCGGCCCTGCGCGACCCCGACGGTCTGCTGGCCGCCGGCGGCGCCCTCGATCCCGGCTGGCTGCTGGCCGCCTACCGCCGCGGCATCTTTCCCTGGTACGGGGACGATCAGCCGATCCTGTGGTGGAGCCCGGACCCGCGCATGGTGCTCTTCCCGGAGGAGCTCAGGGTGCGTCGCAGCCTCGCCAAGCGGCTGCGCCACGCCGGCTTCACGATCACCGCCAACCGCGCCTTCGACGCCGTGATGACCGCCTGCGCCGAGCCGCGTGCCGGGCAGCCAGGCACCTGGATCACCGACGAGATGCGTGCGGCCTACGTCCGGCTTCACGCCCTGGGGGCGGCACACTCCGTCGAGGTCTGGCAACGGGAGCGCCTGGTGGGCGGCCTCTACGGCGTCGCGCTGGGACCGGCCTTCTTCGGCGAGTCGATGTTCACCCGGGTGGCGGACGCCTCCAAGGTGGCCCTGGTGCACCTGGCCCGGGCCATGTCGTCGGGCGGCGGGCGGCTGATCGACTGCCAGATGCACACCGCCCACCTGGCAAGCCTCGGCGCCCGGGATATCGCCCGCGCCGAGTTCATCGGCTATCTTGAGAAGTGGCTGGGCAAGCCCCAGGATGTGGAGCCCGACGGCCTATCCTTCACCCCGGCCTGCTGGTCCTTCGAAGCCATCGGCGAGCCCCCCGGGGGGCCGCCAGTGAACGCCACCAGGAGCCGGAGAGAGTCGTCGTGAGCAGCAACGCCCCCCGCCAGCCCGTCCGGGATCTACGCTTCTTCCTGACCGTGCCCCATGCCTGCAGCTATCTGGCCGGGCGCGAGGCAACGACCCTGTTCCTCGACCCCCAGGAGTCGCCCGGGCAGGGCGTCTACGACTCCCTGGCACTGCTCGGCTTCCGGCGCAGCGGCCGCCATCTCTACCGCCCCCACTGCGAAGGCTGCAGCGCCTGCATCTCGGTGCGCCTACCGGTGGCGGAGTTTGCCCCGAACCGCAGCCAGCGCCGGCTGATCCGGCGCAATGCCGACCTGACCCTGCACCTGCGACCGGCGATCTTCGACCCGGAACACTACGGCCTCTATGCCCACTATATCCGCACCCGGCACGCCGACGGCGACATGTACCCGCCGAGCCACGAGCAGTACCGCACCTTCCTGACCCTGGATCAGGAGTATGCTCGGCTGCTGGAGTTCCGCCTCGCGGGCCGGCTGGTGGCCGTCGCGGCCTTCGACCAGCTCGAGCACGGCCTGTCGGCCATCTACACCTTCTTCGACCCCGACCCCGCACTGGAGCGGCGCTCCCTGGGCACCTTCGCGGTGCTCACCCTGGTGGAACAGGCGCGTCGCCGCGGCCTGCCCCATGTCTATCTGGGCTACTGGATACGCGAGTGCCGCAAGATGGCCTACAAGCAGGCGTTCCAGCCTCTGGAGATGCTCGAGGGCCGCCACTGGCGGCGCCTGATTCCCGCCTGACCTCCCGCCGCCGAGTGCGATGCTTTGCCATGTCGGCCGGCATGCGGCACAATATCGCGCTATTCTTTCAGGGCGGCAGCGCCCTGCCGAGCGTCATATCCATCAGCGAGGAACCGCCTATATGGCACGTGAAGACCATATCGAAATGGAAGGCGTCATCGTCGACACCCTCCCCAACACCACCTTCCGCGTCGAGCTGGAAAACGGCCACGTGGTCACCGCGCACATCTCCGGCAAGATGCGCAAGAACTACATCCGCATCCTGACCGGCGACAAGGTCAAGGTGGAGCTGACTCCCTACGACCTGACCAAGGGTCGCATCGTCTACCGCTCCCGCTGAGCCGCGGTCGAGCCTCCCCAAGCCCGACGCCAGCCGCACAGGACAACGCCCCGTCGATCGACAGGGCGCTGCGTCGTGTGCGGGTGTCGGCCGTCAGGGCGCGTCGGCCAGCTCCGCTTCGGTGGAGAGATGGAGTTCGCCCTCCTCCACGGTGACGTGCACCACGCCGCCGTGCTCCGACAGCTCGCCGAACAGGATCATCTCCGCCAGCGGCTTCTTGAGCTTCTCCTGAATCAGCCGCGCCATCGGGCGGGCGCCCATGTCGGGATCGTAGCCCTTCTCGGCCAGCCAGTCCCTGGCCGCCAGGTCCACATCCAGCTGCACCCGCTTCTCGTCGAGCTGCGCCTGCAGCTCCACCAGGAACTTGTCCACCACGCTGCGCACCACCGAGGCGGGCAGGGCGTGGAACTGGATGATGCCGTCCAGGCGGTTGCGGAACTCCGGTGAGAAGGTCTTGCGAATCACCTCCATGGCATCGGTGGAGTGGTCCTGATGCTGGAAACCGATGGAGCGCCGCGTGGCCTGCTCGACCCCGGCGTTGGAGGTCATGATCAGGATCACGTGGCGGAAGTCCGCCTCGCGGCCGTTGTTGTCGGTCAGACGACCGTGGTCCATCACCTGTAGCAGCAGGTTGAAGACCTCGGGATGCGCCTTCTCGATCTCGTCGAGCAGCAGCACGCAGTGCGGATGCTTGGTGATCGCCTCGGTCAGCAGGCCACCCTGATCGTAGCCCACGTAGCCCGGCGGGGCGCCGATCAGCCGCGACACCGTGTGACGCTCCATGTACTCGGACATGTCGAAGCGCACCAGCTCGATCCCCATGATCTTCGACAGCTGGCGGGCCACCTCGGTCTTGCCCACCCCGGTGGGGCCGGCGAACAGGAAGCTGCCCACCGGCTTGTCCGGCGCCTTGAGCCCGGCCCGGGAGAGCTTGATCGCCGCCGCGAGGCTGTCGATCGCCTCGTCCTGGCCGAAGACCAGCATCTTGAGGTCGCGATCGAGGTTCTCGAGCAGCTTGCGGTCGGAGCTGGAGACGCTCTTCGGCGGAATCCGCGCGATGGAGGCGACCACCGCCTCCACCTGGGCGGTGTCGATGGTGTCGATGCGCACCTCCGGCGGCAGCAGGCGCTGATGGGCGCCGGCCTCGTCGATCACATCGATGGCCTTGTCCGGCAGGTGGCGGTCGCTGATGTAGCGGTCCGCGAGCCTCGCGGCGCTCTCGAGGGCCGCATCGGTGTACTTGAGCCGGTGATGCTCCTCGAAGCGCGAACGCAGCCCCTTGAGGATGCGGATGGTGTCCTCCACCGAGGGAGCCGGCACGTCGACCTTCTGGAAGCGCCGTGCCAGGGCGCGATCCTTCTCGAAGATCCCGCGGTACTCCTGGAAGGTGGTGGAACCGATGCAGCGCAGTTCACCGGAGGAGAGCAGCGGCTTGAGCAGGTTGGAGGCGTCCATCACCCCGCCCGAGGCGGCACCGGCGCCGATCACAGTGTGGATCTCGTCGATGAAGAGGATGGCGTTGGGCTGCTTGCGCAGCTCCGCCAAAAGCCCCTTGAGGCGCTTCTCGAAGTCGCCGCGGTACTTGGTGCCAGCGAGCAGGGCGCCCATATCCAGCGAATAGACCACGGCATCGCTGATCACCTCGGGCACGTCCTCCTCGACGATGCGCTTGGCCAGCCCTTCGGCGATGGCGGTCTTGCCCACGCCGGCCTCGCCGACCAGCAGCGGGTTGTTCTTGCGCCGCCGAGCGAGGATCTGCACCACCCGCTCGAGCTCGTGCTCGCGACCGATCAGCGGGTCGATCTTGCCCATGCGGGCCTGTTCGTTGAGGTTGGTGGCATAGGCGGTGAGCGGGTTGGCCCCGTGCTCACTGCCCCCCTCCTCGCTCTCCTCGGACTCCGAGGGGGACGACGAGGGGCTCGGACCGTGCCCGGCCACCTTGGAGATGCCGTGGGCGATATAGTTGACGGCATCGACCCGCGCAACATTCTGCTGCTTCAGGAAGTAGACCGCCTGGCTCTCCTGCTCGGAGAAGATCGCCACCAGCACGTTAGCGCCGGTGACCTCGCTCTTGCCGGAGGACTGCACGTGGAAGACCGCCCGCTGCAGGACGCGCTGGAAGCCCAGGGTCGGCTGGGTCTCGCGGTCTGACTGATCCTCGGGAATCAGCGGCGTGGTGGAATTGATGAAGTCCTGCAGGTCGGAGCGCAGCTTGTCGAGGTTGGCCCCGCAGGCACGCAGCACATCGGCCGCCGAGGCGTTGTCCAGCAGCGCCAGCAGCAGGTGCTCCACGGTCATGAACTCGTGCCGCTTGGAACGCGCTACGGTAAAGGCCGTGTTCAGGGTCAGTTCAAGTTCTTTGCTCAGCATGGCAGTCCCCTTCTTGCCGCCCAGGGCATTGCGTCGGATCTTTCGTCATCCGGCATCATCAACATCGGGCACAAACGCCGCCGTTGCAAGCCTTGCTGCCAACGGCGGGCGGTGACCACCCGTCGCGACCATGTCCGGGGGGAGTCAGTCCGCCGCCTCGATGTCCGAGAGCAGCGGATGTTGGCACTCTCTAGCGTATTGATTGACCTGATGGCTTTTGGTTTCCGCGATATCGCGGGTGAAGATGCCGCAGGTCGCCTTGCCCTGCGTATGCACCGCCAGCATCACCTGCACCGCGGTCTCGCTGTCCATATGAAAGAAGGTCTGCAGCACCTCCACCACGAACTCCATGGGGGTGAAGTCGTCGTTGTGCAATACCACCTTGTACATCGGCGGACGCGCCAGCGCAGGCTCGGCGCTCTGCACCGCCAGGTCGCCCTCCTCGTCGGTCCCCGGAGGGCGGGTCATGCTGCACCATATCTGTCGTTGCCACATAGCGGGAGACTACTCGTTTCACGGGCCGGCTAGCGGGCAGGTCAGGACGTTTAGACGTCGCCCGGCCGGCGGGGTTCATCTTGCGCTTCAACGCAGCGCCAGGCCTCAACGCAACGGCCCCTGCCCGTCACCCAGGCAGGGGCCGATGCACGCGCGGCTGCCGGCGCTACGGCCTTCTCGGCATCAACGGCGCCGAGAGGCCGCTCAGCCCTTGACCGCTCAGTCCTTGGAAACCAGGGTCAGGGCGGCGTTGAACGTCGCGCTCGGGCGCATGGCCGCTTCGGTCAGCTCACGGTCAGGGTGGTAGTAGCCCTTGATGTCCACGGCCTGGCCCTGCACCGCATTGAGCTCCTCGATGATCACCTCCTCCTTGGCCTTGAACTCCTCGGCCAGCCTGGTGAACAGCGCCTTGAGCTCGGCATCCTCGTCCTGCGCCGCCAGGGCCTCGGCCCAGTACATGGCCAGGTAGAAGTGGCTGCCGCGGTTGTCCAGCTCGCCGACCTTGCGCGACGGTGACTTGTTGCTGTCGAGGAACTTGCCGTTGGCCTCGTCCAGCGCCTTCGCCAGCACCAGCGCGCGGCGGTTGTCGAAGGTCTTGCCCAGGTGCTCCAGGGAGGCGGCCAGGGCCAGGAACTCGCCGAGGGAGTCCCAACGCAGGTGGTTCTCTTCGAGGAACTGCTGGACGTGCTTGGGCGCAGAGCCGCCGGCGCCGGTCTCGAACAGGCCGCCGCCGTTCATCAGCGGGACGATGGAGAGCATCTTGGCGCTGGTGCCCAGCTCCAAGATCGGGAAGAGATCGGTCAGGTAGTCGCGCAGCACGTTGCCGGTGACGGAGATGGTGTCCTCGCCGCGACGGATGCGCTCCAGGGAGAACTTCATGGCCTCCACCGGGGACATGATGCGAATGTCCAGGCCGCTGGTGTCATGCTCGGCCAGGTAGGCCTCGACCTTCTTGATCAGTTGGGCGTCGTGGGCACGATTCGCATCGAGCCAGAACACCGCCGGGGTCTCGCTGTCGCGGGCGCGGGTCACGGCGAGCTTGACCCAGTCCTTGATCGGCGCGTCCTTGGTCTGGCACATGCGCCAGATATCGCCCTTCTCCACGGCGTGCTCGAAGATCACCTCGCCGGCCTCGCTGGTCACGCGCACGGTGCCATCCGCCGGGATCTGGAAGGTCTTGTCGTGGGAGCCGTACTCCTCGGCCTTCTGGGCCATCAGACCCACATTGGGCACGCTGCCCATGGTGGTCGGATCGAAGGCGCCGTTGGCCTTGCAGTCCTCGATCACCGCCTGGTAGATGGTCGCGTAGCAGCGATCCGGGATCACCGCCTTGGTGTCGTGGAGGGCGTCATCGGCACCCCACATCTTGCCGGAGTCGCGGATCATCGCCGGCATGGAGGCGTCGATGATCACATCGCTGGGCACGTGGAGATTGGTAATGCCCTTGTGGGAGTCGACCATGGCCAGGCGCGGACGCTCGGCGTAGAGGGCCTCGATATCGGCCTTGATCGCCTCCTGCGTCTCGACGGGCAGCTGCGCGATGGTGGCGTAGAGATCGCCGATGCCGTTGGTGGCATCGAAACCGACCTTCGCCAGGGTGTCGGCGTGCTTCTCCAGCACGTCACGATAGAACTCCTCCACCACGATGCCGAACATGATCGGGTCAGAGACCTTCATCATGGTGGCCTTGAGGTGCAGGGAGAAGAGCACGTCCTTCTCCTTGGCGTCGGCGATCTGCTCCTTGATAAAGGCCGTGAGCGCCTGGTGGCTCATCACCGCGCCGTCGATCACCTCGCCGGCCAGCACCGGGGTCGCCTCCTTGAGCACGGTGGTGGTGCCGTCCTTTCCAACCAGCTCGATCTTCACCGAACCCTCGGCGGCCAGGGTGGCGGACTTCTCGCTGCCGTAGAAGTCACCCTCGCTCATGCAGGCCACGTGGGACTGGGAGTCGGCGCTCCATTCGCCCATGCGATGGGGGTACTTGCGGGCATAGTTCTTCACGGACTTGGGCGCGCGGCGGTCGCTGTTGCCCTCGCGCAGCACCGGGTTCACCGCACTGCCCTTGATGCGGTCGTAGCGCGCTTTGATGTCACGCTCCACCTGGGTGGTGGGCTCATCGGGATAGTGGGGAAGTTTGTAACCCTGGGCCTGCAGCTCGCGGATGGCCGCCTTGAGCTGGGGCACCGAGGCGCTGATGTTGGGCAGCTTGATGATGTTCGCTTCGGGGGTCTTGGCCAGTTCGCCCAGCTCGGCCAGGTGGTCGCCGACCTGCTGCGCCTCGGTCAGGTATTCGGGAAACTGGGAGAGAATGCGGCCGGCCAGGGAGATATCGCGGGTCTCCACGATGATGCCCGCGGAGTCGGTATAGGCATCGATGATCGGCAGCAGGGAAAAGGTGGCCAGGGCCGGCGCTTCGTCGGTCAGCGTGTAGATAATCTTCGGCGTTTTGGACATATTGGCGTTGATCTCTCTGGTCACTGCGGTGGCATGAAACTGGATCGGTAGCGCGCGCTCACGATGTCTGGAGCGGGGGACCCGGTGTGCTCCACCACTGTGAGGATCGTGCGGGGATGCGCTCGGCATCGACCCGGTGGCGGAGTCTCGGCAGGTCCCGGAACGACGAGGGCGCTCCCGGCGAGCGGGCGCATTATATCAGCCTGCCCGAGCCGGCGCATGAGTAATAAGGCTGACGCGCCG
The DNA here is from genome assembly GCF_003182195.1 of Halomonas sp. A11-A. Classification (GTDB taxonomy): domain Bacteria; phylum Pseudomonadota; class Gammaproteobacteria; order Pseudomonadales; family Halomonadaceae; genus Halomonas; species Halomonas alkalicola. The sequence continues at coordinate 313,410 of NZ_QGTM01000001.1, forward strand.
CCCCCTGCCATCCTGCCCCGCTTGCCGGTAAGCTTGTCCCATGAGCACCCTCTATCTACTGCACAAGCCCTACCGCATGCTGTCCCAGTTCACCGACCGGGCCGGCGTGGACGGCGAGCGTCGCGCGACGCTTGCCGACGTCATCGGCGTGCCCGGCATCTACCCGGCCGGGCGCCTCGATCACGACTCCGAGGGGCTACTGCTGCTCTCCGACGACGGCGAGCTGATCCACCGCATCAGCCACCCGCGCCACAAGCAGCCCAAGACCTACCGGGTCCAGGTGGAGGGCGAGCCCGATGACGCCGCCCTGCAGGCGCTGCGCCAGGGCGTCGCGCTCGGTGACGGCATGACGAAGCCGGCCAAGGTGCGCCGCCTGGAGGTGAGCGGCCTGCCGGAACGCGACCCGCCGCTGGACCCCAGGCGCCACCCGGTGACCACCTGGCTGGAGATCACCATCAGCGAGGGGCGCAATCGCCAGGTCCGACGGATGACCGCCCACGTCGGCCACCCCACCCTGCGCCTGGTGCGCGTGGCCATTGGCCCCTGGCGCCTCGACGGCCTGGCCCCCGGGGAGTGGCGCCGCGAGACCCTGCATGCTCCGGCCCCATCGCCTCGCGGCAGGCCGGGTCAGGGCCGCGCCCCGCGCCGCCAGCCCGCCACGCGAGGCGGTAGACGATGAGCCGCTGGCAGCCCTATGTGACCGTGGCCTGCGTGGTGGAGCGCGCCGGCGCCTTCCTGATGGTGGAGGAGGAGCGCGGCGGGCCCACCACCCTCTTCAATCAGCCCGCCGGCCACCTGGAGCCGGATGAGAAGATCCTCGACGCCGCCCTGCGCGAGGTGGCCGAGGAGACCGCCTGGCGGGTCGGCCTCAGCGACTACCTGGGGATGTACGTCTACCGGGCGCCGGATGGCAAGACCTTCCACAGCCACGCCTTCTTCGGCATGGCGCTGGCCCACCTGGGCAGCGAGCTGGACCCGGCGATCCGGGCCGTGCACTGGCTCACCCTCGAGGAGGTCGAGGCCCTGGATCGCGAGGGTCGCCTGAGAAGTCCGCTGGTGCTGCGCCGCATCCGCGATGCCCAGGCCGGGCGCTTCTACCCCATGGACGTCATCCACGAACGCTGAGTGCGCCGCGCCCGGCGCTCAGATCATGTATAATCCTGCCCCATTTATCTCACACCGATTCCGAGGGCGCCCATGACCGCCACCCCAGGCAAGGTGATCGTCGGCATGTCCGGCGGCGTCGACTCCTCCGTCTCTGCCCTGCTGCTGCTTGAGCAGGGCTATCAGGTCGAAGGCCTGTTCATGAAGAACTGGGACGAGGACGACGGCACCGAATACTGCACCGCCAAGGCCGACCTGGCCGACGCCGAGGCCGTCTGTGACAGGCTCGGCATCCAGCTGCACACCGCCAACTTCGCCGCCGAGTACTGGGACAACGTCTTCGAGCACTTCCTGGCCGAGTACCAGGCCGGGCGAACGCCGAATCCGGACATCCTCTGCAACCGCGAGATCAAGTTCAAGGTGTTCCTGGAGTATGCCGAGATGCTCGGTGCCGAGAAGATCGCCACCGGCCACTATGTGCGGGGCGGCATCCGCGACGGCCGCCCGCGGCTGCTCAAGGGGTGTGATGCCAACAAGGACCAGAGCTACTTCCTGCACGCCGTGCCCGAGGCCGCCATCGCCCGTACCCTCTTCCCGGTGGGCGAGCTGGAGAAACCCGAGGTGCGCGCCATCGCCGAGCGCCACGATCTGGTGACCGCCAGGAAGAAGGATTCGACCGGTATCTGCTTCATCGGCGAGCGGCGCTTCCGCGACTTCCTGCAGCAGTACCTGCCGGCCCAGCCCGGGGTGATCGAGACCCCCGAGGGCGAGGCGATCGGCGAGCACATGGGGCTGATGTACTACACCCTGGGCCAGCGCCAGGGCCTGGGCATCGGCGGGCTCGCCAACCACCCGGAGGCCCCCTGGTACGTGGCCGCCAAGGACCTCGACCGCAACGTGCTGATCGCCGTGCAGGGCAAGCACCACCCGCTGCTCTACACCGACAGCCTGGCCACCGAGGCCATGGAGTGGGTGGCCGGCGAGGCGCCGATGGCCGAGGGGCGGCTCACCGCCAAGACCCGCTACCGCCAGGCCGATGTGCCCTGTGTCTTCCGCTCCCGGCCGGATGGCGGCGTGGAGGTGCGCTTCGACGACCCCCAACGCGCCGTCACCCCCGGCCAGTCCCTGGTGCTCTACGACGGCGAGATCTGCCTGGGCGGCGGGGTGATCCGCGACACCTGGAACGCCGAGGAGCCTGCCCCATGACCGCCTCGACCCCGATCCACCGCGTCCCCGACGACCCTGTCACCCGCCAGGCCCTGGCCCTGGCCGGGGTCTTCCAGTCCGCCAGCCTGGTCGATGAACTGGCCCGCACCGGCCAGGTCGACCCGCGTAGCTGGGACACCCTGATTCGCGCCACCCTGGACACCAACCCCGAGAGCTTCGAGGCGATCTACGGCGGCCACCCCAACAACCTGCGCCGCGGCCTCGACGTACTCGAAGCCGTGGTGGGCCGCAAGCAGGCCAACCCGGTGGTGCTGCGCTATGGCTTCACCCTGCTGCTGCTGATGAACCAGGTGCGTAAGAACGACGCCATGCTGGGCGAACTGGGCAGCCGGCTGGTGCGCATCCAGGGGCAGGCCGAGCACTTCGGCGAGACCCACGAGAACGTCATCGCCAGCCTCGGCGAGGCCTACCAGGAGACGCTCTCGACCCTCAAGACCCGCATCGTGGTGCAGGGCGACCCCTCGCTGCTGCAGAGCCGGATGATGCCCGAGCGGGTGCGGGCCTGCCTGCTCGGCGGCATCCGCTTCGCCCTGCTCTGGCACCAGCAGGGTGGCCGACGCTGGAAACTGATCTTCCAGCGCGGCGCCCTGAAGAGGGCCCTGGACCAGCTCTCCTGACCCCTTACCCAGCCCGACACCCCAACGCTCATCGACCCGGAACCCGAACCATGCACGCCCTGTCGCACTCTTCGCTTCCCCTGTCCGCCCTTACCGCCCTCTCTCCCGTCGACGGCCGCTACGGCAGCAAAGCCGCCAGCCTGCGCGAGCACTTCAGCGAGTTCGGCCTGATCCGCGCCCGTGTGATCGTCGAGGTTCGCTGGCTCCAGCGCCTGGCCGAACTGGCCGGGGTCACCGAGGTACCGCCCCTCTCCGCCGAGGCCACCGCCTTCCTGGAGGCGCTGATCCGTGACTTCTCGCTGGAGGACGCCGAGCGCATCAAGGAGATCGAGCGCACTACCAACCACGACGTCAAGGCGGTGGAGTACTTCCTCAAGGAGAAGATCGCCGGCCAGCCGGAGCTGCACGCCATCACTGAGTTCGTGCACTTCGCCTGCACCAGCGAGGACATCAACAACCTCGCCCACGGCGTGATGCTCACCGACGGCCTCAAGAGCCTGCTGCCGGTGATGCAGCGGGTGGCCGACGAGATCGCCAAGCTGGCCCAAGAGCATGCCGCGCTGCCGATGCTGTCGCGCACCCACGGCCAGACGGCGAGCCCCACCACCCTGGGCAAGGAGATGGCCAACGTCGCCTATCGCCTGCGCCGCCAACTCGCCCAGATCGAGGGCGTCGAGATCCTCGGCAAGATCAACGGCGCGGTGGGCAACTACAACGCCCACCTGGCCACCTACCCGGAGGTGGACTGGGAGGGCAACGCCCGCACCTTCGTCGAGGGGCTGGGGCTGACCTTCAACCCCTACACCACCCAGATCGAACCCCACGACTACATCGCCGAGCTGTTCGACGCTATCTGCCGCTTCAACACCATCCTGATCGACTTCGATCGCGACATCTGGGGCTACATCTCGCTGGGCTACTTCAAGCAGAAGACCGTCGAGGGCGAGATCGGCTCCTCGACCATGCCCCACAAGGTCAACCCCATCGACTTCGAGAACTCCGAGGGCAACCTGGGGCTTTCCAACGCCATCCTCGGCCACCTGGCCCAGAAGCTGCCGATCTCCCGCTGGCAGCGCGATCTCACCGACTCCACGGTGCTGCGCAACCTGGGCGTCGGCCTGGCCTATGGCCTGATCGCCTACGAGGCCGCGCTCAAGGGCATCGGCAAACTCGAGGCCAACCCCGAGCGCATCGCCGAGGACCTCGACGCCAGCTGGGAGGTGCTCGCCGAGCCGATCCAGACGGTGATGCGCCGCTACGGCATCGAGAAGCCCTACGAGAAGCTCAAGGAACTGACCCGCGGCAAGCGCATCGACCAGGCCGGCTTGGCCGCCTTTATCGACACCCTGGCGCTGCCCGATGAGGTCAAGGCCGAACTCAAGGCGCTGAGCCCGGCGACCTATATCGGCAACGCCGAAGCGCAGGCGAGGAGCCTATGAGCCCCGACACTCCGCTGGCCATGCTCGGCGGACTCACGCCGGCCGAGTTCCTGGGCGACTTCTGGCAGCAGAAGCCGCTGCTGATCCGCGGCGCCTTTCCCGACTTCGAGTGCCCGCTGACCCCCGACGAGCTGGCGGGCCTGGCCTGCGAGGAGGGCGTCGAGGCCCGCCTGGTGGAGGAGCACGGCAAGACTGGCCCCTGGCAGGTCAGCCACGGCCCCTTCGATGAGCGCACCTTCGCCCGGCTGCCCGAGGGGGACTGGACCCTGCTGGTGCAGGCCGTCGACCACTATGTGCCGGAGGTGGCCGAGCTGCTTGCGGCCTTCGACTTCCTGCCCCGCTGGCGGCTCGACGACATCATGATTAGCTACGCCCCCCCGGGCGGCAGCGTCGGCCCCCACGTCGACCAGTACGATGTCTTCCTGCTCCAGGGCATGGGCCGGCGCCGCTGGCAGCTGGGCGGCCTGGTGCCCGACGACGCCCCCATCATCGCCGGCATCGACCTGCGCATCCTCGAGCGCTTCGAGGTGGAGGCCGGCAATGACTGGGTGCTGGAACCGGGCGACATGCTCTACCTGCCACCGGGTTGGGCCCACCACGGCGTCAGCCAGTCCGACGACTGCCTGACCCTCTCGGTGGGCTTCCGCGCCCCCTCCGCCGACGAGGCGATCACCTCCTTCGCCGACTACCTGGGCGAGCAGCTGCCGGCATCGCTGCGCTACTCCGACGCCGGCATGGCGGCTCCCGGCGACCCCGCCGAGCTCGATGACGAGGCCGTGGCGCGCATGCGCCGCTTCATCCTCGGGACCCTGGACGACCCGGCCCGCCTCGCCCAGTGGTTCGGCCGGGTGATGACCCAGCCCAAGTACGCCGACCAGCTGGTGGCCAACGAGACGCCCACCGACCCGGCGGCGCTTGTCGCCGCACTACAGGAGGGCGAGGAGCTGGTGCGCACCCCGGGCTCGCGTTTCGCCTGGCACGCCCTGGGCGGGGGTCGCGCCACCCTCTTCGCCGACGGCGACGGCGCCGAGTGCGCCCAGCCCCTGGCGCGGCGGATCGCCTCCGAGGCGGCGCTGGATGCCGAGCTGCTCGCCCACGAGGGGGCCGAGGTGCTGCTCGCCGCGCTGCTCGATGCCGGTAGCCTGGCCTGGGCGGATGAATTTGAAGAGTAGCGGCCTGCCACCGGATCAGCCCCGAGCAAGGGAAAGGATGACATGCAAGAAGCCAAACTGGAGATTCGCGAGGGGAGCTGGGAGGCGCTGGGCGCCGAGGCCACCGAGATCCGCCGGATGGTCTTCATCGAGGAGCAGCGCGTCCCCCTCGAGGAGGAGTGGGACGGCCGCGATCCCGAGTGCCGCCACTTCCTCGCCCTGCTGGAGGGGCTCCCGGTGGGCACCGCCCGCCTGCTGCCCGACGCCCATATCGGCCGGGTCGCGGTGCTCGCCAGGGCCCGCGGCTCAGGGATCGGCGCGGCGCTGATGGCGGCGGCCATCGAGGCCGCCCGCCGCGACGGCCACCCCGCCGTGGAGCTCGCCGCCCAGACCCACGCCCTCGCCTTCTACGCGCGCCTGGGCTTCACGCCCTTCGGTGACGAATTCCTCGACGCCGGTATCCTGCACCGCAATATGCGCCTTCCGCTGGCCGATTCCTGAGCCGGCTAACCACCTTTCAAACGAAAATTGACTACACGAGCGGGGCCGTTTCGGCCCTGCTTGTAGTCGAGTTACAACGCCTTCTTCCCCAAAGAGCCCATTGTTGAAGCCCATGGCCATGGGCCATAGTGCTTGCCATGGCGGACGACGAAACAACTGTTTGACACCGGCCCCACAAGCGCCTTCATACATTCGTTTCAAATTCGCCCGGGTTCGACCAAGGCCGCAGAGACAAGCCGGCGGCGATGAACGAACCTGACCCTACTTCGCAGGTGCAGCATAAGCGACACCGGCAAGCCAACGACCAGACCAGGACCAGGAGAGGATGACACCATGTCATACCAGGACGATATCAAGGCGCTGTCCCAGCTGCGTGAAGCCATGCAAGGCAAGTGGGCGAACATCAGCCCCGAGAACGCCGCCCGCATGCGTGCCCAGAACCGCTTCAAGACTGGCCTGGACATCGCCAAGTACACCGCCAAGATCATGCGGGAAGACATGGCAGCCTACGACGCCGACACCGCTCAGTACACCCAGTCCCTGGGCTGCTGGCACGGCTTCATCGGCCAGCAGAAGCTGATCTCCATCAAGAAGCACTTCGGCACCACCAAACGTCGCTACCTCTACCTCTCCGGCTGGATGGTCGCCGCCCTGCGCTCCGAGTTCGGCCCGCTGCCCGACCAGTCCATGCACGAGAAGACCGCCGTCCCCGACCTGATCGGCGAGCTCTACACCTTCCTGCGCCAGGCCGACGCCTGGGAACTGAACCACCTGTTCCGCGCCCTGGAAGAGGCCAAGCAGGCCGGCGACAGCGCCAAGGCCGCCGAGCTGGTGAAGCAGATCGACAACCACGAGACCCACGTGGTGCCGATCATCGCCGACATCGATGCCGGTTTCGGCAACGCCGAGGCCACCTACCTGCTGGCCAAGAAGATGATCGAGGCGGGTGCCTGCTGCATCCAGATCGAGAACCAGGTCTCCGACGAGAAGCAGTGCGGCCACCAGGACGGCAAGGTCACCGTGCCCCACGAGGACTTCCTGGCCAAGATCAACGCCGTGCGCTACGCCTTCCTGGAGCTGGGCGTTGACGATGGCGTCATCGTCGCTCGTACCGACTCCCTGGGCGCCGGCCTGACCCAGAAGATCGCCGTGACCAAGGAGCCCGGTGACCTGGGCGACCAGTACAACAGCTTCCTGGACGGCGACGAGATCACCTCGGCCTCCGATATCGACAACGGCGACGTGGTCATCAAGCAGAACGGCAAGCTGGTCAAGGTCAAGCGTCTGGCCTCCGGCCTCTACCAGTTCAAGCCGGGCACCGGCGAGGACCGGGTGGTGCTGGACTGCATCACCAGCCTGCAGAACGGCGCCGACCTGATCTGGATCGAGACCGAGAAGCCCCACATCGGCCAGATCGCCGGCATGGTCAACCGCATCCGCCAGGTGGTGCCGGACGCCAAGCTGGTCTACAACAACTCGCCCTCCTTCAACTGGACCCTCAACTTCCGCCAGCAGGTGTTCGACGCCTGGGAGAAGGAAGGCAAGGATGTCTCCGCCTATGACCGCGCCAAGCTGATGAGCCCGGAGTACGACGCCACCGAGCTGGCCCAGCTGGCCGACGAGTGGACCCGCAACTTCCAGCGCGACTCCTCTCGCGAGGCGGGCATCTTCCACCACCTGATCACCCTGCCGACCTACCACACGGCGGCTCTCTCCACCGACAACCTGGCCAAGGGCTACTTCGGCGACGAGGGCATGCTGGCCTACGTGGAGGGCGTGCAGCGCCGCGAGATCCGTCAGGGTATCGCCACCGTCAAGCACCAGGACATGGCCGGCTCCAACATCGGAGACGACCACAAGGAGTTCTTCCACGGCGAGGCCGCACTGAAGGCCGGTGGCAAGGACAACACCATGAACCAGTTCGGCTGATACCGGATCGGTTGATCATGGCACTGCGGTAAAACTGGAACTTGGGGGAGGCAGCTGCCTCCCCTTTTTTTGTGCCTGCTCGCCAGGCTTTCGCCGCCGTCGCTAGCGCAAACAGAAGGGGCAGCCCCCAGGCTGCCCCTTCTGTTACGTGCGGCGAGCGCCGCGTCGGCTGTCGGACACCGCTCAGTGCTGGTGACCGCCCTCGCCGTGCACGTGGCCGTGCTCGATCTCTTCCTGGCTGGCCTCACGCACCGAGGCGATCTCGACGGCGAAGTTCAGGGTCTGGCCGGCCAGCGGGTGGTTGCCGTCGACAGTGACGGTGTCACCCTCGACCTTGGTCACGGTGACCATCAGCGGGCCGCCCTGAGTCTGGGCCTGGAACTGCATGCCCGGCTCGATGCCCTCGACGCCCTGGAAGGCATCGCGGGGCACTTCCTGCACCAGCTGCTCCTGCTTCTCGCCATAGCCTTCGGCCGGTGATACCACGGCGTTGAGGGAGTCTCCCGCCTGGCGGCCTTCCAGTTCCTTCTCGAGGCCCGGAATGATGTTGCCGGCGCCATGGAGGTAGGTCAGCGGCTCGCGGCCTTCCGAACTGTCCAGCACCTCACCTGAGTCGTTGGTCAGGGTGTAGTGGAACGCGACAACGGAGTTCTGCGCAATCTGCATTAATGAACCTTTCGGTGAGTGCATGTCCCGGCATGGTAACGCGGCGCGGGGGTGGCTGTCAGGGGCATGGCGGATTTTCAGGATCGCAAACGGCATCCTGAAAGGCGTTCACGCACCCGGCCGGCAGCCGTCAGCCGCCGGTAAATGGCATGCCCTCAGGGTTGACCTATGGACGGTTGCGCCCGAGTGCGGCCGCGGCTAACCTAGCTCGCACCTTTTTGATGACCCGCCTTTCACCCCTTGTCTGGAGATCTGCCCATGATCCAAGTAGTGCTCTGGCTGATCGCTTTCGCAGCGATTCTCTTCCTCACCTTCAAGCGCTGGGACAGCGTGAGTCCGGCGCTGGACCGCGTGCTGCCCTCGCTGCTCAAGAGCCGCGGCGACAATCGCACCCTCTGGGGGCTTTCGCTTGCCATCCTGGGGGCCACCGTCCTGGTGCGTCCGGTGGACATCCTGCTGACCGTGGTGCTGGCCGTGATCATCGGCCTCGTCGGCTGGAAGCTTGCTAGCTGGGCGATGAACAAGGTCGACCTGCACTGAGCCAGCAGCGCTGCCGGAGTGGCAGCGCTTGATCGCCGAATGGCAGAAGGCCCGCGGATCTCTCCGCGGGCCTTCTGCTTTCAGCGCTGCGCTATGCCCGGCCCCGGTTAACCCGTAACCGGGCCAGGCGTCGCGGCGCTCAGTAGGGAGCCACGGTCATGTTGGCACCGCTGCCGATCAGGCGCACGCGCTGGCCGGTCTGGAAACGCTGGTCGGCCTTCTGGACGATCACCACGCGCTGGCCGTCATCGCGACGGATCTCCATCTCCAGGGCGTTGACGCGGTTGGTGGCCTCCTCGATGCGCGAGCCAGCCACGGCGCCACCGATCACACCGGCGGCAGTCGCCAGGTCGCGACCGCTGCCGCCACCTACCTGGCGGCCCAGCAGGCCACCGACCACGGCACCACCGCCGGTGCCGACGATGCCCCCGGCGCGGCTGTCGGCCTGGATCTGCACCTGGCGCACGGCCTCGATGGTGCCGAAGGTCACGGTCTGGGCGGTGCCGGCCTGGCTGCCACGGTAGACGTTGCCGCCCATCGTCGAGGTATTGGCGCAGCCAGCCAGGGTCAGGGCACCGATGGCAAGGATGGGAAGAAGTCGCTTCATGAAAAACCTCCTGAAGAAAGGCTGCCGGTCCCCGTCATGTGGGAGCAGGCTCCGGGACGTCCGGAGAGGAATGGCCAGATTAGTGAACAGTGTTTGCTAACGGGATTCTATGCCAGTCTGTAACGCTTTGACCAGCGCAGGCTATCTATGTGCGGCTCATTCTAGCCCGAAATCGCTCAAGGAATGTGAAAGTCCCCTGCCCGGCCTCCCGGGCGGGGCGGCCATGTAGTCGAGCTACAACCGGGGGTTCACCCAATGATGCATTGCGGCAAAAAAGGGCCTGGACCATAGTGACATCATGGATCAGGAGGGTGTGCCGCCATCCCGACTCCCCGCAGACAGCATTGACCAGCGCCGTGATGACCTGACACGAGGAAGACACCATGAACGCCACCGAACTGAGCGAACAGGCCGAGCGTATCGCCGACAGCTTCAGCAAGCAGGACCTGGCCAGGCTGGTGGTTGCCCTGAAGGGCGACCGACAGTCCCTCCAGCACGCTCTCGAAGTGGTCGACACCCTCGACTCCCGCCTGAGCTGCACCCTGGAAGAGGCCTGGGCCGAAGTCCGCGCCGGCGAGAACCGCGAGGAGACCGCCCACGAGGAGTGACAAGGCGTCACCCATCAGGCCGCTCCCCTCTCTTCGCCCCCTGCCATCGGCAGGGGTTTTTCATGGGCGCTGTCGTCGCCACAGCCAGGCGGCAATCGCCAGGGTGACGCCCAGCACCAACCAGGAGGCCAGCGCGACCCCGGGCCAGGCCCCGACCTGCCAGAAGGGTTCCAGCCAGAAGGCCCCCAGACTGGCGCCGCTGTAGTAGAAGACCAGATAGAGCGCCGAGGCGCTGCCCCTGGCCTGTCCGGCATGGCGTCCCACCCAGCTCGAGGCCATGGCATGGGCCAGGAAGAAACCAAAGGCGTTGATGGTCAGGCCGAGCACGATCAGCGCCAGCGACCCCGCCAGGGTCACCAGGGTCCCACCCATGAGGATCAGGATGCCCAGCATCATGCAGGCTGGCGGTGTCAGGCGCCGCGCCAGCCGGCCGGAGAGCGATGAGCCCAGGGTGCCCCCCAGATAGGTCAGGAAGACCAGCCCCAGCACGCTCGGCCCCAGCTCGAAGGGCGCCTGGGCCAGGCGGAAGGTCAGGTAGCTGTACTGGTTGATGAAGATCAGGAAGTTGAGCCCGCCCAGCAGGTAGGCGGCCAGCAGCAACGGGTTACGCAGGTGCCCGGCGAGATCTCGCGCTGCGCCGCGCAGCTCGAAACGGCGTGGCACGAAGCCCCTGGCCGCCGGCAGCAGCTTCCAGAACACCACCAGCCCCACCAGTGTGATCACGCCTACCGCCAGGAAGCTGGCGGAACTGCCGGCCACCTCCCCCACGGCCCCGCCCACCAGGCGGCCGCTGATCCCGCCCAGGGAGTTGGCACCGATATAGAGGCCAATCGCCGGCAGCATCGCCGAAGGCTCGAACTCGTCCCCCATCCAGGCGATGGCCACCGCCGGCAGCCCGCCCAGCACGAAGCCCTGCAGCCCGCGCAGCACCAGCAGCACCTCGAAGCTGGGTGCCAGTGACAGACCCAGCGACAGCGCGCCGGCCGCCAGGAGCGTCAGGCGCATGATGGCCGCGCGACCGATGGCGTCCGACAGCGGACCGAAGACCAGCAGCGAGGCCGCCAGGGCAAGGGTCGCGACCGACATCACCAGCCCCACGGCCAGGGTGGAGACCCCATAGGCCTCGCGCAGCTCCGGCAGCAGCGGCTGAGGGGCGTAGAGATTGATGAAGACGAGGAAGGAACCCAGGCTGAGAGCCAGGGTAGCGCGCCACCAGGCGCGGGTTCGAATCTGGATCATGGCGTGAACGCCTGCGGTCATGGGAGCAGCGAGCCGGTCCGCGATGACGGTCGCCGCCGCGCCGCGACCGCCAGGCGACTCAGCCCTGGTCGCCGACCAGCACGCGCTGGGCCAGGGTGGTGGGCTCCAGGGTGCGGCGGGCCTGCCAGTAGTAGCGCTGCCAGTAGCGGTTGTCGAGTTCGGAGATCATCACCCCCCGGGAGGTGGAGGCATGCAGGAAGCGCCCCTCGCCCAGGTAGATGCCGACATGGTCATAGCGGCCCGGCGGGCGGAAGAAGACCAGGTCACCGGGCACCAGCTCGCCGCGTTCGACCGGCACCCCCTGGTGGACCTGCTCGCCGGTGGTGCGCGGCAGGGAGACGCGGAAGGTCTCCTCGAAGACGCTCTGTACCAGCGCCGAACAGTCGATCCCACTGGAGGAGGTGCCGCCGATGCGGTAGGGCGTGCCGACCCAACGCTCATGCTGGGCCAGCAGTGCCTGCTGGATCAGGGCGGGCGGGGGATTGCCGAGGGCACGTGCCTCCAGGATCGGATTGTCCACCGGCGACATGGCCAACCCCCAGTCGCCGGATATCCCGGGCAGCTGACGGGCGAAGTAGGGCTCCTCGGCGTCGCGGGAGGCGACATCGCGAGGAGCGGAGGCACAGCCGGCCAGCAGGGCCAGCGACACGACAACACACAGGGCGCGGCACGACGAGGTGACGTCCATTCCAGCGGTGACCTCTGACCGGAGCCGCGCCCCGGCGGCGCCGGCGGGCGCCAGCCTTCGGGGGAGTCATCGCTGTGGCAGTGGTGCCGGCAACCGGTATCACTGCCAGAGCGGCCTGTCGGCGGCTCACTGTGGCACACGGCTCCCGACAGGTGGAGCCTTGTTAAGACTCGTCGACTATAAACCAGCCCCGAGCGGGTGGCGAGCCCTGAAACCGCTCTCAGTGCAGGGTGCGCGAATCGCCCGGCAGGGTGTCGACATGCATCGGCGCCCAGTGGCGCGGGCGTGCCCCGGGAAACTCCAGGCTTGCCCAGGGCCCGGCCAGGGGCGGGGCCGCGGACAGCCAGGCCACCAGGGCCTGCCGAAAGCCGGCAACGAAGCTCTCCCGCTCCGGGGTCTCGCCCATGAAGAAGGAGAAGCCGGCGTAGAGCCCGCGAGCATAGGCCTCCCACCCCGAGTAGTGGGCTGCCGCCAGGCCATGGGCACGCTCCAGCACCGCCACGAAGGCGCGCTCCTCCAGCCAGCCCAGCTGGCGTGCGGCGATGGCCAGATCCACCGCCTGAGCCACGTCCCAGGCGGCCATGTCGGTCTCGTTGCAGCCGTCCTCGTTGTCCCGCACCCGCTGCAGGCGCAGCAGGTGGGTGCGCTCCTCGTCGCTGCACTCGCCGGACTCCAGGGTAGCGATCTCGGAGCCGAGCCGGGCGGCGTTCAGGGTGTAGGGCGCGTAGTTGATCAGATACTCCTGACGGTCGCCGGACTCGAGCAGGAACTCCAGGAACTCGCCCAGCTCCTCGGCCCCCTGGAGCCCGTAATGGCCATCGATCCACTCGCGGATCGATACGCGCTCACGCTCGCTTTCCGGGTGGGGCAGGCTCCAGGCCGGGCTGTTGAGCGGCCCCACCAGTGCCATGGCGGTGAACAGGTTCAGGCTGGGGCGCGGCCCCGGCTCCTGCCATTCGCCGGCACGCCAGTCGAGCCAGTGGAACAGGCTGCCGGGGTCCTCCTCATGCCAGCGGATCTCGACCACCAGCGAAGGCTGCCCCTCCTCCGGCAGCAGCTCCTCCCAGGTCGCCCAGGCCTCCAGCAGGCGGCGGGGGTCCGGGTAGAAGCGGCACAGGGAGGCGCGCAGGGCATCGGCCAGGGCCGCCACCCCCTCGGCGTCGAAGGCCTCGCTGTCCATGGCCATCTGCAGGTAGAAGGCGTACTTCTCGGCCATGTGGATGGTAGCCGCATGACGGCTGCCGCGGCGCAGCGCATCGCGGCTTGCCAATCCCGCCGGGTCGGCGTGGCCAAAGGAGGTCTCCGCCGGCGGCAGGGCGCCATGGGCCGCATCGGCGGCCAGCTGGTTGAGGTGGTGCGCCTGGGCCGGCAGCCAGTAGCGGGAGAGCGCCGCGATGCCCTCGTCGGGGTGCAGGTCGAGGGTCTCGGCCAGGTACTGGAGGGCGTCGTCGCGCCGCGCCGCCGATACCGGCCCCGCGGGCCCCTGGCGCGCCGCCAGCTCGGGCTCGCGCACCGCGGCCAGGGCCAGTACCCAGTGCCGGGGATCGGCTCGCCAGGCCCGCATGGCCTGCCGGGAGCGCTCCAGCGGCGCATGCCCCACCAGCCCCTGCAGGGCCGGGCGCCAGGGGCTGACCGGCGACTGCAGCAGCAGCCGCCAGTCGGCCTCGAAGGTGCTCAGCAGGCTGCGCCCTTCGAAGAGGCTCCTGCCGCGCTGATAGGCTCGGGCCAGGGCCGCCCAGTCGCTGTAGCGATGCATCACCAGGTCGGCGCCGTGATGCGCGAAGTCGGCGGCCTCCCGGTCGCTGAGCCAACCCAGGCAGGCACCGGCCCAGGCCAGGTCGATCAGCCGCAGCCAGTCCCAGGCCGCCCACTCCAGGGGCTCGCCGTGCTCGATGAACTCGAGCAGCACCCGGCCATAGCGCTGCTCCTCCGCCTCGAGCTTGTGCAGCCAGGCGTAGCGGCTCGCCGGATCGCTCTCCAGCAGCCGCGTGGCGTCCAGGTCCCAGCCCTGACGATCGCCCTGCCCGCCCAGCCACAGCAGGGAACGAATCAGGTCGTCACGGTGGCGGATCTGCCACGCCTCGCCCAGCCAGTCGGCCAGGCCCGACCAGTCCCCCTCGATGGCGGGCACGCTCACCACCGGCGCGAAGCCGGCACGCAGGCGCCACACCTGAGCCTCCTCCTCGACGGGCCACAGCGGCGGCAGCGTGTCGTGGATCGCCAGCCACTCGCCGAGGCGCTCCCAGGTGATGCCATCGCCATCGTGCTCGAGGGCGGCCAGCGCCTCGCAGGCCTCGAAGAAGCCGTCATCGCCGCGTACCCACCCCACGGCGCTGCGCGCCCGGCGCAGCGCCGAAAGCCAGGCATCCAGGTCGCGGTGATGGGCGCTGATCTCGGCGGCCAGACGGTGGGCCCAGGCGCGCCCGGCCCGCTCGTCCAGCCAGCCCGCGGCACCGGCCAGGGCGACCAGCTCCAGGGCCGCCAGCAGGCGAGCCGGGTCGGCCATGCTGCCGCCCACGCCGAAGGACTCCACCAGGCGCCAGCCGAGCTCGCCGCGGTCCGCCACGCCCAGCCCGTGCAGGCGCATCAGGGCGGCCTGAGGTTCCACGCTCAGCGGGTCGGGGTCGAAGGCCCAGTCACACAGCACCAGCTGCTGGGCCCACCAGGCATTCAGCGGATCGATCAAGGCTCACCTCGGCATCAGTCAGTAGGACGGCAGCGGCCGCCAGCGTATTGCGGCGCCATAGTGTAGCGGAAAGCGCCGCCGGCGCCGATGGGTCGACGCGCGCCTTCTGCCGGTTCCGGTTCCGCTGCTGCCCCCGAGCGCCCTGCCCTTGCGCGCCCCGGCAAACCTGGCAGAGTGAACTAGACTGTGGGAGCGCGGACCGCTCTCGCCCCCCTTATTCTGCCACCGGAGGCATCATGACCAACGCGGAACTCAACGACCTGAAGAAGCGCTATGTCGCCAACGGCGCGGCCAGCCCCGCCACCCAGTTCGCCGATCGCGCCGAGAACGCCGTGATCTGGGATGCCGATGGCAACCGCATCATCGACTTCGCCGGCGGCATCGGCGTACTCAACATCGGTCACCGCCACCCCAAGGTGGTCGAGGCCGTCAAGGCGCAGCTCGACCGCGTGATGCACACCTGCCAGACCGTGATGCCCTACGAGGGCTACGTGAAGGTGGCCGAGAAACTCAGCCAGATCACCCCGGTGCGCGGCCACGCCAAGGTGATGCTGGCCAACTCCGGGGCCGAGGCCCTCGAGAACGCCGTCAAGATCGCCCGCGCCGCCACCGGCAAGAACAACGTGATCTGCTTCGACGGCGGCTACCACGGCCGCACCTTCATGACCATGGCCATGAACGGCAAGGTCGCCCCCTACGCCGCCGACTTCGGCAGCATGCCGGGCAACGTCTTCCGCGCCCCCTACCCGGTGCCCTACCACGGCGTCAGCGAGGACGAGGCCCTGCGCGGCCTCAAGATGGCGCTGAAGACCGACGCCAACCCCCGCGATACCGCAGCCATCGTGCTGGAGCCGGTGCTCGGCGAAGGCGGCTTCTACCCCGCCCCGGCCAGCTTCCTCAAGGCGGTGCGCGAGATCTGCGACGAGCACGGCATGCTGATGATCGTCGACGAGGTGCAGTCAGGCTTCGGCCGCACCGGCAAGATGTTCGCCATCGAGCACAGCGGCGTCGAGCCGGACCTGATCACCATGGCCAAGAGCATGGCGGCCGGCATGCCGATCTCCGCCGTGGTAGGCACCGACGTGCACATGGACGCCTCCGGCCCCAACTCCCTGGGCGGCACCTACACCGGCAGCCCGGTCTCCTGTGCGGCCGTGCTGGCGGTGCTCGAGGTGTTCGAGGAGGAGAACATCCTCGCCAGGAGCCAGGCCTTGGGCGAGAAGCTGGGCAAGCGCTTCGCCAAGTGGCAGCAGGCCTTCGACTGCGTGGACAACGGCCGCCACCTGGGCGCCATGGCGGCCATCGACCTCGTTTCCGACAGGGCCAACCACACCCCGGACGCCGACCTGGCCGCGGCGCTGTGCAAGCGCGCCCGCGAGAAGGGGCTGGTGCTGCTCTCCTGCGGCCTCTACGGCAATACCATCCGCTTCCTGATGCCCGTCACCATCGAGGACGAGGTGCTGGAGGAGGGCCTGGCCATCGTCGAGGCCTCCCTCAAGGAGCTGGTGGGCCAGCCCACCACCGCCTGACCCGCCGCCTCGCGTCCAGCGGCTCACCGCCCGGCTCTGCGCCGGGCGGCTTGTCTTGGGGGGCTTGTGTTGGGGGGCTTGCGTTGGGGGGCCTTGTCATCGCCGGGCGCAGCCGGGAAGATGACGGCGTCCACCGCGAGGCCATCCCGTGATACTGCGAACCCTCTCCCTGCTACGCTCCCTGCAGGGTGCCAGCCACACCGCCCAGGAGGCCCAGGCCACCGTGCAGCAGGCCTGCGACTACCGCTGGCTGCGCGGGGAGCTTCACCACGGCGCCATCACCGAGCCGTCCACCGCCCTGGCCGACGGCACCCCCGGGGTCACCATCACCCTGGCCTACCCTGCCACCCGGGCGCGCCTGGCCGGCGGCCGCTGGCCCGAGACTCCCGAGGAGCGCGAGCGCTGCTTCGTGGAGGGGGCCCACGCCTGTCGGGCCGCGGGCGCCCCCGCCTATCGCACCCTGGAGAGCCTCTCCCGGGGGCTGGCCGAGGGCGCCGCCTCGGTGCTCACCGATGCCGCCCGCCTGCAGTACCTTCTCCAGCAGCGTGCCCTGCGCCTCGCCTGGCGGCGACCGGAGGCCCTGCCCCCGGCCCTGGCCCGGCGCCTGGACTCGGGGGGGCCCGCCGCCGACGGGGTCTTCCTGCTGGCGCTGAGCGTGCCGGCCCGGCGCGAGGAGGTGGTGCTGAACGGCGCCTGGCTCGACCGCACCCTGGACCGCTATCGGCGCATCCTGCCCCGCCCCGCAGGACGCTGAGCCGCCGCCAGAGACGACGACGCCCGGCCGGAGCCGGGCGCCAGGCAGGCATCATGGCAGCGGGGGTCAGGCCTTCCTGACCTTCGAGATCACCCACAGCAGCACCACGGCCCCGACGATGGCGGTGACCAGCGAGCCGACGAAGCCCCCGGCCTGCAGCCCCAGCAGGCTGAACAGGAAGCCGCCGATCACCGCGCCCACCACGCCGACGCCGATATTGCCGAGGATGCCGAAGCCGCCTCCGCGCATGATGTGACCGGCGATCCACCCCGCCAGCCCGCCGATGATCAACCAGGCAATCAGTCCCATATCGCTCTCCTTGCAGTGTGTCGTGTTGAATCCAGGACAGCCCGAGCGGCGCTCAGAATGACGAGCCGGGCTGGTCGAGGAAGGCCAGCTCCTCCGGCGTGGAGGGGCGACCCAGTATCGCGTTGCGGTGCGGGTAGCGGCCGAAGCGCAGGATGATGTCGCGATGGCGATGCTCGAAGTGCAGCTGCTCCTCCAGGCCCGGCTGGTCGAAGAGCCCCAGGGCCTCGTCATGAATGGCCAGGGACTCACTGTGCATCCAGGGCATATAGAGGAAGGCGCGCCAGGGCACCTCCAGGCGGTGATCGATGCCGCTGGCCACGGCCTCCTGGGCCAGCACCAGCGCCACCGGGTCCCGGGCGAAGGCCAGCGGGGTGTCCCGATGAATGTTGCGCGAGAACTGATCGAGCACGATCACCTCGGCCAGGCGCCCCCGGGCCGAGAGCCGCCACGACCACAGCTCGCCGCGCCCCGCCGCCGCCAGCAGCTCGCCGAAGCGCGCCGCGATCTCGCCATCCAGCTCGGGATCCTTGCGAAACCACTGGGCCGGCGTGAGTTCGTCGAACCAGAAGCGAATCACCGCCTCGGTATCCGGTAACCTGGCCATGCGCGTCCTCCTGGTCGGTCCTGCGGAGATACCCCGACACCTGATACCATTCCCCACACTGCACGGCAACCCGAGGAACACGCATGTCGCCCCAGCATTTCATGGAGATGGCCTCCTTCACCCTCAACCTGGTGGGCATGCTGGTCTGCATCGGCGGCCTGACCCTGGCCCACCGCACCCGACATCGAGTGCCCGGCTACCTGCTGGCCGGCGCGGGCTTCGTGATCGCCGCGAGCCCACTGCTCTACACCATGTTTGCCGGCCCCCGCTGAGCCCCGAGGAGGCCCTGCCCATGCGCCAGCCCCTGGCTCGCGAGCTCCATGACCTGATCGAGCGCGGCCGCGACCGCCAGCTGCGCCTGGCGGTGACCGGCCTCTCCCGCTCCGGCAAGACCGCCTTCCTCACCTCACTGGTCAACCAGCTTCGCCATGTCGGCCTGGAGGCCAGGCTCGACCTGCTGCCGGCGGCCCGCCAGGGGCGGCTGCTGGGGGCCCGGCGGGTCAACCAGCAGGACCTGGGCGTCCCGCGCTTCCCCTACGACCAGGCCATGGCGGCACTGGCCGAGACGCCGCCGCGCTGGCCGGAGCCCACCCGCGGCATCAGCGAGCTGCGCCTGGTGCTGCGCTATCGCCCGGCGAAGCGTGGCTGGCTCGGCGGCGAATCCCGCCAGCTCACCCTGGACCTCTTCGACTACCCCGGCGAATGGCTGCTCGACCTGCCGCTGCTGGCCCATGACTACCCCAGCTGGTGCCGCCGCCAGCAGGCCCTCGCGGGGGAGCAGCGCCGCGCCCACTTCGCCGCCTGGCACGCGGCCGTGGAGTCGCTCGACCCCACCGCCGAGGCCGACGAGGCGCGCCTGGCCGAGATCGCCGAGCACTATGCCGAGGGGCTGCGCGCCGCCCGGGAGGCGGGGTTCGCCGACCTGCAGCCGGGGCGCTTCCTGCTGCCGGGGGATCTCGCCGGCGCCCCGGTGCTGCAGTTCTTCCCGCTGCCCGGCGTGGCCGAGGCGGACCCCGCCGCGCTCGCCACCCTGCCGCCCGAGAGCAACTACGCCACCCTGGCGCGGCGCTTCGCGTACTACCAGCAGCACATCGTGAAGCCCTTCTACCGCGACCACTTTCGCCGCTTCGATCGCCAGATCGTGCTGGTGGACCTGCTCGGTGCGCTGAATGCCGGCCCGGAGCGCTTCCAGGACCTCTCCCGGGCACTCGCCAACCTGATGCAGAGCTTCGATTACGGCAAGCGCAGCCTGCTCTCGCGGCTCTTCGCGCCGCGCATCGACCGCCTGGCCATCGCCGCCACCAAGGCCGACCACGTCACCCCGGAGCAGCACCCCCGCCTGGTGGCGCTGCTCGAGGCGCTGCTGGCCGAGCCCCTGAAGGACCTGCGTTTCGCCAGCGTGCCGGTCCGTGCCCTGTCCCTTGCCGCCATCCGCGCCAGCGAGGCTCGCGAGGTGGAGCATCGCGGCCAGCGCACCCCCGCCCTGCGCGGCACCGGGCTCGACGGCGAAGCGCTGCTGCTCTATCCCGGCGAGGTGCCGGAACGCCTGCCCGATGACGCCTTCTGGGCGCGCCAGGGGTTCGCCTATCCGGCCTTTCGGCCGCTGCCCCTGGAGGGCGGTGCCCTGCCCCATATCCGCATGGATGCCGCCCTGGACTGGCTGATCGGAGACAAGCTGTCATGAGCGAGCCGACATGAACGAACCCCGCGACCCGCGACCGGGCCAGCGCTTCTCCCCCGAACCCGACGACCCCGCCGAGGCCCCCACGGCCCGCGACCCGCGCCCCGCCACGGCCTTCGCCACCGACCTGGAAAGCCGCCCGCTGGCCGAGGCGCCAGCGGACGCCGGCGAGCGCGCCCTGGAGACGAGCCTGGCCCGGCCACGCAGGCGGCGCTGGGGCCTGCTCGCCCTGCTCGGCGGCACGCTTGGGCTCGGCGCCGTGGAGGCCGGCACGACCCTCTACGCCGCCGGCCTCGGCGGCGACTGGCTGGCCGGCGCCTGGAGCGGGCTGCTGCTGCTGGCCCTGGCCCTGGGAGGCTCGGCGCTGGGGCGCGAGCTGTGGCGGCTGCGCCGGCTGCGCCGCCATGAACGGCTGCGCGACCGTCTCACCGCCCTGCCCGAGTCGACGCCCCGCGAGGCCCTGGCCACCGCCGAGGCGCTGCGTCATGCCCTGGCCCTGGAGGACGACCACCCCCACTGGCAGGGCTTCCTGGCGGCCCGCCAGGCCCACCACGACGGCCGGGACATCCAGCTGCTGCTCGACCACCATCTGCTGGCCCCCCGCGACCGCGAGGCGAGCCGGCTCGTATCACGGATGTCCGGCGAGACGGCGATCATGGTGGCGGTCAGCCCCTTGACCCTGGTGGACATGGCGCTGGTGGCCTGGCGCAGCCTGGCGATGATCGACCGCCTGTGCCGTCTCTATGGCCTGGAGCTTAGCTATGCGGGGCGGATCCGGCTGCTGCGCGCGGTGCTCCACCAGATGGCCTTCGCCGGCGCCACCGAGATGGCCAGCGACGCCGGCATGGAACTGCTGTCGATGAACCTGGCCGGGCGACTCTCCACCCGGGCCGCCCAGGGCATGGGCGTGGGGCTGCTCGGCGCCCGGCTGGGGCTGCGCACCCAGCGGCTCACGCGACCGCTGCCCTTCGCGGAGAACGCGACCCCTCGCCTGGGCGATCTGCGCCGCGAGCTGTGGCAGCAGCTGCGCCGGCTGGAGAGCCGCGAGTCACCGGACGAGCGGCGCTGAGCCTCGGCCACCTTGACCGGGATCATGACAGCGTGGCCCCGAAGCGCTACGATCAAGGCATCGTCCATCCAACCGAGCAAGGAAGTCCGCTATGTTCAAGTCCATCCTGGTGCCCGTCGACGGTTCCGAGCACGCCAAGAAGGCCCTCTCCGTGGCCTGCCAGCTCGCCCGCCAGGAAGAGGGCTGCACCCTGCACCTGGTGCATATCCCGGAAGAGCTTGCCCACGAGACCACCCTGGTGTGGGGCATCGGCGCCATCGCCATCGAGGCCAGCCGCGAGGAGCGCCAGGAGGCCGGCAAGCAGGTAATGGACCGCGCCGCCGAGGCCGCCCGCGAGCAGGGCGCCACCAACATCGAGACCGTGATCGGCCAGGGCGACCCGGCCCGTACCATCCTCAGCGAAGCGCGCCGTCGCGGCGTCGACGCCATCGTCATGGGCAGCCGCGGCCTGAGCAACCTGCAAGGCTTCGTGGTCGGCAGCGTCTCCCACAAGGTGGCCCATACCGCCGACTGCACCGTCATCACCGTGCGCTGAGCCCGCGGCCAACCGCAACGACGACGGCGCCTGAGGGCGCCGTCTGCGTTCCCGCCGGGAGGCGGGCGCCGGCTCAAGTGACTGATTCCCCTCGCCCGGGCTGTCCCGCGTTTGGCGCGCGCCCCGGGAGTCCGTATAGTGGCCCCCTACCCCCGCCACACGTTCGTGATCATGCTGCAGAACAACGCCCTGCTTGCCCAGCTCAAGCAACAGATTCGCTCCAGCACCCCCCGGGTCGAGGGAGTGATCAAGGCCACCCAGAAGGGCTTCGGCTTCCTCGAGACCGACGAGGGCGAGTCCTACTTCGTGCCGCCCCCCGCCATGAAGCTGGTCCTCCACGGCGATCGGGTCGGCGCCGTGCTGCATGAGGAAGGCGACAAGAAGCGCGTCGAACCCGACACCCTGATCGAACAGGGACTCGACCGCTTCATCGCCCGGGTCCAGAAGGCCGAGGGCCGCCTGGCCGTGGTGCCCGACCACCCCTCCATCAACAACGCCCTCAAGGCGCGCATCAAGCGCAGCCTGGACGAAGCCACCATCGGCGACGCCGACTGGGTCGTCGCCCGTCTGGTCCGTCACCCCCTCAAGGCCGACGACCGCGGCTTCTTTGCGCAGATCGACGAACTGGTCGCCAAGGCCGACGACCCCGCCGTGCCCTGGCGCGTCACCCTGGCCCGCCACGCGTTGGAGCAGGAGTGCCCGGACGCCGGCGACGACTGGCCGCTGCGCGACGAGGGCCTCGAGCGCGAGGACCTCACCGCCGAGCCCTTCTTCACCATCGACGGCGAGAAGACCCGGGACATGGACGACGCCCTGCGCATCGTGCCCCGCGAGGAGGGCGGCTGGGCGCTGACCGTGGCCATCGCCGACCCCACTGCCTATGTGGAAGAGGGTCACGCGGCGGACCTGGAGGCGCGCACCCGCGCCTTCACCGTCTACCTGCCGGGCCAGAACGTCACCATGCTCCCCGAGCAGTTGGCCGACGATCTCTGCTCGCTGTGGGAGGGCAAGGAGCGCCCGGTACTGGCCTGCACCCTGAACGTGGAGGCCGACGGCAGCCTGGGCGACTATCGCTTCTTCGCCGCCACCGCCACCTCGCGAGCCAAGCTGGTCTATGACCGCGTCTCCGACTGGCTGGAGGGCCAGGGGGACTGGGCCCCGGCAGACGAGATCGCCGAGCAGCTCAAGGCCCTGCGCGACCTCACCGAGGCCCGCAGCGCCTGGCGCGCCGCCCATGCCCTGGTGTTCAAGGATCGTCCCGACTACGTCTTCGACCTGGACGAGGCCGGCAACGTGCTGGACGTGCGCACCGAGGAGCGCCGCATCGCCAACCGCATGATCGAGGAGTCGATGATCGCGGCCAACGCCTGCTGCGCGCACCTGCTGGCCGAGCACGTGGGCCACGGCATCTTCAACGTCCACCGCGCCTTCGAGGACGACAAGGCCGAGGCGGCCCGCGACTTCCTGGCCAGCCAGGAGATCGAGGTGGCGCTCGAGGCCCTCACCGAACTGCCCCGCTACCGGGAGCTCAAGCGCGAACTGGAGGGCCGCGACGACGCCTGGCTCGACGCGCGCCTGCGCCGCTTCCAGGGCTTCACCAGCATGTCGGCGAAGCCCGGCCCGCACTTCGGCCTGGGGCTTGCCGCCTACGCCACCTGGACCTCACCGATCCGCAAGTATGGCGACATGGTCAACCACCGCCTGATCAAGCGGGTGCTCAAGGGCGAGCAGGCCCCGGCCGAGGCGAGCCTCGCGCTCACCGAGCAGCTCACCGAGCGCCGCCGGCTCAACCGCATGGCGGAGCGCGACGTCAAGGACTGGCTCTATGTGCGCTACCTGACCCCGGCCGCCGAGGCCCAGGAGAGCTTCGACGCCGAGATCATCGCCATCAACCGCGGCGGCATGCGCGTGCGTCTCACCGCCAATGGCGCCACCGCCTTCGTGCCGGCACCGATGATCCACAGCGATCGCGACAAGGTGGCCATCGACGACAAGGAGGGGCGTATCCAGGTGGAGAGCGAGGAGCGCTTCAAGCTGGGCGACCACATCCGCGTGGCCCTGCTGGAGGCCCGCGAGGAGACCCGCTCGCTGGTGGCGCGTCCCGCCGACTGAGACCCAGGCCCTCGCGGCCCAGCAGCAGTGAACAGCACGGCGGCCAACTGGCCGCCGTGTGGCTGTCCGGACCCGGTAGCGCACATCTTCCCACACAAAAGGGCGCCCGAAGGCGCCCTTTTGATCTTCCCGAGGAAAGCGTGGCTTACCAGCCGGTCACTTCCTTCAGGGCATCGCCGATCTGCGCCAGGGAGCGCACGGTCTTGACGCCGGCGTCCTCGAGAGCGGCGAACTTCTCGTCCGCGGTGCCCTTGCCGCCGGAGATGATCGCACCGGCGTGGCCCATGCGCTTGCCCGGAGGGGCGGTCACACCGGCGATGTAGGAAACCACCGGCTTGGTGACGTTGGCCTTGATGTAGGCCGCCGCCTCTTCCTCGGCGGTGCCGCCGATCTCGCCGATCATCACGATCGCCTCGGTGGCCGGATCCTTCTCGAACATCTCGAGGATGTCGATGAAGTTGGAGCCCGGGATCGGGTCGCCACCGATGCCCACGCAGGTGGACTGGCCGAAGCCGTAGTCGGTGGTCTGCTTGACGGCTTCATAGGTCAGGGTGCCGGAGCGCGACACGATACCGACCTTGCCCGGCTTGTGGATGTGACCCGGCATGATGCCGATCTTGGACTCGCCGGGAGTGATCACGCCCGGGCAGTTCGGGCCGATCAGGCGCACGCCCAACTCGTCGCACTTCACCTTGACGTCGAGCATGTCGAGGGTGGGGATGCCCTCAGTGATGCAGACGATCAGCTTGATGCCGGCGTTGGCGGCCTCGAGGATGGAGTCCTTGCAGAACGGGGCCGGCACGTAGATCACGCTGGCCTCGGCGCCGGTCTTCTCCACGGCTTCCTTGACGGTGTTGAACACCGGCAGGCCCAGGTGCTCCTGGCCACCCTTGCCCGGGGTCACGCCGCCGACCATCTGGGTACCGTAGGCAATCGCCTGCTCGGAGTGGAAGGTCCCCTGGCCGCCGGTGAAGCCCTGGCAGATGACCTTGGTGTTCTTGTCGATCAGGATACTCATTACTTGCCCTCCGCTGCCTTGACGACCTGCTCTGCCGCATCGGTCAGGCTGGTAGCAGCGATGATGTTCAGACCACTGGAGGCCAGCTTCTCGGCGCCCAGCTCGGCGTTGGTGCCTTCCAGGCGCACCACGACCGGCACGTTGACGCCGACCTGCTCGACGGCACCGATGATGCCCTCGGCGATCATGTCGCAGCGCACGATACCGCCGAAGATGTTGACCAGCACGGCCTTCACATTATCGTCGGAGAGGATCAGCTTGAACGCTTCGGCCACGCGCTCCTTGGTGGCACCGCCGCCCACGTCCAGGAAGTTGGCCGGGGAGCCGCCGTGCAGGTTGACGATGTCCATGGTGCCCATGGCCAGGCCGGCGCCGTTCACCATGCAGCCGATGTTGCCATCCAGCGCCACATAGTTGAGTTCCCATGCGGCCGCCTCGGCCTCGCGAGCGTCCTCCTGAGAGGGGTCGCGCATCGCCTGCAGGTCCGGATGACGGTAGAGGGCGTTGCTGTCCAGATTGAGCTTGGCGTCGAGGCAGTGGAGGTTGCCTTCGTCAGTGATCACCAGGGGGTTGATCTCCAGCAGCGCCAGATCCTTGTCGTGGAACAGCTTGGAGAGGCCCAGGAAGATCTTGGTGAACTGCTTCACCTGGTCCCCCTTGAGGCCCAGGGCGAAGGCCAGCTCGCGCGCCTGGTAGGGCTGAGCGCCCACCAGCGGATCGATCTCGGCCTTGAGGATCTTCTCGGGGGTCTCCTCGGCGACCTTCTCGATCTCGACGCCGCCCTCGGTGGAGGCCATGAAGACCACGCGACGGGTGGCACGATCGACCACGGCGCCCAGGTAGAGCTCCTCGGCGATGTCGGTGCAGTTCTCGACCAGGATCTTGGCCACCGGCTGACCGTTGGCGTCGGTCTGGTAGGTCACCAGGTTCTTGCCCAGCCACTGCTCGGCGAAGGCCTTGGCCTCCTCCGGGCTCTTGATCAGCTTGACGCCGCCCGCCTTGCCGCGGCCACCGGCGTGGACCTGGGCCTTGACGACCCACATGTCGCCGCCGATCTTCTTGCAGGCTTCTGCGGCTTCTTCGGGGGTGTCGACGGCGAAGCCCTTGGACACCGGCAGACCGTAGTCGGCAAACAGCTGTTTGCCCTGATACTCGTGAAGGTTCATCGATTCATGCCATTGGTTGCATGTGACTCGAACGGTGGCCCGGCCTCGCCTCGGGCGGACGTCCCGGACCACCACCGTCCCTACCGATACATGGTCGGAAGGGGCGCGCCGCCCGGTGGGCGGCGCTCGTTGTGCGGTTTACTTGCGCTTCTTGCGGTTGGCCATGTGGATGGCGTGGCCATCCACCGCCAGGGCGGCCTCGTGCACGGCTTCCGACATGGTCGGGTGCGCGTAGCAGGTCAGTGCCAGGTCCTCGGCGCTGGAGCCGAACTCCAGGGCGATGACGCCCTGGGCGATCATCTCGCCGGCGTGCTGGCCGACGATGTGCATACCCAGCACCCGGTCGGTCTCGGCGTCGGCGACGATCTTGGCCTGACCCTCGGTGGCGTTGTTGGCCATGGCGCGGCCACTGGCGGCAAACGGGAAGCTGCCGACCTTGACCTCGATGCCCTTGGCCTTGGCCTCCTGCTCGGTCAGGCCGACCCAGGCCACCTCGGGGAAGGTGTAGATGACGTTGGGAATGGCGTCGTAGTTCATCTCGGCCTTGTGGCCGGCGATGATGTCCGCGACCATCACACCCTCTTCGGAGGCCTTGTGGGCCAGCATCGGGCCGCGCACGCAGTCGCCGATGGCGTAGACGCCCGGCACGCTGGTGCGGCACTGGTCGTCCACGTGGATGAAGCCGCGCTCGTCCAGGTCGATGCCCAGGCCGTCGGCGATCACGCCCTTGGTGTAGGGCTTGCGGCCCACGCAGACGATCAGCTTGTCGAAGGTCATCTCCTGGTCGCCGTCCCCGTCGGTGTACTTGACGATGACTTCCTGGCCCTTGACCTCGGAGCCGGTGACCCGGGCGCCCAGCTTGATGTCCAGGCCCTGCTTCTTGAGCAGCTTCTGGGTCTCCTTGGCGATGGCGGCGTCCACCATCGGCAGGAAGCTGTCCATGGCCTCGAGCACGGTGACCTCGGAGCCCAGGCGGTTCCACACGCTGCCCAGCTCCAGGCCGATGACGCCGGCGCCGATCACGCCGAGGCGCTTGGGCGCCTCGGTGAACTCGAGCGCGCCGGTGGAATCGACGATGATGTCGTCGGTGAGCGGGGTCGGCGGGATCTCCACCGGCACGGAGCCCGCGGCGATGATGATGTTCTCCGCCTCATAGGTGGTCGCCTTGCCATCGAGGCCGGTGACCTCGACCTTCTTCGCGCCCACCACCTTGCCGGTGCCCTCGATGCCGGTCACGCCGTTGGCCTTGAACAGGCCCGCGATGCCACCGGTGAGGTTCTTCACGATGGTGTCCTTGCGGGCGATCATCTTCTTGACGTCCATCTGGACGTCACCGGTCTGGATCCCCATGCCGGCGAAGTCGTGCTTGGCCTCGATGAACTTGTGGGAGGCCTCGAGCAGCGCCTTGGAGGGGATGCAGCCCACGTTGAGACAGGTACCACCGAACACCACCTTGCCTTCCTTGCCGATCCACTTCTCGACGCAGGCGGTCTTCAGGCCCATCTGGGCAGCGCGGATGGCGGCCACGTAGCCGCCGGGGCCCGCACCGATCACGATCACATCAAACTTGTCAGCCATGTTGGCTCCCCTTGCGTGTCTTGGGATGGAGTGCCGCCGGGGATCACCCGGCGCCACATTCCGCTCAGATGTCCAGCAGCAGGCGCGCCGGATCTTCCAGCAGCTCCTTGATGGTGACCAGGAACTGCACCGCGTCCTTGCCGTCGATCATGCGGTGATCGTAGGAGAGCGCCAGGTACATCATCGGGCGGATCTCCACCTTGCCGTTCACCGCCATGGGCCGCTCCTGGATCTTGTGCATGCCCAGGATGGCGGTCTGCGGCGGGTTGAGGATCGGCGTGGACATCAGCGAGCCGAAGGTACCGCCGTTGGTGATGGTGAAGGTCCCGCCCTGCATCTCGTCGATGCCCAGCTTGCCGTCACGAGCACGCTTGCCGAAGTCGCCGATGCCCTTCTCGACGTCGGCGATCTTCATGCTGTCGGTGTCACGCAGCACCGGCACCACCAGCCCGCGGTCGGTGGAGACCGCCACGCCGATGTCCTGGTAGCCGTGGTAGACGATATCGGTACCGTCGATGGAGGCGTTGACGTCCGGGAAGCGCTTGAGCGCCTCGGAGGCCGCCTTGACGAAGAAGCCCATGAAGCCGAGCTTGACGTCGTGGGTCTTGGCAAAGCTGTCCTTGTACTGGGCACGCAGCGCCATCACCGCACTCATGTCCACCTCGTTGTAGGTGGTGAGCATGGCGGCGGTCTGCTGGGCCTGGACCAGGCGCTTGGCGATGGTCTGGCGCAGACGGCTCATCGGCACGCGCTTCTCGGGGCGCTCGCCCTCGAAGGCGGGGGCCGCGGCGGCGGCAGGCTTGGGCGCGGCCGGCTTGGCGGCCTTCTTCGCGGTGCCCTCCTTCACGGCCTTCTGCACGTCCTCCTTGAGGATCCGGCCACCCTTGCCGGTGCCCTGGATCGCGCTGACGTCGAGGTCGTGCTCGGCGACGAGCTTGCGAGCGGCGGGGGCGAGGATCTTGTCGCCCACCTTCTCGTCGCTGGCGCCGTCATCGGCGGAGGCCGCCGGGGTCTCGTCGGCGGCGGTCGCGGCACCGCCGGCGCCCTCGGTGAAGATCGCCAGCACGGCCTCGGACTCGACCTGGCTGCCCTCCTCGGCCTTGATCTCGGTGAGTGCGCCGTCGCCCGGCGCCACCACCTCGAGCACCACCTTGTCGGTCTCGATCTCGGCCAGCACCTCGTCGCGCTTGACGCTCTCGCCGACCTGCTTGTTCCAGCGGGCGACGGTGCCTTCCTGGATGGACTCGGGGAAGGTCGGCGCCTTCACCTGGTGCTGCTTGCCACCGCTGGCGGCAGGCGCGTCGGCCTTGGCGTCGCTCTTCGGCTCGGCCTTGGCCGCTGCCGGCTTGGCCTTGCCCTCGCCGATGCGGCCCAGCACCTGCTCGGACTCGACGGTGTCGCCCTCCTCGGCGAGCACCTCGGTGAGGGTGCCGGCCTCGGGAGCCAGCACCTCGAGCACCACCTTGTCGGTCTCGATCTCGACGATCAGCTCGTCGCGCTCGACGCTGTCACCGGCCTTCTTGTGCCAGGCAGCCACGCTGCCTTCGGCAACGGATTCCGGAAAGGTTGGGGCCTTGATATCGGTAGCCATGTCGTTTCCCTTGTCTGTTCTCTCGTCCCGGTGGCGTGCCTTACAGATTGAAGGCGTCTTCCACCAGCTGGCGCTGCTGTTCGATATGGACGGACATGTAGCCCGCGGCGGGTGCGGCAGAGGCCGGGCGCCCGGCGAACTTGAGCGCGCCGCCCAGGTTGCTCTTGAGCATGTCGGCCACGGCCCGCATGTGGTGCTGGCTCGAGTACCAGGCGCCCTGGTTGAGCGGCTCCTCCTGACACCACACCACGTCCCTGACGTTGACGTAGGCCTTGAGCGCCTCGAACAGCTCCTCCTTGGGGAAGGGGTAGAGCTGCTCGACCCGCACGATGGCGACATCCTGGCGGTCATTCTCCTCGCGCCAGGTGGCCAGGTCGTAGTAGACCTTGCCGGCGCACAGGATGATGCGCTCGACCTGCTTGGGATCGCGCTCGCCCTGGTCGGGCAGCACCATCTGGAACTGGCCGGTGGCCAGCTCGTCGAGGCTGGAGATCGCCTCCTTGTGGCGCAGCAGGCTCTTGGGCGACATCACCACCAGCGGCTTGCGCAGCGGGCGGATTACCTGGCGGCGCAGCAGGTGGAAGATCTGCGCCGGGGTGGTGGGCACGCAGACCTGCATGTTGTACTCGGCGCACAGCTGCAGGAAGCGCTCGAGGCGGGCCGAGGAGTGCTCGGGACCCTGCCCCTCGTAGCCATGGGGCAGCAGCATGGTCAGGCCGCACAGCCGTCCCCACTTGGTCTCGCCGGAGGAGATGAACTGGTCCACCACCACCTGGGCACCGTTGAAGAAGTCGCCGAACTGCGCTTCCCAGATCACCAGGTCGTTGGGCGCCGTGGTGGCATAGCCATACTCGAACGCCAGCACCGCCTCCTCGGAGAGGAAGGAGTCGTGGATGGTGAAGGCCGGCTGGCCATCCGCCATGTGCTGGAGCGGCACGTAGCTGGTGCCATCCTTCTGGTTGTGCACCACCGCGTGGCGGTGGGAGAAGGTGCCGCGGCCCACGTCCTGGCCGGTGATGCGCACCGGATGCCCCTCGTCGAGCAGGGTGGCGTAGGCCAGGGTCTCGGCGAAACCCCAGTTCAGCGCCATGCCGCCGGCCTGCATCTTGCGGCGGTCCTC
Source organism: Halomonas sp. A11-A (assembly GCF_003182195.1). Classification (GTDB taxonomy): domain Bacteria; phylum Pseudomonadota; class Gammaproteobacteria; order Pseudomonadales; family Halomonadaceae; genus Halomonas; species Halomonas alkalicola. The sequence goes on from NZ_QGTM01000001.1 coordinate 343,499, forward strand.
GTAGATCTTGGCGACCTGACGCTGCACCTCGACCCCGTCCGGAATCTCGCACATGCGGGCGGCCAGGCGCTGCAGCCGCTTCATCTCCACGGCGGTGTCGGCATAGCCGGTCCACTCGTGGCCGAGGTAGGGCTTCCAGTCGACGAACAGCGAGGTGTTGGGCTCCTGCACCAGGGCGTTGGCCACGTGGTTGCCGGCCAGCAGGTCCTCGCGGTAGGTCTCGATCATCGCCTTGGCGTCCTCCTCGGAGAGCACGCCTTCTGCCACCAGGCGCTTGGCGTAGATCTCACGGGAAGAGGGATGGTCCTTGATCTTCTTGTACATCAGCGGCTGGGTGCCACTCGGCTCGTCGGCCTCGTTGTGACCGCGGCGACGATAGCAGACGAGGTCGATCACCACGTCCTTCTTGAACTGCTGACGGAAGTCGAGCGCCACCTGGGTGGCGTGCAGCACCGCGTCGGGGTCGTCGCCGTTGACGTGGAAGATCGGCGCCTGGACCATCTTGGCGATGTCGGTGCAGTACTCGGTGGAGCGGGTGTCCAGCGGGTTCGAGGTGGTGAAGCCGACCTGGTTGTTGATCACGATATGGATCGTGCCGCCGGTCTTGTAGGCGCGGGTCTGGGACATCTGGAATGTCTCCATGACCACGCCCTGACCGGCGAAGGCCGCATCGCCGTGGACGTTGATCGGCAGCACCTTGCTGCCGTCGCTGTCGTCGCGGCGGTCCTGGCGGGCGCGCACCGAGCCCTCGACCACCGGAGAGACGATCTCCAGGTGGGAGGGGTTGAAGGCCAGCGCCAGGTGTACCTCGCCGCCCGGGCTCATCACGTTGGAGCTGAAGCCCTGGTGGTACTTGACGTCGCCGGAGCCGCGCTCGATGACCTTCTTGCCGTCGAACTCGTCGATCAGGTCGCCGGGGTTCTTGCCGAGGATGTTGACCAGCAGGTTGAGACGGCCGCGGTGGGCCATGCCGATCACCATCTCCTTGATGCCGTAGCCGCCGCCGCGCTGGATCAGCTCGTCCATCATCGGAATGAAGGACTCGCCGCCCTCCAGACCGAAGCGCTTGGTGCCGGGGTACTTGGAGGCCAGGTAGTTCTCCAGGCCCTCGGCCGCGGTCAGCCGCTCGAGCACATGCTGACGCACCTCGTTGCTGAACTTGGGCGCGCTGCGCACCGACTCGAAGCGCTGCTGCAGCCAGCGCTTCTCCTCGGTGTCGACGATGTGCATGATCTCGCAGCCGATGGAGCGGCAGTAGGTCTGCTCCAGCGCCTCGACGATATCCTTGAGCGGCGCGCGATCCAGGCCCAGGAAGAAGGAGCCGGTCTGGAACTCGGTGTCCATGTCGCTCTTGGAGAGCTGATGGAAGGAGAGGTCGAGGTCGGGCACCGGTGTCGGGCTGCGCAGGCCGAGCGGATCAATATTGGCCTTCTGGTGACCGCGGAAGCGGTAGGCGTTGATCAGCTGGAGAACCTTGACCTGCTTGCGGCTCTCTTCGCCGTCGGCGGCGGCAGGAGCCAGGGCGGTGCGGCGGGCACGACCCAGCTGGTAGAACTGGTCGCGGACCGGGGCGAGGGGGACATCCTGGGGGGCACTGCCTTCGGGGGCCGGCAACTGGTCGAAGTAGTTGCGCCACTCTTCCGGGACAGCGGCGGGATCGTCGAGGTACTGTTCGTAGAGCGCTTCCACATAGTGGGCATTGCCGCCACTGACGTGGGAAGAGCGCCACATCAACTCCATTATGCCTTGTTGCATCTCTCGGTCACCCTGCACTGATGGGGTGGTATCGGCGTCCCCGCACGCTGGGCGCGGCGACATCGGTGGTGCCCTGCCGGCGGGGCCATTCTCGTTCCGGCGCCGCCGACACGCGGTCGACAGCCTTGAATTCCATGCTCAGGAGCCGGTGCCCAAGGCACCGGCTCCTGATGCTGCTGAACCGACCGGCTCCGGCTGCGACACCTGGTCGCAGCGGGAGACGGGGGCCCATGATAGCAAGCTAGGCGCCACGATTTAAGTGGCGTTGGCCAGCAGCATCTCGCGGATCTTGCCGATCGCGCGAGTGGGGTTGAGCCCCTTCGGGCAGACCGCGACGCAGTTCATGATGCCGCGGCAGCGGAACACGGAGAAGGGATCCTCAAGCTCTGCCAGACGCTCGCGGGTCGCCTCGTCGCGGGAGTCGGCGAGGAAGCGGTAGGACTGCAGCAGGCCGGCCGGACCCACGAACTTGTCCGGGTTCCACCAGAACGACGGGCAGGAGGTGGAGCAGCAGGCGCACAGGATGCACTCGTACAGCCCGTCCAGCTTGTCGCGGTCTTCCGGCGACTGCAGACGCTCGATGGCCGGCGCCGGGGTGTTGTTCTGCAGGTACGGCTGGATGCGCTCGTACTGCTTGTAGAACAGCCCCATGTCGACCACCAGGTCGCGGATGACCGGCAGGCCCGGCAGCGGGCGCAGGACCAGCTTGCCGTTCTTCACCACCTCGGAGAGCGGGGTGATGCAGGCCAGGCCGTTCTTGCCGTTCATGTTCATGCCGTCGGAGCCACACACGCCCTCGCGGCAGCTGCGGCGATAGGCCAGGCCGTTGTCCTGCTCCTTCATCAGGTGCAGGACGTCCAGCACCATGACATCACGGCCCTGGGTGTCGACCTGGAACTCCTGCATGTAGGGCGCGGAGTCGGTTTCCGGGTTGTAGCGGTAGATGGATACCTGAAGCATCGTGACTCCCCTCAGTAGGTGCGGACTTTCGGCTCGAACGTATCGACGGTCTTCGGCGTGAAGTTGACGTCACGCTTGCCGAGCTTCTTCTCTGCCGGGAAGTAGAGCGAGTGCTTCAGCCAGTTGACGTCGTCGCGATCCGGATAGTCGTAGCGGGAATGGGCGCCACGGCTCTCCTTGCGCTCGAGAGCGGCGATGGCGGTCGCTTCGGCGACTTCCATCAGGTTGTCCAGCTCCAGGGCCTCGACGCGCGCGGTGTTGAAGGCGTTGGACTTGTCCGGCAGGTAGGCATTGGCGATGCGCTCGCGCAGTGCGGCCAGCTGCTTGACGCCCTCGACCATGTTCTTCTCCTCGCGGAACACGCCGAAGGAGTTCTGCATGATGTTCTGCAGCTCGCGCTTGAGCTCCGGGACGGTCTCGCCGCCAGTGGACTCGTTCCAGCGGTTCATGCGCTTCATGGCCGACTCGATGTCGGACTCGGAGGCGTCGAGGTAGTCGATACCCTCGTTGAGCGCCCCCTCGATGAACATGCCGGCCGCGCGGCCGAAGACCACCAGGTCCAGCAGCGAGTTGCCGCCCAGGCGGTTGGCGCCGTGCACCGACACACAGGCCGCCTCGCCGCAGGCGAACAGACCGTTGATGATCTGGTCGTTGCCGTCGGCGTCCTGCATGATCGCCTGGCCGTGGATGTTGGTCGGCACGCCGCCCATCATGTAGTGGCAGGTCGGCACCACCGGGATCGGCTCCTTGGCCGGGTCCACGTGGGCGAAGGTCTTGGAGAGTTCGACGATGCCGGGCAGACGCTTGCCGAGCACTTCCTCGCCCAGGTGGTCGAGCTTCAGGAAGACGTGGTCGCCGTGCTCGCCGCAGCCGCGGCCCTCGAGGATCTCCATCACCATGGAGCGGGCGACCACGTCGCGGCCGGCCAGGTCCTTGGCGTTGGGGGCGTAACGCTCCATGAAGCGCTCGCCATCCTTGTTGACCAGGTAGCCACCCTCACCGCGGCAGCCTTCGGTCACCAGGGTACCCGCACCGTAGATGCCGGTCGGGTGGAACTGCCACATCTCCATGTCCTGCATCGGGAAGCCGGCGCGCAGCGCCATGCCGATGCCGTCGCCGGTGTTGATCAGGGCGTTGGTGGTGGAGGCGTAGATGCGACCGGCGCCGCCGGTGGCCAGCACGGTGGCCTTGGACTTGACGTGGACCACTTCACCGGTCTCGATATCCATGGCGATGCAGCCTACCACGTCGCCGTTGGCGTTCTTGACCAGGTCAACCGCGTACCACTCGTTGAGGAAGGTGGTATTGTTTTTCAGGTTGTTCTGATAAAGGGTGTGCAGCAGGGCGTGGCCGGTACGGTCGGCCGCGGCACAGGTACGCGCTGCCTGGCCGCCGGCACCAAAGTCCTTGGACTGACCACCGAACGGACGCTGATAGATGCGGCCGTTGTCGAAACGGGAAAACGGCAGGCCCATGTGCTCGAGCTCGAAGACCGCCTTGGGGCCCTCGGAACACATGTACTCGGCGGCGTCCTGGTCGGCGATGTAGTCGCCGCCCTTGACGGTGTCATACATGTGCCAGCGCCAGTCGTCGTTGGGGTCAGCAGACGCGATGGCGCAGGTGATGCCGCCTTGGGCGGAAACGGTATGGGAGCGGGTCGGGAAAACCTTGGACAGCACGGCGGTCTTCTTGCCGGACTTGGCAAGCTCCAGGGCGGCACGCAGGCCGGCACCGCCACCGCCGATGATAATGGCGTCGAAGGAAAGGCTACGCAGGTTGGACATGTATCAGGCTCCCCACAGAATCTGAATGCCCCAGACCAGGAACACGAAGATGGCCAGGATGATGACGGTCTGGGCGCCGACGCGAAGGCCGGTCGGCTTGAGGTAGTCGGTTGTCACGGTCCACAGCCCGATCCAGGCGTGGGCGGCCAGCGACACGAAGGCCAGCAGCGAAAAGATGCGCATCCAAGTCTGGGCGAACAGGCCGCTCCAGGTGGCATAGTCGAGACCCGGATTGAACAGCAGGTAGAGAACGATGAAGACAGTGTAGAGCGCCAGGATGACCGCCGACACGCGCTGAACCAGCCAGTCGGAGAGGCCACTGCGGCCGAAATTCGTGATGTTGGTTACCATACCCAGACTCCCGCCAGAATGATCAGGACCGCACTCACCACCACGGTGATCTGCGCCTTCTTGACGCCACCCTCGAGGGTCACGCCGATATCTGCGTCCATCAGCAGGTGCTTGATGCCGGCCACGAAGTGGAAGGCCAGCGCCGAGAGCAGGCCCCAGGCGATCAGCTTGGCCAGGAAGTTGTTGGCCAGCGCATCACTCACCGCGGCGAAGCCGGCCGGGGAGGAGAGCGACTTGCTCAGGGCCCAGAAGGCGAAGATCAGGCCAACAAACAGGATCACGCCGGTGATGCGATGGGTGATGGAGGTCAGGGCGGGGAGGGGGAACTGTATCGTGGACAGATCCAGGTTTACGGGTCGTTTACTATTCACGGCTCTCTACACACTCTCTATGGCCCACTTGAGGACGGAACGGGCAAGGTCCAAGCGGGCGGTGGTTTCGGGAAGGAGCGGCACTCACCGTTGAAGGCAAGACCGCCTGTTCCTGCCAGTCGCGCGGGGTGGATTATAGGGACATGGCCGGGCCATGACAAACGCAGCGGCGGCCAACTAGACCATGGTGCAAAGGGTGTCGACAGCCATTAGACGCCTGCTCCGGCACACCCGACCCCGGCGCCCGGGCAGGCGTGGTGCAAAGCACCAATTATCATACAATAGTTATATGTTCCTTGGCGGCTCGTACAGTGGCGAGGTCACCATGGGCTAATTGACAATCGCTGGAACGCTTCTATAGTGGGCGAACCTTTTCGCCGGCATCCCCCGCGAAGATACTCACAGAAAGAACGACTTATCGCCCTAATCACGAACTCGAGAGGAGGCCTTGCATGGCTGACAGGAAAGCGACGCTGACGGTAGACGGCCTGGAGAAGACCATCGAACTGCCTGTCTATTCGGGCACCCTGGGCCCCGACGTGATCGATGTACGCGGGCTCGGCGCCGAAGGCCTGTTCACCTACGACCCCGGCTTCATGGCCACCTCCTCCTGCCAGTCCGCCATCACCTATATCGATGGCGGCAAGGGCGTTCTGCTGCATCGCGGCTACCCGATCGAGCAGCTGGCCAAGGAGTCCAACTTCGTCGAGATGTGCTACCTGCTGCTGTTTGGCGAGCTGCCCGACGATGCGCAGTACGCCGACTTCGAGTCGCGGGTGCGCAACCACACCATGGTCCACGACCAGATCACCAACTTCTTCAAGGGTTTCCGCCGCGACGCCCACCCGATGTCGATCTTGTGTGGCGTGGTGGGCGGCCTGGCGGCCTTCTACCACGACCATATGGACATCACCGTGGAGGAGGACCGCATCATCAGTGCAGTGCGCCTGATCGCCAAGATGCCGACCATCGCCGCGATGTCCTACAAGTACAACGTGGGCCAGCCCTTCAACTACCCGCGCAACGACCTGAGCTATGCAGAGAACTTCCTCTACATGATGTTCAGCACCCCGTGCGAGGAGTACAAGGTCAACCCGGTCTACGCCAGGGCCATGGACCGCATCTTCATGCTGCATGCGGACCACGAGCAGAACGCCTCCACCTCCACGGTGCGTCTGGCCGGCTCCACCGGCGCCAACCCCTTCGCCTGCATCAGCGCCGGCATCGCCGCCCTGTGGGGCCCTGCCCACGGCGGCGCCAACGAGGCGGTGCTGAAGATGCTCGACGAGATCGGCGACGACTCCGAAGAGAACATCCAACGCTTCATCGACAAGGCCAAGGACAAGGATGACCCCTTCAAGCTGATGGGCTTCGGCCACCGCGTCTATCGCAACTTCGACCCGCGCGCCAAGGTCATGAAGGAGACCTGCGACGAGGTGCTGGCGGAGCTCGGCATCGACGATCCCCAACTGAAGATTGCCAAGCGCCTGGAGCAGATCGCCCTGGAGGACGAGTACTTCGTCGAGCGCCAGCTCTATCCCAACGTCGACTTCTACTCCGGCATCATCCTCAAGGCCATGGGCATTCCGACCAACATGTTCACCGTGATCTTCGCGGTGTCCCGCACCATCGGCTGGATCTCCCACTGGCACGAGATGCTGAGCGACAGCTACAAGATCGGCCGTCCGCGTCAGCTCTACACCGGCCACACCCAGCGCGACTATCCTGCCAAGTAAGCCATCGGCAGGTGCGGCCACACCCGCATGCGCTACCCTACAGAAAGCCGCCCTCGGGCGGCTTTCTGCGTCGCGCCCCCCAACCTTTCCAACCAGAGTGAGCAGTCAGGATGAGCAAGAGCATCTCTAAAGTCGCCTTCATCGGCCTGGGCGTGATGGGCTATCCCATGGCCGGCCACCTGGCCCGCGCCGGGCTCGAGGTCCGCGTCTACAATCGCACCGAGGCCCGCGCCGCCGCCTGGGTCGCCGAACATGGCGGCAGCCACCACCCCACCCCCCAGGAGGCCGCGAGCGGCGCCGACCTGGTGCTGGTCTGCGTGGGCAACGACGATGACGTGCGCCAGGTCACCACGGGCGAGCAGGGCGCGCTCTCCGGCATGGCAGAGGGCAGCCTGCTGGTGGACCACACCACCGCCTCGGCGGAGCTTGCCCTGGAGCTGGATGCCGCCTGCCGAGAGCGCGGCATCGGCTTCGTCGACGCCCCGGTCTCCGGCGGCCAGCAGGGTGCCCAGAACGGCGCTCTGACCATCATGTGCGGCGGCGAGGAGGACGACTTCGCACGCGCCGAAGCCGTGCTCGCCCACTATGGCCGTGCGGTGACCCTGATGGGTGCCGCCGGCAGCGGCCAGCTCACCAAGATGGTCAACCAGATCTGTATCGCCGGCCTGGTCCAGGGGCTGGCCGAGGGGCTGCACTTCGCCGAGCAGGCCGGCCTCGACCAGCAGCGGGTGGTGGATGTCATCTCCAAGGGGGCGGCCGGCTCCTGGCAGATGGAGAACCGCCACGCCACCATGATCGCCGACGAGTACGACCACGGCTTCGCGGTGGACTGGATGCGCAAGGATCTCGGCATCTGCCTGGCGCAGGCCCGCCAGCTGCAGGCGCGACTGCCGGTCACCGCTCTGGTCGACCAGTTCTATGCCGATGTCCAGGTGATGGGCGGCGGCCGCTGGGACACCTCCTCGCTGCTGCGCCGACTGCGCGCCGTGGGCCAGCGCTGAGCCTCAGGGCGGCGCCCCGGCGCCGCCCTTCCCCCCTCCCCCGCCAGTATTAGTCTCCCCCTCTTTTCAGGTTGACAAAAGCCATACTGCACAGCGCCAGAGGCTTACTCGCCGTTGTCCACACATTCTGTGGATAAACCTGTTCACAACCGCAAGAAAAGGCCGTCAGATCGCCATGAACTGGGGGCTGAGCTCAGATTGATCAATTTTTGATCTTGTATAAACCATTGATTTTGAAAGGCTTTATGAAAAAGCCTGTAGACACGGGCGATTGCAGACCTGCTGTGCACAGGCGTACCGACGGAACCCCGCCTGGTGGACAAGTCAAGCAGAAATCGCCCCGCAAGAGGGGCCCCAAGAGGGAGATAACGTGAGAGGCATCAACGCTGGCGACCGCCACCGGGCGATGAAAAAAGGGCACTCAGAGAGAGTGCCCTTTTCAGGAAGAGTGGCGTCCCATAGGGGGTTCGAACCCCTGTTCCCGCCGTGAAAGGGCGGTGTCCTAGGCCACTAGACGAATGGGACGCAGGTGTCGTTCGAGGGGTTGGTGGAGCCTAGCGGGATCGAACCGCTGACCTCAACACTGCCAGTGTTGCGCTCTCCCAGCTGAGCTAAGGCCCCGTGCCCTGAAGACGAGTCGTATAGTACTGATTAACCTCGCCTTCGTCAACAAGGAAAACGGCTTTTTCCTGCTGCGCTCGATATCCAGGCCGCCGGCGGTGCTCGCTCTCCTCATGTAGCAGGCTACACTCCGGGAGCTGCGCTCCGGCGGTGACCAGCCTATCATCGCTCGCGACGGAAATAGGCGCGCTTTCCCCTACTTATTACAGATCTCGGAACTCCTTCTCGAAGCGCTTGGCCTGCTTCTTGGAGACGCCGCCGAGCACCTCGATGGCGTGGCGCAGGCGCGCCCGGGTCATATCGGAGCCGAGGATCGCCATGGCGTCCATCACCGAGGTGCTGGAGGGAGAGCCGGTCACGGCGATGAAGACCGGCGCCAGGAACTCCTTCATCTTGAGGTCGAAGTGGGCGGCCAGCGCCTTGACCTCAGCCAGCAGCGCCTCCTTGTGCCAGGCGGGCAGCGTCTCCAGGCGCCACACCAGGAACTGCAGCAGCTTGAGCAGGTCCTCGCGCCCCAGCTTGACGCCATCGAAGCTCTCCTCGCTGATCCGCGGCAGCCCCGAGAAGAAGTGGCCCGCCAGGGGCACCACCTCGGAGAGGGTCTCCACCCGCGGGCGCACCTGCGGCAGGATCTCCTTCACATAGCGCTCGTTGAAGGCCCACTCCATCAGCGCCCTGAGGAAGGCGTCGTCGTCGAGCTCCTCGCGGATATAGAGGCCATTGAGCCAGGTCAGCTTCTCGAGGTCGAAGACCGGGCCGCCCAGCGAGACCCGCTGGATATCGAAATGGGCCATCATCTCGTCGAGGCTGAACTTCTCGCGCTCGTCGGGCATCGACCACCCCATCCGGCCCAGGTAGTTGATCACCGCCTGGGGCAGGTAGCCCATGCGCCGGTAGTAGTTGATCGAGGTCGGGTTCTTGCGCTTGGAGAGCTTCGACTTGTCGGGATTGCGCAGCAGCGGCATATGGCAGAGCTCGGGCATCTCCCAGCCGAAGTACTCGTAGAGCAGCTGGTGCTTGGGCGCCGAGTTGATCCACTCCTCACCGCGCAGCACATGGGTAATCCCCATCAGGTGGTCATCGACCACGTTGGCCAGGTGATAGGTGGGCATGCCGTCGGACTTGAGCAGGATCTGGGCATCCACCTGGGCCCAGTCCACCTCGATGGTGCCGCGCAGCATGTCCTGGATCACGCAGGTGCCGCTGGCAGGCACCGCCATGCGCACCACGTAGGGCCAGCCCTCCTTCTCGCGGCGCGCCTGCTCCTCGGCGGGCAGGGCGAGGTCCGCGGGCTTGAGCGCCAGGTGCATGCCGGCAGCCTTGCGCGCCTCGCGCAGCTCATCGAGCTCCTCGCTGGTGCGGTAGCACTTGAAGGCGTGCCCCGCCTCGATCAGCTGGCGGGCGTACTCGGCGTAGATGTCGCCGCGCTCGCTCTGGCGATAGGGCCCATGGGGGCCACCCACGTCGGGGCCCTCGTCCCACTCCAGGCCCAGCCAGCGCAGGGAGTCGAGGATCATCTGCTCGGACTCGGCCGTCGAGCGCACCCGGTCGGTGTCCTCGATGCGCAGGATGAACTGGCCGCCGTGCTGGCGGGCGAAGCAGAGGTTGAACAGGGCGATGTAGGCGGTGCCGACGTGGGGATCGCCGGTCGGTGACGGCGCGATACGCGTGCGTACGGTCATGTCGTTGCGGTGTCCCGATGCTGGTGGAAGAATGGCCGCATTATACGCACCTGCCGCCCGCTCGGCAGCCGTCACCGGGAATCATCCGCGTGGAGCGCGGTCAATCAACGTTGATGCGCGTTATTGCACAGCCGCACAGGATCCCGGATGATCGTCGCCGGCTTTTCCTAACGTTCCGATAACACAAGACATGCAACGACAGGATGAAGAGATGGATTCACTAGGCCCGCGCATCAAGGAGCTCCGTCTGGAGGCCAACCTCAACAAGGCGGCCCTGGCTCGACGGGTAGGCGTTTCGGACGTGACCATCTCCTACTGGGAGTCGGGCGCCATCCGCCAGATCGGCCACGAGCGGCTGGTGGCGCTGTCCCAGGCCCTGGGCTGCCCCCTGTCGCGGCTGCTGGAGGGCGAGAACGGCGGCCGGGCCGCCCCTCTCTACTTGCGCAGCCAGCCCCCCGCCCCCTGGCAGGACCCCGCCGCCGGACGCATCGAGCTGCCCTTCGAGCTGGTGCCCGCCCAGCAGTGGGAGGGAGAGTGCTTCCTGCTGACCCCGGCCCCTGGCGAGCATTTCGACTTCCTGAGCGAAGGTGACCTGGTCGCCGTGGCCCCCACCGACATCTTCCATCAGACCGGGCTCTACCTGGTCGAGCGAGAGGGGCGTCACTGCATTCGTCGCGTCAGCCAGGACGATGACGGCAAGCTGCTGTTCAGCGCCGAGGAGAGCGACCGGGTCGAAGGCTATACCCCCGATACCCGGCTGCTGGGCAAGCTGGTGGCCCGCTGGCAGACCGCCTCACTCTGAGGCGGCCCTCTTCCTCCCCCTACTCGACGCCCAGCACCTCGACCCGATCATCGGTGCGACGGGGCTCGCTGCCCACCAGGAAACGCCGGGAGGCACTGGCCACCTGCCCCAGGCCGTGTCGTGAGGTACTCACCAGCGGACCGCTCAGGTGCTCGCCCTGCTGGCCGATCTTCCGCCGCACCTCCAGCGGCTGCACGCTGGCCTCGGGCAGGTTCACGGTAATGGTGTAGCCGCCGTCCGGCAGGCCACTGCCCGGGCCGAAGGGACCGGCATGGAAGCGCCCCTCCTGCAGGGTGGTGCGCTGCTGCCAGCGCACGCCGCTCAGTTCCCGCTCCACCACGATCTGCAGCCTCGCCCCCTCGGGCAGATTGCTCTCCCCCTCGACCATCAGCCGCCGGTCGGTGCGCAGGCTGGCCGCGAACTCGATGACGACCGGCTCGTCGAAGGGTGCCACCTCGGGTTCCGGTTCGGGCGCCGGCGCCTCGACGACCACCTCCGCTTCCGGCTCCTCTGCCGGCGCCTCGGGCGCCGCGTCACCATTATCGGCGCCGCCGCAGCCCGCCAGCAGCACCAGCAGCACCAGCAGCAGCCCCAGGCTGCATCCTCGATACCACAGCTTCATGCATGACCTCCCAAGCGATGACTCCCAGGCCAAGGCTATCATCGGCTCGGGCTGCCCGTCCCGTGAACCACTCAACGTGGCTCGGCGCAGTCTCGGCAGAGGGTAGCGAACGGCAGGGCCTCGAGACGCTCGCCCGCGATCGGCTCCTCACACACCTCGCAGAGCTCCCCTTCGCCGCCGTCGATGCGCGCCAGGGCATGCATCACCTGACGCAGCTCATCCTCGGCCTCCCGCTCCAGGGCATCGACCACCTCGTCGTTCTGCAACTCGATGGCCTGCTCCTCCATGTCCTTGTCCAGCGGGCCTGCACGCTGCTCCTTGTGGTCACGATAGCGATCGACCAGCTCGTCACGCAGGGTCTCGAGTCGCTGCTTGCGCTCCATCATGCTCCTGCCTCCCGTCGCCAGGCGTACCGGAGTGGCACCGCCTGTCCTTCTTCATAGCACATGCCGACCGTCCCACGACCCGGCAATTGCCTGTCGGCACGGGTTTTCCACTAGAATGCCCTCTTCACGACAACCCATGACGATCGAGGAGACGCCCGTGGATCCCCTGTGGTGGCTGGCCTATCTGGCCCTGGGAAGCTTCGTTGGCCTGATGGCCGGCATGCTCGGCATCGGTGGCGGCGGCATCATGGTGCCGATCCTGACCTTCCTGTTCGTGCTCCAGGGCGTCCCCCATGAGCACCTCGCCCACCTGGCCCTGGGCACCGCCATGGCCGCCATCGTGCCGTCCGCCTCGGCCAGCCTCTGGTCGCACCATCGGCATGGCGCGGTGAACTGGCATGTCGTTCGCCTCATCACCCCCGCGATCCTCGCCGGCACCTTCCTGGCCACCTTCATCGCGGCCCTGATACCGACCCGCGGCCTGGCGGTGTTCTTCGCCTGCTTCATGGTACTGATGTCGCTGCAGATGTTCGCCAACCTCAAGCCCAGGCCATCGCGCACCCTGCCGGGCGCCGTCGGCCTCTCCGGAGCGGGGTTCGGCATCGGCGGCATCTCCGCGCTGGTGGCCATCGGCGGCGGCTCGCTCACCGTGCCCTTCCTCACCTGGTGCAACGTCCGGCTGCCCCAGGCGATCGGTACCTCCGCCGCGGTGGGCCTGCCTATCGCCCTGGCCGGGGCGCTGGGCTACCTGATCAACGGCTGGGGCACCGCCGGCCTGCCGGATGCCGCCTGGGGCTATGTCTACCTGCCCGCCCTGCTGCTCATGGCGCCCTTCAGCATCCTCACCGCCCCCCTCGGCGCGAGGCTCGCCCACCGCCTGCCGGTGGCGCTCCTCAAGCGGGTATTCGCGGTCATGCTGATGCTCCTGGCGCTGCAGATGCTCTACACGGTGTTCACCGCCTGAAGCGCAGCTCAGCTAGACGGGCTGCAGCAGCACCGCCATGGGCAACCCGCGCCGGGGGCTGGTAGAATGCTGGCCTCTCCGAACAACCCCGTGATGCCCGCTGCCCCGGCTCGACCGCACCTTCTCCGTCGTGCCGATAATGGATTGGAACTCACGCCAGCAATGACGGGCATTCCAGCGGTTCGGTAGCAAATTCGCAGCAAGGCGAAGCGGTTTCGCCCTCCTCTCCTCCTCCGGAACCTTGTCGAGTGATATCACTCAAAGCTATCATCCCAGCATGAAAACCAAGCACCGGAAGACCCTGGCGGCCATCTACCGCCACCCCACGGCCAGCGGGATCGTGTTCGCCGATATCGAGTCGCTGATCGTTGCCCTGGGCGGCGAGGTGCGCGAAGGCGACGGGTCGCGTGTTGCCTTCGAGCTGGGCGGCGGCGGCCGGCTCTACCTGCACCGGCCGCACCCTGGCAAGGAGGCCAAGAAGTATCAGGTCGAGGAGGTGCGGGCCTGGTTGGAAGAGAGAGGAATCAGACCATGACCAACGTGATCAAGTACCAGGGCTATGCCGCCCATATCGAGTTCGACGCCGAGGACGAGGTGTTTGTCGGCCATGTGCTGGGAATCGCCGACCGGATCAGCTTCCACGGCGAGAGCGTCGCCGAGCTGACCGACGCCTTCCACGTGGCTATCGATCACTACCTGGAGGACTGCCGGGCCACCGGCCGCGAGCCGCTGAAGCCCGCCTCTGGCCGGGTACTGCTGCGCATCCCGCCCGAGGTGCACGCCGCGGCCAACGTCGCCGCGCAGGCATCCGGCAAGAGCCTGAACCAGTGGGCCGCCGATGCCATCGCTCGCGCCGCCGCCGAGAGCGGTCTACAGCCCTGGCACTGACCGGCAGCCCAGGCCAAGGCCGACGCGTTGCAACACGTGACACCGAGGGCCGAATCGTGACGACAATCCCCAAGAGGAGGGAGGCTAGAAGCCTGTTATGGTAGGAAAAACCCCGGCGGACGGGGCCCGCCGGTTCAGTGTGGCCCCCATGATGGATTGGACGACCCGCGATTACCGCGCCTTCGCCCGGACCCTGACCCGCCACGCCCTGCTCTATACCGAGATGGTCACCACCGGCGCCATCCTGCACGGCAGCCCGCGGGAGCGCTTCCTGGGCTTCGATGCGGTGGAGCATCCGCTGGCCCTGCAGCTGGGCGGCAGCGACCCGGGCGAGCTGGCCGAGTGCGCCGCCATCGCCGAGGCCTGGGGCTATGACGAGGTCAACCTCAACGTGGGCTGCCCCAGCGACCGGGTACAGAACAACCTGATCGGCGCCTGCCTGATGGGCCATCCCGAGAAGGTGGCCGCGGCGGTGCGCGCCATGCGCGAGGCGGTCTCGATCCCGGTCACGGTCAAGTGCCGCATCGGCATCGACGACCAGGACGAGGACGCGGATCTCGAGCGCTTCATCGCCACGGTGGCCGACGCCGGCTGCGACACCTTCATCGTGCACGCCCGCAAGGCCTGGCTGCAGGGCCTCTCGCCGAAGGAGAACCGCGATATCCCGCCGCTCAACTACCCCCGGGTGCACCGCCTCAAGGCGAGCCGACCCGAGCTGCATATCGGCATCAACGGCGGCATCAGGACCCTCGAGGAGTGTCGTGCGCAGCTCGAGCAGGTGGACAGCGTGATGGTGGGGCGCGAGGCCTACCAGAACCCCTGGCTGCTGGCCGGCGTGGACCAGGCGCTCTACGGCGAGCCCGGCCCGGCGGTCAGCCGACACGCGGCGGCACGGGCCTTTCGCCCCTACATCGCCCGGCGTCTCGAGGAGGGCGCCAAGCTCAACCACATCACCCGCCACCTGCTGGGCCTCTTCCAGGGCCAGCCCGGCGGGCGCCGCTTCCGCCGCCACCTCTCCGAGAACGGCCACCTCGACGGGGCCTGCCTGCGGGTCTTCGACGACGCCCTGAGCCTGGTGCCCGAGCGCGAGAGCGCCGCAGCCTGAGCGACAACGCCACGCCACAACGACGACCGGGGCCATCATGGCCCCGGTCGCTTTTTTCAGGATTCAACGGGTCTCGTCGGCGAAGCCCGTTTCACTCAAGCCGGTCCAGCACCCCCGCCACCGCATCGAAGAGACGCTCCAGCTCCTCTTCGGTGCTGCCGAAGGGGGGGCCGAGGGTTGGTAGAGAGGGTGTTGCCGCCTTGGGGGCGAGGCCCGTTTCACTCAAGCCGGTCCAGCACCCCCGCCACCGCATCGAAGAGACGCTCCAGCTCCTCTTCGGTGCTGCCGAAGGGGGGGCCGAGGGTTGGTAGAGAGGGTGTTGCCGCCTTGGGGGCGAAGCCCGTTTCACTCAAGCCGGTCCAGCACCCCCGCCACCGCATCGAAGAGTCGTTCCAGCTCCTCTTCGGTGCTGCCGAAGGGGGGGCCGAACTGCAGGGTGTCGCCGCCATAGCGCACGTAGAAGCCCGCTTCCCACAGCGCCATATGGGCGTCCCGGGGCCGGATGGTGGGGTCACCATTCCGCGGCGCCAGCTGGATGGCGCCGGCCAGACCGTAGTTGCGGATATCCACCACATGGGGCCGCCCCTTGAGCGCGTGCAGCCTCGCCTCGAAGGCCGGGGCGATGGCGCGCACCTGGGCGGGGAACGCCTCGCGCTCGAAGAGCGCCAGGGCCGCCAGGGCCGCGGCGCAGGCCACCGGGTGGGCGCTGTAGGTGTAGCCGTGGGGAAACTCGATGGCGTGACGGGGCCCGCCGGCGTGCATGAAGGTGTCGAAGATCTCGCGCGAGGCCACCACTGCGCCCATGGGCACGGCGCCGTTGGTGAGCTGCTTGGCGATGGTCATCATGTCCGGCACCACGCCGAACGCCTCGGCGCCGGTGCGCGCCCCGCTGCGCCCGAAGGCGGTGATCACCTCGTCGAAGATCAGCAGGATCTCGTGGGCATCGCAGATCGCCCGCAGCCGCTCCAGATAGCCCTTCGGCGGCACGATCACCCCCGCGGAGCCGGACATCGGCTCGACGATCACCGCGGCGATATTGGAGGCGTCATGCAGGGCGATGTGGTCGAGCAGCGCATCGGCCAGCTCGGCGCCGCTCTCGGCCTGGCCGCGGGTGAAGGCGAGCCCCGGCTGCAGGGTGTGGGGCAGGTGGCTGACCTCCATCAGCTGGCCGTAGTGCTTGCGGTTGCCGCCGATGCCGCCGAGGCTGGTGCCGCCCACATTGACCCCGTGGTAGCCCTTGGCGCGGCCGATCAGCCGGGTCTTCTCGGGCCGCCCCTTGAGCCGCCAGTAGGCCTTGGCCATCTTCACCGCGGTGTCGGCGGACTCGGAGCCCGAATCGGTGAAGAAGACGTGGTCGAGGCCGTCCGGGGTGAGGCTCGCCACCTTCTCGGCCAGGCGGAAGGCCAGCGGGTGGGCCACCTGGAAGCCCGGCGCATAGTCGAGGATGCCGAGCTGCTCCGCCACCGCCTGCTGGATCTCGGCGCGGTTGTGCCCCGCTCCGCAGGTCCACAGCCCCGAGAGCGAGTCGAATAGCCGCCGGCCCCGGTCATCGATGAAGTAGCGCCCCTCCGCCCCGGTGATCACCCGCGGGTGGGCATGGAAGTCGCGGTTGGCGCTGAACGGCATCCAGTAGTGGTGGTTGAGCTCGCCCGGCGCGCCGCCGGAAGCGCGCTGGGCGTCCATCTGCTGGGGGCTCGGATCAAACATGGTGGTGCCTCCTCAATAGAGCGGGTCAGGCGGCGGCGTGAGGCTGGAGTGGAAGTCCTCGATGGCGCTCTCGGCCTCTTCGATGGCATCGAAGCGGGCGATATGAAAGAGCGCCTCGCCCTCGTTGGCGAGCGGCAGTCGGCTCATGCCGATAACGATGCCGTCGGCCATGGAGCGCACCTCCCCTTCGGCGTTGCCGAAGGGGTCGGCGACCCGGCCCAGCAGCTCGCCCCTGGCCACCCGGTCGCCCAGGCGCACCTGGGGGCGCAGGATGCCGTCGATGGGCGCCCGGGCCCAGCTGGAGCCGTTGGCGACCTCCGCCGCCGGCGGCGCGCGACGGCGGTGCTCGCCGGTCAGCATGCCGAGCCGGCGCATCACCCGCAGCACGCCGCGCACCCCGGGGGTGATCGCCCACTCATCGAAGCGTAGCGCCTCGCCGGCCTCGTAGGTGAGTACCGGGATGCCGCGCGTCTGGGCATAGTGGCGCAGGCTGCCCTCGCGCAGCTCGGCGTTGAGGATCACCGGCGCGCCGAAGGCGTTGGCCATGCGCTCGGTCTCGCTGCCGCTCTCCAGCTGGGCGCGGATCTGGGGCAGGTTGGTGCGGTGGATCGCGCCGGTGTGCAGGTCGATGATATGGGTGGCGTGGTCGACGATCTGCTCCCGAAACAGCGCCGCCACCCGCCCGCCCAGGGAGCCCGACTCGCTGCCCGGGAAGCAGCGGTTGAGGTCGCGCCGGTCGGGCAGGTAGCGGCTGTGCTGCACGAAGCCGAAGACGTTGACGATGGGTGCGGCGACCAGGGTGCCGCGCAGGCCCTGGAGCTGCTTCGAGCGCAGCAGCCGGCGCACGATCTCCACGCTGTTGATCTCGTCGCCGTGGATGCCCCCGCACACCAGCAGCGTCGGCCCCGCCTGGCGGCCATGCACCACCTCCACCGGGATATAGAGCGGCGCATGGGTGTAGAGCCGGGCTACCGGCACATCGATCTGGGTGCGACTGCCGGGGGCAATCCGTATGCCGGCGAGGTCGAAGGGAGCGCGGGCCATGGCGAGTCATCCTGTGACGGGGCGAGATTCCCTTTATACCCGTGTCATCAGGGGGTTGGCGAGGGCGGCGACGGCCGCCCACCAACCATACATTGACGAATGTAAAAGTCGCGACAATCGGTTAGAATCACTTCCCCACCGCTTGATGGAGTCCGCCCCACATGGCGCGAAAGACCAAGGCCGAGGCCGCCGCGACCCGCGAGGCCCTGCTCGACGCCGCCGAGGAGGTCTTCCTCGAGAAGGGCGTGGCCCGCACCTCCCTGGAGCAGATCGCCCGCCATGCCGGCATGACCCGGGGAGCCGTCTATTGGCACTTCAAGAACAAGGCCGACCTCTTCCAGGCCATGCTCAACCGGGTACGCATGCCCTTCCAGGAGCTGGTGGCGGAGATCGGCGACCCGAGCCTAGCCGAACGCCCCCTGGAGGCGATCCGGCTGGCCATCCGGAAGGGCTTCGAGCGCCTCGAGCGGCCGCGCTACCGCCGTGTCCACGCCATCCTGATCCACCACTGCGAGGTGTTCGGCGATATCGACCCGCTGGCCATGCAGAACGAGATGGCCGAGGAGTCCTGCGGCGCCCTGCGTGACTACCTGCAGAGCGCCGCCAGACTCGGCCAACTGCGCGAGGATCTCGCGCCGGAGGTGGCCGCCAAGCTGCTGCAGTCGATGCTCGGCGGGCTGTTCCACGACTGGCTGCGCAATCACGAGCAGTTCTCCATCCTGGAACAGGGCAACCTGCTGGTGGAGACCCAGCTCGGGCTGTTCAGACGCCAGGCCTGATCCGGCCCGGCGCCCTGCCCTTCCGGTCAGGTCACGGATGGCGTCTTCTGGCGTAGAAGGCATCGATGGCCCCCTGGGCCTCGGGCGTGCGACAGCGCGCCAGCAGCATCTGCTCCTCGCGATCCAGCGCCGCCTTGACCGCCTCGGCCTGCCCCTCGCGCATCAGCGCCTTGGTGGCCAGCACGGCCTCGCCGGGCTTGGCCAGCAGCCTGGCGGCGCAGTCGAAGGCCTGCTCCAGCGCTCGGCCATCCGGCGCGGTATCGGTCAGAAGGCCGATCTCCCGGGCCTCGCCGGCCGAGAAGGCCTGCCCCAGCAGCAGCATCTGTGCCGCCGCCTTGTGGCCCGCCAGCTGCGGCAGCAGCCAGGTGGTGGCCCCCAGCGGGCTCAGCGCGAAGCGGGTGAAGGGCAGCTGGAAGCGGGTCGAGAGCCCCGCATAGGCGAAGTCGCAGTGCAGCAGCATCGAGACCCCAAGCCCCATGGCGATCCCCTCCGCCGCCGCGATGGCCGGCTTGGGAAAGGCGTGCAGGCGGCGCAGGAAGGTGATCGCCGTGACGCTGTCGGCCTCGGCCAGGGCCTTGTAGTTAGCCAGGTCGTTGCCCGCCGTGAAGCAGTTCTCGGTGCCGGTGAGGATCAGCACCCTGACGCTGTCGTCCGCCTCGGCCGCGGCAAGCCCCTCGATCAGCTGGGTGTAGCTGGCCTCGTCGAGGATGTTGCGCCGCTCCGGGCAGCTGATCTGCAGCACCAGAATGCCGTCGTTGCGCCGTGTCGCGGTGATTCGGGTCGCCATGAGATGTCTCCCTTGAGTTGGTGGGGGCCGGCCGGTTCCGGGCCGGCCCTCGTTCCCTGAGCCTTGCGGCGCCTCAGCCCTCGACCTGCCAGCCGCCGCCCAACGCCTTGAACAGCGTGGCGGTGGCGGTCAGGCGATCACGCATCGCCTCGGAGAGCGCGAGCTCCGCGGCCAGCAGGGCGCGCTGGGCATCGAGCAGCTCGATGAAGCCCACGAAGCCCTCCCGGTAGCGCACCTCGGCCAGCTCCAGCGTGCGCTCGAAGGCGGTCACCTGGCGGCGGATCGCCTCAACGCGCTCGCCGCTCGCCTCGTAGGTAACCAGGGCGTTGCGCACCTCGTTGAAGGCCTGGGCCACGGTGGCGCGGTACTGCACCTCGGCCTGCTCGGCCAGCGCCTCGGCGGTCTCGATGCGCGAGGCGCTGCGCCCGAAGTCGAACAGCGGCCCCATCACCGTGGCAGAGAGCCCCCAGGTGCCGGCCGCCGAGGTGAACAGGTCCCCGGCATCCCCGGCGGCGCTGCCCAGCAGCCCGCCCAGGTTGAAGCGCGGCAGGCGGCTCGCCTCGGCCACGCCGATACCGGCGTTGGCGGCGATCAGCCCCGCCTCCGCCGAGCGAATATCGGGGCGCCGTGCCAGCAGCTCCGAGGGCAGCACCGCCGGCACGCCATCGGGCAGGGCGATCGCCTCCAGGTCGGTATCGCCATAGTCCAGCTCGGCCATCAGCTCGGCGGGCGTCATCCCCACCAGCAGCCCCAGCGCCCCCTCCAGCACCCTGACCCGCTCACGCTGGGAGGGCAGCTGGGCCAGGGTCGACTCCAGCTCCGACTGGGCCTGACGCAGGGCCAGCTCGTCGCTCTCGCCCACGTCGAAGCGCAGCTGCTCCAGGCGGAAGGTCTCTTCGCGAGACGCCGCCGTGGCCTCGGTGATGCGCAGCTGACGCTGGGCGCTACGCAGGTCGAAATAGGTGGCCACCACGTCGGCGATCACGTTGAGGCGCACCGCGTCGTGGGCGAACAGGCTCTGCTCGAGGAGCGCCTCGGAGGCCTCCCGCTCCCGGGCCAGCCGGCCCCAGAGGTCAAGCTCGTAGTCGAGCACGCCCGCCAGGGAAAAGAGGTTGTCGGTGCTGCTCTGCCCCAGCGGCGAAGCCGCCCCTGGCGTGCGTTCCCGGGCCGCCTCGGCCTGGGCACTCACCGAGGGCAGTTGCTCGGCGCGGGCCAACCCCAGCCGTGCGCGGGCCTCCTGGATCCGCGCCAGCTGCAGACGCAGCTCCAGGTTGTCATCCACCGCCCGGGCCACCAGGGCATCCAGGTGCGGGTCCTCGAACTGGCGCCACCACTGCTGCCAGTCGGCGCGCGCCTCGGCGGAGAGCAGCACGTGCTCGGGCCACTGCTCGGGCAGGTCCAGCGCGGGGGCCCGGTAGTCGGGCCCCACGGCACAGCCGGCCAGCAGGGCGGTGGAGAGCAGCAGGACAGGCAGTGCCTTACGCATGGGGAGTCTCCTTCTCCAGGCGGCCGACCTTGCGCTCGCGGCGCCAGGTCACCAGGTCCTCCAGCAGCTTGTAGGCCAGCGGCACGAAGATCAGCGCCAGCGAGCTCGCCATCAGCATGCCGCCCACCACCACGGTACCGATCTCCTGCCGGCTGTTGGCGCCGGCGCCGGTGGCAAAGACCAGCGGCAGGGTGCCGATGATAAAGGTCAGCGCCGTCATCAGGATGGCCCGGAAGCGCTGCTGGGCCGCGGCCAGGGCCGCCTCGGCGGAACTCTTGCCCTCGCGCCGGTTCTGGGCGGCGAACTCCACGATCAGGATGGCATTCTTGGCCGCCAGGCCGATCAGCACCAGCAGGCCTACCTGGAAGTAGATGTCGTTGGGGAAGCCCCGCAGCATGGCGGCGAGCGACGCCCCCAGCACCCCGAAGGGCACCGCCGTGGCCACCGCCAGGGGCAGCGACCAGCGCTCGTACTGGGCGGCCAGGATCAGGAACACCATCAGCAGGCCCAGGCCGAAGGCCAGGCCGCCGGCGCCGGCCGCGGCGTCGAGCTGGTAGGCCTCACCGATCCAGCCCAGGGAGGCATCGCCACCCTGCAGCACCTCGGCGGCCACCGCCTCCATGGCCTCCTTGGCCTGCCCGGTGGTATAGCCAGGCGCCGCGTCGGCCAGGAACTTGGCGGCCGAGTAGACATTGTAGCGGTTGAGGATATCCGCCCCGGCCTCCCGGGTCAGGGTCACCAGGGAGCTCAGCGGGATCATCTCGCCGCTCTGGGAGCGCACGAAGACCTTGTTGAGATCCTCGGGCTGGCTGCGGAACTCGCCTTCGGACTGCAGATTCACCTGCCAGTTGCGCCCCGCCAGGGTGAAGTCGTTCACGTACATGGAGCCGAAGGTGCTCTGCATGGTGGCGAAGACCTCGTTGACGGGCACCCCCATGGCGCGGGCCTTCTCGCGGTCCAGCTCCGCCCGGTAGCGCGGAATGGAGGTATCCAGGGTGGTCCGGGCGTTGGTCAGCTCCGGACGCGCATTGGCCGCGGCCGCCAGCCGGCCGGCCAGCTCGGCGATCTCCTCGGTGGTGGCATCGCCGCGCACCTGCACATAGCCCTCTACCCCGCCGGTCAGCGACAGCCCCATGATGGGCGGCGGCGTGAAGGCGATCACGAAGGCCTCGGGAATGCCGCCTCCCATGCCCATGATCCGGCCAGTCAGCGACTGGGCATCCTGGCCGGGGCCTTCGCGCTCGCTCCAGTCGGCCAGGTTGACGAAGCCCACGCCGACGTTGGTGCGCAGGGCGCCGGCGATGATGTCGAAGCCGGCGCCGGAGGTGAACTCGTCGATCTCGTCCATCTCCAGCAGCATCGCCGAGACCTGGTCACGCACCGCCGCGGTGCGCGGCAGCGCCGACACCTGGGGCAGCTGGTAGACCACCAGCGCCACGCCCTGGTCCTCCTGGGGCACCAGCCCCGGCGGCAGGCGTGACATGGTGAAGAGCGTGGCGGCGATGACGCCGACGAACAGCAGCACGCCGATCACCGCATGGCGCAGCAGCTTGCCCACCAGCCAGCTGAAGCCGGCGGTCAGCCGGTCGAAGCCGGCGTTGAACCACTGGAAGGGCTTGGCCACGGTGTGGGACTGCTTGTCGAGCAGCATGGCGCACATCGCCGGGGTCAGGGTCAGGGCCACCACCCCGGAGACCACCACGGAGACGGCGATGGTCACTGCAAACTGACGGTAGAGCTCGCCGGTCAGGCCACCCAGGAAGGTCACCGGGGCAAATACCGCCACCAGCACCAGGGTGGAAGAGACCACGGCGCCGGCCACTTGCTTCATGGTCTCGATGGCCGCCTCGCGGGCCTTCATGCCCTGCTCCCGGATCAGCCGGTCGACGTTCTCCAGCACGATGATGGCGTTATCCACCACGATACCGATGGCCAGCACCAGACCGAAGAGCGTCAGCAGGTTGACCGAGAAGCCGAAGGCGAGCATGCCGGCGAAGGTGCCGATCAGCGAGACCGGAATGGCCGCCACCGGGATCAGGGTGGCACGCCAGTGCTGGAGGAAGAGGAAGGTCACCACCACCACCAGCGCCACCGCCACCAGCAGGGTGATAAACACTTCGCGGATGGAGATCTCCACAAACTCGGTGGTGTCGTAGGGCACCGTGTAGGCGAGATCATCCGGAAAACGCGTTGCGAGATCATCCAGCGCCTCGTGCACCGCCTGGGCAGTCTCCAGGGCGTTGGCGCCCGGCTGCAGGTAGATGCCCATGGGCACAGCGTTCTGGCCGTTGTAGGTGGCCGAGAAGGCATAGTTCTGGGAGCCCAGTTCGGCGCGGGCCACATCCCCCAGGCGCAGGGTGCTGCCATCCTGCTCGGCGCGCAGGATGATCGCCTCGAACTCCTCGGGATCCGCGAGCTGGCCGCGGGTGGTCACCGTAAAGGTGAAGGCTTGCCCTGGAGGGGATGGCTCGGCGCCGAGGCTGCCGGCGGCGAACTGGGCATTCTGCTCGTTGATCGCCGCGGCCACGTCGCTGGGTGTCAGGTCATACTGGGCCAGCTTATCCGGGAACAGCCAGATGCGCATGGAGTAGTCCTGGGCGCCAAACAGCGAGGCATCACCCACTCCGGGGATCCGGACCAGCTCGTCGAGTACGTTGAGCAGCGCATAGTTGGACATGAAGAGCACATCGCGGCTGCCCTCCGGCGAGAAGAGCACCGGCACCATCAGGATGTTGTTGGAGCGCGCCTCGACGCGCACCCCCTGGTCGCGTACCTGCTGGGGCAGGCGCGGGGTGGCGGCCTGCACCCGGTTGTTGACGTTGATGGCGGCCTGATCCGGGTCGGTACCCATCTCGAAGGAGACGATGATCTGCAGGCTACCGGCATCGGTGGAGGTCGACTCCATGTAGAGCATGTTGTCGACACCGTTGATCTCCTGCTCCAGCGGTGCGGCCACCGCCTCGGCGATCACCGTGGAGCTGGCGCCGGGATACGCGGCCTCGACCACCACCTGGGGCGGCACCACGTCGGGGTACTGCTCCACCGGCAGGGCCCGCAGCGCCGCCAGGCCGACCAGCATGATGATGATGGAGATGACCGAGGCAAAGATCGGCCGATCGATGAAGAACCTGAGCATCACGCCTCCTCGTCGTCGACGTCGGCGGCGTCGAGCGACACCTCGGCGGCCGTCTCGTCTTCCACGACGTCCTCGGCGGAATCCGCCACGCTGACCTGCACCGGCATGCCATCCTGCAGCATCACCAGGCCGCTGACGATGATGCGATCACCCGCTTCGAGGCCGCTCAGCACCACCTGGCGATTGTCGACGATGGGCCCCAGCGCCACATCGCGGGCATGCGCCCGGTCCTCGGCGACCACGAAGATACGCGGGCCGCCGGGGCCCTGGCCCACCGCCTCCTGGGGTACCAGGAAGACGTCGTCGAGCTCCTGCACCAGCACGCGCACGCGCACGAACTGCCCTGGCACCACCAGCCCCTCCGGATTGGGGAAGACGGCGCGCGCCGAAACGCTGCCGGTGCGCGGGTCGATGGTGCTGTCGGTGAAGTCGATCTGGCCGCGCTCCTCGTATTCGCTGCCGTCGGGCAGGGTCAGCCACGCCTCCCGGGGCGCCTCCGCCTGGGCGTCACTCATGGCCCGCCGCGCGGCGCGCTGCAGGGCCGCATCGCGCTCGGGCAGCGAGAAGCGCACATGGATCGGGTCCTGCTGGGTCACCGTGGTCAGCAGGGTACCGCGCTCGATCAGGCTGCCCTCGGGGAAGCTCTCGAGGCCGGTCAGGCCATCCAGGGGCGCCTCTACCTGGGTGTAGCTGAGGTTGAGCTCGGCGTTGGCGACGCCGGCCTCAGCCAGGGCGTAGCGCGCCTCGGCCAGCTCCCGGGCCGAGAGGGCGCTGTCGCGCTCGCGCTCGCTCACCGCGTTCTGGTTGAACAGGGTGGAGATCCGCTGCCACTCGCGGTTGGCCTGGTTGAGCTCAGCGCGGGCGTTGGCCCGCTCCGCCTCGGCGCGCTTGAGGGCGATCTCGTAGGGCTCGCGATCGATGCGGAACAGCGCATCCCCCTCGCTGACCATCTGGCCCTCGGTGTAGAGGCGCTCCTCGAGGATGCCGTCGACCCGGGCACGCACCTGCACCTCCCGGGAACCCCGTGCGCGGGCCGCATACTCCTCGATCACCTCCACGCTGCGCGGCTCCACGCCCACCACGACGACCGGGGGCGGTGGGCGGTCACCGCCGCCGCCGCCGGGCGCTCCGGCCTGATCGTTGTCCTGCCCGCAGGCGGACAGCCCGACGGCCATCAGGCCGGCCAGGGCCAGGATTCTCAGGGGCCTGTGCCCCTTCTGGGGTGCCAATCGCATGGAAGTCTCCACTCTGGGTGATCTCGTCAGGGGCCCGCCAGCAGGGGGAAAACGCCGGCGCGCGGGTCGAAAACAGGCAGGGATTATAGCTACATCCTTGTATGTATACTAGCGACTTTCCCCTGGCCGCTGCTCCCTTCCGGCCAGAAAATAACCGCCCGGGGCCGACTGGCGCGCGATCCGCTGTCCGCTGATGGTGGTGCGCGGCGCCGACTCCCCGCTGCTGCGCCGGGACAGCGTGGTGAAGATGGCCGAGGCCCAGCCGGGCCTGGTCAGGCTCAGGGGTTAACACGACCGTCATGGCGCCCTGAAGTCCCGGGGCGCGATCCCCCACGCCTTGAGACGCGAGCGCAGGGTGGTCGGCTTGATCCCCAGCCGCTCGGCGGCCCCGCCCTCCCCCGACACCTTGCCACCGCTGGCACGCAGCGCCGCCAGGGCGTTCTCGCGCTGCCGGCGTGACAGCTCGTGCTCGGTCAAGAGTCCCGGCTCGGTGGGCTCCCGGGGCGGCGGAAAGGGCTCGCCGGGCGATGCCACCCCCTCGTCGCCGGCCGCCGGGATCAGGTCATCGAAGGCCAGCTGGCGCCCCTGGGCCACGATCACCTGGCGTTCGATCACGTTCTCCAGCTCGCGGATATTGCCAGGCCACGGGTAGCGCTTGAGCACCTCGAGCTGGGCCGGCGGTATCCTCACCCCCGGCCGGTTGAACTTCTGGCAGGCGCGCAGCAGGAAGTGTCGCGCCAGCAGGGGCACGTCCTCGATGCGCTGGCGCAGCGGCACCGAGGCGATCGGGAAGACATTGAGGCGGAAGTAGAGGTCCTCGCGAAACTCGCCCGCCTCGACCATCTCGCGCAGGTCGCGGTTGGTGGCGGCGATCACCCGCACGTCCACCTGGCGCGTACGGTTGTCGCCCACCCGCTCGAACTGCTGCTCCTGCAGCACCCGCAGTAGCTTGCCCTGCAGCTCGAGGGGGATCTCGCCCACCTCGTCGAGGAACAGGGTACCGCCATCGGCCAGCTCGAAGCGCCCCGGCCGGTCGTTGACCGCCCCGGTGAAGGCCCCCTTCACGTGGCCGAAGAACTCGCTCTCGAAGAGGTCGCGGGGAATGGCGGCGCAGTTGACCCGGATCAGCGGCCGCCCCCCCGGACACCCCCGGCGTGGATGGCCCGGGCGATCAGCTCCTTGCCGGTGCCCGACTCGCCGCTGATCAGCACGTTGGCATCGGTCGGCGCCACCAGCGCGATCTGGCGCACGAGGTGGGCCACGGCCTGGCTCTCGCCGACGATCTCGCGGTGGTTGATCTCGGCCGTGATCTCTTCCTGAAGGTACTGGTTCTCAAGCTCCAGGCGCTGCTTCAATGACTCCACCTCGGCCAGGGCGTCGCGCAGCTGCTGCTCGGCGCGCTTGCGCTCGGAGATGTCGCGGAAGAGCACCACGGCCCCCACCAGACGCCCCATCTCGAAGATCGGCGTGCTGGTGTACTCCACCGGCACCGCCTCGCCGTTCTTGTGCCAGAACACCTCGTCATCGACCCGATGCACCTGACCGTCGCTGAAGGAGGCGTGGATCGGGCACTGCTGCACCGGAAAGTGGCTGCCGTCGGCGTGGGTGTGGTGGAACAGCAGGTGAGCGTCGTGGCCCACCATATCCTCGCTGCTCCAGCCCAGGATTCGCTCGGCGGCCGGATTGGCGAAGGTGGTGCGCCCCTCGGCGTCGAGGCCGTAGATGCCCTCCCCCGCGGCGCCGAGGATCAGCTGGTTCTGGCGTTCTATGCGCTCGAACACCTGCTCGACCCGCTCCCAGCCCACCTGCCCGCGCCGATGCTGTCGCCTCAGGTCGGCCCGGGCGCGGCGCTGCTCGGCCTTCTGGCGATCGACCAGGGTCAATAACAGCCGCCCCCCCGCCAGCGCCTGGGCCTGCACCTCCACATGGCGCGGCTGGCGCTTGAGATCGAGGACCACCAGGTCGTCGGACCAGGCGGGGGAGCGGTTCAGGGCCTCGTCGGTGAAGCTGACCCACAGCGGCAGCGAGGCCCCCAGGCGATGGCTGAAGGGGTGGGCGCCGAGCGCCTCGGTGTCGCCACCCAGCAGCTGGCAGGCCGCGGCATTGGCGCCGAGCAGGCGGTCGGCCACGGGGTCGATGAGCAGCAGCGCCTGGGGCGCCCGGGCGAAGGCCTCCTGGACGAGGGAGGGCGGGGAGAGATCGGGCTGGGACATGGCGACGGCCTCGCAGCGATGGGTATCCCTGCCATACAAGGCCCGCGCCAATGACGAGAAATCGCCAATCTTTCAACGAGATCTCGTCACCGTCAGGAAGCGCCCTCCCCAGTCAGCCATTTATTTCCAAGTGTTTGAAAATTCGACGGGTATCTCAGGTATCTCGCGAGATGGCACGGGCCTCGCCGTATTCAGGGTGAACGGCCAGCGGGCAGCATTTCTGCACCAGGCTGGCGCATGACAGGCCTTCCCCTGCACTAGCGAAGCGAGACGACCATGAACAACGACCACAACAGTCTGGGTAACCCCTTCGATCACCGGCAATCCCTGGTCCATGGACGCGACTGTGGCTGCAAGACCTGCGCGGATGCGCACTCCCCTGCTTCTTCCTCTCCCTCGACGCCTCCCTCGGCCAGTCGCCGCGCCGACGAGGCCCCCGCTGCCACCGGGGCGCCGCGCGACAGCGAGGAGATGATGGACCGGGTGGTGGAGAGCGCCCTGGTGCGCGGCATCTTCGGCCACAGCGACATGCACCGCCGCCAGTTCATGAAGCTGGTGGGGGGCGGCACCGTGGCCGCGGCCCTGGCCACCCTGTTCCCGATGGACGCCATCAAGGCGGCCGTCAAGGAGGACCTCGGCCCGCTGGAGAAGACCCGCCTGGACGTGGGCTTCATCCCCATCACCTGCGCCACGCCGATCATCATGGCCCACCCCATGGGCTTCTACGAGCGCTACGGCCTCGACGTCAACGTGATCAAGACCGCCGGCTGGGCGCTGATCCGCGACAACTCGCTCAACGACAACTACGACGCCGCCCACATGCTCTCGCCCATGCCGCTGGCCATGAGCCTGGGGGCGGGCTCCAGCCGTCGCGCCTTCATCACCCCGGCCATCGAGAACATCAACGGCCAGGCGATCGTGCTGCACAACGACCACCAGGACAAGCGCGACCCGGCGCAGTGGAAGGGCTTCACCTTCGGCGTGCCCTTCGAATACTCGATGCACAACTTCCTGCTGCGCTACTACGTCGCCGAACACGGCCTCGACCCCGACCAGGACATCCAGATCCGCGTCATTCCGCCACCCGAGATGGTCGCCAACCTGCGCGCCGGCAACATCGACGGTTTCCTCTCGCCGGACCCCTTCAACCAGCGGGCGGTGTTCGAGCGCATCGGTTTCATCCACCTCCTGACCAAGGAGATCTGGGACGGCCACCCCTGCTGCGCCTTCGCCACCAGCGCCACCTTCGCCCGGGAGAACCCCAACACCTACGGCGCCCTGCTGCGGGCCATCATCGATGCCACCCAGTACTCCTCCGACCCCGCCAACCGCTCGGAGATCGCCGAGGCCATCGCTCCCACCAACTACCTCAACCAGCCGGTCACGGTGATCGAGCAGGTGCTCACCGGGCGCTTCGCCGACGGCCTGGGCAACGTGCAGAACGTGCCCGACCGCATCGATTTCGACCCCTTCCCCTGGCACTCCATGGCGGTGTGGATCCTCACCCAGATGAAGCGCTGGGGCTACATCGATGGCGACGTGGACTACCAGCGGGTCGCCCGGGACGTCTTCCTGGCCACCGAGGCCGGCGAGGTGATGCGCGAACTGGGCTACGACGCCCCGGAGGAGACCTCGCGCAACTACCAGATCATGGGCAAGACCTTCGACTACACCGACCCAGAAGCCTATCTGCAGAGCTTCGACATCCGCAGGAGCTGAACCATGGACCGCACGACCACCGAGTGGAAGTTCAGTCTCAATTTTCGCGCCGGCCTGCTCGCCGCGGTGATCCTGGCGCTGCTTCTCGGCCTCTGGGAGGGGCTCAACCGCGCCCCGATCCTCGGCGGCGCCGGCGCCGAACTCAGCGAATACGAGCTGTTGATGGGTGGCGCCGACGAGACCGCCCGGGTACCGCCCCCCTCGCAGATCATCGAGCGCGGCTGGCAGGAGCTGTCGAACCCCTTCTACGATGCGGGCCCTAACGACAAGGGCATCGGTATCCAGCTCGGCTACTCGCTGTTCCGGGTGCTCACCGGCTACTTCGCCGCGGCCCTGGTGGCGATTCCCATCGGCTTTCTGATCGGCATGTCGCCGCTCGCCTACAAGGCGCTCAACCCCTTCATCCAGGTGCTGCGACCCATCTCGCCGCTGGCCTGGATGCCGCTGGCGCTGTTCATCATCCGCGATGCCCAGGCCTCGGCGATCTTCGTGATCTTCATCTGCTCGATCTGGCCGATGCTGCTCAACACCGCCTTCGGCGTGGCCGGCGTGAGGCAGGACTGGGTCAACGTGGCCCGCACCCACGAGCTGTCGCCGATGAAGACCGCCTTCCAGGTGATCCTGCCCGCCGCGGCCCCGACCATCCTCACCGGCATGCGCATCTCCATCGGCATCGCCTGGCTGGTCATCGTCGCCGCCGAGATGCTCGTGGGCGGCACCGGCATCGGCTACTACGTGTGGAACGAGTGGAACAACCTCGACCTGACCAGCGTGATCTTCTCGATCCTGCTTATCGGCGTGGTCGGCATGCTGCTCGACCTGGCCCTCGGCGCCGTCGCCAGGCTGGTCGCCTACCAGGAATGACCGACCCCACGCATCCCCCACAGGAGAGAACCATGAGTCATGCCTTTGTGGAAGTTCAGCAAGCCGCCAAGCGCTTTCCCGGCGCCAAGGGGGGCGAGGGCCTGACGGTCTTCGAGAACGTCAGCTTCAGCCTCGAGAAGGGCGAGTTCGTCTGCATTATCGGCCACTCCGGCTGCGGCAAGTCCACCATCATGAACGCCCTGGCCGGGCTGGATCAGTTCAGCGATGGCGCCATGGTGATGGAGGGCAAGGAGATCAACGGCCCGGGCCTCGAGCGCGGCGTGGTGTTCCAGAACTACAGCCTGCTGCCGTGGCTGACCGCCCTGGAGAACGTGCGTTTCGGGGTTCGCGCCCGCTGGAAGGCGTGGGACGAGGCCCAGGTCACCGAGCACAGCCTGCGCTATCTCGCGATGGTGGGACTGAAGGGCGTCGAGGATCGCAAGCCAGCCCAGCTCTCCGGGGGCATGCGCCAGCGGGTCAGCATTGCCCGGGCCTTCGCCACCAAGCCGGAGCTGCTGCTGCTCGACGAGCCCTTCGGGGCGCTCGACGCGCTGACCCGCGGCGTCATTCAGGACGAGCTGGTCAAGATCTGGAGCCAGGACCGCCAGACGGTGTTCATGATCACCCACGACGTGGACGAGGCGATCCTGCTGGCCGACCGCATCTTCCTGATGACCAACGGCCCCCAGGCGCGCATCGCCGAGGCGGTGGAAATCGACCTCCCGCGGCCGCGCTCCCGGGCCGAGATCGTCAAGCACCCGCACTTCTACACCATCCGCAACTACCTGGTCGATTTCCTGGTGAACCGCTCGGGCGAGCTGCGCACCGCCGACCTCGACCGCCGCGGGCTACACTACCCGCGCCCGGTCAACCCGGTCGCCGAATCGGCGACCGAGTCCCACAGCGCGGATGCGCCGGCATCCGCTTCCCCCAACGAGAAACTGGTCAAGTTCACTCCCAAGGAGACTCACCATGGATAAGCTCGAGATGCGCCACACCCTGCTCGCCGCCAAGGCCCGCAAGAAACTCAGCTGGGAGGAGATCGGCCAGGCCATCGGCATGTCGCCGGTGTGGACCGCCTCGGCCTGCTACGGCATGAACAGCGCCAAGGCCGAAGTGGCCCACAAGCTCTGCGAGGTGCTGGATGTCGACGGTAACGTCGCCGAGGCCCTGGTCGCCTTTCCCACCAAGACCTGGGACGAGGCGATCCCCCAGGATCCGCTGATCTACCGTCTCTACGAGG
The DNA here is from genome assembly GCF_003182195.1 of Halomonas sp. A11-A. Classification (GTDB taxonomy): domain Bacteria; phylum Pseudomonadota; class Gammaproteobacteria; order Pseudomonadales; family Halomonadaceae; genus Halomonas; species Halomonas alkalicola. Next base: position 374,740 of record NZ_QGTM01000001.1, read on the forward strand.
TCGTCGGCGTCTACGGCGAGACCCTCAAGGACGTGGTCCAGGAGCGGTTCGGCGACGGCATCATGAGCGCCATCGACTTCACCATGGAGGTGGACAAGGTCAAGGACCCGAAGGGCGACCGGGTGGTGCTGACACTGAACGGCAAATTTCTCCCCTACCGCTCCTGGTAACGGGAACTGGCTGCGCTCGGCCATACGGTGTTGAAAGCCGGCTCGTGCGCGAGTCCGATCAAAATGCTCATTTACTCCGTGTAAACTCCGCGTTTTGACTCGTGACATCCCTGTCACTCGCGCTGCGAGCAGCAGGGCAGTCCAAATCGGCTATCCTACCGATTTGCCGCCGGCTTTCGCCTTGTCTGGCCTTCGCTCGCTCAGTTCCGCGAGGGCGTGGCTTACAGGTGATAAGAGAAAATCAATGCGCCATGCGGTGCGAAACTGTCCTGGCCGTGGAACTCCTCGCTGCGGGCGATATAGGCCGCGCCCAACTGCCACTCATCCCAGGTCAAGGCCAGCCCGAGCACGGCGTCGCCCACCCAATCCTTGGCATCCACGGAGTGGCTGTCCTTGGAGGTGTTGCCGTCGAGCAGCAGGTTGTGCGCCACGTAACGCCCCTCCAGCCCCGCATAGACATACCAGCCGAAGCCGCTGCCGTGGGACGCCTGACGGTAGCCGCCCAGTCCCGGCCCCAGGGTCGGCATGCCGTGGCCGCGCTCCAGCCCCCGGCCGAAGCGCAGCGCATAGCCGCCGCCGGCATGGGTGGTGAGATTGCCGAGCCCCGCCGCGAGGGTAGGCCCGTGCTGCCACTCCAGCCCCTGGGAGGGAAGATCGAACCACCACTGACTGCGGTAACCGGCGTTGAGCACGAACTCATCGCCGATCTGATGCCGCCAGCCGCGTGGAGTTTCGCTGTTGGTTACCCGATGGACTTCGCGCTGGAGGCTTTCGGCACGGGTGGACTGCCCCACCATGCCAGTGTCGACCTGCACGGTACTGGCGCGCATGCGTCCATCGCCGCGGCGAGTCTCGTGCAGCGCCAGCGTCGCCAGCGCCAACCCGGCGTAGGGGCGATCGTCGGCGACCAGATCGCGCCGCCAGATCGCCTCGGGGGTATACATGCGATGGCTGAGCTGCCAGGTGAGGGTATCGGCCTCGCCCAGCACCGCCGAGGGCAACCAGCGGACGAGCCCCTGCGACCAGTGGGTCTCGTCCAGCGCCTGGGTCCAGGAGGCCTCCAGGCCGGCGGTGTACTGATCATCGTCGCCGCTGACCATGCCATCGTTGTCGAACTGCAGCGACACCGCGTTCTGCGCCATGGCGCTGGCGGACAAGGCCAGCCCCCCGATTACCGCAACGATTCTCCAAGCCCTTCTATAGTGTGGCATTTTCCTTCCCTGAACATGAGCGGAACGGCATCGACAAACATACTTGATTGTATGTCATATATCATGATGCCACCATGCACGGGGCTGAGAAAAGCCATGCTACCGAGTCAGCCGCGCTCCACTCGTGCCAGCGCCCCTTCGACCCCGGAGAGATAGCTCCTGCCGAACAGCAGCAGATGATTGAGCAGGGGATAGAGCTGGAACAGCGCCTCCCGTCTCGGCCAGTCGCCGGGGCGAGGACCATTCCAATAGGCCTCGAAGAATGCCTCGCCAGGCGAGCCGAACAGCGTCAGCATCGCCAGGTCGACCTCCGGATAGTGGCGGTAAATGGCGGGATCGATGATCGCCGGACCGCGCGGCGTGTAGAGCACGTTGCCCGACCATAGATCGCCATGCACCAGGCTTGCCGGCGCATCCGCGAGCCATGTCTCCAGATCGTACGCCGCGCGTTCGATGCGCCGATGGCGCGTGTCGTCCAGTAAGCCCCGCTCCCGGCAGCGCAGGGCCAGCGGCAGCAGGCGACGCTCACGCTGGAAGGCACGGCCATCGTCCAGCGGGGCATTGGGCTGGGGCGTACGCCCGCAGGCGTTGTCCCGCGGCCAACCATGCCCCCCTTCGACATGGGCATGCAGCTCGCGCAGCCCCTCGCCCAGCGCGACCTCGTCCCGTCGCCCGCCGGCATCCAGCGCTTCCATCGCCAGCCAGCCGTCCTTCACGCCCAGCACCTCCGGTACCACCAGTCGGGTGGCTTGCGCACGCAGCGCACGCAAGCCATCCGCCTCGCCGGCAAGCCGTTGCGGATCGTCGCGCTTGAGCACCACCTCGCCCTGCTCGGTCTCCAGCCGGTAGACCGCCGCCATATCGCCGCCGGAAAGCCGCCACGGCTCGCCTCGCGGCGTCAGCCCCAACGTTTCGAGCAGCGCTCCAATATCGGCCTGCATCGCTCCCCTCTATACTCCAGACACACCGTTTCCAGTATGGCAAAGAAGGAGAAGGGGCATGTACAAGTTGGCGTTTTTCGTTCCCGTGGAGGATGCCGAAGCGGTGAAGGAGGCGGTGTTCGAGACCGGCGCCGGACGCATCGGCGACTACGAGGCCTGCTGCTTCCAGACTCGCGGCACCGGCCAGTTCCGCCCCCTGGACGGCGCCGATCCGCACATCGGCGAGGTCGGCGAGCTGGAACGCGTCGAGGAGCTCAAGGTCGAGCTGGTGTGCGAGGATAGGCTGATCCACGCCGCCGTGGCGGCGCTCAAGCTCGCCCACCCCTACGAGGAGCCGGCCTACGACGTCTGGAAGCTGGAGACCTTCGACTGACGCTCAGCTAGAACCAGCGTCAGGCAGAGCCAAAGTAGCGCTCGCGATCCTAGGGGGTGATGTCGCTGACGTGCAGCGGAAACCGCTGATCGCGGCGGTCGGCGTAGAAGTGGCGCAGGGTGCGTTCGATGGTGGGAAAGGCGAGCTCCTCCCAGGGGATCTCGTGCTCCTCGAACAGCGCCACCTCCAGGCTCTCGGGGCCGGGGCCGAAGCCGCCGGTGAGATCGGCCCGGAAGATCATGTAGACCTGGTTGATGTGGGGCAGATTGATCAGGGTGTAGAGCCCGTGGATATCGACCTCGGCGCAGGCCTCCTCGCGGGTCTCCCGGGCGGCCGCCTCCACGGTGGTCTCGGCGTTCTCCATGTAGCCCGCCGGCAGGGTCCAGTACCCCTTGCGCGGGGCGATGGCGCGGCGGCAGAGCAGGACCCGGGTGCCGCTCACCGGCAGGGTGCCGGCCACGATGCGCGGGTTCTGGTAGTGGACGGTGCCGCACTCGTCGCACAGGTGGCGGGGGCGGTCATCCCCCTCGGGAATCGCGAAGCGCACGGTGTGGCCGCAGTGGCTGCAGAAGTTCATGGGGCTCCCGGGCAGGCTGGCGGGCTTGACGCCGCGGAAGGCGGCCGGGTAGAAGGAATCAAACCCGATGGAAACCCCATGTTAGAGAATCTTCGCGAACGCCTGCAAGCGCACCGCCCCCGGCGGTCCCTGCTGCAGCTGCCGGAGGCGGCGGTGCTGATGCCCATCGTCGACCGCCCCGAGCCGACCCTGCTGCTCACCCGCCGCGCCGCCCACCTCAACACCCACAGTGGCCAGGTGGCCTTCCCCGGCGGCAAGCGCGAGGCGGGCGACCCTGACCTGCTGACCACCGCCCTTCGGGAGTCCCATGAGGAGATCGCTCTGCCCCCCTACCGGGTGGAGCTGCTCGGCCGGCTGTCGGACGTGGTCTCGCTGCACGGCCTGCGCGTCACTCCCTACGTGGGGCTCATTCCACCGGACCTGCCCCTGATCCCCGATCCCACGGAGCTCGACGCCATCTTCGAGGTGCCCCTCGCCCACTTCCTGGAGGACCGTCGCCACCATACCGACGTCATCCCCGTGGACGGCCGGCCCCTCTATGTGCCCAACTACCACGTAGACGGCCAGGTGATCTGGGGGCTCTCGGCGATGATGCTGGTGGAGCTGCTGGCCGAGGGGTTCGGCTGCCCGGTGAGTCTGGACAGGAAGCCCCCCGGCCGGCTCTGCTACTTTCCCGACCGCCTGCTGCGCATCCAGCAGCAGGCGAGCCGCTGACCCGTTCGACCCAGGAGACCACGACACTGAGCCTGCCCCTCCCCTCCGCCCTGCCCCCCGCGCTGGCCCCCGAGGCCCTGCCCCGCCTGATCGATGCCTTGGTGGAACAGGGCTGGTACCTGGGCGAGGGGGTGCTGGACGCCGACCTGTGCGCGGAGCTTCACGCCGAACTCACCGCCCTGGCCGAACGCGACGCCCTGGAGGCCGCCGGCATCGGCCGCGGCCAGGAGCTTCAGCTGCGTCGCGATATCCGCGGCGACGCCATCCACTGGCTCGACCGCGAGAGCCTCGCCCAGCGCCGCTATCTGGAGGCCATGGGCGAGGTGCAGCAGGCACTGAACCGGGCACTGTTCCTGGGGCTCTTCGAGTACGAGGCCCACTTCGCCCACTACCCGCCCGGCGCCTTCTACCGCCGGCACCTGGACAGCTTCCGCGGCCGCGCCAACCGGGTGGTCTCCACCGTGGGCTACCTCAACCCCGACTGGCCCGAGGACGGCGGCGGCGAGATGGTGCTCTACGCCCCCGACGAGCCCGAGCGCGAGGTGGCCCGGGTGCGGCCCAGCGCCGGCACCTTCGCCTGCTTCCTCGCCGAGAGCGTGCCCCACGAGGTGCTGCCGACCCGCCTGCCGCGGGCCAGCATCGCCGGCTGGTTCCGGCGCAACGCCTCCCTGGGCGGCCGGGTGGACCCGGCGCGCTGATGACGGGGCAAAACGAAAGGACCGAAGGGCTGGCGGCGCGCTGCGCCGAGCTGGAGGCAGAGAACCGGCGGCTCAGGGACCAGCTGCAGCCGCTCCAGGACGAGCGCGACCACTACCAGTGGCTGGCCGAGAGCACCACCGACCTGATCAGCCGGCACGCCCGGGACGGCACCTTCCTCTACGCCTCCCGCGCCGCCCGGGACCTGCTCGGCTATGAGCCCGAGGAGCTGATCGGCGTCTCCGCCTACGACCTCTTCCACCCGGCGGACCTGGCCGACCTGCTCAACAAGTCGCCGCGGGTCTACTACCACAAGGGGTTCTACCAGCAGACCTACCGCTTCCGCGCCAAGGACGGCCGCTACGTCTGGTTCGAGACCACCAGCCGCACCCGCCGCGACCCCGCCACCGGCGAGCTGCTCGACATCCTCAGCGTCTCCCGCGACGTGGGCCGGCGCCTGCGCGCCGAGGCCAACCGCGAACGCCTCGCCCGGGTCGTGGAATCCACCACCGACCACGTGCTGTTCATGGATGAGCACGAGCGGCTCTTCTACGCCAACGAGGCCGCCCGGCGCCTGCTGCGCCTGCCTCGGGAGGGCGGCGAGGCCCGCCTGGCGGACGCCTACGGCGAAGAGTCGCTGGCCGAACTGCGCGATATCGTGCTCCCCGCGGTGGCCCGCTATGGCTCCTGGAGCGGCGAGCTGGCCATGCGCGGCCCCGACGGGCCGGTGCCGGTGCTCAGCGTGGTGATGGCCCATCGGGGCCTGGGCAGCGAGCCGGGCCACGTGTCGCTGCTCAACCGCGATATCGGGCTGCGCAAGGCCGCCGAGACCCAGGCCCGCCGCCACCAGGAGCAGATCGCCCACGCCAACCGCCTGGCCACCACCGGCGAGCTCGCCTCCAACATCGCCCACGAGCTCAACCAGCCCCTGGGGGCCATCGCCAACTACGCCAGCGGCGCCCTGCTCAAGCTCGACGCCGACCCCGACCTGCCGGCCGAGGCGCTGCGCCTGCCGCTCTCCCGGATCAGCGACCAGGTGACCCGCCTGGCCGAGCGCCTGCGGCATATCCGCGCCTTCGTGCGCAAGGGGCAGACCCGGCCGCGGCCGGCTGTCCTGCTGGAGGTGGTGGACGCCGCCTGCCGGCTCTGCGAGTGGCAGTTCCAGCAGGCCGGCATCGCGCTGGAGCACCACCTGCCCGAGACCCTGCCGCGGGTCATCGTCGACCCGGTGGCCCTGGAGCAGGTGCTGGTCAACCTGCTGCTCAACGCCCTGGAGGCGAGCCGCGACCACCCCGGCGCCGAACGGGTCAGTCTGCGCGCCCGCCAGAGCGGTCGCCGTGAGGTCACCCTCACGGTCAGCGACCAGGGGCCCGGAGTGCCGGCCAGCGACGCCGAGCGCATCTTCGCGCCCTTCCACTCCGGGCGACCGGAGGGGCTCGGCATGGGGCTCGCCATCAGCCACTCGCTGATGGAGGCGATGGGGGGCGACCTGCGCCTCCTGCCCGCCAACGGTTCCGGCGGCGCCACCTTTGCCGCTACACTGCTGGCCGAACCCGCTCCCCTGGCTGCCGCGAGACACCCGTGACCGACACACCCGACGCCTGCATCGCCGTCGTCGATGACGACCAGGACCTGCGCGAGTCGCTGGCCTGGCTGCTCGACTCCGTGGGCCTGGCCAGCCGCGCCTTCGCCGACGGCGAGGCCTTCCTGGCCGCCGACCCTGACACCTTCGACGTCGTACTGCTGGATGTGCGCATGCCGGGCCTCTCCGGCCTGCAGGTCCAGCAGCGCCTGAACGAGCGCGGCGACGCGCTCCCGGTGATCTTCATGACCGGCCACGGCGACGTCCCCATGGCGGTGGCGGCCCTCAAGGCCGGTGCCCTGGACTTCATCGAGAAGCCCTTCAACCACCAGCAGCTGATCGATACCGTGCAGCAGGCGCGGCAGGCCCACCAGCGGCAGCGCCGGGAGCGGGAGCGCCACGACGATCTGCAGGCGAGCTACGCGGCGCTGCGCCCCAAGGAGCGGCAGATCCTGGTGCACGTGGCGGAAGGGATGACCAGCCGCGAGGTCGCCGAGCACCTGGGGATCAGCGCCAAGACCGTGGAGGTCTATCGGCTGCGCGCCATGAAGGCGCTGGGGGCGTCGAGCCTCGCCGAGCTGGTGCGGCTCTGCGTGGCGCTGGAGCTGGTGGAGGCGCTGCCTGACCGGGGTCAAGTCGACGCCGATTGATGCCCGCCGAGGCGTCCCGGCGCCTTGTCGCGGCCGCCGGCCACTGCCTGAGCGGCACCGCCGGCCGCTTCAGCCTGGCGAACGCCCCTGGCACGACCACGGCGACCACGGCCGCCACTGACGAGAACGGGCGCCCGAGGGCGCCCGTTCCGTGAGCCTGGCTCGCGTCAGTCGTCGCTGAGCGCCAGCTCCTCGAAGAGGCCGTTCAGCGCCGGCGCCTCGTCGGGCTCGGGCTCGGGGGGCGCCTGCAACGCCACCACCTGGCCGCTGGGCGCTTCGAGCAGGCCACGCAGCTGCTCGAAGTCGAAGGCAGCGCCGTTGGCATTGCCCGCGTTGAGGCGGGAGATGGTGTCGATCAGCGCCGACATGCCGTGCTCCTGGGACGCCAGGGGCTCGAAGACCTGCACCAGGGCCTGGCCGTCCCGCCAGCCCACCTTGATCGGCTGGTCGATGATGTTGACCTGGGTGCCCACCGGCACGTTGTGGAATACCGACTCGATATCCTCGGGGAACATGCGGATGCAGCCGCGGCTGGCGCGCATGCCGATGCCGTCGGGATCGTTGGTGCCGTGGATCAGGTAGCCGGGGATATCGAGCAGCACGGCATGGCGCCCCAGGGGGTTGTCGGGGCCGGGCGGCACCACGGCCGGGGCCGGCTCGCCGCGGGCGGCGGCTTCCTCGCGCATGGAGCGCGGCGGATACCAGGCCGGGTCCTGCAGCCGCATGGTGGTCTTGGTGATGCCCAGCGGGGTGTCATAGCCCTCGCGGCCGATGCCGATCGGATAACTCTCGACCCGCGGGATCTCGCCGTTGCGCACCTCGGGGAAGTAGTAGAGGCGCAGCTCGGCGACGTTGATCACCACCCCGGTGCGCTCGGCATCGGGCAGGATGAACTTGCCGGGAATGGTCACCTCGGTGCCCTCGCCGGGAATCCAGATGCTGACGTCCGGATTGGCGCGCACGATCTCCTCGTAGCCAACGTTATGGCGGCGCGCGATGTCGATCAGGGTGTCCTCGTGGTCGTCCACGGTCACGGTGTAGACCTCGCCGATCACGTTGCCCTCCTCGGGCAGCGGGTAGTGGCCACGGGGCCACTCGCGCTCCTCGTCGGCCTGAACGGCGCCGGTAAACGCCAGCAGACCGGCGAGAAGCCCGCTCTTGGCAAGGGCCAGCCACCTCAGGCCCTCCCTCGAGCTATCCGGCTTACAACTTGTCATTGCCATCTATATCACCTCGTCAAGGCAGCCTCGGCCGCAAGGCCTCGGGATCATTATCGTGTCCGTAGTGTAACGGGGAGCACCCCGTCCCGGAGCAGCAAGAGTGTTGAGATTTGTCACCGGGCTCCCTGACGCCCGGCATCTGGCGCGACGTCTCGGCACGTTGGCTCACAGCACCGGCGCCAGCAGGTACGAGGCACGAGCGGCGACCCGGTGCCAGAGCGGGTGGTGATCGATCTCATCGGCACGCATCCTTCTCGACTGGACAAAGTCACGCTCGAACATGGCTTCGACCTCGGCGGCGAAGCCGGGATCCATCACCAGCGCGGTGACCTCGAAGTTGAGACGGAAGGAGCGATTGTCGAGATTCACGGTGCCCACCGCCGCGCCGATATCGTCCACCAGGAAGGCCTTGCCATGCAGGAAGCCCCCCTCGTAGCGGTAGACCTTGACCCCCGCCTCGAGCAGCGAATCGAGGAAGGCGTAGGCGGCAAAGTAGGTCAGCGGGTTGTCCGGCCGCTCGGGAATCAGGATCCTCACGTCCACGCCGCTCAGGGCGGCCACCACGATCTTGCGATGGTTGCGGAAGTTGAGCTGGAAGCGGTTGCCCGTGCCGCGGGTGGAGTGGAAGCGGTGCACCTGGACCCCGGCCTCCTGCATCGCCCTGAGATAGCTCCCCGGCAGCGCATAGCTGCCGATCTCGTCATAGAGGAAGAAGACCTCCACCCCCTGCCGCGCCTTCTCGATCAGCCGCGCCTGCAGCGCCCTGCCCACCTCGTCGGCGCGCACGATGTAGAACTGCACCAGCAGATAGCGCTCGGCGAACTCGATGCCGGCGAACAGGCTCTCGAAGGTCGCCTCGCCGTCGATCAGAAGCTCCACCCGGTTGCCGCCGAGAAACGGCAGCTTGGCCAGCTGCTCGACGCCTACCAGGTGCTTGTCGCTGTGGGCGGCGGAGACGCCGTGGGCGCGCAGCTCCGCCAGCTTGTCGGCCAGCGCCTGGCCCAGCGCCGAGTCCTCGTCGCGCCGCGCCGAGACATAGCCCTGGAACCGCGCGCGGCCGAACACCCAGTAGGTGGGCACCGCCACATAGGGCACGGTGTTGAGGGAGACGATCCAGGCGATGGCCCCCTGGGAGGTCCGGCTCGACATCATCGCATCCAGCGATGAGGCCAGGCCCACCAGATGAGCGATGCCCATCACCAGCAGAATCCGGCGCCAGGGGCGGCGTCGCCTTGCCTGAAGCGTCATCGGGAAGCGGCTTCCACCGCCGGCTGTCGCCGCGACCAGCCGATCAGCGCCGCGCCTGCCACCATCATCGGCAGGGTCAGCGCCATGCCCATGGTCACCCAGCCGAAGGCGATGAAACCGATATGCGGATCGGGCAGGCGCACGAACTCAACGGCAAAGCGGAAGACGCCGTAGAGCAGCAGGAAGAGCCCGGAGATCAGCCCGGTGCGGCGCGGCTCTCGGGAGAGCCACCAGAGCACCGCGAACAGCACCACCCCCTCCAGGGCGAACTCGTAGAGCGCCGTGGGGTGGCGCGGCTCAGGCCCCATATGCGGGAAGGGCATCGCCCAGGGCAGCTCACTGACCCGGCCCGGCAGCTCGTGATTGATGAAGTTGCCGATCCGCCCCGCCCCCAGTCCGATCGGCACCAGCGGGGCGATGAAGTCGGTCAGCGACAGGAAGCCGAGCCGCTTCCTGCGCGCGAACAGCCAGGCCGCCACCAGCACCCCGATCAGGCCGCCGTGGAAGCTCATGCCCCCCTCCCAGAGTCGCAGCAGCCACAGCGGGTCGGCGAGCCACTGCTCGCTGCCGTAGAAGAGCGCATAGCCCAGGCGGCCGCCGAGCACCACGCCAACGGCGCTGTAGAAGATCAGGTCGCCGATGTCGTCATGGGTCAGGCCCAGGCGATGCGCGCGAAGACGCCCCAGCCACCAGGCGGCGACGAAGCCGACCACGTACATCAGGCCGTACCAGTGAATCGCGAACGGCCCGAGGCTGATGGCCACCGGGTCAATCTGTGGATATTGCAGCATGGGGTACCTCCCGGTTCACTCGAGACGCGACCAGTCGCGCCCACCGTTCTCGCTGATCAGCAGCTGATTCAGGTCATCGGCCGCCACCAGTCGCTGGGGATTGTCGGGATCCACCGCCAGGTGCATCAGATAGCGCTCTCCCCAGCCACGCTTCACCATCTCCCAGTCACGGCTGGCTTCCTCGGCTCGCAGCAGGCCGACGTCCAGCATGAAGGCGTAGAGCGTCCCCTGGCTGGCCACGACCAGGCTGACGGGGCGGCGCTCGGCATGGATCTGGCGCCAGCGCTCACCGCCGTCCGGGCTCATCAGGAGCCCGGTCTGAGTGGCAGCATAGAGCTGCTCGGAATCACGACTCGAGGCAGCCAGGGCAATCAGCCCGGCCGGCGCCTTTGTGAGAATCCGCCAGCTGGTACCGCCATCCTGGCTGACCTGGAGCTGGCCGGCATAGGCCCCGTAGAGCACGTTGGGGCTGGCCGCGCTGACGGTCAGCTGATGGAAGTCCACCGGGCCATCGACGCCCGCCGCAAGCCGTGACCAGCTGCGACCTCCATCACCGGAGATCACCACCCCGAGGTTGCCGCCAGCCGCCGGATGGCCGCTGGCGAAGAAGGTCTCGGCCTCCTCGGGATGAGGCGCGAAGCCCATGAAATCATGGGTCTCCTCCGAGACCCTCCGGGCCTTGCCATCTCGCTCCACGGCATAGAAGCCATGGTGGGTCGCCAGCCACAATCGTTCACTGTCGGATCGATCGAAGGCCAGGCCGTGAATGTGGGTCTGCTGACGCAGCTGCTCGAGACTGATGCTGCTCGGCTCTCGGGAACAGCCCACCAGCAGGGTCAGCAGCACGGCCATCAAGAGTGGCCATCGATAATGGGTCATGATGTCACTTCCTTATCATTCGGCAGGTGTCGCCGGCGCCATACGAAGCCGCCGCATGGTGCCGAAGCACGGTACGTGCAGTATCAGCTCACGCGGATCGTCGCCATCATGCCCAGCTCCTCGTGCTCGATGATGTGGCAGTGGAACAGCCAGTCACCGGGCTCGCGGAACACCATGCGGAGTGTCAGGCGCTGGTAGGGCGCCAGGTTGACGGTGTCCTTCCAGGCCAGCCAGGGGGCTTCGCGCCTCTCGCCGTCGGCATCGCGGGTGGCGATCACCTGGAAGTGGGTGCCGTGCACATGGAAGGGATGGTCCATGTGGGAGTTGTTGAAGACCTCCCACTCCTCCACCTCGCCGACCCTGCCCTCGAAGAGGGTCTCGTCCATGGCGAAGGCGCGCCCGTTGATCAGGAAGTCCACCTCCGGGCGAGCATCGCCGCCCTGGCCGGCTCCGTGGGCCGCATGGCCGGCGCCCGGTCCATGGGTACCATGGTGGCTGTCGCTGCCGCCGCCGTGCGCGGCATGGGGGTCAGCATGTCCTGCCCCATGGCCGGCATGGGGGGCACCGTGGCCAGCGCCGTGGTCGTCATGGCCCGGCATCACCTCGGTGAGCTCCACCTGGCGACGCACGTCCGGCTCGCCCAGGGGCTCGACGCGCCCCAGCCGCTCCGGCAGCGCCACCGGAGGCTGCACGCCGGCATTCAGGGTATGGAGCGTCAGCAGCGGCGCGACCCGATTCAGGTGGGAGGGCCGTTCGCCCATCCAGCCCCGCTCGTAGGGATGGCTGGCCAGCTGGAACCGCCCCTCGGCCTGCTCGCTCACCCGCACCAGCAGGTCGGCGCGCTCGCCCGGGGTGAGCAGCAGCTCGTCGAGGGGCTGCGGGCGCTCGATCAGCCCGCCGTCGGTACCGATCAGGGTGAGTTCGTGCTGGTCCAGGCGCAGACGCAGGTAGCGCCCGGCGCAGGCATTGATCAGCCGCAGGCGCAGGGTGGTGCCCGGCGCCACGTCCAGGCGCGGCTCGCGCTGGCCGTTGACCAGCAGCAGCTCCCCCTCGCGGCCGTTCATCCAGTCCTCGGCGGTATGCGGCGCCACCTCACCGTTCGCCATCAGGCGCAGGTCGCTGACCACCAGCAGGTGCTCCTCCACCTCCAGGGGCAGCAGATCCTGGGGCGGGCGCACCAGCAGCGCCCCCGCCAGGCCGTGGGCCACCTGACGGGCGGTGCCCTCGTGGGGATGGGGATGGAACCAGTGCAGGCCCGCGCTGCCGGCGGGGAAGGTATAGCGGTACTGGCGGGACTCGCCCGGCGCCACCGCGTCCCAGGGGGCACCATCCTGGGCCTGGGGCACCGGCACGCCGTGCCAGTGCAGGGTGGTCTCCTGCTCCAGCTCGTTGATCAGGGTGATGTCCAGCTCATCCCCCTCGCGCACCTCGATCAGCGGCGCCACCTTGCCGTTGTAGAGCCACAGTCGGGCCTCGAGCTCATCGCCGAGCGGCACCGCATGGGGGGCCGGGGTCAGCGCGCTGCGAAAGCGGCCGGCCGTCTCGCTCAGGTTGGCGATGCGCGGCAGCGGCTGGAGGGGCTCTCCGCCCAGCGGCGTCGGGGCGAGCCCGACGGGCGGCGTCGAATGGGGAAGCTGGCGAGAGAGGGCATAGCCCATGGTGCCGGCCGTGGACAGCACCAGGGCGCCCAGCGCCGAGTAGCCCAGAAATTCGCGACGTTTCATCAAGTGATCCTCGTGACATGAACACTCTCACCGCGGTTCGATCACCCGCGGCGCCATCAGGGGAAGAGAGGTTCAGGCGCGAGGAGGCCGCTCGAAGGGAGCGGGAGGCCCCGCAGGATGGCCCAGGCCGGGCCCGGACAGGGGATGCGGGGATGCTACCGCCTCGATGGTCAGCCGGGCCATGCTGGCACCGCACTGGGCACAGGGGATGCAGCAGGGAGAGGCCAGGGAGGCATCCGGCTCGCTGGGGTCGGCGATTGCCGAGAGGTCCCAGGCCGCCGCCCCCTGCATGGCCGAATGCTCCATGAGCTGACTCTCCAGGCAGGCGGCATCCCCATGGTGCCCGCCCGCGGCAACGGGCGGCGCCATGACCAGCACCAGGGCCATCAGCAGGCTGAGAAGCCAGTGGGAGGAGAGTCGACGCATGTAGGGATAAACGGCCTTGTGAGCCAATGGAGGCGCGAGTATTTCACGGCCTCGAGGCCCCCGCAACCTGGGCCCTGCCCACAGGTTTACCATCGGAGATTCTTTGACGTGAATCAATGGACAGCTGGCGCTGCTGGACTAGGGTAAGGGCTACACGACACCGACAAGCGAGACACCGTCATGCAGCCTCAGGCGCCCGGGCAGAGCGCAGCACCCCGCCAGGGAGGACTCCCCCTCTGGCTCGGTGCCGTGCTCATCCTGGCGCTGCTGCTGGTCGCCCTGATGGCCAGGGCCCAGACGGCGGAGCCTGCCCATCAGGGCGACCCACCGGTGCCGGGCCTCGAGCTCGCCTTCGGCGAGGCCGCGTCGGAGGCCTGGCTCAGCACAGCGCCCGACTTGCCCCACTGCCACCATGACCACGCCTGGCGCCCCGCCTCGGGCGTGCTGCCCCGCAGCGAGTCGCCGGATGCCACTCCCGACCCGTCGGCCCTGATCGCCTCCGTCGCCGGGCCATCCGTGCACCTCACCTCGGCACTTGGCCACCCCCTTCCTGGGCCCGCCTCTCCCCACACCGTTCCCCTCTACCTGCTGACACAGCGCTTCCGGTCCTGAGTCCTGGCTGGTTTCCCAGACACCCAGTCGTAGTCGCACGGCATTGACCTCTGTGCCGCACATAGCCGGAATACTGTGAGCATTGGCCCTCGACGGGACCAATCAGCAGCAAGGAGAACGATCATGAAACTTCGCAAGCAGACTCTCGCCCTCGGACTCGCCCTGGCACTCGGTGCCGGTAGTGCCGGCGCCGCCCTCGCCCAGGGCATGCCGGACTCTCGACCCGGTCAGGGAAGCGGCATGATGGGAGGAATGATGGGCGGTGGCGGCCAGGGCGGTATGGGCCCCGGCATGATGGGGGGCATGATGGGCGGCGGCGGCCAGGGCGGCATGGGCCCCGGCATGATGGGGGGCATGATGGGCGGCGGCGGCCAGGGCGGCATGGGCCCCGGCATGATGGGCGGCATGATGCCCTGCCCGATGATGGGCGAGGGCATGGGCATGATGTCGATGCTCGACGCCGAGCAGCGCAGCCAGATGCGCGAACTGATGCAGGATCACCGCCCGGCCCAGTTCGAGCGCAAGGGCCGTCTGATGAACCTGCGCGACGACCTGATGGCCGAGATGCACGGCGAGAGTCCGGATCCGGAAGCCGTGCAGGAACTCCACGGCCGCCTGGCCGAGCTGCACGGCGAGATGATGGCCGAGATGGTGCGCATGCGTAACGCCATGCACGACCTCATGACCGATGAGCAGCGCGAGCGGCTCCGCCAGGCGGCGCCCGCCGACGTGGATCCCGAGGACCACGATGCCCATCACTGATCGGCGGAGTCACTGAGTACGCAACATCAAGGACGGCCAACCCTGGCCGTCCATGTCGGCGACAGCTGCAGGAGGCACGTGATGAGTGACACCAGGTCCAGAACGATCACCCTGACGGTACCCGGCATGGGCAGCGACCACTGCGCCGGCATCGTGCGCAAGACCCTCGAGCGCCTCGATGGCGTGAGCGAGATCCAGACCAATATCGCCAACCATCATGTCAGCGTGACGGTCGAGGAAGGCGGACCCGACGGCAACACCCTGAAGGGAGCCGTCGAGGGTGCCGGCTATGACGTGGCCGCCGTCAGCGGTGGTGGCCAGCAGCAGATTCGCCTGACGGTGCCCGGCATGGGCTCGGACCACTGCGCCGGCATCGTGCGCAAGACGCTCGAACGCCTCGATGGCGTGGGCGAGATCCAGACCAATATCGCCAGCCACCGCGTCAGTGTGACCATCGAGGCCGGTGGCCCCGATGGTGAGGCGCTGAAGCGCGCCGTCGAGGGGGCCGGCTATGACGTGGCCGCCGTGCAGACCGAGGAGCAGGAGGCGGGCGACGGCGACGCCGAGATCGAGGAGGCCTACCTCGCCCAGGCGCGCAAGCGGCTGATCATCGCCGGGATACCTACCACCCTGATCATGCTGCTGATGATACCGCACATGTTCTGGCAGCCGATTCCAGGGTACCTGGCCATCGTCGCCCTGCTCGCCTTTCCCGTGGTCTTCCTCTACGGCGGTGCCGCCACGCACCGCTCGAGCTGGCGTTCGCTGAAAAACGGCACCTTCAACATGGACGTGCTGATCTCCATGGGCAGCCTGCCCCCCTATCTGATCGGCCTGGTCGGCTTCATCACCCCCATGACCTCGTTCATCGAGATGGGCGCCACCATCATGACCTTCCACCTGCTGGGGCGCTATCTGGAAGCGCTGGCCAAGGGGCGCGCCTCCCAGGCCATCCGCCGGCTGCTGACCCTGGGCGCCAAGACGGCGCGCGTGGAGCGCAACGGCGAGGAGGTCGAGGTGCCGGTCAAGGAGCTGGCGCCCGGCGACATCATGGTGGTGCGCCCCGGCGACAAGGTGCCCACCGACGGCGAGGTGGTCGAGGGCGAGAGCCACCTCGACGAGTCCATCGCCACCGGCGAATCGATCCCGGTCTACAAGAGCCCCGGCGACAGCGTGATCGGCGCCACCATCAACAAGGAGGGGCGCCTGCGGGTCAAGGCGACCCGGGTCGGCGGCGACACCTTCCTCGCCCAGGTGGTGCGCCTGATCGACCAGGCCCAGGGCTCCCGGGTGCCGATCCAGGAGTTCGCCGACCGCATGACCGGTCGCTTCGTGCCGGCGGTGATCCTGATCGCCCTGGCCAGCCTGGTGGTGTGGCTGCTCATTCCGGACGCCCTGCGCCCGATCCTCGACTGGGGCGCGACCTTCCTGCCCTGGGTCAACCCCGAGGCCGCCACCCCGGTGCTGGCGATCCTGGCCGCCGTGGCGGTGCTGGTCATCGCCTGCCCCTGCGCGCTGGGCCTGGCAACGCCCACGGCGCTGATGGTGGGCTCCGGCATCGGTGCCGAGCGCGGCATCCTGATCCGCTCCGGCGAGGCGATCCAGACCTTCAAGGACGTCAAGGTGATGGTGCTGGACAAGACCGGCACCATCACCCGCGGCGAACCGACGCTGACCGAGGTGGTGGCCGCCGAGGGCGTCGAGGAGACGCGCCTGCTGACCCTGGCGGCGAGCGTGGAGAACGCTTCGGAGCACCCCATCGCCCGGGCCATTGTCGACGGTGCCAAGGAACGCGATGTGACGCCCGGCGAGGTCAGCGAGTTCCGCTCCACCGGTGCCCGCGGCGTCTCGGGCCGGGTGGGCGACGCGAGCGTGCTGATCGGCAATCGCCGGCTGCTCGAGGAGGAAGGCGTGGCCGGCCTCGAGGCCCTGGATGACGCCATGGGCAAGCTCGAAGCGAAGGGGCGCACCGTGGTGATCGTGGCCGCCGACGGCCAGGCCCTGGGCCTGGTGGCCGTGGCCGATACCCTCAAGGAGGAGTCGGTCGAGGCCATCCGCGGCATGCATGCGCTGGGCCTGCACGTGGTGATGATCACCGGCGACAACGAGCGTGCCGCCCGGGCCGTGGCCGAGGAGGTCGGCATCGATGAGGTCCAGGCCGGGGTGCTGCCGGAGGGCAAGGTCGACGCCATTCGCGCCCTGCAGGCGAAGCACGGCAACCACGTGGCCATGGTGGGGGACGGCATCAACGACGCCGCGGCGCTGAAGCAGGCCAACGTGGGCATCGCCATCGGCGCCGGGGCGGACGTGGCCATCGAGGCCGCCGACGTGACCCTGGTGCGCGGCGAGCTGACCGGGGTGGTGGAGGCCATGCACCTCTCGCGCGCCACCTTCGGCAAGATCGTTCAAAACCTGATCTGGGCCAGTGCCTACAACGTGGCCGCCATTCCCATCGCCGCCGTGGGCCTGCTGCACCCGATGATCGGCGTGATCGCCATGACCGCCAGCTCGCTCTCGGTGATCGGCAACTCGCTGCTGCTCAAGCGGGGCTTCACCCGCGCCAACCCGCAAGGAGATACCCGATGAACCGCCTGCACCACGCAATGATGACCGCCTGCCTGGTGCTGATGGGGGTGGCCATGCTGATCGTGCTGTGGCGCGGCAACCCCTTCGGCACCGGCACCTGGCTGCTGCTGCCGATGGGGCTCTGCCTGGGGCTGCACCTGTTCGTGCACCGCCACAGCCACCGAAACGATGAATGACCCGCGTCCTCGTTCCCGCTTCGCGATTCGCCCGGGAAGTTGCCTTGGATCAATGCAGCTCGAGCCACCAAGAGGCAAGCTGAAGGCCTGACTCAAGGGAGTTCCTCATGCACCGGCTCATTCGGACATCAGCAACACAGCGCACAGGAGGCCGCCTGCTGGCCCTCCTGCTCGCGCTGCTGTTGGCGATGGTCACGCTGTCGAGCCATGGCGCCATGGAGAGCCACCAGGCCGACTGCGGCCTCGTCGCGCAGGTACAGCTGCTCGACGCTGATACCCCGGACGAGCACCGCTGCGCCAGCTGCGCCGCGCTGCCGCCCTCCATCGACCTGGCCACGGCTGCCCCTCACTTCCCGGCCCTCGCCCCGGCGCTGGCCGTGATCGCCCACCGCCCCCTGCCCCCGCGGCGTCCTCCCAGAACCTGACCGAACACCGGCGGAATCCTCCGCCAGAAAGGCCGCGCGCCTTCCCGATCCATTCGGACCCGTTCGTCAGGAGATACTCCCATGCTCAACACCTGTCTTGCCCTGATGGGCAACCTGCCCTGGCTGGCCTGGGTCATGCCCATCGCCATGCTCACCCTGCTCGGCCTCGGCATCGCCGCCCTCGCCAAGTACCTGTTCACGTCCCCCCGCACATCCCGTGATCTTCCGGAGGTCCGCTCATGAACCGCTTCGGCTCTACTCTGATGCTCTCTGCTGCCCTACTGCTCGGCGCCGGCACCGCCCAGGCTGCCCTGCCCGACAAGGCGACCATGTTCAAGAACCCGGAATGCGGCTGCTGCGACGAGTACGCCCGCCAGCTCGAGGCCCGCGGGGTCGAGGTGAAGATCGTCGACGATATCGAGGTAGGCAAGATCAAGCAGCGCGTCGGCCTGCCCTTCGGCCTCGGCTCCTGCCACACCCTCCAGATGGGCGGCTACGCCATCGAGGGGCACGTGCCGTTCGAAGCGGTGGAGAAGCTCTTCGAGGAGCGCCCCGACACCCGCGGCATCGGCCTGGCCGGGATGCCCATCGGCACCCCCGGCATGCCCGGGCCCAAGCAGGCCGACTGGGACGTCTACCAGTTCCGCGACGGCGAGGCCTCGCCCTTCATGACCCTCTGAGCCAGCGGGCCATGCCGGCCCCTCGACGCCGCCCCGGCCAGCGCCGGGGCGGCGGCGTCTAGAGGGCCAGGCCGTTGGCGGCTCACTCCCAGGGCTCGATGCCCAGGTAGAGCCGCCCCTTGAACCCCTTGCGGCTGGTCAGCGGCACGTAGTGCCCCCGTCCATCCTCCTTGACCGGCCGCCCGCGCCCCTCGCCCCAGTCCTCGTCGCCGAGGATATAGCGCAGCCGCCAGCCCCCGGCAGCGGCGGTGGCCAGGATCACCACCTTCTCGCGGAAGAGGTTCTCCTCCGGCACCCGGCGGCTGACGAACCAGCGTCCCCCCACCTTGAACTCGGTGCTGCGCACGGCGATGTCGGCCGTGAGCATGATGGTGCGCCCCTGGGTGACGGTGATCCTCGTGCTGTCCAGGTAGACGGAGAAGAGCACCGGGTGACGGGCATGGTCATGGCCGGCCCGCTCGGGATGGAACATCTCGTCATAGCGACGGAAGATCGCCGAGTCATGCTCCACCCGCCGCTCCGAGAGCGCCACCGGCGGAAAGAGCCTCGGCATCACCGTGCACTCGAAGTGGTAGCTGCCCTCGATGTCGTTCCCCTCGTCACGGGCCTGCTGCAGCGAAGGCGGCAGCGGCAGGTGGTCGACCACCAGATGCCCCACCATGCGGGCATCGCCGAACAGGAAGCGCGTCAGGTTGAGGTAGCCGGCCTCGGAGTTGACCATGCCGAAGGGGCCGCTGTGGGCCAGGTAGAGGTGCACCCGAGGGGCGTCCTCGACCCAGGCGCAGTCGATCTTCACCAGGCCGTCGCTGCGCGCGCCCACCACGTGGCGGGTGGCGTTGTAGTCGCGGTGGTTGGTGCCCACCAGGCAGAAGAAGCGCTCCGGCGGGAAGTGTCCCCCCAGGCGGTTGACCCGGCCCCCGCGCGGGGAGAGCTTGAGGTAGCCGGCGATGCTCTTGCGGTTGAAGTTGCTGATGTCCCAGAGGCCCAGGAAGCGCGGCACGTTGAACCCGGCCATCTCGATGCCATCGTGGGGGGTGCCGTAGGTGAAGACCTTGTCGACGCAGGCGCGCGCCTCGGCGCTGCCCGCCTCGGGGTTCTGCAGCAGGCAGCGGCAGACCAGCCCGCCCATGGAGTGGGCCACCAGGTAGACCTTGAAGGCTTCCCGCGCCTCCTCATCGTCGCCGCAGATCCGCTCGCGCAGCCAGAGGATCCGCTCGGAGAGCGCCCGGGCCGCCTCGGGGATCGAGGGGCGCTGCCCCTCACCGCCCTCCCCCTCGTAGTAGCGGTGGATCAGCAGGGTCCGGCGGGGCAGCCGGTCCTCGCGCTCCGCCCCCTCGGCGTAGACGTCCCGGTAGCCGTGATCCTTCATCAGGCGGATCACCGGCGACTCGAAGATCAGGGAGTCGAACGCCCCGCTGGGCCCCTGGCGTACCCGGGTCGCCCCCAGGTTGAAACCCATGTAGGGCGTGTTGATGGTCGCCTCGATCTCGCTGTCGCGCATGGCGAAACCGCGCACGTAGATGATCGGGTGGTAGCGCTCCCTGGTCATGCTGACGCTCCTCTGCCGGCAGGACCCGCGCTGGGTGGGCCCAGTCGCCGCGGGAGTCGCCGGGCAAGCAGTAGGCGGACCCCATGCGCATCCCGCCCTGCCTGGAGCCCTCGATGGCTTCCCTGATCGGCGTAGTCCAGGAATGGCGATCGTTGGCCGGCACCTGCCGCGAGGAGAGTCCCGGCTGGACCAGTACCGACTGGAGCCTCGGGGGGGTCAGGCCTTGAGCACGTAGCGCAGGATCTCCACTACCTGGTCGGTGGTGGTGCACCAGGCCTGGGCCGCGGCGTCGACCTCCTTGAGGGGGTGGACGATCTCTGCGGCGTGGAGCGTCACGTAGGGCTTGCCCAGGGCGGCGCAGTAGCCGGCATCGAAGGCGGCGTTCCACTGCTTGTACTGGTCGCCGAAGCGCACCACCACCAGGTCGCTCTGCTCGATCAGGGTGCGGGTGCGGATGGCGTTGACCTTGGAGGACTGGTGGTCGCGCCAGAACTGGCTGGGCGTCTCGCCCAGGTGGTCGCCGGCGGCATCGCTGGCGGCGTGGTCGGTCACCGGGGCGGTGAAGACCACATCCAGCCCGGCGGCCTCGGCGCCGCGCTGGATCTCCTCGCGCCAGTCGGTGTGGATCTCGCCGGACAGATAGACATGAAAGCTCATGGCAGGCTCCTGGTGGGGGATGGACGAATCGGACCCGCCATCATAGCCCAGGGCGATTTTAATGAAAAATCGTTCCAGGAATGCAGGGGCCGGTCAGGCGGGGCTCGCCGCCACTCCATCACCCACGCTGAGCGTCTCGCCCTCCCCCGCCAGCAAGATGGCGTTCTGGCCGAAGTAGCCGCCGGGGGCGAGGCGTGGGTTCATCTCCACCAGGGTACGCAGCGGCTCGCCGGGCACGGGGATCTCGCCGCTATGCTGATCCACGGTGGTGATCTTGCAGCGCTGGCAGGGCTTGCGCAGCCCCAGCCGCCAGCGGCCGTCGGTGGGGCCGAGCACTTGCCAGCCGTCCTCGGCGAAGGGCTCGGCACCCTCGATCACGATATTGGGGCGAAAGCGGCTCATGGGCACCGGCGACAGTCCCTTGGCGACAAGCCGACGGTTGAGCTCGGCGAGCGACGCCGTGGAGGCCACCAGCAGCGGATAGCCGTCGGCGAAGGCGGTGTGGGCCTGCTCGCCGGGCGTCAGGTAGTGGGGTTCCACCGGGCGACGGTGGTCGGGGGCGAAGCGCACCAGGCGCAGGCGGCTGCCGCGCAGATCCCCCAGCACCGCGGCCAGCCAGTCGCGGGCCTCAGCCCCTTCGTCCAGGGCGTCGCAGCGATCCTCCCAGACGTAGGCCGAGAGACGCTTCTGCTGGCGGGCGGCAAGCGCCACGCGCAGCGGCGCGACCCCGGGGTGGGCAAGCACCAGGGCATCGGGCTCCAGGGTGACGCGGATGGACGCCATGGCCGGCAGCTGGCGCTGGGTAACGAAGCGGTCGACATCGTCGACCACCATCCAGCGGCGATCCCAGGCCAGGCCCTCGGCGGTCAGGCGTGCGTCATCGAGGGCGATGCCGCCCAGCGACTTGACCGGATAGATGGCAAGCTGGGTGATCCTCACGGGCGGCTCCTCGGTGGGGTCTGCCCGACGCCTGGCCCGGGCGGGAAAGCGTTACAGACGCTGGGTCTCGATCACATGGCCGATGATCGGATAGCCGGCCTTGCGGGCAGCCTTCTCGGCCTCGAGCTGCGCCTCGATCTTGGAGATGCTGGAGGAGACATGCTCGAAGACGGTGTCCAGCTCGAGGGGCTTGGTACGCACCGCCAGCTTGACGCGGTGGCCGGTCTTCGGCGAACCGGCCGGCTTGCTACGCGGCGCCTTGGCCGCTTCGTCGGCCTCCTTGGGCCATTCGGGGGGTGACGTCACCGCCTTGCGCCGTGTTTCCTGCGCGTTGTCCATGAAGGCGTTGATCTCGCGACGCATCTGTCGCTCAAACTCACTCAGTTCCGTTTCCATCGTGTCTCCGTCTACCTCGATGATGGCGGGAGTGTACCAGAACTCCCGCCATCGCAAGGACTCAGGAGACCTCAAGGGCAATCTTCAGCACCCCGTCGCGCTGGTGGGAGAAGAGGTCATAGGCGTCGACGATCTTCTCCAGCGGGTAGCGGTGGGTGACCATGGGGCCGAGGTCCAGGCGGCCGCTGTCGATGATCTGCATCAGCCGGCGCATGCGCTCCTTGCCGCCGGGGCAGAGCGAGGTGACGATACGGTGGTCACCGAGGCCGGCGCAGAAGGCGTCCAGCGGAATGGTCAGGCTCTCGGAGTAGACCCCCAGGCTCGACAGAGTGCCGCCGGGCTTGATCACCCGCAGCGCCTGCTCGAAGGTCTGCTGCAGCCCCAGCGCCTCGATGGAGGCATCCACGCCGCGCCCGCCGGTGAGCTTGAGGATCTCGGCGACCACGTCCACCTGGCGGAAGTTGAGGGTCACGTCAGCGCCCATCTTCCTGGCCATCTCGAGGCGCTCGTCGACGCCGTCCACGGCGATGATCAGCCCCGCGCCGCGCAGCCGGGCACCGGCGGTGGCGCACAGGCCGATGGGGCCCTGGGCGAACACCGCGACGCTGTCGCCGATCTTGATATTGGCCGACTCGGCGCCGGCGAAGCCGGTGGACATGATGTCCGGGCACATCAGCACCTGGTCGTCGGTGAGGCCGTCGGGCACCGGCGAGAGGTTGGCCTGGGCGTCGGGCACCCGCAGGTACTCGGCCTGGGCGCCGTCGATGGTGTTGCCGAAGCGCCAGCCGCCCATGGGCTTGTAGCCGTGGGCGTGGTGGCCACCATCCTGGGCGCTGCAGCCGTCCTGGCAGGCGTAGGAGGTGAAGCTCGGGCAGATAGCCCCGGCGATCACCCGCTGGCCCTCGTGGTAGCCCTGAACGTTCGCGCCGAGCTTCTCGATCACCCCGACCGGCTCGTGGCCCACGATCAGCCCCTTCTCCACCGGGTACTCACCCTTGAGGATATGCACGTCGGTACCGCAGATGGTGGTGGTGGTGACCCGGATCAGGGCGTCATTGGGGCCGATGTCGGGGATCGGGCGGTCGTCGATCTCGATACGGCCGGGCTCGACGAAGACGGCGGCTTTCATCATGGTGGGCATGGTCAAGGCTCCAGGTTCAGACAAGGGTGCCCTACAGCTATAGCAGGGGTTTGCCGCCTCTGCCCTTGATCGACATCAAGATCATGCTGCATTACCGCGATACCCGAGATCGCTCCCCATCTTCCCATCGCCCCGCGGCCACCGTAATCTGATTGTTTTCCCGCAAACGATTTCGCCATCCAAGGAACCGGCATGTCACCCGCCGACACCCCGCTCGACAACAACCACTCTCGACACTGACCATCCACGAGAGAACCCCAGGAGAACCCCATGAGCCTTTCCCCTTTCCATCTGGCAATTCCCGTCCACGACCTGCCCGCGGCCCGCACCTTCTACGGCGAGGTGTTCGGCCTGGCGGAGGGCCGCTCCAGCGAGCAGTGGGTCGACTTCGACTTCTTCGGCCACCAGCTGGTGATCCACGAGCACCCGAAGATGCCCTACCAGGAGCAGTCCAACACCAACGCGGTGGACGGCCACGACGTGCCGGTGCCCCACTTCGGGGTGGTGCTGGGCTGGGAGGAGTGGGAAACCCTGGCCGAACGGCTGCGCGCCCGGGGCACCGCGTTCGTGATCGAGCCTTACGTGCGCTTCAAGGGCCAGGTGGGCGAGCAGGCCACCATGTTCCTGCTCGATCCCTGCGGCAACGCCCTGGAGTTCAAGGCGTTCAAGGACATGAGCCAGCTGTTCGCCAAATAGCACCAGCGGCGCAAGACCGGCCAGACGCAGCGCGGCCGTGGCATCTCTGCCACGGCCGCTTGCGATGTGAAAAGACGCCGCGGAATCAGAAGTTCGGCTTGCGCTTCTCGACGAAGGCGCTCATGCCCTCTGTCTGCTCGTCGCCGGCGAAGCAGAAGGCGAACAGCGCGGTCTCCAGCGCCAGAGCGCTGTCGAGGTCCTGGTCCATGCCGTCGTGGATCGCCTGCTTGGCGGCGCGCACCGACTGCGGGCCGTTGCCGCTCAGCTGCTTGGTGAGCTCCTCCACGTAGGCCTCGAGTTCCGCCTGGGGCATCACCCGGTTGACCAGACCGATGCGCAGCGCCTCGTTGGCGTCGATCTTGCGCCCGGTGGTGCAGAGGTCCAGGGCCATGGCCGGGCCCACGCGGCGCGGCAGGCGCTGGGTACCGCCGAAGCCGGGGATCACACCCAGCAGCACCTCGGGCTGGCCGAAGATGGCGTTGTCGCTGGCCACCGCCCAGTCACAGGCCAGGGCCAGCTCACAGCCGCCGCCCAGGCAGAAGCCGTTGACCAGCGCCACGGTGGGCACCGGTAGGGTCTCCAGCCGCTTGAAGGTGGCCAGTGCCTGGCGGGCGAAGGCGCGGGCCTCCTCCGGGGTCTTGGTGCGCATCTCGGCGATGTCGGCACCGGCCACGAAGGACTTCTCGCCGGCGCCGGTGATCAGCACCGCGCGCAGGTCGTCGCGGGCCTCCAGCTCGGCCAGGACGCGCTCGAGCTCGTTCAGCACGGCGCTGTTCAGGGCGTTGAGCGCCTTGGGGCGATTGATGGTCAGGCGCACGATGCCGGCATTGTCGGCGACGTCGATCAGGTTCTCGCTCATGGTGAGGCTCCTTGGCTTGTTGTTCGAAAGCAGGACCGCCCAACCCTAGCTAACGCTTGGTTGGGCGGCAATCCCCTCTTTTGTCGAGCTCAGCTGTAAAGGTGAAAGCCCCGGCCGGTCTTACGGCCCAGGTAGCCTGCGGCCACCATGCGCTTGAGCAGCGGGCAGGGGCGATACTTCGGGTCGCCGAAGCCCTCCTGCAGCACCTCCATGATGGAGAGGCAGACGTCCAGGCCGATCAGGTCGGCCAGGGCCAGCGGGCCCATGGGGTGGGCGGCGCCCAGCTTCATGGATTCGTCGATGTCCGCGGCGCTGGCCACGCCCTCCTGGAGCAGGAAGGCCGCCTCGTTGATCATCGGCACCAGCAGGCGGTTGACCGCGAAACCGGGGGAGTCGGCGATGGCCACGGCGGTCTTGCCGAGCGATGCGGTCAGCGCCTCGATGCGCGCCACGGTGGCATCAGAGGTCTGCTCGGCGCGGATCACCTCGACGAGCTTGAGCACCGGCACCGGGTTGAAGAAGTGCATCCCCACCACCCGCTCCGGGCGCTCGCACACCGCGGCGAGCCGGGTCAGCGACAGCGACGAGGTGTTGGAGGCCAGGATCGCGTCGTGGGTCAGGCGGCTCAGGTCGCGGAACAGCTTCTCCTTGAGGGCCGGCTGCTCGGGGGCGGCCTCGATGATCACCTCGCAGTCGCGCAGGGCGTCCAGGGCGGTGGAGGTGGCCAGGCGCGCCAGGGCGGCGTCCTTGTCGGCCTCGGAGAGCTTCTCCTTGGCCACCAGCTTGCCCAGGCCCTTGTCGATGGCACCCCGGGCCCGCTCCAGCTGCTCGTCGGCCACGTCGTAGAGCTGCACGGCAAAGCCGCTCTGCACCAGCACCTGGGCGATGCCCTGGCCCATGGTGCCGGCGCCGACGACGCCGATCGCTTGCTCACTCATTGCACTCTCTCCTTGGTTGTTGTCGGGCTGGCTCGATCACTGCTTGCGGGCTTCGTCGCGCAGCACGAACTTCTGGATCTTGCCGGTGGAGGTCTTGGGCAGCTCGGTGAAGATCACCGTCTTCGGCGCCTTGAAGTGGGCCAGGCGCGCACGGCAGTGGTCGATGATCTCCTGCTCGGTCACCTCGCCATAGCCCACCTTGAGCTTGACGAAGGCGCAGGGGGTCTCGCCCCACTTCTCGTCGGGCTTGGCCACCACCGCGGCCTCCTCCACCGCCGGGTGCGAGTAGATGGCATCCTCCACCTCGATGGTGGAGATGTTCTCGCCGCCGGAGATGATGATGTCCTTGGAGCGGTCCTTGATCTCGATGTAGCCGTCGGCATGCCACACGGCGAGGTCGCCGGTATGGTACCAGCCGCCCTCGAGTGCCTGCTCGGTGGCCGCCGCGTTCTTGAGGTAGCCCTTCATCACGTTGTTGCCGCGCATCAGGATCTCGCCGATGGTCGCACCATCCTTGGGCACCGGCTCCAGGGTGTTAGGGTCGGCCACGCAGAGCGCCTCGAGCATGGGGTAGCGCACCCCCTGGCGGGACTTCAGCTTCGCCCGCTCCTCGGCGGGCAGCTCGTCCCACGCCTCGCGCCAGGCGCAGGAGGTGACCGGGCCGTAGACCTCGGTGAGGCCATAGACGTGGGTCACGTCGATGCCGAGGCGCTCGACGCCGGCGATCACCGAGGCGGGGGGCGCGGCGCCGGCGGTGGTGACCTTCACCGGATGGTCGAAGTCGCGCTTCTGGTCGTCCGGCAGGTTGACCAGGCCGTTGAGCACGATGGGCGCGCCGCTGAAGTGGGTGACCCCCTCGTCGGCGATCAGGTCCATGACCCGCTTCGGCTCGACCTTGCGCAGGCAGACGTTGGTGCCGGCGGCGGCGGCGATGGTCCAGGGGAAGCACCAGCCGTTGCAGTGGAACATCGGCAGGGTCCACAGATAGACCGGGTGGTGGGGCATCGCCCACACTAGGATGTTGCTGGTGGCGTTCAGGTAGGCGCCGCGGTGGTGGTAGACCACCCCCTTGGGCTTGCCGGTGGTGCCGGAGGTGTAGTTGAGGGAGATCGCCTGCCACTCGTCCTCGGGCAGCTGGTAGGCGAAGTCGGGGTCGCCCTCGGCCAGCAGCGCCTCGTACTCCACCTCGCCGATGGCGCGCCCCTCGGGGACGAACTCGGGATCGGCTACGTCGATGATCAGCGGCTTGTGCTCGAGTTTCGCCACCGCCGCCTCGATGACGTCGGCAAACTCCGGGTCGACCAGGATCGCCTTCGCCTCGCCGTGCTCGAGCATGTAGGCGATCGCCTCGGCATCCAGGCGGATGTTCAGGGTGTTGAGCACGAAGCCGGCCAGGGGCACGCCGAAATGGGCCTCGAACATGGCCGGCACGTTGGGCAGCATGGCGGCCACCGTCTCGCCGGGCTTGACGCCGCGCTTCGACAGCGCCGAGGCGAGCCGCCGGCAGCGCTCCCAGGTGGTCGCCCAGTCGCGGCGGATCTCGCCGTAGACCACCGCCGGATAGTCCGGGTAGACCGAAGCGGTGCGCTCGATGAAGGTCAGCGGCGAGAGCGCCACGTGGTTGGCTGGGGTCTTCTCGAGGCCCTGTTCGAAGATGCTCTGGCTCATGCTTGGCTCCATGGAATGTCGTGATGCGTTGTCATGAACGGCCGCCGCCGGCACGGGGCCGGCGGCGGATCGATGCGGGATCAGTGGGCGGCGGCGTCGAAGGCGGCGAGGCTCGCCATGCCGGCCTCGATCACCGCGCGCTGGGCGCGGCCCACCGGCAGCCACTGGCGGATGGCGTAGTCGGCGCTCTGCTGCTTGGCCCGGTAGAAGGGTTCATCGCGGCCGGCGGCCACGGCCGCGCTGGCCTTGAGTGCCGCCTGGCCCATCTGCCAGGCGCAGAGCACGTGGCCGGCCAGGTTCAGGAAGGGGGTGGCGTAGGCCTGGACGGCATCGGCGCCCTGTTCCGGGTCGGCGCCCGCCTCGAGCACCGCGGCCATGGCGGCGCGCAGGTCGGCGGCACCGCCGGCCAGGCTCTCGCCCAGGGCGGCTTGCTCGTCGCTGGCCTTGAGGGCGTCGGCGGTGGCCTCCACCTGGTCGATCAGGCCCTCGAGGGCCGCACCGCGGTCGCGCTGCAGCTTGCGCCCGGCCAGGTCCAGCGCCTGGATGCCATTGGTGCCCTCGTAGATGGGGGCAATGCGGGCGTCGCGCAGCAGCTGGGCGGCGCCGGTCTCCTCGATGAAGCCCATGCCGCCGTGCACCTGCACGCCGAGGGAGGCGATCTCCACCGCCTGGTCGGTGGAGAAGCTCTTGACCACCGGGATCAGCACCTCGACCCGGGCCTGGGCGGCGGCGCGCTCGGCGTCATCCTCGGCGTGGCGGGCCAGGTCGAGCTGGGCGGCGCAGTAGAGGGCCAGCGAGCGCAGGGCATCGGTGCGCGCCCGCATGGAGAGCAGCATGCGGCGCACGTCGAGGTGGTCGCTGATGGTGCAGTCGTCACGCCCGGAGCGCGGGCTGCGGCCCTGGGTGCGATCCAGGGCGTAGGCGAAGGCGTGCTGGCAGGCGCGCTCGGCCACGCCGATGCCCTGGATCCCCACCTTGTGGCGCGCCTCGTTCATCATGGTGAACATGTGGTTGAGGCCGCGGCCTTCCTCGCCCACCAGGTAGCCGATGGCGCCCTCCCCCTCGCCGAAGCTCAGGGTGCAGGTGGGGGAGCCGTGGATACCCAGCTTGTGCTCGATGGAGGCGCAGATGACGTCGTTGCGCTCGCCGAGCGAGCCGTCCGCATTGACCAGGAACTTCGGCACCAGGAACAGCGAGATGCCCTTGTTGCCCTCCGGGGCATCGGGCTTGCGGGCCAGCACCAGGTGGATGATGTTCTCGGCGGCGTCGTGCTCGCCCCAGGTGATGAAGATCTTCTGGCCGAACAGCCGGTAGCTGCCGTCTTCCTGGGGCACGGCGCGGGTGCGCACCTTGGAGAGATCCGAGCCGGCCTGGGGCTCGGTGAGGTTCATGGTGCCGGTCCAGGTGCCCTCGACGAGCCTGGGCAGGTAGCGCTCCTTCAGCTCGTCGCTGCCGTGGTGGGCCAGGGCCTCGATGGCGCCGGCGGTGAGCATGGGGCAGAGCCCGAGGGCCATGTTGGCGCCGTGCAGCATCTCCTGGACCGAGCTTGCCACCACCTCGGGCAGCCCCTGGCCGCCCAGCGCCTCGGCCACGCCGATGCCGTTCCAGCCGCCCTCGGCGTAGGCCTGGTAGGCCTCGGCAAAGCCGTCGGGCAGGGTCACCCCGCCGTCGTCGCGGCGGGTGCAGCCCTGGCGGTCGCCGCTGGCGTTGAGCGGCGCCCATACCTCGCCGGCAAGCCTGGCGGCCTCCTCCAGCACCGCCTCCACCAGGTCGGGGCTGGCCTCCTCGAAGCCGGGCAGCGAGAGCGAGCCATGCTCGAGCAGCTCCTCCAGGACGAAGCGGATGTCGCGAACGGGGGCGGCAAAGGGGATCATCGAAGCACCTCGGGGAAAAATGATAACGGCGATAGTAGATTCCCTACTTTTCACCGACCATTATCCCAAGGTCTTACCCCGCCTCGCCCTCCGCGCCTCAGCTACGGGAGGGCAGCGGCTCGAGGCCGGGCAGCTCCTCCTGGGTGGGCTCGCTCTCCGGCCCGGCCTCGGCCTCGTCGAAGTAGGCCACATGGGACTCGTCGGCCGGCGGCGGGCCGACCAGGGGCTCGGCCACGTTCACCTCGGGCACGGCCGCGGAGAGGTCCTCCATGTGCTCGTGCTCGATGGCGCCCTGCACCAGTTCCTCGGTGACCACCAGCTCGGCCCCTGCGGCGGACATCGGCGTGGTCGCATGGAAGGGCGCCACCGGCACCGGCGCCGGGCGTACGCTGCGCCGCCAGCCGAAGAAGGCCACCAGGAACAGGCCCAGGGCGCCGAAGCTCCAGAACAGCCCGGCATCGCCCAGGGCGGCCATCACCGGCGAGATCAGCGGCGGGCTGATCGCCGAGCCGATGGCGTTGATCAGCAGCAGACCCTGGCTCATGCGCACCAGGGCACCGGCGGGCGCCCGGTCGGCGGCGTGGCCCACCGCCACCGGATAGAGCGAGAAGACCCCGCCGCCGAGCAGGAACAGCAGCCCCGCCAGCAGCCAGGTGGACATCGGCAGCCACAGGATCGCCGCCGAGATCAGCGCACAGAAGCCACCGATGGCGATCAGCACGATCTGGCGATCATGGCGATCCGACCAGCGCCCCACCGGGTACTGCAGCAGCATGGCGCCCAGGATCACGACGGCCATCATCTGGCCGATCCGATCCACCGAGAGGCCGATGCGCTGCAGGTAGAGGGGCAGCAGCGCATAGACCGCGGCCACCGCGATCCCCGAGCCGAAGCTGCCCATCACCCCGGTGGGCGTGAGGGTGATCAGGCGGTGGGGCGGCAGCGGCTCGGCCTTCTCGATCAGCGGCGATACCCGCGGGATCATCGCCATGGGCAGCACCGAGAGCGAGGCCAGCATGGCGATCACCATGAAGGAGGCCGCCCCGCCCATGGCCTCGGTGACGCCCAGCAGCAGCTGGCCGAGCACCCCGGCGGCGTAGAGGGAGATCATGTAGAGCGCCAGCAGGCGCCCGCGCACCCTCTGGTCGCCGGCGGTGAGCAGCCAGCTCTCGATCACCAGGTAGACCCCCACCGTGGCCCAGCCGCCGATCAGGCGCAGCGCGAACCAGGCCCAGGGGTGATCCACCAGGCCCTGCAGCAGCACCGTGACCGCCACCAGCGAGGCGAAGCTGCCATAGGCGCGAATATGGCCGATGCGCAGCAGCAGGCGGTCGTTGAGCATGGCCCCCAGCGCCAGGCCGATGAAGTAGGCCGAGGAGACCCAGCCGATCACCACCGCCGACTCGCCGGCGGCGTCCAGGCGCAGGGTGATCACGGTGGCCAGAAAGCCGTTGCCGACGCTGAGGATGAAGAGCCCGAGCAGAGGGGCCAGGGCCAGGGCCAACAGTTGCCGCGACATTGCATGCCTCACAGCGAAAGGGAAGACGGAAAGAGTGGCAGAAAACGGGACATCTCGCCTGTCCGGCGGGCCGGAAGCGGCGCCTGAAGCGCCGGCCGGGTATCGAAGCGCGCGAATCATACGCCCGATTGGCGGCGAGTCAATCGCTTTTCCGACTGGACATCAGGAAAGCGGAATTTTCTTCTGCCAGCTCCCCCCAGTTTGGCAATATCATCCGCCACACCCCCTCCCCCACCTCACGCCTCAGGGCTTCTGCAGCAACACCACGTCGGCGGCGGGAAATTCCACGCTCATGCCGAGCTCATCGGCAAGCCACCGAAAGGTCGTCTCGCTGAAGAAGGCCACGTGGGTCGGGTCGAGGATGTAGTGCCAGCGGGCGAACGCCTCGCGATCGGTGGCCCGCTTGGTCATCAGCCCCAGCCAGCCGCCGGGACGCAGGCGTTGTGCCAGGCGCGCAAGCTCCTCCCCCGGTGCGAAGAGGTGCTCGACCACCTCGGTGGCGGTAATAAAGTCGTAGGTCTGTTCGAACACCCGGGGGTCGGGGGCGTAGAAAGGGTCGTAGACCGCCATGGGATGACCCGCCTCCTCGAACATCACCGAGAGGGTCGGCCCGGGGCCGGCGCCGAAGTCGAGCCCCCGGGCGCCGGGGGCGAGGCGCTCGCGCAGCGGGTCGGCGAGGCGCGACAGGAAGCGCCGGTAGCCGGGGTCCTCCGGGGAATTCTCGTGCTGGTCGTAGACCGCCCGTTCCTCCTCGGGGCCTAGCCGGAAGGCCGGCGGCACGAACACCAGCGCGCAGCGCCGGCACTGGTGGTACTCGCGCCGCGCATCGCGATGGTAGAAGGCCGCGTCGCCAGATGCGCATAGCGGGCAGGTCGGCATCGTCGTATCCTCTGTGCCAGAACGTTCTTGCCACTCCAGGACAAGACCAAGGAGATGTGAATGCTGTCAGGTCTGGATCATCTGGTCATCACCGTGACCGACATTTCCCGCGCCGTGGACTTCTACTCCCGGGTGCTGGGGCTGGAGGTGCGCTATCGCGACCGCGAGCGCGTCGACCTGATCCTCGGCGACCTGGCCCTGCGCCTGCACTGGACCGCCACCGATATCGAGCCCAGGGCAGCGACCCCCACCCCCGGCAGCATCGATATCTGCCTGCGCAGCCTGCTGCCTCTGGACGAGGTGGCCCGCCACCTGGAGGCGCTGGAGGTGGAGGTGGAGCTCGGCCCGGTCGAGCGCCAGGGCGCCACCGGCCTGCTGGAGTCGGTCTACCTGCGCGACCCGGACGGCAACCTGATCGAGATCAGCCGCCCGCTGCGCCAGGCGGCCACCGAGGCCGCCGAGGGCTGAGCTCCCCGGCCGGCGCTGGCAATGCGTCTGCCGGTCGGTATCATGACGCCCCGAGATTCGATTCCACGGCCAGGGACGCCCCATGAGCGACAATTTCCAAAGTGACAGGCCCCGACAAGACCAAGTCCAGAACGACAATGTGATCATCGAACGGCGCGAGCCCCCCGACACCACCATGCCCATGGTGGTCTATGCCCTCTACCTGGTCAGCTTCGTGGTGGGCTTCACCTCGGTGATCGGCGTGGTGATCGCCTACGTCTACCGCGGCAAGGGACCGGGGTGGCTCGACGAGCACTACCGCTACCAGATCCGCACCTTCTGGATCGGCCTGCTCTACGCCACCATCGCCTCCATTCTGGTGCTGGTGGCCATCGGCATCCCGCTGCTGATCGCCCTGGCGGTGTGGCTGATCGTACGCTGTGTGAAGGGCTTCCGCGGCCTGCAGGAGAAGCGCGCGCCGGACAACGTGGACACCTGGCTGTTCTAGGCGACGCACCCATGGCCGACTCCCGCTCCCAGTCCAGTCCCCGTCAGGCCCGCGCCATCGCCGGGCTGTGGAAGAGCCTGGCCGGCCGCAGGCTGGCCACCCTGTGGTGCCTGTCGCGCCTCGCAGGCCCCCTGGTGCACAGCTTCAGCCGCCGCGAGCGCGAGGTCACCGAGATCAACCTGGGCGAGGTCTACCCGGCGCGCAGCACCGCCGAGCGCCGCCGCCTGGCCCGGGAAAGCCTGACCCACTCCACCGCCACCATGCTGGAGCTCGGCTTCGCCTGGATGGGCGACCCCGAGAGGGTCGAGGCCTCGATCCAGGCCGTGCACGGCCGCGAGCTGCTCGACGAGGCCCGCGCCGAGGGCCGCGGGGTGATCGTGCTGGCGCCGCACTTCGGCAACTGGGAGGTGCTCAACTTCTGGCTCTCCAGCCACTTCCCCTTCACCGCCATGTACGAGCCGCCGAAGATCGCCGAGCTAGACGCCGTGACCCGCGCCGGGCGCGAGCGCATGGGGGCGAGCCTGGTGCCCACCAACCCCAGGGGCGTCGCCGCCCTGCTCAAGGCGCTCAAGCGCTCCGAGGCGATCGGCATCCTGCCGGACCAGGAGCCCGACTGGGGCAGCGGCGTCTTCGCCCCCTTCTTCGGCCGTCCCGCCTACACCGCCACCCTGCTGCCCAAGCTGGTGGCGCGCACCGAGGCCCGGGTGGTGACCGGGGTCGCCCGGCGCATCCCCGGCCAGGGCTTCGAGCTCCACTTCCTCCCCGCCGACGCGCGGGTCACCTCCCCGGACGAGGCCGAATCCGCCACCGGCGTCAACGCCTGCGTGGAGGCCGCCATCGCCCTGGACCCGGCCCAGTACCAGTGGGAGTACAAGCGCTACCGCAAGGTGATCGAGGAGCAGGAAGGCGTGCCGAACCACCAGGCGTTCCGGCTCTACTAGCATCTTTTACCCACCCTGCTAGACTGGCCGTTCGCTTGACGGGGTGCCGGTGAAACCGGCTGAGATCGCCATACGACAGTGCGCCACACCGGCGCGGTCGTCACGGTGGGGCCCGTTGAACCTGATCCGGTTAGTACCGGCGTAGGAATCAAGCGGCGGCCTCCCCCAGCTACCCCCGTGTAGCGCGTCACCCCCAGGCCCCACGCCCTCCCTCGCCCGCACTCCGGATCGCCACCCGACAATCGGAGGCAAGATGGGCTACCGCTTCAGCGACCTCACCGCCGCCTGCCAGGACGACTGGCGCGCCTATATCGAACACGACTTCGTGCGCGGTCTCGCCGAGGGCACCCTCGAGGAGGGCGCCTTTCGCCACTACCTGAAGCAGGACTACCTGTTCCTGATCCACTTCGCCCGGGCCTACGCCCTGGCCGCCTACAAGAGCCGCACCCTCGACGACCTGCGTCAGGCCCATGAGGGGCTCAAGGCGATCGTCGACCTGGAGCTGGGGCTGCACGTGGGCTACTGCCGCGAGTGGGGCATCTCCGAGGAGTCGCTGGCCGAGCTGCCCGAGGCCCGCGCCACCATGGCCTATACCCGCTACGTGCTGGATACCGGCAACCGCGGCGACCTGCTCGACCTGCACGTGGCCCTGGCCCCCTGCCTGGTGGGCTACGGCGAAATCGCCGACTGGATCAACGCCCGCGCCGACACGATCCGCGGCGATGCCAACCCCTATGACGCCTGGATCGCCATGTACGAGAGCGAGGCGTTCCAGGCCGCCCGCCGCGCCGAGGAGGCCTGGCTCGACGCCCGCCTCGCCGACGTCACCCCGGCGCGCTTCGCCGAGCTCACTCAGGTGTTCCGCGACGCCACCCGGCTCGAGATCGACTTCTGGCAGATGGGGCTGGACCGCGCCGACTGAGGCACTGGCCCCATCATCATGCGCCCGCTGGCTCTGGTCAGGCCGACGGGCAGCGTCACACTGGTGGCCGAAAGGTCGCCCGACCACTCGCTTGACGGGGTGCCGTTACCGACGGCTGAGATCATGCGCCCAAGCATGGATCCCGTTGAACCTGAACTGGCTAGGACCAGCGTAGGGATCAAGCGACACGCCGCCCGGTATACAGCACACGGCGGCCCCTGTCCCTCCCACCTGTCCTCCCTGACAACACCACAATCCCCTGGGGAGACCGACATCATGAGCAAGACCGCCCACTTCCTCGCCGAGACCGCCCGCGTCGACGAGGCCGCCATCCAGCCCCTGCCCGGCTCGCGCAAGATCTATGTGGAGGGGTCACGCCCCGATATCCGCGTGCCCTTCCGCGAGATCTCGCTCTCGCCCACCAGGACCTCCGGTGCCGATGAGGAGAACCCGCCGCTGCTGGTCTACGACACCTCCGGCCCCTACACCGACCCGGCGGCCGAGATCGACCTGCGCCGCGGCCTGCCCGAGCTGCGCCGCGCCTGGATCGAGGAGCGAGGCGACACCGAGTTCCTCGACGGCCCCACCAGCGAATACGGCAAGCGCCGCGCCAACGACCCGACGCTCGCCCAGCTGCGCTTCGACCTGACCCGCACCCCACGCCGCGCGAAGGAAGGGAAGAACGTTACCCAGCTGCACTACGCCCGCCAGGGCATCATTACCCCGGAGATGGAGTTCATCGCCATCCGCGAGAACCAGCGCCGCCAGGCCTTGGGCACCGCCGAGGTCGAGCGCATCCTCGGCCACCAGCACCCGGGCCAGAGCTTCGGCGCCCGCCTGCCGGAGGAGATCACCCCGGAGTTCGTACGCGCCGAAGTGGCCGCCGGCCGCGCCATCATCCCCTGCAACATCAACCACCCGGAGTCGGAGCCGATGATCATCGGCCGCAACTTCCTGGTGAAGATCAACGGCAACCTGGGCAATTCGGCGGTCACCTCCTCCATCGAGGAGGAGGTCGACAAGATGACCTGGGGCATCCGCTGGGGTGCGGACACCATCATGGACCTCTCCACCGGCCAGAACATCCACGAGACCCGCGAGTGGATCATCCGCAACTCGCCGGTGCCGATCGGTACGGTGCCGATCTACCAGGCGCTGGAGAAGGTCAACGGCGTGGCCGAGAACCTCACCTGGGAGGTGTTCCGCGACACTCTGATCGAGCAGGCCGAGCAGGGCGTGGACTACTTCACCATCCACGCCGGCGTGCTGCTGCGCTACGTGCCGCTCACCGCCAAGCGCGTCACCGGCATCGTCTCCCGCGGTGGCTCGATCATGGCCAAGTGGTGTCTCTACCATCACCAGGAGAGCTTCCTCTACGAGCACTTCGAGGAGATCTGCGAGATCTGCAAGAAGTATGATGTGGCCTTCTCGCTGGGTGACGGCCTGCGCCCCGGCTCGGTGGCCGACGCCAACGACGAGGCGCAGATGGCCGAGCTCAAGACCCTGGGCGAACTGACCAGGATCGCCTGGAAGCACGACGTCCAGGTGATGATCGAAGGCCCCGGCCACGTGCCCATGCATCTCGTGAAAGAGAACATGGACAAGCAGCTCGAGTACTGCGACGAGGCGCCCTTCTATACCCTGGGCCCGCTGGTCACCGATATTGCGCCGGGCTACGACCACATCACCTCCGGTATCGGTGCTGCGATGATCGGCTGGTACGGCTGCGCCATGCTCTGCTACGTCACGCCCAAGGAGCACCTCGGCCTGCCCAACAAGGACGACGTCAAGACCGGCATCATCACCTACAAGATCGCCGCCCATGCCGCCGACTTGGCCAAGGGCCATCCCGCTGCGCAACGGCGTGACAACGCCCTCTCCAAGGCGCGCTTCGAGTTCCGCTGGGAGGACCAGTTCAACCTCGGCCTGGACCCGGACACCGCCCGGGAGTACCACGACGAGACCCTGCCCAAGGACTCCGCCAAGGTGGCCCACTTCTGCTCCATGTGCGGCCCCAAGTTCTGCTCCATGAAGATCAGCCAGGAGGTGCGAGACTATGCTCGGGATAACGGCCTCGATGGCGATCAGGAGGCGGTGATGAAGGGCATGGAGGAACAGGCGGAGAAGTTCCGGGAGACCGGCGGCCGGCTCTACCAGGAGGTGTGATGCCTCCACCGCCCACCTGAACGGATCTCGCCGGCCCCCGGGCCGGCGAGCTGCGTCAGCGGATGCCGCCAGGCTGGCACGCTCCCTGCATGGATCGGGTAATGCCCGATCCGACAGGTGTCCGACCATGCCCGACCGTCCGACCTTCACCCCCTCCCTGGCCACGCCGCTGGACGCCGCGGCCTTTCAGCGCCGCGCCCGTGAGCACCTGGCGATGCTCTACGGCCCCCGCGCCGATGAGGTGCTGCGCCGGCTCACGGCGCTGCTGGCCCATCAGGCGCCGCCGGCCCCCTCCCAGGATAAGACCCGCGTGCCGCTGTGGAGCGAGCGCGACCAGTGGCTGATCAGCTACGGCGACAGCCTGCTCGACGGCGAGCGCCCGCCCCTCGCGGTGCTGGGGGACTTCCTCGATACCCGGCTGCCCGACACCTTCAGCGGCTTGCATGTGCTGCCCTTCTTCCCCTGGAGCAGCGACGACGGCTTCTCGGTGATCCACTATCGGGAGGTGGACCCGGCGCTGGGCGACTGGCCCCAGGTGCGAGCCCTGGCCGAGCGGCGCGACCTGGCGGTGGACCTGGTGCTCAACCACGTCTCCCGGGAGTCGCTGTGGTTCGTCGACTACCTGACCGGCAGCCAGCCGGGCCGCGACTACTTCATCGAGATGGACCCGGAGACCGACCTCTCGGCGGTGGTACGCCCGCGCAGCTCGCCGCTGCTGGTGCCGGTACCCACCCGCCGCGGCACCCGCCACCTCTGGGCGACCTTCTCCGAGGACCAGATCGACCTGAACTTCGCCAACCCGGACGTGCTGCTGGAGTTCATCGGCATCCTGCTCTTCTACCTCGGCCAGGGCGCCCGCATCGTCCGCCTCGACGCCATCGCCTACCTGTGGAAGCGGGTGGGCACCCCCTGCATCCACCTGCCCGAGACCCACGAGGTGGTGCGCCTGCTGCGCGCCGTGGTGGATCACGTGGCGCCGGGCACCCTGCTGCTCACCGAGACCAACGTGCCCCACCACGAGAACCTCAGCTACTTCGGTTTAGAACGCCTACCCGCTCCACCCGACGAGGCGCATCTGGTCTACCAGTTCCCGCTGCCGCCGCTGCTGCTGCACACCCTCACCGGCGGCGACGCCACCCTGCTGGCCAGCTGGCTCGACAGCCTGCCCGAGCTGCCGCCCGGCTGCAGCTACCTCAACTTCACCGCCAGCCACGACGGCATCGGCGTGCGCCCCCTGGAGGGCTGGCTGCCCCCCCACGAGATCGAAGCGCTGCTGGAGTTGATGCATCGCTTCGGCGGCTTCGTCAGCATGCGCAAGCACCCCGACGGCGAGGACGCGCCCTACGAGATCAACATCACCTGGTTCGATGCCATGCAGGGCACCCGGCGCGGCCGGGACCCCTGGCAGATCGAGCGGTTCCTGTGCAGCCAGCACCTGATGCTGGCCCTGCAGGGCATCCCGGCGCTCTACCTGCACTGCCTGACCGGCACCCTCAACGACCTGGAAGGCGTGGAGCGCAGCGGCCGGCTGCGCTCCATCAACCGCCGCCGCTGGCAGCTGGACGAGCTCGACGAGCTGCTCGACAGCCGCCACAGCCCCACCCGGGTGATTTTCCTGGCGCTGAAGCGACGCCTGGCCATCCGCCGCCGCGAGCCCTGCTTTCACCCCGACGCCCCCCAGCGGGTGCTGCCCGCACCGCCGGCGCTGCTGGTGGTGGAACGCGGCCCGCTGGCCGACGGCAGACGCCTGCTGGCGATCCATAACGTCAGCGATCGGCGCCAGCCACTGGCGGTGGCGGCGCTGGCCGCGGGGGAGTGGTTCGATCTGCTGGAGAATCGGCCCTGGACGCCGGTGGAGAGCCTCGCCCCCTACCGCACCCTGTGGCTGGTCCAGACGCCCTGAGTGATCGCAAGATCGGCTCGAGGCTATTACGGCGACAGGCCTCTCGCTATCGTGTGCCGCCATGGACCAACCCGACTACACCTCGCCACGATTGTCGGCCTCCACGGCCTCGTGGAGGCGGCTCAGGAGGTCGGGAATCGCCGAGCGCACCCGGTTCCAGCTGGGAATGAAGGGGCGCTCGCCGGGAGTGTCGAGGAAGACGTTGCCCGCCTCCAGCAGGTTGGCGGCGAACAGCTCCACGGCGCGCTCCTCGGCGTGGCGGTCCAGGGCGAGGCCGTTCATCACCGCGTCGTGGTGGTAGGCCTCGATCAGGTCCAGGGCGAGGCGGTAGTAGGTGGCCTTGAGGGTGCGGAACCCCTCGGCGCTGAAGGTCACCCCCTGGGTGGCCAGCTTGCGGTAGAGCGCCTTGGCGATGTCCAGGCTCATGCGGTTGAGCCCCGCCGAGGCGTCCGCCTCCGAGACCGGCTGGTGCTTGTGGTCGTAGGCGTCGGCCAGGTCCACCTGGCAGAGCCGCTTGGTCGAGTGGTTGCGGTGCACCTCCGAGAGCACGCCGATCTCAAGGCCCCAGTCGGCGGGGATGCGGATGCCGTCGAGCACCTCGGCGCGCATGGCGAACTCACCGGAGAGCGGATAGCGGTAGCTGTCCAGGTACTGGAGGTAGGGCAGCGGCCCGTGCATCTGCTTGAGCGCCCGCAGCAGCGGCGTGACCATCAGCCGCGACACCCGCCCGTTGAGCTTGCCGTCGGCGATGCGCGGGTAGTAGCCCTTGCAGAACTCGTAGTTGAAGTGGGGGTGGGCCACCGGGTAGAAGAGCCGTGCCAGTAGGCCCCGGTCGTAGGTGAGGATATCGCAATCGTGGAGCCCGACCACCGCACCGCGGGCCGAGGCCTGCACGTAGCCCGCGCAGAACCAGACGTTGCGCCCCTTGCCGGGCTCCTGGGGCGAGAGGCCGTGCTCCTCCAGCTCGGCATCCAGGGCGCGCAGGCGTGGGCCATCGTTCCAGAGGATGCGATGGCGCTGGGGCAGGCGGGCGAAGAACTTGCGGGCGTGCAGGAACTGCTCGCGGTCGGCCCGGTCGAGCCCGATCACCACCTCGGCCAGGTAGGGCACCTCGGCCAGCGCCTCAACGATGCGCGACAGCGCCGGCCCCTCTAGCTCCGAGAAGAGCGACGGCAGGATCAGGCTCATGGGCCGACGACGGCCGAACTCGCAGAGCTCCGCCTCCAGCGCCGCCACCGGCCGCCGGGTCAGGTTGTGGAAGTCGGTGATGATGCCGTTCTGATGGAAGTCACTCATACCGCTGCCTCCTCGGCCGCCTCGACGGTCTCACGCAGTGCCGCCGGAATCACCCGGCGGTCGGCTCGCCCCCACCAGTAGGCCACCCCCTCGGCCCAGCCGGCAGGTCCCGTCGCCTCGCTGCGGTAGAGCGATGGCTGGTCCGGCAATACCTCCAGGCCATGGCAGCCGCGGATCACCACCGCCTGGTCCACCGCCTCCAGCATGGGGATGTCGTTGGGGCCGTCGCCCAGGGCCAGGGTCAGCGGCCGCCGGCCGCGCAGCGCCTCGAAGCGGGAGATCAGCCAGCTCACCGCGTTGCCCTTGTGGGTCTCGCCGGTGGCGTGCCAGAAGCGCCCGCCCCGCACCAGCTGCAGGCCGTCGCCGGCAAGCCCCTCGCGGAAGCCCTCGAGGCGCGCCTCGTCCCCCTCCCAGATCAGCGGCTCGCTGCCCTCGCGCATCCGCGCCAGGCGGGCCTCGGGCTCGGGCAGGCCGGTGAAGGCGACGAGCTCGTCGAGGGCCATCTCGCTCATGGTGGTGAAGCGGACCCCGAGACGTTCGCGCCACACCGCCAGGCGCTTGCGGACGAAGCCGATGTCCACCCCCAGGGTGCGGATGCCGAGCCCATCGGGGCCGAGGCGGTCGACGCGCGCATGGCACCAGGCCGGCGGCAGCCCCACCACGGCGCCGTTCTCGGCGACGAAGGGGGTATCGGTCAGCCCCAGCTCCCGGCGCAGCGGCACGATCTCGCTGCGGGTCTTGCTGGTCACCGGAATCACCG
Source organism: Halomonas sp. A11-A (assembly GCF_003182195.1). Taxonomy (GTDB): domain Bacteria; phylum Pseudomonadota; class Gammaproteobacteria; order Pseudomonadales; family Halomonadaceae; genus Halomonas; species Halomonas alkalicola. The sequence goes on from NZ_QGTM01000001.1 coordinate 415,241, forward strand.
GCACGCCCAACTGCCTGAGCCGCGCAAGCCAGGGCCTGGCGGGTTGCCAGTCGTAGCTGTGGTGGTCGAGCAGCGAGCCGTCCAGGTCGGTAAACAGCAGCCGCGGCGTCAGGGCGGCATCGAGGCCGGCGGCCGGCGCCTTTCCAGAAAAGGTTCCAGATGAATCGGTCATGGCAGCTCCCAGGCAAGAGGGTCACTCAGTTCCTTGCACAGGACATGCCAGGTCGCATAAACGATGGGGATGGCAGCCCCAGCGCTCCTATCTCGCCCCCCTGTGGCGCAGGACCATGCACCAAAAAAGAGCGCCCCGAGGCGATAAGCCTCGGGGCGCCGGGAACCGCCGTCGTCGCGGATCAGAAGCGGTAGCGAAGACCCACGCTTGCCGCATCGAAGTTGTAGCGGGACTTGTCCAGGTAGCGCATGTAGTCCGCGCCCACCGACAGGTTGGGGGCCACGTCGAACTCGGCGCCGGCCCCGTAGGAGAAGCCGCTCTCGCGGTCGATGTTGAAATCCACCTCGGTGAAGCCGGCCAGGCCGTAGAGACGGAACTCCGGCGCCACCGGCAGGATACCCTTGGCGTAGGCGCCGATCAGGTAGTCCAGCTCGGCCCCGCCGTCGGAGCCGCCACCGCCCAGATGGCCCTCCACGGCGAAGTAGTCGTTGATCTGGGCGCCGCCACGCAAGCGCAGGCCGACGCTGTCGCGATCGGGCCCACGGTCGCGGTCGAGCTCCCAGAACATGGCGTCGCCACCGATGTAGGCCTGGGGATAGAAGGTCTGCTGGGCCTGGGCACCGGTGATGCCGGCGGCGAACAGGGCGGTCGTGATGGCAGCAAGCGTCAGGGTCTTCATGGCATCCTCCTGGTTAGTGAACACCGTTCTGCAACACCCCGAAGTGTGGTCCCGATTCGACCAAGGATCAAGGGACAAATGTGCAACCTTGCGCTATGTGCCGTCGCCGCCCGGCGACATGCCACCACCCTCTCCCGCCCGGCTATACTGGTGCCTCCACGCCACCGAGGACCCCGCATGCGTCACTGGCTGATCGTCAACACCCGAGCCGGCAGCGGCGCCCGCGGCGCCGACTTCTGGCGGCCCCGCCTGGCACGCGCCGGCATCGCGGCGCCGGAAGTGCGCGATATCGCCGACCAGGGGTGGGAGGCGGAGCTCGCGCCCGGCGACACCGTGCTGGTGGCCGGCGGAGACGGCTCGGTGAACCGGGTGGCCAGGGTCTGCCTGGCACGGGACGCCATCCTCGGCGTGCTCCCCTCCGGCACTGCCAACGACTTCGCCCGCAACCTGGCGCTGCCCGAGGACCCCGACGCCCTCTGTGCGCTGGTGGCCCGCGGGCCGACGGCGCGGCTGGATGTCGGCTGGCTCAATGACCGGCTGTTCCTCAACGTGGTGCATGTGGGCCTCGGTACCCTGCCGGCCACCCAGGCATCGCCGCGCCTGAAGCGCTGGCTGGGGCGCTTCAGCTACGCCGCCGTGCTGCCCCAGCTGCGTCACCTCGGCCTGCTGCGTGGCTTCCTCGCGCGCCTGGAGGCCGACGACGCGCCCCTCGAGGAGCGCTGGCTGTCGCTGGCCATCGCCTCGGGGGCCTTTTTCGGCGGCGGCTTCAGGGTGCCCGGCGCCTCGCCCCGGGATGGCCGCCTGACCCTGGTGGCGGTGCGCCCGCGCCCCTGGTGGCAACTGCTGATGACCTTCGTGATCACCCGCCTGCGCGGCCATACACCGGAGGACAACGACAGCGTGCTGGTGCGCCAACCAACGACGTGCCGCATCGCCATGCCCCATGGGCACCGGGTGACCGCCGACGGCGAGTCCCTGGGCCACTTCCGCGAGATGACGCTGCGCGTCGAGCCCGCGGCGCTGCGGGTGATCGCCGGCCTCGGCTGAGCCTCTTCGCCTCCTTCAGGCCCGCCGGGAGAGCCCCAGCGCCACGACGCCAGCCACCACGATGCCGCCGCCGAGGAGCTGCACCGGAGTCAGCGCCTGACCCAGCACCAGGTAGCCGAGCACCAGAGCGGCCACCGGCTCCATGTTCATGGCCGGGGCGTTGCGCGCCATGTCGAGCCTGGGCACCGTGATGAAGAGCACCGAGAAGGCCAGCGCATAGCAGAGCGTCAGCAGCGCGAGCCCCGTCCAGCCGGCCAGCGACTGGGGCGGCGCCATGCCGCCCGGCACGAGCCCCAGGCCCCCGGCGATGACCATGGCCGCCAGCACGGTGAGCATGGTCAGCAGGCTGCGCAGGGTGCTGCCGACGCCGGCCAGGCGGTGTTCGGTGATCCACAGGGCGCAGGAGAAGGCGGTGGCGGCGGCCAGGCCGAAGGCCACCCCGGCGAACCAGTCCGGTCCCATGGCCCCGGGGTCGGCGAGCCAGGTCGGCACGTCCAGCACCACCACCAGGCCGATGAGGATCACACCCATGACCAGCGTCGCCCGCGCCGTCGGCCGCGGCCCCCCCAGCGCCCAGGAGAGCAGCGCCAGCTGGATCGGCAGGGTGTTCATCAAAAGCAGCGCCACCACCACCGGAATGCGCGCCACCGCCGAATAGAGGCAGAGGCTCTGCACCGCCACCAGCAGGCCCACCGCCAGCTGCCAGCGTCCGGAGCCTGCGGGCAGTCGCCACGACTTGCGCTGGAACACCACCAGCGCCGCCAGTGCCAGGGCGGCCACGCCGGAGCGCAGCACGATGGCCAGCAGCAGGCCGGCACCGGCATCGAAGGCGACCCGGGCGGCCACGTGGTTGGCGGCAAACAGGGTGGCGAGGCCGCACATCAGGGCCAGGGCGAGGGGCCGCGGGAAAGGAGCGGGGGCCACCGAAGCGCCAGAGGGGGTCGACATGTCACGGCTTCCATGCAGAGTGTAGGGGACAAGGGCAGCACATCATGATGGGCGTCAAGCCGAGAGGCGACCACCGGCGGCGGCCTCATGTTAGACTAAAGTCCAAACCTTCTCTCACCCTCCATCCCACAAGAGGCGTCGATGAACGAGCCGGTGCTGGTGATCAACTGCGGGTCCTCCTCCATCAAGTATGCGCTGGTGCCGGCGGCTGCCGACCAGCCGCGCCTGACCGGCCTGGCCGAGCGGCTGGGCAGCGGCGATGCCCGCCTCAAGGGCGTCGACAGCCGCGGCGAGGCCTTCACCCGCGACCTGGGTGACGCCGGCCACGTCGAGGCTCTCGCCGCGATCCTCGAGGGACTGGAGGGGCGCCGGCCCGGCGCCGTGGGGCACCGCATCGTCCACGGCGGCGAGCAGTTCACCCGCGCCGCGCTGATCGACGATGAGGTGGTGGCCGCCATCGAGGCCACCAGCGCGCTCGCGCCGCTGCACAACCCGGCCAACCTCCAGGGGGTCGCCGCCACCCGCGCGCTGTTTGCCGAACTGCCCCAGGTGGCGGTCTTCGATACCGCCTTCCACCAGAGCCTGCCGCCCCGCGCCTACCGCTATGCCCTGCCCGAGGCGCTCTATCGCGAGCACGGCATCCGCCGCTACGGCTTCCACGGCACCAGCCATGCCTACGTGAGCGCGCGCGCCGATGCCCTCGCCGGCATCGAAGGCGGCTGGCTGACCGCCCACCTGGGCAACGGTTGCTCCACCGCCGCGGTGTGGCAGGGGCAGAGCCTCGACACCAGCATGGGCCTCACCCCGCTGGAGGGGCTCGTCATGGGCACCCGCAGCGGCGACGTCGACCCCGGGCTGCACGCCCACCTGGCCCGCGAGCTGGGCTGGTCCCTCGAGCGCATCAACGATGTCCTCAACCGAGGTAGCGGCCTGCTCGGGCTCTCCGGGCTCTCCAACGACATGCGCGAGCTGGAGGCCGCCGCCGAGGCGGGCCACGCCGGCGCGGCACTCGCCGTGGAGGTGTTCTGCTACCGCATCGCCAAGTCCCTGGCCGCCCTCTCCTGCGCCCTGCCCCGCCTGGACGGCATCGTCTTCACCGGCGGCATCGGCGAGAATTCGCCACGGGTGCGCGAGCAGGTGGTGGCGCTGCTGCCCCACTTCGGCCTCGCCCTGGACCCCGAGGCCAACCGCGAGACGATTCGCGGCCACGAGGGCCGCATCGACGCGCCGGCCCCGAACCGCCCCGCCCTGTGGGTGATCCCCACCGACGAGGAGGGCCGCATCGCCGACGAGACCCGCCAGCTGCTGGGAGAGACCGCCCGATGACGCCCCGCCCCGCCCGCCCCGCTCCCCAGGCCATCCTGCTGGTGCCCACCGGCGAGGGCGCCGGCCTCACCTCGGCCTGCCTGGGCCTGATCCAGGCGCTGGACACCATCGGCCTCAAGGCCGGCTTCCTCAAGCCGCTGCGCCAGGACGAGCTCAACGGCTCGGGGCCGGACCGCTCCTGCGCCCTGGTCAACAGTACCCTGGGGCTGCGCCCGCCGGCGCCGATCCCCCAGTCCGAGATGGAGCGCCTGCTGCGCCAGGACCGCCTCGACGTGCTGATGGAGCAGGTGGTGGAGCTCCAGGAGGCCGCCCTCGAGGCCTTCCCGGACGGCGCCCCGGAGCTGCTGGTAATGGAGGGGCTGGTGCCGACGCGCCACGCCAGCTACGCCGCCCAGGTCAATGCCCAGCTGGCCCACGCGCTGAACGCCCGGATCATCCTAGTGGGCAGCGGCGACCTGGCCGATCCCCAGGCGCTGGCCGAGCAGCTCGACATGCACGCCCGGGCCTTCGGCGGGGTCGGCTCGGCCCGCACCCTGGGCTGCATCCTGATGCGCATGCACAACATGCCCGGGGGCGAGGACGCCAGTGGATTGGCCCCCGGTACCGCCGCGCCGGCCCTGGAGGAGGCCCTGCTCGCCGAGCTGCGCCGTCACTCCCCCGCGCTCGCCACCGAACGCTTCCACCTGATCGGCATGGTGCCCTACGCCCCGGCGCTCTCCGCCCCGCGGGTGCTGGACGTGGCCCGCGCCCTGGGAGCCCGCTTCCTCAACGAGGGGGAACCCGAGCGGCGGGTGCTTTCCACCAGCCTCTGCGCGCGTAGCGCCTCCAACGCCCTGCACATCTTCAAGCCCGGCGGGCTGGTGGTGGCCTCCGGCGATCGCGACGACGTGGTGCTGGCCTCGGCCCTGGCCACCATGAACGGCGTGCCCCTGGCCGGCGTCCTGCTCACCAACGGCTTCATCCCCGGCGACAACATGATCGAGATGTGCCGCCCGGCGCTGAAGACCGGACTGCCGGTGATCAGCGTCGACACCGACAGCTTCACCACCGCCAAGAACCTCGGCCAGATGGGCAACGACATCCCCATCGACGACTTCGAGCGCGCCGAGCGGGTGGCCAACTTCGTGGCCGCCCATATCGATCTGCAGTGGCTCAAGGACCACCTGAGCCGCGGCTATACCCGCCGCCTCTCCCCCTCCGCCTTCCGCCACCAGCTGGTCAAGCTGGCCCAGCAGGCGGACCGGCGTATCATCCTGCCCGAGGGCAGCGAGCCGCGCACCGTGGAGGCCGCCGCCATCTGCCAGCGTCGCGGCATCGCCCGCTGTGTGCTGCTGGGCAAGCGCGAGGAGATCATGGAGGTGGCCCGCCAGCGCGGCATCGAGCTGCCCAAGGGGCTCGAGATCATCGACCCGGACAGCATCCGGGCGCGCTACGTGGCGCCCATGGTGGAGAGGCGCGCCGGCAAGGTGAACGCACTCACCGCCGAGGCCCAGCTCCAGGATAACGTGGTGCTCGGCACCATGATGCTGGCCCTGGACGAGGTGGATGGGCTGGTCTCCGGCGCCATCCACACCACCGCCAACACCGTGCGCCCGGCCTTCCAGCTGATCAAGACCGCCCCGGGCTACCGCCAGGTCTCCTCGATCTTCTTCATGCTGCTGCCCGAGCAGGTGGTGGTCTACGGCGACTGCGCGGTGAATCCCGACCCGGATGCCGAGACCCTGGCGGAGATCGCCATCCAGAGCGCCCGCTCCGCCCAGGCCTTCGGCATCGAGCCGCGGGTGGCAATGATCAGCTACTCCACCGGGGAGTCCGGCTCCGGCGCCGACGTGGAGAAGGTGCGTCAGGCCACCCGCCTGGCCCGGGAACGGGCACCCGAACTGCTGATCGACGGCCCGCTGCAGTACGACGCCGCCGCCATCGAGAGCGTCGGCCGCCAGAAGGCGCCGGACTCCCCGGTGGCCGGGCGCGCCACGGTGTTCGTCTTCCCCGACCTCAACACCGGCAACACCACCTACAAGGCGGTGCAGCGCAGCGCCCGGGTGGTCAGCGTCGGCCCCATGCTGCAGGGCCTCAATAAGCCGGTGAACGACCTCTCCCGCGGGGCGCTGGTCGATGACATCGTCTACACCATCGCCCTGACCGCCATCCAGGCCGCCCAGGGCGGCTGAGGCGGGCCCGGGGCGCGTCGCCACGGCTGGCCCCGGCCCGGCAATGGGAATATGCTTGAGGTACCCGCGGCCTTGCCGCGCAAGGCTGGAACCAACACGGAGAACGAGATGCCCGGCCTGCTTCCCGACGTCGACCCCGATGGTCTGCTCGAATACTCGGTGGTCTATACCGACCGCGCCCTGAACCACATGTCCTCCCGCTTCCAGGAGGTGATGCGCGATATCTCCGGCCAGCTCAAGCGGGTCTACCACGCCCACAGTGCGGTGATCGTGCCCGGCAGCGGCACCTTCGGCATGGAGGCGGTGGCGCGCCAGTTCGCCAAGGAGCGGCGCTGCCTGGTGATCCGCAACGGCTGGTTCAGCTACCGCTGGAGCCAGATCCTCGAGATGGGCCGCATCCCGGCCGATATCAACGTGCTCAAGGCGCGCCGCCTCGACGAGAGCAGCCCCGCCTCGCCCTTCGCCCCGGCGCCCATCGAGGAGGTGATCGAGGCGATCCGCGACCAGCAGCCGGACATCATCTTCATGCCCCACGTGGAGACCGCCGCGGGGATCATCCTGCCCGACGACTACATCCGCCAGGTGGCCGATGCCATCCATCAGGAGGGTGGCCTGCTGGTGCTCGACTGCATCGCCTCCGGCGCCATCTGGGTCGACATGCAGGACCTCGGCGTCGATGTGCTGGTCAGCGCCCCCCAGAAGGGCTGGAGCGCCTCGCCCTGCTGCGCCATGGTGATGCTCTCGCGCCAGGCCCGCGAGGTCATCGACGACACCACCAGCTCGAGCTTCGCCTGCGACCTCAAGAAGTGGCTCACCATCATGGAAACCTACGAGGGCGGCGGCCACGCCTACCACGCCACCCTGCCCACCGACGGGCTGGTGACGCTTCGCGACGTGATGGTCGAGATAGAGGCCTATGGCCTGGAGAAGGTGCGCGACGAGCAGCAGGCGCTGGGCGACGGCGTCCGCGAGCTGCTGGCAGAGTTCGGCTATCGGAGCGTGGCGGCCCCCGGCTTCGAGGCCCCCGGCGTGGTGGTCAGCTACACCGATGACGCCGGCCTGGTCGGCAAGTTTGCCGAGGCGGGCCTGCAGGTGGCCGGCGGCGTGCAGCTGATGTGCGACGAGGGCGAGGGCTTCCTGACCTTCCGCATCGGCCTGTTCGGCCTGGAGAAGCTCCACGACCGCGAGCGCAGCCTGGCCCACCTGCGCGGTGCCCTCGAGACCATCGCCCGGGCGCAACCGGTACCCCCCGGCGAGGCCTGATAGGGCCAGCCTGCAACGACAAAGCCCACCATAAGAAGAGGGGCGGCCAACTGGCCGCCCCTCTCGTGTTTGCGTAGCTCGTATTTGCGTAGTTCGTGCTTGTTTAGCTCGTGCTTGCGTTGCGCGCCGGAGCCGCGCCGAGCCTCAGAGGCTGCCGACGCCGCGCGGCACGAAGCCGAGGTTGTTGTCGACCTCCTTGACGCCCGCGGTATTCTCGGCGGCCACCTGCACGGCCATCTTCTCCTGCTGGTTCTCGACCAGGCCCCACAGCTGCACCTTGCCGTCGGAGACCATGACGTTGATCCGGTCGACCAGCACGCCGGTGTTGGCGTCGACCTCCTTGAGGATGGCCTCGCGGATCTCGCGGTCATCCGCGGTCACGCTGGCCTCGGTGGCCACCACGGAGAAGCCGCGCAGCAGGTTGGAGCGGCTGACGATGCCCACCAGCTTGCCCTCCTGAACCACCGGCACCCGCTTGATGTGATGCTTCTCGAGCAGCCGCGAGATCTTGTGCAGCGGCATGTCGCCTGCGATGGTGATCGGGTCCTTGGTCATGATCTCGTGGGCACGGCGACCGTGGGACTTCACGTAATCGGCGGCGTCGTGGCCGGCGAACAGCTTCAGCCACCAGGACTTGCGGCGCGCGGTGTCGTTCTCCACCCGGCGCATCAGGTCACCCTCGCTGACGATGCCGAGCACCTTGCCACCATCATCCACGACGGGGACCGCGCTGATGCCGTGCTCCAGCAGCAGGCTGGCGATCTCGCGCACCTCGCTGTCCGGCGACACGGTGACGACGTTCTGGGTCATGACATCTGCAGCTTGCATCGGGCGTTCTCCACGGATTTATGGGAATACACCCTGAAGATAGCAACTTGCCGGCGGCGACGCATTGACCGGGGCCGGGTTTGCTGGACGCCGTTTCAACCCTTGCCCCGGTTCAGTCTGCCTGGCCCGCCCCCTCGGCATGGACCCGCTCCACGTCGACGATCCGCGAACGGCTCATCACTACCTTCCAGCGCTGCAGGGTCGGCGGCCGGTCGCCCTGCACCTCGCGAATCACAAGGTTGATCAGATGGCGCTTCTCCACCTCCTCGCGCACCACCTGCCCCTCCTCCAGCCGGTAGACCCGGTGGCTGCCCTTGTCCATCAGCCGCGCCAGCGGCGAGAGGTCCAGGGTCAGGGTCTCGCGGGTGTGCTCGTAGCCGCTGAGGAAGCGCGTCGGTGACATCCGCGAGCGGGAGCGATAGTGCAGCACCACCTCCTCGCGCTGGGCCACGTTACGCTTGCGTACCCGCTGGATCTCCTCGTCCAGCTTGAGGAAACGCTGATAGTCGAACCACTCGAGCTGGTGGCCCACCGTCACGTTGCGGGTGGGGTCCAGGTACTGGCGCCGCCACTTGGGCCGTCCCCGGCGCAGGAGGCGCCACAGGGTGTTGCGCAGGTCGTCCTTGAACACCTCGCGCAGGGCATAGATCACCGCCATGGCCAGCACGAAGAGCGCTGTGATATCGGACAGGGCGTCACGCACCCGCAAGAGCCCCAGCGAGACGAACACCATCACCACCGCGGTGGCCAGCGCCTTGACCGCCTTCTGCTCCCCCCCGCCGAGCTCCTGGGTCTTCTGCTTGAGGGTCACCGGGTACTCGATCAGCCGGCGCAGCAGGCGCATCTTGTTGGACATCCGCGTCGGGTCCCGGGTCACCCGCTCGGAGTTGTACTCCTGGGCCTCGCGGTACGCCCCCTCGTCCCGGCAGATCGTGATCAGGCGCTCGCGGATCTGCCGGAAGCGCGGGCCGCGCGGCAGGCTGGCCACCAGCGCCAGCAGGCGCTGCTCGGTGAACCAGGAGAGATAGTTGTCGATGGTGACGTAGTAGCGGCTGAGGCTCTCCTCGGCGGGCTCCTGGCGACGCAGCCGCTTGAGGATCCCGGTGGCAAGCTCGGCGTGCTCCTCCAGCCGCGTCTCCAGGGAGGCCTCCTCCTTCTGCCCCTCGCGCTCCTTCGCCTGGCCGCCGGCGGGCTTGTGCGTGTCGTTGGCGGCCTGGGCGCTCGGCGTGCCGGGTGCGGGCCTCTCCCTGGCAGCCGGGGCGCTCTCCTTGCCGCTCGCCCCCTTCTCCTTGCCGACAGCACCCTTCTCCTTGCCGGCGGCGGCCTTCTCGGCCCGGCGCACCCGACGGGCGGCGTCCAGCAGCGGCTGGTTGGAGCCCTCGAGGGCCACCACGTACTGGTAGGCGTAGAGGCTCATCCCTAGGCGGTACTGCGCCGGGTCGAGGCGCCCCCGTTCAGCCAGCCGGCTGAGCACCAGCGGCAGCCGATAGCGGTCGCTGTAGTAGGTGCGCTTGACGTGGATCGCCGCGTGGTAGAAGGCCTCCTCGGCGAGCACCTGGGGACCGAGCCCCAGCTCCCCGGGCACGAACAGGTAGAGATCCAGCTGGTGGGAGGTCTCCTCCTGCAGCACCCGGGAGATGCGCAGGGAGAGCGCATCCGCGCGATCCACGCTGATCATTGGCCGGGATCCGGTGAGGCACCGCGGGGGTTGGTATCGCCCTCGGGGTCAGCCACCAGGGCCTCACCGGGCTCGCGCCCGGCGGCGTCGCGAAGGGCACCGGCGGACTCGGTGGCCCGGGCGATGCCCTCGTCGCTGCCGTCCAGGCGGCCGCCGCCGCGGCCCTGCATGCTGATGTTGAGGCGCGGCATAGCCAGGTCGAGGCCCTGTTCCTCCATGCGCTGCTTGAGCAACAGATTGAAGGCGCGGGCCACGTCCCACTGCATCTCGGGGGCGGTGCGAAAGCGCATGCGCAGCACCGGGCAGCCCTCCTCGAAGGCCTGGATGCCCTGCATCTCCAGCGGCGACCAGATGTAGTGGCGCATCATCGGATCCTGGCGCAGCGCCTGGGCGGTCTCCTGCATCAGGCTGATGGCATCGTCGATCTTCATCTCATGGGGGATGCGGATGCGCATCAGGGCGATGCCAAACTGGCGCGACATGTTGTGGATCGAGGAGATGCGGCTGAAGGTGACGATATGGAGCACCCCGTCCAGATCGCGCAGGCGCACGGTGCGCAGGGCCAGCCCCTCCACCGTGCCCATGTGGCCGTTGATCTCGACGAAATCGTCCACCGCCAGCGCGTCCTCGATGATGATGAAGATGCCGGTGATCAGGTCCTGCACCAGGGTCTGGGCGCCGAAGCCGATGGCCAGGCCGATCACACCGGCACCGGCCAGCAGCGGGGTGACGTTCACGCCGAGGTTGGCCAGGCCGGCGATGGCGGCAATGATCACGATGGTGGTGAAGATGATGTTGCGGATCATCGGGGTGATGGTCTGGACCCGGGCCTGGTTGACCCGCCGCCCGCGGGTGCGCGCCGGACTGGTCATGGCGCGCTGGATGGCGGTATCGGCGAAGATCCACGCCAGCCAGGCCAGCAGCACGGTGAAGGCCATGGCCAGCAACGCCTGGCCGATACGCGCACTGGCCACCCCCTGCTGGCCGATACCGATCAGCGACCCGCCCCACACCTGGGTGGAGAGCTCGGCGAAGGCCAGCCAGGTAGCGGCGTGGGCCAGCACATAGCCGAAGCGCTCCAGGCGCTGGCGATACTGGCTGATCCGGCGGCGCTGGTAGCGCTTGCTGCGCCGCTCCCCGTGGCGCCGCAGCAGCCCGGTGACCACCAGCGCCAGCACCAGCAGCGAGGCGGAGATGATCGAGCGGGCCAGCGCCGTGCCCACGTCGCCGCCGGTGACGATGATCGCCACCAGCGAGCCGCCCACCAGCAGCAGCGCGGGCACGTGCCACAGGTTGCCGACCACGGCCACCACGCTGGCACTGCCGCTGTGGTCGCGGCGCTCGCGCCAGGGGCGGTTTCTGATGATGTGCTGGATGGGGCGCTGGAAGCGCAGGATGAAGCGAATGCTGAGCAGCGCGGCCAGCATGTTGGCCAGCACCGAGAGCAGGCCGGCCAGCTCGTCGCCGATCAGGTCGGTCAGGCGTCCGGAGTTGAAGGCATCGCCCAGCGCGATCAGCGCGCCGATCACGAACAGCGGCCGCAGCGCGCGCTGCTGCAGGATCTGCACCGCCACGAAGCGATGCCCGCGGGTAAACACCGAGACGAAGGTCTCCACCACCACCGAGAGGGTACGACCACACAGGGCGATATAGGCCACCACCAGGGCCATGGTGCGACCGGAGCTCTCCGGGATCAGCTGCGCCATGCCCAGCACCAGGAAGAAGGCCAGCGCCCAGGGCAGCATGCGGCGCAGGAAATGCACGGTGAGCAGCCAGGCCCGCGGGTCCCGAGGCAGGTCCAGCGGCCAGCCGCGGCGGCGCGCCAGCAGGCGCCCCAGGGCGATCAGGATCACCAGCAGGCCGACCCAGATGCCCAACAGCACGGCGCCCTCCACCAGGAAACGCATCAGCTCGGCATTGCCGGTGCCGGTCACCAGGCCGCTGAGATCCTCCCAGCCCTGCTCCAGCTGCTCCTGCCACTGGTCGATGGGCGAGTGCCCCGCTTCGGCCTGGTCGCCCAGGTCGCTCAGGGTCTCGGCCAGGGCCCCGAGCAGCCCCTGACGCGGCGCCAGGGTCGCCTCCTCGACCGCCCCGCCGTGAACCACCTGCAGCTCGCGCAGCCCCTCCAGCAGCTGGCCGCGACGCTCGGCGTCCTCCAGGGTGGCGATCACCTGCTCGAGGGATTCCTGGAACGCCTGGGGGTCATGCTCGGCGGCGGCCTCCCCGCCGCCAACCAGCCCCGGCAGGCCGAGCTGCTGAGCCTGAACGGGCGGCGCCAGCAGGAGCAGCAGCAGCCAGGCCAGACAGGTGAAGAGGCTTCGGCGCAGTGGTAGGGACATCGTTTCTCCGTGTTCGGTCGGCGACGCTGGCCGCTGATATGTTAGGCTCCTCATGAGCCCATCGGTCACGCACAGGATGCCGCCATGACGCCCCTCCCGCCACCCGAGCCCCGCAATCCCGATGGCGAGACCCGCCGCGTCGGGGTCGAGATCGAGTTCGCCGGGCTGCCGCCCCGCGACACCGCCGAGCTGGTGCGCGAGCTGTTCGGCGGCGAACTGACGGTCGTGAGCCCCCACCGTCTCAAGGTTCAGGGAACCCGCTGGGGCGATTTCGTCATCGAGCTCGATACCCAGTATGCCCATCCCGACAGCGAGGTGCTCGACGCCCGGCCGAAGGACGACACCGAGTGGGAGCGCCAGCGCCACCAGATGCGCGTGGACTTCCACACCCGCACCCGGGAGCTGATCGGCGATGTGGTCACGGGCCTGGTGCCCACCGAGATCGTCTGCCCGCCAGTGCCCTGGGACGAGCTCGAGGAGCTCGATGCCCTCTTCGACGCCCTGCGCCAGCACGGCGCCAAGGGCACCGACGCAAGCCTCCTGTACGGCTTCGGCCTGCACCTCAACCCGGAGGTGGCGAGCCTCTCGGTAGAGAGCCTGCTGGACCACCTACGCGCCTACCTGCTCACCGCCGAGTGGCTGCGCGAGCAGATCGACGTGGACATCACTCGCGAGGTGCTGCCCCACGCCAACCCCTTCCCCAAGCCCTATGCGCTGAAGGTGCTCGACCCCCAGTATGCGCCGGATCTCGACACCCTGATCGGCGACTATCTCGAGGACAACCCGACCCGCAACCGCGAGCTCGACATGACCCCGCTGTTCGCCCACCTGCGGCCGGACTTTCCCCACGAGCTGTTCCACAACAAGCTGGTCAAGGCCCGCCCGACCTTCCACTACCGGCTGCCCGATGCGCGGCTCTCCGAGCCCGGCTGGGGCTCGGTGAAGGAGTGGAATCGCTGGCTCGAGGTGGAGAAGCTGGCCGCCGACAAGGCGCTGCTGGCCAAGCGCAGCGCCGGCTACGTGGCCAAGCACACCCGCTCGCTGCTGGCCAGGCTGTGGCTGCGCATGCGCGGCTGGGCGGGCACCTCGTGAGCGATCCCCGCCCCCTGATCGGCATCACCACCTCTGACGACAAGAGCCAGATTGCCTGGCTCTTCGACTGGTTCGCGGTGTGGCGCCACGGCGGTCGCCCGCGACGCCTGTCGCCCTCGCGGCCCATGCCTGAGCACCTCGACGGCCTGATCATCGGCGGCGGCGATGACATCCAGGCCCACCTCTACAACGCCGAGGTGCAGCTCGACGTGCGGGTCGACCCCCAGCGCGACGAGCTGGAGCTGGAGCTGCTCGAGCGCTTCATCCCCGAGGGCACCCCGGTGCTCGGCATCTGCCGCGGCGCCCAGCTGATCAACGTCTACCGTGGCGGCACCCTGGACCCGGACATCTACACCACCCACGAGGGCCTCAAGCGCCGGCGCACGGTGCTGCCGCGCAAGACGGTGGATATCGTCGGCGCCAGCAAGCTCCACCGCCTGCTGGGGGTGAGCTGGTGCCGCATCAACAGCCTGCACCATCAGGCGGTGCAGGAGACCGGCGAGGGGATCGAGATCGTCGCCCGCGACCGCGAGGGCCTGGTCCAGGGCATCGAATCCCGCGACCACGACTTCCTGATCGGCGTGCAGTGGCACCCGGAGTGGCTGATCTTCAACCGTCCCCAGCAGCGCCTGATCCGCGCCCTGGTCAACGCCGCCCGGCGCCAGCAGACGGCCCAGGCGGAGGCCTGAACGCGACGGCGGCCACCCGAGGGTGGCCGTCTGCATGGATCGGGCGATCCGGTTCCCTCACCCGCTAGCCGAGGGACGCGAGCGCCGCCTCGTAGTCCGGCTCGTCCTTGATCTCGTCGACCAGCTGGCTGTGGATCACGCGATCGTTCTCGTCGAGCACCACCACGCCCCTCGCGCAGAGGCCGGCCAGCGGTCCGCTGCTGATATCGACGCCCCAGTCGCGCCGGAATTCCGGATGGCGGAAGGTAGAAAGGGTCGCCACCTTCTCCAGCCCCTCGGCACCGCAGAAGCGCTGGGCGGCAAAGGGCAGGTCGGCGGACACCACCAGCACCACGGTGTTATCCAGCTGCGACGCCAGCTCGTTGAAGCGGCGGGTGGAGGTAGCGCAGGTCGGCGTATCGACGCTGGGAATAATATTGAGCACCTTGCGCTTACCGGCGTGGTCGGCAAGGGTCACATCCGCCAGCTCGGCATTGGTCAGGGTCAGCGCGGGCGCCGTATCGCCCACCGCGGGAAAGCTGCCCGCAACGTCCACCGGCTCACCGCCGAGTTTCACCTGGCTCATGGCACTACTCCTCTGTCGTCTGGGGAAGACTCGAGCCTAGCCTCTCCGGCCGCGAACGGCCAGCCACGACTCAACGCTTGCCGTCACGCAGCCTGGCCAGGGCCGAGGCTAGCGCCGCGGTGCCCAGCTCGCGCATCGCCGCCACGTTGCGCTCGGGGATCGCCTCGGGGGCCGGATAGTGCTCAAGCGCCCGCTCGAGGCCCGCTTCGCGCAGCAGGTGCAGCATCGGGAAGGGCGAGCGGTTGGTGAAGTTGGCAGCGTCCTCCTCCTCGGCCCCTTCGAAGCAGTAGTCGGGGTGGAAGCTCGCCAGCTGGTAGGTGCCCTCATACCCCTGGTCGTCCAGCAGCGCCTCGGCCACGGCCAGGAAGTCGAGGTAGTCGTCGAACGCCTCGAGCCCTGGAGTGAGCACCAGCAGCGTGGTCTCGATGGCGGGCGTCTCGTCGAGGCGCTCGCACTCGGCCACCAGGGTCAGCAGCGCGCGCTCCCAGTCGCCGGCCTCCACCGCCACGTAGCGGATGGTGTCGCGGGCCACCTCGCGGCCGGCGAAGGGGCAGACGTTGCGGGCGACCACGAAGGTCTCGACCCAGGCGCGGGTGGCGGCCAGGGCCTGTGACTGGTTCGGGGTGGGCTCGGTGGGTGCGGACATGGGGACTCTCGTGGCAGCAGGGAAGACGGTCTGGGGAAAGCGGTCTGCTATTGTGGCAGAAACCCGACCGCCGCGAGTAGCCACGATGTCCGCCATCTCGTCACCCACTGTCACCCTGCCCGCCACCGCCCATGAGCCTGCGGTCGAGCTTCCCGCCATCGGCCAGGGCACCTGGCACATGGGCGAGGGGCTCGCCCCGCGCAGCGACGAGGTGCGCGCCCTGCAGCTCGGCCTGGAGCGTGGCCTCACCCTGATCGACACCGCCGAGATGTATGCCGACGGCGGCGCCGAGGAGGTGGTGGGCGAGGCGCTGCTGGGCCAGCGCGACGAGGCCTTCCTGGTCTCCAAGGTCTACCCCTGGAACGCCGGACGCGACTCGGCCATCGCCGCCTGCGAGGCGAGCCTGAAACGCCTGGGGACCGACCACCTGGACCTCTATCTGCTGCACTGGCCGGGTAGCGTACCGCTGGAGGAGACCCTGGAGGCCTTCGAGCGGCTGCGCCAGGCGGGCAAGATCCGCCGCTTCGGCGTCTCCAACTTCGACGTGGACGAGATGGCCGCGCTACATGCCCTGCCCGGCGGCAAGGCGTGCGCGGTCAACCAGGTGCTCTACCACCTCGGCTCCCGGGGCATCGAACACGCCCTGCTGCCCTGGCAGCGCGCCCGCGGCATCCCCACCATGGCCTACTGCCCGCTGGCCCAGGCCGGCGAGCTGCGCCGGGAGCTGCTCACCCACCCCGAGGTGCTCGAGATCGCCTCGTCGCTCGGCATCACCCCCACCCAGCTGCTGCTGGCCTGGGCGATCCGGCCACGGGGCGAGGGCGCGCCCCGCGACGTGCTCGCCATCCCCAAGGCCACCCGCCTCGAGCACGTGGAGCAGAACGCCAGGGCCCTCGAGATCTCGCTGACCGAGGAAGCGCTCGCCCGCCTCGACGCCGCCTTCCCCGCGCCGGGACGCAAGACGCCGTTGGATATCGTGTAGAGAATCACCGGTTTCCTCGTCGAGAGGCCAGGCGATCGGCCATCCTGGTCGGCTCCGGCAGCTTGGTGCGCCCGAGGCAGTGGATCACCCAGTCGAGCGCCGTGGCAAGAGAGAGACGATGCCCCGGCGAGACGAAGAGCGGCTTCACGCCCACCCGCGAGCGCAGCACCGCACCGATCACCTCGTCGTCGGGGCCGTCGATCAGCGGCGTCCAGTCACCCCGCGCGGGCCCCGGCTCGCCGTGGCGCCCGCAGAGCCGCGACTTGGCCACGCCGATGGTGGGCAGGTCGAGCCACAGCCCCAGGTGGGAGGCCACCCCGAGCCGGCGCGGATGGGCGATGCCCTGGCCGTCCACCATGACGAGATCGGGCATCACGCCGAGCCGCTCGAAGGCCGCCAGCGCCGCCGGCACCTCGCGAAAGGAGAGCAGCCCGGGGATATAGGGCATCCGCGTGGGCTCGCGGTGCACCACCTCCTCGACCACATCGAATACCCCCGGCCCCCGCGGCGGCCAGGCCAGCACCACCACTGCCGCCCGGGTGATCGCCCCGCCCTGCTCGAAGCCGATATCCACCCCGGCGATGCACCGCACCTCGCCCAGGCGATCCTCGCGCGCTACCCGCCCGGCCAGGCGCCGCTGCAGGGCGATGGCCTCGCGGGGCGAGAGATTCCAGTCGTGGAGGGGAGTGAGTGGCATAAGGGCTCCTGTTTCACGGCGTAAGGAGCGCTGGGGACAAGCCGTAGAGGAGGTCCTACGCCAGGGATGGCGTCGGTAGCGCCCAGGGAGGGGTTCACAGCGCCTCCTCAGAGGCTTGTCGCCAGATCAGCTCCGGAGGGATGTCTCAGCGGGCTCCTGAACCGCCGCTTCCAGTGGCGTAGACTATCGCCTTTCGATGCCCGCCAGGGAAGGGAGCCCCGCCGATCATGTTGACGCTGATTCATACCGCCGACTGGCACCTTGGCCAGACGTTCCACGGCCAGGAGCGCCACGCCGAGCACCGCGCCTTTCTCGCCTGGCTGCTCGACACCCTGGCCGCGCGCCAGGCCGACGCCCTGCTGGTGGCCGGCGACATCTTCGACGTGGTCAACCCCTCGCTTGCCGCCCAGGAGCTGCTCTACGACTTCATCGTCTCCGCCCACGAGCGGCTGCCGCGGCTGGATATCGTACTGATCGCCGGCAACCACGACAGCGGCAACCGCATAGAGCTGCCCGCCCCGCTGATGCGCCGGCTGCGCACCCACGCCCTGGGGCGGGTGAGCTGGCTCGACGACGGCCGCCTCGATGCCGAGCGCCTGCTGGTGCCGCTCACCGACGCCGCCGGCGAGACCCTCGCCTGGTGCCTGGCGCTGCCCTTCCTGCGCCCCGCCGAAGTGACCGGCGCGGCGCTGGCAAGCCGCGACGACGACAGCGGGCCCGGCGACGCCGCCGACGCGAATGACTACGTGGCCGGTATCACCCGGGTGCATCGCCAACTGATCGCCGCCGCCGAGGCGCGCCGCGAACCGGGCCAGGCACTGGTGGCCATGAGCCACGCACACCTGCACGGTGCGGCGGTCTCCGAGGCCAGCGAGCGACCCATCGTGATCGGCGGCGAGGAATCGATCTCCGCCGCCCTCTTTCCCCCGGCCATCGCCTACGTGGCACTGGGCCACCTGCACCGCGCCCAGCAGGTGGGCGAGGCGCGCATCCGCTACAGCGGCAGCCCCCTGCCGCTGGACTTCAGCGAGGTGGCCTACCCCCACCAGGTGGTGGAGGTGACCCTGGACGGCGAGTCGCTGGCCGAGGCCACGGCGATCCCGGTACCGCGCCCCGTGGCCATGCATCGTATTGGCCCCGGCCCCATCGATAGCGTGCTGGCCGAGCTCGAGGCCCTGGAGGACGACCCGGCGCTGCCGAAGGAGCGCTGGCCCTGGCTGGAGGTGCGGGTCGCGCTCGAGGCCCCCCTCCCCGACCTGCGCGCCCGGGTGGAGACCGCACTCAAGGACAAGGCGGTGCGCCTGCTGCGCCTGGAGCGCCGCCTGCCCACCGTCGAGGGAGACGCCGCCGCGGCCCGGGTCGACCTGGAGAGCCTGGGCCCGCGCAGGCTCTTCGAGCGCACCTGGGAGGCGCGCTGGGGCGAGCCGCCGGGCGACGACGTGCTGGCCGACTTCGACCGCCTGCGCCAGGAGGTGCTGGACGCCGGCGACAGCGAGGCGAGTGGCCGGGAGGCGCAGCCATGAAGATCCTTGCCCTGCGCCTGGAGAACCTGGCCTCGCTGCCGGGGCCCCTCGAGCTCGACTTCACCGCCTCGCCGCTCAGCGACGCCGGCCTGTTCGCCATCACCGGCCCCACCGGCGCCGGCAAGAGCACCCTTCTCGACGCCCTGTGCCTGGCGCTTTACGGCAGCACCCCGCGGCTGCGCCAGGCGCCGGCCCGTGACAGCCAGATCGATGACACCCCGGACTCCCGCCTCACCACCAGCGATGCCCGCACCCTGCTGCGCCGCGGCACCGCCAGCGGCTACGCCGAGGTGGATTTCCTGGGCCGCGACGGACGCCGCTACCGCGCCCGCTGGGCGGTGCGCCGCGCCCGGGAGAAGGCCACCGGCCGCCTGCAGGCGGCGGAGCAATCGCTCACCGACCTCGACGACGAGCGCCTGCTGACCGCCCAGAAGCGCGAGTTCGAGCGCCTGCTGCCGGAGCGACTGGGGCTCACCTTCGACCAGTTCACCCGCGCCGTGCTGCTGGCCCAGAGCGAGTTCGCCGCCTTCCTCCAGGCCGACGACAACGCCCGAAGCGACCTGCTGGAGCGCCTCACCGGCACCGCCGAGTACTCCGAGATCTCCATGGCCGCCTACCGCCGCGCCAGCGAGGCGCGAAAGACGGTGGAGGCCCTGGAGGCGAAGCTTGCCGACGATCTGCCCGCCGAGCCCGAAGCCCGTGCAGAGTTCGAGCGTGCCGCCGAGGCCACCCAGCAAGCCCTCACTCACCTGCAGACCCAGGCAGAGTCGCTCCAGGCGACGCGCCGCTGGCACGAGGAGGACGACCGGCGCCACGCGGCCCATGCCGAGGGCCTGGCGCAACAGCAGGCCGCCGAGGCGACCTGGCAGGGGCTCGCCGAGGCCCGCCGCGACCGCGACTGGCGCCGGCTGATCGCCCCCCGGCGGCACGCCCTGGCCCGCCAGGCGGCCCTGCCCGCCGAGCTCGACGCCCTGGCGGCAACCCGGCGCGAGACCGACGCGGCACTGGCCACCGCCGAGGCCGAGCACAAGGCCGCCGGGCGCGCCCTGGCCGAGGCCGAGCAGGCCCTCACGCACGCCGGCGAGGCACGCCAGCGCGCCGAACCGGCCCTTCATGAGGCCCGGGCGCACCAGCACGCCCTCAGCCAGCGCCAGCGCGAGCTGGCCGAGTGCGAGACCCAGCTCACCCAAGCCCGGGCGCAGGCCGCCAAGCTGAGTGACGACCACCAGCGCGAGCAGGCCGCCCAGCAGAAGCGCCATGAGCAGCAGCGTCAGTGGCAGGCGGCCCTGGCCGAGCTGGTGGGTGAGCACTCACACCTGGCGGCCGCCCGCCAGGCCGGCCAGCAGGCCCACGATCGGGCCGCCGCTCGCACCCTCGCCCTGGAGGCGCTGGCCAGCCGCTGGCAGGAATACCAGCGTGCCGAAGAGGCGTGCCGCCACCAGGCTCACCAGCAAACGACCGACCGCGAGCGGCGCGAGCGCCTGCTGGCCGAGGGGCAGACGGCTCGCCAGGCCCTCGACCGGGCCCAGGGCCACCTGGAGAGCGTCACCGCCCTGATCGAGCGCAGCCGCGCCGTACGCAGCGAGAGCGTGGCCCGGCTGCGCGATGGCCTGCGGGAAGGCGAGCCCTGTCCCGTCTGCGGTGGGCAGGACCACCCCTGGCGCCATCAGCCACCGGCCACCCCCGAGGCGGCTCAGCTCGCCGCCCAGGAGGCCGAGGAGGGGCGCCAGCTCGAGGCCGCCCGGCAGGCCCGCGACGATGCCCAGGCCCGGCGCGACACCCTGCTGGGCGAGTACCGCGCCCTGGAGGCCGCCCTTGCCCAGGGCGAGCGGACGCTGGCAGGCGCCGAAGCGCGCCTGGCGGAGGCCCGCACGGGCCTGAGGGAGCACCCGCTCCACGACGAGCTCGACGCCGTGGAAGCGCCGGCCCGGGCGGCCTGGCTGCAGACCCGACGCCACGAGAGCGAGGCGAGCCGCCGGCAGGCCCAGCAGAACCTCGAAGCACTGGCCCGGGCCGAGGCCGAGCTCGCCCCCCTGGAGGAGTCGCTGCGCCAGGGTGAGCTGGCCCTCACTCGCCTGGAGGGCGATAAGGCCAGGGCCGACCGCGACCTGGCGGAACTGGAACGGCACCTCCCCGAGCTGCAGCGCCAGCATGACGACACCCAGCGTGCCCTGCGCGCCCTGCTCGGCGAGCACGCCTCGGCGGAGGCGTGGCAGCAGCGACTCAACGCCACCGAGGCCGAGGCCCGTCAGGCCCGGGACGGCGCGCTGGCCCGCCGCCACGCCGCCGAACAGGCGCAGCAGCGCCTGGCCCAGCGACAGGAGCACCTGGCGGAGCGGCTCAACGCCCTGCAGCAGGAGCGCGACGACCTCGCCCGCGAACTCGCCGACTGGCGGGCCCAGCACCCCGCGCTGGACGACGCTACCCTCGCGCGGTTGCTGGCCCAGGACGACGCCGAGGCCCGGGAGGAGGAGCGCAACATCGAGGCGGCCGACCAGGCTCGCCAGCAGGCCGGCGCCGCCCTGGCCGAGCGGCGCCGGGCGCTGCTCGCCCACCGCCGCGACGGGGGGCTGGGCGAGCCAGGGTCAGAAGAGGAAGAGACCGACGACGAGGCGCTGCTGAGCGAGCGCACCGCCGAGGCAATCGCCCAGCGCCGGGAGGCACTGGCGGCGCGCCAGGCCGAGCTCGCCCCGCGGCTGGCGGCCGCCCAGGGCGAGCGTGACGCCGCCGCCTTCGCGCTGGCCGACGACGACCGCCGCCGTGAGCGGCAGCGGGCCGGCCAAGGCGAGCTGGGAGCCGCCCGGGCCGAGTACCGCCGCTGGGGCCGGATCAGCGAGCTGATCGGCTCCGCCGACGGCAAGGTGTTCCGGCGCATCGCCCAGGCCTACAACCTGGAGCAGCTGCTGGAGCACGCCAACTCCCACCTGGCGGGGCTGACCCGCCGCTACCGCCTGGCGCGGGGCGGATCGCCCTTGGGCCTGCTGGTGGTGGATCAGGACATGGGCGACGAGACGCGCTCGGTGCACTCGCTTTCCGGCGGCGAGACCTTCCTGGTCTCCCTGGCGCTCGCCCTGGGGCTCGCCTCCATGGCCTCCGGCGAGCTCACCATCGAGTCGCTGTTTATCGACGAGGGGTTCGGCAGCCTGGACCCGCAGTCGCTGGCCCTGGCCATGGAGGCGCTGGACGGCCTGCAGGCGCTGGGCCGCCGGGTGGGAGTGATCTCCCACGTGCAGGAGATGCACGAGCGCATCCCGGTGCAGATAAGAGTGGAACCGCAGGGCAACGGCACCAGCCGCGCGCGCATCGTCAGCGCCTGAGAGGCTACCCGGGGGCTCGGTGGTCGCCCCGGGGCCTACTCCCTCCAGGGCAGCGGCGGCGGCATCAGCCGCTCCTCGTCGCTGAAGCCGGCAACGCGGCCGAAGCGCTCGCCGCCGGCTTCCCATTCGCGCTGAGCCTCGACGATCTCCGCCTTGCTGTGGCCGACGAAGTTCCACCAGATCAGCACCTCCTCGCCCAGCGGCTCGCCGCCGATCAGCAGCACTCGGGCGCCTGCCGGCAGGGCCAGGGTCATCGCATCGCGCCCGCGGCCCAGGTAGGCCAGCTCGTCCACGGCGAGCGCCTCCCCTTCCAGGCTCGGCGCGCCCTCCAGGGGCAGCAGGGCGTACTCGAACTCGGGCCGCAGCGGCAGGGTCAGCGTTGCCTCGCACTCGACGGCGAGGTCCACCCCCACCAGGGGCGAAAAGGTGAGCGTGGGCGCCTCGCGGCCGGCCAGCTCACCCACCAGCAGCGTCAGGGTGACGCCCTCCTCCTGCCAGGTCGGCAGCTCGGGGTAGTGGTCGAAGCGCGGCGCGGTATCGCGATGGGCGTGCGGCAGGGCGATCCACAGCTGGGCCGCATGGAGCTGCGGGTCCTCCGGCAGCGACTGCTCGGTGTGGCTGATGCCGCGCCCGGCGGTCATCAGGTTGACCTGGCCCGGGCGGATCACCTGCTCGCTGCCCAGGCTGTCGCGGTGCAGCACCTCGCCGGCGATCATCCAGGTGAAGGTCTGCAGGCCGATATGGGGGTGCGGCCCCACCTGCATGCCGCGGCTGTTGCCCTTGAAGACCGCAGGCCCGGCGTGATCCAGGAAGCACCAGGCCCCCACCAGGCGCCGCTGCCGCGAGGGCAGCACCCGGTGGATGGGAATGCCGCCCACCTCGGCCTTGCGTGCCGGCACATGCTGCACCTGGCGCCGGCCCTCCACCACCGGGCAGTCCAGCGATGACGACGCCGCGGCGTCCTTGATCTGGTTGCTCATGGGGTGCTCCTCGGGTTCGTGGCCTTCTGACCTCACCATAGCCCGCCGTGGGCTTGCCGTCCGCCGGGATTTCCCGGGCTCAGAGGGCGGCAGGGCCCACGGGCACGATCCCGGTCGGGTTCAGCGCCTTGATGGAGTAGTAGCCCGCCTTGATGTGCTCGAGGTTGACCGTCTCGGCGATGCCCTCCAGCGCCAGGAGGCGGTGCAGATAGGCGTGCAGGGCCGGCATGTCACTCAGGGTGTTGCGGTTGCACTTGAAGAGCCCGTGGTAGGCCGCATCGAAGCGCACCAGGGTCACGAAGAGGCGGATATCGCTTTCGGTCAGTGCCTCGCCGAACAGATAGGAGCGCCCGTCGCCGAGGCGCGCCTCCAGCGCATCGAGCCGGGCGAAGACCTTGCCGTAGGCCTCCTCATAGGCCGGCTGGCTGGAGGCGAAGCCGGCCTGGTAGACGCCGTTGTTCAGCTCGGTGTAGATGACGTTGTTGAGGGCGTCGATCTCCGCGGCCAGGTGGTCGGGATAGAGGTCCGGTCCCCGGTCGACCAGATGCGAGAAGGCGCCGTTGAGCATGCGCAGGATATCGGCCGACTCGTTGTTGACGAGGGTGTCGGTGTGGGTGTCCCACAGCACCGGCACCGTGGCGCGGCCGCTGACCTCGGGGTCGGCGCGGGTATAGAGCTCATGCAGGTAGCGGGCGCCGTGATGGGGGTCCTCGTCGGCGCCGGGAAAGCCACCGAACTGCCAGCCCTGGTCGGTGAGGCGCGGGTTGACCACGGTGACGCCGATCAGCGCCTCGAGCCCCTTGAGCCGGCGTGCCATCAGGACCCGGGAGGCCCAAGGGCAGATATAGGCGACATAGAGGTGATAGCGCCCGGGCTCGGCCTTGAAGCCGCCCCTGCCGGTGGGGCCGGGGGTGCCGTCCGGGGTGATCCAGTGGCGGAAGGTCGAGGTCTGGCGAATGAAGCGCCCCTCGTCGTCCTTCGCCTGAACCGGCTGCCAGTTCTCCTGCCAGATGCCGTTGACCAGCATGTTGCGTCCTCCAGGTGGTGAGGCACCCGCCGTCATGGGCGGGTGCCGGGTCGGGTCAGCCGCTTAGTCGGCTCAGAACCGCTTCGCGACCAGGCCATCCAGCGAGAACCGGCCGGCGCCCTGAAGGGTGAGCGCCACGGTGGCGGCGAGCAGGGCCAGGGCGAACTCGTAGCCGCCGTTGGCGATGAACAGACCGTGGCTGATATGCACGCTGAAGATCGCCACCAGCATGGTGAAGGCGGAGACCAGCGCCGCGGGGCGGGTCAGCAGGCCGAGCATCAGCGCCAGGCCGCCGAAGAATTCCGCACCGCCGGCCAGCAGCGCCATCAGCAGGCCGGGTGCCAGCCCGATGCTCTCCATCCACTGGGCGGTGCCCGCCAGGCCATGGCCGCCGAACCAGCCGAAGAGCTTCTGGGCGCCGTGGGCGGCCAGTATCAGGCCAACGGGGATGCGCAGGGCCAGGGCGCCGTAGCCGCCGGTGGTGTCGAACAGGGACTTCACGAGCTGGGTCTTCATGGGGTCTTCCTCATCAGGGTGTCTCGGGGAGCCGAGGCGGCGGGTGGCCTCGAGCGATGAGGCCACTCTACTCTCGCCAATAAGGCGGAATAAGCGCGAAGACATTGCATGACTATCAATAAAATGTTGATAATCACCACTCCCCCCTTCCGCAGGAGCCCGCCATGGACCGCCTCGACGCCATGCGCACCTTCGTCACCGTGGTGGCCGAGGGGAGCTTCACCCGAGCCGCCGAGCGCCTGGCGCTCTCCCCGCAGCTGGTCAGCAAGTATGTCTCGCAGCTGGAAGAGCACCTGGGGGTGCGCCTGCTCAACCGCACCACCCGCCGGCTGCACCTGACCGAGGCGGGGGCCGCCTATCGGCAGCGCGCCGAGCAGGTGCTGGCCGAGATCGACGACATGGAGAGCGAGCTTGGCGAGCTGCAGGGCCAGGCCCGCGGGCGGCTGCGCATCAGTGCCCCGGTCTCCTTCGCTATCCGCCACCTGGCGCCGCTGATCAACGACTTCCAGCGGGCCCACCCCGCCGTGGACATCGACCTGCAGCTCAACGACCGCAAGGTGGATATCGTCGAGGAGGGGTTCGATATCGCCCTGCGCATCGGGCGGCTGAAGAGCTCCTCGCTGATCGCCCGGCGTATCGCACCGGTGCGCCTGGTGCTGTGCGCCTCGCCCGGCTACCTGGCGGCCCAAGGCACGCCCGAGCACCCGAGGGAGCTCGCCGGGCACCGCTTCCTGCGCTACCGCTACATGGAGGAGAGTCAGGAACCGCTGCTGAAGTGGCTGCCACGCAGCGGCGGCGGAGGAAGAACGGGCAGCGAGCTGACCAGCAACAACGGCGACGTGCTGGTGGAGGCCGCCGTGGGGGGGGCCGGTATCGCCCTGCAGCCGACCTTCCTCTGCGGCGACGCCATCCGCCAGGGGCGGCTCGCGATCGTGCTGCCCGAGCATGAGCCCGAATCGCTCGGGCTCTATGCGGTGTACGCCCACCGCCAGCTGCTGGCCAGCAAGGTGCGCCACTTCGTGGACTTCCTGGAGGGGTACTTCGGCGACCCGCCCTACTGGGATCGCTTCTGAGGCGGGGCCACCCTCGCTCTTGCCATCACCCGCACGCCGCTGGTGCTCAGGGGCCAAATGCGAAGGGTGACCGGCGGGGCCAGGCTCTGGTTAGATGACACTCTTGTCAGAGACCCCCGCCGCCCTCCCCCACCGCCACTCGGAGCCCGCTCATGTCTCGCGCCCTCGATATCCCCGCCGCCGACGGCACCATCGACGCCCATCTCTTCACGCCCGCAGGCGCCGAAGGCCCCCTCCCGGCCGTGGTGCTGTTCACCGATATCGGCGGCCTGCGCCCCTGCTATCACGAGAAGGCCCAGCGCATCGCCGACAACGGCTATGCGGTGCTGATGCCCAACGTCTACTACCGCGATGCCCGCGGGGTCGTGGTGCCGGAGGGCAAGTCCTTCCGCGACCCGGACGTGCGCCCGACGCTGTTCGGCTATGCCGCTCACCTCACGCCCGAGGCGCAGTCCCGCGACTTCGCTGCCCTGCTCGGCTGCCTCGATGGCGAACCCGAATTCGCCGCGGGCAAGATCGGTGTGGTGGGCTACTGCATGACCGGCGCCTTCGCCCTGCGCATGGCGGCCGACTACCCCGACCGCGTTGCCGCCGCGGCCGGCTTCCACTCGGCCCGGCTGGCGGAGGCCGGCGACCCGGCGAGCCCCGTCAACGTGGTCAACCGCATCCAGGGGCGCGTCTATCTCGGCCACGCCGACCAGGACGAACTGCTGCCGGCCGAGCAGATCGCCCGCATGGACGAAGCCCTGGCTGCGGCCGGCGTGCACTTCATCACCGAGCTCTACCGGGGCGCCGCCCACGGCTTCACCGCCAAGGACGCCCCCTCCTATGACGCCGCCACCGACGCCCTGCACCACCGGCGGCTGGCCATGCTGCTGGAAGAGACCCTGTAGCGCCGACACCCGAAGAGCGAGCCCGCCATGGACGAACTGGAGCTACTGGCCGACCTGCACCGCCACAACGAACGCCAGGGGCCCGGCGGCCAGGCTGAAACCCGGCTCGCGCTCCAGCTCGCTGGGCTCTGCGGGCGGCGCGACCTCGCCATCGCCGATCTGGGCTGCGGCACCGGCGCCTCCACCCTGGTGCTCGCCGAGGCGCTCGATGCCCAGATCGTGGCGGCGGATTTCCTCGAGCCATTTCTCGACATCTTGAAGGCCCGCGCCCTCGAGGCTGGCCTGGCCGAGCGCATCACTCCCCGCCACGCCTCCATGGAGGCGCTCGACTTCGCGCCGGAATCGCTGGATGCCATCTGGTCTGAAGGGGCGATCTACAACATCGGCTTTGCCCGCGGCGTGCGCGAGTGGCGCCGCTTTCTCAAGCCCGGCGGGGTCCTGGCGGTCTCCGAACTCACCTGGCTCACCGAACAGCGACCGGCCGAGCTCGACGCCTTCTGGCGCGCCCAGTACCCCGAAGTGGACACCGCCTCGGCCAAGCTCGCCGTGCTGGAGCGCCACGGCTATTCACCGCTCGGCTACTTCGTGCTGCCGCCACACTGCTGGCGAGAGCACTACTACCGCCCGCTGCAGGAGCGCGTCCCGGCCTTCCTCGAGGACCATGGCAACAGCCCCGTCGCCCGAGCCATCGTCGAGGAGCAGCAGCAGGAGATCGAACTGTACGAACGCTATGGCGAGTATTTCGGCTATGGGTTCTATATCGCCAGGAAGGTTGCCGAGGGGTGACGAAGCCAGGGCAATAGACAGCCGCTTGCGGCCAGGAGCGGCCTTTCAGCCGGAACCACCAACTCAGCACGGCTGCTGTTAAGCAAACCTTGGTTTTCTTTACATGGTGATCCAAGCAGTAGGCTCTGCCAAGGACTTGCTCCTCCCACACAGACCCACAGTGGTAGCATGTCAGCAACGTGAACAGGCAGGGAGCTAGAAGATGAACGCCAAGGACGAAGAGCTGCGCCGACTGGAAGCATTGGTTTCTCAGTACGACCAACGCCAAGCGCTACGCGGCGAGCTAGTCTTCGGTGCCATCAATGACGATGGACGCCTCGATGTCGCCACGCCGTTCTTCGAAGACGCGGACTATGAAGCGCTCAAGGCTAGCGGCCTGCGTGACGCGCTGATCGGCCTGCTGGATGACATGATGGATGAGCGCTCGGCCCACGGCGCCGAGCAGGCCCATGACGGCATCCTGCGTCTGGGGAGCGGTAAGGTAGTGCTGGAGTGGCTGCCTGAAGGTGCTTCTCGCGATGCGGCCGATGCGCGCCGGGATGACTGGGACCTGATCCCATGGCTGATCGAGCGGTTGGGCCTTGTGCAGTACGAGGCTATCGAGTGGAAGAAGGCCCAAGCCGCTGAGAAGCACGAAGGTGATACGTCGCAATGGAAGCGCGAGATTTGGCTGAGCCCCGACAAGAACAGGGCCATCAAGACTGCTCTGGCTGAAGAAGGTCAGCGCCTCGGGTTTCAGGTGCTACCGGCTGGTAGCCGCGGAGAATGGCTCTATGACCTGGTGTGGCGTCGCTTGGATGCCAACCGAAACCTGGTCGGCATACCATTGGCGGTAGAGATCGAGATGTCCGACAACCGTCTCTGGGGCATCCGCTACGACTTCAACAAGCTCCTCCAGGCCCAGGCTGACCACAAGCTGATGGTCTTCCAGGTACAGACCCAGGAAGAGGTCGAGGCTGTCTTCGAGCGTCTGAAAGAGTCCATTGATGTCTACCCGCATGGGTCGCCCTGCCGATACCTCCTGTGCGGATGGAGCACTCAGCAGAATGCCTTCCACTTCGAGGAACGCAGTGCTCAGCCAGCACCAGTGCAAAATTAAACGCCCCTTTTCTTAACATAGAAAACTTTACGCATTTTCTTTACACGAAACCGCCCCTCCAGGACCTTCTGGATGTCATTTTCAGAAGGCGACCGCACGGAGTGTCAGGAGTCGGCTGCACGGTCAGCTGGAGTGTCGGGCTGGCTGGCCTTCAAGGCGGCATAGAGAGCCGTCTTGCTGACCTTGATCCGTGCGGCGGCCTCGCGGACGTTCAGCCCATTGGCGAGGTGGTCTTTTGCCCGCTTCAGCTTGTCGTCGGTGACGACGGGCTTGCGTCCACCTTTGCGCCCACGGGCGGCGGCAGCGGCCAGCCCCGCCTTGGTGCGATCACGGATCAGGTCACGCTCGAACTGCCCCAGGGCGCCGAACACGTGGAAGATCAACCGTCCACCCGGCGTGGTGGTATCGATGGCTTCGGTCAGCGACCGGAAGCCGACACCACGCGCCTCCAGGGTGCTGACCACCTCGATCAGATGCGGCAGCGAGCGTCCCAGCCGATCCAGTCGCCACACCACCAGCACATCACCGTCGCGTAGAAATTCCAGGGCAGCCGTCAGGCCGGGGCGTTCCGCCTTGGCCCCGGAGACGGTGTCATCGAAGATCCGCTCGCATCCTTCCTTGAGAAGCGCATCGGTCTGCAAGGCGGCGTCCTGCTCCGCCGTCGAGACCCGCGCATAGCCGATCAGTGCCATATGCCGCCATTTTGTCCGTTAATCCGTCCGCTTATCTTATTGTCCGACAACCCATCAAACAAGCCTATTCTCGGACAATGTCCGGCTTGGCCGTCTAATGATCGTTTGACGGACAAGAGTACATCATTCGCAGGAGCTCTGAGCAAGCGGGTTGTCGCTTTGGACAAATACGTTTCCCTATTGATAGATTTCTAATTCTAGTAGCTTGAGATCTGCGCATGAACATATCATAATTTAGCGACACCTAAATCTGCCCGACTGATGGGGCCAAGTTTCCAAGCGGATAGTCAATAACACGGGATCCGACAAACAATGAATAAACACTATTATTATCTTCTCGATGTTTTCACTGACCGAGCATTTTCTGGAAACCCGCTCGCGGTGTTTCCGCGTTCCGACGAGCTAGATTCCAACAAGATGCAGGCCATAGCCAACGAATTGAACCTATCCGAGACTGTCTTCGTTGGCGAGGCGATTGCTCCTGCGTGTTACCCTATCCGCATCTTTACGCCAACCATGGAACTGCCCTTCGCCGGTCATCCGGTGATAGGCACCGCCCACTTACTGGCGGAGCTGGACATGGCAAAGCGCGACCGCCCACTTACGCTGAAAGCTGATGTCGGATCCTTAATGGTGGACTACGATCATGACCTGGCCCGTTTCACCGCAGCGGTGCCGGTGGAGATCCAAGCCAGCACACTGAATCAAGCGACCGCGGAGGAACTGCTCGGTCTCAATGCCGGAGAGATTAGTAGCGAACCAGTACTGGCTTCCTGTGGACTCCCTTACCATCTAATCGAGCTCGACTCCCAGGAAGCCCTAGGCCGGGCCCGGCCCTCGCCCAAAGCTTGGTCGGAGTGGGTATCACCTAGCGGCTACGAACAGATTTATCTCTATGTACTCGAAAAATCTTCTGGCCAGGAACATTCGATACACAGTCGCATGTTCTCCACAGAAGGCGGTGTTCGTGAAGACCCTGCTACCGGGAGTGCCGCAGCAGCGTTGGTAGGATATCTCGCAGAAGCTATACCACGTCCTGATCTATATCAGTGGAGAATCCGTCAAGGAATAGAGGTGGGCCGCCCCAGCCTCATCTTCGCAGAAACAGAGCGAAACGATAATGCTTCATTGATCCGCATCGCTGGGCAAGCAGTGATCGTCGGTAACGGCACACTATATCCCAGATTGAGAAACTCTCACTGAGTCTCGAATTTTTGGATATAAGAGCATAAAGTTATTTGGTTTTTTGGAGGCGCTGAGCAATCAGCGTTCCTATAACGACATCAATACTGGCTTCCAGAAGGCCATAGCCATTGCCAGGAATAGACCGAGTCATAGGCGGCGCAACCTCAATTTTTTTCAATACCTGGTTCGACGCTCAGGGCAGACTCTGCATGTGACCTTAGCGGAGAGTATCAATGAGCCTTTCCCTGATTTTACCCATGTCTGCCTACGCCTTGGCTAGCTCCATATCCCCTGGGCCGGTTAATCTTGTTTGCTTAAGCAGTGGCACACGCTATCCGGTTCCCCAAGGCCTGATCTTTGTGACCGGCGCCACCTTGGGCTTTACTGCGCTGTTCATTGCCGTGGGATTGGGCCTTTACTCGCTTCTGACGGTAGTGCCTGTTGCCGAACAGTTGTTGCGATTGGGTGGCATAGCCTTCCTACTGTACCTGAGTGTAAAACTGGTCATGGACAGCGGCCAACTGCCAGAGAATGGCACAGAGAAGGCTCCCGGTTTCGGTACCGGGGCGCTAATGCAGTGGCTTAACCCCAAGGCCTGGCTGGCCTCGGCTTCCGGCATAGGCGCCTACACCAGCGCGAACGACCTGCAGCAAATCCTGCTATTCGCCATAATTTATCTCCCGATCTGCTGGCTGTCACTCGCCTGCTGGGTATATGCCGGTGCATTTATGCGCCGCTATGTTCATAAACCTATAATACTGGTCACTATAAATCGTATATTGGCCTTACTTCTCGCCATCAGTTGCATTTATCTGCTGATGGGATGAGGCGTTCCGATATTGGTTTGGCGTTGCGGCCATCAAACGCTTGAAAGTGCGCTGGAAGTGCGGTTGGTCAGCAAAACCTGCGTTCATGGCCGCCTCCACAATGGGGGTGCCGTTTTTCAGCTCACGGCGTCCGAGTTGAACACGCCGGTTCACCAAGTAGGCATGGGGTGTCAGACCAAAATACTGCCTGAACGCACGAATCAAGTGGCCGGCACTGTAACCGGAAATCTCGCAAAGCGTATCGAGCGAAACATCCTCCGCCGCATGATCATCCAGATAATTGGCCAACACCACCAATGCTTGCGGTGCCCTTTTATCCTGAATCTCAGGTAGTGTTGCCAACACTTGCATCAAGTCTGACAGAAACCCCACTGTCTCTGTCTGTTTTTCCAGAAGCTCACGCTGCGGGTCCAGAAGGCAGCCCGCCATGCGACAATAGCGTTCATACCATATTGGCTCAGAGATTGTTGCCGTATGGATGTCCTGCCACTTCCGTTCCGGAAGTAAACCCGCCTGAAACCACAAATCCGTCAGCCAGTCGATATCCACATACAGCATCAGGTACGCCCACGGCTGACTGTCGATGGGATTGCAGGCATGGACCCACTCCGGATTCATGAGCACAAGGTCGCCAGCACTCACCCGGCAATGATCATTCCGATACTGAAAGGTGCTTTCACCTCCAGTGATGGCTCCAATCGACCACTGGGTGTGACTGTGAGGGTAATAACACACCTGGCGACCGTCCTCAACATTGCGCAACTCCACGTGAGGCATGCGACTTTCTCGCCAGAATAGAGGTTTACTTTGACTTCTCATAAATTATAACTCCCCTGATATTTTGTTTCCGACTTTCCGTATTCTTCAATAAGCAGGTGACAACAATTATCGCTTCGTGAATCCGAATTTGGCGGCCTCATAGCAACATAAATTCCGATGAAATAGAGTGGACTGTAGTGCGTCAATCTGGGTGAGAAACCAGCGACCATAACGCCATCGAGTCGGCGTCACACAGCCAACCACACTGTCCGGCCAACTGATGGATGATAAATTATCCAAACAACGTCACGACCGCCCCGTAGGTCGCTATCCCGGCTGCGACCGGCCAGCCCAGGGTGCGCGTGCGCCACCAGACGGCGAGGGTCGCTAGCATACCGATGACAGTGGCCAACCAGGCGAGGGGCCCGGGTGTCACTGGCACCAGCGAGACTCCAAACACAGCGGCGACCATCAGCGATCCAAGCAGGCTCAGCCATTGGGGCATGGCCTCGGGGGCGTCGTCACCGAGCCGCTTGAGGCGGCGCTGCATCCACAGTAGCGGCAATAGGCGCATCAGCAAGGTACCTAGCGCAGCGGCTAGCACGGCGATCCACAGGGCATTACTCATGGTGGTCTCCTTGCATGGCGGTGTCGAATTTCACGAACTGGAAACACAACATGCCGCATACGGCGGCGAGGGGAATCGCTACGTTGGTCAAACCCAGGAGCGTCAGCAGCAGGGAGCTGGCGATGGTAACGCTCAACGCCAGGCTCCAGCGCCGGGAGGTGAAGCGGGGCGCCACCAGCACCAGAAACAGAGTGGGCAGGGCGAAGGGTAGGATCTCGCCCATCAGCGCCCAGCGGGCGACCAGCTCACCGCCGGCCAAGGCCCCAAGCGCCGTGCCGCCGACCCAGATCGCCCAGGCCAGCAGGGCGGCACCGGTGAACCAGCCGAGGCGCTGTGCTTCCGGCAGCTGGGGCAGGCGAGCGTGGGCCAGGGCGAAGACCTGATCGGTCAAGGTGTGCATCAACCAGCCCCACCAACGGCTGGAAGTTAGCCAAGGCGCCAGATTGGGGGCGTAGACCACATGGCGCAGGTTGATCAACAGCGTCATTGCCACCACCAGCCACAGCGGAGATCCGGCAGCGATCATGCCGACGAACAGGAACTGTGACGCGCCGGCATAAAATAACGTTGAGATGATCACCGCCTCCCAGGCATTGAAGCCGGCTTGGGTGGCGATCAGCCCGAAGGAGATGGCCACCGGCACATAGCCGCCCAGCAGCGGAATAGCCTCGCGCATGCCGGAAAGCCAAGGTCGGACCGGCGAGGTGGCGGCTTGCAGGCTCATGAGGTGGGCTCCTCATGATAGATGACACTGACCAGTAACGTGGCCCAGGTGTCTCCAGTTCGGTAGAGGTGGGGCAGGTCGGCGGCAAAGGTGAGGCTGTCGCCGGCGGAGAGTGGCAGGGTCTCACCCTCCGGCCCGGCCTCCAGGCTGCCACTGATCAGGGTAAGGGTTTCTCGCGCGCCGGAGGTGTGGGGCTCGGCGTGTCGCGTGGTGTGGGGCGCGCAACGCATCCAGTAGGCATCGACCTGAGGCGTATCCTGGCCTTGATCAAGCAGGCGCACCTCCACGCCGTCTTCTCCCAGTGGCACGCGGATTGGTGCTACTAGGGTGCCGAAGGGGACTTTCAACTGCACCGCTAGGCGCCAGATGGTGTCGAGTGTGGGGTTGCCGTTGCCCTGCTCAAGACGTGACAGGTTCGACTTGGCGATGCCGGCGGCGGCGGCTAATTGCGACAGTGATAGGCCTCGCGCCAGGCGCAGAGCCTGAAGATGTTGGCCCAAGGTACCGAGTGAGAGCATGTCCATAGTGGGCGGCCTCGAGTTGTTCCTTTAAAAGAACGTTCTATAAAAGGAACAGAGGCCTGTCAACCGCTCCCCTAGCCCGGATGTTGCACCGGGTCAGTCAGAAGTCCTCAGATGCCAGGCTCGGTGGGGATAAAAGGGATCTGGGGTGGAGTTTGGCTGTTTTTTGATCA
>NZ_QGTM01000002.1 GCF_003182195.1 Halomonas sp. A11-A
TCAGCGAACCTGATGATTGAGGAGCCGGGTGCGTTAATTGCGCACGCCCGGATCTGAGGGGGGCCGGGACGAGCAATCGCCCGGTCTACCCGACTGGGTGTCCGCTGCGCCACACACCGTTGCTCATGAGGGAACGGGGGGCTGATGGCCATCGTAGGTTCGTCGGTCCGACTGACCATGCTGCTGGGCGTGACCCAGACCCTGGCCTGGGCGTCGAGCTACTACCTGCCTGCTATCCTGGCCACGCCGATGGCCGCAGAGCTCGGCATGAAGAGACACTGGGTGTTCGCGGCCTTTTCGCTGTCGCTGCTGATCACGGCTGCCTGCGGTCCCTGGGTGGGGCAGCGCATCGATCGCTTCGGGGGGCGCAAGATGCTGAGCCTCTCCAGCCTGACGCTGGCCGCTGGTCTGGTGCTGCTGGGACTGGCCCAGGGCGCCACCGGGCTGGTGCTGGGCTGGGCCATCATGGGCGCTGGCATGGCGATGGGGCTCTACGATGCCGCCTTCGCCACCCTGACGCGCGTCTTTGGTCGCGATGCGCGGCGGGCGATCACCGGTGTGACGCTGATGGCAGGATTTGCCAGCACGCTTGGCTGGCCGATGACCGCCTGGCTGAACGACGTTTTCGGCTGGCGAGAGGCCTGTCTGATATGGGCTGCCGTACAGCTGCTGGTCTGCCT
The DNA here is from genome assembly GCF_003182195.1 of Halomonas sp. A11-A. GTDB lineage: Bacteria > Pseudomonadota > Gammaproteobacteria > Pseudomonadales > Halomonadaceae > Halomonas > Halomonas alkalicola. The sequence goes on from NZ_QGTM01000002.1 coordinate 681, forward strand.
GCCGCTGCATCGCTGTCTGCCGAATGAAGAGGAGCGTCAGGCGGTGTCGAGCGCTCCGCCTGAGGATGCCGAGGCGGGGGAGTCGGCGACTGCCAGGCGCTGGACGATGGCAGGGCTGGCCTATGTGTTCGCGGCCGGCTGGTTCGTCTCGACGGCGATGGCGGCCCATCTGCCAGGGCTGCTTCAGGAGACCGGGATTTCCCTGGCCACGGCCGTGGCGGCCGCCGCGCTGGTCGGCCCGGCTCAGGTCGGGGCACGCTTCGCGGAGTTCGCATTGATGCGTCAGGCCCATCCGCTGGTGGCGGCCAGGGTGGCCACCTGCCTGCACCCACTGGGGGCGGCGCTGCTGGTGGCCCTCGGTATGCCGGCGGCCGGCTTTGCGATCCTTCACGGTGCCGGCAACGGCTTGTTGACCATTGCGGCCGGCACCCTGCCGCTGACGCTCTTCGGTGCTCGGGGGTACGGGGCGCGCCAGGGCTGGCTCATTGCCCCGGCGCGGGTGGCCCAGGCGCTGTCACCCTGGCTGTTCGGCATGATGCTGTCGGCGTGGGGCGCGGGGGCACTGTGGCTGACTTCCGGGCTGCTGCTGGCTGCCCTGGCAACGCTGATGATGATTCGCACTCGCTCAGCGGCAGTTCGCCCTTAGCCTGTCGAGCCGTGCCATCAGCTCTGGTGGCACCCGCTCCTCGATGCGTGTCTCGCCGAGGTAGATGAGGCCCTGATTGCCATCCAGGGTCAGAGTATCGCCCTCCTTGAGCCGGTGGTCGCCAAGGGTCAGGGTGCGTGACGCCTCATCCAGGCTTAGCGTTTCACAGCCCACCAGGCAGACCTTGCCCAGCTGGCGCGCCACCACCGCGGCATGGGAGGTGCGGGCGCCGCGCTGGGTCAGCAGACCTGCCGCGAGCTCTATGGCCGCGATGTCGTGAGTTTCAGCGTCGCGCTTCACCAGGATCGTGGGAACCCCTGCCGCCTTGCGTGCTCTTGCCCGGGCTTCATCCATGACGATTTCGCCGCATGCCACGCCATTTGCAGCGTTCGCCGCATGCGCCAGGGGAGAGAGGCGGCGACCATCGGTGCTTGCCACGCTGCGCAGGGTCAGAGCCGAGGCGTTCAGGTGACGGGTGCGTGCCAGGGCAGTGGCGGAGTCGATGATGCCTTGATCGAGCAGGTCCAGGGCAATGCGTGCCGCCGCCTGGGGGGTGCGCTTGCCGCTGCGGGTCTGGAGCAGATGAAGCCGGCCGCTCTCGATGGTGAACTCGAAGTCCTGCATGTCACCAAATGCCGATTCGAGCTGCGAACAGATCCGTTTGAGGGTTTCCCAGAGGTTCGGGATGACCAGGGCAAGTTCGTCATGGCCCCGGGCGCTCCGCCTGCCGCTGACAACGTCTTCGCCCTGGGCGTTGAACAGGAAGTCTACCCAGGGGCAGGGCTCACCGCTGCTGGGGTTGCGGGTAAAGCCCACGCCGGCCCCGGAAAGCCCGCCGGCATTGCCGAACATCATGCGCTGTACCGTGACGGCGGTACCGATGTCGTGCGGAATGCCGTGCAGTTCCCGGTAGGCGCGGGCCTTGGCGCTTTGCCAGGAGGCGAACACGGCGGCAATGGCCTCGCGGAGCTGCACATGAGCATCCTGGGGAAAGGGTTCGCCGGCTTCGCGAACATAGGTCGAGAGGTGGCGGTTGGCGACCTCGCGCAGCGCGGCGAAATCGAGTTCACGCTCGTCATCTCCCTGACGGATGTCATCCAGGTCGGCTTCGAAGTGGGCGGCCGGAATGCCGGCAACCACCTCGCCGTAGGCGGCAATCAGGCGCCGGTAGGCGTCCCAGGCCAGGCGTGGATGCCCGGTCAGCCTCACCATGCCGGGCAGCGTCGCCTCGGTCAGCCCGATATTGAGCAGCGACTCCATCATGCCCGGCATGGAGACCGCCGCGCCGGAGCGGACCGAGAGCAGGAGAGGACGGCGGCTGTCGCCGAAACTCAGCCCCGTCAATGCCTCGAGCCGCTGCAGGGCCGTTGGCCAATGGGGGTTCACCGCCTCCGGCTGCTGACACCAACCGGTGCCAATGACGAAGGCGGGCGGAACCGGCAGGTCAAGGGCGGCCATCTTCGCCAGGTTCCAGGCCTTGGCGCCGAGTATTTCCCGCGAGGCATCGGCAGGCAGTGGCGACCCGTCGCCGATCACGTAGACCTGCCGTGCATTGGTGCTCGAGACTCCCGCGACGCTGAACCGGCTCACCGCTCTCCTCCCATTCGGCTAAAGGCCAGCTTGCGCAGGCCGAAACCGGTTGCCAGCAGAGCATCGGTGGCGCGCTCGAGGGCGAGCGCAAACTCTGTGCCCAGGCTGTGCGTGACCGCATCGCCAGCGTGGCGCATCAGCGCCCGGCGAACGTCACGCAGCAGCACGTCACAGCGTCGTTCGGCATTAAGCACGCGCCACAGGGCGGCCACGAACTCTGCATGGTCCTCGGCCGTGCTCTGCTCGTCGAGGGTGCCCGCGATGGCCAGAGCCTTGACGTGATCCTGAGTGGCGTTCAGCACCTCGTTGGCAAGTCGCTGCATCACCTGCTGCACCTCTCCCTCCCAGCCCTTGTGTCCGCCCTCGGCGATGAGGGAGAGCAGGAAGGCGGCCTCCTCCAGATAGTCGGCCACATCGTCGGCGCGCTCGATCAAGCGGGTGAAGGGACGCCAGCGAGGCTGCAGCTCGGCTCGGGCGCGCGAACGCATTACCATCTGGTCGGCCTGGTGCTCCCACTCCTTGGCACGCTCCGCCAGCCTGTCGGCCGCCTTGTCCTTGAGGTGGTGACCGTGGGCGAGGGCGTCGTGCAGCCCTTCGGCCAGGGCGTGGCAGTAGGCGGCGTGTTCACCCAGCAGGTCGAATTCATCTCGACGCCGCTGCAGGTGGCGGACCAGCAGTAGTCGGGTCTCATCGGCGATCAGCGCAGCGCTGTGCCCCTGCTGTGTTGATTCGCTGGCCAGTGTCAGGGCCTCGATCAGGAACTCCTGGGCCGGCACGGCGCCCAGCACCTGGTCGAGGCGGTCGCCAATATGGAAGTAGTCACTGCCCAGGGCCTGCATGGCGCCGAAGATCAGGCGCTCACCGCCGGCGACCAGCCAGGCCATGTGGCCCGTTTCTCGGCGCGCGGTCTCGGTAAGGATGGCCACCGCAGAGGCCTTGCCGACGAACTGCATGAGACGCTTGCGGGCGCGGTTCCAGTCGATCAGGAAGACGATGCGCGCTCCGATGCCTGCCAGGGCATCCTGCAGGCTCCCTTCGTCCTCGCAGTCGAAGGTGGCGGTGCCCACGAAGAAGGCCTTGCCGTCATTCAGGCCGCTGGCGGTTAGCGCCTCGGGCGTCGACCACTGGGCGCCGATCTCGCCCAGCAGGTGCCGGAAGAAGCCGAAGCGCTGGCGGTGCAGGTCGGAGTAGGTGAGGGTGATACGCAGCCCCTCGAGCTGGATCACCAGGACATGGGCATCATTGGTGCCGATGTCGTTCTGCAGCAGCAGACGATCGCCGTCGCGGGTGGCCGCCGTGTCGAGCCCCGGATGGTCCAGTTTCAGGCGGCGGGTGCGATTGAGGCCGCGCATGAAGGCGGCGACGCGGGGACGGTCCTGCTCCGCCAACCCCCACACATGGGCCCCGCCGATGGTGTCATCCGACAGCTCGGCGGCCATGCGGTTGAGCGCCTTGTGCAGATCCATGACCAGGATGTGGAAGCTGTCTCCGTTGGCGCGTTTGCCGCTGGTCAACGCCTGCAGCTGATGGTCATCGAGAGTATCGTCACCGAGTGATGCCAGCCAGTCGCTCCAGTGGACCGTTCTTGCGCTGAGCGCCACGTGGTCGGCCGATTCGATGAACGGGCGGGCCATGATCAGGAGATCCTCTCGCAGCAGGGCAGCGAGGCGAGGCAGCTCCGGGATATTCACCAGCCTTCCGGTGCGAAAGGCCGAAGCGGGCAGGTCCTTGAGCCAGGGCGAACCGATGCGGACAGCGGCCAGCTCGCCAGACAGGTCGAGTGGCGGGGCGGCGGGGTCGTCGGCATGAGCTCGGGCCGCCTGCAGCAACGAGAGATACACCTTCAGCCGATCATTGGCCCTCAGGGCGGCCGTGATCCTGGCGGGTCGCAGCAGCTGCTCCTGTCCCAACGATGCCACGACATCGACCTTATTCATTTCAGCCTCCCCCGAGCCTTGCCTGTTCGTCACGAGAATCTTCCACCATGAAGCATCATCACCTCGCTATATGACGCCCGGGTGACTCGTGCTCGGGCAACCGGCCGCAGGCGGCTCGTGGTGAGGGCAAGGCGTAGAATGCAGGATAGAGGGCGGCGCTTTTGGCCTATCCTTGACCCGACACCGCCGCCTCCAGCTGAACAGGAGCATTTCGATGAGGCATCTCTTCCTGATGCGCCACGCCAAGACCCGGCAGGCCAGCGGCAGCATGAGTGACCACCAGCGACCGCTGCGCCGACGCGGCCAGCGCCAGGCCGCCGCCATGGCGGTCCCCCTGATGCGATGGGGCGCCCTTGAGGGCGATATTCATCTCAGCAGCGCGCAGCGCACGCGAGAAACCTTGGAGGCCATTGATGCGTGCCTGCCCGACCTCGACCTGTGCCGCAGGGCAGCATGCCATGATGCTCTCTACACCTTCGACGGCCAGGCGCTGGTCGACTGTTTGCGGCGCCTGCCGCGCAGCGCCGAGAGGGTGCTGCTGATCGGTCATAATCCCGCCCTGCTGGAGCTGGCGCGCTGGCTGTGTCGCGATGCGCCGGATGCGCTTCCCACCGGTGGTCTGCTGCACCTTGAGCTGCCGGGGGCTCCCTGGCCGGCGCTCACCCCCCGCTGCGCCCGGCTAGCGGCCAGCCTGGTGCCCGATACGGCAAGCCATGCGCTGTTTCAGCGTCGGGCTCCCGCACCGCCCGACCTGGGCGATGCCGACTTCTCCACCCGCCTGCAGGGGCAGCTCGATCACCTCTACCAGTTGGTGCGGGCGCTGGAGCCCGGCGTGATGGCCGGCGTCGATCCTGAGTTCCTGCATCAGTATCGGGTCAACCTGCGCCGCAGCCGGGCGATCGTTGAATCCGTGCAGGCCACGGCACGACAAGCCGGAAGCGGCAAGATCCCGGGTCTGAAGAGGCAGCTGAAGCACCTCAAGCGACGTGCCCAGGCGACCAGCGACCTGCGCGATCTCGATGTCTTCCTGGAAAGTCTGGAAAACACCCCGCCATCGCTCCCTTCATCTGTTCGCCGCGCCCTGCAGCGCTGGCTGCATGCCCGACGCCGTGAGCAGCACGAGGCGCTATGCCGGGCGCTTCGCGACCCTGGCTATGCCGGGGAGATGCAGTCCTGGCAGGGCTTTCTCGGCGGCAAGGCGTTTCGGCAGACCCTGGACCAGCTCTCGTCGAAGCGTATCGAGTCGGTGTTGGCCGAGCGCGTTGCTGGCCATGACCGTGAGCTTGCCGCGCTCTCTCCCGAGGCCCCCGACGAGGCCTTTCACGACCTGCGCAAGACGGTAAAGCGCATTCGCTATCTGGCCGAGCTTGCGCCGAAGCGCCACCGCCGCTTCCTCAAGGGGCTGAAGCGCCGCCAGACCCTGCTGGGCGACTTCCAGGATCTCTGCACCCGAGAGGCCTGGCTCGAGGCCTTCCTGGCGAGTGAGAGTGCGCCAGAAACCGCGGCCGCCGTGATTGCCTGGCGTGAAACGCTGGAGATGGAGAAGTTGGCACTCCGGGAGAAGGTCATGGCGCTGCCGCCGCTGACTGAGGAGTAGGGGGAGAGCAGAAGGCAGGCGGGGTGACGATGCCTCAGGGTGTCGTCGAGTCGTCATCTTGATGTCACGGCACTGTCAGCTCGGCGCTTTAGCGTGATTGGCATTCATCTTAGTGGAGCCATCCCAAATGAAGCCGATTCGCCAGCTTGCCGCCCTTGCCACTCTCACTGCTCTGAGCACCAGCGCCTGGGCGGCGCCGTCCGGCACGCTCAACTTCTACACCTCCATGCAGCTTGACGTGGTCGAGCCCATCGTCGAGGCCTTCGAGGCCCAGTTCCCCGAGGTCAGCGTGGATCTGCTCTACTCCGGCAGCGTGGAGCTGGAACAGCGCATCTTCTCCGAGATCGAGGCCGGCCGGCTGCGCGCCGACGTGATCTGGGCGGCCAACCCGGCGCTGTTCATGAACCTCAAGGAGGCCGGCTGGCTGGCCGCCCACGACAGCCCCCACAAGGAGGCCATCCCGGCGGACCTGCGCGACGAGGACGACATGTTCTTCGCCGGCCGGGTGCACCACATGGGCATCGGCTACAACACCAACCTGGTCAGCGAGGATCAGGTGCCCGCCACCTGGGAGGCGTTCCTGGAGTGGGGCGACCAGGCCGCCTCGGCCAGCCCCCTGCACAGCGGTACCAATTTCAACCTGCTGGGCGCCTTCACCCAGAGCGATGAGCTCGGCTTCGAGTGGTACGAGCGCGCCCGAGAGGCCGGCATGCAGGTGGTGCGCGGCACCGGCGACGTGACCCGTGGCGTGGTCAGCGGCGAGTTCGCCGTGATCAAGGGCATCGACTACATCATGGCCGGCCAGGCGGCCGAAGGCGCCCCGGTGGCCTTCAGCTTCCCCGAGGATGGCGTGCTGGCCCTGCCGAGCCCGCTGGCAGTCACCGCCGAGTCCGAGAACGACGAGGCCGCCCGCGCCTTCCTGGACTTTATCCTCTCTACCGAAGGCCAGCAGGTGCTGGTCGACAAGTTCTTCATGCCGGTGCGCACCGACGTGGCGCCGCCGGAAGGACTGCCCTCCCCGGACGAGATCAACGCCCTGGCGATCGACTTCGACTGGATGGCCGAGCATGGCGATGCGCTGCGCGAGCGCTTCTCCGACCTCTACTGATTCGGTCGCTGCCGACTCGGCCCTTATTGAGCCAACCTGAATACCCGGCAGCGCGGCTGCCGGGTAGTGGAAACTTCCGATGAGCGCTTTTCGACCTCGGCGTGGGCAGCAGTTGCTGCGGCCCCACGCCGCCTTGCTGCTTGGCGAGTGGTTCACGGCCCAGCGCCTCCTGATGCTGCTGCTGACCCTGTTCGTGGCCGTGGCCATCGTCTACCCGCTCTACCAGGTGCTGTGGCGCAGCCTGATCGTCGACGGCAGCTGGTCGCTCGGCAACTACGTCGCCGTCTTCCTGCGTCCGGCCAACTACGTGGCGCTGTGGAATACCCTCTGGGTCTCGGTGATCGCCACGGGGCTCTCGGTCGTGATCGGCACCCTGGCGGCCTTCGTCGTGCAACGCACCGACGTGCCCCACAAGGGCCTGCTCAGCGTGCTGCTGGTGCTGCCCTTCGCCATTCCCCCGCTCTTCTCGGCCATCGGCTGGGTGCAGCTGGCCGGTCCGGTGGGACTCTTCACCCAGTGGTGGCGGGAGCTGTTCGGCGCTGCCCCGCCCTGGAACATCTACTCCCCCGGCGGCATCATCTTCGTGCTGGCGGTGACCAACTACCCCTTCGTCTTCATCACCGTCTCCGGCGCCCTGGCCCGCATGGACAGCAGCCTGGAAGAGGCCGCGCGCACCTCGGGGGTGGGGCCGGCGCGCATCATGCGCGACATCACCCTGCCGCTGGTGAGGCCCGCCATCCTGGGCGGGGCGCTGCTGGCCTTCGTCTCCTCCATCGACAACTTCGGCATTCCGGCGGTGCTGGGCATGCGCGCCCAGTTCTACGTGCTGACTACCCGCATCTATGAGGCCCTGACGATCCCCAACATGCCGCTGGCCACCGCCATGTCGGTGCTGCTGGTGCTGGTGGCCATCGTCTGCCTGGTGGCCTTTCGGCGCCTGGAGGGCAGCCGCGGCCAGTACGCGGTGATCGCCGGCAAGTCGGTGACCCCCAACGTGATCCGGCTCGGCCGGGCGCGCCCCTGGGTGCTGCTGGGACTTTATCTCTCCCTGGTAGTGATCGTGCTGATGCCGGTATTTGCCCTGGTGCTGACGTCGCTTCTGCGCTTCTGGGGGGCGGATCTGAGTCTCGACAACGTCACGCTGCGCCACTACACGGCGGTGCTCAACCAGTCGGGGGCGCGGCGGGGTATCGTCAACAGCCTGATCCTGGCGCCCGCGGCGGCGACCCTGATCGTGCTGGTGGCCTCGATGATCGCCTACCTGAACGTCAAGGCGCGCCAGCGCGGCGCCGGGCTCCTGGACGGTATCGCCACGGTACCCTTCGCGCTGCCGGGCTCGGTGATCGGCGTGGCCATGATCCTGGCCTGGAGCAATCCCGCCTTCGGCCCGACCCTCTACGGCACCCTGTGGATCCTGCTGGCGGGCTATGTGATGCGCTACATGGCCTTCGGCCTGCAGAGCACGCGCAACACCCTGCAGCAGATCCATGACTCCCTGGAGGAGGCCGCCTGGACCTCGGGGGCGGGGCGCTTCCGCGCGATCCGCGATATCACCCTGCCGCTGCTGCGCCCCGGCATGCTGGCCGGCTGGGTGCTGATCTTCATCTCGGCGTTCAACGAGCTGACGGTATCGGTGCTGATCTGGACCACCGGCGCCGAGACCATCGGCGTCTGGATCTTCCTGATGCAGGACTCCGGCTTCACCGGCCGTGCCGCGGCTCTGGCGGTGCTCACCCTGCCGGTGATCCTGCTGCTCTATCTGCTCACTCAGTGGCTCACTAAACTCGAAGCGCGGCGCCGCGAGCGCGCTGCGGGGACCTCTCGATCATGACCGCGATCCTTACTCTGGACGGCCTGACCAAGCGCTACGGCGAGGTAATGGCCGTCTACAACCTGTCGCTGACCATTCGGCGCAACGAGTTCTTCTCGCTGATCGGCCCCAGCGGCTGCGGCAAGACCACCACCCTGCGCAGCGTTGCCGGCCTGGAGAGCGCCCAGAAGGGGCGTATCGAGATGGCCGGCAGCACCGTCTTTGACGCCGCGCGACGCCGCGACCTGCCGGCCAACAAGCGCCCCATCGGCATGGTGTTCCAGAGCTATGCGATCTGGCCGCACATGACGATCTTCGACAACATCGCCTACCCCTTGAAGGTGCGGCGCCGTCCGCGAGACGAGATTCGTCGCCGCGTGCAGCGGGTGCTCGACATGCTGGGCATGGGGGCGCTGGGCGCGCGCATGCCGAGCCAGCTCTCCGGTGGCCAGCAGCAGCGGGTGGCGCTGGGTCGCGCCCTGGTGATCGAGCCCCGCCTGTTGCTGCTCGACGAGCCGCTCTCCAACCTGGACGCCAAGCTGCGCGAGTCCATGCGCGCCGAGCTCAAGCAGGTGCAGCGCGACACCGGCCTGCCGATTCTCTACGTGACCCACGACCAGGACGAGGCCCTGGCCATGTCGGATCGCATCGGTGTGATGTCCGGCGGGCGCCTGCACCAGGTGGGCTCGCCCAGCGAGATCTACACCCGGCCGGCCACGCGCTTCGTGCTCGATTTCATCGGCAGCGTCTCCTACCTGCCGTGCCGCGTCCTGTCGCGCGACCACGATGGGGTGAGCGTGGCCTGGGGGGAGGACTTCGAGGCCCGCGCCCGCCTGGCCGTGAACCGGGACACGCCTCGCGAGGGCGCCGCCAGCCTGGCGGTGCGCCCGGAGCATGTGCGCCTGACGCCAAAGGAGGAGCAGGCAGCAGCGGATGCCGCCCAGGGCGTGGTCAAGCTGCGCGCCTACCTGGGCGATGCCTGGGACTACCACGTGCGGGTCGGCAACAGCGTCATTCGCGCCCGCACCGACAGCGCCCTCTGCCTGGAGGAGGGGGCCGAGGTGACCGTGCGCCTGCGCCAGGCCTTCGTGCTCTCGGCCGGCGGTAACGACCCGAATGCGCCGATCTGCCCGGCAGCGCTAGAGGCCAGGTAGGCCAGCGGGAGGAGGGGGCATCCCAGCCGGTGATGCTGTCGGTGCCCTCGCGGCTTGGGCGACAGACTGTTAGTCCCCCATCAAGTCGAGCTCGGGTGTCACATGACTGCCATCCGTTTGTCGCATCATCAGCGTTTCTCAACAGGTGATATGGGAAAATGCCGAACGAGCGACATCTGCTGTACGAGGTCATTGCCGATGAGGGGTTGACGCCCCACTTTCAGCCCATCGTGGACGTCGCGCGGCGCGATATTCATGGCTACGAGGCGCTGATACGGGGGCCGTCCGGCACCTTGTTGCATGCCCCCCAGCGGCTTTTCGAGGCCGCCATGCAGGCGGGTCGGCTGGTGGAGCTGGACCTGCTCTGTCGGCGTATCGCCATCGAACGCTTCGTGGCGCTGGGCCTCGAGGGCAAGCTGTTCCTCAACGTCATGCCGGCCACCCTGCTGGAACGGGACTTCCGCGAGGGGCTGACGCTAGGCTTCCTCGAGGGGGCCGGGCTGGCGCCCGAGCGCGTGGTCATCGAGCTGACCGAGCACGACCCCATCCTGGACTACCAGGCCATGCGCCAGGCCATGCGGCACTATCGCGATATGGGCTTTCGGGTGGCCCTGGATGACCTGGGCGCCGGCCACTCAAGCCTGCGCCACTGGGCCGAGCTACGCCCTGACATGGTCAAGCTGGATCGTCACTTCGTGTCCGGCATCGATATTCAGCCCGACAAGCGCGAGTTCCTGCGCTCCCTGCTGGACGTGGCGAGAAACCTGGGCTGCGAGCTGATCGTGGAAGGGGTCGAGACAGCGGCGGAGCAGCGCTGCCTTTGGGAGCTGGACCGCAGCCTGGCGCTGATGCAGGGGTATTATTTTGCTCGCCCGAGCGCCGAGCCGGCTCGAGAGGTGAGTGCCTTGCTGCCGCTACACGATCTTCCGGCCTCGGCGCCTCGGCAGACCGCCAGTGCCCTGCTGGCCGCCGTGCCGCCGGTAACACCAGAGCTGCCGGTGGCTGCGCTGGCGGAGCGTTTCCGTGCTGAGCCCGGGCTGCGCTGCGTGGCGGTGGTCGCTTCAAGCCGCCCCGTGGCGGTCGTGCGTCGCCAGGAGTTCCTGACGCTCTTCACCAACCCCTACAGTCATGCCCTGTATGCCCGCAAACGGGTCAGGGACGTCGCCGACCGCCGGGTACTCTGCGTGAGCCGGGATACCTCTCTGGATCTCCTGAGCCAGCGGATTACCGACGTGAGCGGCCTGCAGCAGGAGGACTTCGTGATCGTCGATGCCGAGGGGGGGTACCTGGGCATGGGCAATATCATCGATCTGCTGCGGGAGATCACGGCCATCCAGGTGCGGCAGGCGCGCAATGCCAACCCGCTCACCGGCCTGCCTGGCAATATCCTGATCCAGGAGGACCTGGCCGAGCGGCTCATGCAGGGGCGGGGGTTCGTGGCCGTCTATGCCGATCTCGACAACTTCAAGGCCTTCAACGACTGCTACGGCTATGCCGAGGGAGACCGGCTGATCCAGGCGCTCTCGAGGCTGTTGCTATCGCACCTGAGCGAGGCCGAGGACTTCCTTGGCCATATCGGCGGCGACGACTTCATGCTGCTGCTCGGCGGCCCACGCTGGCGCGCCAGCTGTGAGCAGGTGCTTGCTGACTTTGCGGCGCTGGTCCCGGACTTCTATCAGCCAGAACACTGCGCGGCGGGTGGGCTTACGTGCGAGAACCGCCGCGGCGAGACGGTCTTTTACCCGCTGGTCAGCCTATCGCTGGCGGCCCGTCCGGTTCATGCCGGGGAGGGGCTCAGGCCCGCCCAGCTGGCGGCCGAGCTTTCCGAGCTGAAGGCCCAGGCCAAGCGCCGGGCGGGTAATACGCTGTTTATCGATCGCCGCCGCCACGCCTGCCAGGTGTGACGGCATCGAGGGCCAACCCGCGATCGGTAGCCGCTTGCGGCTGAAGACCGTCAGCGCGACCAGCAGTGCCGTGGTGGTGAAGATCGCCACGGCGCTCATGGCCATGCCGACGCCGGGGGAGCCCTGCTCGAACTGGCCGAAGACGAAGGTCGAGACCGTGCGTATGCCGGCGGGCGCCACCATCAGCGAGGCGACGAGCTCCCGGGAGGCGATGGCGAAGACCAGCAGCATGGAGACGATCAGGCTGGGCGCCAGGGCCGGCAGCAGGATGCGCCGGAAGGCGGTGAAGAAGCCGGCGCCGCACACCCGGGCCGCGGCCTCCAGGCTCTCGCCCATCTGGCGGAAGGCCGCCGAGGCGTAGCGCACCGGATAGGGCAGCAGCAGGCAGGCATAGGCGAGCAGCAGCATGGCGCCGGTGTTGTAGACCTGGATCGGCCACCAGCTCTGGTTCCAGGCCAGGATCAGCCCCACCGCCACCACGATGCCGGGCATGGTGTTGGGCAGCAGCGAGAGCAGGTCGAGCACTCCCTTGCCGCGCAGGCGGGCGCGCACCACCAGATAGCCCACCAGGGCGCCCAGCACTCCGGTGAGCAGTGCCGCTCCGATGGCAAGCCCGAGGCTGGTGGAGAGCGCCTGCAGGGCGCCGCCGCGGTTGGCGAAGAGCGCCTCGAAGTGGCGCAGCGAGAGGTTTTCCGGGGTCAGGCCGCCGGAGAGGGTGCCGGTAAAGGCGGTGGCCAGCACGGCGAGTAGCGGCACGCCCACCGAGACCAGCCCTACCAGCCCGAACAGCGCCAGCACCGGCCAGCGCCAGGGGCCCAGCTCGATACGCTCCACCGCCGCCGGCTTGCCTGTCTGGCTGACGAAGGAGCGTCGCGTCACCAGCCAGTGCTGCAGGTAGAAGGCGGCCATGGCCAGCATCATCAGCAGCAGCGAGAGCACCGCCGCCCCCGGGATATCGATGGGCCAGTCGGAGAAGCGCTCGTGGATGCCGGTGACCAGCACCTTGTAGCCCGCCTGGGCACCCAGGGTGGCCGGCGTGCCGAACTCCTCGATGGTGAGCGCGAACACCAGCAGCAGGCTGGCGGCGATGCCCGGCGTGGAGAGCGGTAGAGTGATGCGCCAGAAGGCGCGCCAGGCGCCGGCACCGCTGACTCGGGCGGCCGAGGCGTAGCGACCGCCGACGCTCATCATGGTGCGCGACACCGCGAAATAGACCACCGGGAAGACGTTGAGCACCATCACGAAGACGATGCCCGAGAAGGAGAAGAGAAAGCCGCTGGCCGAGAGCCCGGTCAGCTGCTCGGCGTAGCCACGCGGTTGCAGGGTCAGCATCCAGGAGAGGGCGGCGATATAGGGCGGGATCATGAAGGGGATCAGGAAGATCAGGTCCCAGGCGCCGCCGCCGGGTACCCGGGCCAGGGCGCGAAGTGCCCCCAGGGGGATGGCCAGCAGGGCGCAGACTACCACCACGGCGACGCCCAGGCGCAGGGTATTGCCGAGGAGTCCCAGCAGCGCCGGGTCGGAGAGCAGCGGCACGAAGAGGCCGAAGGCGCCGGCGAGTTCCCCTCGGGACCAGCCGGGGAAGATCGCCTGCAGCACCACGTAGAGCAGCGGCAGCCCCACCAGTATCAGCAGTGCCGCCGCCGTCAGCAGCATGACGACGCCTGCCCCGGTGATCCGGGGCAGACGAGACGCGATGGCGGCCAGCATCAGCTACCCGTGGCCTCGTGGAAGCGGGTGAGGATCTCCTCGCGCTGGGCGTTCATCGCCTCGCTGTCCACCTCGATCAGGGTCAGCTCCTCGAGGGTCGGGCGCAGCGCCTCGATGTCGGTGCGGGCCGGCATCAGATAGCGCTCGGCGACCCTCGCCTGGCCCTGCTCGGAGAGCACGAAATCGATGAACCGCTCGGCCTCCTCGGGCATGGCGGTGGAGGCGAGGATCATCATCGGCCGCGGCGCGATCACGGTGCCGCTCTCGGGGAAGATCACCTCGATGGCCTCGCCCTCGGCCTGCTGGCCCAGGGAGATATAGTCCACCGCGCCGAAGACCACGGATTTCGCCCCCTGCAGCACCGGGTTGAGGGCGCGGGCGTTGGGGCCGGGCACGATCATGCCGTTGTCGGCGAGCGCTTCCATCAGCGCCCAGGTGGCCTCCTCGCCCAGGGCAGTGAGCAGGCCGGTGATCAGCTCGAAGGCGGCGCCGGACTGGGCCGGGTCGGGCATGGTTACCTGGTCGCGGTAGGCGGCATCGGTGAGGTCGCTCCAGTCGGCGGGGGCGGGCACGTCGCTGTTGCGGTTCCACACCAGGGCCAGGGCCGAGACTCCCTGGGCCACGTAGTGGTCGGTCTTGAGGAAGTCGGGCACCGTCTCGGCGTTGGGCGAGAGGTACTCGTGCAGGAGGCCATCCGCGTGGAGCGATTCGGCACTGTCCCAGGAGGCGGAGATCACCACGTCGGCCAACGGATTGGCCTGTTCGGACTCCAGGCGTGCCATCACCTGGCCGGTGGTGCTCTGGAAGACGTTGACCTCGATGCCGGTCTGGTCGGTGAAGTCGGCGGCGAGGTTCTCGATCAGGGCGCCGCGGCGGCGGTGACCTATACTTGGGAAGGCCTTTACCTGGCGGCGGGCTATAACCAGTCGAAGGATGTCTCCGACCGGGGCGCCCGCTACGACGGTGGCAGCAACAACGCCGCCGGCGAGGATATCTGGGGCGTCTCCGCCCAGTACCAGTTCCTGCCCAATGTCTCCGCTCGTGTCATGTATGAAGAGCTGGGGTCGGTCAACGACGGTGCTTCTGCATCCGCCATCAAGGAGATCTTCGGCCTGGGCGCCACCTTCAACTACGGCCAGGGCAACCTCTACGCCGACGTCTACGACGTCAGCTACGTGGGCGACATCAGCAGCAGCAACCCCTGGGCCATCGGCGTCGACTATCGCTTCAGCCCGATGCGCGTCTATGCCGAGATCTTCGACGAGGATGCCAGCGGCGAGAATATCGACGACAGCCTGCTCTACACTGTAGGTATCCGCTATGACTTTTAAGCGAGCCCTTCACTTTTGACTCTGCATGACCCTGCCGATATTCGCCGCCATCAGGCGGTGAGGGTCGGCAGGAGAGTCGCTGAAGATTCTCTTTCATCACCGTATGTCTCGCACTGATTCGATGCTTGCCGGCCGGGATATCCCGCCGGCCTTTTTGGTTGCCTGCATCGAGTAACCAGGCCGGAAGGTCCGGGTAATCAGCCATGAAAAAGACCGCCCGAAGGCGGCCTGAGGAGGTGGGCTTGGCGAGCGGCGTCAGATCACCCGCTTGCGAATCCAGGCGCTGACCTGCTCCACGCCGATCACCACCACCAGGATGGCGAGGATCACGGTGAGGGCCTGATCGTAGCGGAACAAACTCATGGCGGCGGAGAGTTCCACGCCGATGCCACCGGCGCCGACGAGGCCCAGCACCACGGCGACCACGAAGATCAGCGCCCACACCAGGTCCGGCACGGTGCGCAGGGTGGCGACGACATTGCGGGCGATCACCCTGACCACCGGGTGCGGGCTGGTGTTACGGGCGCAGAGCAGCGCCATGGGCAGGCTCAGGATCACCCCGAACACCACGCCGACGATGGCCATCTGGAAGGTCTCCAGCATGGCCATGGCGATCACGTCCCAGCGGCCGAAGTCTGGCGGCAGGGCCTCGCCGAAGAAGGTGCCGAGGTTCATCACTCCGCGCAGCAGACGATCCGAGTGGATGTTGGCGCTGGAGAAGCCGCTGATGAAGAAGGCCGCGAAGGCCAGCAGCAGGATAAAGGCGATGGGGGAGGGGCGTTCAAGCCTGGGCGGGGCGCTGTGTCGGGACGACGCTTGGTTCATCCGGTTCGGTCTCCAGGGTCGGTTGGGTCTGATAGAGCTCGGTCAGGTCCAGATCGCTGACCTGCCGGACGGGGCGGTCGAAGGCCAGCTGGCCGCCGTGCAGGCCGATCAGCCGCTCGCCGTACTCCCGGGCGAGCTCGATCTGGTGCAGCACGCAGAGCACGGTCATTTTCCGCTCGCGCACCACCGACCAGAGCAGTTCCATCACCTCGCGGCCCGCGCGGGGGTCGAGGCTGGCCACCGGCTCGTCGGCCAGCACGATCTCAGCGTCCTGCATCAGCATGCGGGCGATGGCCACGCGCTGCTGCTGGCCCCCGGTGAGGGTGTCGGTGCGGCGCGCCGCCAGGTGGGCGAGGCCGACCCGCTCCAGGGCCTCCATGGCCGCCTGGCGTGACTGCCGGCTGGCGGTCAGGGCATGGCTGGCGAGGATGCCGCGGCGCCCCATCAGGCCGAACAGCACGTTCTGCAGCACCGAGAGGTTGCCGACCATGTTGAACTTCTGGAAGACACAGCCGATGCGCTGGCGCAGGGGCCGTAGCTCGCGACGCGATGCCGAGGTGAGGTCGACGCCGGCCAGGCTGAGGCGCCCCGAGGTGGGGCGCTCCAGGCCGGTCAGGCACTTCATCAGCGTCGACTTGCCGCAGCCGTTATGGCCGAGGATGACCACGCCTTCGCCGGGGCTGACGTCGAACGACAGCCCGTCGAGGGCGCGGGTCCCGTCCGGATAGACCTTGGTGAGGTTGTCGATGCTTAGCTGCATGGATGCTCCATCAGTCGGAGAGGCCCAGCAGGGCGTAGGATTCGCGCACCATGTCGTAGGCGCTGTCGTCCACCAGCACCATCTCGGCGCCCAGGTACTTGTCGCGCTCGCCCGGAGCGAGGATCGCCTGCAGCAGGCCGTCCGGATCGTTCATGAAGGCCTCCTGCATCTCGCTGATGCACTCGGCGGAGATGTGCGGGCCGGCCACCATGGGGTCACCCGGCATGTCCTGACCGCGCTCGATGATGCGGTAGTTCTCCTCGCCGTGCTGGGCAGCGAAGGGGGCAAAGTCGCGCACGCCGGTGCCGACGGCATCCACCTCGCCGGAGGCCAGGGCCTGCATGCGGGCGCCGTCCAGCAGCGAGATGCGCAGGTCGCGGTCGATGTCCAGGCCGGCCTGGCTCAGCATGTAGCTGGGCATGATGTGCCCGGTGGTGGAGCCGTGGTCCTTCATGGCCACGTGCTTGCCCTTGAGGTCCTCGAGGCTCTCGATGCCGCTGTCGGTGGGCGCGATGAACACCGAGTAGTACTCGGGGCGCACGATGGCGGTGATCGGCCTGGTGCCCTCGGCCCGTTCGGCCATCAGCACGTACTCGGAGGGGCCGGCCAGCACGATATCGACCTGTTCGAAGCGCAGTGCGTTGATGGCGGTGGTGCGGTTGCCCACCGGGAAGAACTCCACCGTCACGCCGAGCCGGGACTCGACCTCGCCGACGAAGCCCTCGTGTGGTCCTGAGCCGGCCGCAGGTGGTATTTTCAGCCCAGGTAGTTCAGATGCCCCGAGCGGAGAGAGTCGATGGCAGAACAGCGCGCGCCGCATCTGGTGGTGTTCACCGGAGCGGGGATCAGTGCCGAGAGCGGTATCCAGACCTTCCGCGCCGAGGATGGCCTCTGGGCGGATCATCCGGTGGAGGAGGTGGCAACGCCCGGTGCCTGGCGGCGGGACCCGGCCCGGGTGCTGGCGTTCTACAATGCGCGCCGCGAGCAGGTGCGCCAGGCGCGCCCCAATGCCGCTCACAAGGCGCTGGCGGCGCTGGAGAAGCAGGGCTTCCGGGTCAGCATCATCACCCAGAATATCGACGACCTGCATGAGCGGGCCGGCTCCCGCCACGTGCTGCACCTGCACGGCGAGCTTCTCAAGGCGCGCTCCACGGTGGACCGCCGCATGCACTATCCGCTGCCCCGGGGCGGCATCGAACTGGGCGACATCTGCGACAAGGGCAGCCAGCTGCGGCCCGACGTGGTCTGGTTCGGCGAGGAGGTGCCCCACTTCGGTGAGGCCTGCGAGCTGGTCAGCGAGGCGGACCTGCTGCTGGTGGTGGGCACCTCGCTTGCCGTGATGCCGGCGGCCTCGCTGCTGCAGTACGCGCCCTACGACGCCCCCTGCGTGCTGGTGGACCCCGAGGCCGAGGCGCTGGCGCCGCCCGGGGTGACCCGGCTCAGCCAGCCCGCCGGGAAGGGAGTGCCGGCGCTGGTGCGCCACTGGAAGCGAGAGGGGCGGCTCTGGGTGCCGGAGACGCTGCTGGCCTCCTGAAGGGCGCCGGCGGAGGTGCTAGAATGCGGCGCCTCTTTCCATGCGGTAGCCGCCATGCAGCACGACAGCCCTGACACCTGTGCCGAGCGTCCTCTGGACGGGGCGCTTTCCCATGACCCCGGAACCGGGCTTTCCCATGACCCCGGAACCGGGCTTTCCCATGACCCCGCCACCGGTCATCCGCGGCCGCCGCGGCGCGAGTTCAAGGCCCGGGGCAGCTTCGTTGCGCGCTGCCCGGGCTGCCACCTGCCCGAGCTCAACTGCCTCTGTCCCTATGCGGTGAGGGCCGAGAGCGAGGCGCGGGTGTGGCTGCTGACCCACCCCATGGAGCACCACAAGCCCACCAACACCGGGCGGCTGATCCGCGACGTGCTGCCGGACACCGAGGTCTTCACCTGGTATCGCACCGCGCCGGACGCGCGGCTGCTGGCGCTGCTGGAGGACCCCCGCTACGCCCCCTTCGTGATCTTCCCCGACGACCAGCCGGACTACGCCGAGCGGGTGGTGGGCATCGATGCCGTGGCCGAGGCCAAGGCCGCCGGGCGTACGCCGGTCTACGTGCTGCTGGACGGCACCTGGCGCCAGGCGCGGCGCATCTTCCGCAAGAGCCCCTACCTCGACCGGCTGCCGGTGCTGCCGCTGCACAGCGAGCGGCTGACCCGCTACCGGCTGCGCAAGCCGGCCTCCGCGGCCCATCTGTGTACCGCCGAGGTGGCCGCCGAACTGCTGCTCCAGGGGGGCGACGACTCGGCCGCCCAGGCCCTGGACGACTACTTCGACGCCTTCAACGAGAGCTACGCCGCCAGCCGGCGCTTCGAGAAGATCGAAGCGCCGACGGCGGCGATGCGGCGGCTGCTGGAGCGAAAGGGATAGCGCTATAACGCAAAGCTAGGGGCGCTGGGGACAAGCCGTAGAGGAGGTCCTACGCCATGGATGGCGTCGGTAGCGTACATGGAGGTATTCACAGCGCCTCCTCGCAGGCTTGTCGCCAGGTCAGCCCCGGGCCTTAGGGGCTCCTGGCGTGATCAAGGCGAGCTGCCGAACAGGGCGCCGGCGATACGGAAGCCCGCGACCCAGGTGCCGGCGGCGGAGCCCAGGGTGGCCAGCATGAAGACCAGCAGGGTGCGCGAGACGCGGTTGCGCCACCAGCCCTTCAGCTCGGTGACGTCGTGGCGCAATGTCGAGAAGTCGCGCACCTTGGGCTTGCGCAGGTAGAGCTCGACCCCGGCGGCCACGAAGCCGGCTCCGATGGTGGGGTTGAGCGAGGTGAGCGGGGCGGCGAAGAAGGTGGCCGCCACGGTCAGCGGATGCGCCAGGGCCACCAGGGTGGCCGCCGCCGAGAGCACGCCGTTGATCAGGAACCACTCGCCGACGAGCTGCCAGCCCAGCTCGGTATTGCGCGAGAAGCCGATGGCGAAGCCGGTCAGCACCAGGACGGTGACCAGCCAGGGTAGCGCTCGCCACAGCTTCGAAGGCGGCGGGGTCTCCTCCAGCGCCTCGCGCTCCGCCGTGGGCGCCTCGGGCAGCGGCGTCTCGAACTCCTCGGCCATGCCCTTCAGGTGGCCGGCACCGATCACCACCAGCACATTCCGGTAGCGCCCCGGCGGGGCCTCTTCCGCCAGGCGCAGCACCATGTAGCGGTCGCGCTCGCTGATCAGCGGCGTGTAGAGGGTCTCGGACTCGGCGGCGAACTCGCTGAAGGTGGACTCCAGGACATCGCCCTCCTTGAGTCGCTCGATCTCCTCGGCGGAGACGTCCTGGCGCGACAGCACGCTGCCCAGCAGCCCCGAGAACAGCGAGAAGCGCTGCCACCAGGGGACGTTGTGGTAGATGCGCTTGAGAGTGACGCCCACGTCGCGGTCGATCAGCAGCAGCGGCAGTTCGGCCTGGCGGCTCTCTTCCAGGGCGGCGCGCATCTCGGCACCGGGTTCGATGCCCGACTGTTCGGCCACGCGCTGCTGGAAGGCGCCCAGCGCCAGGCTCGCCGCGACCATGCCCGCCTTGCCCTGGCGGAAGATCTCGAACAGGTCCTGGTTGTTCAGGGCGTCGGGGTTGTCGAGGCTGTGGTGGCGAGAGTCGCACAGCTCGATGGCCACGGCGTCGAATTCGCCGGAGCGGATCAGGGCGCGCACGTCATCGGCGCTCTCGGCGGAGACGTGGGCGGTGCCCAGCAGGGTGTAGCGGGTCTCGCCGAGCTGGATGACGCGGCGGGGCCCGCTGGTGGCGAGGTCCGCGCCGGGCTGGATCGCAGTGTCCTGAGGGTCGGTCATGGAGGCTCGATCTGAAAGGGTGAGGCGTCGATTATCCACGATGGACCCGTGCCGGCCAAATCCGCCTCAGCGCCGCCAGAAGGCGGGGGTAAACAGCACCAGCACGGTGAAGATCTCCAGGCGGCCGAGCAGCATGGCGACCACCAGGATCCACTTGGCCAGGGTCGGCAGGTCGCCGTAGTGGCCGGAGGCCTCGCCGAGTGCCGGGCCCAGGTTGTTGAGGGCCGAGGCGACGGTGGACCAGGCGGTGACCTGGTCGACGCCGGTGGCCATCACCCCCACCAGCATCAGGAAGAAGAGCATCACGTAGACCGAGAAGAAGCCCCATACCGCCTGGGCGATGCCGTCCGGCACGCTCACCTTGCCCACCTTCACGGCGATCACCGCGTTGGGGTGGATCAGGCGCATCACCTCGCGCATCCCCTGCTTGAGGATCAGGATGATGCGGATCACCTTCATGCCGCCGCCGGTGGAGCCGGAGCAGCCGCCGACGAAGGCGGCCATGAAGAGCAGGAAGGGCAGCGCCCCCGGCCAGGCCGAGAAGTCGGCTACGCCGAAGCCGGCGGTGGTGGCCACCGAGACCACCTGGAAGATGCCGTGGCGCAGGCCCCGCTCGGTGCCGTAGGTCTCGGTGAGCCACAGGGAGACCACGGTGATCACCGCCAGGCCCAGCAGGAAGAGCAGCAGGAAGCGCGCCTCGGGGTCCTGGAAGTAGTGGGTCACGCTGCGCTGGCGCCAGGCCACGAAGTGCAGACTGAAGCTCACCGCGGAGACGATCAGGAAGAACATGCAGATCATCTCGATCACGGCGCTGTCGAAGTGGCCGATGCTGCCGTCGTAGGTGGAGAAGCCGCCGATGGCCACGGTGGAGAAGCTATGGCCCAGGGCGTCGAACCAGTTCATGCCGGCGGCCATGTAGGCCAGCATGCAGGTGACGGTCAGGGCGGCGTAGATGTACCACAGCGCCTTGGCGGTCTCGGTGATGCGCGGGGTGAGCTTGGAGTCCTTGAGAGGCCCCGGGATCTCGGTGCGGTAGAGGGCCATGCCGCCGACGCCGAGCGTCGGCAGGATCGCCACGGCCAGTACCACGATCCCCATGCCGCCCAGCCACTGCAGCTGCTGGCGGTAGTAGCGGATCGACTCAGGCAGGGTCTCGATGCCGGTGATCACCGTGGCCCCGGTGGTGGTCAGCCCCGAGAAGGACTCGAAGACCGCATCGGTGATGGAGAGCGCCGAGTCGCCGGTGAGCATCAGCGGCAGCGAGCCGAACAGCGCCAGCACGCTCCAGAACAGGGCGGCGATCAGGAAACCATCGCGGGTGCGTAGCTCCTTGCGGGCGCGGCGGTTGGGCAGGTACATCAGCGCGCCGGTGGCCACGGTGATGGCGATGGCCACCGCGAAGGCGTCCCACTGGCCGTCGCCGAACAGCAGCGAGATCAGGATCGGCGGCATCATGGTCAGGCTGAAGAGCATCAGCAGCAGCCCCAGGATGCGCAGGATCATGCGCAGGCTCATCGATGACTCCCCGTCAGAAGAAGGTCAGGCCGACCTGGAACAGCCGCTCCACGTCGCGGATGCGGCGCTTGTCGATCACGAACAGGATCAGGTGGTCGCCGGACTCCACCACCACGTCGTCGTGGGCGATCAGCACCTCCTTGCCGCGCACAATGGCGCCGATGGTGGTGCCCCGGGGCAGCTCGATCTCGCCGATGGCACGGCCCACCACCTTCGAGGACTGGGTATCGCCGTGGGCGATCGCCTCGATGGCCTCCGCCGCGCCGCGGCGCAGGGAGTGGACGTTGACGAAATCGCCGCGTCGCACGTGGGTCAGCAGGCTGCCGATGGTGGCCTGCTGGGGCGAGATGGCGATGTCGATCTCGCCGCCCTGGACCAGGTCCACGTAGGCGGCGTTGTTGATCAGCGTCAGCACCTTCTTGGCGCCCATGCGCTTGGCCAGCATCGACGACATGATGTTGACCTCGTCGTCGTTGGTCAGCGCACAGAAGATGTCGCACTCCTCGATGTTCTCCTCCTCCAGCAGCCGCTTGCTGGTGGCGCTGCCGTGCAGCACCACGGTGCGGTCGAGGCGTTCGGAGAGCACCGTGCAGCGCTCCAGGTTGTGCTCGATGATCTTCACCTGGTGGCTGTGCTCCAGGTGCTCGGCGAGGCGCTCGCCGATGTTGCCGCCGCCAGCGATCACCACCCGGCGGAAGTCGCGGTCGAGGCGGCGCAGTTCGCTCATCACCGCGCGGATGTCGCGGCGGGCGGCGATGAAGAAGACCTCGTCGTCGGCCTCGATCACGGTGTCGCCGCGCGGGATGATCGGCCGGTTGCGGCGGTAGATGGCCGCGACCCGGGTATCCACGCTGGGCATGTGGCGGCGCAGGAAGGCGAGATCCTGACCCACCAGGGGGCCGCCGTAGATCGCCTTGACCGCGACGAGCTGGACCAGGCCGCCGGCGAACTCCAGCACCTGCAGGGCGCCGGGGTGCTCGATCAGCCGGCGGATATGGTCGGTGACCACCTGCTCGGGGCTGATCAGCACGTCGATGGGCACCGCCTCGTGGGCGAAGAGCCCCTTGCGGGTCAGGTAGGCGGTGGCGCGCACCCGGGCGATCTTGGTGGGGGTGCGAAAGAGGGTGTGGGCGACCTGGCAGGCGATCATGTTGACCTCGTCCTGGCTGGTCACCGCGATCAGCATGTCGGCGTCCTCGCAGCCCGCCTGGCGCAGCACCATGGGGTAGGAGCCGGGCCCCACCACGGTGCGGATGTCGAGCTTGGTGTGCAGCTCGCGCAGCTTGTCACCGTCGGTGTCCACCACGGTGATGTCGTTCTCCTCCCGGGCCAGGTGTTCGGCCAGGGTGCCGCCGACCTGGCCGGCGCCGAGGATGATGATCTTCATGGAGTCTGATGTCCGCTGGCAGCGAGCGCGGCGCCTCTTGTGCGCCGCAACAGGATGGCGGCAAGCCTAAACCAGCCGCGGGGAGAAGAACAGCACGCCATCAGTCGAGGGTGAAGCCGACCTTGATGGTGACCTGCCAGTGGGCCACGCGGCCGTTTTCCAGATGGCCGCGGGTATCGATGACCTCGAACCAGCGCATGCCGTGCAGGGTCTCGCCGGCCTTGGCGATGGCGCTCTCGATGGCCTGCTGAATGCCCTCCTCGGAGGAACCGGTCAGCTCGATATGCTTGTAGGTATGGGTGCTCATGATGCCTCCTGCGCGGGTGGTGGTCGGCCGCTCACTGCGGCCGTTTCTTCAGTCTGGCATAGAAGAAGCCGTCGTGGCTGTCGATCTCCGGCAGCAGCTGGCGCCCGGCCCCCGCCGGTCGTCCCCAGGCCACGTCACCGGGGGTAGTGATCTCCGCGTCCGGGGTGCGCGAGAGGAAGGCGGCGATCTGGTCGCTGTTCTCCTCCGGCAGCACCGAACAGGTGGCGTAGAGCAGGGTGCCGCCTTCGCGCAGCAGCGGCCAGAGGTTGTCGAGCAGGCGGGTCTGCAGGGCGGCCAGGGCCGGAATGTCGCTGGGGCGGCGCAGACGCTTGATGTCGGGGTGGCGACGGATCACGCCGCTGCCGGAGCAGGGGGCGTCGAGCAGGATGGCATCGAAGGGCGCGCCGTCCCACCAGTCGCGGGCGGTGGCATCGCCGTGGGCCAGGCGCGCCTCCAGGCCGAGCCGGCCCAGGGCGTCCTCGACCCGAGCCAGGCGTTCGGCGTCGCTGTCCACCGCATGCATCTCGATGTCGAACAGCTCCAGCAGGTGGCTGGTCTTGCCCCCCGGGGCGCAGCAGGCGTCCAGTACCCGGGCGCCGGGACGCGGCGCCAGGGCCGGGCCGAGCAGCACGCTGGTGAGCTGGGCGGCCTCGTCCTGGACGCTGACGAGGCCCTCGGCGAAGCCCGGCAGCAGCTGGACGTCGCAGGGCGTCTCCAGGGTGATGCCGTCCGGGGCGTGCAGGCAGAGCCTCGCCTGGATGCCGGCCGCGGCCAGCCGGTCCAGGTAGGCCTCGCGGTCGCCGTGGCGGCGGTTGACACGCAGCGTCATGGGCCCTGGGGCGTTATTGGCGTCGCAGATGGCGCGCCAGTCATCGGGCCAGGCCTGGCGCAGTGCCTTGAGCAGCCACTTGGGGTGGAGCATCGCCACCGCCGGGTCGCGGTCCACCTCGGCCTGGAGCTCGGCGGCCTCGCGCTGCAGGCGGCGCAGGCAGCCATTGAGCACCCGGGTGGCCCACTCCTTGCCAAGCAGGCGGGCCGCCCCGGCGGTCTCGCCCACCGCGGCGTGGGCCGGGATGCGCAGGTAGAGCTGCTGGTGGATGCCCAGCAGCAGCAGCGCCTGGACGTCGGCATCGCGCACCTTGAAGGACTTGACCAGCAGCTTGGCGGCCAGCGCCTCGAGACGCGGCAGGGTGCGGCAGGCGCCGTAGCAGAGCGCCTTGAACAGGGCGCGATCACGGGCCACCACCTGGTGGTCGTCGAGGCCGCTGAGCGACCCCTTGCCGGTGATCACCGGCACCAGGGCGCGGGCCGCAGCGGCGCGTACCGCCAGGCCGCCGTCGTTCTCCAGTCCGCGCTTGCGCTGGCGCTGTTCGCGGGGCCGCTGCTCGGGGGGCTGGCTCATGCGGAGGCCTCCTCATCGTGGTGGCCCAGGCACAGGCCAGGCGTGAAACGATCGGCCCGGGCGCGCAGCAGCTCACTCACCGGCAGCGCCTTGCCGCCGGGCAGCTGGGCCTGGGTCACTCGCAGCACCTGGTCGCCCGCGGGGCCACAGGCGATGCGCAGCGCCTCGCCGTCGTGGTCGAGCAGGGTGCCCGGCGCGGCGGGCGCCTCGCCTTCGCTGAGCCCGGTCGCCTCGGCTATCAGCAGGCGCAGGCGGTCGCCGTCGAAGGCGCACCAGGCCACCGGCCAGGGGTTGAAGGCGCGGACCCGGGCGGCCAGGGCCGCGGCCGGCTCGCGGAAGTCGAGTTCGGCCTCGGCCTTGGAGAGCTTGGCGGCATAGGTGACGCCGGCTTCGGGCTGGGGCGTGGCCGCAAGGCCCGGGCCTGCCAGGGCGTCCAGCGCCTCGACGATGGCCTCGCCGCCCAGCGCGGCCAGGGTGTCATGCAGCTCGCCGCCGGTGGTGGTGGCGGTGATCGGGGTGCGCCGCACCCGCAGCATGGCACCGGTGTCGAGGCCCTCGTCCATCTGCATGATGGTCACGCCGCTCTCGGCGTCGCCGGCCTCGATGGCGCGCTGGATGGGGGCCGCACCGCGCCAGCGGGGCAGCAGCGAGGCGTGGACGTTGAGGCAGCCCAGCCGCGGGATCTCCAGCACCTCCCCGGGCAGGATCAGCCCGTAGGCCACCACCACCATGAGGTCGGCGTCCAGGGCGGCGAGCTCGGCCTGGGCCTCGGGGGCCCTGAGGGTCTCCGGCTGATGGACCGGCAGCCCATGCTCGAGGGCGAGACGCTTGACCGGGCTTGGCGTCAGCTTGCGGCCGCGGCCCGCGGGGCGGTCCGGCTGGGTGTAGACGGCGATGACGCGATGGCGGCTGTCCAGCAGCGCCTGCAGACTCTCGGCGGCGAAGTCGGGCGTGCCGGCGAAGATGACGCTGAGGGAGTGAGAGTCGTGGGGTCGGGACATGGTTCGTGCCTGGCCGGGGAGTGGATGACCTCAATGATAACGGAGCCGGCTGCAAACGACGAAGGCCGACGCCATGGCGTCGGCCTTCCGGGGGGAGCTCGCGGAGGAATCAGGCGGGCTGCATCAGCTTGTGGCGCTTCTGCATCTTCTTCATCACCCGGTCGCGCTTGAGCGGCGAGAGGTAGTCGACGAACAGCACCCCCTCGAGGTGGTCGTGTTCGTGCTGGATGCAATGGGCCAGCAGACCGTCGGCCTCGAGCTCGTAGGGCTTGCCGTCGCGGTCCAGTGCCTTGAGGTGCACCTTGAGCGCGCGGGGCACCTCGGCGTAGTACTCGGGAATCGACAGACAGCCCTCGCTCATGAGGTCCCGTTCATCGCCGATCGGGGTGACCTCGGGATTGATCAGCACCAGCGGCTTGTCCTGGGCGTCGCTGACATCCATCACGATCACCCGGCGGTGGACGTTCACCTGGGTCGCAGCCAGCCCGATGCCGCGGGCGTCGTACATGGTCTCGAGCATGTCGTCGACCAGTTGACGGACCTCGTCGTCGACCGTCTCCACCGGCGCCGCCCTGGTGCGCAGCCGCTCGTCGGGGAATTCGAGGATCGGTAATTTGGCCATGGCGTTGGTTTCACCGTTATGCTGTCATTTACAGAATGACACTATTCTAGAGGGGTGCGTTCGGTGGAGAAACCGCCGAATGCGCATCACGTCGATAACCTAAGACTATAGCATGCCGGCCGGGTTCGATGAGAGCGCGTCAGGGCCAGGCAAACGACGCGGGGAGAGCAGGGATGAAACAGACGAAAGAGGGCAAGGTGCGGCGCCGCTGGCCAGGCAGGGCGGCGCTGGTGCTCGGCGTGGCGCTGGCGCTGGGGGGGCTGGCCGGCAAGGCTCTGGCCCAGGGGCTCTCCTGGGACGATGGCCTGCGCGGCGATGCCCCGGACCGCTACACGGTGGTGCGTGGCGATACCCTGTGGGACATCTCCGGGCGCTTTCTCCAGCACCCCTGGCAGTGGCCCGAGGTGTGGCAGGTCAACCCGCAGATCCGCAACCCCCACCTGATCTACCCGGGCGACGTCATCTACCTCTATGACTGCAACGGGCGTCCCTGCCTGGGGCTGGAGCGCGGCCAGGGCCAGGTGCGGCTCTCTCCGGAGATGCGCACCATCCCCCACCGCGAGGCGATCGAGCCGATTCCGCTGGAGGCGATCCGCCACTTCCTGCGCGACCACCGCATCGTCGACGACCCCGACGCCCTCGACGAGCTGGCCTACGTGATCGGCGGCGACGATCGGCGCCTGATGAGCGGCGTAGGAGATCGCCTCTATGCCCGCGGGGAGGTGGAGGGCAGCGGTCGGGTCGGCTTCTACCGTGTCGGCGAGCGCTTCATGGACCCCGCCAGTGGCGAGCTGCTCGGCCTGGAGCTGGAGAGCGTCGGCCAGGCTCGCCGCGAGCGCCAGGAGGAGGAGATCGTGGTGCTGGAGGTGACATCCTCGCGCCAGGAGGTGCGCAACAACGATATCGTGATGCCCCTGGAGGTCCGCGACCTGGTCACCGAGTTCACCCCCCGCGCCCCGGAGCGCGAGGTGGAGGGCACCATCCTCGCGGTGCCGGGGGGCGTGCAGTTCATCGGCCGCCTGCAGGTGGTGGCGCTGGACCGCGGGCGTCGCGACGGCCTCGAGCCCGGCCACGTGCTGATGGTCGAGCAGCGCGGCGAGCTGGTCAGCGACCCGCGCACCGGCGAGTCGCTGCGCCTGCCCGGTGAGGACGCCGGCCTGGTGATGGTGTTCCAGCCCTACGAAAAGATGAGCTATGGCCTGGTGATGAAGGCCAGCCGCTCGCTCTCGGTGGGGGATCGCGTGCACAGCCCCGAGCGCGCCCTGGGCGCCACCCTGCGCTGAGGCAGCCGCATGCCTGCCCAGCGGCCCGGCGCTCGCGAGTGGCTGGCCCTCTCCAGGCTGCCGGGCCTGGGCGGTGCGCGGCTGGCCGAACTGGCGGCCACGGCCACCGCATGGCCCGATGGCTGGCTGGCGCTGCTGCCCCGGGAGGCCGCCACGGCGCTGCGCCTGTGGCTCGACCATCCCGGGCGCAGCCCGCTGACGGTTGAGATCGACCGGGCCGAGGCGTGGCTCGCCGCGGCCCCCGATCGTCACCTGCTCCACCCCGGTCATCCTCGCTGGCCGACCCTGCTCGCCGAGATCCCCGATCCGCCACCCCTGCTGTGGGCCTGGGGCGACCTGGCCGCGCTCGAACCGCCGCGCCTGGCCATGGTGGGAGCCCGGCGGGCCACCCGCGAGGGGCTGACCAATGCCGCCGCCTTCGCCCGGGAGCTCGCCGGGCGCGGCTGGTGCGTGGTCAGCGGCATGGCGCTGGGCATCGACGCCGCCGCCCAGCAGGCGGCGCTGGACGCCGGCGGTGCCAGCGCCGCGGTGCTCGGCTGCGGCGTCGATGTGGTCTACCCGCCGCGCCACCACCGGTTGCACGCGCGACTGCGCGAGCCGGGTGGCCTGCTGCTCTCCGAGCATCCGCCCGGCACTCCGGCGCGGCCGGCCTTCTTTCCCCGGCGCAACCGCATCGTTACCGGGCTCTCCTTCGGCGTGCTGGTGGTAGAGGCGGCCGAGCGCAGCGGCTCCCTGGTCAGCGCCCGCCTGGCCGCCGAGCAGGGCCGCGAGGTCTTCGCGCTGCCGGGCTCCATCCACAACCCCCAGGCCCGGGGCTGCCTGCGGCTGATCCGTGACGGGGCCGTGCTGGTACGCGAGGTCGACGATATCGTCGCCGAGCTGACCCAGTGGCTGCCCGCCGCGAGCCCCCGGGTGCCAGCAGACCCGCTCCCGGCGGAGGAGGGCGCCGCGTCCGGCGAGCCGCTGCTGCGCTGGCTGAGCGGCCAGCCGACGCCGGTGGATACCCTGGTGGGCCTCTCGGGACTGGGCATCGCCGAGTGCCAGCGGCGCCTACTGGAACTCGAACTGGAGGGGCGGGTGGCTCACGCCGCCGGCGGCTGGGTGCGCCTCTCGGGGGCGTGATAGAATCCCCGGCCATTCATCAGCCCAGCCTGCCCACCGCCGAGGAGTTCCCATGAGCCAGGCCAGTCAGATCGCCCATGCCGTTGTCGCCCTGCACCGTGGTGGAGTGATCGCCTATCCCACCGAGGCCGTGTGGGGGCTCGGCTGCGATCCGGACAACGACGAGGCCCTGGCGAGGCTGCTGCGCCTCAAGCAGCGTGATCCCGCCAAGGGGGTGATCCTGGTGGCGGCCAGCATCGCCCAGTTCGCCCCCTGGCTCGAGGGGCTGCCCCTGGAGCTCCACTCGCCGCTGGCAGCCAGCTGGCCGGGACCCAATACCTGGCTGGTGCCCGACAACGGCCGCAGCCATGGTCTGGTCCGTGGCGGCCACGACAGGGTGGCGCTGAGGGTGAGTGCCCATCCCCTGGTGGTGGCCCTGTGCGAGGCCTTCGGTGGGCCCATCGTTTCCACCTCGGCCAACATTGCCAGCGAGCCGCCGGCCATGAGCGCCGAGGAGGTCCGCGGGGTCTTCGGCGATGGGCTCGATGCCATCGTTGAGGGGGAGCTCGGCGGCCTCGAGCGGCCCAGCACCATCCGCGATCTGGTCACCGGCCAGCTGATGCGCGCCTGATTCCCGACATTCACCCGCCCGGCCTCGAGGAGATCGCCTTGGCCCACGCCCGACTCGACGACGTCAAGACCTACCTGCTCGACCTTCAGGAGCGCCTCTGTGCGGCCCTCGCCGCCGAGGATGGCGGCGCGGGCTTCCGTGAGGACGCCTGGGAACGCCCCGAGGGGGGCGGCGGGCGCTCCCGGGTGATCGAGCACGGCCGGGTGTTCGAGAAGGGCGGGGTCAACTTCTCCCACGTCTTCGGCGAGCGCCTGCCCCCCTCGGCCACGGCCGCCCGGCCGGAGCTGGCCGGCCGCAGCTTCCACGCGGTGGGGGTCTCCTGGGTGCTGCATCCCGAGAACCCCCACGTGCCCACCAGCCACGGCAACGTGCGCTTCTTCATCGCCGAGAAGGCGGGGGAGGCGCCCGTCTGGTGGTTCGGCGGCGGCTTCGACCTGACCCCCTACTACCCGGTGTTCGAGGACGTGGTGCACTGGCACCGCGTTGCCCGTGCTGCGTGCGCGCCCTTCGGCGACGACGCCTATCCGCGCTACAAGGCGTGGTGCGACGACTACTTCTATCTCAAGCACCGCGACGAGACCCGCGGCGTCGGCGGGCTCTTCTTCGACGACCTCAACGAGGGGGGCTTTGCGCAGTGCTTCGCCTTCCAGCGCGCCGTGGGCGACGCCTTCCTCGAGGCCTACCTGCCCATCGTGCGGCGCCGCCGCGAGACCCCCTGGGGCGAGCGCGAGCGCGACTTCCAGCTCTATCGCCGCGGCCGCTACGTGGAGTTCAACCTGGTGTGGGACCGCGGCACCCTGTTCGGGCTGCAGAGCGGCGGGCGCACCGAGTCGATCCTGATGTCGATGCCGCCCCTGGCGCGCTGGGAGTATGCCTGGACGCCGGAACCCGGCAGCCCCGAGGCGCTGCTCTACGACGAGTACCTGCGCCCTCGGGACTGGCTGGGCGAGGCGGGTCTCGATGACTGATCAAGGAGTGACCATGACCGACCGCTACTGCGTCTTCGGCCACCCGGTGGCCCATTCGAAGTCGCCGGCCATCCACGCTGCCTTCGCCGCCCAGACCGGCCAGGCCATGGAGTACACCGCCATCGAGGCGCCCCTGGACGACTTCGCCGGTGCCTGGCGGCGCTTCACCGCCGAGGGCGGGCGCGGCGCCAACGTCACCGTGCCCTTTAAGGAGGAGGCTTTTCGCCTCTGCGACACCCTGAGCCAGCGCGCCCGGCGCGCCGGGGCGGTGAACACCCTGGTGCTGGGAAAGAACGGCCTGACCTATGGCGATACCACCGACGGGGTGGGGCTGGTGCGCGACCTCGTGCGCCACGGCGTGACCCTGGCCGGCGCCCGCATCCTGGTGCTGGGCGCCGGCGGCGCGGTGCGCGGGGTGCTGGAGCCGCTGCTGGCCGAGAGGCCGGCGAGCCTGGTCGTGGCCAACCGCACGGCGGCCAAGGCCCGCGCCCTGGCCGCCGACTTCCGCGAGCTGGGCACGATCACGGGCGGCGGCTTCGATGCCGTGGCCGGTCCCTTCGATGTGGTGATCAACGGCACCAGCGCGAGCCTAGCCGGGGACCTGCCGCCGCTGCCTGACGACCTCTTTTCAGAGGGTGCTACCGCCTACGACATGATGTACGGCGCCGAGCCCACGGTGTTCCTGCGCTGGGCCGAGGCCCGCGGCGCCCGGCCCGTCGACGGCCTCGGCATGCTGGTGGAGCAGGCTGCGGAGTCCTTCTTCCAGTGGCGCGGCAGGCGCCCCGACACTGCCCCGGTGCTGGAGACACTCAGGGCGTCGCTATAGTCTCGACCTCGCCCTCAGCGTCTCTTTACGTATAGCCCCACCATGCACAGCCCCATGCCGATCACCGACAGCAGCATGCCGCCGTTGACCAGCCACGGGTAGCGCTGCAGCCAGGAGACGAAGGGTTGGGGCGTGTCGCGGCACACCCCCTCCAGGTAGTCCCAGTAACCGCCGGCGTAGGTGCACTCGCGCACGTCCGACAGTTCCCAGAAGTAGACCCCCATCAGCAGCAGGATGGGGGCAATCAACAGCAGCAGTCCAAGTCTCAGCATTCGCTTTCCAACAAGCCGTAGGGTTTCGAGCGCAGCAACGAATCAGTGTTGCCTAGGGGCGCGGGCAGTTCGGCGTGCGTCCCGCCTGTCGCGCCTGCTCGAAGCGTGCCACCGCCTCGGGCATGTTGGCCTGCAAGCCGGCCATGCGCTGGCCCTGGCTGGGGTGGGTGGACATCCAGGCGGGCGGGCGGGCGCCGCCGCCGGCGGCCTCCATGTTCTCCCACAGGGTGACGCTCTCGCGGGGGTCGAAGCCGGCATCCGCCATCAGGCGCAGGCCGATCACGTCGGCCTCGCTCTCGTGGCGCCGGGAGAAGGGCAGCAGCACACCGTACTGGGCGCCGAGGCCCAGGGCACCCATCATCTGCTGGCCCCCCGGGCCCTGCATGCCGGAGGCCGAGGAGAGCACGGAGAGGCCGAGCTGGGTGGCGGTCTGGGTGGAGACCCGCTCGTTGGCGTGACGGGCCAGCACGTGGCCGATCTCGTGGCCGACGACCGCCGCGACCTGCTCCTGGGTCCGGGCGACGTTCAGCAGGCCCGTATTGATCCCCATGTAGCCGCCCGGCAGGGCGAAGGCGTTGGCCTGCTCCGACTCGAAGACGCGAATCTGCCAGTTCTGTGAGCGCTGCTGCTCCGCCGGCAGCGCAGTGACGATGGCGTCGGCGATGCACTGGGCATAGCGCTGCTCGGCGGCGCCGGCCTGGGGCAGGTCCTGCTGGTACTGCTCGAAGGCCTGGGCGCCCATCTGGTTGAGCTGGGCATCGGAGACCAGGGTGAGCTGCTGGCGACCGGTGGGAGAGGTGGCACAGGCGGTCAGACTGAGGCTGAGCACGCCAACGGTGAGGAAGTGGAACCAGCGCATGGGGGTCTCCTGTGACCAGTCATGTTCGTCTCAGTGCGGTATGACGCTGGACGGCGCCACAAGGTTCGCCACAAGATACCCGGAATGCCTGCAAGGTCAACCGAATGACACGGAGAAGGAGCCACCATGGATGCCGAGCTGACGCGTCGCCTGCTGAATCTGCTGGATCATGTGGAGCACTGGCTGCCGCCACCGCCCCAGGAGGTGGACTGGAGCCGCGATGTGGCCGCGCTGTGGCAGCGCCACGTGCTGGGAGGCCGGCTGCTGCCGGTGCCGCCCCGGGATGCCCTCTCCCTGGATGACCTGCTGGGCATCGAGCGCCAGAAGCTGGCGCTCGTGGACAACACCCGCGCCTTCCTGCGAGGGCTGCCGGCCAACCATGCCCTGCTGTGGGGCTCCCGGGGCAGCGGCAAGTCATCGCTGATCCGCGCGCTGCTCAACTCCCTGGCCGCGGACGGGCTGCGGCTGGTGCAGGTGGATCGCCACGATCTCGCCGGGCTGCCGATGCTGGTGGAGCAGCTGCGCCACCAGCCCCACCGCTTCGTGGTCTACTGCGACGACCTCTCCTTCGAGGGGCACGACGACGCCTACAAGGCGCTGAAGAGCGTGCTGGATGGCGCCTTGACCGGCCCACCGCCCAACGTGCTGCTCTATGCCACCTCCAACCGCCGCCACCTGCTGCCGGAGTCGATGAGCGACAACGAGGGCTCGCGGCTGGTGGGCGACGAGCTCCACCATGGCGACGCCGTGGAGGAGAAGATCTCGCTCTCCGATCGCTTCGGTCTGTGGCTGGGCTTCCACCCCTTCAACCAGGACGTCTACCTGGAGGCCTGCTGCCACTGGGTCACCCAGCTGGGCAGCCACGAGGACTGGAACGCCGAGGCCCGCGCCGAGGCGATCCGCTTCGCCACCCTGCGCGGCGGGCGCAGCGGCCGCGGCGCCTGGCAGTTCGCCACCCAGTGGGTGGGCCGCCGGCGCCTGCACGGGAAGTAGGGTATGGCTCTTGGCAGACTAGCGTGAATCTCGGTTGAGGCTGAGGACACACTGTAGGAGCTGGGCTCCGCCCGGCGAAGGGAGACCGAAGGGCTCCTGGGCGGCATACGCTAACGCAAGCAACGCTGCCGAGGGCGCCTGCGGCGCCATTCGCTCGGCGGAGCCGATCTCCCACCAGTAACCTCAAGCCTCCCCAAACTGCGAAGCACCCAGTCATTACCCCCGCGGAATCAGCGAGCCATCCTCGCCCACGCCCAGGCGGATGGTGGGGGTGAGCAGGCCGGCGGGCAGGGTCATGCCCAGGCCGCGCAGGTCGCCCGGGGTGATGGCAAGCTCGCTGCCGGCGGGCAGCTCGCCCTGGCGGGCCAGCTGGCTGGCCAGCTCCACCATGGGGCCCAGCCCCTCGCGGCCGCCGGCCAGCAGGTCGAAGGCCACCGGCAGGCGCAGGTTGGCGTCGTCACCCGAGGTCAGGGTCACGACCTGCTCGTAGTTGCCGCTGACCGGGTCCACGCCCGGCATGTCCAGGCGCCAGCGGAAGCCCGACATCTCCACCGGCGGCATGCCCACCGGCAGCCCAAGGCCCATGGCCAGGGTCGCCTGCACCGGCAGGCTGCCGGCGCCCAGGCTCGAGAGCGCCAGGGACATGATATCGCTGGTATCGAGGCGGGCATCCACGGCGTAGGGGCCGACGCGCACCTCCTCCACCCCCAGCGAGGTCACCGCCAGGCGGAAGGCGAAGAGCCCGGTCTGGGGCAGCGCCAGGCAGCCGGCGAGCAGGGCGGAGAGGCACAGCGGGGCAAGCAGCCGCCAGCGCCGGAAACGGGCGAAAACGAGACGGGGCATCATCGAGGGTGCCTCCTGTCGGAAAGCGTCGGTAGGGGTGGCGGGGTCGGGGAAGCACTATGCTGCGCTGCAAAATCGGCGCATTAGAGAGCCGGCAGCCCTCCCTGTCAAGAAGATTGCGGGAAGTGACCGAAAAGCGACAGCGCCCGGCTCGCCCCTTCTGTCGTGTCAGGGGCGGGTCGGGCTCTGTTGGAGTGGACGCCGTTGACGTGGACTGGGCTCAGCGGCGGCGGCTGTTGCGCGCCTCCTTGGTGCGGCCCAGTTCGCGCTTCTTGGCCTTCTCGCGGTCGCTGGCATCGGCCATGGGGTCGAAGGGGTTCTTGCCGGAGCGGAACTCGAAGCGCATCGGCGTGCCGCGCACCTTGAGCACCTTGCGGAAGGTGTTGGTCAGGTAGCGGCGGTAGGCCTCGGGCAGCGAGTCGGTCTGGTTGCCGTGGACCACGATGATCGGCGGATTGGCGCCGCCCTGGTGGGCCATGCGCAGCTTGATCCGCCGGCCATGCACCATGGGCGGCTGGTGGGATTCCACCGCGTCCTGGAGGATGGTGGTCAGGCGGTTGGTGGACCAGTGGGCGTTGGCCGAGGCGAAGGCGCGCTCGATGGAGGGGTAGAGGTCGCCCACGCCGGTGCCGTGCAGCGCCGAGATGTAGTGCAGGTCGGCGTAGTCGGCGAAGCCCAGGCGGCGCTTGATCTCGGCGCGCATCTTCTCCTTGGCCTCGTGCTCCAGGCCGTCCCACTTGTTGACCACCAGCACCAGGGCGCGACCGCTGGTCAGCACGTAGTCGAGCAGGTGCAGGTCCTGCTCCACCAGGCCGCTGCGGCCATCCAGCACCATGATGGCGACATGGCACTCCTTGATCGCATCCAGGGTCTTGATGATCGAGAACTTCTCGGCGATCTCGTGGACGTTCTTGCGCCGCCGGACGCCGGCGGTATCGATCAGCACGTAGGGCTTGCCGCGGCGTTCGAAGGGGATCTCGATGGCGTCGCGGGTGGTGCCCGCCTCGTCATAGACCACCACCCGCTCCTCGCCGAGCAGGCGGTTGACCAGGGTCGACTTGCCCACGTTGGGGCGGCCGATCACGCCGATCCGGATGCCCTTGGTGCCGGTATCCACCGGGATGCTCTCGTCCCGCTCGGGGAAGGGGGAGAGCACCTCGTCGATCAGGGCGGTGACGTTGCGGCCGTGGGCGGCGGCGATGGGGCGCGGCTCGCCGAGCCCCAGCTCCCAGAACTCGGCCACGGCGCTCGGCTCGTCGAGGCCGTCCGTCTTGTTGACGACCAGCCAGGTCTTCTTCTGGTTGACCCGCAGGTGGTTGGCGATGGCCTGGTCGGCCACGTTGAGGCCGGCCCGGGCGTCCACCAGGAAGAGCACGATGTCCGCCTCGTCGATGGCGACGAGGGACTGCTCGGCCATGGCGGCGTCGATGCCTTCCTCGTCGCCGCTGATGCCGCCGGTATCGATCACCGTATAGGTCTTGCCGCCGAGCACGCCGTTACCGTACTTGCGGTCCCGGGTCAGCCCCGGGAAGTCGGCCACCAGGGCGTCCCGGGAACGGGTCAGGCGGTTGAACAGGGTCGACTTGCCCACGTTGGGGCGGCCGACCAGGGCGATCACGGGTGTCATTGGCGAATGTCCAGGGCCTTGAGGGTGCCGTCGTTGGCCAGCACGTGGATGCGGCGGCCCTCGGTGATGGGCCGCACGCTGATGCCGGAGCGGTCGACTCGTTCACGGCCGACGATGTCACCGCTGCGGGCGTCGATCAGGTGCAGATAGCCCTCGAAGTCTCCGAACACCAGGTTGCCGTCGGCGAAGGCCGGGGCGGTGATGCTGCGGCCTTCCAGGGCGGTATTGCGCCAGATCTCGCGGCCGTCGTTGGCGTCCAGGGCGTGGATATGGCCCGCCTCGTTGACGGCGAAGAGGAAGTCGCCGACCAGGATCGGGGTGTGGTAGCTGGAGTAGTCGATGGCCCACAGCGGCTCGCCGCGGGTGGCCTCCAGGGCGACCAGGCGGCCGTTGAAGCTGGAGACGAACAGGCGGCCGTCCGGGGTCAGCACCGGCTGGCCGGCCAGGTCCACCAGGCGGTCGATGTCGCTGCGGCCCTGGGCCACGGCGATGCGACGCTCCCACAGCGGCTGGCCGCTGCGGTTGTCCAGGGTCACCAGGCGGCCGTTGGCGAAGCCGGCGAAGGTCACCGGGTCGATCACCGTGGGGGTGCCGGTGCCGCGCAGGGTCAGCGACGGGCGACTGGCGCTGTAGCGCCAGCGCTCCTCGCCGCTGGCGCGATCCAGGGCGGTGACGCTGCCGTCGACGCTCTGCACCACCAGCAGCTGCTGGTTGGGCTGCGGGGCGGCCAGGATCTCGCTGGGCACCCGGGCGCGCCAGCGCACGCTGCCGTCGCGCTGGCTCAGGGCCAGCACCTCGCCGTTGCGGGTGCCGAGGTAGATATCGCCGGCCACGGCGGTCAGGGCGCTGGAGACCGGGACCTCGAGCTCCACCTGCCAGCGGCGGTCGCCGTCGTCGGCATCGAAGGCGGCCAAGCGGCCGCGCTCATCGGCGGCGAACAGGGCGTCGCCATCCCGGGAGGGGGCGATCGGGTAGGTGGCGCGCCCCAGCCCGCGGCCGACCCGCTCGCTCCAGACGCTGGCGAGTTCGGCGCGCTCCTCGAAGCTTGCCAGCTCCTTGGGGGGATACTGCGGCTCCACCTGGTTGCGAGCGCAGCCGGTGAGCACGAGCAGGCCGGCCACGGCGGCGATCAGGAAGGTCGGTTTCATGAGTCCAGCCCCTGGTGGTCAATGCCTAGGTTGTCGAGCTTGAGCTGCACGCCGTAGAGCGGCTGGTCGCGCGCCTCGGCCAGGTCCAGCGCCTCGCGCCATGCCGCGCCGGCGTCGCTTTCGCGGCCCAGGGCGTGATAGGCGTCACCGCGCACCTCGGCGCGCTGGGCGGCCAGCGCCTCGGGCACCCCGGCCTCCAGGGTGGACAGGGCCGCCTCGGCGTCGCCGTCGGCGACCTGCAGGCGGGCCAGGCGCAGCCGCGCCAGGCCCTTGACGTAGTCGCGGCCGCTGGCGTCGATCACCGCCTCCAGGGCGGCGCGGGCCTCGGCCGGGCTCTCCTGGGCCACGGCCAGGCGGGCGTCGATCAGCCGGGCCAGGTCGGCGTAGAGGGTCTTGCCGTGATTGTCGGTGATCTCGACCACCAGCTCCCGGGCCTCGGCGATGCTGGCGTCGTCGAGCTGGGAGCCGGCGGTCAGGTTGATCAGGTGCTGGTAGCGGGCCGAGGCGGCGCTGGCCTGATTCTCCTGATAGTTCTGCCAGGCGTTCCAGCCGAAGACACCGGCGGCGGCGATGGCCACCCCGGCGATCAGCGAGATGCCGTTCTCCTTCCACCAGCGCTTGAGCGCCTCGACCTGCTCTTCTTCGGTTCTCAGCTCCGCCACGGGCGGCCTCCTTGTACTTGATGGAGCCGATTCCAGTCGAGCGGACTCGAGTGGAACGGGCTCCAGGGGGCGTCGGCCGGCGGCCGACGCCCGGGTGGTCAGGTGTCCCGGGTACCCAGCAGCCCGGTGAGGGTCTCGGCCAGGGCCGCCTGGGCCAGGCTCTGCTGCTCGCGCTCCTCGCGCAGGAACTTCAGGGTCGCCGTGCCATGGGCCAGCTCGTCCTCGCCCAGCAGCAGCGCCAGCCGCGCGCCGCTCTTGTCGGCCTTCTTGATGCGGCTCTTGAAGCTGCCGCCACCGCAGTGCAGCTGGGCGCGCAGGCCGGGCAGCTCGCCACGCAGCCGCTCGCCCAGCAGCAGGGCGGCAGCGGTGGCGGTGTCATCCATGGGCAGCAGGTAGAGGTCCAGTTCGCCGCGGGCGGCCTCGGGCACCAGTTCCAGGGTCTCGAGCAGCAGCACCAGGCGCTCGATGCCCATGGCGAAGCCCACCGCCGGGGTCGGTTTGCCGCCGAGCTGCTCCACCAGGCCGTCGTAGCGGCCGCCGGCGCACACCGTGCCCTGGCTGCCGAGCGCCGTGGTGGTCCACTCGAAGACGGTGCGGCCATAGTAGTCCAGACCACGCACCAGCCGCGGGTTGATCACGTAGGCGATGCCCGCGGCGTCGAGCATGGCGCAGAGCGCCTCGAAGTGGGTGCGGGAATCGTCATCCAGGTGGTCGATCAGCTTGGGCGCGCCGGCCAGCATCTCGGCCATCTCCGGGTTCTTGGAATCCAGGATACGCAGCGGGTTGCTGGAGAGGCGCCGACGGGAATCCTCGTCGAGCTGCTCATGGTGCCGTTCGAAGTAGGCCACCAGGGTGTCGCGGTAGGCGGCGCGCGCCTCCGAGGAGCCCAGGGAGTTGAGCTCCAGAGTGACGTGTTCCATGAGGCCGAGCTCACGCCACAGCCGTGCCGAGAGCAGGATCACCTCTGCGTCGATGTCCGGACCATCCAGGCCGAAGGCCTCCACGCCCACCTGATGGAACTGCCGGTAGCGGCCCTTCTGGGGGCGCTCGTGGCGGAACATCGGGCCCTGGTACCAGAGACGCTGGGTCTGGTTGTGCAGCAGGCCGTGCTCCATGGCGGCACGCACGCAGCTCGCCGTGCCCTCGGGACGCAGGGTCAGGCTGTCGCCGTTGCGATCCTCGAAGGTGTACATCTCCTTCTCGACGATGTCGGTGACCTCGCCGATGGAGCGCGCGAACAGGGCGGTCTGCTCGACGATGGGGGTGCGGATCTCGGCGTAGCCGTAGCGGGCCAGCAGTGCCCGCACCTTGCCCTCGAAGTACTGCCACAGCGGCGACTGCTCCGGCAGCAGGTCGTTCATGCCGCGGATGGCCTGGATCTTCTTCTTGCTCGGCTCTTTATTGCTGACTGGGGACTTGCTCAACGCTTGCTCCTTGATGGGTCGCCGTGGCGATGGTGCGATGCGGATCAGCCGCGGGCGATCATGTCCTGCTCGGCCTGCTCCTTCTCGCGCACCTTGTCGCGGATCAGCCGCTCGAGGTCGTCGACCAGATGGTCGTTGCGCAGCTTCGAGGCCGGCTTGCCGTCGATGTAGACGAGATTGGCCGGCGAACCGCCGGTGAGGCCGATATCGCTCTCCTTGGCCTCACCGGGGCCGTTGACCACGCAGCCGATCACCGAGACGTCCAGCGGTGTCCTGATGTCCTCGAGGCGTTCCTCCAGGGCATTCATGGTGCCGATGACGTCGAAGTTCTGGCGCGAGCAGCTGGGGCAGGCGATGAAATTGATGCCCTTGGCGCGCAGGCGCAGGCTCTTGAGCATGTCGAAGCCGACCTTGATCTCCTCCACCGGGTCGGCGGCCAGCGACACCCGGATGGTGTCGCCGATGCCGTCCATCAGCAAAAGGCCGAGGCCGATGGAGGACTTGACGGTGCCCGAGCGCAGCCCGCCCGCCTCGGTGATGCCTAGGTGCAGCGGCTGCTCGATCAGGCCGGCCAGCTTGCGGTAGGCGGCCACCGCCATGAACACATCGGAGGCCTTGACGCTGACCTTGTACTCCTGAAAGTCGAGGCGGTCGAGGTGGTCGATATGGCGCATGGCGGACTCGACCAGCGCATCCGGGGTGGGCTCGCCGTACTTCTTCTGCAGATCCTTCTCGAGCGAACCGGCGTTGACGCCGATGCGGATCGGGATGCCGTTGTCCCGGGCGGCGCTGACCACGGCGCGCACGCGCTCTTCCTTGCCGATATTGCCGGGGTTGATGCGCAGGCAGTCGACGCCGAGCTCGGCCACGCGCAGGGCGATCTTGTAGTCGAAGTGGATGTCGGCCACGAGGGGCACCGCCACCTCACGCTTGATCTTGCCGAAGGCCTCGGCGGCATCCATGTCGGGCACCGAGACGCGCACGATGTCGGCGCCTGCCTCCTCGAGGCGGCGGATCTGCGCCACGGTGGCGGCCACGTCCAGGGTGTTGGTGTTGGTCATGCTCTGCACGGAGATGGGGGCATCACCCCCGACCGGCACATTACCGACGTGGATCTGGCGTGACTTGCGACGAACGATGGGGGATGGGGCGTGCATGGTGACGGTCAATCTCCCAGGGTGAAACGAGCGACGTTGTTGGCGCCGGCGCGGGCCGTGAGGTCCACGGCTTCGCCTGCCCAGATCAGCTCGACGCCGGTGGCGTTGCCCACGGTCAGGCGGAAGGGCGGTTCGCCTTCGACGCTCGCCGTGGTGCCGGGTTCCTGCAGGCCGACGAAGATGCGCTGGTTGTTGGCATCGAAGATCTCGGTCCAGGACTGCTCGTTGAAGGTCAGCTCCAGCTGGCGCGGGTCGGCGGCGCTGGCTTCCTCCTCCACGGGGGCCTCATCGATGGCGGCCTCGTCGACCATCTCGGGCTCGGCATCGGCCAGCGCCAGGGCGCTGTCGGCGTCGACCTCGGCAGGGGCCTCGGCGATGGCGTCGGGGTCTTCCACCAGGCCCAGGCCCTCACCCTCTTCGGGCAGCGGCGGGAGGCTCTCGGTGGCCGGGGCCTCGGTCACCGCGGGGGGCTCGGGCTCGGCGATGGTGGTGGTGGTGCCGTCCAGGCCGTCCACGGCCACCGGGCTGCTGTCGCCGATGCCGGGGGGCTCATTGCCGCCGCGGCTTTGCCACCACATCAGGGTCAGGCCGAGCAGGCCGGCGATCACCAGCAGGGTGACCAGCCGGAACAGCCAGGCACCGATGCGGGAGGGAGGGCGCGTCACCTGAACCGGGGCGATGCGGCGCTCGGCCTCCTCGCTACCGAAGCGGGTGCGATAGGCCGAGAGCACCGGCGTCTCGTCGATACCCAGCAGATGGGCGTAGGCACGCAGATAGCCCCGCCGATAGGTGGGGATCGGCACCTCCTCGTAGCTGTCCTCTTCCAGCCCGCGAATCACCGCCGGGCGCAGGTTGAGCGCACCGGCCACCTCGGTGACCGTGAGGCCCTGGGACTCACGCTCCTGCCTGAGCTGTTCGCCCGGCGAGGCCGAGAGGGCGGTATCCGCGGAGTCCGGTGTCTGGGTGTCGCTCATGGCTGAGCATCCTTCGTCTAGAGTCTTGGGTCAGGGCGTGCCGGAGCGGCCGTCCAGTTGTTCGGAATAGAAGGCCGCCGAGGCCCGGTCGCCGCGGGCCTCGGCGATCTGACGCGCCAGGCGCAGCGCCTCGGGGTTCGGGCCTGCCAGGCGAATCAGGGTGTCGATCTGCTGCTGGGCGAGCTCGTGGTTGCCGGCGGCATACTCGAGCTCGGCCCGGGTGAAATAGCTGCGCGGATTGCGCGGGTCGATGCCCTGGGCGCGCTCGAGGCTCTGTCGGGCCGCCTCGAGGTCGCCCAGCTCGCGCTGGCACTGCCCCAGGTTGGCGAAGAGCTGAGCCCGGGCCGGGTACTGGGCGTCGTTCGAGGCCAGCTCGAGCTGTTCGCAGGCCTCGCGGATGCGGCCCTGGTCATAGAGGAAGGCGGCGTAGTTGTTGTGCCCCCGGGTGAAGTCGCGATTCGCCGAGAGCGCACGCCGGAAGGTCTCATCGGCCAGCTGACGCTCGCCCTGGCGCTGGTAGACCATGGCCATGGCCTGCAGCGCCTCCGGGTCGTTGGGGGCGATGGCCAGGGCGCGGTCGAGGGCGCCCATGGCGCGCTGCAGGTTGTCGCGCTCCAGATAGGCCACGCCCAGCTGGGTGTGGGCATCGGCGGGACTGGTATCACGCTCGCTGCCGGCCAGCCCCTGGGTCTGGGTGGCACAGCCGGCAAGCCACAGGGTGCCCAGCAGCAGGGCCAGGGTGGGTAGCCGTGAGGTTCCTGGCAGGCGAGTGCGGCGCGTCATGGTGTTCTCCCCAGGGTCGACACGAGGCCTCCGGCGGCTGGCCGCGGGCAGGCGGGGGCGATCAAAAGCCTGACCATCAAAGCGTTGTGACCAGTTGAAGTCAAGGCGGCCTGCCCGCTCAGTCGGCGTCGATCTGGATCGACTGGATATAGCGCTCGTGGCGCTTGGTACGATCCTTGACCCGTCCCACCAGCTGGCCGCAGGCGGCGTCGATGTCGTCGCCGCGGGTAGTGCGGATCGGTGCGGTGTAGCCCAGTTCGTAGAGCCACTGCTGGAAGCGCACGACCTGGTTGCGCGAGGGCTTCTCGTAGCCGGAGTGGGGGAAGGGGTTGAAGGGGATCAGGTTGATCTTGCAGGGCAGCTCGCGCAGCAGTTCGGCAAGCTCCTGGGCATGCTGCTGCTGGTCGTTGACGTCCTTGATCACCGTGTATTCGACGGTGACCATGCGGGTGTCGTCGCACTTGGCCAGGTAGCGGTGGCAGGCGTCCAGCAGGGCACGAATGTTGTACTTGCGGTTGAGCGGCACCAGCTCGCTGCGCAGCTCGTCGTTGGCGGCGTGCAGCGAGATGGCCAGGCTCACGTCGAGCTCGTCGCCGAGCCTGTCGAGCATCGGCACCACCCCGGAGGTGGAGAGGGTGACGCGGCGCTTGGAGAGGCCGTAGCCGTTGTCGTCGAGCATCAGCTTCATGGCCGGCACGACGTTATCGTAATTCAGCAGCGGTTCGCCCATGCCCATCATC
Source organism: Halomonas sp. A11-A (assembly GCF_003182195.1). Taxonomy (GTDB): domain Bacteria; phylum Pseudomonadota; class Gammaproteobacteria; order Pseudomonadales; family Halomonadaceae; genus Halomonas; species Halomonas alkalicola. Next base: position 43,382 of record NZ_QGTM01000002.1, read on the forward strand.
ACCACGTTGGTGACCGGGCGGTTGGCGGTGTCCTTGCGCGGGCCCACGCTGCGCTGGGCGACCCACACCTGGCCGATGATCTCGGCGGCGGTGAGGTTGCGCTGGAAGCCCTGCTTGCCGGTGGAGCAGAAGCTGCAGTCCAGCGAGCAGCCCACCTGGGAGGAGACGCACAGGGTGCGGCGCTTGCCGTTGTCGGCGGGGATCAGCACCGTCTCGACGTAGCTGCCATCCTCGACCTCCAGCACCCACTTGCGGGTGCCGTCGCTGGAGGTGCCCTCGTAGACCACGCCGGGGCCGCGGATCTCGGCAACGTCGGTGAGCTTGGCGCGCAGCGCCTTGGAGAGGTTGGTCATGGCCGCGAAGTCGTCACAGCCCTCGTGGTGAATCCACTTCATCACCTGGGCGGCGCGGAACTTCTTCTCACCGATGGAGAGGAAGAAGGCTTCCATCTCCTCGCGAGACATACCGAGCAGGTTGGTCTTCTGGGGTGCGGTATCAGCGGTCATGGCGATCAGCGGGTCGTGGGGAGTAGAGAACAGCAGGGGAGGCGGGGGCTAGGCCCCCGCCCGAAGTCTGGATCAACGCGGGCAGATTTCGCTGCTCTCGAAGAAATAGGCGATCTCGCGCTCGGCGGACTCGGGAGAGTCGGAGCCGTGGACGGCGTTGGCGTCGATGGTCTCGGCGAAGTCGGCGCGGATGGTGCCCGGCGCGGCTTCCTTGGGGTTGGTGGCCCCCATCAGCTCACGGTTCTTGGCGACGGCGTCCTCGCCCTCGAGCACCTGGACCACCACCGGGCCGGAGGTCATGAAGCTGACCAGATCCTTGAAGAAGGGGCGCTCCTTGTGCTCGGCGTAGAAGCCGCCGGCCTTGTCGTCGTCCAGGTGCAGCATCTTGGCGGCGACGACCTGGAGGCCGGCCTTCTCGAAGCGGGTGATGATCTCGCCGATGGCGTTCTTGGCAACGGCGTCGGGCTTGATGATGGACAGGGTGCGCTGGGTAGCCATGGGCATGTCTCCAGTAGGGGATGAGGGAGTGGAGGAATAGCGCCGCGCCGCCCGTGGGCTCCCGGATCGGAGCGTGGGCGGCGCGGTGAATCTGACGAAGCTCGGCGGCTGACGCCGATTGGGCGCGGATTATACCGCCCCGGGGCGGCGTTGAACAATCGTCGCCGATTGCGAGGCGCTGACCCGGCGACCTTGTGGTTTAGACCGTAAAGCTCTCGCCGCAGCCGCACTGGTCCTTGACGTTGGGGTTGTTGAAGCGGAAGAAGCGGTTGAGCCCCTCGTTGACGTAGTCCACCTCGCTGCCGTCGAGCATCTCCAGCGCCTCCGGGGCGACGAAGACCCGGACGCCGTGCTCCTCGAAGCAGACGTCGTCGGCGGCGGCCTGGTCGGCGAAGTCGAGCACGTAGCTGTAGCCGGAGCAGCCGCTGGGCTTGACTGAGACGCGCAGCCCGAGGCCCTCGCCGCGCTCGGCGAGCACCCGGCGGATCTGGTCAGCGGCGGCGGGGGTGATGGTCAAATGCGCCATGGGTCTCTCTCCTGAAAGCGGTGAATGCCGTTTGGCAGATGATGGCTCAGATCGCCTGGCGGCGCAGCCCGGTCAGGGCGTGGCGCAGCGCGGAAAGCGTCGTGTCGATATCGGCTTCGCTGGTGAAGCGCCCGAAGCTGAAGCGCAGCGAGGCCAGCGCCAGCGACCGCGGCAGGCCGATGGCCTTCAGGACATAGGACGGCTCCACGCTCGCTGAGTTGCAGGCGGAGCCGGTGGAGAGGGCCAGGTCGCGCAGCGCCATCAGCAGCGATTCGCCATCGACGCCTTCGAAGGCCAGGTTGAGGATGTTGGGCACCGCCACCTCCACCGCGGTATTGCGGTGGATGCCGTCGAGATCCGCCAGGCCCGCCAGCAGCCGGTCGCGCAGGGCGGTGATGCGCGCTTGGTCGGCCTCGCCCTCGGCGCCGGCCAGGGCGAAGGCCTCGCCCATGCCGACAATCTGGTGGGTGGCCAGGGTGCCGGAGCGCATGCCGCGCTCGTGGCCGCCGCCGTGAATCAGCGCCTCCAGGCGGATATCCGGGTCGCGTCGGACGTAGAGGGCGCCGATACCCTTGGGGCCATAGGCCTTGTGGCCGGAGAGCGACATCAGGTCGATGCCGAGCCGCTCGACGTTGAGGTCCAGACGTCCCACCGCCTGGGCGGCATCCACGTGGAAGAGCGCGCCGCCGGCGTGGGCCACCTCAGCAAGTGCCGCCAGGTCGTGGATCACGCCCAGCTCGTTGTTCACCGCCATCAGCGACACCAGCACGGTGTCCTCGCGCATCGCCTCGTGCAGCTGCTCGGGCGTGACGCGGCCGTCTTGCCCCGGGGTGAGCCAGGTCACCTCGAAGCCCTCGCTTTCGAGGGCGTGGGCGGTATCCACCACCGCCTTGTGCTCGATGACGGAGGTCACCAGGTGGCGGCCGCGGTGGCGGTTGGCGCGCAGGTAGCCAATCAGCGCCAGGTTGTCGGCCTCGGTGGCGCCGCTGGTCCAGACGATCTCGCGGGGGTCGGCACCGATCAGGTCGGCCACCTGGCGGCGGGCGTTCTCCACCGCCTGCTCCGCCTGCCAGCCCAGCATATGGCTGCGCGAGGCGGGGTTGGCGAAGATGCCCTCGAGGGTCAGGTGGCGGCTCATCAGCTCGGCGACACGGGGGTCGACGGGGGTGGTGGCGGCGTAGTCGAGATAGACGGGTGTGGTCATAGACTCGGGTATCGTGTCGCTTGGTGGGGCGCCTTCAGGGTGCCTTCAGGGCGCCGAGGCGAAAACGGCGCCGCCGTCCAAGCGCTCGCGCTGGCGGTCGGCGATCTGCTGGACCTCCTGGCGGGCCGCGAGTTGTCCCAGGGTGATGCCGTCCAGGAAGCCGTGAATCTGCTCGGAGAGCTCGCACCACAGGTGGTGGGTCAGGCAAGTGTCGCCCTGCTGGCAGTCGGAGAGCCCGCCGCAGCGGGTGGCATCCACCGATTCGTCCACCGCGTCGATCACCCGGGCCACCGAGATGGTCTCCGGTGGCCTGGCCAGCAGGTAGCCGCCGCCAGGGCCGCGCACGCTGGCTACCAGCTCGGCTCGCCGTAGCCGCGCGAACAGCTGCTCCAGGTAGGAGAGCGAGATCTCCTGGCGCTTCGAGATATCGGCCAGGCAGATCGGCCCCGCCTGAGCGTGCATGGCCAGGTCCAGCATGGCGGTAACGGCGTAGCGTCCCTTGGTGGTCAGGCGCATGGCGACCTCGGCGCCGAACGGGTCGGCGGTCGGTGAACGGGCGTTCCGTTGCGGAACGCGGTCAGGCAAGCATTATGGTAAAGACCGAGTGCCATGGTCAACCATTGGTGCCGCGGCCGTCGTCGCCCTTGGCGGCTGCTGGCGCTTCCCTGGCGACCGGTGCCTTCTCTGGCATGGCGCAGGCGTCGGCATCGTCGAGGACGTCGGCGAAATCCTCGTCGCGCAGCTCTGGCAGGCGGCCGTCTCGGTAGCTGGCATCCACCTTGCGAAGGGTCTGGCACATGCGCTCGATGCGCTCGTCCACTGCGTGCATGTGGTCGAGCATCGCCTGGATCGAGCGCGCCACCGGGTCGGGCATGTCCTCGCTGATGCCGTAGGCGTCGAAGCCGAACTTGCGGCGCATCGCCTCGCGGCGTTCGGGGTCCACCTCCAGCACCTCGGCGGCGTCGGGCTCGATGCGCTTGACGATCTTGCCGGGGATGCCCACCACGGTGGCGCCGGCCGGCACCTCCTTGGTGACCACGGCGTTGGAGCCGATCTTAGCGCCGGCGCCCACGGTGAAGGGACCGAGAATCTTGGCCCCGGCCCCGACGATCACGCCATCCGCGAGGGTCGGGTGGCGCTTGCCCTTGTTCCAACTGGTGCCGCCCAGGGTCACCCCCTGATAGAGGGTGACGTCGTCACCCACCTCGGCGGTCTCGCCGATCACCACGCCCATGCCGTGATCGATGAAGAAGCGCCGGCCGATCCTGGCGCCCGGATGGATCTCGATGCCGGTGAGCCAGCGCGAGAAGGTGGAGAGCGAGCGCGCCAGCCACTTGAGGTTCTTCCGCCACAGCCAGTGGCTGAGGCGGTGGAGCAGCAGGGCGTGCAGGCCCGGGTAGTTGGTCAGCACTTCCAGGAAGTTGCGCGCCGCTGGGTCGCGGTCGAAAACGCTGTTGATGTCCTCTCTCAGACGTTGAAACATGCAGCGGTCCTTGGGGTGGGGGGCAGGGCGGCATCCGCCGCGGGCAATGGTCTCAGTGTGGGGGCGCGGTGGGCCCCCTTCAAGGCACGGCCCCGGGTGTCATCCCGGAATCGCCTCAGGTATCGTCCCGGGGCGGTGCCAGCTTCTCGGTATCGGAGAGGATGCCGCGCAGGATGTTGAGCTCCATGCGCTCGGGGCGTGCCCGCAGGGTGAAGCGGCGCAGTCGGGCCATCAGCTGGCGCGGGGTCGCCGGGTCGTGAAAGCCGATAGCGACCAGGGTGCGCTCGAGGTGGGCGAAGTAGTGCTCCAGCTCCTCGTGGGTGGCCAGCGCCTGGCCGGGCTCCTCGCTGGGAGCCTCTTCGCCTGCCAGCCAGGCCAGGCGACACTCGTAGGCGAGCACCTGCACGGCGGCGGCCAGGTTCAGCGAGCTGAAGTCGGGGTTGGTGGGGATGTGCACGTGGGCGTGGCAGCGCTGCAGCTCGGCGTTGGTCAGGCCGCTGTCCTCGCGGCCGAAGACCAGGGCGACCCGAGCGCCGTCGCCGGCCAGCTCCGCCGGCAGTCGGCCGCCCAGCTCGCGGGGGGTGATCATCGGCCAGGGCAGGGTGCGCGAACGGGCGCTCGCCCCCACCACCAGGGTGCAGTCGGCGACCGCCTGCTCCAGGGTCTCGACCACCCGGGCGCCGTTGACCAGGTGATCGGCGCCGGAGGCCCGCGATACGCTGTCGGCGGTGACCGGCTCGCAGCGCGGCGCCACCAGGGCCAGGTCGGCCAGCCCCATGTTGTGCATGGCGCGGGCGGTGCCGCCGATATTGCCGGGGTGGCTGGTGCCGATCAGGACGATACGGATACGGTCGAGCATGGGAGTTCCCTGGGGAGAAATGAATCGGGCCGATGAATCTGGGCGACAGAGTCTAGCATGTTGCAACGCCTCTGCCGCCGGGTCGGGCGCGCGCCGGCGTGGCGCAATCGGGCCGCGTCTGCTAGGATTCGCGCCGACCGTTCCAGCCGAACGCTTTCACGAACCTCCCCGTTCTTTAACACCACCGACTCCCCAAGGCCCGATCATGCATCCGATGGTCCAATATGCGCTGCGCGCCGCGCGCAGCGCCGGCGAACAGTTCCTGCGCATTCGCGAGCGTATCGAGAATGCCCACGAAGAGAGCAACCTCGACCGCCTGCTCGAGGACGCCGCCCGCAACGCCGAGTCGCTGATCGTTCGTCAGCTCTCCCGCGGCTACCCCCAGCATGGTGTCGTGGGTCGCTTCACTCCCCACCGCGCCGGTGAGGGGGAAGGCCACGACACCCTGTGGAAGATCGAACCCTTTCACGGCTACTCCAACCTCGGCGTGGCCGCCTCCGGCTTCGCCCTGTCGGTCGTCTGCCTGATCAAGGGCCGCCCGGAGCACGCGGTGGTGATCTGCCCTTTCAGCGATGACGAGTATCTGGTCAGTCGTGGCCGCGGTGCCCAGCACAACGGCAAGCGCATCCGCGTGCCCAAGACCCGCGCCGTGGGCGGTACCCGCATCGCCATGGGGCTGCCGGAGACCTGGCTGCGTTCGCGTAACCTGCCCGCCTACCTGACCCTGGTGCAGCAGCTGGGCCCGGTCATCGAGGTGCAGCGCGCCACGGGCAGTGGCCTGCTGGACCTGGCCGAGCTGGCCGCGGGCCGCGCCGACGCCGCCTTCGTGCTGGGCCTGGAGGAGCAGGACATGCACGTCGGCAGCTTGCTGCTCAAGGAGACCGGTGCCCTGATGGGGACTCCGGACGGCCAGCCCCGAGTCGAGGTGGAAGGCCAGCTGATGGCGGCGGGCCCGCGCCTCTACAAGGCCCTGGTGCAGCAGCTCAAGCCGCACTTCTAAGCGGCAAGCCACAAGTTTCACGCGACAAGGAAAACCCCCGCCGGCAATGCCGACGGGGGTTTTCTGTTGGGTCGTTGTTGATCCGGTTCTTGCTTGCAGCTTGCAGCTTGCAGCTTGCAGCTTGCCGCTGCTGTTAAGGCAGCTCCTCCTCGGCCTCGAGGTCCTCCTTCTTGGGCGGAATCAGGTCCTCGCGCTGGAGGTGCACCGCCAGCAGCAGGGCCGCGGCCACGTAGATGGAGGAGAAGGTCCCCACCACCACGCCGATGATCAGGGCGATCGAGAAGTGGTGGATCATGTCGCCGCCCAGCAGCAGCAGCGCCATCAGCACCAGCAGGGTGGTACCGGACGTCGCCAGGGTGCGCGACAGGGTCATGTTGATCGCCTCGTTGAAGATCGCCGGCATGTCATCGATGCGTGACTTGCGGATCGTCTCGCGGATGCGGTCGTAGACCACGATGGTGTCGTTGAGCGAGTAGCCGATCACCGCCAGCAGTGCCGCCAACACGGTGAGATCAAAGTCGAGCTGGAACAGCGAGAAGATGCCGACCACGATGATCACGTCGTGCATCAGCGCCAGCAGGGCGCCGATGGCGAACTTGTACTGGAAGCGGATGGCCACGTAGAGCATCACCACCCCCATCGCCACGAGCAGCCCAAGGCCGGCCTGGTCGCGCAGCTGCTCGCCCACCTGGGCGCCGACGAACTCGGCGCGCACCAGCTCGACGCTGTCGCCGCCGGAGCGCAGCAGCTCCACCACTCGCTCGCCCACCTCGGCATCGAAGGCCTGCTGTAGGCGGATCAGCACCTCGGTGGAGGCGCCGAAGGTCTGCACCGAGACGTCGCGGAACTCGGCGGCCTCCAGGGTCTGGCGCACGGCCTCAAGCGAAGGCGCCACGGCGTAGCGCACCTCTACCAGGGTGCCGCCGGTGAAGTCCAGCCCCAGGTTGAGCTGCTGGAACAGCAGCGAGACGATCGACGCCAGGATCAGCAGGCCGGAGATCGCGAAGGCGATCCGGCGCTGGCCCATGAAGTCGAACTGTCGATTGATCAGGGTTTTCATGAGCACCTCTTAGATCCAGAGCTTCTTGACCGGCTTGCCGCCGTAGATGAGGTTCACCATGGCGCGGGTCACCGCCAGGGCGGTGAACAGCGAGGTGATGATCCCCAGCGACAGGGTCACCGCGAAGCCCTTGACCGGGCCGGTGCCGATCGAGAACAGGATCACCGCTACCAGCAGGGTGGTGATATTAGCATCGACGATGGAGGTGAAGGCGCGCTCGTAGCCGGCATGGATCGCCTGCTGGACCGAGAGCCCGCCGCGCAGCTCCTCGCGTATGCGTTCGAAGATCAGCACGTTGGCGTCCACCGCCATCCCCAGGGTCAGCACGATGCCGGCGATGCCGGGCAGGGTGAGGGTGGCGCCGAGCAGCGACATGGCCGCTATCAGCAGGGTCAGGTTCAGCGCTAGTGCCACGTTGGCGATGATGCCGAACACCTTGTAGCGGATCAGCATGAAGAGTACCACCAGCAGCAGGCCGACCTGCACCGACATCACGCCGCGCTTGATGTTCTCGGCGCCCAGGCTCGGGCCAATGGTGCGCTCCTGCACGAAGTAGATCGGCGCGGCGAGCGAACCGGAGCGCAGCAGCAGGGCGAGCTCGGCGGCCTCGGTGGGCGAATCGAGCCCGGTGATGCGGAAGCTGTTGCCCAGCGCGCTCTGGATGGTGGCCAGGCTGATGATGCCGCGCTCGGTGTAGGGCTCGCGGACGATCATCTCCTCGCCGTCGACCACCTCCACGCGGTCGCGGGTCTTGTGCTCGATGAAGAGTACCGCCATGTTGCGGCCGATATTGGTGCGGGTGGCGCGGTTCATCAGGGTGCCGCCGGTGCCGTCCAGGTTGATGTTGACCTGGGGGCGACCGTTTTCGTCGAAGCTGCGGCTGGCGCTGGAGACGCTGTCGCCGGTGATGATGACGTCGCGCATCAGGTCGGCGGTGCGGGACTCATCGTTGCGGAACGCGAAGGTCTCGGTCTCGGCGTCCGGGGTGTCCGGGCGCGCCTCGAGGCGGAACTCCAGGTTGGCGGTGGCGCCCACCACCCGCTTGGCGGCCACGGTGTCCTGCACGCCGGGCAGCTCCACCACGATGCGGTCGGGGCCCTGGCGCTGCACCATGGGTTCGGCCACGCCCAGCTCGTCGACCCGGTTGCGCAGGGTGGTGAGGTTCTGGTTGATCGCGTAGTCCTGGATCTCGTTGACCGCCTGGTCGGTGAGGGTCATGACCAGCGCCGCACCGCGGCCGTCGCCCACGCTCTGGTAGTCGAAGTCGCGGAACTCACGACTGATCAGGCGGCGGGCCGCGTCGCGGTCCTCCTCGGTGGTGAAGGTCAGCGTGATGGTGCGTCCCTCGATCTCGCTGCCGCGATAGCGGATGCGCTCGCTGCGCAGCAGCTCGCGCATGGCGCTGGCGTTGACCTCGAGGCGCTGGGCCACAGCGGCGTCCATGTCCACTTCCAGCAGGAAGTGCACGCCGCCACGCAGGTCGAGGCCCAGGGTCATGGGCGAGGCGGAGAGCGCCCGCAGCCAGGCGGGGGTGGATTCGGCAAGGTTCAGTGCCACCACGACGTCGTCGTCGAGCATGGCGGCGATGCGATCACGGGCCTGGAGCTGCTCGTCGGCGTTGGCGAGGCGGATCAGTACGCTGCTGGCGTCGCGCTCGACGGCCTTGATGGTGATGCCGGCGTCACTCAGGGCGCGTTGGATGCGCTCCAGCTCGCCGTCGTCGATGGTGGTGTCGCCGCTGGCGCTGCTGATCTGCACCGCCGGGTCTTCGGGGTAGAGATTGGGCAGCGAGTAGATGAGGCCGGCGGCGAGGACGACCAGTATCAGCAGATACTTCCATAGTGGGTAACGGTTGAGCATGGGAGCCCTGACCTCAGGTTGCTGACAACGTTTTCTGACAACGTGCGTTGCGGACGTTAGGAGGATGACGTCTAGAACGTCATGATCGCCGCGGGGGTGCCGCGGCGATCAGAAGCGGCCCCGCCGCGAGGGGCGGGGCCGGAAGGGCACGGCTCAGATGGCCTTGATGGTGCCCTTGGGCAGCACCGCGGCCACGGCGTTCTTCTGCACGTTGATCTGGACGCCTTCGGCGATCTCCATGGTCAGGAATTCGCTGTCGTCGCTCACCTTGGTGATGCGGCCCAGCACGCCACCGCCGATGACGATCTCGTCACCCTTGGAGAGGCTTCCGATCAGCTGCTTGTGCTGCTTGGCGCGCTTGGCCTGGGGGCGCCACAGCAGGAAGTAGAAAATCAGCACGAAGCCGAGCAGCATGACGATCTGGGCCATGCCGCTGCCGGCAGCGGCGTCCTGGGCGTAGGCCGGCGCGATGAAGAAATCCAGCATGGGTGGGTGTCTCCTGGTTGGTATGAGCAGTGGGTATGCAGTGGGTATGAAGAGCCGGGATGAGTAAGGGGTGGCTGCCCGTCTGGACGGGGCAGCTCACGCCGGCGCTGCCCTTCAGGGGCGCCGGCGGCGATCAATTCGGAGCGGGAGGCACCGGCAGGCCGCGCCGTGCATAGAAGCCTTCCACGAAGTTCGCCAATGTACCTGCTTCGATGGCACCGCGCAAACCGGCCATCAGGCGCTGGTAATGGCGCAGATTGTGGATGGTGTTGAGCATGGAGCCGAGCATCTCGCCGCAGCGGTCCAGATGGTGCAGGTAGGCCCGGGAGAAGTGCTGGCAGGTGTAGCAGTCGCACTCCTCCTCCAGCGGCCGGGTATCAAAGCGGTGCTTGGCGTTGCGGATCTTCACCGTGCCCTCAGCGGTGAACAGGTGGCCGTTTCGCGCGTTGCGGGTGGGCATCACGCAGTCGAACATGTCGACCCCGCGGCGCACGCCCTCCACCAGATCCTCGGGCTTGCCGACGCCCATCAGGTAGCGGGGCTTATCCTCCGGCATCCAGGTGGGCAGGGTGTCCAGGATCTTGATCATCTCCTCCTTGGGTTCGCCCACCGAGAGGCCACCGATGGCCAGGCCGTCGAAGCCGATGTCGAGCAGCCCCTTGAGCGACTGCTCGCGCAGCTCGGGGTACATGCCGCCCTGGATGATGCCGAACAGCGCCGAGGGGGAGTCGCCGTGGGCGTCCCGGGAGCGCTGCGCCCAGCGCAGCGAGCGCTCCATGGAGAGGCGCGCCTCCTTCTCGGTGGCCGGGTAGGGGGTGCATTCGTCGAAGATCATCACCACGTCGGAGCCCAGCGAACGCTGCACCGCCATGGACTCCTCGGGCCCCATGAAGACCTTGGCACCGTCCACCGGCGAGCGGAAGTGTACCCCCTGCTCGGTGATCTTGCGCATGGCGCCGAGCGAGAAGACCTGGAAGCCGCCGGAGTCGGTGAGGATCGGCTTGTGCCACTGGGCGAAGTCGTGCAGGTCGCCGTGGGCCTCGATCACCTCCACTCCCGGGCGCAGCCAGAGGTGGAAGGTGTTGCCGAGGATGATCTCGGCGCCGATCTCTTCCACCGACACCGGGGTCATGCCCTTGACGGTGCCATAGGTGCCCACCGGCATGAAGGCGGGGGTCTCCACCGTGCCGCGGGGAAAGGTGAGGCGGCCGCGGCGCGCCCGGCCGTCGCTGGCCAGGCGCTCGAAGGTCATGAAGCATTTGTTACGCATGAGGGGTCTCGGCGCTCTTGCGGGTTAGAAACATCGCGTCGCCATAGCTGAAGAAGGCGTAGCGTTCGGCCACCGCCTCGCGGTAGGCCGCCATGGTGGTGTCGAAGCCGGCAAACGAGGAAACCAGCATCAGCAGGGTGGACTCCGGCAGGTGGAAGTTGGTGATCAGGGCGTCCACGCAGCGCCACTCGTAGCCCGGGTAGATGAAGATATCGGTCTCGCCGCGGTAGGGGGCGATGTTGCCGCTTTCATCGGTGGCGCTCTCCAGACAGCGCACGCTGGTGGTGCCCACGGCGATCACCCGGCGGCCGGCGGCGCGGGCGGCGCGCACCTTGGCGCAGGTCGCCTCGTCCACCTCCAGCCACTCGCTGTGCATCACGTGCTCGCGGATATCGTCCACGCGCACCGGCTGGAAGGTGCCGGCGCCCACGTGCAGGGTGACGAAGGCGCGCTCCACGCCCTTCTCGGCCAGGGCCTCGAGCAGCGGCTCGTCGAAGTGCAGCCCCGCGGTGGGAGCGGCGACGGCACCGGCGCGGCGGGCGTAGACGGTCTGGTAGCGCTCGCGGTCGGCGCTCTCGTCGGCGCGGTCGATATAGGGCGGCAGCGGCATATGGCCGTGCGCCTCGAGGAGCTGGATCAGCGGCGTCTCGCCCAGGAAGCGCAGCTCGAAGAGGGCATCGCGGCGCCCCTCCACCACGGCGCGGATGCCGCCCTCGAAGATCAGCTCGGTGCCGGGCTTGGGCGACTTGCTCGAGCGCAGGTGGGCCAGGCCGCGGTGGGCGTCCAGCGGGCGCTCGAGGAGCATCTCCACCTTGCCGCCGCTGGCCTTGTGGCCGTGCAGCCGCGCCGGGATCACCCGGGTGTCGTTGAAGACCAGCAGGTCGCCGGGCTCGAGCAGCTCGAGCAGATCCGGGAAGCGGCGGTGGGCCAGCTCGCCGGAGGGGCCGTCGACGCACAGCAGGCGGCAGTCGCTGCGCTGCTCGGAGGGGTAGCGGGCAATCAGCTCGTCGGGGAGCTCGAAATGGAAGTCGGCGCGCTGCATGCGGTATCGGAATCCGGTGGTTCTGGGCAAGCCGCCTAGGATACCGGCTTGGCTTCTTGAAGTCAGGACCCTGATTGACCCGCCGCCGGGCCCACGTATAATGCATCTCGCGTTGCCGGCGTGGCGAAATTGGTAGACGCAGGAGATTCAAAATCTCCCGGGGGCAACCTCTTGCCGGTTCGAGTCCGGCCGCCGGTACCAGCGTGTTCAGAGCCTCCTTCCAGAACGGCCGCCCTCGGGCGGCTGTTCGCGTTGGGGGTGGCGTTCGGGCTCGAAGCGACCGGCGCCTCGGGGTATGGTGCTCGCTGTGCCTTTACTCAGCGAGGAGCCAGCATGAGCGATCACGACGCCTACGTTCCGCCCCGGGTCTGGAAGTGGGAGCAGCCCAGCGGCGGCAAGTTCGCCAGCATCAACCGCCCCATCGCCGGGCCCACCCACGACAAGGCGCTGCCGGTGGGCAAGCACCCGCTGCAGCTCTACTCCATGGGCACGCCCAACGGGGTCAAGGTCACGGTGATGCTGGAGGAGCTGCTGGCGCTGGGTCATGCCGGCGCCGAGTACGACGCCTGGCTGATCCGCATTGGCGACGGCGACCAGTTCGGCAGCGGCTTCGTGGCGGTCAACCCCAATTCCAAGATCCCGGCGCTGATGGACCACACCGTCGACCCGCCCCGGCGGGTCTTCGAGTCCGGCGCCATCCTGCTCTACCTGGCCGAGCAGTTCGGCGAATTCCTGCCGGACGCCCCTGACGAGCGCACCGAGACCCTCAGCTGGCTGTTCTGGCAGGTGGGCAGCGCTCCCTACCTGGGCGGCGGCTTCGGCCACTTCTACGCCTATTCCCCGGAGAAGTTCGAGTACCCCATCAACCGCTTTGCTATGGAGGTCAAGCGCCAGCTCGATGTGCTGGACCGTCGCCTGGCCGAGAACCGCTACCTGGGGGGCGGCGCCTACAGCATCGCCGATATCGCCACCTGGCCCTGGTATGGGCAGCTGGCGCTGGGGCGGCTCTATGACGCGGGGGAGTTCCTGCAGGTGGAGGAGTACCGGCACGTGCTGCGCTGGGCACAGGAGATCGATAGCCGGCCGGCGGTGCAGCGCGGGCGCATGGTCAACCGCACCTTCGGCGAGCCCGAGATGCAGCTGCACGAGCGGCACGACGCCGGCGACTTCGAGACCCGTACCCAGGACCGGCTCGGCTCCGAGGGCTGAGGAGCACCACTGCCGGGGCGAGGCGCGACTCGTCCCGGCCTGGGGAACCCCCCGGCGGCCCGCAAGTCTCTGAAGTGGGTACGTTCCATCACTGGAGCGTTCAGCTACCGAGACAAGGAGAGTGTTGCATGAGCTCCCAAGAAGCGTCTTCGCCTTCCGACCCGCCCCTTCGCCGCCACCACCGCCCCAGCGGATTCTCCGACTGGTTTGCCTACCGGCTGGTGCGCTTCATGCGCTTCTTCGCCGACCTGTTTTTCGCCGGGCGCTACGGCCACCGCGCCGTGGTGCTGGAGACGGTGGCCGCCGTGCCGGGCATGGTGGGTGGAACGCTGCAGCACCTGCGCTCCCTGCGGCGCCTGAAGGGCGACGATGGCTGGATTCGTACCCTGCTCGACGAGGCCGAAAACGAACGCATGCACCTGATGACCTTCATCGAGGTGGCGCGGCCCACCCGGTTGGAGCGGGCTCTGATCGTGCTGGCCCAGGGGGCGTTCTACAACCTCTTCTTTCTGCTCTATCTCTGTTCGAGCAGGACGGCCCACCGGGTGGTGGGCTATCTCGAGGAGGAGGCGGTGATCAGCTATACTGAGTATCTCGAGGGCATCGACAGCGGGAAGTACGAGAACATTCCGGCGCCGCAGATCGCCATCGACTACTGGAAGCTTCCCGCCGATGCGCGCCTGCGCGAGGTGGTCGAGGCGGTGAGGGCCGACGAGGCCGACCATCGCGACGTCAACCACGATTTTGCCGACCAGATCGCCGGCGGCCGCTGAGCGCCGGGCGATGGCGCTCGCCTCAGTTGATGGCGGTGATGATCACCGGAGCCACGCCGCGGTTGAGCATGCCGAGCTCCCGGGCGGCGCGCTTGGAGAGGTCGATGATGCGTCCTTTCACGAAGGGGCCGCGGTCGTTGATCACCACGGTGACCTCGCGGCCGGTGTCCGGTCGGGTCACGACGACTTCGGTGCCGAAGGGCAGGTCGGGGTGGGCGGCGGTCAGCTGGTTCTGGTCGAATCGCTCACCGCTGGCGGTGGCTCGGCCGTGGAACTTGTCGTGATAGAAGGAGGCGTAGCCTTCCTGGATCTCGGGCTCGGCCTCATGGGCCAGGGCCGCCTGGGTACCGAGGGTCAACGCGCCTGTCAGGCAGCAGGCGAGGAACAGTCTCGATCGGGTTCCCATCTGGGTTTCCTCAGGGTCTCTCGTAGTGCGGGTCGCGTATGCTGCGATGCAGCGAGTTGCCAAAGGGCGAGTCGATAGTAGCCGCCTTTCCCGGAGGCCACAACCCTTTCTCGGAGATCGGCGAAGATGGCCGCAGAATAGCGACAATCTCCTAATGCAGTGTTCGCTATGAGCCGGGCCCATGACGGCAGGGGCCGCGCCTACCCGGCCATGATCAGCTCCCCCCCTTCGATAAGACCCGGTGCGCCCACCCGCCAGGGGCGATTGTCCAGGCCGTGGCCGACGGGCAGCCCGTGGTAGAGCGGCACGTCCAGCGGGGCCAGGGTCTCGGCGATGATGGCCTCCAGCGGGGTCGCGTCGAAGGCGCTGCACCCCTCGAAGGTGCCCAGGCAGATCGCGCCGGCGGCGTCGAGGGCGCCGCCGTGAACCAGCTGCCAGAGGGCCCGCTCCAGGCGGTAGTAGGGCTCGCCCACGTCCTCGAGCACCACCAGGGCCCCGGCAGGCGCATGAAAGGCCGCCGGTGTCCCCGCCAGGCTCGCCAGGGTGATGAGGTTGCCGCCCACCACCGGGCCCGCCAGGCGTGCGGGGGCCTCGCCCCAGGGGCGGAGGGGCAGGCGCTGTTCGGCAGGCCCGCCTATCAGCGTCAGGGTCTCCTCGAACTGTCGGCGGACAAGGGCGCGGGCCTGCGCGTCGTCCTCCAGGAGTCTGCCCGCCGCCTTGACCACCGGGCCGTGGATGGCCGGCAGCTCCTGGCGGCGCCAGTGATCGAGCAGCACGGTGACGTCGGAGAAGCCCACCAGCGGCTTGGGGTGCGCCTTGAGGTGCGCCCAGTCGATGCCGTCCAGCAGCTGGGCGGCGCCATAGCCGCCGCGGATGGCCCAGACCGCCCGGGTATCGGGGTCGGCGTAGGCGGCATGCAGCTGATCCAGGCGCCACTGGCGCTCGCCCGCCAGGTAGCGGGTCGGACGCTGCAGCGGTTCGGGGCAGTGCACCCGGACGTCCAGGGACTCGAGCCCGCGAATGCCGGCCGCCACGGCGGCGGCATCGGTGACCGAGGAGAGGGCGACGAGGCTGATGGCAAGCGGCATGGTCGGGTTCCGGCAGTGGCGAGGGCTCCAAGGATGGCATGGCCAGGCGCCGCCTGCATCCGGCCTCGGAAACGAAAACGCCCCATCCGAAGATGGGGCGTGGGAGCTGTCGACGAGGGCGTGCGTCAGTGTCGCGGCGCCGTCTCCTCCTCGAACAGCTCTGCCTTGGCCTCGCGCATCACGTCCTCGCAGGCGGCCTGGTGGGCCAGCTGGGTGAGCAGGCTCTGGGTCACGGCAAAGCCCTTGCCCAGGCAGGTGTCGATCTCGTCCCGACTCACCGTCGGGGTCACGTCGCAGTCGATCTTCAGGGTTCTGCTGCCGCCGTCCAGCCGGTCGGCAAAGTCACGCAGCTGCCAGGCGATTCGTTCCTTCCAGCTAGCTGATTCATCCGCGCTCTCGTTTACGCTAAACGTGCACCGCCATTCAGGTTTGTAGACCTTCATGTGAACCTCCGTGCTGGCTTGGAATGAATGATCGATCGTGTATTCTGCTCCGTACAGGGATGTTGCACCCTCCAGCATACCGATTTCGCACCGCTGTTGCAGGCATCAATGCAGCGGCACGACCAATGAGTCAGGAGAGCACCGATGGCGAGCGTCTTTACCCGTATCATCCAGGGAGAGATCCCGGGGCATTTCGTCCACGAGGACGACCAGTGCGTGGTCATCATGACCATCCAGCCGATGAAGCCCGGCCATGTGCTGGTGATCCCCCGGGAGGAGGTGGACCACTGGGATGATCTCTCTGAGCCCCTCTACCAGCACCTGATGAGCGTCTCGCGGCGCCTGGCCAAGGCGATCAAGCGGGCCTTTCCCTGCAAGCGGGTCGGCATGCTGGTGGTGGGACTGGAGGTGCCCCACGTGCATATTCATCTCACCCCCCTGGACGAGATGAGCGATATCCAGGTGGTGGATCTGCCCATGGCCGACCAGGCGGATCTGGCGGCCGCTGCCGAGAAGCTGCGTGCGGCCCTGGCGGCGTAGCGGTAGCGGCCGCCTCTTCGGCCTGCGTGCCGGGCTGCTGGCCGCCGGCCTGGCCCTGCTCTCCGGCTGCGCAGCCCTGGCGCCGTCGCCACCGCAGGATCAGAGCAACCTCTGTGAGATCTTCCGCGAGCAGCCCCGCTGGTACGACTATGCGCGGGCGTCCGAGGAGCGCTGGGGCACGCCCATCGCCACCCAGATGGCCTTTATCCAGCAGGAGTCCTCCTTCCAGAGCCATGTGCGCCCGCCCCGCAAGCGCTACCTGGGGTTCATTCCCGGCCCCAGGCCCTCCTCGGCCCGGGGCTATGCCCAGGCCCTGGACCCGGTGTGGGGCGAGTATCGCGAGGCGCAGGGTGGCACCCTGGCCCGGCGCAGCCATATGAAGCACGCCACCGACTTCATCGGCTGGTACAACGCGCGCAGCCAGCGGCAGGCCGGCATCTCGCTGCGCAACCCCGAGCACCTCTACCTGGCCTACCACGAGGGGGCGGGGGGCTATCAGCGCGGCACCTGGCGCGGCAAGCCCGCCGTGCAGCGCGCCGCCCGCCAGGTGGCGGCACGCGCCGGTCGCTACCAGGCGCAGCTGGCGAGCTGCGAGGCGGAGTTCCAGTGCCGCCGCTTCTATCAGGTGGGGCCCTTTTGCCGCGACTGACGCCCGAGGAGAAGCCTCGGGGCGTCAGGGCATCAGGGCGTCGGCCTGGGCGGCGTCGGCGCGGATGGCCTGCCAGATCGCCAGCTGGTCGCGCAGCTCGCCTGTTGCCGCCTCGCTCTGGGCGAGGACCTCATGGATGCGGTTGAAGTGCAGCAGGCGCACGCCGGTGGCCTCGGGCCTGAGGTAGAGGTGGGGCGGCTGTCGCTCCAGGGCCTGCCGGATCAGGGACTGCTGCATGATGCTGAAGGTCTTGAACAGCAGGTCGGTGATGCCGGGCTCGGGCTCGCTGTCCGGGTTGCGGCTGCCGGAGACATCCACGGCGATCACCAGGTCCATCTCCTCCATCAGCAGGTCATAGGGCAACGGGTTGGAGGTGCCGCCGTCGATCAGCAGCTGGTCGCCGCGATGCACCGGCTTGAACAGCCCCGGCACCGCCATGCTCGCCTCGATGGCGGCGAACAGCGGCCCCTCCTCGATGACCACGCTGTCGCCGCTCCAGTAGTCGGTGGCCACCACCGATAGCGGAATGCGCAGATCGTCGAAGCGCCGCGCCTCGGTGTGACCGGCCAGAAAACAGAGAAAACCGCCGGAGTCGAAGAGGCCGCCGTCGCTGAGGCCCAGCTGCAGCAGGTCCATCAGGTCCAGCTCCGAGCCCGCCAGGCCCGAGAGAGCGTCCAGGGGGGAGCCCGCCACGTCGTCGAAGATGTCGAGGATCTCCTCGGCGGAGAGCCCCGCCGCATAGAGCCCGCCGATCACCGCGCCGATGCTGGTGCCGGTGATGCGGTCGGGAAGGATCTCCAGCTCGTCGAGCACCTGCAGCACGGCGATATGGGCCAGCCCGTTGGCGCCCCCGGAGCCCAGTGCCAGGCCCAGGGTGGGGCGCTCCGAGGCGCCGGCCTGGCCGCAGAGCAGCCCCAGGGTCAGGGCAGCGGCCAGCAGATGGCGGACGGGGCGGGGCAGGGGACGAGTGGTCGATTGTCGCACGCTGGGCTCCAGGCGATGTCGGCGGGAAGCGCCCCGAGGGGCCTTGCGCCACTATGCCACAGCCGGGCTCGGCGGGCGTGGTGGGAGGTGAGGTTCGAACGGGTTGCCAGGCGGGAGGCAAAGGGCCATGTTGAAGGCTGTGAGTGCGACGGAGAGTGACATGGCCGAGCCCAGGGGCCCCGCCCCTCGCCCCGACCCTTCCGACCCCAGGCCGCCCGCTCCCGATGGCGGCGGTGGCGATGACCGTCAGGATGGCGGCCCCCCTGGCGGGAACGGACTGCCGCGCCAGCAGTGGCTGCTGTTCGTCTGGATGGCGGTGGCGATCCTGCTGATGTTTCACTACCTGGAGGGTGCCGACCGCCAGGCCCGGGTGGAGCTGACCTATTCCGACTTCCTCGAGGCGGTGGACGCCGGCCACGTGGGGGAGGTAACGCTGCGCGGCCAGGCCCTGGAGGGCGTCTTCAGCGACTCCGGCCGCCTCGATCTGGACCTGGGCGAGACCCGCGCCTTTACCACCACCCGCCCGGACGTGGAGAGCGAGCGCCTGCTGGAGCGCCTCGAGGCACAGCAGGTACGCATCGCCGCGCGCCCGGCGGAGCCCGCGGGGTGGCAGCGCCTGCTGATGGGGGTGGTGCCCTGGCTGCTGATGCTGGCGCTGCTGTTCTGGTTCTGGAATCGCATGCAGGAGCGCATGACCGGCGGCAGCGGCACCTTCGGCATGGGCAGGTCCCGGGCGCGCCTGGTGGAGCCCCAGCAGAGCAAGGTGACGCTGGAGGACGTGGCGGGCTCCGAGAACGCCAAGCGCGATATCTTCGAGGTGATCGAGTTCCTCCGGGAGCCCGAGCGCTTCAAGGCGCTGGGCGCGCGGATGCCTCGAGGTATCCTGATGATGGGACCGCCCGGCACCGGCAAGACGCTGATGGCCAAGGCGGTAGCGGGCGAGGCCGGGGTGCCCTTCTTCAGCATCAGCGGTTCGGAGTTCATCGAGATGTTCGTTGGGGTGGGAGCCTCCCGGGTCCGCGACCTCTTCCGCCAGGCCAAGGAGAAGGCCCCCTCCGTGGTCTTCATCGACGAGATCGACTCCATCGGCCGCACCCGGGGGACCGGGGTGGGCGGCGGCCACGACGAGCGCGAGCAGACCCTCAACCAGATACTCGCCGAGCTGGACGGCTTCGAGGGGCATGAGGCGGTGGTGGTGCTCGCCGCCACCAACCGCCCCGACGTGCTCGACCCGGCGCTGCTGCGCCCCGGCCGCTTCGACCGCAAGGTGACCCTGGAGAACCCCCATCGCGAGGCCCGGGAGGCGATTCTCGGGGTCCACACCCGGCGCATGCCGCTGGCGGGTGACGTGGACCTGGCGCGGCTGGCCGAGATCACCATCGGCTTCTCGGGAGCGGATCTTGCCAACCTGGCCAACGAAGCCGCCCTGCTGGCCGGGCGGCGCGGCTGCAGCAAGGTGGACTGGGCCTGCTTCCTGGACGCTCGGGACCGGCTGATGCTGGGAGAGGAGCGCGAGATGGGGCTCTCCGAGGCCCAGCGCCGCCTGGTGGCCTACCACGAGGCGGGCCATGCGCTGCTCGCCCATCTGCTGCCCCACGCCGACCGCCTGGAGAAAGTCACGGTGCTGCCCCGGGGGCGCACCCTGGGCGTTACCGCCCAGGTGCCCGACGAGGAGCGAGTCAACTACGGCGAGTCCTGGCTGCGCGACCGCATCACGGTGCTCTTCGGTGGGCGCCTGGCCGAGTCCATCGTCTATGGCGAGGTGAGCAGCGGCGCGGAGAACGACCTGGAGCAGGCGACCCGCCTGGCGCGGCGCATGGTGGCCCGCTGGGGCATGAGCGAGCGGGTGGGCCCCATGGCGCTCTCCCAGGGGCAGGAGCACGCCTTCCTGGGGCGCGAGATGACCCAGCTGCGCGAGCATAGCGAGGCCTCCGCGGGCCTGCTGGACGAGGAGATCCGCCGACTGCTGACGGAGCTGGAGCATCGCGGTCGGCAGCTGCTGGAGCAGCATCGGCCGGAGCTGGACCGTCTGGCCGAGGCGCTGGCGGTCCGGGAGACCCTGGAGGGGGAGGAGCTCCGCGAGGTCCTGGAGGGCGGTGGTGCCGCCCGGCTGCCGGTGATCGCTTAGGACGGGAGACGCCTGCACGAGAACGCCCGGGGCCTGAACGGCACCCCGGGCGTTTCTGCATGGGCGAGAGCCGACCGGAGCCGGGGCTCAGTCCCCCGGGCCGCACTCCATGCAGCGCTCGGTGATCGCCGGCCCCAGCTTGAGGTTGGCGTTGAGGTCGCGCAGGGCGCCGCGCAGCCCCTCCTCGACCACCGGGTGATACCAGGGCATGGCCAGCATCTGGCCGACGCTGAGCTTCTGCTCCAGGGCCCAGGCCAGCAGGTGTGCCATATGCTCCACCCGGGGACCGAAGAGCTCGGCGCCCAGGAACTGCCCGGAGCCCTGCTCGGCATAGACCCGCATCAGGCCCCGGTTCTCCCGCATCACCAGGGCGCGCCCCTGGTCCTCGAAGGAGGCCTCGCCCACGGCCAGGCAGTCGCAGCCGCCCAGGCGCTTCTCCAGCGCCGCGTAGCTCTCGCCTACGGTGGCCATCTGCGGCTCGGTGAAGACGATGGCGAGCGGCACGTTGCGCCGGCCGGCGCGCAGCTCGGGGAAGCGCCCGGCGTTGTCGCCGGCGATGCGCCCCTCGCTGTTGGCCTCATGGAGCAGCGGCAGCTCCTGGTTGGCGTCGCCGGCGATAAAGAGATGGCTGGGGCTCTCGTCGGCGTTCAGGCACTGCAGGGTGAAGCGGTTGAAGCGCGGCACGCCGCGCTCGTCCAGGGCCAGGCCGGCCTTCTCCAGGTCCAGCCGGTCGACGTTGGGGCGCCGCCCGGTGGCAGCCAGCAGGTAGTCGAAGCGTTCGGTGAGGGTCTCGCCGCTGTCACGCTCGACGAAGGTGATCACCACGGCGTCGCCGTCGCGCTCGATCTTCTCGACCCGGGCGTCGGGGTCGACGTAGAACTCCTCGTTGAAGGTTGCCTCGGCGCTGGCACGCACCTTCTCGTCCCGGAAGGGGCCCAGGGCGCCGCCCACGCCGAACACCCGCAGTCGCACCCCCAGGCGGTGCAGCGCCTGGCCCAGCTCCAGGCCGATCACCCCCGGCCCGAACACCGCCACGGACTCCGGCAGGTCGTCCCATGCGAAGACGTCATCGTTGATGATCAGCCGGTCGCCGGCGGCGTCGAACATCCCGGGCCAGGTGGGGCGCGAGCCGGTGGCGATGATGATGTTGCGGGCGGTCACCCGAGTGTGGTCACCGACGCTCAGGGTGTGGGGATCCACGAAGCGGGCATGGCCCTCCAGGCGGTCCTGGTCGGGGATGCGCCGCATCGACTTGAAGACCCGCCCTACGAAGCCGTCGCGCTCCTGCTTGACCCGGGCCATGACGGCAGTGCCATCCACCTCGACCCCGCTCACCCGGATGCCGAAGCCCCCGGCATCCCGGGCCCGATGGGCGGCCTCGGCGGCGGCGATCAGCAGCTTCGACGGCATGCAGCCCACCCGAGCGCAGGTGGTGCCGTACTCGCCCCCCTCGATCAGGACCACGCTGTCGCTGTGCTTGCGGGCGGCGTGCCAGGCGCTCAGGCCGGCGCTGCCGGCGCCGATGATGGCGATATCGACCTCACGGTGCTGCATCGGGCTCTCCTCGGTGTCATCCCTCGTCACGGTTCATCCACTATGGCACAGGGCGGGGGCGTGCCGCCGAGGACCGACGGCGGCGTCTTGACGCAGGGCAAGGCGCAGGGGGTCAGGCGGCCAGGCGCAGCCCGAAGCCGATCAGCAGCGAGCCGAAGGCCCAGCGCTGCAGGCGCGCCTTCAGGGGGCTGCCGGCGAACCAGCGCTGCAGGGCGGCGCCAAGGGTCGCATAGCCGGCATCGAACAGCAGGCCGATGGCTACCAGCAGCCCCCCGAGCAGGGAGAACTGCAGCAGCACGGGCCCACGGTCGGGATGCACGAACTGCGGCAGCAGCACCGAGCAGAACAGCAGCGACTTGGGGTTGAGCAGGTTGGTGAGTAGCCCGCGGCGCCAGGCCAGGCGGTGGCTCGCCTGGCGCGGCATCGCCCCACCCGGGGCCTTTGGGGGCGGTTCGCCGGGGGCGCGCAGCAGCTGCAGGCCGATCCAGGTCAGGTAGGCGGCGCCTGCATAGCGCACGGCATCGAAGGTCCAGGGGGCGGTGACGAAGAGCGTGGCCAGTCCCAGGGCGGCCAGGGTCACGTGCAGCCCGCGGGCCACCGCCAGGCCCGCTGCCGTGGCCAGTGCCCGGGAGCGTCCCTGCAGGCTGCCGGTATGCAGCACCAGCAGCATGTCGGGGCCGGGCAGCAGGTAGACCGCCGCCAGGGCGACGATGAACAGCCAGAGCTCCATGGGGCGCCTCCTGCCGTGGGACGTGGGTGAAAGTTGGTGCGGGGCAGCGACGCCAGTCTAGCGCCATGGGCGAGGGCAGGTCCTTGCAAGATTCACCATTCCATCGGCTATAGTTGGCATCTACTGCCACTTGAATTGTTAATGGTGACGTTTCATGCCAAATCGACGGCTGGATGCCATCGACCGCCGCATCCTGGCCGCGTTGCAGCGTGACGCCCGACTGACCAACGTCCAACTGGCCGAGGAGGTGAACCTCTCGCCGTCGCCCTGCCTGCGCCGGGTGCGTCAGCTGGAGGCGGCGGGACTGATCCGCGGCTATCACGCCGAGCTGGATCGCGGCGGCGTGGGCTTCGGCCTCACGGTGTTCGTCGGCATCAGGGTGGAGCGCCACCACGAGGCCCAGGCCAACGCCTTCCGTGAGGCCGTCGTCGCCCTGCCGGAGGTGGTCTCGGCGCATCTGGTGTCGGGGGAGTCGGACTTCCTGCTGCAGGTGGTGGTGCCGGATCTGGCGGCCTACGAGCGCTTCCTCACCGGGACCCTGCTGAGGCTGCCCGGGGTCACCGACATCCGCAGCAACTTCGCCATCCAGACCGTCAAGGCCCACGGGCCGCTGCCCGTGGAGAGGCTGGCGGAAGCGGGCGGCGAGGTGCCGGTCCCGCGGCAGCCGTGACCCCCGCCCGCTCGCGCCCCTCGGCGGCGCGCCACCCGGCAGTCGGTATCTGCAGCGTGCCGGGCAGCTTTCTGCTATCCTGCAGGCCTTCCAGTCTCCCGCTTCCCCGGCCCATGCCGCCCGGCCTTCGCTGCTCTTCATTGTCGCCCCCGGCCGTTATCGACCCCGGCTCGTTCGCTGTCGTCGGCGCCCCTTATCTGTCTGCAGGATGTTCCCTTGTCTGATTCCTCCCCCGACGCCGCCTTCGCCTCGCTGCCGCTGGCGCCGGAGCTGCTCGATAACCTCGCCTCCCTGGGCTTCGCCGCCATGACGCCGATCCAGGCCGAGAGTCTGCCGCCGATCCTGGCCGGTCGCGATGTGATCGCCCGGGCGAAGACCGGCTCCGGCAAGACCGCGGCCTTCGGCCTGGGGCTGCTCTCGCGGCTTGCGCTTTCAAGCTTCGCGGTGCAGGGGCTCGTCCTCTGCCCGACCCGGGAGCTGGCCGACCAGGTGGCCGGCGAGCTGCGCCGGCTGGCGCGCACCCTGCCCAACGTCAAGGTGCTGACCCTGTGCGGGGGCGCTCCCTTCGGCCCGCAGCTCGCCTCCCTGGCCCACGGCGCGCATATCGTGGTGGGCACACCAGGCCGGATCGAGGAGCACCTGCGCAAGGGCTCGCTCACACTCGACGGGCTTGCGACCCTGGTGCTGGACGAGGCCGACCGCATGCTCGACATGGGCTTCCAGGCGAGCCTCGAGGCGATCGTCGACGAGACCCCGGCGTCGCGCCAGACGCTGCTGTTCAGCGCCACCTTCTCCGACGCCGTGCGCCCCGTGGCCGCGGCGCTGATGCGCGACCCGGTCACCGTGGAGGTGGCCGAGACCCACGACGCCGGCAGCATCCATGAGCGGGTCTACCGGGTCGCCGACGGCGACGAGGCGCGCCTGGAGGCGCTCTGCCGGCTGCTGCTGCACTTCCGCCCGGGTAGCAGCGTGGTGTTCTGCAACACCAAGCGCGAGACCGACGAGGTGGCCCAGGCGCTCGGGGCGGAGGGCTTCAGCGCCCTGGCGCTGCATGGCGACCTGGAGCAGGCCGACCGCGACCGGCTGCTGGTGCTCTTCGCCAATCGCAGCGCCTCCATCCTGGTGGCCACCGACGTGGCGGCCCGGGGGCTCGACATCGCCGAGCTGGATGCGGTGTTCAACTACCAGATCGCTCGGGAGCTCGAGGTGCACGTGCACCGGGTCGGGCGTACCGGCCGGGCCGGCAGCGCCGGCATCGCCTGCACCCTGGTCGGCGAGGGCGAGGAGTATCGGCTGGAGCGGCTGGCCGACTTCCTCGGTGAGCCCCTGGAGGAGGCCCCACTGCCGCCCCGCTCGGTGCTCTCTCGCGAGCCGCTGGTGCCGCCCATGGCCACCCTGCAGCTGGGGTCCGGCAAGAAGCAGAAGGTGCGCCCCGGCGATATCCTCGGCGCCCTGACCGGCGAGGCGGGGCTGGCCGGCGACCAGGTGGGCAAGATCAAGGTGCTGGCCAACAGCGCCTTTGTGGCCGTGCGGCGCGAGGTGGCCGACGAGGCCCTGGCGCGCCTGCTCAATGGCAGAATCAAGGGGCGCAGCGTGCGCGCCCGTCGGGTCGGCCGGTGAGGCGCCTCGGCGAATTTCGGGAGACGAGATGAAGATACCCAAGCGACTGCAGCCGCTGGTGGACGACGGTCTGATCGAGGCGGTCGAGGGCCAGCTGATGAGCGGCAAGGAGGCCCAGGTCTACGTGGTCCGCTCCCACGGGGAGCGGCGCTGCGCCAAGGTCTTCAAGGAGGCCAGGCAGCGCAGCTTCAAGCAGGCCGTGCAGTACCAGGAGGGGCGCCGTGAGCGCAACAGTCGCCGCTCCCGGGCCATGGCCAAGAAGACCCGCTACGGCCAGAAGGAGCAGGAGCAGGCCTGGCTCAACGCCGAGGTCGACGCCCTCTACCGGCTGGCCGCGGCGGACGTGCGGGTGCCCAGGCCCTACGGCTTCATCGACGGCGTGCTGCTGATGGAGATGATCAGTGACGCCGAGGGGCTGACCGCCCCGCGCCTGGACGACATCACCCTGAGCGCCGAGCAGGCCCGCGCGTCCTACGCCAAGATCATCCGTGACGTGGTGAAGATGCTGTGTGCCGGCCTGGTGCACGGGGATCTCTCCGAGTTCAACGTGCTGATGGCCGCCGATGGCCCGGTGATCATCGACCTGCCCCAGGCAGTGGACGCCGCCGGCAACAACAGCGCCGAGTGGATGTTCGAGCGCGACGTGGACAACATGCGCCGCTACTTCGGGCGCTTCGCCCCGGAGCTTCTGGCCACCGACTACGGCAAGGAGATCTGGGCGCTCTATGAGTCGGGCGAGCTGCATCCGGAGAGCGAGCTGACCGGCTGCTTCGTCCACGACACCACCCCCGTGGATGTCGACGACCTGATGACGGTGATCGACGACGTGCGCGACGAGGAGGCCTACCGCCGGGCGGCGCTCAACCGCGGCGACGAGCCCGGGGTGGAGGAGGCCGCCGCGGAGTGGCGGGAGTCCCAGCGCGAGCGCTGACCCCCGTGCTGCGGTGACCGGCGGGCAGCGCCCCGACGGATCTGCCATCATGGCGTCATCAACGGCGCCAACAGGGAGCGCAGCGATGCGACTGCAGCACGCCACCTGGCAGGAAGTGGAAGCCTATCTGGAGCGCGCCAGGGGCATCATCCTGCCCATCGGCTCCACCGAGCAGCACGGCCCCAACGGCCCGATGGGCACCGACGCCCTCTGCCCCGAGACGATCGCCTGGACCCTGGGCGAGCGTCATGGGGTGCTGGTCGGCCCGACCCAGGCGATCGGCATGGCGCAGCACCATCTGGCCTTTCCCGGCAGCCTCACCCTGAGGCCCAGCACTCTGGTCGCGGTGTTGCGCGACACCATCGCGTCGCTGGCGCACCACGGCTTCACCCACGTCTTCCTGCTCAACGGCCACGGGGGGAATGTCGCCACCGTGAACGCGGCCTTCGCCGAGGTGCTCAGCGAGCGCAGCCTGCAGCGCCCGCCGGCGGGGGAGCTCCACCTGCGGCTGTTCAACTGGTTTGCCGGCCGGCGCGGCCGCGAACTGGCCGACTCCCTCTACGGCGAGGCCGAGGGCACCCATGCCACCGCCTCCGAGGTGTCGCTGGCCTGGCATGCCGCCCCCCAGACGGTACGCGATGTGGCCATGTCGCCGCGCCTGGCGCCGGCCGGCAGCGCCCAGTGCGACGCCCACACCTTCCGCCGGCGCTTCCCCGATGGCCGCATGGGCTCCGACCCCTCCCTGGCTAGCGCCGAGCACGGTGCGCGCTTCCTCGAGGCGGGGGTCGAGGACGCCTGGGAGGCCTATCGGGCCTTCGTGGAGGACGCCTGAGGGCGCGCGTGCCGGACGCTTTATGAAACCCGCCGCTGGCGGGTTTCTGCTATCTTGGCCTGCCACTTCCACGACCGAGACCCCCGCCCGAGGAGGCCAGCATGCCCATCGTCACCATCCAGCAGTTCCCCCGCGACCTGGCGCAGAAGCGCGAGCTGGCGCGGCGCATCACCGAGGCCTTCGAGGAGGTCTACGGCGCCCGCCCGGAGTCCGTGCAGGTGTTCTTCCAGGAGGTGGACGGCGAGCACTGGGCCCGCGGCGGCGTGATGGGCTGCGACACCCCCGGGGACTGAGCAGGACCCGTCTGCCAACCCTGCCAGGCTCGACTAGTCTTGGAGGGCGGGAGCGGGCCATGTCGCTCCCATCGAGCCAACCGGGTGGTGGATGCCGCCCTGCACGCCATCACGGGATGGACAAGGAGATAACCATGAACAAGCGGATCTATTCCCTGGGCCTGGCGCTGGGAGTGGCCGGCAGCGCGCTGCTCGCGGCGCCGGCCATGGCGGAACTGGAGCGCATCTCGGCCCCCGAGGGCGCCGAGGTCTACTTCATTGCGCCGGAGGATGGGGCGACCCTGTCGGGCCCGGTGACCGTGCGCATGGGCCTCAAGGGCATGGGGGTAGCGCCGGCAGGCGCCGACTTCCCCGACACCGGCCATCACCACCTGCTGGTGAACATGCCTCTGGAGGAGGTGGACCTGGGCGCGCCGCTCCCCTTCACCGATCACACCCGCCACTTCGGCGGCGGCCAGACCGAGGGCAGCCTGGAGCTCGAGCCGGGGGAGTACACCCTCCAGCTGCTGTTCATGGACTACCGCCACGTCAGCTTCGACCCGCCGCTGGTCTCCGACGTCATCACCATCACCGTGGAGTAGCGCGGCCGGCCGTCAGGCGCCGCGCCGGCGGCTGACGGCCATCAGCAGGACAGTCCCAGCCACGCGGTGAAGCGGGGATGGGTGACCGGCAGCGGGCTCACCGCCGCTCGGCGACCGCGGAGGTCAGGTGGCGGTCGCGCCACAGGCAGGCGAACATCCACAGGAACACCGGCACGTTCATCAGCAGGCCGTAGAGCAGCGGCACCAGGCCGATGGCCGGCTGCTGCAGCAGCACGAAGGCCACCATCATCGCTACCCCGGCGTTCTGTACCCCGACCTCCACGGTGATGGCGCGCACGCTGTCGTGGGGCAGGTGCAGCCGGCGAGCGACCCCGTGGCCCAGCAGCATGCTGAACAGGCAGAGCAGCAGCACGGCGAGGGTCTCGAGGCTGAGCAGTGACGGCAGCCGTTCGGCGTGGCTGGCGAAGAGCGCCACCACCACCGAGATCATCGCCACCCCGGTGAACCCCTTGACCCCGGGCAGCATCACCTCGAGCCAGCGCGCCGGCAGGGCCTGGCGCAGCAGCATGCCCGCCAGCACCGGCAACAGGGTGACCAGCAGCAGCTGGCCGACGGTCTGCCAGTAGGGCAGCGCGAGGCCACCGGTGGCCAGCCCGAGGAGCTCCAGGTTCCAGCCCATGACCAGCGGCAGGGTGAAGGGCGCCAGCACGGCGGCGATGGCGGTCAGGGTGACCGACAGGGCCAGGTCCCCCTGGACCAGATAGCTGAACATGTTGGAGGTCGCCCCGCCCGGCACCAGGGCCACCAGCAGCAGGCCGGCCGCCGCCAGGGGCGGCAGGGGCAGCAGCAGCACCAGCCCCCAGGCGAGCAGCGGCAGGGCCAGCATCTGCAGGCCGGTGCCGAGCAGCACCCGGCGCGGGTGGCGCCAGGTGCGGGCGAAGTCCGCCCCGGTCAGGCTCAGGCCCATGGCCATCATCACGCTGGCCAGCACCCAAGGCAGGGCCACCTGGGACAACCAGGCTGCTGACATCCTTATCTCCTTGCAGGCACGGGGGATACGCCACAGAGTATGCCCCATGTCATGCGCCGCGGCGACGGGCGGCGGTGCGCTCAGGGAGGAGGCCGATGACCACGGTGGTGAGCCACAAGGTGAGGGTCTGGGGGCAGGCGCTGCGCCCGCGAACGCTGCCCGCGGCGGTGGGGCCGGTGCTGCTCGGCCAGGCGCTGGTGCTGCCCGGTCATTTCAGCTGGCTGACCGCCGTTCTCTGCCTCGCCTGCGCGCTGGCGCTGCAGCTGGCGGTCAACCTGGCCAACGATCTCTTCGACGGCCTCTCCGGCGTGGACCAGCACGACCGCCTGGGGCCCACCCGGGCCTTGCAGGCGGGCTGGCTCAGCGCCGGCGAATTGCGTGCGGGCCTCGCCGTGACCCTGGGCATTGCCGTGGCCACGGGGCTCTGGCTTGTGCTCTTCGGCCACTGGCTGCTGTGGCTGCTGGGTGGCCTGGCGCTGCTCGGGGTGCTCGGCTACAGCGGCGGGCGGCGCCCCTACGCCAACCGGGGGCTGGGGGAGGTCGCGGTGTGGGGCTTCTTCGGGCCGGTGGCGGTGCTGGGTTCGCTGCTGGCCCAGCAGAGCCCGATTACCCCGGAGGCGGTGGCGGCGGGCCTCCTGGTGGGGATGCCGGTGGCCGCCATCCTGGTGGTCAACAACCTGCGCGATCGCCACACCGATGCCCGGGCCGGCAAGATCACCCTGGCGGTGCGCATGGGGCCGGAGGCGACTCGCCGGCTGTTTGCCCTCCTGGCGGCGGGACCGCTGGCGGCCACGCTGCCGCTGGGGCTGTCGACGTGGGCCTGGGCAGGCTGGGGGACCACCGGCCTGCTGGCGCTGGGCCTGATACGGGAGCTGCAGCGCCGCGACGGCGCGGCCCTCAACCCTCTGCTCGGGATGACGGCGCTCTACTCGCTGGCAGTGGCGATATGGCTCGGGCTGCGTCTGGCTTCAGGGAATGGCTGAGGCTTGCTCGAGATCCGCGGTGGCCACAACACTGGCTTCCTTGAGAGGAGCCGGACTACTCCGCGGAGATCGTAGCCTTCCTGATGGAGCTGGCGAACCTGCCGCTGTCCTGAAGGCCACTGCCGCCCTGAGCGGGCGGCAGACGGGGCAGGGGACTACTCGGGCAGTTCGGCGTTGTGGAAGACGTTCTGGACGTCGTCCAGCTCGTTGAGCATGTCGAGAAACTTCTCGAACATCGCCACGTCGTCGCCCTCGATCGGGGTGGTGGTCTGGGGCACGAACTGGATCTCGTCCACCTCGAAGTCGAGCTCGCCGAAGGCGTCGATCAGCGCCTGCTTGGCCTTGGCATACTCGGTATGCGGAGCGAAGACGGTGATCTGGCCCTCCTCGTTCTCGATGTCGGTCACGTCCACATCGGCCTCCATCAGCGCCTCCAGGGTGGCCTCTTCATCGCTGCCCTTGAAGGCCAGGATGGCGCAGTGGTCGAACATGTGGCTGACGGTGCCCGGGGTGCCGATCTTGCTCTTGGTCTTGGTGAAGCAGGCGCGAACGTCGCCGAAGGTGCGGTTGGGGTTGTCGGTCAGGCAGTCGACGATGACCATCACGTTGCCCGGGGCGAAGCCCTCGTAGCGGGCCGGGGAGAAGTCCTCGCCGCCCACGCCGCTGGCCTTGTCCAACGCCTTCTCGATCACGTGGCTGGGCACCTGGTCCTTCTTGGCGCGCTCGATCAGGCCGCGCAGGCTCAGGTTGCCGGCGGGGTCGGTACCGCCCTGCTTGGCGACCACGTAGATCTCGCGGCCGTACTTGCTGTAGACCTTGGTCTTGGCAGCGGCCGTCTTGGCCATGGATTCCTTGCGGTTCTGAAAGGCCCGTCCCATATCGTTGTCCTGTAGCGTTCAACACGAGGCTGGATTCTACGAAACCGGGCCGAAGGCGAACAGGGATATTTTTGTGCTGCTCGGCTGGTCGAGGCACCGGTAGGGGTCGTGGGCCGGCAAGGTAAACATGGCCCGGGCATGTTAGCGTGTCGGCATCCCTTCAACGCGAGGAGGCTCCATGAAGAGCGTGACCCTGAAGAGCCCCGGTGGGCTCGACAACCTGCAGCTCACCGAGGTCGAGGCGCCGGGCGAACCCGGTCCCGGCGAGATCCGCGTGCGTCTGCACGCCAGCTCGCTCAACTTCCATGACTACCTGGTGGCGGCAGGCGGCATTCCCACCGCCGATGGACGCATCCCCATGTCCGACGGCGCCGGGGTGGTCGAGGCCGTGGGGGAGGGCGTCGAGGAGTTCTCGGCGGGGGACGCCGTGGTCTCCACCTTCTTCCCGTCCTGGCTGGAGGGCCCGGCACGGCTGGGCAACTTCGCTACCACCCCCGGCGATGGCGTCGATGGCTACGCCCGGGAGCAGGTGGTGGCGAAGGCCACCGCCTTCACCCGACAGCCCGAGGGCTGGTCTCACGCCGAGTCGGCGACCCTGACCACCGCCGGGCTCACCGCCTGGCGCGCCCTGGTGGTGGACGGCGGCATCAAGGCCGGCGACACGGTGCTGGTGCTGGGCACCGGTGGTGTCTCCATCTTCGCCCTGCAGTTTGCCCGCATGATGGGGGCTCGGGTGATCGCCACCTCCTCCTCCGACGAGAAGCTCAAGCGGCTGCGCGAGCTGGGGGCCGAGCACACCATCAACTACCGTGAGGACCCGGAGTGGGGCCGCACGGTCAGGGAGCTGACCGGCGGCGAGGGTGTCGACCAGGTGATCGAGGTGGGCGGCCCCGGCACCCTGCCGCAGTCCATTGAGGCGGTGCGCATCGGCGGCCATATCGCCCTGATCGGTGTGCTGACCGGCGGCGCCGGGGAGGTGCCCACCGCCAAGCTGATGGCCAGGCAGGCCAGCCTTAAGGGGCTGATCGTCGGCAGCCGCCGCCACCAGCTGGAGATGATCCGCGCCATCGAGGTCGGCGGGCTCAAGCCGGTGATCGATCGCGAGTTCCCGCTCGAGGAGATCGCAGAGGCTTTCCGTCATCAGGAGGCCGGTCGCCACTTCGGCAAGATCTGCCTGACCTGGTAGTGCTCCGCCGCCGACCCTGAGACGCCCGCCCGGCCCTGCCGCGGCGGGCGTTATCGTCTCGGCGGCCGGTGACGGGCGTGCTATGGTCAATCCATCGAGGGGCAAGCAGGGACGGTGCCATGCAAGCAGTCGGGGAGCCCGTGGTGGGCGAGATTCAGCTCGGCCTCTGGGGGGGGGGTACCACTGTCGGCCCATGTGCCGCCCTCGGACACCCAGCGCAGCCGGGTGCGGCGCGGCTGGCGGGAGCTTTCCCGCTGGCTGAGGCTCGGTCGTGACCAGCGCCGTGACGCGGCGCTGGACGAGCAGCAGCTGCGCCGGCTGCCGGAGGTGCGCCTGGCGCACCTTGTGCCGCCGGTGGAGTGGCTGCCCGCCGCCGAGGCCCTGGAGCAGGCCTGGCGCCCGGATGGCGACGGGCCCGAGGTGATCTTTCTGGTGACGGCCCCTCAGGACGATTCGGCGGCGATCCTGGCCCATTGGGCAGAGCGCCACTCGGCCAGGGTGCTGTCGCCACCCCCGGAGGAAGCGCTGCTCGAGGGCGACGGAGGCTGGGTTGACCGGCTGGCCGGTCGCGAGGGCGCCTGGGTGATGCCGCGCCTGGAGCGGTGCTTCCTGCGTCATGTCGAGGGGCTGGCCGGGGTTCGCCGCTTTGTCGAACAGGCCCTGGCCGGGCGCCTGGGGCCCGGAATCATCGGCTGCGACAGCTGGGCCTGGGCCTACCTGCAGCACATCCTGGCGCTGCCCGAGGGACAGGCCTTCACGTTGAAGCCCTTCGACGGTGCCGACCTCGACCGCTACTTCGCCGCGGCGGCGCGCCACGGCTGTGGCCATGTGCCGCGCATCCTCAGCGTGCGCAATGGGGAGTCGGTACTGCTCTCCGGGGAGGAGGGCGCCGTGCCGAGCCAGGAGCTTCGCCAGCTGGCGGCGCACTGCCGTGGCCAGCTGGGGCTGGCCTGGCACTACTGGCGACAGCGGCTGTGCAGCGCCGAGGAGGGCGGGGTCGAGGGGGTGGCAGTCTCCCCCGAGGCCTGGCTGCGCGACACCCTCGATGAGCCGATGCCGCCGGCGGAGCTGGGCGAGGAGGCGATTCTCCTGCTGCATGCCCTGCTGCTGCATGGCGGCCTCTCCCCGGCGCTGCTGGCCGCGGTGCTGCCCGTGCCGAAGCGCCGCCTGCTGGGCCTGCTTCGGCAGCTGGCCACGCTGGGGCTGGTGGAGGAGGGTGGCCGGCGCTGGCGAGTGGCGCCACTGGGCTATGTCCGGGTTCGCCACCTGCTGGCGGAGCGGGCCTATCTGACCGACCCGCTCTGAGGAGGGCGCATGGAAGGCATGGATGACTACTCCCGGCTGTTCAACGAGCTGGACAGCCAGGCGCTGATCGAACTGGGACTGGTGCTGGGCGGGGCCATCCTGCTGATCCTGCTCAGCCAGAAGGCGCTCAACTGGGTCGCCAACCGCCTCCACGGGCAGTATCGCTTCCGGGTCTTTGCGCTGGTGCCGCTGGCGCGCCTGGCGATCCTGGTGGCCGCCATCGGCATGGCGGTGCCCATCGTCATCGAGCCCTCCCTGCGCAACATGATCACCCTGCTGGGGGCGGTGGGGCTGGCCATCGGCTTCGCCCTCCGTGACTACGTCAGCAGCCTGATCGCGGGGGTGGTGGCGGCAGTGGAGATGCCCTACCGCCCGGGGGACTGGGTGGAGGTGGAGGGCACCTACGGTGAGGTGGTGCACGTGGGCATGCGCACCATCGAGGTGGTGACCCCGGACGATGACCTGGTGAGCATCCCGCACCTCAAGATCTGGGACTCGGCGATTCACAACGCCAACAATGGTGGCGACAGCCTGCAGTGCGTGGCCGACTTCCATCTCCACCCCGACCACGATGCCCAGCGTGTGACCGAGGCGCTGCGCGACGTGGCGCTCACCAGCCCCTACCTCAGGTTCGACAGGCCGGTGGCCGTGGTGGCCAGCGAGCAGTCCTGGGGCACCCACTACAAGGTGCGCGCCTATCCGGTCGACCCCCGCCAGCAGTTCCGCTTCGTGACCGACCTCACCCTGCGTGGCCGGGCGGTGCTCGGGCGCCTGGGCGCGCGGCCGGTCCAGGTGCCGGTAACGCCCGGCAATGCCGCATCGTAGTGAGGGCAGGGGGCTGTTCCGGCAGGGTTGTCCTGCATCAAGTTGTCGGCAGATCCCCGGTGATCCGATGTTAGGGCCGTTACACTGCCGAGGAGTCCCCCCGACACGCAAGGATCGCTGAGCGATGACCGAGACTGCCGCTTCGGATGACGAATCAGTCGAGCGCCGTAACCGCAAGGATCGCCGTATCGCCATTGCCCTCTATGTGATGGGTATGATCGTACTCTTCGCTACTCTGGGCGGCTTCCTGTTCGACCAGTACCAGCGCGACATGCAGGCGGCCAGGGAGCGCACGGGGGCACGTGCCGACCTGGTGGCGGAGTGGGTGGCCGGCATCTTTGCGGTCAGCGATGCCGGCCTCTCCGGGGTGGCGGAGCTGCTGGGGCCGTCGCAGCGCCGGCGCCTGTTCGGCGAGCCGCCGGAGCTCGAACTCCTCGAGGAGCTGCTGGTCGGGCGGCAGGAGAGCCTGGACCTCATCGGCAGCGTGAGCATCACCGATGGCCGAGGCCGGGTCATCGCCTCCTCCAGCCCCCTGAATCCCCCCGGTTTCGACGTGTCGGGACTGCCCTTCTTTCGCCTCCTGCAGGCGCAGCCCTCGCGGATGGCGCTGGTGACGCCGCTGCAGTGGTCGGCCTTGGAGCGTCGTCATGTGGTGCTCCTGCTGCACCGCCTGCCCGATGACACCGGACTGGTGATGGCCCAGCTGGACCCCGCCGTCTTCGGTCAGACCCTCGAGGGCCTGAGCCTGGCGAGAGGCGAGAGCATCGCCATCATCGATACCGAAATGCAGCTGGTGGCGCGCCGCCCCGGGGTGGGCGAGGCAGGGGCCGAGGAGGCGGCGGGCGAGGCGCTCGGTCGACGGGTCGTGGAGCCCCTGACCCAGGCGTTCATGGCGAGCGGAGAGGTGCGCACCCACCTGAGCACCGAGTCCCCGCTGGATGGCAGTGAGCGCCTCTACACCCTGCGGCGAGTCGACGACCTGCCCTTCGTGGTGGTGGTGGGGGAGTCCCGGGACCTCCTGCTCGGCGACTGGATCTACCGCCTGTGGGTCCGGGTGGTGCCCTGGCGGTGGTGCGGGACGTGACCGAGGAGCGCGCCACGGAGGCGCAGCTGCGCATTGCCGCCACGGCCTTCGAGGCCCACCTGGGCATGGTGATCACCGATGGTGACAGCCGGATCCTGAAGGTCAACGAGACCTTCACCCGCATCACCGGCTATAGCGAGGCGGAGGTGCTGGGCAGGAACCCGCGCCTGCTGTCGTCGGGCCTGCACGACGAGACCTTCTATCGGCGGCTGTGGCGCAGCGTGGCGAGCAGCGGCAGCTGGCAGGGGGAGGTCTGGAACCGCCGCAAGAACGGCGAGGTGTTCCCGGAGTGGCTAACCCTCTCCGCGGTGCGCGATACCGAGGGCAGGCCCACCCACTTCGTGGCGACCTTCAGCGATATCAGCGAGCGCAAGGCCGCCGAGGAGGAGATCCACCAGCTGGCCTTCTTCGACCCCCTGACCGGCCTGCCGAATCGCCGGTTGATGCTCGACCGCCTGGAGGTGGCGCTCAAGGACAGCTATCGCAGCGGCCAGTTCGGCGCGCTGATCTTTATCGACCTGGACCACTTCAAGCAGGTCAACGACACCCTCGGCCACCACGCCGGCGACCAGCTGCTGCGCGAGGTGGCCCACCGCTATGAAGAGGTGCTGCGGGATACCGACACCCTGGCCCGGCTGGGCGGCGACGAGTTCGCCGTGCTGCTCCACGACCTGGGGGGCGAGCCGGATGCCGTGGCGGTGATCGCCGAACGGGTCGCCAACAAGCTGCTGACGGTGATGCAGGCGCCGGTGCGACTCGGGGAGGAGCGCGCCAGCGTCTCGGCGAGCCTGGGGGTCACCCTCTATCGCGACCATGAGATGACCCTCGACGAGATCCTGCAGCAGGCCGACATGGCACTGTTCCAGGCCAAGGCGGCGGGGCGCAACGCCCTGGCCTTCTTCGACCCCGAGATGCAGGTGCGCCTGCAGGCTCGTGCCCGGCTGGAGGCGGACCTGAGGCAGGCGCTGCCCAACGACGAGCTGCGCCTGCACTACCAGCCCCAGGTGGATGATCGCGGCCGGCCGGTGGGGGTCGAGGCGCTGGTGCGCTGGATGCACCCGGTGCGCGGCCAGGTCTCCCCCGGTGAGTTCATCCCCCTGGCCGAGGAGAACCGCCTGATCGTGGCGATCGGCAACTGGGTGCTGGAGCAGGCCTGTCGCCAGCTGGCGGCCTGGGCGGCCGATCCGGCACGCTCGGCGCTGAGCCTCTCGGTCAACGTCAGTCCGCGCCAGTTCCGCGAGCCGGACTTCGTCCAGCGCGTGCTGGAGATCCTCGAGGCCACCGGGGCCCCGCCCCATCGCCTCAAGCTGGAGGTGACCGAGAGCCTGCTGCCGGAGGCCCGCGACGAGGCGCGCTCGCGCATGCTGGAGCTCCGGGAGCGGGGCGTGCGCTTCTCACTGGACGACTTCGGTACCGGCTACTCGTCGCTCGCCTATCTCAAGCGCCTGCCCCTGGACCAGCTCAAGATCGACCAGTCCTTCGTGTGCGACCTGCTGCAGGACGAGGCCAGCGAGGCGATCGTGGCCAGTATCATCGCGCTGGCGCGGAGCCTGCGCCTCGAGGTGGTGGCGGAAGGGGTGGAGAGCGAGCCCCAGCGGGCCTGGCTGCTGGCCCATGGCTGTGGTGTCTTTCAGGGCTACCTGTTCGGGCGGCCGGTGCCGGTGGAGGCGCTCGACCTGGATGGCTGAGCGGCCTCGGCGGTTGCCAGGGGCGCCCTCCTGACAGATACTGTTCATGCATACAGTAAAGTCGGGAGGAGAGCATGTCACAGCTGCAGCAGGCGCGCATGGCCCTGCTTGGCCCCGCCGCCGCCGAGGGGGTGGGGCCACCGAGGCCGCTGATGGGCTGCCGGGTGCGGGCGGGCTTTCCGAGTCCCGCCGACGACCACCTGGATGCCGAGATCGACCTGCACGCCCACGTGGTGAAGCGCCCGGCGGCCACCTACTTCGTGCGCGCCGAGGGGGACTCCATGCTGGGCGATGGCATCCACGATGGCGACTTGCTGGTGGTGGATCGCAGCCTGGAGCCCCTGCCCGGGCGGGTGGTGGTCATCTCCCTGGAGGGGGAGCCCACCGTCAAGCGCCTGGAGCGGCGGGGCGGCGGGGTATGGCTGGTGGCCAGCAACCCGCGCTTCGCGGCGATCCCCCTGGCCGGCCGCGAGTGCGAGGTGTGGGGGGTGGTCACCCATGTGGTGCACGACCTTCTGGGGCGCTCGCCGTGATCGCCCTGGTCGACGGCAACAACTTCTACGTCAGCTGTGAACGGGTCTTCGACCCGCGCCTGGCGGGGCGGCCGGTGGGCGTGCTCTCCAATAACGACGGCTGCGTGGTGGCGCGCTCCGAGGAGCTCAAGGCGCTGGGGGTAGCCATGGGCGCCCCGCGGCACCTGCTGCCGCCGGCGGTGCGCCGCCAGGCGGTGCTGCTCTCCAGCAACTATGCCCTCTACGGCGACATGTCGCGGCGGGTCAACCAGGTGCTGGCGGAGTTCTCCCCGGACGTGGAGCCCTACTCCATCGATGAGAGTTTCGTGGGCTTCGCGGGGTTTCCCGCCCAGACCCTGGAAGCCCGCTGCCATGAGCTGCGCGAGACCGTTCGGCGCTGGACCGGTATCCCGGTGGGCGTCGGGGTGGCGCCCACCCGGGTGCTCGCCAAGCTGGCCAACCGGCTGGCCAAGCGCGAGCCGGCCTGCGAGGGCGTCTGCCTGCTCGAGGCCGACGGCGAGGCGACCCGCCGTGTGCTCGAGGCGTGCCCGGTCAACGAGCTCTGGGGCGTGGCCCGGCGCAGCGCCGAGCGGCTGGCGCTGATGGGCATCACCACCGCCTGGCAGCTGCGCCGGGCCGACCCGCGCTGGGTGCGCAGCCGCTTCTCGGTGGTGATGGAGCGCCTGGTCTGGGAGCTGCGCGGCCGCTCGGCCATCGCCCTCGACGACATGAGCGAGCCGCGCCGGCGCCTGCTGGTGTCGCGCTCCTTCGGCCGCCTCACCGGCGAGCGCCACGAGCTGGAGGCGGCGCTGCGCCAGCACGCCGCCCGGGCCGGCGAGAAGCTGCGCCGCCAGGGCAGCCTGGCCCGGGCGGTGCAGGTGTTCGTGCGTACCAACCCCTTCCTGGCTGGCGAGCCTCAGTACCGCAACGCCGCCCTGGTGGCGCTGCCCGCCCCCAGCGCCGACAGCCGGGAGCTGCTGGCGGCGGCCCGCCGCGCCCTGGAGGCGATCTTCCTCGAGGGCTACCGCTACCAGAAGTGCGGGGTGATGCTGCTCGATCTGGTGGACGCCGAGTCTGCTCAGCCCTCGCTGCTGGAGACCCCGGATGACGATGCACGCCGCGCCCGCAGCCAGCGCCTGATGGCGACCCTGGATCGCCTCAATCGCGAGATGGGACGCGACACTGTCCGCTTCGGCCTGCCCCGGGAGGGCAATGCCTGGGCGCTGCGCTGCGAGCACCGCTCGCCGCGCTACACCACGCGCTGGAGTGAATTGATGCGCGTCAAGACAGGCTAGGGATGCGACTGTTCCGGCGATGAACCGTTAGGGAGTCGTCATCTGCTCCGGCTACACTGGGTCGGCGGGGCCACCGGCCCCGCATCGTCCATCATCAGCAGGGAGTGACCCCATGCGCATGCAGGGAAAGAACGTGATCGTGACCGGCGGTGCCAGCGGTATCGGGCTGGCCAGCATCGAGCGCTGCCTGGAGGAGGGCGCCAGTGCGGTGATCGCCGACCTCGAGGGCAGCGAGGGCGCCGCCCGGGCGGCCGAACTCGACGGCAGGCACGGCGGGCGCTGCCTCTTCAAGGTGTGCGATGTGACCGACACCGCCCAGGTTGACCGCCTCTTCGAGGAGACCGTGGCGGAGCTCGGCAGCGTGGATGCGGTGTTCAACAACGCCGGCATCGGCGGCATCACCCCCACGGACGAGGTGACCGACGAGGAGTTCCTGCGCATCATCGACATCAACCTCAACGGCGTCTTCCGGGTGGCCCGGGCCGCCCTGAGGGTGATGTATCGCCAGGGCAGCGGCAGCATCGTCAACTGCGCCTCCATCCTCGGCATGCTCGGCCAGTCCCAGACCGCCGCCTACACCGCCGCCAAGGGGGGCGTGGTCAACATGACGCGTTCCCTGGGCATCGAGGCGGCACCCAAGGGCGTGCGGGTCAACGGCATCGGGCCGGGCTATATCGACACGCCGCTGCTCTCGGCACTGGATGACGAGCTGCTGCAGGGGCTGATCAGCCTGCATCCCATCGGTCGCCTGGGGCGCTCCGAGGAGATCGCCAACGCCTTCCTCTTCCTGGCCAGCGACGAGGCGAGCTTCATCACCGGCACCACCCTGATGGTCGACGGGGGCTTCACCGCCGGTAAATCCTGAGTCTGGCCCGGGAAGGCAGGATGGCAGTCGGCGCGTGCGGCTGCCATCCTGACAGGGCATCCACCGAGGAGCCCTGCCATGTCTGTCCTGTCCCTGCTGCCCCTGCGGCATCTGCGGCACCTGCTGGTGCTGGCCCTGCTGTCGCTGCCGCTGGCGCTGTCACCCCTCGAGGCCCGGGAGCTGGCGGCCCCGCCGGAATCGATGGTGGAGGTGGAGGTGGCCACCGTGGGCATGTCGGGCGTGGCCGGGGTGCCGGTGGTGCTGCTGCGCGAGCCGGGGGCCCGGGAGGTGATCCCGATCTATATCGGCGTGACCGAGGCGCGCGCCATCCTGCGCGCCCTGGCCGGGGAGCGCGCCCCGCGGCCGATGACCCATGAACTGCTCGGCGATGTGCTGGGGGGCGTCGAGGTGACGCTGACCCGAGTCTATGTAGATGCCCTCACCGAGAGCACCTTCCTGGGCATGCTGGAGCTGACGCTGCCGGGGCGCGATGCCCCGGTGCATATCGACAGCCGCCCCAGCGATGCCATCGCCCTGGCGCTCACCGCCGGGGCCAGCATTCACGTGGCGCCCGAGGTGCTGGAGGCGGCCCGCCAGATCGAGTATCAGGGCTTCGACGACCAGGTGGTGGTGGCACTGGGCATCACGGTGACGCCCCTGGACGAGGACCTGCGCGAGGCGCTGGGCCTGCCGGGTCGGGCCGGGGTGCTGATCAGCGACGTCAGCGGTGAGGCCGCGGCGGCGGGGCTTGCCCCCGGGGACCTGTTGCTGGAGGTCAACGGCGAGACGCCCGAGACGCCGATGCACTTCCTGGAGCTGGTGCGCGACACGCCCCGGGACGCCCCTGCCCGGCTGCGGGTCTGGCAGCAGGGCGAGATCCTCGAGGTGGAGCTCTCCACCGAGGTGCCGACACCCGCTCCGCGGCGTCGCGCCCCAGGGCTTGAGGCCTGAGTCGAACTTGGCAGCCGGCGCCGGGCGGGCAAGAATGGGCGCCAGGAGGATTGCCCATGCTTGTTTCATTGATTGCTGCCGGCCTGCTCGGCGCCCCCGCCCTTGCCGCCGACGCGCCTGACAAGGTCGACCTGACCGCCCTGGAAGCCCATCACCGGGAGCTGCTCTCCTGCGACCGCCTGACCGGCCACTGGCTCCAGGAGGATGAGTACATGGCGATGCACACCGCCATCGGCGACTCCCGGCAGCGCCTGGAGGCGCTGCGCCCCATGCCCTTCAGCGAAGAGGAGTTCCCGGCGGGCGCGGCCGACCTGACCATCGGCGAGACTCGCTACACCGGTGGTGACGTCGCGCGGATGAAGGAGACGCCCGGCGAGGCCGATGTGCGCGAGGCCTACCTCACCATCCGCCCGCACTGCATGCGGCTGATCGGCTACTTCTGACGCCTTTCCGGCACCAGAAGAGACGGCCACCGCGGGAAACCGCGGTGGCCGTCCTGCCTGAAGGGGTGGTGCCGCAAGGCGGATTCGAACCGCCGACCTACGCATTACGAATGCGTTGCTCTACCAGCTGAGCTATTGCGGCGCCTGTCGTGATGGTAGCGCCGCCGAGGGCGCTTCGGCTAGCCCTCGGCGGGCCTGCGCAGCCGAGTCAGTCCCTCCTGGGCGGAGGAGGCCACCAGGCGACCCTGGCGGTCGTAGATGGCGCCGCGGGTGAAGCCGCGGGCGCCGCCGGCCCAGGGGCTGTCCATGTCGTAGAGCAGCCAGTCGTTGACGCGCACGTCGTGGTGGCACCAGAGCGCATGGTCGAGGCTGGCGATCTGCAGCCCGGGGTCGCGATAGTCGAGCCCGTGGGGCACCAGGGCGGTGGTCAGCAGGTTGAAGTCGGAGCTGTAGGCCAGCAGGGAGCGGTGCAGGGCGGGGTCGTCGGGGAGCTCGCCGGCCAGGCGGAACCACACCCGCTTGTGCGCCGGCTCGCCCGCCCGGTGCTCCTCGCCGGCCAGCAGGAACTCGATGGGGTGGTCGTCGAAGCGCACCAGGCGGTGCCCCGTATCGGCCAGCTGCTCCGGCGGCGCCACCTCGGGCATGGTGGGCTGGTGGTCCAGGCCCGCCTCCTCGCCGTGGAAGGAGGCGCTGCAGAAGAAGATCGGCCGGCCCTTCTGGATGGCGGTGACCCGGCGGGTGGTAAAGCTGCCGCCGTCGCGCACGGCGTCTACCTGATAGACTACCGGGCGGCGCGCATCCCCCGGGCGCAGGAAGTAGCCGTGCAGGGAGTGGGCGCGCCGGGAGGCGTCGACGGTCTGGGTGGCCGCCGAGAGCGCCTGGCCCAGTACCTGGCCGCCGAACAGCTGGGGCAGGCCAAGATCCTGGCTGGCGCCGCGGAACAGGTTCTCCTCCAGGGGCTCGAGGGCCAGCAGGCCCACCAGGGCGTCGAGAGCGTTGGACATGTGCGAAATCTCCAGGGGCAGTCGGGGCCTGCGGGCCCTCTCATACGGACGTTTCAGATCAGTCTACATGGAGTCGAGGCCGTTGCGCAGCGATGAGTTCTACATGCACCGGGCGCTGGACCAGGCCCGCCAGGGGCTGGCCGCCGGTGAAGTGCCGGTGGGTGCCGTGGTGGTGAATGCCGAAGGCGAGATCGTCGGCGCCGGCTACAATGCGCCGGTGGCGGGGTGCGACCCCAGCGCCCATGCCGAGATTCGCGCCCTGCGCGATGCCGGTGCGCGGCTCGGCAACTATCGCCTCGACGGCTGCACCCTCTATGTGACCCTGGAGCCCTGTCTGATGTGCACCGGGGCGATCATCCATGCCCGGCTGGCCCGGGTGGTCTACGGCGCGGCGGAGCCGCGAACCGGCATGGTGGAGTCCAGGGCCAACCTCTTTGCCCAGCCCTGGTACAACCACCGAGTGGTCGTGGAGGGTGGGGTGCTGGCCACCCGCGCTTCCCGGCTGCTCAAGGCGTTCTTCGCCGCCCGGCGGGAAGATCAGGGCGGCGCTCCCACCAGCTGAAGCAGCTTCTCCTCTTCGTCATCCGGCAGCCTGGCATTGAGCAGGTAGAACTGCTGCTGGTTGCGGTCCACATAGCTGAGTATCTCGTGGTAGCGGCGAATATTGCGCACATAGATCACCGGCTCGCCGCCCCGGGCGTAGCCGTGGCGGGTCTGGCTGTACCACTCGCGCTCCTGCAGCAGCGGCAGCGACTCGCGCACATCGGCCCAGCGGTCCGGGTCGCCGCCACGCTGCTCGGTGATGCGCCGGGCGTCGTAGAGGTGGCCCAGCCCCACATTGTAGGCCGCCATGGCCATGAACAGGCGGTCCTCTCCGGTTATCGACTCCGGCAGCCGATCCTTGAGCTCGCGCAGGTATCGGGCGCCGCCCTCGATGCTCTGGGCAGGGTCCAGGCGGTCGCTTACCCCCAGGTCACCGGCGGTGGGCAGGGTCAGCATCATCAGCCCACGCACCCCGGTGGGGGAGGTGGCCTCCGGGTCCCAGTGGGACTCCTGGTAGCCCAGCGCGGCCAGCAGCTTCCAGTCGAAGCCGGTCTGGCGGGCTGCCTCCCGGAACAGCTCGGCGTAGTCCGGGAGGCGAGCGTGGAGGTGCTGGATGAAGGTGCGCGCGCCCACGTACTCCAGGTAGTCGTCATGGCCGAAATAGCGCGCCACCAGGGCCTCGAGCTCGCCCTCGCTGTGAAGCGCCGCGAGGAAGCGGTTGGCCGCCTGCGCCAGCGCCAGGCCGCCCTCGGCGGGAAAGGCCCAGGCCAGGGAGAGCGGCTCGCCCAGCGCGAAGCCACGCTCCACCCCGGGGAAGAACAGCCGGTTGAGGCGGAACTGGTGCTCGAAGAGCACCGCGGCGTCGAGCCGCCCATCCTCGACCCAGCGCAGCAGCTCGGCGGCCTCCAGGTCATCGGACTCCTCCCAGGCGAGCGACGGGTGCTCGGCCTTGAGCTCGCGCAGCACCCGGTCGGTGCCGGCGCCGGCCAGGGTGCCGAGGCGCAGACCCTGCAGCCGGTCCAGGCCGGTCACCGGCGGCAGGCCGCGACGGTAGACCACCACCGGCTGCAGCTCGAGGATCGGCCGGCTGAAGATCACCCCGTCGAGGCCCGGAGTCAGCGGCAGGGCGGCGGCCCCCAGGTCGCCCTCCCTGCGGACGGCCTCGAGCGCGCTGGCGATATGGTGGTCCGCGCGCAGCGCCAGGCTCACGCCCAGGGAGGCGGAGAAGCGGCGTACCAGCTCGTATTCGAAGCCGGTGGGGCCCTCGCGCCCCTCGTAGTAGGTGGTGGGGGTATTGCGGGTGTGCACCTGCAGGAACTCGCGGGCGAGGATCCTCTCCAGGTGCCGGCCGTCGGGCGTGCCCGGGGAGGCGGGCCACAGGCCCAGCAGGAGCGCGCCGGCCAGGCCCAGAGCGGGCAGGGCAGGGCGGCGGCGCCAGCGGTGCAGGAGCTGATCGATCGACGGCAGGGGCATGGGGGGGCGGCTGGCGATGACGACCCACCACCATAACCAGCTGCGGCGCGGCTGTCATCCGTGCGATTTCTTGCCGCGATTTCTTCCGCCCCGGGCTTTCCAGTATCATATGCGCTCTCTGCCGCTGGCCGCGGCCCCTCCTTGATGATTTCCAGAGGCTCCAGGATATGCTCGAACTGCGCGGCGCCCCCGCCCTCTCCGCCTTCCGTCACGCCAAGCTGCTGGCCGCCCTGCGCGAGGCGGCGGCCGACGTCGAGTCGCTGCAGGCGGAGTACGTGCATTTCGTCGATCACGAAGGCGAGCTCAGCGCCGAGGCGCTGGCGGTGCTGGAGCAGCTGCTCGACTATGGTTCTCAACTTCAGGGTTCTCAACTTCAGGGTTCTCACCTTCAGGGCTCTGACGTCGAGGGCGCCCGAGCAGAGGGCCAGCTGTTCCTGGTGGTGCCGCGCATCGGCACCCAGTCGCCCTGGTCCTCCAAGGCTACCGACATCGCGCGCAACTGCGGCCTCGGCAGCATTCGTCGCCTCGAGCGCGGCATCGCCTACCGGGTCAAGCTCAGGGGCGTGCTCTCCGAGCAGGCCTTCGAGGCGATCCGCGCCACCCTGCACGACCGCATGACCGAAACGGTGCTGGCCGACAGCTCCGACGCGGCACGGCTCTTCGCCCACCATGAGCCGGCACCCCTGGGCAGCGTCGACATCCTCGCGGGCGGTCGCGAGGCGCTGGAGGCCGCCAACGTCGCCCTCGGCCTGGCCCTGGCCGAGGACGAGATCGATTACCTGGTGGCGGCTTTCCGCGACCTGGGCCGCAACCCCACCGACGTCGAGCTGATGATGTTCGCCCAGGCGAACTCCGAGCACTGCCGCCACAAGATCTTCAACGCCGACTGGGTGATCGACGGCGAGGCGCAGCCCCTCTCGCTGTTCAAGATGATCAAGAACACCCACCAGGCCTCCCCGGAGGACATCCTCTCGGCCTACAGCGACAACGCGGCGGTGATCAGGGGCGCCACGGCGCCGCGCTTCTTCCCGGCCCCGCTGACCGGTCAGGCCGGCGAGCGCGCCCGCTACGGGAGCGTCGAGGAGCCGATCCAGATCTTGATGAAGGTGGAGACCCACAACCACCCCACGGCGATCGCCCCGCACCCGGGAGCGGCCACCGGCGCCGGCGGCGAGATCCGCGACGAGGGCGCCACCGGCATCGGCGGCAAGCCCAAGGCGGGCCTCAC
Source organism: Halomonas sp. A11-A (assembly GCF_003182195.1). Lineage (GTDB taxonomy): Bacteria > Pseudomonadota > Gammaproteobacteria > Pseudomonadales > Halomonadaceae > Halomonas > Halomonas alkalicola. Next base: position 87,861 of record NZ_QGTM01000002.1, read on the forward strand.
CGGCTTCACCGTCTCCAACCTGCGCATCCCCGAGTTCGTGCAGCCCTGGGAGGCCTTCGACTACGGCAAGCCCGAGCGCATCGTCTCGGCCCTCGAGATCATGCTGGAGGGCCCCATCGGGGGGGCGGCCTTCAACAACGAGTTCGGCCGCCCCAACCTGGCCGGCTACTTCCGTACCTATGAGCAGGACGTGCTGGGGGCCAACGGCATCGAGCGCCGCGGCTTCCACAAGCCGATCATGCTCGCCGGCGGCTACGGCAACATCCGCGACGGCCACGTCCAGAAGGGCGAGATCCCGGTGGGTGGCAAGCTGATCGTGATGGGCGGTCCTGCCATGCTGATCGGCCTGGGCGGTGGTGCGGCCTCCTCCATGGCCTCCGGCACCTCCAGCGCCGACCTGGACTTCGCCTCGGTGCAGCGCGGCAACCCCGAGATCGAGCGTCGCGCCCAGGAGGTGATCGACCGCTGCTGGGCCCTGGGTGAGGCCAACCCCATCCGCTTCATCCACGACGTGGGGGCCGGCGGGCTCTCCAACGCCCTGCCCGAGCTGGTCAAGGACGGCGAGCGCGGCGGCCTGTTCGACCTGCGCGCGGTGCCCAGCGCCGAGCCGGGCATGAGCCCGCTGGAGATCTGGTGCAACGAGGCCCAGGAGCGCTACGTGCTGGCCGTGGCCGCGGAGGACCTCGCCACCTTCGACGCCCTCTGTGCCCGCGAGCGCTGCCCCTATGCGGTGGTGGGCGAGGCCATTGAGGCACACCACCTGGAGGTGCGCGACGGCCACTTCGAGAGCAAGCCCGTCGACCTGCCGATGAGCGTGCTGTTCGGCAAGCCGCCGAAGATGACCCGCGAGTTCTCCCGCGAGACCCGCGAGCTGCCCGGCGTGATGCTCGACAACCTCGACCTGCGCGAGGCCATGGACCGCGTACTGCGCCTGCCCACCGTGGCCTCCAAGAGCTTCCTGATCACCATCGGCGACCGCTCCATCACCGGCCAGGTGGCCCGCGACCAGATGGTCGGCCCCTGGCAGGTGCCGGTGGCCGATGTCGCCGTGACCACGGCCAGCTTCGACACCCACGCCGGCGAGGCCATGGCCATGGGCGAGCGTCCGCCGGTGGCGCTGATCGACCCCGCCGCCAGCGCCCGCCTGGCAGTCGCCGAGGCGATCACCAACCTGGCCGCTGCGCCCATCGCCAAGCTAGGCGATATCAAGCTCTCCGCCAACTGGATGAGCGCCGCCGACCACCCCGGCGAGAACCAGGCGCTCTATGACGCCGTCCACGCCGTGGGCATGGAGCTCTGTCCGGCGCTGGGCATTGCCATCCCGGTGGGCAAGGACTCCATGTCCATGCGCACCGCCTGGCAGGAGTCGAACGGCTCTGATGACGGGCACGGCGAGGCCGAGGAGAAGAGCGTCACCTCGCCGCTGTCGCTGGTGATCACCGGCTTTGCGCCGGTCACCGATGCCATGCAGACCCTGACGCCCCAGATCAATCTGGAGCAGGATGAGTCCGACCTGCTGCTGATCGACCTGGGCGGCGGCAAGAACCGCCTGGGCGGCTCGGCCCTGGCCCAGGTCTATGGCCAGGTGGGCAGCGAGTGCCCGGACCTGGACGACCCGGAAGACCTCAAGGCCTTCTTCGCGGTGATCCAGGGGCTCAACGCCGAGGGCAAGCTGCTCGCCTACCACGACCGCAGCGATGGCGGCCTGCTGGTGACCCTGCTGGAGATGGCCTTCGCCGCTCACGCCGGCCTCGAGATCAAGCTCGACTGGCTGGTCGACGAGCCCGCCGAGGCGGTGAATGCGCTGTTCGCCGAGGAGCTCGGTGCGGTGATCCAGGTCAACCGCGCCCACACCGAGGAGGTGCTGGCCCAGTTCGCCGCCGCCGGCATCGAGACCTGCGGCGTCATCGCCCGGCCCCGCTACGACGACCAGGTGCGGGTCACCCTCTTCGAGGAGCCACTGCTGGAGACCACCCGCATGCTGGCCCAGCGCACCTGGTCCGAGACCAGCTACCGTCTGCAGGCGCTGCGCGACAACCCGGAGTGCGCCAAGAGCGAGTTCGACGGCCTGCTCGATGACCGCGACCCGGGTCTCTCCGCCACCCCCGCCTTCGACGTCGACGAGGATGTCGCCGCGCCCTATCTCAACCTGGCTCGGCCTTCGGTGGCGGTGCTGCGCGAGCAGGGCGTCAACGGCCAGGTGGAGATGGCCTGGGCCTTCGACCGCGCCGGTTTCGAGGCGGTGGACGTGCATATGAGCGATATCCTGGCAGGCCGGGTATCGCTGGATGAATTCAAGGGGCTGGTGGCCTGCGGCGGCTTCTCCTACGGCGACGTGCTGGGGGCTGGCGGCGGCTGGGCCAAGTCGGTGCTCTTCAACGAGCGCGCCCGGGAGCAGTTCGCGGCCTTCTTCCAGCGTGACGACAGCTTCTCGCTGGGCGTCTGCAACGGCTGCCAGATGCTCTCCCAGCTCAAGGAGCTGATCCCCGGGGCCGAGGCGTGGCCGCGCTTCGTGCGCAACGAGTCCGAGCAGTTCGAGGCTCGGGTCGCCATGGTCCAGGTGGAGCAGAGCCCCTCGATCCTGCTGGCCGGCATGGAGGGCTCTCGCCTGCCCATCGCCGTGGCCCACGGCGAGGGCCGCGCCGAGTTCCGCGACAGCGCCCACCTGCGCAGCATGCAGGGCAATGGCCAGGTGGCGCTGCGCTTCCTGGACAACCACGGCCAGGTCACCACCCGCTACCCGGCCAACCCCAACGGCTCGCCCTCCGGCATTACCGGCCTGACCACCCCGGATGGCCGCGCCACCATCATGATGCCCCATCCGGAGCGGGTGGTGCGCGCGGTGACCAACTCCTGGCGCCCGGCCGAGTGGACCCGGGACGGCGCCTGGCTGCGCCTCTTCCGCAACGCCCGGGTCTGGGTGGACTGAGGGCTTACGTGTCGCCTCGTGGCTCTGCACAGAAGGCGGCCTCCGGGTCGCCTTCGGCGTCTGCGGCCCCGGCACTGCGTCCCTACCAGCAGGAGGCGGTGCGCCGGGTGATCGGGCACTTTCGCGGCTCGGACGACCCCGCCGTGGTGGTGCTGCCCACCGGCAGCGGCAAGTCCCTGGTGATCGCCGAGCTGGCGCGCCTGGCCCGGGGGCGGGTGCTGGTGCTGGCCCATGTGCGCGAGCTGGTGGAGCAGAACCACGCCAAGTACCAGGCCTACGGCCTTTCGGCGGATATCTTCAGCGCGGGCCTTAAGCGCAAGGAGAGCGCCCGCCAGGTGGTCTTCGGCTCGGTGCAGTCGGTGGTGCGCGGCCTCGACCGCTTCGACGATGGCAACTTCACCCTGCTGGTGATCGACGAATGCCACCGGGTCTCCCCCGCCGAGGACGCCAGCTACCGCCGGGTGATCGAGCGGCTGCGCGCGGCCAATCCGCGCCTCAAGGTGCTGGGACTCACCGCCACCCCCTACCGGCTGGGTCAGGGGTTCATCTACCACCGCCACCATCACGGCATGGTGCGCGGCGAGGCCGACTGCTTCTTTCGCGACTGCGTCTTCGAGCAGCCCCTGCGGTTGATGGTGAAGCAGGGCTATCTGGCCGAGCCGCGGCGCATCGATGCGGCGGTGGAGCGCTATGACTTCTCGGCCCTGGCGCCGGGGGCCAGCGGCCTCTTCCGGGAGGAGGAGCTCAACCGGGTGGTGGCGGGCCACCGCGCCACGCCGGGGATCATCGCCGAGGTGGTCGAGCGCGCCCGTGACCGCCAGGGGGTGATGCTCTTCGCGGCGAGCGTGGCCCACGCCGAGGAGATCCTCGGCTACCTGCCGGCGGGCGAGGCGGCGCTGGTCACCGGCGAGACCCCCTCCGCCGAGCGCGAGTGGCTCATCGCCGCCTTCAAGGCCCGGGAGCTCAAGTACCTGGTCAACGTGGCGGTGCTCACCACCGGCTTCGACGCCCCCCACGTGGACCTGATCGCCATCCTGCGCCCCACCGAGTCGGTGAGCCTCTACCAGCAGATCGTCGGCCGCGGCCTGCGCCTCGCGCCGGGCAAGCGGGACTGCCTGATCCTCGACTACGCCGGCAACCCCTGGGAGCTCTATGCGCCGGAGGTGGGCTCGGCGAAGCCCGACTCCGACAGCGAGCCGGTGCAGGTGGAGTGCCCCGCCTGCGGCCATGCCAACCTCTTCTGGGGCAAGCGCGACGGTGAACTCGTGATCGAGCACTTCGGCCGCCGCTGCCAGGGGCTGGTGGAGGGCGAGCCGCAGGTCGATGGCGCGGCGTCGGGCGCCGAAAATCGCGGCGTGGCGTCGGGCGCCGGGAAAAGGCGGCAGTGCGACTTTCGCTTTCGCTTCAAGGTATGCGGCGACTGCGGCGCCGAGAACGATATCGCCGCCCGGCGCTGCCACGGTTGCCAAACCCTGCTGGTGGATGCCGACGACAAGCTCAAGGAGGCGCTGCGCCTCAAGGATGCCCGGGTGCTCAGGGTCAGCGGCATGCAGCTCGAGGCTACCGTCAACGGCCGAGGCATGGCGCGGCTCAAGGTGACCTACCACGACGAGGATGGCGCGACGCTCAGCGAATGGTTCGCGCTGGAGACGCCGGCCCAGCGCGGCGCCTTCGCCGCGGCCTTCCTGCGCGACCACCTGCGCGCGCCGGGGGTGCCGTTTCGGCCCACCACGCCGGAGGAGGTCGTGGCCGAGCGACGCCGCCTGCGCCACCCGGACTTCGCGGTGGGGCGCAGGGTGGGGCGCCACTGGCAGGTGCGCGAGAAGCTCTTCGACTATGTCGGGCGCTATCGCAAGGCCAGCGAGGCTGAGTAGCAGGCATGCACGGTCCGAGCGAGAGGCGCCGGGGACAGGCCGAAAGGGAGGTCCTACGCCATGGATGGCGTCGGTAGCGTACAGGGAGGTATTCACAGCGCCTCCCTGAAGGCCTGTCGCCGGGATAGCCTCGAGCGCTGGCGGCATGTCGGCAGAAGCGGCGTCAGAACTGTCTCCGGCGCCCCGCTCTTGCTAGACTGCGCCGTTGACCCAGCGTCTCCGGAGAGGCACGCCGCGTGAGCGCTACCCCCGATACCGCCAGCCCCGAGCAGAGCGCCGAGGCGGCCCAGCAGGCCGCGGTGCTCGGTAGGCTGTTCGACGAGCCGATCACCGAGCTGCCCGAGGATCTCTATATCCCGCCGGAGGCGCTGCGGGTCTTCCTGGAGGCCTTCGAGGGGCCGCTCGACCTGCTGCTCTACCTGATCCGTCGCCAGAACCTCGACATCCTGGCCATCGACGTGGCCGCCATCACCCGCCAGTACATCGAGTACGTGGAGCTGATGAAGGCCATGGAGATCGAGCTGGCGGGCGAGTACCTGCTGATGGCGGCGATGCTGGCCGAGATCAAGTCGCGCACCCTGCTGCCGCGCCCGCCCAAGGAGGGCGGCGACGAGGAGGAGGAGGACCCCCGCGCCGAGCTGATCCGGCGCTTGCAGGAGTACGAGCGGCTCAAGCATGCCGCCGAGGCGCTGGCCGAGCTGCCGCGCCTAGGGCGAGACTGGTTCCCGGCGCGGGCGTTGCTGCCGCCGCTGGAGTCGCGGGTGATCCATCCGGACGTGGAACTCGGCGAGCTGCTCGGCGCCCTGGCCGGCATCCTGCGCCGCGCCGAGCTGGTGCAGTCGCACCACATCAGCCGCGAGGTGCTCTCGACCCGGGAGCGCATGCTGGCCATCATGGAGCGGCTCAGCCACGATCATTTCACCCCCTTCGAGGCGCTGTTCAGCCTGGAGGAGGGGCGGGCGGGGGTGATCGTCACCTTCATGGCGATCCTCGAGCTCGCCAAGGAGGCGATGATCGAGATCGTGCAGAATGCCCCGCTCTCGCCGATCCATGTGCGCGCCCGTACCCCGGTGGAGACGGACGAGGCCGGCGACCTGGATGACCTGGCAGCCGAGGGCGAGAGCGCCTTCGCGGATGATGATGAGGAGGGAGGGCGGCCATGACCGCCATGGAGTATCCCGAGGCCCTGGACGAGATCCTCGAGGCGGCGCTGCTGGCGGCCGGCGAGCCGCTCTCCCTGGAGCGCCTCGACGGGCTCTTCGACGACCACGAGCGACCGCCAAGGCGTGCCCTGCGCGAGGCGCTCGAGCGCCTCGGCCTGCGCCACGAACGCGGCGCCATGGAGCTGCTCGAGACCGCCTCGGGCTACCAGCTGCGCATCCGCCCGCGGCTCTCGCCCTGGGTCTCGCGGCTGTGGGACGAGCGCCCCCAGCGGTACTCCCGGGCGCTGCTCGAGACCCTGGCGCTGATCGCCTACCGCCAGCCGGTGACCCGCGGCGACATCGAGGAGGTGCGCGGGGTCACGGTGAGCGGTTCGATCATGCGCACCCTCCTGGAGCGCGGCTGGATCCGCGTGGTGGGCCATCGCGACGTACCGGGGCGCCCGGCGGTCTATGCCACCACCCGCAGCTTCCTCGATGACTTCGGCCTGAAGACCCTCGACGAGCTGCCGCCGATGCACGAGCTCAAGGCCTTCGAGGAGCCTGGGTGGATGAGCGAGGACGAGGCGCCGCCGCCGCCCCAGCACGACCTGCTGGCCCAGGCCGATGCGCCCCTCGACGATGTGCCGGAAGAGGGCGAGCAGGCGGCAGGCACTACCGATCAGGAGGCACCGGCCGCGTCCGGTGCCACCGACGCGACGGCCGGGATGGCCGACGACAACCACGCCGGGACGGCGTCAGAACGGTCCGGACTGAGCTTCGCCGAACTCGAGGCTCGCCTGACCGAGCGTGCCCGGAGCCGCGTCGACGATGACGCTGCCCCGGGGGCGGAATCCACACCCAGTGAGAACGACTCATGAGCACTACCAGCGAAAAACTTCAGAAGGTCCTGGCCCGCGCCGGGCTGGGCTCCCGCCGCGAGATGGAGACCGCCATCGCCGATGGGCGGGTCAAGGTCAACGGCCAGGTGGCGACCCTGGGCGACCGCATCGAGACCCGCGACAAGGTACTCTTCGACAACCGCCCGGTGACCCTGCGCGGCGCCGATGAGGTGCCGCGGCGGGTGATCATGTACAACAAGCCCGAGGGCGAGCTGTGTACCCGCAAGGACCCGGAAGGGCGGCGCACCGTGTTCGACCGGCTGCCGCGGCTCAAGGGCGAGCGCTGGATCGCTATCGGCCGCCTCGACATCAACACCAGCGGCCTTTTGCTGTTCACCACCGACGGTGAGCTGGCCAACCGCCTGATGCACCCCTCCACCCAGGTGGAGCGCGAGTACGCCGTGCGGGTGATGGGGGAGGTGACCAAGGAGCAGGTGGTGGCCATGGTTGAGGGGGTGATGCTCGACGACGGCCCGGCGCGCTTCACCGACGTCCAGGAGTTCGGCGGCGAGGGTATCAACACCTGGTTCCACGTGGTGATCCTGGAGGGGCGCAATCGCGAGGTGCGTCGCCTGTGGGAGTCCCAGGGGCTCACCGTCAGCCGCCTCAAGCGGGTGCGCTACGGCAACATCTTCCTCGACAAGCGGGCCAAGGCCGGCGAGTGGGTGGAGCTCTCCCAGGAGGAGATCGATGACCTGGCAGAGTTGGCCGGGCTGGAGTCACGTAAGGTGCCGGATCTCACCCCGGACGAGAAGAACCGCTGGAGCCGCGACAAGCACAAGCGCAAGCCGGTGCAGGCGATGCGCAAGCCCAAGGCGCGCCGCTGAGCGGCGGCGGCGACAAAAGGCAAAAAAGTCCTTGCCAGCCAGGGGGCGGATCAGTAATATCTGCCCCCGTTCGGACGGGTCGTTAGCTCAGTTGGTAGAGCAGTTGGCTTTTAACCAATTGGTCGTAGGTTCGAATCCTACACGACCCACCATCCGGACCTGCAGGCTTGTACGCAAGCATGGGTCGTTAGCTCAGTTGGTAGAGCAGTTGGCTTTTAACCAATTGGTCGTAGGTTCGAATCCTACACGACCCACCAGATTCGACGCCCCGGCCTCCCAGAGGTCGGGGCGTTCTGGTTTCTGGCCGGGGTGCCCCCTGAGGCGCGCCGTGAGCCGAACGGCTCGGCCCGCCGAGCGTCCCAGCGGAGCAGCGGCGCGACTTCCTGACCGGATTTCTTCACCGATAGTGGCCACGAACCCGGCCTCCTGGTCTAGAATAGGGGCCTTGCCGACGGTGGCGACAGACGCCCCGGGCAGCCGGCGCATCGTCCTCGCGGAGCGCGCGAGCCACGATGTACCCGATCACGCAGGGGGAGCCCCTGCCAGTCACAGTGGTAGACACGATGACGACCATGACTTCCCGTGCCCAGGTACGCGAGTACCTGACCCGCACCTACTGCCCCACCCGCATTCCCGCCGAGGACGAGGCGCGCGTCGAGGAGATCAAGCGGCTCCTCGAGGCCAACAACGCCGTCCTGGTGGCTCATTATTACACCGACGATGCCATTCAGCAGCTCGCCGAGGAGACCGGCGGCTGCGTGGCCGACTCCCTCGAAATGGCCCGCTTCGGCGCCCGCCACGCGGCCGACACCCTGGTGGTGGCCGGGGTGCGCTTCATGGGCGAGACCGCCAAGATCCTCTCTCCGGAGAAGCGCGTGCTGATGCCCACCCTGGAGGCGACCTGCTCGCTGGACCTGGGCTGCCCGGCCGACGAGTTCGCCGCCTTCTGCGACCAGCACCCCGACCGCACCGTGGTGGTCTACGCCAACACCTCGGCTGCGGTGAAGGCGCGTGCCGACTGGGTGGTCACCTCGTCGATCGCCGTGGAGGTGATCGAGGAGCTCCAGGCCCGCGGCGAGAAGATCCTGTGGGCCCCGGATAAACACCTGGGCGGTTACATCCAGAAGAAGACCGGCGCCGACATGCTGCTGTGGGACGGTGCCTGCATCGTCCACGAGGAGTTCAAGGCCAAGGGGGTCGAGGAGCTCAAGGCGCTCTACCCGGAGGCCGCGGTGCTGGTGCACCCGGAGTCGCCGGCCTCGGTGGTGGCGCTGGCCGACGTGACGGGCTCCACCTCCCAGCTGATCAAGGCCGCCCAGGCGCTGCCCAACGACAAGCTGATCGTGGCCACCGACCGCGGCATCTTCTTCAAGATGCAGCAGGCGGTGCCCGGAAAGACCCTCTTCGAGGCGCCTACCGCCGGCAACGGTGCCACCTGCAAGAGCTGCGCCCACTGCCCCTGGATGGCCATGAACGCCCTGGACAACCTGGCCGACGCCCTGCGCCACGGCTCGGGCGAGATCCTCGTCGATGACGCCCTGCGTCAGGCGGCGCTGAAGCCTCTGGAGCGGATGCTCAACTTCCAGCGCTGATCACGGGCGCTGGGCGCTAGAACTTCTCCAGCGTCTCCTGATAGCCGATGAACGCCTCGCGGCGCTGCTCGATGCGAGCAGTGGCCGCGGCGTCTCCCTCCCGCTCGGCCACCTGCCGGGCCACCTCGAGCTGACGAATCCCCTCGCTGATGCGTCCGGTGAGCTGCAGCTGCTCGGCCCGGGCCAGGTGCCCCCAGGCCTCCCGCCCGCTGCGCCCGGCGGCTTCCGCCAGCAGGGTGAACACCTGCGGGTCCTCGTGGCGGCGCTCGGCAAGCTCGCGCAGCACCCGCCACGCCTCGTCGGGGTCGCGCTGCAGCAGCGCCTCGCCCAGGGTCAGGGTGGCGGGCAGGTGCCCCGGCATCAGCCGCAGCAGGCGGCGGCTGCGCTCGATGGCGTCGTCGTAGCGGCTGGCATCGAAGGCCACCTGGGCGGCGGAGGCGGGCAGCAGCCCCAGGTCGGGCTCCTGGCGGGCCAGGGCGTCGAGGGTCGATAGGGCCGCCTCGACGTTGCCCCGACGGGCCTCCACCAGGGCGCCCAGGTAGCGTCGGGCGGCGTCGGGCACGTCGTCCTGGGCGAGTCGGGTGATGGCCTGCTGGGGGTCGCGCTCGTGGATGGTCAGCAGGGCGCGGGCGCGCACCAGGTGGTACTGGAGGTCGTCGTCGCGGGGGGCGGCGACTGAGAGCTGGCCGGCGCGGTCCTGGGCATCGCCGATGCGCGACTCGGTCACCGGGTGGGTGAGCAGGAACTCCGGTGGGTTGCCGCCCTGCAGCCTGGCCATGCGCTGCATGGCCTGGAACATGCGCACCATGGCCTGGGGGTCGTAGCCCGCCTGGGCCATGGCCTGCAGGCCGATGCGGTCGGCCTCCTGTTCGAAGCGCCGCGAGTAGGCCAACTGGTCCTGGATGAAGGCGGCCTGGGAGCCCATGGCCACGCCGATGCCGGCGTCGCCCCCGCCGGCGGCGGCGATCAGCATGCCGGCCAGCATGGCAGCCATGGCGGGTACCTGGGTCTGTTCGGTGCGGGCCTGGCCGCGGGCGTAGTGGCGCTGGGAGAGATGGCCAAGCTCGTGGGCCAGCACCGAGACCAGCGCCGCCTCCTCCTCGGCAAAGGCGAACAGGCCGGCATTCACCCCGATGATGCCCCCCGGCACGGCGAAGGCGTTGAGCTGGCGGCTGTCGACCAGGGTCACCAGCGGCTGGCTGCCGCCCAGCCCGCTGTGGGGCAGCAGGCGCGCGACCATCGACTCCACGTAGTGCTGGGCGATGGGGTCCTGCCACTGGGGGGCCCGCGCCTGGAACTGGCGCAGCCAGGCCCGCCCCAGGCGAAACTCCTCGCCGCTGGCGGCCTGGCTGTTGCCGCTGGCCAGGCTCGGCAGTCCGGCGGTGCTGTCCCACTGTGGCTGGGTCCACTGGGCGGCGGCGGGCAGGGCCAGCGCCAGGCACAGGGCGCCGGCGGCGAGTCGGGGAAAACGGCGCGGCATGCTCGGGGTCTCCTGTGGTGGGCCGAGGTGGCCCATGGTCTGACATTGATTCAGCCGGTAAAGTGCCTTTAAATCCCAAGGGCTTCCGCGCCGCACGACCATCCGTCGTCCGGTAGCAATCCGCCCCACCCCCATTGTTCCGGGAGAGATCATGGCTCTGCAACCCGATGACCTGCTCGACGCCCGCGGTCTTCCCTGTCCGCTGCCGCTGCTCAAGGCGAAGCAGGCGCTGGCGCGCCTGGCCCCGGGCCAGCTGCTCGAGGTGATGGCCTCCGACGCCGGCTCCTGGCGGGACTTCGAGACCTTCACCGCCCAGAGCCCCCACGAGCTGCTGGAGCGAGAGGAGCGCGGTGACACCTACCACTACTGGATTCGCAAGGGCGGGGAGGGCACTTCATGACCCTGCGGACGGTCTTCAAGAATTGGATCGACCACTACTTCTCCGACGAGGAGGCGGTGATCCTGCTGGTAGTGCTGGTGCTCGGTTTCGCCGTGGTGATCCTGTTCGGGCGCATGCTGGCGCCCTTCCTCACCGCCCTGGTGATCGCCTTCCTGCTGCAGGGGGCGGTGGGCTGGCTGGAGCGACACCACGTGCCCCATCTGCTGGCGGTGAGCCTGGTGTTCCTGGGGTTCATCAGCCTGCTGCTGGCCCTGGCTTTCATCCTGATGCCGCTGATCTGGAACCAGCTGGTGGGGCTGGTGCAGGAGACGCCGCGCATGCTCGCCAGCGGCCAGCAGCTGCTCGACGACCTGCAGGAGCGCTACCCGCAACTGGTGACCCCCGACCAGATCCAGAACTGGATCACCGTGGCCGGCCGCGAGATGACCCAGTTCGGCCAGCGCGCCCTGACCCTATCGCTGGCCTCCCTGGGCAACGTGCTGGCGCTGATTATCTACCTGGTGCTGGTGCCGATCCTGGTCTTCTTCCTGCTTAAGGATCGCGAGAAGCTGGTGGACTTTACCCTCTCGCTGCTGCCTCAGAAGCGCGCCCTGATGACGCGCATCTGGCACGAGATGGACGACCAGATCGCCAACTACGTGCGCGGCAAGTTCATCGAGATCATCATCGTCGGCACCGTCTCGTTTCTCACCTTCGCCTACTTCGGGCTGCCCTATTCGGCGTTGCTGGCGGTCCTGGTGGGCTTCTCGGTACTGGTGCCCTACATCGGCGCGGCGGTGGCCACCCTGCCGGTGGCGGCGGTGGCCGGCTTCCACTTCGGCATGACCAGCGAGTTCGTCTACGTGCTGATCGCCTACGGCATCATCCAGGCGCTGGATGGCAACGTGCTGGTGCCGGTGCTGTTCTCCGAGGCGGTCAACCTGCACCCGGTGTCGATCATCGTGGCGGTGCTCTTCTTCGGCGGGATCTGGGGCTTCTGGGGGATCTTCTTCGCCATTCCCCTGGCCACCCTGCTCAAGGCGCTGGTCTATGCCTGGCCGAGGGGGATCCAGCGGCACAAGCGCGAGGAGGCGGCCGAGGCCCTGGCCGAGGAGTGAGCCCCGGGCCTGCGCGGCTGCGTCGGCGGCGCAGGCCCCTCGCATCAGCCGGCGTGTAGCGCCTGGGCGGCCTCCAGCACCTCCTGGGCGTGACCCGGCACCTTGACCCCGCGCCACTCCCGGGCGAGGTTGCCTTCGGCGTCGATCAGGAAGGTGCTGCGCTCGATGCCCAGGTGCTCCTTGCCGTAGAGTTTCTTGAGTTTGATGACATCGAACAGGCGACAGATGGCTTCGTCCTTGTCGGAGATGAGTTCGAAGTTGAAGTTCTGCTTGGCCTTGAAGTTCTCCTGGGCGCGAATGCCGTCCCGGGAGACGCCGAAGATCACTGTGTTGGCGGCCTCGAAGGCCTCTTTGCGGTCACGAAAGTCGCCGCCCTCGGTGGTGCAGCCCGGGGTGCTGGCCTTGGGGTAGAAGAAGAGCACCACCTGCCGGCCCTTGAGCTCGGAGAGGGTGACCGTGGTGTCGCCGGTGGCGGTGGCGGTGAAGTCGGGAACCGGCTGGCCTGTACTCACGCTCATGGAAGTCTCCTGCGCGTTGGTGGGGGAGCTTGATTACACGCAAGCGGCGCGGCGCTGTCAAAGTGGTGCGCCTCGCTGTACAGGCTCTGGCCGGCTGAGTACCATTTGACCCTTGATGCGGGCCACGGGCCCCGCCCCCTGACGACCCGGTGGGTACCGGGCCGTGGCGCAGCCGTCGAATCAAGAGGAAAGAACGGATGATCACTGGCAGTATCGTCGCCCTGGCGACGCCGATGAAGGTCAATGGCGACATCGACTGGGAGGCGCTGCGTCGCCTGGTGAACTTCCACCTCGACAACGGCACCGATGGCATCGTGGCCGCTGGCACCACCGGCGAGCCCACCACCATGTCGTTCGCCGAGCACTTCGACGTGATCCGCACCGTGGTGGAGGAGGTCGATGGCCGCATCCCGGTCATCGCCGGCACCGGTGCCAACGCCACCTCCGAGGCGGTGGAGCTGGCGCGCTACGCCAGCGAGGTGGGGGCCGACTACTGCCTGTCGGTCTGCCCCTACTACAACAAGCCCACCCAGGAAGGCCTCTACCGCCACTTCAAGGCGGTGGCCGAGGGCAGCAAGCTGCCGGTGATCCTCTACAACGTGCCCGGCCGCACCGCCTGCGATCTCTACAACGAGACCGTGCTGCGCCTGGCCGAGGTGGACAACATCGTCGGTCTCAAGGATGCCACCGGCAACCTGGAGCGCGCAGAGGACCTGATCTCGCGGCTCAAGGGCAGCGGGTTCATGCTCTACTCCGGCGACGACGCCACCGCCTGCGACTTCATGCTGATGGGCGGCCACGGGGATATCTCGGTGACCGCCAACGTGGCCCCCCGGGCCATGCACGACCTGTGCGTCGCGGCGGTGGCCGGCGATGCCGACCGCGCCCACCAGCTCAATACCCGGCTGATGCCGCTGCACACCAACCTGGGCATCGAATCCAACCCGATCCCGGTGAAGTGGGCGCTCTACCGCATGGGGCTCGTCGAGCCGGGCATCCGCCTGCCGCTCACCTGGCTCTCGGAGAAGTACCACTCCACGATCAGCGAGGCCCTGCAGCTGGCCGGCGTGATCGAGGACTGATCGGCGTCGTGCCGGAACCTGGAGAACTGATGCAAGGTAGACGCATGAACTCAGCGCTGAAATGGCTGCCTCTGGTGGCCGCCGTGGCCCTGGCGGGCTGCGCTCGCCCCGAGGGCTACTACCACGACCGCAACGTCGACTACGCCGAGGCGCGTATCGCCCCGGCGCTGACCCTGCCCGAGACCCGGGACCCCCAGCGCTACCGCGATGCCATGCCGGTGCCTCAGGCGGCGGGTGATTTCCAGGCCCCCGATGGCCGCTTCCGCGCGCCGAGCCCCCAGGCCCTGGGCGCCGGTCGCGCCGTGGAGCGCGACTTCGTCGAGCGCCGCACCATCGGCCGCGACGCCTGGCTGGTGGTGGGCGCCGACCCCGGCACCGTCTGGCCCCAGCTCGAGGACTTCGCCCGCAGCCGAGGCCTGGGCATCCAGGCCAGCGACTCCTCCCGCGGGGTGATCGAGACCGGCCAGGCGCGCCTGAGCGTGCGCCAGGGGCTGCGCGCCGGCGACAGCGAGGTGCGCTGCGACCAGGGCGGGGCCCCGGTGGGCGCCTGCCTGGACGCCCTGGAGTCCTTCTTCGACGCGCGCAGCGCCACCGCCAGCGCCTCGTCCCTGGCCGCCCAGCGCCTGGCCGGCGAGTCGCGCCTCAGCCTCGCGCAGCGTGGCGACGAGTGGCTCGTCGAGATCCCGCTGGAGCTCGATCGCACCTGGGCCGAGCTCGATCACCAGCTGCGCCAGGACTTCACCGTGGAGGAGCGCCGCGAACTGCTGGAGAGCGACCCGGCGAGTCACGAGTTCCTGATCAGCTACATGACGGTCACCGAGCGCAACCGCAATCCGCTGCAGATCGTCTTCAGCGCCGACGTGCGCCAGATGCACCAGCAGATCCGCCTGGTGCTGGAGTCCGAAGGCCCCCGGCAGACCGTGCTGCGGGCGGTGAACGCCAGCGAGCGCGGCTTCAGCCCCGAGGACCAGCGCGAGCTGCTCGAACGGGTATCGGGCCTGCTGCGCTGATGACGGAAGGGCAGCAGGCCGGGAGGCTGCGCTTCGCCTCCCTGGGCAGCGGCAGCAAGGGCAATGCGACCCTGGTCAGCGACGGCGAGACCCACCTGCTGGTGGACTGCGGCTTCGGCCTGTGCGAGACCGAGCGTCGGCTTGCCGACTTCGGGCTGCACCCGCGCCAGCTCGATGCGGTGCTGGTCACCCACGAGCACGGTGACCATATCCGCGGCGTCGGCCCCCTGGCGCGACGCCACGGCGTGGCGATCTACCTGACGCCCGGCACCTGGGCCTCGGGGCGGCTCGGCGAGCTGCCGAGCCGCCACTGGATCACCCCCCAGTCACGCTTCGCGGTCAAGGGGTTGACCATCGACCCGGTGACCGTGCCCCACGATGCCCGGGAACCGGTGCAGTTTCGCGTCCACGGCGGCGAGCGTAGCCTGGGGGTGCTCACCGACCTGGGCCACCCCACCGAACACGTGGCCGAGGCCTTCGCCGGCTGCGACGCCCTGGTGCTGGAGTGCAACCACGATGTGCAGATGCTGGCCGATGGCCCCTATCCGCCACGGTTGAAGCGCCGGGTGGGCGGCGACTGGGGGCACCTGGCCAACGTCCAGGCCGCCGCCCTGCTGCCGCGCCTCGGCCTGGACCGCCTGCAGCACATCGTCTGCTCGCACCTGTCGGAACACAACAACCGCCCCGAGCTGGCCCTGGCGGCCCTGGTGCCGCTGCTCGACGGCGACGACTCACGGCTCAGGGTCTCCTGCCAGGAGGCGGGCCTGGCGTGGCAGGCCATTGCCTGACCCTTGCCCTGCGCTTCCCCTACTACCACCTACCCCAAGCCTCCGGAGGCTTCCATGGAAAAGCGTCAAGAACTCTATGCCGGCAAGGCCAAGTCGGTCTTCGCCACCGATGACCCTTCCCGGGTGATCCTGCAATTCCGCGATGACACCAGCGCCTTCGACGGCGAGCGCATGGAGTCGCTGGCGCGCAAGGGCATGGTCAACAACTGCTTCAATGCCTTCATCATGGAGAAGCTGGCGGCGGCCGGCGTGCCCACCCACTTCGAGAAGCGCCTCTCCGCCACCGAGAGCCTGGTCAAGTCGCTGAAGATGATTCCGGTGGAGTGCGTGGTGCGCAACATCGCCGCCGGTGGCCTGGTCAAGCGCCTGGGGGTCAACGAGGGGCAGGCGCTCACCCCGCCCACCTTCGAGCTGTTCCTGAAGAACGACGCCCTGCACGACCCGATGATCAACGAGTCCCTGGCCGAGACCTTCGGCTGGGCCACGCCCGAGCAGCTGGCCGAGATGAAGGCGCTGACCTTCAGGGTCAACGAGGTGCTCAAGGCGCTGTTCGCCGACGGCGGCCTGCTGCTGGTGGACTACAAGCTGGAGTTCGGCCTCTTCGAGGGGCAGATCGTGCTGGGCGACGAGTTCTCCCCGGACGGCTGCCGGCTGTGGGATGCCAAGACCCGCGAGAAGCTCGACAAGGATCGCTTCCGCCAGGGGCTCGGCGGCGTCATCGAGGCTTACGAGGAGGTCAGCCGCCGCATCGGCGTCGAGTTCGACTGATCGCTCGGCGGCTGCCGCCTGAACGACGAAGGGCCCCTCGGGGCCCTTCGTCGTGTCTGGTGCCGCGCTCAAGCCGCCACGATCGCCACCACCTCCATGCGGGTGCTCTCGCCGGCGGCGAGGGCGCGGAACCGCACGTCCACGTCGCGCAGGCGCACGCCATAGGTGCGCGCCTCGGCGCCCTTGCGGTAGGCGGGGCGCGGATCCTGGGCCAGCAGCTGGATGATCAGCTCGCGCAGGGAGTCACCGTCGGGGCGTTCGGCCAAGGTCGCGGCTGCCTCGTCGTTGAACGCCACCGCCAGCTGTGGCGGGGCCTCGGGGGCGAAGCCGGCGCGGGCCTCGGGGCGAGACTCCGCCCAGGGCAGGTAGGGCTTGATATCGAGCACCGGCGTGCCGCTGACCAGGTCGGCGCCGGCCAGGGTCAGGCGCACGCCGCGGCGGGTGTCGATCGCGAGGAGCTCCACCAGCGACAGGCCCAGGCGATTGGGGCGATGGGTGCTGCGGCTCGCGAAGACCCCCACCCTGGCGTTGCCGCCGAGGCGCGGCGGGCGCACCAGCGGCGTCCAGCGCTCGGGACTCTCGTGAAAGACGAAGGTGAGCCACAGGTGGCTGAAGGCCTCGAGGCCACGCACCGCGAGCGGGTCGTCGAAGGGGGGCACCAGCACCAGGCTGGCCCGGGCCGCCGGCGCGAGGCCCGGCTGGCGGGGAATGCCGAACTTGTCGGGGTAGTCGCTCTCGATGACGCCGATCGGCGACAGCGTGACGGCGTCGGGGAGGGGGAGTTCGCTCATGGGCGGATTATGCCCGGCGCCGGCGCCGGCGGCGAGGGGATTGGCGCCCGGGGCCGGCTTGTGTAGTCTCCCCGCAACAGCCAGGTTTCGACAGGATCGCCATGAGCCAGATCGCCAGTGCCCCGACGGCCGCCACGGCCCCGCCCCGGGGGCCGCGCATACGCTACCGCCAGGCCCTTTCCCGTGATGCCGCCGACCAGGCCGAGGTCTTCCATCACGCCGTGATGCAGGGCGCCATGGCCCACTACAGCGTCGCCGAACGCGAGGCCTGGGCATCGGCCCTGCCGCGGGATGCCAGCGCCTGGGCGGCGCGCCAGGCGCTCTTTACCACCCTGGTGGCCGAGTGCGATGGCCGCTGCGTGGGGTTCCTGGAGCTGGACCTGCCGCGGGGTCGCATCGAGACGCTCTACGTCTGGCCGTCGCTCGCCCGCCGCGGCATCGGCTCCACCCTGCTGATTCATGCCGAGCGCCTGCTGATGGAGCAGGGCCATGCGCGGGCCCGGATCGAGGCGAGCCTGGTGCTGACGGAGCGTCTGGTGCGACGCGGCTGGCAGGAGGTGGGCGAGGAGTGGGTGGAGCGCGGCGGCGAGCGGCTCTGCCGCAGGATACTGGAGAAGCCCCTCGCCGCCGTGGAGACCTGAGCCTCGCGTTCGCCGCCTGGCGTCAGTCGATGATCCGCATCGAGAGGTCGATGGCCTTGACGTCCTTGGTAAGGGCGCCGCTGGAGATGCAGTCCACGCCGGTCTCGGCGATGGCGAGCAGGGTGCTCTCGTCGACGTTGCCCGAGGCCTCCAGGGTCGCCCGCCCGGCGGTGCGCCGGACCGCCTCGCGCATCTCGTCGAGGCTGAAATTGTCCAGCATGATGATATCGGCCCCCGCCGCCAGCGCCTGCTCCAGCTCCTCGAAGGTCTCCACCTCCATCTCCACCGGCGCCTCGGGCGCGATGTCGCGTGCCTCGCGGACGGCCGCCTCGATGCCGCCGCAGGCGGCGATATGGTTCTCCTTGATCAGGAAGGCATCCCACAGGCCGATGCGGTGGTTGTGGCCGCCGCCGCAGGTCACCGCGTACTTCTGGGCCAGGCGCATCCCCGGCAGGGTCTTGCGGGTGTCGAGCAGGCGCACGCCGGTGCCCGCGATCAGATCCACGCAGTGGCGTGTGCGGGTGGCGGTGGCGGAGAGGGTCTGCAGCAGGTTCAGCGCCGCACGCTCGCCGGTCAGCAGGCTGCGGGCAGGGCCCTCGAGCTCCAGGAAGGCCTGGCCGGCCTCGAGGCGGTCGCCATCGGCGGCGCCCCAGCGAAGCGTCACGGCAGGGTCGAGTCGGGCGAACAGCGACTCGACCCAGGCCACGCCGCACAGCACGCAGGCCTCGCGGGTGATCACCCGGGCCCGCGCCGTCGCCTCGGCGGGGATCAGTCGGGCGGTGATGTCGCCGGAACCGACGTCCTCGGCCAGCAGGCGGGCGGCGGCGTCGCGGATCTCGTCGCTGAGCGTGTCGTGGTAGGGCAGGGCGTCCTGGTAGTCCATGCGGGGCACTCTTGGGGTGGCAGCCGGCGCGGGGTGGCCGAGGTGAGCGGAGGCGTCCATTATAGGGAATCCATGCCGATCACGTCAGGGGAGAGCAATGCCGATCACACGGGGATGGCTTGAGGGCGCGCGGCGGGTGCCGTCACCCAACTGCGATGAGCGACCCGACGGTGAGGTGTCGCTGCTTCTGCTCCACTCCATCAGCCTGCCGCCCGGCGAGTTCGGCGGCGAGCATATCGAGCGCCTCTTCACCAACCGCCTGGACCCCGCTGCCCACCCCTTCTTCGCCGAGATCCACCAACTGCGGGTCTCCGCCCACCTGCTGATTCGCCGCGACGGCGAGTGCGTCCAGTTCGTGCCCTTCGATCGCCGCGCCTGGCACGCCGGGCGCTCCCGCTGGCGCGACGGCGAGCGGGAACGCACGGCGCTCAACGACTTCGCCATCGGCATCGAGCTCGAGGGCGACGAGGTCTCGCCCTACGCCCTGGCCCAGTATCGCGCCCTGGCGCGGGTCGTGGCCGAGCTCCTGGCCGCCTATCCGGCGCTGGACGAGACCCGCATCACCGGCCACGCCCGGGTGGCGCCCCTGCGCAAGTCCGACCCCGGTCCGGCCTTCGACTGGGCCTTCTTCCGGCAGCGGTTGGCACTGCAATGCACGGAAAGCAACGAACATTTCGCCTCTCGCTCCGCAAGCGTCGACCCTTTTTGAGAGTGTCGACAATCAAACGGTAGTTCGGCTACAAGTGGCTGTTATTGCCCGGGGTGGCGTCGCGTAGAGTGCGGCAAGCCCTTGTGCTGCGGTGCAATGTCGAGTCTATGGAATAAGTTTCCATTTAATCGCTAATTGGCACTCGCGGGTGTTTGCGGTATCTTTCGGCTACCAACGGCAGATCGATCGCGTCGTCTTGTAAAACTACTACACAAATCCCTGCGCACGGTGGATGCGCCTCTCCAGAAGAGAGGCCGTCGCGATCGCCGTATTGCGGGGCGCACGACACCCTATCGTCATTTGGAGAGACGTCATATGAGTCTGGAGGCAAGAGAGGATCTCGATCCGGTCGAGACCACGGAGTGGCTGGAATCCCTGGAGTCGGTGCTGGATCGCGAGGGCGAGGAACGCGCCCGGTTCCTGCTGACCCGCCTGGCGGATCGCCTGCGCCGCGACGGGACCCAGGCTCCCTTCTCGGCAACCACGCCCCACCGCAACACCATTCCGGTGCACCGCGAGGCGCCGATGCCGGGGGATCTGTTCATGGAGCGCAAGATCCGCTCCCTGATCCGCTACAACGCCATCGCCCAGGTGATCCGCAACAACCGCGCCAACCCGGGGCTGGGCGGTCATATCGCCAGCTTCATGTCGGCGGCGACCCTCTATGACGTCGGCTTCAACCACTTCTTCCGCGCCCCCAACGGCGACTTCGAGGGTGACCTGGTCTATATCCAGGGTCACGTGGCACCGGGCATCTACGCCCGCGCCTATCTGGAAGGCCGCCTGACCGAGGAGCAGATGGACAAGTATCGCCAGGAGGTGGACGGCGACGGCCTGTCGTCCTATCCGCACCCCTGGCTGATGCCGGACTTCTGGCAGTTCCCCACCGTCTCCATGGGCCTCGGGCCGATCCAGGCCATCTACCAGGCACACGTGATGAAGTACCTGCACTCACGTGAAATGAAGGACATGCACGATCGCAAGATCTGGTGCTTCATGGGCGACGGCGAGTGCGACGAGCCCGAGTCCCTCGGCGCCATCCATCTGGCCAGCCGCGAGAAGCTCGACAACCTGATCTTCGTCATCAACTGCAACCTGCAGCGCCTCGACGGCCCGGTGCGCGGCAACTCGCGGATCATGGACGAGCTCGAGGGCGTCTTCCGCGGCGCCGGTTGGAACGTGCTCAAGGTGGTCTGGGGTCGGCTGTGGGATCCGCTCTTCGAGAAGGACAAGAAGGGCGTGCTGCAGAAGATCATGGACGAGTCGGTCGACGGTGAGTACCAGAACTACAAGGCCAACGACGGCGCCTATACCCGCAAGCACTTCTTCGGCAAGTACCCCGAGACCGCCGAGATGGTCAAGGACATGTCCGACGAGGACATCTGGAAGCTCAACCGTGGCGGCCACGACCCGTTCAAGGTCTATGCGGCCTACCACCAGGCCACCCAGAACGCCAATGGTCGACCCACCGTGATCCTGGCGCACACCGTCAAGGGCTACGGCATGGGCAGCGGCGACGGCGAGGCGGCCAACGAGGCGCACCAGGTCAAGAGCATGGAGCTCGAGGCGCTGAAGAAATTCCGCGACCGCTTCGGCATTCCGCTCACCGACGAGCAGCTCAAGGAAGTCCCCTACTACAAGCCGGCCGATGACTCCCCGGAGCTGCGCTACATGCACCTCCAGCGCGAGCGCCTGGGCGGCTACCTGCCGCAGCGCCGCAGCGACTTCGAGGCCCTGCCGATCCCCGCCCTGGAGGACAAGACCTTCGCCTCCCAGATGGGTGGCTCCAAGGGGCGTGAAGTCTCCACCACCATGGCCTTCGTACGTGTCCTCAACGGCCTGGTGAAGGACAAGCAGATCGGCAAGCAGGTGGTGCCCATCGTGCCTGACGAGGCGCGTACCTTCGGCATGGAGGGGATGTTCCGCCAGCTCGGTATCTACACCTCCGAAGGCCAGAAGTACGAGCCCCAGGACAAGGGCCAGATCATGTTCTACCGCGAGGACAAGAAGGGCCAGATCCTCGAGGAGGGCATCACGGAGGCCGGCGCCATGTCGGCGTGGATCGCCGCGGCCACCTCCTACAGCAACCACAACCTGCCGCTGCTGCCCTTTTACATCTACTACTCGATGTTCGGTTTCCAGCGCATCGGCGACCTGGCCTGGGCGGCCGGCGACCTGCAGGCACGCGGCTTCCTGGTCGGCGGCACCGCCGGACGCACCACGCTCAACGGCGAGGGGCTGCAGCACCAGGACGGCCACAGCCATCTGCAGGCCTCCACCATCCCCAACTGCCGCAGCTACGACCCGACCTATGCCCACGAGGTGGCGGTGATCGTCCAGGATGGCCTGAAGCGCATGTTCGCCGACAAGGAGAACTGCTTCTACTACCTGACGGTGATGAACGAGAACTACGAGCACCCCGAGCTCGCCGAGGTCCCCGTCGACGACATCGTCAAGGGCATGTACCTGCTGCGCGAGACCGAGGGTGACAAGGGCCGCGTCCAGCTGCTGGGCTCCGGCACCATCCTGCGCGAGGTCGAGGCCGCCGCCGAGCTGCTGCGCGACGACTGGGGCGTGGGCGCCGATATCTGGAGCGTGACCAGCTTCAACGAGCTGCGCCGCGAGGCGCTGTCGCTGGACCGCGAGGCCTTCCTCAACCCCGAGGCGGAGCCGGGCAAGCCCCACGTGACCCGCTGCCTGGAAGGGCGCACCGGGCCTGCCATCGCCTCTACCGACTACATGCGCCTGTTCGCCGATCAGGTGCGTGCCTGGGTGCCGACCGACTACCACGTGCTGGGCACCGACGGCTACGGCCGCTCCGATACCCGCCAGAAGCTGCGCCACTTCTTCGAGGTCGATCGCTTCTTCGTGACCGTGGCGGCCCTCAAGGCGCTGGCCGAGCGTGGCGAACTGGATCGCAAGGTGGTGGGCGAGGCCCTGAAGAAGTACGGCATTGACCCGTCCAAGCCCAATCCGCTGACCGACTGATCCGCGAGCGGCGGGCCCGCGGGCCCGCCCCAGGCACGAGTTTGAAGGAGCGCGACCTTGAGTAGCGAAATCATCAAAGTTCCCGACATCGGCGGCAGCGAGGATGTCGAAATCATCGAGATCGCGGTGTCCGAAGGTGACGTGATCGCCGCCGAGGACACCCTGATCACCCTGGAGTCCGACAAGGCCAGCATGGATGTGCCCTCGCCCAAGGGCGGCAAGGTCATCCGGGTGCTGGTGAAGGAGGGCGACACCGTCTCCGAAGGCGACGAGATCGTCGAGCTGGAGGTCGAGGGTGCCGGCGGTGGCCAGAGCGGCGGTGGCGAGAGCGAGGCCCCGGCGAAGGCCGAGCCTGCCCCCGAGAAGGCCGCCGAGCCCGCCGCCCAGACGCCCGCGGCCAAGGCCAGCGGTGGCGGCAAGCGCACGGTGGAGATCAAGGTGCCCGACCTGGGTGGCTCCGACAACGTGGAGATCATCGAGGTGGCCGTGGCCGAGGGCGACGAGGTCGAGGAAGAGGCGACCCTGATCACCCTGGAGTCCGACAAGGCCTCCATGGACGTGCCGAGCCCCCACGCCGGCCGGCTGGTGTCGCTGACGGTGAAGGAGGGCGATACCGTCTCCGAGGGCGACGTCATCGGCACCATGGAGATCGCCGGCGAGGGAGGAAACTCCGAGCCGGCCCCCGCCGAGCCCGAGCCTGCCGCGCCCGAGCCCGAGCCTGCCGCCGAGCAGGAAGAGGCCGCCTCCGGCGAGCCCGAGCGCCGCGAGATCCGCGTCCCGGACCTCTCCGGCACCAGTGACGTGCCGATCATCGAGATCGCCGTCGCCGCCGGCGACGAGGTCAACGAGGAAGATCCGCTGATCACCCTGGAGTCCGACAAGGCCTCCATGGACGTGCCGAGCCCCTTCAAGGGCAGGCTGCTCGAGCTCACCGTCAAGGAGGGCGACACCGTCTCCGAGGGTGACCTGATCGGCTACATGGAGGTGGCGGGGAGCAAGCCGGCACCCAAGGCGCCGGCCAAGGAGCCGTCAAGGGCCGAGACGCCCAGGGCCGACAAGCCCGCGCCGACCCCGGCCGGCACGCCGAGCCCCGAGGCCCAGATGGCCGCCCACAAGCCCCGCGACGCCAAGCTGGTCCACGCCGGCCCGGCGGTGCGCATGCTGGCCCGGGAGCTCGGCGTCGACCTCGGTCTGGTCAGGCCCAGCGGCCCGAAGGAGCGGGTGCTCAAGGAGGACGTCCACGCCTACGTCAAGCAGGTGATGGCCAGCCAGGGCAAGGCCCAGGCCGCCGCGCCGGCGGCCGCGGGCAGCGGGATTCCGCCGATTCCGGACCAGGACTTCAGCCAGTTCGGCGAGGTGGAAGAGAAGCCCATGGGCCGCCTGATGAAGATGGGCGCCACCAACCTGCACCGCAGCTGGGTCAACCTGCCCCACGTCACCCAGTTCGACGAGGCGGACATCACCGAGCTGGAGGCCTTCCGCAAGTCCATGAAGGCCGAGGCAGAGGCCCAGGGCGCCAAGCTCACGCCGTTGCCCTTCCTGATCAAGGCGTGCGCCTTCGCCCTGCGCCAGTACCCGCAGTTCAACGTCAGCCTGAAGAGCGACGGTGAGACCCTGGTGCACAAGAAGTACGTGCACATCGGCATCGCCGTGGACACGCCGGACGGCCTGATGGTGCCGGTGATCCGCGATGCCGATAAAAAGTCGCTGATCGACCTGGCCAAGGAGTCGGTGGAGCTGGCCAAGAAGGCGCAGACCAAGAAGCTCAAGCGCGAGGAGATGACCGGTGGCTGCTTCACCATCTCGAGCCTGGGCTCCATCGGCGGCACCGCCTTCACCCCCATCGTCAACGCCCCGGAGGTCGCCATTCTCGGCGTCTCCAAGGCGTCGATGAAGCCGGTGTGGGACGGCAAGGCCTTCGAGCCGCGGCTGATGATGCCGCTGTCGCTCTCCTACGACCACCGGGCGGTCAACGGGGCCGACGCGGCGCGCTTCACCGCGCTGCTGGCCCAGCTGCTGAGCGATATCCGTCGCCTGCTGCTGTGACCCCGGCCGGGCCCTGCCCGGAGGCTTCGGCCACCTGACGACGGCGCCCTCGGGCGCCGTCGTCCTTTGGGCGCGCACGGGCCTGGCGGACGCGGTGCAGGGGTCGCCAGACCAAAGTGCTATTCGGCCCGAGGCGGTTGATCTTCAACGATTTTCCGGGTGAAGGCCGGGGCGCGCCAGGGGGTGGCGCTTGTGCCCGACCCGGGCCGCGGTTATCGTTCCCCTCCAACCATTTCTTCACTACTGACAGCCACTTGTAATTGAGGACAACAACATGCGTTTGATCCTGTTGGGCGCCCCGGGTGCCGGCAAGGGCACCCAGGCCCAGTTCATCTGCGAGCGCTTCAATATTCCGCAGATCTCCACCGGCGACATGCTGCGCGCCGCGGTCAAGGAGGGCAGCGAGCTGGGGGTCAAGGTCAAGGAGATCATGACCAGCGGTGGCCTGGTGTCCGACGACGTCATCATCGCCCTGGTGAAGGAGCGGATCGCGCAGCCCGACTGTGAGAACGGCTTCCTCTTCGACGGTTTCCCGCGCACCCTTCCCCAGGCCGATGCCATGAAGGAGGCCGGCGTCAAGCTGGACCACGTGCTGGAGATCGCCGTGGAGGACGAGGAGATCGTCAAGCGCCTGGCCGGCCGCCGCGTGCACCCGGGCTCCGGCCGCGTCTACCACGTCGAGTACAATCCGCCGAAGGAAGAGGGCAAGGATGACGTCACCGGCGAGGCGCTGATCCAGCGCGACGACGACCGCGAGTCCACCGTGCGCAACCGCCTGGCGGTCTACCACGAGCAGACCGCCCCGCTGGTCGACTACTATCAGGCCTGGGCCGAGCAGGCGCCGGAGCTCGCCCCGACCTACCACCGGGTGGAAGGCGTCGGCAGCGTCGACGATATCAAGGGGCAGGTGCTCAAGGCCCTCGAGGGCTGATCAACCCTGCTGTCGGCGCGGGGCTTTCCCGGCGCCCCTGTGTAGAAGGCTGCAATCTGTATGGCCCGCCACGGCGGGCCATCGTCGTTTGTGGCCCCGGCGCGTATAATGTTCGCCACCTTTCTCCCCTGCGATGGTGCTGCCATGTCGATCCTGCTGGCCCTGGATGCCTCCTCGAGCGCCTGCTCGGCCGCCCTGCTGCGCCGCCGCGCGGGCGCCGAGGACGAACTGCTCTCCCGCTTCGAGTTGACGCCACGCGAGCATACCCGGCGCCTGCTGCCCATGGTCGATGAGGTGCTGGCCGAGGCCGGCATTGCCCCCTCGGCGCTGGACGCGGTGGCCTACGGCCGCGGCCCCGGCTCCTTCACCGGCCTGCGCATCGCCGCCGGGGCCGCCCAGGGGCTCGCCTACGGGCTCGATCGGCCTCTGATCGGGGTCTCCACCCTGGCGGCCCTGGCGCTGGGCGCTCACCGTCGCCATCACTTCCGCTGGCTGGTCACCGCCCTGGATGCGCGCATGGGCGAGATCTACGTGGCCGCCTGGCAGTGCCGCGACGGCCTGCCGGAGCCCCTCCTCGAGGAGGCCGTGATGCCTCCTGAGCGGCTGCGCCTGCCGGCTGGTCACGACGACCACGACTGGGTCGGCATCGGCTCCGGCTGGGGCCTCTGGGAGCAGATGCCCGTCGAGGTGCAGGCGGGGATGAGCCAGCGCCTGCCTGAGGCCGAGGCCGCTGCCGAGGAGATGGCGCTGCTGGCCATGGCCGAGCTGGAGGCGGGGGGCGGGCAGCCGGCCCACCTGGTGCAGCCGGTCTACCTGCGCAACGAGGTGGCCTGGAAGAAGGCCAGGTGAGCGCGCTGCCGCCGGTGGCGGTGCGTGGCGAGGCGCTGGCCGCCCTGGCCGAGCGCCTGGGGCTGCCCGTCGAGGGCGAGGCCGAGCTTCATCTCGAGCGGCGCGACGGTCGCCTGGTGCTGGCCGGCGACGAGAAGCGCTACGGTCATCCGCTGGCGGTGGAGTTCACCTCCGGGAAGGCGGCCCATCGACGTCGCTTCGGCGGCGGGCGCGGCCAGCTCATCGCCCGGGCCTGCGGGTTCTCCCAGGGGGTGACCCCCTCGGTGGTGGACGCCACGGCGGGCCTGGGGCGCGATGCCTTCGTGCTGGCGAGCCTCGGCGCGCCGGTGCTGCTGGTGGAGCGGGTGGCGGCGATCTTCGCCCTGCTCGAGGACGGCCTGGCCCGCGCCCGGGCGGACGCCGAGACCGCCGAGATCGCCGCGCGCATGCGCCTGGTGCATGGCGATGCGGCCGCCGCGCTCGCGGCCCTGGTGGCCGGGTCGGACGTCGCGCCCCAGGTGATCCACCTCGACCCGATGTTCCCCCATCGCGACAAGTCGGCGCTGGTCAAGAAGGAGATGCGGCTGTTCCGCACCCTGGCCGGTGACGACGCGGACGCCCCGCGCCTGCTGGAGGCAGCCCTGGACGTGGCCACCCACCGGGTGGTGGTCAAGCGCCCGCGCAAGGCGCCGCCCATCGCGGGGCCGGCCCCGCGTCACGTGATCGAGGGCAAGACCAGCCGCTACGACCTCTACGTGCACCGGGCGCTCAAGGCGGGCTGAGCCATCAGGCCTGGCGCGTCACCAGCTGCAGTCGATGGCGGAGGGTGGGGTCGAACAGCCGGCGGGAGTGGCGGGCGGCCTCGCAGAGTCGGTCGTCGTAGACCAGCCGCTCCTCGGCGTCGCGCCACAGCCACGCCTCCTGCTCCAGGCTCTCCACCAGGCTCACGAACAGCCGCGTATCGAAGAACTCCGGGGCGTCGCGTCCCGAGAGCAGGGCCAGGCGCTCGGCCAGCTGGCGGCCCTGGCCGGCCAGCGCCTCGGCGGTGAGGCGGCCGGGGCCGGCGTCGAGCAGCACCGCGAGCAGCAGGTAACCGCGCTCCAGCGAAGGCTGCATCAGCTGACCCAACAGGTCGAGGCACTCGCCGGCCTCCAGCGGCTCGTCGGGGCGCCGCCATCCCTTGTCGCTGCGCTCCAGCAACCCCAGTTCGCCCAGCACCTCAAGCATCGCCGACAGCGCCTCGCGCAGGGAGGCGGGAGGCGCCACCATCAGCTCCCGGGCCAGGATCGGCCAGCCGGGGGCGAGCAACCCCTCCAGCGCATCCAGGTCGTGGGTCGGCTGGTGGCGGAAGGCGAAGGCGGTGAGCCCGCCGAGGGCGAAAAGGTGCAGCACGTTGTTGCGATACCAGCCCAGCAGGGCGGCCTGGGAGGCGTCGGCCAGCACGATGTCGCCCAGCGGGTGCTCGCGGCGCTGCACCATGCCCAGCGCCATGGCCTGGTCGATCCACTCCGCCGGGGTGCCCGGCGGCAGTCTGGCATGGGTGGCGCCGGGCAGTCGGCGCTGCAGCTCGGCGAGCAGGCCGAGCTGGCGCTCCAGCAGCCGCGCCTCGATGGCGTGGTGGGGCGTGGCCAGCAGCGCCAGGGCCACCAGGTTGACGGGGTTGAGGGCGGCGGCGGCGTTGATGCGCCGGCAGAGGCTCTCGCCCAGCCTGGGCACCACCTCGCCCAGCCACTGCGGACGCGTCTCCCGGGCCGCTCGCCAGCCGCGGCCCAGCTCGCCATCCAGGAAGTCGGCCAGCAGCAGCGGCTCGCCCACGTTGACCGAGACCCGGCCGAAGGGCTGGCGCAGCTGGCCCAGCACCCGCAGCAGGGCCAGCGGGCTCTCCTTGCGCTTCCTGCCGCCGCGCAGCTCGCGCTGGTAGCTGGCGTTCTCGATGATCCGCTCGTAGCCGATGTGCACGGGAATGAAGGCCAGCGGCTGGTAATGGCCGCCGGCGGCGCTGCGCAGGAAGGAGCGCAGGGTCATGGCCAGCATACCGGGCCGCGCCGGCAGCATGCGCCCGCTGCGCGAACGGCCGCCCTCGATGAAGTACTCCAGCGGGTGGCCCCGCGCGATCAGCCGGTGCAGATACTCGTTGAATACCGCGCCGTAGAGGCGGTTGTCGCGGAAGCTGCGGCGCAGGAAGAAGGCCCCGCCGCGGCGCAGCAGTGGGCCGACCAGCGGCATGTCGAGGTTGCGTCCGGCGGCGATATGGGGCGGCATCAGGCCATCGTGGTAGAGCACGTAGGAGAGCAGCAGGTAGTCGATGTGGCTGCGGTGGCAGGGCACATAGACCAGGGTATGGTCGCCGGCCAGCGCCTTGACCCGCTCCAGGCCGCGCACGTCGACGCCATCGTAGAGCCGGTTCCACAGTCGGCGCAGCAGGCCGTCCATGAAGCGCAGCACCGGGTAGGTCATGTTGGAGGCGATCTCGCGGCCGTAGCGCAGGGCGCGACGCTGCAGGCGATGTGCCGAGGGGCGCCCCTCGGCGGCCAGCGCCTCGATCACCTCGCGCACCTCCGGGCTCCTGGCCACCCCCTCGATCAGGGTGCGGCGGTGGGAGAGGTCGGGGCCCAGCACCCGGGTGCGCACCCGGCGGAAGTGCACCCGCAGCAGCCGCGCCGCCTTGCGATTGGTCGGATCGGCGTCAGGCCGGGCGGGGTCGATCAGGTCGCCCAGGCGCAGCGGGGCGCCGAAGTGGACCTCCACGCTGCGGCGATTGACCAGCATCGAGAGCAGGCGGCGCAGGCGACCGGTGAGCTGCCAGCTGTCGGCCGCGACCATCCGCCAGAAGCCGAAGCGCTTGCCCGGGGCGCGCCCCCAGAAGACGCTCACCGGCACCAGCTGGACCTCGCGTCCGGCATCCTTCAGGCGCTGCTCGATCAGCGCCCGGAAGGGGGCCTCGGGGCGCGACTGACGCCGCCACAGGCGACGGCGCTGTGCCGGCAGGGCGAGGCAGGCGGGCAGCGTCACCTCGCCGACCCGCCGCCGACCTGCCGCGAGGGGCAGCCCATGCCGACGGGTCAGCGAGGCCAGCAGCCAGGCATTACTTGCGGCCGGGCGCGGCAGCACGTAGACCACCGGCAGGTTCGGCTCGAGCGCCAGCGCGTCCGGGGCGGGCTCGATCAGGCGCGGCCGGACCCAGGCGGCGAGCAGCCGGGTCATCAGCGCGCGCAGGGGAGTGGTGAGTTGGTGACGCAAGGCCATCCGTTTGCCCCGACGCAGGAAAGGGGAAGAAAAGGCCAGTATAGTCTCCGGGAAGGCCTCGGGTCAGGCCTGCGCCCCAGGACAGGGAGTCTGCCATGCACGGGATCTGGAGAGACGGCAACCACTTCGAGCTGCTGCCCGAGGCCAGCCGTTTCCTGCCGGCCATGTTCGAGGCGCTGGAGCGCGCCGAGTCGTCGATCCTGATCGAGCTCTACCTGATGGAGTCGGGGCGGCTGGCCTCGGCGCTGATCGGCGCCCTGGTGAAGGCCTCCGAGCGCGGCGTCACGGTGCTGCTGCTGCTGGATGGCTACGGCGCCATGGGGCTCGCCAGCGAGGATCGCGGGCGCCTGGAGGCGGGCGGCGTGGCGCTGCGCTTCTTCAACCCGCTGGGCTTCCACTCCTTGGCCCGCAACCTGACCCGGGACCATCGCAAGCTGGTGGTGGTGGATGGCCGGATCGCCTTCACCGGCGGCTTCGGCGCCGTGGACGAGTTCCTCGACGCCTGGTACGAGGTGGCCCTGCGCATCGAGGGACCGGTGGTGGCCGACTGGGTGCGGCTCTTCTGCCGGCTGTGGGACTCGCCGCTGACCCGGGGCAGCGGGGCCACGGGACTGGTGCATGGGCTGGTGACCGAGACCCGCCAGGCAGAGGGCTACCGGGGCATGACCGGGCGGGTGGTGTGGGGGCAGGGCTATCGCTACCAGGCGATCCGCCATTCGCTCTATCGGCAGGTCTCCGGGGCACGCAAGCGCATCTGGATCTGCACCCCCTACTTCGTGCCCACCTTCAGCCTGCGCCTGCGCCTGGCCCGGGCGGCACGCCGCGGCGTTGACGTGCGCCTGCTGCTGCCCGGTGAGTCCCATGACCATCCCGGGGTGCGCTACGCCGGCCAGCGCTTCTACGGCCGTCTGCTTCGGGCCGGGGTGCGCATCCACGAGTTCCAGCCCACCTTCATCCACGCCAAGTTCTCGCTGGCCGACGACTGGGTCAGCCTCGGCTCCTGCAACTTCGACCACTGGAGCCTGCACTGGAACCTGGAGGCCAATCAGGAGGTGGCCGACCGGCGCCTCGCGACCGAGGTGGCCGAGCTGTTCGAGCGCAACTTCGCCGCCAGCCACGAGATCGACCGCGAGGCCTGGTCCCGGCGCCCGCGCTGGCAGCGACTCAAGGAGTGGCTGTTCGGCAGCCTGGACGGCATGCTGACGCGGCTGCGGTAGCGTTCGCTATCGCCGGCGCCCCTTGCCGGCGGGCTTCTTCTTGCGCGGCGTCGGCTTGGGGGTCTCCGGCGGCACCCGGTAGTGCAGGTAGAGGTCCAGCACCAGCTCGGGGAGCTGGCGCACCAGCGCCTCCAGGCGGGAGCCGTCGCCGATGAACTCGGCCATGTCGGGCTCGTCGTCGAAGAGCCCCGAGAGGGCCATGAAGGGCAGCAGCAGGGTGGCGGCGGCCTCCTCGTCCTCCTCGAACCAGGCGGCCTCGTCCAGGAAGACCCCCTCCATGAAGCCGGCGCACCAGTCACCGATGGGGGTCTCCTCCGCGGGCAGGTCGTCCAGGGTGAGTTCGAAGGGTAGCTCCGGCAGGAGCCCCTGCTCCAGGGCGGCGATGGCGTTGCGGCGCAGCCGGTCGAGCAGGCCGAGGATCTCCTCGCGCTCGCTGGCGTCATGGAACTCCGGTTCGCCCTGGAACAGCTCCGCCACCCAGGCGGCCGGGTCCGCCTCGCAGGGCGCCACCGCCAGGGCCACCAGGAAGCCATGGCTGCCGATCAGGTCCAGGGCATCCTCGCCGACCCGCTCGGAGGCCAGGAAGTCATCCAGACGGTCGAGCTCGGCATCGTCGAGCAGGGGTTCGGGCTGGGGGGTGTCGGACATCGTCACTCTCACGGACAGGAGGGCAGGAAGGGCGCTTTACGCCTGGCGGGCGAGAGGCCATTCTAGCACCCCATGAAACGACCCGCGCTGCCCACCCCCGATCTCGACCGCCTCGCGGCCCTCGACCGCGAGGCGCTGCTGGCTGCCCTGCACGCGCGGGTGGACGCCGCCTGGCGGCTCTGTCGCGAGGTGCATCCGACGCTGCCGCGCCCGGCGGTATGGTGCGACCTGCGGGGCAAGTGTGCCGGCCAGGCCCACTTCGGCCGCGGCGGCCTGCGCTTCAATCCGGTGCTCTATGCCGAGAACCGCCTCGACTTCCTGGTCGAGGTGGTGCCCCACGAGATGGCTCACTGGCTCGTTCACCACCTGGAAGATGGCCCCCGGGTACGCCCCCACGGCCGCGAGTGGCAGACGGTGATGCGCGAGCTGTTCGGCCTGGCGCCCCGCACTACCCACCGCTTCGATACCGGCCGGGCGAGCCCGGCGCCCCACCGCTACGCCTGCGACTGCCGCGAGCATGCCTTCAGCGCTCGTCGCCATGCGCTGGCCCGGCAGGGGCAGCGTTATCGCTGCCGCCACTGCGCTCAGACCTTGGTCTATCTTGGCCTGGAGGTGTTTGAAAGTGCCGTCTAACATTATGTTTTTAAAAAGAAAATTGTTCATACCAATGTCTAAGGGGAAGTGGCGCCGGGCGAGAGTATGCTGAGTCCACCTTAAATGGCGTCGGGCGTCCCCACACAATCCCAACGTACGGTTGCCCGGCATCACTCACCTGACGGGGCCATCCCAAGGACAGAGGCACTTCCATGAGCGATCAGCAGAACGTCTATCCGGTGCGCGACGACATCGCCGCCAAGGCCTGGGCCGACAAGGCGAAGTACGAGGCGATGTACCAGCAGTCCGTGGACGACCCCGATGCCTTCTGGGCCGAGCAGGCCAAGCGCATCGACTGGGTCAAGGCGCCCACCAAGATCAAGCACACCAGCTTCGATCCGCACAACGTGGACATCCGCTGGTTCGAGGACGGCACCCTCAACGCCAGCGCCAACTGCCTCGATCGCCACCTGGAAACCCGCGGCGACCAGACCGCCATCATCTGGGAAGGCGACAGCCCCGATGAGTCCGCCCACATCAGCTACCGCGAGCTGCACGCGCGTACCTGCCAGCTGGCCAATGCCCTGAAGGAGCTGGGCATCGGCAAGGGCGATGTGGTCACCCTCTACATGCCGATGATCCCCGAGGCCGCCGTGGCCATGCTGGCCTGTGCCCGCATCGGGGCGGTGCACTCCGTGGTGTTCGGCGGCTTCTCCCCGGATGCCCTGGCCCAGCGCGTGATCGGTGCCAGCTCCAAGCTGGTGATCACCGCCGACGAGTCCGTGCGCGGTGGCAAGCACGTGCCGCTCAAGGACAACGTCGATGCGGCCCTGACCCGCAAGGGCACCGAGGTGTGCCAGAACGTGCTGGTGGTCAAGCGCACCGGCGGCGAGATCGAGTGGAACGAAGGGCGTGACGTCTGGTACGGCGACCTGGTCGACAAGCAGTCCACCGACTGCCCGGCCGAGGAAATGAACGCCGAGGATCCGCTGTTCATCCTCTACACCTCCGGCTCCACCGGCGCGCCCAAGGGCCTCAAGCACACCACCGGCGGCTACCTGGTCTACGCCAGCCTCACCCACCAGTACGTCTTCGACTATCAGGAGGGCGAGATCTACTGGTGCACCGCCGACGTGGGCTGGGTCACCGGCCACAGCTACATCGTCTACGGCCCGCTGGCCAACGGCGGCACCACCCTGATGTTCGAGGGCGTGCCGAGCTATCCGACCCATGGCCGCATGGGCGAGATCGTCGACAAGCACAAGATCAACATCCTCTACACCGCGCCCACCGCCATCCGCGCCCTGATGGCCCACGGCGACAGCGTGATGGACTCCAGCCAGCGCGACACCCTGCGCATCCTCGGCTCGGTGGGCGAGCCCATCAACCCCGAGGCCTGGGAGTGGTTCTACCGAGTGATCGGCAACTCGAAGTGCCCGATCGTCGACACCTGGTGGCAGACCGAGACCGGCGGCATCATGATCGTGCCGCTGCCCGGTGCCACCCCGCTCAAGCCGGGTTCCGCCACCCTGCCGTTCTTCGGCGTGCAGCCGGCGCTTTACGACAGCGAGGGCAACACCCTCGAGGGCGCCGTGGACGGCAACCTGGTGATCACCGACTCCTGGCCGGGTCAGGCGCGCTCCATCTGGGGTGACCACGAGCGCTTCATCCAGACCTACTTCTCCACCTACAAGGGCGTCTACTTCACCGGCGACGGCTGCCGCCGCGACGAGGATGGCTACTACTGGATCACCGGCCGCGTCGACGACGTGATCAACGTCTCCGGCCACCGCATGGGCACCGCCGAGATCGAGTCGGCGCTGGTGGCCCACGAGGCCGTGGCCGAGGCCGCCGTGGTGGGCTTCCCCCACGACATCAAGGGCCAGGGCATCTACATCTACGTGACCCTGACCGGCGACGTGGAGCCCACCGACGAGCTCAAGAAGGAGCTGACCCAGTGGGTGCGCAAGGAGATCGGTCCGATCGCCTCGCCCGACGTCATCCAGTGGGCCCCGGGCCTGCCCAAGACCCGCTCCGGCAAGATCATGCGTCGCATCCTGCGCAAGATCGCCGCCAACGAGTGCGACGGCCTGGGCGATACCAGCACCCTGGCCGACCCGAGCGTGGTGGATGACCTGATCGAGAACCGCGCCGTGCGCTGATTTTCGCGCCAGCGCTGTACCGTCGAGCCGGCCTTCGTGGCCGGCTTTTTTGATCCGTTGGTCAATGTTGTCGACAATGTGGCCGGAGCGCTTGGGAATCGGCTCTGCCATGGGGTAACATGCCCCACAGTCATACAAGAGCCCGAGTGGCGGACGATGCCCGCTGCCAGAGGAACCGGAGGAGAATCCATGGCCTTTGCCCAGAAATTCATCGTCGCCGATGACCATCCGCTGTTCCGCGCAGCCCTCACCCAGGCGCTGCGTCAGCTGGCCCCCCAGGCCGAGATCGTCGAGTCCGACACCATGGAGGCGACCGCCGAGGTGGTCACCCGCCATCCGGATGCCGACCTGATCCTGCTCGACCTGCACATGCCCGGCGCCCACGGCTTCTCCGGCCTGATCCAGCTGCGCGGCCAGACCCCGGATATCCCGGTGGCGGTGGTCTCGGGCAGCGACGAGCCCTATGTGGTGCGCCGCGCCATCGACTACGGCGCCTCCGGCTTCATCCCCAAGTCCTCCTCGCTGCAGCTGATCGCCGAGGCGGTGGGGGAGATCCTCGACGGCGAGGTGTGGCTGCCCGCCGAGCTGGCCGCGGCCATGGGCGAGGCCAACGAGGAAGAGGCGAAGTTCGCCGAGGCGATCGCCTCGCTGACCCCGCAGCAGTTCCGCGTGCTCAACATGCTCACCGAGGGCCTGCTCAACAAGCAGATCGCCTACGAGCTCAGCGTCTCCGAGGCCACCATCAAGGCCCACGTCACCGCCATCCTGCGCAAGCTCGGCGTGCACTCCCGCACCCAGGCGGTGATCGCCGCCCAGAAGCTCGAGGTGGAGCCGCCGAAGGTGGAGTCCTGACGCCAGGCGCCAAGGCATAAGCTTGAAGGAAATGCAGAAACCCACCAAACGGTGGGTTTCTTGCTTGTGGTAGGTGCCGAGGACCACTTCAGTTGCTCGAGGCTGTCCCGGCGACAGGTCTGATCGGGGGCGCTGTGAGCCCCTCCCTGGGCGCTACCTCGGCCATCCCTGGTCCCCGGACCCCCTCCAGACCTGTCCCCGGCGCCTCTCGTTTCACGCAGCAGCTCCTGCCCCTCGCTTTGGGGATTCAGCCTACTGCGCCGCTCGGCTGGCCTGCAGGGTGCGGGTGAGCAGGGCGCGCAGGGCGGCGGGGCGCACCGGCTTGAGCAGCAGCTGGTAGCCGGCGCGCCTGACCTCATCGGCCACCTCCTCGGTGCGGTCGGCGGTGATGACGATGCCGGGCACCGCGCCGGCCAGCCGCTCGCCGAGCGCCTCCAGGGCCATCAGGCCGGTCACCTCGTTGTCCAGGTGGTAGTCAGCCAGGATCGCGTCGGGGTCGCCGTCGAGGTGGCGCAGCACCGACTTGGCGCCGCCGATGCTGGTGGCGGTGAACACCTCGCAGCCCCAGCCGGAGAGCATCGCCTTCATCCCCTCGAGGATCAGGGTCTCGTTGTCGATGCACAGGATCCGGGTGCCGATCAGCTTGTTGCCGGCGCGCTTGGGCGAGGCGGCCTCTTCGGCCTGCTGCGCCTCGCTGCGTGGGGCCACCATCGGCACGCTGACCGCGAACATGGTCCCCGAGCCCTCCCACGAGCGCACCGTGATGGGGTGGTCGAGCACCCGACTCATGCGGTCGGCGATGGAGAGCCCGAGCCCCAGCCCCTTCTCGCTCTCCTTGTGGCGCGAGGCCTGGTCGAGGCGGCGGAACTCCTGGAAGATCTCCGCCTGCTTGGACTCGGGAATGCCGGGGCCCGAGTCCCACACCTGGATGGAGAGGCGGTCGCCCTGGCGGCGACACCCCAGTAGCACCCGGCCCTCCTGGGTGTAGCGGATGGCATTGGAGAGGAAGTTCTGGATGATCCGGCGCAGCATCTGGGCATCGCTGTCGACCCAGGCCCGGGTCGGCACCACCATCAGGTCGAGGCCGCGATCCTCCACCATCACCTCGAACTCGGCGCGCAGCGGCCGGAAGATGTCGGCCAGCGCGAAGTGGCTGCGCCGGGGGGTGAGGGCGCCAGCATCGAGCTTGGAGATATCGAGCAGGGTGCCCAGCAGCTCCTCGGCGGCCTGCAGCGAGTTGTCGATATGGCCGATGGTGCGCCGTATGATGTCGGGCTCCATCTCCTGGGAGAGCGCCGAGGTGAACAGCCGGGCGGCGTTGAGCGGCTGCAGCAGGTCGTGGCTGGCGGCGGCCAGGAAGCGGGTCTTGGAGGCGTTGGCGTCCTCCGCCAGCTGCTTGGCCTGGCGCAGCGCCAGCTCGGCCTCGGCGCGCACGCGGTTCTCCTGGCGCAGGGCGGCGTTGGCCTCGGAGAGCGCCTGGGTGCGCTCGCGGACCCGCTCCTCCAGGGTCTCGTTGGTCTCCTTGAGGGCGATCTCCGCCAGGCGCCGCTCGGTGATGTCCTGATAGAGGGCGAAGAAGCCCAAGATCGCCCCGCTGTCGCCGAAGTGGGGGGTGTAGGTCACCAGCATGTAGCGGCGCCCCTCGGGGAGACGCAGCGACACCTCGAAGCTGACCCGCTCGCCGGACAGCGCCCGTTCGATCCAGGGTTCGCGCTCGCGAGCCATCTCCGGCGGCACCACGTCCTGGACCCGCTTGCCGATCACCGCGTTGCGATCGATGCCGAAGGCCTGCTCGTAGGCGCGGTTGGTGAAGAGGTAGCGGCACTCCTTGTCGAAGTAGGCGATCAGCGCGGGCACATTGTCTGTGTAGATACGAATGTTGTTCTCCGAGCGGATCAGCGCCTCCTCGATGCGCTTCTGCTGGGTGATGTCCTGGTAGGTGTAGACGAAGCCGCCGCCGGGCATGGGGTTGCCCTGCACCTCCAGCACGCTGCCATCCTGGCGGTAGCGCACGTAGCGGTGGGGCTGGCCTGCGCGGATATTGTCGAGTAGCAGTTGGACATGCTCCTCAGGGTCACCGGGCCCGTACTCGCCATTGTGGGCGTTGTAGCGGAAGACCTTCTCCATGGGCGTGCCGACCCGGATCAGATGGTCGGGGAAGCGGAAGAGCTCCAGGTAGCGCTGATTCCACACCACCAGGCGTAGGTTCTGATCCACCACGCTGATGCCCTGGTTGATGTTCTCGATGGTGGCCTGGAGCAAGGCGCGGTTGAACTCCAGCACCTGGGAGGCCTCGTCGACGATGGAGATCACATCCGAGATGCCGATGCCGCGCCCCTGCAGCGCCGAGTTGACCACGATACGCGCCGATGAGGCGCCGAGCACCGAGGCGAGCAGGCGTTCGGTAAACTGGATCACGTCGATGGAGGCGCGGGTGCCATCCTCTAGTGGTGAGCCGCTGCGCCTGGCGTAGTCATCGAAGGCGCGGCTCACCTGGCCGGCACCCAGGAAGCGCTCGCACAGTACCTTGAGATCGCCCACCGTGGTGGCGCCGCTCCAGGGGCGGTTTACCGAGGTTTGGCGGGTCTCGACGCTGTCCACGAACAGCGAGGCCTGGATGCGCTCCACGACCCGCTGGGAGGTGATCTGCGAGACGAAGATGTAGAAGAAGAGGTTCACCCCCAACGAGAGCATCACGCCATGGGTGAAGCTATCCCCCACATTGAGACCGAACAGCGAGGTGGGGGAGAGCCAGGCAACACCCAGGGGGCCGCCATCGATCCAGTGGGCCGGCAGTACCCCAGTGGTGATCATGGCTGGCATCAGCAGGCTGTAGGCCCAGATGGCGAAGCCGGCGTTCATCCCGACGACCACCCCCAGGCGGTTGCCGCGCTTCCAGTAGAGACCGCCGATCAGCGCCGGTGCAAACTGGGCGGCGGCGGCAAAGGAGAGCATGCCGATGGAGGCCAGCGGGGTGAACTCACCAATCAACTGGTAGAAGCCGTAGGCCATGGCCAGCACCACGGCGATGGTGAAGCGCCGGGTGCGCAGTACCAGGCGACCGTAGTCGCGGGCCTTGGTGTCGAACCAGCGCAGCCGGAACAGCGCCGGGATGACGATCTCGTTGGAGATCATGATCGAGACTGCCACGGTGGCCACGATTACCATGCCGGTGGCCGCCGAGAAGCCACCGATGAAGGTGAGCAGGGTGAGCCATTCACTGCCTGCCGCCATGGGGAGCGCCAACACGTAGGTATCCGGCTCGATGGCGCTGTCGGCGAATAGGGTCAGGCCGGCAGCGGCCAGCGGCAGCACGAAGAGGGCGAAGGCCGCCAGGTAGAGCGGGAAGAGCCAGCGCGCCTTGGCGGCATCGTCGCGGTGAGTGTTCTCCACCACCGCCACGTGGAACTGGCGCGGCAGGCAGAGCACCGCCAGCATCGCCAGCAGGGTCTGGGCCCAGAAGCTCTGGCCGAACTCCTGCTGGGCCAGCTGGCGCTGCAGCTCCAGTTGCACCTCCGCCTGGGCGAGGAGCTCGGCGAGGCCATCGAACATGCCCCAGGTGACGTAGGCGCCGAGGATCATGAAGGCTAGCAGCTTGACCAGCGACTCGAAGGCCACGGCGTGGATCAGCCCTTCGTGGTGTTCGGTGGCATCGGTATGGCGCGTTCCGAACAGCACAGCGAAGGCGGCCATTACCAGGGCGGCGAAGAAGGCGGTGTCGGCGAATAGTGGCGTGCGGGTGGGGTCACCAGCATCGGTGAGTACGCTAAAGGAGGTGGAGACTGCCTTGAGCTGCAGGGCGATGTAGGGGAGGGTGCCGATCAGCGCGACCAGGCTGGCAAAGGCCGCCAGGGACTGGGTTTTGCCGTAGCGCGAGGCGATGAAGTCGGCGATGGAGGTGACGTTCTGGTGCTTGGCAACGCGGATCATCTTGGCCAGCACCGGCCAGAACAGCAGGAAGGTGAGGATCGGCCCCACGTAGATGCTGGCGAAGGACCAGCCGCCGGTGGCGGCCTGGCCGACGGCGCCGTAGAAGCTCCAGGAGGTGCAGTAGATGGCCAGCGCCAGGCTGTAGATGATGGGCCGGCGATGGCTGGCGCCGTGCTCCTTGGCCCGGCGATCGCCACGCCAGGCGATGCCGAACAGCACGGCGATATAGAGCAGCGATATGGCAACCAGCAGCCAGCCTGAGAACATGGGCTTTCTCCCTCGGGTCTGGCGCCCATTCTAGGGCAATGTGCCCCGGGAAGGCAGGCGGCGGGCCTCAGGTCTCCTGGCAGAGCGCCCGATAGAGGGCATCATCCTCGTCGAGGGTGCGCATCGCCTCGAAACGCGGCCGGCGTTCCTCGCCGATCAGCGGCAGGGTCTCGCGGGTGTCGCAGTTGATCAGCCAGGCCTGGTGGGTGACCAGGTCCACGTGCTGCTTCTCGAAGCGGTAGCGGATGTACTCGACCAGCCTCTCGCCGTTGGCATCGCGCTCGGCCATGCTGTCGCGATCCACCACGCTGAAGGCGTTGGCCATGGGGAAGGCGTAGGTCCAGGGGCGCCAGAACATCGAGCCGTGCTCCACCGCCACCACGCTGGCGGTGGCGGGCAGCTGTGCCTGCTTGTGGCTGAACCAGGAGTACTCGTAGTGGATCTGGTAGCCGAGCATGCCCAGGCCGCCGAACACCGGGATGATCCAGGTCGGCAGGCGCTTGCCGCTGGCCATGCGCAGCAGCATGCCGATGCCGGCGGCGCCGAGGCCGGCGAAGATCGCCGCGATCAAGTGCCAAATCATGAAGTGTCCTTGCTCAAAGCGATCGGGCTTCCCTAGGGAAGCCCGATCGGTGGGGAATGACTGGCCCGGCGAGCCGGGCCAGGGGCCATTATGGCTTAGTGGTCGATGGCAGTGCCAGCACCCTTGGGATAGCGCACGCTCTCCACCAGGTCCTGGATCTCCTGCGGCGGCTCCTGGGTGACACTGGAGAGTGCGAAGGCAACCGCGAAGTTCATGACCGCACCCACCGCGCCGAAGGAGAGCGGGGAGATGCCCAGGATCCAGTTGTCCGGGGTGTTGGGCAGCATGTTGGTGCCCGGAATGAAGAACCAGCCCAGGTAGGTGAAGATGTAGAGCAGGGTGGCGATCAGACCGGTCAGCATGCCGGCAACCGCGCCCACGTTGTTCACCCGCTTGGAGAAGATCCCCATCATCAGCGCCGGGAACAGCGAGGCGCCGGCGATACCGAAGGCGAGGGCCACCGTCTGGGCGGCGAAGCCCGGCGGGTTGAGGCCCAGGTAGGTGGCCAGCAGGATGGCACCGCCCATGGAGATCCGCGCCGCCAGCATCTCGCCCTTCTCGGAGATGTTGGGGTTGATCATGGTCTTGATCAGGTCGTGGCTGATGGCCGAGGAGATGGCCAGCAGCAGGCCCGCGGCGGTGGAGAGCGCAGCCGCGATACCGCCGGCGGCGATCAGGCCGATGACCCAGGCGGGCAGGTTGGCGATCTCGGGGTTGGCCAGTACCAGGATGTCGTTGTTGACCGACAGCTCGTTGCCTGCCCAGCCGCGACGCTCGGCGACCTCGTCGAACTCCGGGTTGGCATCGTTGTAGAACTGGATGCGACCGTCGTTGTTGAGATCGTTGAAGGTGATCAGGCCGGTGTCTTCCCAGGTGCGGAACCACTCGGGACGGTCCTCGTAGAGGATCGGCTCGGCGGCGGCGGACTCGTAGTCCTCGACCTGGCCGGTCATCTCCGGATAGACGGTGGTCATCAGGTTGAGGCGCGCCATGGAGCCCACGGCCGGTGCGGTGAGGTAGAGCAGGGCGATGAAGACCAGGGCCCAGCCGGCAGACCAGCGAGCGTCGGCCACCTTGGGCACGGTGAAGAAGCGGATGATGACGTGGGGCAGACCCGCGGTACCCACCATCAGCGACAGGGTGAACAGCACCATGTTGAGCTTGTTGTCCACGTCCGCCGTGTAGTCCTGGAAGCCCAGGGCGACCACGACCTCGTTGAGCTTCTGCAGCAGCGGCACGCCGGATTCGCTATGGGTGCTGAACATGCCGAACATCGGAATGGGGTTGCCGGTCAGCTGGAAGGCGATGAAGACCGCCGGAATGGTGTAGGCGATGATCAGTACGATGTACTGGGCCACCTGGGTGTAGGTGATGCCCTTCATGCCGCCGAATACCGCATAGAGGAAGACGATGGCCGCGGCGATCCAGATGCCCCAGGTGTTGGAGACCTCGAGGAAGCGCGAGAAGGCGACGCCGGCACCGGTCATCTGGCCGATGACGTAGGTCACGGAGGCCACGATCAGGCAGATGACGGCCACCAGGCGTGCCGCCTTGCTGTAGAAACGGTCACCGATGAAGTCCGGCACGGTGAACTTGCCGAACTTGCGCAGGTAGGGCGCCAGCAGCATGGCAAGGATCACGTAGCCGCCGGTCCAGCCCATCAGGAACGAGGAGTTGGCGTAGCCGCCGGAGGCGAGCAGGCCGGCCATGGAGATGAACGACGCCGCGGACATCCAGTCGGCGGCGGTGGCCATGCCGTTGGTCACCGGGTGGACGCCGCCGCCCGCCACGTAGAAGTCCTTGGTGGAACCCGCACGGGCCCAGATCGCGATGCCGATGTAGAGGGCGAAGGAGGCCCCTACGAACAGCAGGTTGATGGCAAATTGGCTCATGCTGGATTACTCCCCCAGACCGAATTTCTGATCGAGCTTGTTCATCTTCCAGGCGTAGAAGAAGATCAGCGCGATAAAGGTAAGGATGGAGCCCTGCTGGGCGAACCAGAAGCCCAGGTCGGTGCCGCCCACGGAAATGCCGGAGAGCAGGGGCCGGAAGAGGATGGCGCAGCCATAGGAAACGAAGGCCCAGACGATCAGGCATCCCGTGATCAGGCGTACGTTCGCCTTCCAGTATTCGGACGAATCGACTTTCTCTTCTGCCATTGTCGTGTTCTCCACTTGTTATTGGTGGGGTTGGGAACTGGGGGTCTGTCGGTTGCGGGTCACCAGGGCAATCGCATGTCTTGTGTCAGGCCGTTGCGAGCCTTGGGGTAGATCCCGACTGTGAGAGGGCCGGTGGCCCGTATCTCGCCGGTGTCGGCAGGCATCGTTGTCGTGCGATTGCCCTGCATGATGCATGGTGGATAGTGGGCAATGAGTGGCGAAAATGAATCCCAGACTTTCGTATCATGAGAAAAATACGATTCAATGCGGTGTCAACGAATCCTTGTCAATCAAAAGGATGGGGGCGTGTTTCTGCTGAGTTACACGAGGTACGTCAGCCAGATTAGGACGATGGTATAGGGGGTGTGAGAGGGGCGGTCGGGGGCGGGCGCGACACGGCTTGGACGATCGTCTAAGGAGGCGGAGGAAGACCAAAGTCGCAGGGTCGCTGCGTTCGCGGGCGAGGCTTGGACGATCGTATAGGGGGCCAAAGGGGGAGACGATC
Organism: Halomonas sp. A11-A; assembly: GCF_003182195.1. Taxonomy (GTDB): domain Bacteria; phylum Pseudomonadota; class Gammaproteobacteria; order Pseudomonadales; family Halomonadaceae; genus Halomonas; species Halomonas alkalicola. The sequence goes on from NZ_QGTM01000002.1 coordinate 130,247, forward strand.
GTCTAGCTTATAAGGGCGACAGGGAGGTTGCTATGCTGCCACCAGTCCTACGAGACCCAACAACAACCCCAACAATCATCTGGTGGCGGCCACAACGCCGTTTTCCTCTCCGGCCCCCTCGTCTGTCGATCGCCTGCTGGCGGTGGCGCGACAGGGAGGCCCGAGTCGGGATGCCGCCCGCGAGGTCTGCGCCATGGTCGAGGTCGATCTTTCCCAACCGCCGTTCACCCTGCTCGACGAGGCAGGCCGCGAGCGGGTTCGCCAGGGCGTGGACCTGGCCTACTTCGATCGCGACGAGATCATCCTCGAAACGGGGCAGGCCGGTGAGAACCTCTTCCTGATCCACAAGGGGGAGGTGGCGGAAGTCGACCCCACCCTGCCCGCGGCCCGCTCGCGCATCGGCCACTACACCCGCGGCGACCTGTTCGGCGCTATCAGCATTCTCAACGGCAAGTGCCGCTACCGCTTCCGTGCCGAGCAGGAGAGCCTCTGTTACCTGCTGCCCAAGGCGCTCTTTCTCGAGCTCTGCGATGACTGTCCCCCCTTCGCCGAGTTCTTCCGCCAGACCCTGGCCCACAAGGCGCGCCTGCTGACCGAGCAGCGTGCCGAAGGCGGGGTGACCATGGCCGGCTTCATGCTGGCCCGGGTCGACGAGTGCATGCGTGAGCCGCTGATCGTGCCGGCCGCCACGACCATCGCCGAGGCGGTGACCACCATCAACGAGCGCCATGCCGACAGCCTGCTGGTGGCGGGTGATGACGGCCCCGGCATGATCACCAAGACCGACCTGCTCAACGCCCTGGTGGTGGAGGAGCGCGACCGCGACAGTGCCCTGGACGGGATCGGCAGCGCCGAGCTGATCACGGTGGGGCCGGGGCAGTACCTGTTCGAGGCGCTGGTGGTCATGACCCGCCACAAGGTGGAGCGGGTGGTGGTGGTGGAGAAGGAGGCGCCGATGGGGGTCGTCGAGCTCACCGACGTGCTCAGCTACTTCTCGAGCCGCAGCTACGTGGTCAGCCTGCAGGTCGAGCAGGCCGAGAGCCTCGAGGCGCTGGCGGCCGCCAGTCGCCGCACCCCGGAGCTGGTCAAGGCGCTGATGGCCCAGGGGGTCAAGCTGCGCTTCGCCATGGGTCTGCTGGCGGCGCTCAACGGGCGGATCATGAGCAAGGCCTGGGGCTTCCTGGTCGACGAAGGCTATCACCGTGACAGCTGCCTGATGGTGATGGGCAGCGAGGGGCGCGGCGAGCAGATCCTCAAGACCGACCAGGACAACGGCCTGATCCTGACCGACGACCTTGAGTGGCCCAACTGCGCCGAGCAGATGCAGCGGTTCACCGAGACCCTGATCGAGCTGGGCTACCCGCCCTGTCCCGGCAACATCATGGTCTCCAACCCCGAGTGGGTCGGCACCGTGACCCAGTGGCGCGAGCGCATCGCCCGCTGGGCCGAGAGGCGGGACGGCGACAGCCTGATGAAGCTCGCCATCATGCTCGACTCCCATGCGGTGGCCGGCAACCCGGCCCTGCTCGACCGGGTACGCGACGAGCTGTTCGCGCGCTGCTCCGGGAACGAGCTGCTGCTCTCCTACTTCGCCCGCACCATCCTGCGCTTCTCCACGCCGCTGACGCTCTTCGGCTCGCTCAAGCGGCCCCAGCATGGCATCGACATCAAGAAGGGCGGCATCTTTCCCATCGTTCACGGGGTGCGGGTGATGGCCCTGGAGCGGCGCATCCGTCCCACCTCCACCCTGGAGCGGCTGGACGCCCTGGCGGCGGATGGCCGCCTAGAGCCGCGCTTCGCCGAGGACCTCGGTGAGGCGCTGTCGCTGTTCACCGAGCTGCGCCTCAAGCAGCAGCTCGCCCATCTGGACAGCGGTGGCGAGCGCAAGCCCGACCGCGTGGTGGTGCAGGAGCTCTCCTCGCTGGAGCGCGACCTGCTGCGCGAGGCGCTGCATATCGTCAAGGACTTCAAGCAGCGCCTTTCGCACCGCTTTCATCTGGAGTATTCGTGACGGCCCGAGGCCGCACGAAGGCATGACGATGCACGAAGGAACGACAATCACAACAGGAGGCTCCACATGCTCAAGGTCCTGCGGCGCGCTGCCGACCGAAGACGGCACGCCAACGGCGACTACGCCTGGCTCTTTCACCCCTATACCGGTGACGAGATGGTGGTCATCGATACCGAGACCACCGGGCTGGATACGCGCAGCGCGGAGTTGGTCTCCATCGCCGCCGTCAAGGTGCGCGGTGACCGGGTGCTGACCAGCGAATCCCTGGACCTGCGTCTGGCGCGCCCGGCCTCGCTGTGTGGCGATTCGATCCGCATCCACGGCCTGCGCGGCATCGACCTGGAGGGCGGCATGGCGGTGGATGAGGCACTCAACCGCCTGCTCGATTTCGTCGGCAATCGCCCGCTGGTGGGCTGGCACCTGGCCTTCGACCTGGCGATCCTCAATCGCGAGTTGCGCCCGCGCCTCGGCTTCGAGCTGCCCAACGCCACCATCGACGTGGCCCAGCAGTATCTGCGCCGCCTGCGCCGCCGCCACCCCGAGGTGGAGTCGGCGCCGCGCTTCGAGAAGGTGGCCGAGCTGCTGGACGTGCCGGTGATGGGGCGCCATACGGCGCTGGGGGATGCGGTGACCACGGCGCTGATCTTCCTGCGCCTGGAGCGCGAGACCAGCGCCCTGCGGGGCGACGCCTGAAGCGCGATGGCGTCGCCTGACGTCGCCGGCGGTGGTAGGATGGGCGCCCGTCATTTTTGCCCGCACTGGCAGCGCCGACCGACATGCAAGACGCCGTGACCTTCGACCCCCGCGACACCGACGCCGGGACTCCCGCCGCGGGGGGCTCCCCGCAGCAGGAGGCCCCCTCGCCGCTCCTCGATGCCCTGGATGCCCGGGGCAGGCGCGAGTTCAACAAGCTCCAGAAGCGCCTGCGCCGCCAGGTCGGCAATGCCATCATCGATTACGGCATGATCCACGAGGGCGACAGGGTGATGGTCTGCCTCTCCGGCGGCAAGGACAGCTACACCCTGCTCTCGATCCTGCGCAGCCTGCAGCGCAACGCCCCGATCGACTTCTCGCTGGTGGCGGTCAACCTCGACCAGAAGCAGCCCGGTTTCCCCGAGCAGGTGCTGCCCGAGTACCTCGAGTCCATCGGCGTCGAGTACCATATCCTCGAGCGCGACACCTACTCGGTGGTCAAGGAGAAGACGCCGGAGGGCAAGACCACCTGCGCGCTCTGCTCGCGGCTGCGCCGCGGCTCCCTCTACGGCTTCGCCGCGGAGATCGGCGCCACCAAGATTGCCCTGGGCCACCATCGCGAGGACATCCTCGAGACGCTGTTCCTCAACCTCTTCTTCGGCGGTAGCCTCAAGGCCATGCCCCCCAAGCTGCTCTCCGACGACGGCAAGAACATCCTGATCCGCCCGCTGGCCTACTGCCGCGAGGCGGATATCGCCGAGTTTGCCCGGCTGATGGCGTTCCCGATCATCCCCTGTAACCTGTGCGGCTCCCAGCCCAACCTGCAGCGCCAGGTGGTCAAGGAGATGCTCGCCGAATGGGAGAAGAAACACCCCGGGCGCCTGGAGAGCATGTTCAAGGCGGTGACCAACGTGGCGCCGTCGCAGCTGGCCGACCGCGAGCTGTTCGACTTCGCGGGGCTCGAGGAGACACAGGCGCGACGGCAGGCCAGCCGCATCGAACTTTTCAATGAATAGGGGCTACTTGGCCCCTTCCTCCTCGGCAACCTGAATCAGCGACTCCAGGTCGAGGATATGCACCTCGCGGCCCGAGACCTCCACCAGGCCCTGGCTCTGGAAGCGGCCCAGGATGCGGCTGACGGTCTCCACCGCCAGGCCCAGGTAGTTGCCGATATCGGCCCGGGACATGGAGAGCCGGAAGCTGTAGGGGGAGTAGCCGCGCCGGCGGAAGCGGTCGGAGAGGCTGGTGAAGAAGCTGGCCAGGCGCTGGTCGGCGGTCTTGCGTGAGAGCAGGCGCATCATGCGACGGTCGTCGCGCAGCTCCTTGCTCATGCTGCGATAGAGCTGGCCGCGCAACTCGGGGAGGGACTCCGACAGCTGGTCCAGGCGATCGAAGGGAATCTCGCACACGGTGGTGGTCTCCAGGGCCACCACGCTGCCGGGATACTGCTCCTCGTCGATGCCGTCCAGCCCCACCAGCTCGCTGGGCAGGTAGAAGTTGGTCAGCTGGTCGTCGCCGCTGCCCTCGGTGGTCACCTGTTTGAGGCTGCCCGAGCGCACCGCATAGACGCTGGTGAAGGGACTGTTCTGGCGGAACAGGGTCTCGCCCTTCTTGAGGGGGGCGCGCCGGCGGATGATGGCGTCGAACTGGTCCATGTCCTGAACCTCGAGGGCCAGCGGCAGGCAGAGCGAGCTCAGGCTGCAGGTCTGGCAGCGAGTCTCGTGCAGTACAGAGTGCCGCCGTCCGGTCAGGCTATCGGCCATGGCCGCCTCCTCCTTGATCATGAGCATGCCGGCCATTATGGGGGAAACTTCGGGCAGGGCAAACCACCTCCAAGGAGGTAGGCCCGTCCGCCCCGTCACGCCGCCGGGGTGGCCGCGGGGTCCAAGGCGGCGAGCAGCTGGGTCAGGCCCCAGAGCCCGTCGGGGGTCACCCGTAGGCGCTCGCCGTGGCGCTCGAGCAGCCCCGCTTCGCAGAAGGGGGCGAGGCGCTCGAGGGAACCGGCCAGGGCCGCGCCGGCGTCGCGCCCATGGGCCTGCGAGAGTGCGGCCGGGTCCAGTTCGCGCCGACAGGCGAGCGCCTCGATGGCATCCCGGTGCAGGCGGTCGACCGCGTCCAGCCGGTGGGCGGCGCCGGCGGGCAGCTGGCTGGCGTCCAGCGCCGCCTCGTAGTCGGCCAGGCTCAGGGCGTTGCGGGTCAGGGTATCGCCGACCCGGCTGAGGGCGGCGACTCCGAGGCCGACCTGGTCGCCGGGCGGGTAGGGGGTGTAGCCCTGCAGGTCGCGGGCCAGGTGGCCCTCCCCCAGGGCCTGGGCCAGGCTGTCATCGGGGCGGGCAAACTGACCGAGCCCGATATGCACGTAGCCGGCGTCATCCAGCCGCTGGCGAGCCGCCGCGAGGATCGCCAGGCGGGTGGCGGCGTCGGGCAGGTCCTCGGCGTCGATCTCGCGCTGGGGGCGGTAGCGCGCCGGCAGATGGGCGTAGCGGCGCAGGGTGATGCGCGCCGGGGTCATGGCGATCACCTGCTCCACGGTTTCGCCGAAGCCGTGGGGGGTCTGCAGCGGCAGGCCCACGGTCAGGTCGAGGTTGAGGGAGTGGAAGCCGAGGCGTTCGGCCTCGTCCACCAGGGACTCGGTCAGCACCCGGGGCTGGACCCGGTTGATTGCCTTCTGGACGCGCAGGTCGAGCTCCTGGACGCCGAGGCTCAGGCGGTTGAAGCCCAGTGCCTGCAGGTGGCGCAGGGTGAAGACATCGGCCTCGCGGGGGGCGATCTCGATGCTGAAGTCGCGCTCTCGGGCGCCGGACAGCCCGAAGCGGGCGTCGAGGCGATCGAACAGGTCGCCCATCTGGTCCAAGGAGAGGAAGGCGGGGGCGCCGCCGCCCCAGTGCAGGCGCTGCACGGCCGGGAGGCGGCCCAGCAGGCGGCTCACCAGCACCATCTCGCGGTCGAGCCGCGTGAGGTAGGGCTCGGCCTGGCGGCTGTCCCGTGAGGGTACCCGCTGGGAGGCGCAGAAGCGGTAGGCCTGCCGGCAGAAGGGCAGGCGCACGTGCAGCGCCAGCGGCGCGCCGGGGGAGCGCTCGGTCAGGGCCCGGGTCAGCGCCGCGGGGCCGCCCCCCGTCGCCAGGCGAGCGGCGTCGGGGTAGGTGAGGTAGTGCGATCCGTCGTGGTCATGGTACTGCGTCGAGGGCCTGCCGCCGGCAGTCCAGGATGGCCCGGCGCGATCGTTGCGTGTCGCCTGAACAGGCATGACGGCGCTCCCGGCTATGGGTGTGCTCTCCATACTAGGGCGGCTTGGCGCCGGCGGCGTTGAGCTGCGTCAATCCGGCGTGGAATAGTGCCGAATCAGCCGTGACCCTGTGCGGGCAGCATCAGCCACAGCTGCCACAGGGCGAAGGCGATGATCGACAGCGCGGCGATGCTGCGGGTGGCCCGGTGACGAATCAGCCCCCCCAGCTGGCGCGCCGCCAGGCCGGTGGCGAGCAGCGCCGGCAGGGTGCCGAGGCCGAAGGCGCCCATCAGGGCGGCCCCCTTGAGCGGGTCGGCCATGGCCAGGCTCCAGGCCAGCATCGAGTAGACCAGCCCACAGGGCAGCCAGCCCCACACCGCGCCGAGCGCCACGGCCTGGGGCGCCCTCACCACCGGCATCAGACGCCGGCCCACCGGCTCCAGGTGGCGCCACAGCCGCCTGCCCAGCGCCTCGACCCGCAGCAGCCCCTTCCACCAGTCGGCGATATAGAGCGCCATCAGGATCAGCATCACGGCGGCAAGGCCCTGCAGGAGGAGGCGCATGCCGGGGGTGAGGCTGAGCAGGGTGCCGAGGGCGGCGGCCAGGGCGCCGGCCACCATGTAGCTCCCGATGCGCCCCAGGTTGTAGCCCAGCAGCAGGCCCGCGAGGCGCGCCGGGGAGCGCATGCTGGGGGGCACGGCGAAGGTCAGGGCACTCATGATGCCGCCGCACATGCCGATGCAGTGGGCGCCCCCCAGCAGGCCGAAGACGAAGGCCGCCGCGAGGGGCGGCAGGCCGAGACCGGTGGGGTCCATCAGGGCTCCGGGTCGGCGTCGCGGCGCTCCTGCGCGGCGCGCTCGCGGGCCTCGCGGCGCCGCTGGCGCTCCTCGGGGGGGAGGTCGTTCTCGTCCTCGTCAAAGAGGATGCGGTGGGCGGGGCCCTCCAGGTCCTCGAACTGGTCGTGCTTGACCGCCCAGAAGAAGGCCCAGACGGCCAGGCCCAGCAGGGTCAGCGACAGCGGGATCAGCAGGTAGAGAATGCTCATGGGGTCACCCGGTCTGGTTCAGGGGATGGCGTCGGCAGCGGGGCGGCGGGCATGGCGCGGCTGCGGAAGCGGTTGAGGCGCAGGGCGTTGCCCACCACCACCAGGGAGCTGGCCGACATGCCCATGGCGGCCAGCCAAGGGGGCACCAGCCCCACGGCGGCGATGGGCATGGCGGTGAAGTTGTAGCACACCGACCAGATCATGTTCTGGCGCATCACCCGGCGGGTGGCGCGGCTGATCTCGACCGCCTCGACGATGCGTGACAGGCGCGGGCTGAGCAGGATGGCATCGGCGCTGGTGCGTGCCAGGTCGGTGGCGCCGTTCATGGCGATGGCCACGTCGGCACCGGCCAGCACCGGCACGTCGTTGATGCCGTCCCCGACCATGGCGACCTTCTCGCCCGCGGCCTGGCACTCGCGGATGCGCTCAAGCTTCGCCTCGGGGCTGGCGCCGCCGCGCCAGGTGGGGATGTCGAGACGCCGGGCGAGGTCGCCGGCGGCCTCGGGGGTGTCGCCGGAGAGCAGCTCGACCGCAAGGCCCAGCGCCTTGAGCGCTGCCACGGTGTCGGCGGCATCCTCGCGGATGCGGTCCTGCAGGGCGAACCAGGCCCGCGGCTCGCCCTCCTCGGCGAGCAGCAGCCACTGCCCCCTGCCGGGGGGAGCGAGGTCGGCCTCGGGGGCCGCAAACGCCGGCTTGCCGAGCCGCCAGCGGCGGCCGTCGAGGGTGCCCTCGAGGCCCTGGCCGGTGCGGCTGGCCATCTCGGAGGCGTGCACCGTGGCCAGCCGGTAGGGATGGAAGGCCCGGGCGATGGGGTGCTCGGAGCGCGCCTCCAGGGCGGCCGCCAGGGTGCGCGCCCGCTCGGCATCGAACCCGCCCAGGGGGCGCGTCTCCACCAGCGTCATCTGGCCGCTGGTCAGGGTGCCGGTCTTGTCGAGGATCACCCGGTCGACCTGGGAGAGCGCCTCGATGGCATCGGCGCGGGTCACCAGCACGCCGCGGCGGCGCAGCTGGCCATGGCCGGCGGTGAGCGCGGTAGGGGTGGCCAGGGCCAGGGCGCAGGGGCAGGTGACCACCAGCACCGAGAGCATGATCCAGGGCATGCGCGCCGGGTCGATGAACCACCAGGCGATGGTGACGACGGCGGTGACCACCAGCAGGCGCAGCACGAAGAGGTGGGCCATGCGCGCCGCCATCTGCGCCAGGCGCGGGCGGCTGGCGAAGGCGCGGTCGGTGAGGTCGACGATGCCGGCGACGCGGGCGTCGCGTCCGGCGTGGGTGACGCGCACCACCAGGGGGCTCTCGATGTTCTGGCTGCCACCGGTGACGGTGTCGCCCAGGCGCCGGGTCACCGGCAGGTACTCGCCGGTCAGCATGGACTCGTCGAGGCTCGATTCACCGTCCTCGATCACCCCGTCGGCGGGCACGCCGTGACCGGGCTTGACCAGTACGCGGTCGCCGGCGGCCAGCTCGCTGGCCGGGAGGATGCGCTCCTCCCCCTCGTCGGTGAGGCGAATGGCCGAGAGCGGCAGGGCGCCGGCCATGGCGTTGCCGCTGTGGCCGCTGCGGCGTCGGGCGCGGGCCTCCACGTAGCGTCCGAAGAGCAGGAAGAAGGTGAACATCGCCGCCGAATCGAAGTAGACCTCGCCCTTGCCGGTGATCACCGCATAGCCGCTGGCGGCGTAGGCGAAGCCGATGGCCAGGGAGACCGGCACGTCCATGCCTAGCACCCTGGTGCGCAGGTCGCGCACGGCGTTGCGGAAGAAGGGTGCCGCCGAGAAGAACACCACCGGGGTGGTCAGGGCGAAGGAGAGCCAGTGGAAGAGGGCGTGGAAGTCCTCGCTGATGCCCTCGGGGCCGGCCACGTAGATGGGGATGGAGAACATCATCACCTGGGCCATGCCCACCGCGGCGATGATCAACCGGCGCACGTTCATGCGCTCCTCGTGCTGCAGGCGCGCCTGGGCCTCGTCGGGCTCGTAGGGCTGGGCCTGATAGCCGATGGCGGCCATCTCGGCCAGGATCCGCGACAGCTTGACCGCCTCGGGGTCCCAGCTCACCCGCACCCGGTGGTGGGTCAGGTTGACGGCGCTGGAGGCGACGCCGGGCAGGGCATTGAGGCGGTGCTCGATCAGCCAGGCGCAGGCCGCACAGGTGATGCCGTCCACCGCCAGGGTGGCGTGGACCCGGCCACTGTCGTCGCCTTCCGCGTGCACGAACTGGCGCTGCAGCCCCGGGTCGTCGAACACCGCCCAGGTCTCGGCGCGCACGGTGTCGCGCTCGTCGGGGCGTTCCGGCAGCTCGGTGCGGAAGCGGTAGTAGCTCGCCAGGCCGCCATCGACGATGGCGTGGGCCACCGCCTCGCAGCCGGGGCAGCAGAGCGGCTGGCGGGTGTCATCGAGGGTGATCGACCAGGGGGCGCCGGGGGGAACCCGGCTGCCGCAGTGATAGCACTCCGCCGAGCCGACAGCGACAGCGTCACTCATGGGCGCAGGAGTCCTTGCCGCTCAGGCATGTCAGGTGTCGCCGTCGGGCGCGGCCCGGCCGGGGGTCAGGCGCACGGACTCCTCCTCGGGGAAGCGTGCCTCGCCCACCAGGCGCCACTCGGGCTCGTCACTCTGGGGCTGCAGCTGCAGGTACCAGCGGTAGCGCAGGTTGTCGGGGGCCTGGCCCAGGTAGCGACCGTCGCGCACGTGTTCCAGGGTAAGCTCGATGTCGCGGTCGTCCTGGGTGGGGAAGATCAGCTCGAAGTCGAGCCTCTCGGGGAAGCCGTTGCCGCCCTCCAGGTCGACGACCACGTCGCTGGTGAGCGGGTCGATGCGCAGGCTGGCGGAGAGCCCCAGTTCGGCGGCGCGCTCCTGCTTGGCCAGCACCATGTTGATGGCGCGGCCATGTTCGTAGTAGTCCTCCTGCACCATGCCGTCGGCGCTCCTCACGGCCAGCACCGCCAGGGTGCTGCTGGCGGTGATCGAGGTGAACAGGAGGCCGAGCAGCAGCCAGGGCCAGAACTGCTTGTACCAGGGGGTCACGGTGTTGGACATGTCATCTCCGGATCTCGCCGATGAAGCGGGTCTCGCGCTCCATGGCGATGCGTGGGTGGTCATCGGCCTCGATGCGCAGGGTGATGGGGTGGCTGGGGCGCTCGATCACCGCCGGGTCGGCAGTGATCGTCACCACGGCGCGGCGGCTGTCGCCGGCGGGCACCGTGAGGCGCTCGGTATCCAGGGCCAGCCCCGGCAGGCCCGAGGCCTCCAGGCGATAGCTGTGTTCCTGGCCGTCCAGGTTGCGCACCATCAGCACATAGACATTGCTAAGCCGGCCCTCGCGGGTCAGCTGGTAGAGCTGGGTACGTTCGCGCTCCACCTCGAAGCCCAGCGGCATGCGGTCGGTCACGGCCCAGGCGAAGACCCCGATCATCACCAGCAGCGCCGCCAGGTAGCCCATCAGGCGCGGCCGCAGGATATGGGTGGGCTTGCCCTCCAGGGCGTTCTCGGTGGTGTAGCGGATCAGGCCGCGGGGGTAGCCCATGCGGTCCATCACGCTGTCGCAGGCGTCGATGCAGGCCGCGCAGGTGATGCATTCGTACTGCAGGCCGTCGCGGATGTCGATGCCGGTGGGGCAGACCTGCACGCAGAGGTCGCAGTCGATGCAGTCGCCGTGGCCGGCGGCCCGGGCCTGCTCATGGGTGAGCGTTTTCTTGCGGGCCCCGCGCGGCTCGCCGCGCCCCGTGTCGTAGGAGACGATCAGGGTGTCGCGGTCGAACATCACCGACTGGAAGCGGGCGTAGGGGCACATGTAGATGCACACCTGCTCGCGCAGCCAGCCGGCATTGAGGTAGGTGAAGACCAGGAAGAAGCCGACCCAGAAGTAGGACCAGCCGTGGGCCTGCAGGGTCGGCAGGTCGACCACCAGCTGGCGAATCGGCGTGAAGTAGCCGACGAAGGTCACCCCGGTGGCCAGGGCGATGACCAGCCAGATGGCGTGCTTGGCGCCCTTGCGCCACAGCGTGTCGGCGCTCATGGGCTGGCTGTCGAGCTTGATGCGTCGGTTGCGGCTCCCCTCCAGGCGGTGCTCGAACCAGATGAACAGGAAGGTCCAGACGCTCTGCGGGCAGGTGTAGCCGCACCAGACGCGGCCGGCGAACACCGTGATGAAGAAGAGTCCGAAGGCGCAGATGATCAGCAGCCAGGAGAGCAGCATGAACTCCTGGGGATAGAAGGTGGCGGCCAGGATATGGAATTCGCGGCCGGGCAGGTCGAACCAGATCGCCGGACGGTCCCCCCAGGGGATCCAGGGCATCACGAAGAACAGCAGCATCAGGGCCCAGTTGGCGCCGCGCCTCACCCGCTGGAAGAGCCCCTTGATCTCCCGCACATAGATATGGCGCCGCTTGGCGTACATCTCCTGCTGCACCGTGGCGCCGGGCGCATGGTGCTCGACCGGTGACGGTGTGACATCGCGGGCGGGGATCTTGTCGCTCATGGCAGGCTCACGGCAGGGAGGAGGGGAGGGCCGGCGCTGATCTTGCGGCACTCATTGTATCGAGTCGCCGGGCCAACGAGAAAGGGTGCGACCTGACGCCGCACCCTTCCGCTGGTTCCTGGCTCTCGGGTCAGTCCCGGAAGCGCAGGCTGTAGACGTAGGCGGCCACCAGGTGGACGCGCTCCTCGCCGATGTAGGCTGCCTGGGCCGGCATGTGGCCGTTGCGGCCGTTGCGCAGGGTCTGGCGCACGGAGTCTGCCACGCTCTGACCGGGTGCCTGGTAGAGCCAGATATCGTTGGTCAGATTGGGCGCACCCAGCGCCTGGTTGCCGGTGCCGTCGGGCATGTGGCAGGCCGCGCAGACCGAGGCGTAGGTAGTGGCGCCGCGCTCGGCGCGCTCCTCGTCATGCTCCAGGCCGGAGAGGGCGAGGACATGCTGGGTGACGTTCTCGATGTTGGTCTCGCCGAGCTGCTGCCAGGAAGGCATCAGGCCGTTGCGGCCCCGCACCAGGGTCTGGACGATCTGCTCGGGCTCGCCGCCGTAGAGCCAGTCGTCGTTGGTCAGGTTGGGGAAGCCGTAGCCGCCCTGGGCGTTGGAGCCGTGGCACACCGCGCAGTTGTTGAGGTAGATGCGCTCGGCCACCTGCATGGCGTCGGCGTCGCGAGCCAGCTCGGGGATCGGGATCTCCTGGTACTGGGCGAAGATCGGCGTGAAGCGCTCCTCGGCGCGGGCGACCTCCTCTTCCCACTGCCCCTCCTGGGTCCAGCCCAGCACGCCGGCGAAGTTGCCGAGGCCGGGGTAGAGCACCAGGTAGCCCAGCGCGAAGATCACGGTGCCCACGTAGAGCTGGAACCACCAGCGCGGCAGCGGGTTGTCGTACTCCTCGATGCCATCGGCGGCGTGTCCGGTGGTCTCGATGTTGCCATCGGCGTCGGGGATCTTGTCGGTCTTGCGGTTGGCGTAGAGCAGCCAGAAGGCAAGGCCGATGGAGCCCAGCGTGATGACGATGATCCAGGCGCTCCAGAACCCGGAAAGGGAGTCACCCCAGAGATTGTTCATGTGTTCCTGTCTCCCTTGCTCTTGCGGGAATCCGCCCCGTTCGGCGAGGCGCTCCTGTCACGGTTCGGTTGCTCATCATCATCGGCGAAGGGCAGGTGGGCCGCCTCGTCGAAATCCGGCTTGCGCCGCTTCGAGTAGGCCCACCAGGTGATGCCGAGGAAGGCCACGATCAGCAAGCCGGTGATAATGCCGCGGAAAGTCCCGGTATCCATGCTCAGCGGGTTCCCTCGAGTACCGTGCCGAGCTGCTGGAGGTAGGCGATCAGCGCGGTGATCTCCTGCTGGCCGCGCACCTCGCGGGTGGCGTTGGCGATGTCCTCGTCGGTATAGGGCACGCCTACCATGCGCAGCGCCTCCATCTTTCTCGGCGTGCTGCTGCCGTCCAGGGTGCGCTCGAAGAGCCACGGGTAGGCGGGCATGATCGACTCGGGCACCACGTCGCGCGGGTTGTACATGTGGGCACGGTGCCAGTCATCGCTGTAGCGGCCGCCGACGCGGGCCAGGTCCGGGCCGGTGCGCTTGGAGCCCCACAGGAAGTTGTGGTCGTAGACCGACTCGCCGGCCACGCTGTAGTGGCCGTAGCGCTCGGTCTCGGCGCGGAACGGGCGGATCATCTGCGAGTGGCAGCCGACGCAGCCCTCGCGGCGATAGATGTCGCGGCCTTCCAGTTCCAGGGCGGAGAGCGGACGCAGCCCGTCCACCGGCTCCGTGGTCTGCTTCTGGAAGAACAGCGGCACGACCTCGGCCAGGCCGCCGAAGCTGATGACGACAAGGATCAGCACGGCGAGCAGGCCAACGTTCTTTTCGACAATCTCGTGTTTCATTGGTGTCGGTATCCCCGGTTGGCTCAGGCAGTCTGCGGAAGCGGCTGACGAGCGCCTTCGCCGCGCTTGACGGTCATGGTGACGTTGTAGGCCATGATCAGCATGCCCACGACCCAGCACAGGCCGCCGATCAGGCGCACGATGTAGCCCGGGCCGCTGGCCTCGACGGACTCGATGAAGGTGTACATCAGGGTGCCGTCGGGGTTGATGGCGCGCCACATCAGGCCCTGCAGGATGCCGTTGACCCACATGGAGGCGATATAGAGCACGGTGCCGATGGTGGCCAGCCAGAAGTGCACGGCGATCAGGCCCACGGAGTGCATCTCGGTGCGGCCGAACAGGCGCGGGATCAGGTGATACATGGAGCCGATGGTGATCATCGCCACCCAGCCCAGGGCGCCGGCGTGCACGTGACCGATGGTCCAGTCGGTGTAGTGGGAGAGGGCGTTGACGGTCTTCACCGCCATCATCGGTCCCTCGAAGGTGGACATGCCGTAGAAGGAGAGGGCCACCACCAGGAAGCGCAGGGTCGGGTCGGTGCGCAGCTTATGCCAGGCGCCGGAGAGGGTCATCATGCCGTTGATCATGCCGCCCCAGGAGGGCGCGAGCAGGATGATCGACATCACCATGCCCAGCGACTGGGCCCAGTTGGGCAGGGCGGTGTAGTGCAGGTGGTGCGGCCCGGCCCACATGTAGACCATGATCAGCGACCAGAAATGCACGATGGAGAGACGGTAGGAGTAGACCGGACGCTCGGCCTGCTTGGGCACGAAGTAGTACATCATCCCCAGGAAGCCGGCGGTCAGGAAGAAGCCCACCGCGTTGTGGCCGTACCACCACTGCACCATGGCGTCGATGGCGCCGGCGTAGATGGAGACCGAGTACATGGCGGTGACCGGGATGGCGGCGTTGTTGACGATGTGCAGCACCGCGACGGTCAGGATAAAGGCGGCGAAGAACCAGTTGGCCACGTAGATGTGGGAGGTCTTGCGCTGCTTGATGGTCATCAGGAAGACGAGGGCATAGGTGACCCACACCACGGCGAGCAGGATGTTGATCGGCCACTCCAGCTCGGCGTACTCCTTGGTGGTGGTGTAGCCCAGCGGCAGGGTGATCACCGCGGACAGGATCACCGCCTGCCAGCCCCAGAAGGTGAAGGCGGCCAGCTTATCGGACCACAGGCGGGTTTGACAGGTCCGCTGAACCACGTAGTAGGAGGTGGCGAACAGCGCGGAACCCCCGAAGGCAAAGATCACGGCATTGGTGTGCAGCGGCCGCAGGCGGCCGAAGCTGGTCCAGGGCAGATCGAGGTTGAGTTGCGGCCATACCAGTTGTGCGGCGAGGATGACGCCGAGGAGCATGCCGACGATGCCCCACACTACTGTCATGATCGCGAACTGCCGAACTACCTTGTAGTTGTAGGTCGGGTGTTCCAGTGCTGTGCTCATGTCAGATTCCCATCGAACGCGGTAGCAGGGTAGTGGGTTTGGAACTACGGAAGCTGCGCCAGTTTGCCACGGACCCAGCGCCCCAAGAAATGATGCAGGTCAAGACGGTCGGGATTCTAGCGTAGCCCGCCTCAATCCTGAACACGCCAATCGGTGTAGTCGGAGAACTCACGGGGAGATCCCTTGTCACATTATGCCGCTCAGGATTACGAGCCCATTACCTCGGCCCTCTGTCGCGAGCGCCTGCTCGAGGGGGAGCGTGGCCGCTGGCAGTTGCCCGAGGGCCCTCTGGAAGTGCGCGGCGAGGCCCGTGTCGGACGCCTGCTGATGGCCCATGGCGCGGGCGCCGGCCAGGATTCCACGTTTCTGGAACGCCTCCGCGATGCCCTGGCCGAGCGCGGGGTCCAGACCCTGGCCATCGAGTTCGCCTACCTGCAGCAGATGCGCCGTGAGGCGCGCCGTCGACCACCCCCGCGGGTCGAGCGCCTGGTGGAAGAGCTGGCCCGCTGGTGCGACATTCTGACACACCATGCGCTTCCCCCGCTGTGGCTCGGCGGCAAGTCCATGGGCGGCCGCGTGGCGAGCCTGCTGGCGGCCCGCGATGGTGCCCCGGGGTTGATCCTGTGCGGCTACCCCTTCCATCCGCCGCGCAAGCCCGAGTCGCTGCGTCTCGCCCACTGGCCGCTGATTGCCTCTCCCACCCTGGTAGTGCAGGGCAGCCGCGACCCCTTCGGCAACCGCGACGAGATCGCCGGCTACGACCTGGGTGGTGCCCGGGTCCACTTGCTCGAGGATGGCGACCACGACTGGCAGCCGCGGCGCGCCAGCGGGCGTACCCAGGTATCGCTGATCGACGAGGCCGCCGAGGCGATCGCCGGGTTCATGGCCGAGCACGCCTGACCTTGGGCTTGTCGAGGGGCAAGTCGATGAAATGCCGGCAAATGGTGGTTGCCGAGGGGGTGGGCAAAAAGCGTTGACATTGGCCGGCACCCCTGTAGAATTCAGCGCCACGTGACCAGGGGTGGTTAGCTCAGCTGGGAGAGCACCAGCCTTACAAGCTGGGGGTCACAGGTTCGAACCCTGTACCACCCACCATTGCCCTCGGGCGGTCGTGGATCACGCAGAAAGCACGCAGCGGACCGGTAGTTCAGTTGGTTAGAATGCCGGCCTGTCACGCCGGAGGTCGCGGGTTCGAGTCCCGTCCGGTCCGCCAACGTGTTTTCGCCAGGTGTCATCTTGCGGACCGGTAGTTCAGTTGGTTAGAATGCCGGCCTGTCACGCCGGAGGTCGCGGGTTCGAGTCCCGTCCGGTCCGCCACGATGATGGCCTGACAGCAGTAGAAAGTTGCAGCACGCTTTGCAGTTCACGTGGGTGATTAGCTCAGTTGGTTAGAGCACCAGCCTCACATGCTGGGGGTCACTGGTTCGAATCCGGTATCACCCACCACGCGGACCGGTAGTTCAGTTGGTTAGAATGCCGGCCTGTCACGCCGGAGGTCGCGGGTTCGAGTCCCGTCCGGTCCGCCAACTGCTGCAAGTGTTTCTGCCCGTGCATGTTCATGCACACGACTTCTCGAAGCCCCGAGCCCAGCCGCTCGGGGCTTCGTCGTTTCTGCCTCCTCCCTCGTTTCTGCCCCCGTCGCTCGTTCCTGCCCCCTTGTTCCTCTGCCGTTTCCTGCATCGGGCTTTGCGCCTTCGCGCCCGCTGTCATACAGTTGTTTGAATTTGGATCAAGAACAAGGAGCATGCCGTGACTGCCTACCCTCATCTCTTCCGTCCCCTGACGCTGGGCCACCTGACGCTGCCCAATCGGGTGCTGATGGGCTCCATGCATACCAACCTGGAGGAGGCACCCGGCGGCTTCGAGCGCCTGGCCGCCTTCTATGCCGAGCGGGCCCGGGAGGGGGTGGCGCTGATCGTCACCGGCGGCATCGCCCCCAACCCCGAGGGTGCCGTCTTCCAGGGCGCCGCCACCCTGGAGCGGGAGGCGCAGCTGCCCGATCATCGCCGCCTGGTGGAGGCGGTTCACGCCGAGGGCGGGCGTCTCTGCCTGCAGATCCTGCATGCCGGGCGCTACGCCTATTCGCCGGAGCTGGTGGCCCCCTCGGCGATCCAGGCGCCCATCAACCCCTTCACGCCTCGGGAGCTCTCCGCCGACGAGGTGGAGCAGCAGATCGCCGACTATGTGCGCTGTGCCAGCCTGGCGCAGCAGGCCGGCTACGACGGCGTGGAGGTGATGGGCTCCGAGGGCTACCTGATCAACCAGTTCGTCTGCCGGCGCACCAACCGGCGCGATGATGCCTGGGGCGGGGCCTTCGAGAATCGCATCCGCTTCCCGGTGGAGATCGTGCGGCGCATGCGCGCGGCGGTGGGCGACGATTTCCTGATCATCTTCCGCCTCTCCATGATCGACCTGGTGGAGGAGGGCAGCACCCATGAGGAGGTGGTGGCCCTGGGGCGCGCCATCGAGGCCGCCGGCGCCAGCCTGATCAATACCGGTATCGGCTGGCACGAGGCGCGGGTGCCGACCATCGTCACCAGCGTGCCGCGGGCGGCCTTCACCGAGGTGACCCGCCGGCTGAAGGCCGAGCTCTCGGTGCCGCTGATCACCACTAACCGCATCAACATGCCGGAGGTGGCCGAGCGGGTGCTGGCCGAGGGTCATGCGGACATGGTCTCCATGGCGCGCCCATTCCTGGCCGACCCGGCCTGGGTCACCAAGGCCGCCGAGGGCCGGGCCGAGGAGATCAACACCTGCATCGCCTGCAACCAGGCCTGCCTGGACCATACCTTCGAGGGCAAGGCGACCTCCTGCCTGGTCAATCCGCGCGCCGGCCACGAGACCGAGCTCGTGATCGAGCCCTCCCGCGCGCCGCGGCGCATCGCCGTGGTGGGGGGCGGTCCGGCGGGGCTGGCGGCCGCAGTGACCGCCGCTCAGCGTGGCCATGCGGTGACCCTGTTCGAGCGCGGTTCCGAGCTGGGCGGGCAGTTCAACTACGCGCGCCGTATCCCCGGCAAGGAGGAGTTCGACGAGACCCTGCGCTACTTCCGGGTGATGCTCGACAGGCACCGGGTGCAGGTGCGCCTCAGCTGCGAGGCGGACCTCCAGGCGCTGCGCGACTTCGATGCGGTGGTGCTGGCCAGCGGGGTGCGCCCGCGCGCCCTGGCGCTTCCCGGCAGTGACCACCCCAAGGTGATGGGTTATCCCACGGCGATCCTGCACCCGGAGCGGGTCGGGCGGCGGGTGGCGATCATCGGCGCCGGCGGGATCGGCTTCGATGTGGCGGAGCTGCTCACCCAGGGCGCGTCCTCGTCGCTGGACCGCGAGGCCTGGTGCGACGAGTGGGGCGTGGATCTCTCGGTCGCCATGCCGGGCGGGCTCAAGGCGCCGCGCCGCCCCGAGGTGCCACGCCAGGTCTTCCTGCTGCAGCGCAAAGCCTCCAAGCCCGGCCGCGGCCTAGGCAAGACCACCGGCTGGGTGCATCGCGCCTCGCTCAAGCATCGCGGCGTCGAGACGCTGGCCGGCTGCGAGTACCTGGGTATCGACGATGACGGCCTGCATGTCCGTCAGGCGGGCGAGGTCCGCCTGCTGGCGGTGGACAGCGTGGTGGTCTGTGCCGGTCAGGAGTCGGTGCGCGAGCTGCTCGACCCGCTGCAGGCGTCGGGCATCGAGGTGCACCTGATCGGCGGCGCCGAGGAGGCCGCCGAGCTGGATGCCAAGCGTGCCATCGATCAGGGCACCCGGGTGTCGGCTGCCCTCTAGTCCCTCTAGCCCCGGGCGCTTCGCGCCTCCCTCCAGGGCCCGCCGAGCCGTCTCGGCGGGCCCTCGCCGTCTTGCGTTGGCAAAACTGCCTCCCTGCCAACGAACCCTTGGTCGTCCACAGGCTCTTAGGGGATAAGGTCCAGCGTTGATTCGATGTCCGCTAATGCTGTGCCGGACTGTCCTACGCTGTGATTGCCACGACCCGGGGCGCCCCTGACGAACCAGGCGCCGAATCATCGGGCTTTAAGGAGGCATCGATGAGCATCTTCGACCATGTGCAGAACCGTTACGAGCGCGTCCAGCAGGAGGAGCTGACCCTGCAGGAGTACCTGGAACTCTGTCGACGGGAGCCATCGGCCTACGCATCTGCCGCCGAGCGGATGCTCGAGGCCATCGGCGAGCCCGAGGTGATCGATACCGCCAGGGATCCACGGCTGTCGCGGATCTTCTCCAACAAGGTCATCCGCCGCTACCCGTCGTTCTCGGAGTTCTACGGCATGGAGGAGGCGATCGAGCAGATCGTGTCGTTCTTCCGCCACGCCGCCCAGGGCCTCGAGGAGCGCAAGCAGATCCTCTACCTGCTGGGCCCCGTGGGGGGCGGCAAGTCGTCGCTGGCCGAGCGCCTCAAGCTGCTGATGGAGAAGGTGCCCTTCTACGCCATCAAGGGCTCGCCGGTCTATGAATCGCCGCTGGGCCTGTTCTCCCCCGAGGAGGATGGCGAGCTGCTCGAGAAGGAGTTCGGCATTCCGCGGCGCTACCTGAAGAGCGTGATGTCGCCCTGGGCCGCCAAGCGCCTCAAGGAGTACGGCGGCGACATCTCCCAGTTCCGGGTGGTGCGCCTCTACCCCTCGCGCCTCAACCAGATCGCCATCTCCAAGACCGAGCCCGGCGACGAGAACAACCAGGACATCTCCTCGCTGGTGGGCAAGGTGGATATCCGTCAGCTGGAGATGTACTCCCAGGACGACCCCGACGCCTACAGCTTCTCAGGGGGGCTGTGTCGCGCCAACCAGGGCCTGATGGAGTTCGTCGAGATGTTCAAGGCGCCGATCAAGGTGCTGCATCCGCTGCTGACCGCCACCCAGGAGGGCAACTACAACCCTACCGAGGGCATGGGGGCGATCCCCTTCGAGGGCATCGTGCTGGCGCACTCCAACGAGAGCGAATGGCAGGCGTTCCGCAACAACCGCAACAACGAGGCCTTCCTCGACCGCGTCTATATCGTCAAGGTGCCCTACTGCCTGCGCGCCTCCGAGGAGGTCAAGATCTACCAGAAGCTGCTCGAGCACTCCTCGCTCAGCCAGGCGCCCTGCGCCCCGGATACCCTGCGCATGCTGGCCCAGTTCACGGTGCTCTCGCGGCTCAAGGAGCCGGAGAACTCCAGCGTCTACTCGAAGATGCGCGTCTATGATGGCGAGAACCTCAAGGACACCGACCCCAAGGCCAAGTCGATCCAGGAGTATCGCGATACCGCCGGGGTCGACGAGGGCATGGACGGGCTCTCCACCCGCTTCGCCTTCAAGATCCTCTCCAAGGTGTTCAACTTCGACAGCCACGAGGTGGCGGCCAACCCGGTGCACCTGCTCTACGTGCTGGAGAAGCGCCTGGAGCAGGAGCAGCTGCCCCGCGAGACCTTCGAGCGCTACCTGCGCTACATCAAGGAGTACCTGGCGCCGCGCTACGTCGACTTCATCGGCAAGGAGATCCAGACGGCCTACCTGGAGTCCTACTCCGAGTACGGTCAGAACATCTTCGACCGCTACGTCACCTACGCCGACTTCTGGATCCAGGACCAGGAGTACCGCGACCCGGAGACCGGCGAGCTGTTCAATCGCCAGTCCCTCAACGAGGAGCTGGAGAAGATCGAGAAGCCGGCCGGCATCTCCAATCCCAAGGACTTCCGCCACGAGGTGGTCAACTTCGTGCTGCGGGCCCGGGCCCAGAACAACGGCATGAACCCGAGCTGGCAGTCCTACGAGAAGCTGCGCGGGGTGATCGAGCAGAAGATGTTCGCCAACACCGAGGAGCTGCTGCCGGTGATCTCCTTCAACGCCAAGGCCTCTCAGGCGGACCAGAAGAAGCACGAGGACTTCGTGGCCAGGATGGTGGATCGGGGCTACACCGAGAAGCAGGTGCGCCTGCTCTCCGAGTGGTACCTGCGGGTGCGCAAGTCGCAGTAGGCCGAGGAGGTCTTCCATGACCTATTTCATCGATCGACGGGCCAATGCCAAGCACAAGAGCGCGGTCAACCGGCAGCGCTTCCTCGACCGCTATCGCACCCATATCAAGCGCTCCGTGGAGGAGGCGGTGAACCGCCGCTCCATCACCGATATGGAGCGCGGCGAGAAGGTGTCGATCCCGAGCCGGGATATCTCCGAGCCGGTGTTCCAGCATGGCCCGGGGGGCAGGCGCAGTATCGTGGCGCCCGGCAACCGCGAATTCGTCGAGGGCGACCGCCTGCGTCGCCCCGGCGGCGGGGGCGGTGGCGGGGCCGGGGAGGGCAGCGCCTCCGACCAGGGCGAGGGCATGGACGAGTTCGCCTTCACCCTCTCCCGCGAGGAGTTCCTCGACTTCGTCTTCGACGGCCTCGAGCTGCCCCACCTGGAGCGCAAGGCGCTGGTGGACCTCGACGAGGTGAGGCCGGTGCGGGCGGGGGTGTCGAAGGAGGGGGTGCCGGCACGGATCAATATCGTGCGCTCCATGCGCGAGGCTCAGGCGCGACGCATTGCCATGCGGGCGCCCATCCGCCGCGCCCTGCGCGAGGCGCGCGAGGCCCTGGAGGTCGAGGAGAGCAAGGACCCGGTGCTGCGCAACCCGGCGCGCATTGCCGAGCTCAAGGTGGAGATCGAGCGCCTGGAGAAGCGCCTCGAGGCGGTGCCCTTCATCGATACCTTCGACCTGCGCTACAACAACCTGGTCAACCAGCCGATGCCCTCCAGCAAGGCGGTGATGTTCTGCATCATGGACGTCTCGGGCTCCATGACCCAGGCCCACAAGGACATCGCCAAGCGCTTCTTCCTGCTGCTCTACCTGTTCCTGGAGCGCAGCTACGAGAAGGTCGAGCTGGTTTTCGTGCGTCATCACACGGCCGCCAAGGAGGTGGACGAGGAGGAGTTCTTCTACTCCCGGGAAACCGGCGGCACCATCGTCTCCAGCGCCCTGACCCTGGTCGACGAGATCATCGCCAAGCGCTATCCCCCCGGCCAGTGGAACCTCTACGTGGCCCAGGCCTCGGACGGTGACAACTGGGACGACGACTCCGTCGCCTGCCGCGACCTGCTGCTGAAGCGCCTGATGCCGCGTCTGCAGTACTACACCTACGTGGAGATCACCCCCCATGCCCACCAGGCGCTATGGGAGGAGTACGAGACGGTGGCCGCCGAGTTTCCGTCGCGCTTCGCCATGCGCCAGATCGTCGAGGCCGGGGACATCTATCCGGTGTTTCGCGAGCTGTTCAAGCGGCGCGCCGCTGGCGGCTGAGCGCCGACGCGGCGCCGAGGAGGGACCATGACACGACGCAAGCCCATTGCCACCGGCTCCGACTGGAACTTCGAGACCCTGACCGACTTCGAACGCGAGATCGCCCGGCTGGCCGATGAGTATCGTCTCGACACCTATCCCAACCAGATCGAGGTGATCACCACCGAGCAGATGATGGACGCCTATGCCAGCGTCGGCATGCCGGTGGGCTATCACCATTGGTCCTTCGGCAAGCAGTTCCTGGCGGTGGAGCAGGCCTATCGGCGTGGCCAGATGGGCCTGGCCTACGAGCTGGTGATCAACTCCGACCCCTGCATCGCCTACCTGATGGAGGAGAACACCCTGATGATGCAGGTGCTGGTGATGGCCCACGCCTGCTACGGTCACAACTCCTTCTTCAAGGGCAACTACCTGTTTCGCACCTGGACCGATGCCGGCTCGATCATCGACTACCTGATGTTCGCTCGACAGTACGTGGCCGAATGCGAGGAGCGCCACGGCGTGGCCGCGGTGGAGCAGCTGCTGGATGCCTGTCACGCCCTGCAGAACTACGGCGTCGACCGCTACAAGCGCCCCTCGCCGATCTCCGCTGCCGAGGAGTCGCGCCGCCAGAAGGAGCGTGAGGCGTACCTGCAGTCCCAGGTCAACACCCTGTGGAGCACCATCCCCGGGCGGGCGCCCGCGGATGTGCTGGCCGGCGATCACGACGAGGAGGACCCGCTGGGGTTGCACGCGGGCGGGCGCTACCCCGCCGAGCCCCAGGAGAACCTGCTCTACTTCATCGAGAAGAATGCGCCGCTGCTGGCGCCCTGGCAGCGCGAGGTGGTGCGTATCGTGCGCAAGCTGGCCCAGTACTTCTACCCCCAGCGCCAGACCCAGGTGATGAACGAGGGCTGGGCGACCTTCTGGCACTACACCCTGATGAACCGTCTCTATGAGGAGGGGCTGGTCGACGAGGGGCTGATGCTCGAGTTCCTGCAGTCCCATACGGCGGTGGTGCATCAGCCCGCCTTCGACAGCCCCTGGTACAGCGGGATCAATCCCTATGCGCTGGGTTTCGCCATCTTCAGCGACCTCAGGCGCCTGTGCGAGGCCCCGACGGAGGAGGATCGCCAGTGGTTTCCGGATATCGCCGGCAGCGACTGGCGGGAGACCCTGGAGTTCGCCATGAAGAACTTCAAGGATGAATCCTTCATCCAGCAGTTCCTGTCGCCCAAGGTGATCCGCGACCTCAAGCTGTTCATGGTGGTGGACGACGACCAGGAGGAGATGCTGGAGGTCAGCGCCATCCATGACGAGCGCGGCTACCGGCGGGTCCGGGAGGCGCTGGCCACCCAGTACGCCCTGTCGCTGCGCGAGCCCAATATCCAGGTCTACTCGGCGAATATCCGCGGCGATCGTTCGCTGACCCTGCGCCACGTCCAGGACAGCCGTCGCCCCCTGGCGCGCAGCGTCTATCCGGTGATCCGCCACCTGCACCAGCTGTGGGGCTTTCCGGTCACGCTGGAGTCGATGGAGGGAGATGAGGTGGTGCGGCGCTATCAATGGCCGCTGCCTGACGAGGCGGCCAGGGCCTGAGGTCGGCGCCATCCCTTGAGCGACAGGGTCTGAAACGACGAAACCCGCGCCGAGGCGCGGGTTTCGTGTGCAGGGGCGGCGCGGGGATGGCCGCCCGGGGGCTCAGGCCTGGGCGGTCCAGGACTGACACCACCCCTTGGGCTCGACGCTGTTCTGCGGGAACAGCTGGCAGCCTTCGCTGTCGGCCTGCCAGAACATGCAGTTGTCGCACACCTCGCCGTCCTCGTAGGCCGGGTGATCGGCGGCGTCCTCGGCGACTTCGACGTAGTTCAGGGCCTGGGCCTGGTCGCTTTCCGGATCGAGGCGCGGCAGGGTGTCGGCGAAGGCGGTCTTGGAGAGGATGCCGGCGCCCAGCGGCAGGGCGGCGAGGCCCAGCAGGCTGTTGCGCATGAAGTCACGACGGCTATGGTTGGCCATGGGATCTCCTTTTCGTCACGGTTGCAGGAAAGCTTCCTGTTCTTCTTTCTCTTGCGCAGGGTGGTGAGCCACCTCTTGCTCCGACAGGGGCTGCCCCGGGGAGTTCGCTGCTCTATGGTAGTAGAGTGCCTGTAGCGATGCGAACCAGCCATTGGCCGTGCGGCAATCTGTCGCGTGGCAGACGGGAGTCCAGGAGGACCGATGATCTTTACCCGTTTTACCTCCCCCCTTGGCGAGATCCTGCTGTGCGCTGAGCCCGAGGGGCTGTGCCGGCTCACCCTGGCCGCGGAGGGGCAGCCCGACCCGGAGGCGGCTCGCCGGGACGATGACGCCCTGGCCGAGGCCCGAGACCAGCTGCTCGCCTACCTGGAGGGGCGGCGCCATGGCTTCAGCCTGCCCCTGTCGCCCGGCGGCAGCGACTTCCAGCGTGAGGTGTGGTCGGCGCTGCTGCGCATCCCCTGGGGCGAGACACGCACCTACGGCGAGCTGGCGCGCCGGCTCGGCCGCGAGGGGGCAGCGCGGGCCATCGGCACCGCCAACGGCGCCAATCCGCTGCCGCTGCTGATTCCCTGCCACCGGGTGGTAGCCGCCGACGGGCTGGGCGGCTACAGCGGTGGCCTGGCGCTCAAGCGTCGGCTTCTCGAGCTGGAGGGCAGCCTTCCCGGCTGAGCCGCGATTCTGCCGGGCTGCCGGCGCTGCTATACTCGCGCCATCGCCGGTCGCCGCCGGCCGGACAACCACCAGGCCCCGCGGGGCCTTCGCAGGGAGAGTGCCCGATGCAGAATGCCGTGATCCTGATCAATGCCGAGAAGGGCCAGGTCAAGGCCGTGGCCGAGCGCCTGGCCGACGTGGAGGGGATCAGCGAGGTCTACTCCACCTGCGGGCGCTATGACCTGGTCGCCATCGCCCGGACCCGCGACTTCGAGAGCCTGGCGGAGCTGGTCACCGAGCGGCTCAACGCCGTGGAGGGTATCCGCGACACCGAGACCCTCAACGCCATGCAGGTGCACTCCCGCCACGACCTGGAGACCATGTTCTCGCTGGGCTGGTAGCCCGCGAGAGTCGCCTGTCGAGTCAGCCCCCGGGGCGGGTGGCCTCGGGTCGGCCTGCCTCCCCTCCCGTCATCTGTCGCTGGAAGCCGTTTCAAGGATGAGTCGTCGTCGTTCCCCCGTCCCGCGCTGGCGCCGCCAGGTGCGCCGCTTCGGTATCACCCTGGTCTTCGTGCTGGTCACCTCCGGCCTCTGGTATGGCCAGGAGCGCCAGGTCCGCGACCAGCTGGTCTGGATGGGGGTGCCCGAGTGGCAGAGCCCCACGCCCGCAAGCCTGCATCGGGTGCTGCGCAACGAGGGGTTTCTGGTGGGCTGGTCCGATGTGCGGGTCAATCCGCTGTGGGTCAGCTATCGCCTGTATGCCGTCGATGACCCCGCGGCGGGGCCGCGGCCGAACTTTCAGCGCGACTGGCGCACCCTCTGGCCGATCGGTACCGACCACTACGCCGGCAGCGGCTACGACCGCGGCCATATGGCGCCCAACTATGCCATCGCCGTGGTGCACGGGCCGGATGCCCAGCGCGACACCTTCACCATGAGCAACATGTCGCCTCAGCGTCCGGATCTCAATCGGCGGCTGTGGCAGCGCCTGGAGGAGGTGGTGATCGACCACTTCGTGCCGCGCTTCGGCGAGGTGCAGGTAATCACCGGGCCGGTCTTTCCGGAGCGCTTTCTCGACAACGTGCTCAACCGGGTGGGCTTCGTGGAGATTCCCGAGGCCTTCTACAAGATCATTGCTGTGCCGGGGGAGGAGCCGCGCGTGCTGGCCTTCATCATGCCCCAGGAGGTGCGTGGGGATGAGCCGCTGGACGACTACCTGGTGAGCGTGGACGAGATCGAGGCGCGTACCGGGCTCAACTTCTTTCCCAACCTGCCCGAACCGGTCGCCGAGGCGCTGGAGGGGGAGGTGGTGACCCGCGGCTGGGCCCTGGAGGAGGTGGCGCGCCGGCCGGGTCGCTTCTGACGGGGCGGGCGTAGCGGACAGGCACAAAAAGCCGCGATCTCGGTCGCGGCTTCCTGTGCTGGTCTTGCAGGGATGCTCCTGCTGGGTGCTCTTGTCTGGATCAGTCGGCATGAAGCGATATGAAGTGGTGCCCAGGAGAGGACTTGAACCTCCACATCCGTAAGGATACTAGCACCTGAAGCTAGCGCGTCTACCAATTCCGCCACCTGGGCGCATCATGCATCTCGTCGTGTTCGCGGGTTTCCCGAAGGATGGTGCCCAGGAGAGGACTTGAACCTCCACGTCCTTACGGACACTAGCACCTGAAGCTAGCGCGTCTACCAATTCCGCCACCTGGGCGAACACGAGCGAGTCGAGCTGATAAAGAGCAGGGGAGCGGACTCCCGATCATCGATCCCGAGGGAGCGATGGTGCCCAGAAGAGGACTTGAACCTCCACGTCCTTACGGACACTAGCACCTGAAGCTAGCGCGTCTACCAATTCCGCCATCTGGGCAAGCGACGCGTATGTTACCCGATTCCATCGCCATTGCAAGAGGGCCGGGAGCGCTTCGCGGGTTTTTTTCGCGACGCCTTTCGCCACCGTGCCGGGGCCTGGCGGCATGCCGAGGTTGGGTGGTGGCGCCCGCAGCGCTATACTGCGGCCATGACAATAGACCCTATCAGCAAGATTCCATGCCCGCGGCGCTCGTGCGCCTTCTCCTTCCTGCCGTCCCCGACCCTGCCAAGGATGCTCTCCGCATGACCCACTGGACGCTCAGCGACGACCCGCACGCCAGCCGCGAGGCCCACAAGTACGACAATCCTGCTCCCAGCCGCGAGTACCTGCTCGCCCGGCTCGAGGAGTATGGCAAGCCGATCACCCACGAGAAGATGAGCCGCCTGCTGGGCCTCGATGACGAGGACCTCGAGGAGGCGGTCCGCCGCCGCCTGGCCGCCATGGAGCGTGATGGCCAGGTGCTGCGCAACCGCGCCGGTGCCTATGCGCTGATCGACAAGCTCGACCTGATCCGCGGTAAGGTGCTCGGCCACCGCGACGGCTTCGGCTTCCTGATCCGCGAGGATGGCAAGAAGCCCGACCTGGTGCTGCCGCCCCGGCAGATGCGCCGGGTCTTTCACGGCGACTACGTGCTGGCGCGCATCAGCGGTCGCGACCGCCGTGGCCGCGACGAGGCGACCATCGCCGAGGTACTCTCCCACAACACCCAGACCATCGTCGGCGTCTACCGCGAGAACACGCCCGAGTTCGGGGTGCTGATCCCGGAGAACCCCCGCATCACCCAGGAGGTGATCATCCCGCACAGCGCCTGCGGCGGGGCGAAGGATGGCCAGGTGATCTCGGCAAGGATCGTCCAGCAGCCCGAGACCCGGGTGCAGCCGGTGGGCGAAGTGGTCGAGGTGCTCGGCGAGCGAATGGATCCCGGGATGGAGATCGATATCGCCATCCGCAGCTACGAGATTCCTGCCGAGTTCCCGCCGGAGGTCCACGACCAGATCGCCGGCATGTCCGCCGAGGTGGTGGATGCGGACAAGCACCACCGCATCGACCTGCGCGACGTGCCGCTGGTCACCATCGACGACGAGAGCGCCAAGGACTTCGACGACGCGGTCTGCGCCTGGAAGACCAAGTCCGGCAGCTGGAAGCTGCTGGTGGCCATCGCCGACGTCTCCCACTATGTGCGTCCGGGCAGTGCCCTGGACCAGGAGGCGATTCGCCGCGGCAACTCGGTCTACTTCCCGGGGCAGGTGGTGCCCATGCTGCCGGAGCTGCTCTCCAACGGCCTCTGCTCGCTCAACCCGGCCGTCGACCGGCTGGCGCTGGTCTGCGAGATGAACATCTCCCAGAGCGGCACCATCAGTCGCTACCGTTTCTACGAGGCGGTGTTCCAGTCCCATGCGCGCCTCACCTACAACAAGGTGGCGGCGATTCTCGACGAGGACGATCCCGCCGGGGATGCGCTGAGGGAAGAGCACCGTGAACTGGTGCCCTCGCTCAAGAACCTGCACGCCCTCTACCGGGTGCTGCGCGAGGCCCGCGAGGCCCGCGGCGCCATCGACTTCGAGACCACCGAGACCGCCATCGTCTTCAACGACGAGCGCAAGATCGAGAAGATCGTGCCGCGCAGCCGCAACGATGCCCACAAGATCATCGAGGAGTGCATGCTGGCGGCCAACGTGGCCACGGCGCGCTTCCTCGACAAGCATGACCTGCCGGCCCTCTATCGCATCCACGAGCGCCCCTCGCCGGAGCGCCTCGACAAGCTGCGGCTGTTCCTCGCCGAGCTCGGGCTCTCGGTGGGCGGCGGCGACGAGCCGACCCCCCAGCACTACCGTGACCTGGCCGAGGCGATTCGCGGGCGGCCGGATGCCGACGTCATCCAGACGGTGATGCTGCGCTCCATGAGCCAGGCGGTCTACTCGCCCCAGAACGAGGGCCACTTCGGCCTGGCCTATCCGGCCTACGCCCACTTCACCTCGCCGATCCGCCGCTATCCCGACCTGCTGGTGCACCGCGCCATCCGCTCGGTGATCCGCGGCCCGCGCCAGACCAACACGGTGCTGCGCGCCGACGACGCCAAGGTGGAGCCGCCCAGCAAGTGGTGCCCCTACACCTTCGAGCAGATGCTCGAGCTCGGCGAGCACTGCTCCATGACCGAGCGCCGCGCCGACGATGCCACCCGCGACGTCGAGGACTGGCTCAAGTGCGAGTTCATGTCCGACAAGCTGGGCGAGGTCTTCGACGGCACCATCGCCTCGGTCACCCAGTTCGGCATCTTCGTGCGTCTCGACGAGGTCTATGTCGAGGGCCTGGTGCACGTCACCTCGCTTCCCTCCGACTACTACCACTACGAGCCGGAGAAGCATCGCCTCAAGGGCGAGCGCAGCGGCATGAGCTACCGGCTGGGCGATGGCGTCAGCGTGCAGGTGGCCCGGGTCGACCTCAACGATCGCAAGATCGACTTCGCCCTGGCCGACGACAAGCCTCGCCCCAAGCGTGCGCCTCGCCGTCGCGGCAAGGGCGATGAGGCCCCGGACAAGGGGCAGGCCCGGGCCGGTGGCGGGCCGGCCGCGGCAGGCGCTGGCCGGGCGGAGGAGGGCGACGGCAAGAAGCGCGGTGGCGGTCGCCGCCGACGCTCGCGCCGCTGAGCGAGTCCGGTCCGTGAGGGGCGGCCGCCGGCGCCCCTGCTCGTTTCCCTGCGTGGATGAATGCGATGAAACAGAAGCGATCCCGCCGCCCCGTCGGCGGCAACTCCGGCACACCCGGGGGGCTGGAGGCCGTGTTCGGCGTGCACGCGGTGCGGGCCCTGCTCGAGCGCGGCGAAGCGCCCCGGGAGCTGTGGGTCCAGGAGGGTAGCGCCGGCGGCCGCCTCGCCGAGCTGGTGGAGGCGGCCGCCGGTCGCGGCGCCCGCATCCAGGCCCGCCCTCGCGACGACCTGGACCGGCTGGCCCAGGGGGCGGCCCACCAGGGCCTCGTCGCCTTCACCACGCCGCTGGTCTTCGCCGGCGAGGCGGAGCTGTGGTTCCGGCTGGAGGCCTGGTCCCGGGAGGAGCCGCCGCTGCTGCTGGTGCTGGATGGCGTCACCGACGTGCACAACTTCGGGGCCTGTCTGCGCAGCGCCGACGCCGCCGGGGTGCACGGCGTGATCGTGCCCAAGGACAAGGCGGCGCCGCTCAATGCCACGGTGCGCAAGGTGGCCTGCGGCGCCGCCGAGAGCGTGCCGGTCTACCAGGTCACCAACCTGGCCCGGGCCCTGGGCAGGCTAAAGGAGCTCGGCGTGTGGATCACCGGCACCGCCGGGGAGGCCGAGGCGCTGGTCTTTGAAGCCGACTTTGCCGGCCCCACCGCCCTGGTGATGGGCGCCGAGGGAAAGGGGATGCGCCGCCTCACCCGGGAGGGCTGCGACCAGCTGGTCAAGCTGCCCATGGTCGGCAGCGTGTCGAGCCTCAACGTCTCGGTGGCGGCCGGCATCTGCCTGTTCGAGGCGGTGCGCCAGCGTCGTGGCTGACGCGCCGCCGCTTGCTATATCGCCCCGCACTCCCTAGAATACCTGCGCCCGTTCGTCCATCGAGCGGGCGTTCGTGTTTTTCCGAATCACCTCCTTGCTTCCCTGGAGCCAAGACCTCCCGAGGAAGCTGCCAAACCGCAAGGAGAACCCATGCGTCACTACGAAATCGTGTTCATGGTCCACCCGGACCAGAGCGAGCAGGTTCCCGCCATGGTCGAGCGCTACACCAGCCTCGTCACCGAGAACGGCGGCACCGTGCATCGCCTCGAGGATTGGGGTCGCCGTCACCTGGCCTACCCGATCAACAAGATCCACAAGGCTCACTACGTGCTGATGAACGTGGAGTGCGAAGGCGAGACCCTCGACGAGATCGAGAACATCTTCCGCTTCAACGACGCCATCATTCGCAGCCTGGTGGTGCGCTGCAAGGAAGCGATCACCGAGGCTTCCCCGATGATGAAGCCGGTGGAAGAGAAGCGCGCGCGTCGCGACGATCGTGACGAGAAGCCCCGCGACGAGAAGCCCCGCGCCGCAACCGCCTGATCTCACCCACCGCACGTCTGAAGGAGTCTTCACATGGCACGCTTTTTCCGTCGCCGCAAGTTCTGCCGTTTCACCGCCGAGGGCGTGAAGCAGATCGACTACAAGGATCTGGACACCCTCAAGGCCTACATCACCGAGACCGGCAAGATCGTTCCCAGCCGCATCACCGGTACCAAGGCCCGTTATCAGCGCCAGCTGGCCTCCGCCGTCAAGCGTGCCCGCTACCTGGCCCTGCTGCCCTACACCGATAGCCACCAGTAAGCGCCTGGCGTGATGCTCGCGATTGCCCGCTGGATGATGCGGGGCACGCCCTACGCCGCCGGCGGGGCCGCCCTCTCCACGCTGATTCCGTGGCTGTTCTGGCTGGGGGCCGCCATCGCGGCCCTGGTCACCCTGCGTCGCGGACTGTCCTCGGCGCTGCCGGTGATCGTCGCGGCCGGGATTCCCGCCGGCTGGTGGTGGGCCCAGGGCGACGTCATCCCGCTGTCCAGCGTGCTGCTGGTCACCCTGATGGCGGTCGTGCTGCGCGCCCGGATGCGCTGGAGCGAGTCGCTGATCATCGGTGCCCTGGTCGGGGCGGGGATGATCCAGCTCGGCGTCTTCCTGCCGCCGGGGGGTGCCGGCCCCATGCTGGAGCAGCTGCGCCAGGGGTCTCCCGAGGTGGAGCGCCTGCTCGCCGAGCTGGCCAGCCAGGGGCTCGACACCGAGCAGCTGGCCGGGGTGCTGATCGGCGGGATCACGGGGCTCGTGGTGCTGGTCGCCTCCGTGGCCTGCCTGGCCCTGGCGCGCAGCTGGCAGGCGGGGCTCTACAATCCCGGGGGCTTCCGCGAGGAGTTCCATGGCCTGCGCCTGACGCCCCGCGAGCTGGCCGTGCTGGTCGTTCTCGGCGTCGTGGGTGCTGTGCTGGGCCTGCCCGCCCTGGGCATGCTGCTGTGGATCCCGCTGCTGGTCGCCGGCATCGCGCTGGTACATGGTTATATCGGACTGAAAGGGATGAACGGGCTGTGGCTGATCCTCTTCTATGTGCTGTTGATCACCACCTGGCCCATGATTCTGATCGTGCTGCTGCTGGCCTTCATCGACGTCTTCGCGGACTTCCGCGGACGCATTGCCAGCCGCAACTGACAAGAGGTTAACGAGATGGAAGTCATTCTGCTCGACAATATCGGCAAGCTGGGCGGCCTGGGTGACCAGGTGACCGTCAAGCCCGGCTACGGCCGCAACTACCTGGTGCCCTACGGCCTCGCCGTGCCGGCCACCAAGGAAAACATCGAGGCCTTCCAGGCCCAGCGTGCCGAGCTCGAGGCCCAGGCCGCCGAGCGCAAGGCCGAGGCCGAGGCTCGCGCTGAGCAGCTCAACGAGATCGAACTCTCCCTGGTCGCCAAGGCCGGCGACGAGGGCAAGCTGTTCGGCTCCATCGGTCCCCGCGACCTGGCCGAGGCGATCGCCTCTGCCGGCTTCGACGTGGCCAAGAGCGAAGTGAAGATGCCGGAAGGCCCGATCCGCGCCACCGGCGAGTACGACATCCACCTGCAGCTGCATGCGGAAGTCGACGCCACCGTGCGCGTGGTGGTCGTGGCCGAATAAGCCGCGTCCGCAGCGCCTGACGAGGGGCGCGGGGAGAGATCCCCGCGCCCCTCGTTGCGTTCCGGCGTCGGGACGCACCCATGGGGACTGCCGCCCGTCTGGGGTAGAATGGCCTCCCCGCAACGCCCAGGTCGAGTCACGCCATGCCAGAGATCCTAGAGCACGACACGGAAACCGCCGCCCTCAAGGTGCCGCCCCACTCGGTGGAGGCGGAGCAGTCGGTGCTGGGCGGGCTGATGCTCGACAATCAGGCCTGGGACAACGTGGCCGACCGCCTGGTGGCCGACGACTTCTACCGTTACGAGCATCGGCTGATCTTCAACGTCATGGCGCAGCTGGCCGAGGCGGCCCGGCCCCTGGACGTGGTGACCCTCTCCGAGGCGCTGGAGGGACGCGACCAGCTCGACACCGTGGGGGGGCTGGCCTACCTGGCGGAACTGGCCCGCAACACCCCCTCGGCCAGCAACATCCGCGCCTACGCCGATATCGTTCGCGAGCGCGCCACCCTGCGCAAGCTGATCCGCGCCGCCAGCCAGATCGCCGACGGCGCCTTCAGCCCCCAGGGGCGGCCGGCGGACGAACTGGTGGACGAGGCCGAGCGGCTGGTGTTCCAGATCAGCGAGGAGCGCCCCAAGTCGGGCGGCCCCATCGGCATGAGCGAGCTGCTCGCCAAGGCGGTGGACCGCATCGACGAGCTCTTCAACATGAAGGGGGAGATGACCGGCCTCTCCACCGGCTTTCGCGACCTGGACGAGATGACCTCGGGCCTGCAGCCCTCGGACCTGGTGATCATCGCGGGGCGGCCCTCCATGGGCAAATGCATCATGGCCGGCTCGCGCCTGGTGGACCCGGCCAGCGGTGCGCTGGTCACCATCGATGAGCTGGTGGCCCGACAGCAGGCCGACCTGCTCTCTCTGGGTGATGACTTTCGTCTGGCGCCGGCGTGCGCCAGCGCCTTCGTGGATGATGGGTGCAAGCCCGTCTTCCGGGTTCGCACGGCGCTGGGCCGCGAGATCTGCACGACCCTGACGCACCCCTTCCTGACGGGCGACGGCTGGCAGCCTCTGGAGCGCCTCGCGGTAGGGGAGCGTGTGGCCGTGCCGAGGCGGTTGCCGGTCTTCGGCCGGGAGCGCCTGCCGGAGCATCAGGTGAAGGTGCTGGCCTACATGATCGCGGACGGCGGCACGACCCAGACCAATGCGCTCTTCACCAACGCCGACCCGCGCCTGCGCGCGGAGTTCGACGAGGCGGTGGCGGCCTTTCCCGGGCTGGTGTGCCGGCCGGTGGAGAGCGCCGGGCGCACTCCCGCCCTGCGTGTGAGCCGTGAGCCCCAGGCCCTGGTGACGGCACGCGAGGCCTTCGGCAGGGCGCTTCGCGGGGCCCTGGCTCGGGCCGGGATGACCGGGGAGGTCCTGGCGGGTGCGCTCAACGTCAGCAAGGCGGCGGTGAGTGGCTGGTGCCAGGGCCGGGCCATGCCCGCCGAGGCAACCTTCGGGCGGCTCTGCCACGTACTGGAGGTTCCGCCGGCCGAGCTCGAAGTGGACGACTACGCCCGGGCGGCGAAGAATGCCAGCAGCCCGATGCGGCGCTTCCTGGAGGCCCATGGGGTATGGGGGATGAAAGCCACCGCAAAGCGGATGCCTGCCGGAATCTTCCGACTCGAGAAGCCGCTGCTGGCACTCTTCCTCAACCGGCTTTTCGCCTGTGACGGCAGCGCCTTCGTGCAGGCCAGCGGCCAGGCCAGGGTCAGCTACGCCTCATCCAGCCGGGAACTGATCCGTGAGGTGCAGCACCTGCTGCTGCGCTTCGGCATCCTGGCCAAGGTGCGTGAGAAGCCCCACGCCAAGGCCAGTCCTGACTGCCTGCCCTGGGAGCTGGAGATTCTCGACCGCGCCAGCATCGAGACCTTTGTCGCCGAGATCGGGATCTTTGGCAAGGAGTCACGGCTAGCCGAGGTCCAGGCGTGTCTGGGCGGCAAGCGGCATCACAGCAATCGCGACAGCCTTCCGCGCTCGGTCAATCGCTATGTGAAGGCGATCAAGGGAGAGCGCTCCTGGCGTCACCTGTTCGAAGCGGCCGGTCGCCGGCTGCCCGAGGGTGGTAATCTGCACCTCAGCGGCGGCAGCGAGCGCTGCCTGTCGCGGGCGCGCGCGGCGGAGCTCGCCGCTGTGCTGGAGGATGAGTACCTGGCGAACCTGGCCGACTCGGACCTCTACTGGGACGAGATCGTCGAGATCACCCCTCTGGGGCATCAGCAGGTCTATGACCTGACCGTGGACGGGACCCATAACTTCGTCGCCGAGGATGTCTGCGTCCACAACACCACCTTCGCCATGAACCTGGTGGAGCATGCGGTGATCGCCAGCGACCGTCCGGTGATGGTCTTCTCCATGGAGATGCCCGCCGAGTCGCTGATGCTGCGCATGCTCTCGTCGCTGGGGCGCATCGACCAGACCCGGGTGCGGACCGGCCAGCTGGAGGACGAGGACTGGCCGCGGCTCACCTCGGCGGTGAACCTGCTCAAGGACAAGCAGCTGTTCATCGACGACACCGCGGCGCTCTCCCCTAACGAGATGCGCTCGCGCATCCGGCGGGTGGTGCGCGAGCACGGCAACGTCGGTCTGGTGATGATCGACTACCTGCAGCTGATGCAGATTCCCGGTTTCTCCGAGAACCGCACCGGGGAGATCTCCGAGATCTCCCGCTCGCTCAAGGGCATGGCCAAGGAGTTCGGCTGCCCGGTGGTGGCGCTCTCCCAGCTCAACCGCTCCCTGGAGCAGCGCCCCAACAAGCGACCGGTGATGTCGGACCTGCGGGAATCGGGCGCCATCGAGCAGGATGCCGACGTGATCGCCTTCGTCTATCGCGACGAGGTCTACAACCCGGACAACCCCGACAACCAGGGGCTCGCCGAACTGATCATCGGCAAGCAGCGTAACGGCCCCATCGGCACGGTGCACATGGCCTTCATCGGCAAGTACACCCGCTTCGAGGACCTGGCCCCGGACAGCTACGGCGACACCTTCGGCGAGTAGGCCGAGGCGCCCGGCTTGAGCCCGGCGAGTGGGGCCGTATAATGCCAACCCCCCCAGGCCCGGGCACATCGAGCCGGGCAGTGAGAATCGAGGAGGCAGCATGGCAGGCGGATTTCGGCGCGGCAATCGGCAGCGCACCCCCAAGCTACAGGCGCGCGGCGAGCTCCAATCCCTGGAGCGTGAAGGCCCCTTCAAGGAGTGGCTGGGCATGCCCGACCTCTATCGCTACCACCTGGTGGTGGAGGGCGAGGCCTACAGCTACCAGACCGAGGACGCCGAGCTGCCGGTGCAGGTCGGCGACAGCGTGGTGTTCCGTTACAAGGAGACCAAGGCGGGTAAGTGGATCGACCGCAACTCGCTCGGCAAGGCCATCGACCCCTCCAGCTACCAATAGCCTGTAATCAGTCACTTGCGGAACCCTCCGGGGTGTCGAGGGTCATAGCCTCGACACCCAGACGTCACCATGGCGTCATCTGCAGGCGCCAGACTGCGTGGCACTGCAACCACAAGATCTCCTGGAGGGAACCATGGAATTTGAGGACCTCAAGGCCTTCGCGGCCCATCACGACAACTTCGAGATCCGCGTCATCGGCCATGCCGGCAGCCGCTTCTATCAGGTCGAGCTGGAAGATATCGAGGGCCAGCGCCATATGCTGACCCGCCAGGGCAAGCCGGTGCTCTATCGCTCCCTGGACGATGTCTATCTGGAGCTCAAGCGAGCCGGCATCCACCGCGCCTACCTGGTGCAGCACGTGCCCCACGACGAGGTGGTCGGCCGCGAGGCGCACTACCACGACCCGCTCACCTCGCGCATGCCGCTGGTGTTCTGAGCCGGGTGCCAGCCGGCGCTACCGGAGAGCCGCACGGCGGTGTCCGGTCACTCATCGCCTCCCTCTTCTCTTCCCCCTCATTTCCGCCGCCGCCCCTTGAGCTAGCGTCCCAGGCGCACCCGGCGGCGGGCAAACCAGCGGTATCCCGCATCCATCAGGCCGGCGACCCCAGGTAGGCAGCTGAGCCAGGCCAGCCGCCGGTAGCCCAGTACTGCATAGAGCGCCCGGCTGGCATCCATGCCGATTCAGCTGATCGCCGAGGAGAAGTAGCGGGGGTGGGGCATGGGCTCGCCTTAAGCTGTACAAATATTTCCGATAGTACAACTTGATGCCCCGGGCGGCGAACGGCCTGATACACTAGCCGCATCTCATCACTTCGTGTGCATCGATCAAGGAGCCCTCCCATGAGCACTGAGACCAAGGATTCGGCCAGCGCGGCCGTGGACCGTCCCGGCGAGGGCCGCCTGGCCCATGCGCCCAGCGACCACCCGCCGGTGCCGCGTGCCCGGGTGGGGGTGGTGCTGGCCAACCTGGGCACCCCGGATGCCACCGACTACTGGTCGATGCGCCGCTACCTTAGCGAGTTCCTCTCCGATAAGCGGGTGGTCGACTATCCGAGCTGGAAGTGGCAGCCGCTGCTGCAGCTGATCATCCTCGCGCGGCGGCCCTTCAAGTCCGGCGAGGCCTATCGAAGCATCTGGAACACCGAGAAGGACGAGAGCCCGCTTCTGACCACGACCCGGGAGCAGACCCGCAAGGTGGCCGAGGGGCTCGCGGCGCGCTACGGCGAGCAGGTGATGGTCGACTTCTGCATGCGCTACGGCAACCCCTCCACCGACAGCGTGCTGAAGCGCATGCAGGCCGCGGGCTGCGAGAAGATCCTCTTCTTCCCGCTCTACCCCCAGTACGCCTCGCCCACCACGGCGACCGCCAACGACCAGGCCTTTCGCACCCTGATGCAGCTCAAGTGGCAGCCGACCCTCCGTACCGTGCCCGCCTACTTCGAACACCCCCAGTACATCGAGGCGCTGGCCGCTACGGTGCGCGAGGCTTACGAGGCCGCGGCGACGCCGCCCGAGGTGCTGGTGGCCTCCTACCACGGGGTGCCCAAGCGCTTCCTGATGGAGGGCGACCCCTACCACTGCCAGTGCCAGAAGACCACGCGATTGCTGCGCGAGGCGCTGGGCTGGGAGGGCGAGGCGATCCAGACCGCCTTTCAGTCCCAGTTCGGCCCCGAGGAGTGGGTCGGCCCCCAGACCGTGGAGCACGTGGCCGAGCTGGCCCGTCAGGGGAAGAAGCATATCGCGGTGATCTCGCCGGCCTTCTCCGCCGACTGCGTGGAGACCCTGGAGGAGATCGAGGAGGAGATCCGCGACGCCTTTATCGAGGCGGGGGGCGAGACCTTCACCTATATCCCCTGCCTCAACGATCGCGACGACCATATCGCCGCGCTGCTGGCGGTGATCGAGAACGAACTCGCCGGCTGGGTCAGCCGCCAGGCCTGAGGCGTGATGCCCGCCCCGTCAGCGGGGCAGGCGTCCCTTGCGCTTCTGGCGGCGGGAGCGCCAGGGGTGGCGCGCCTTGGCCGGGCGCGCGACCCGGCTCTGGCCCACGTCCTCGTCGCGCAGCTCCGGCACCGAGCCCCGGGTGCCGGTGGTGAAGCGCAGGTGCATGTGCAGCCCGGTTTTGGCCAGCATATGGCCGGTGACCGGCGCGGTGATGAAGAGGAACAGGGTGATCAGCAGCTCCTGGACGTGAAACTCGCCCTGGGTCACCGTGAAGTAGAGCATGGAGGCGATCAGGGTACAGCCGATCCCCAGGGTGGTGCCCTTGGTGGGGCCGTGCAGGCGCATGAAGAAGTCCTTGAACTGCAGCATGCCCAAGGAGCCGGTAAAGGCGAAGATGCCGCCCGCCACGAGCAGGAAGGCGACCACGGCTTCGGCCAGCAGATAGAGGTTCATGGTCGGCTCCTTACTCGATGATGTCGCCGCGCAGCAGGTAGCGGCAGATGGCCATGGTGCCTACGAAGCCGAGCATGGCGATCAGGATCGCGGCCTCGAAGTAGGTCTTGGTGTTCAGCCAGAGCCCCAGCAGCACGATCAGCGCGATGGAGTTGACGTAGAGGGTGTCCAGGGCCAGCAGGCGGTCCGGGACATCGGGCCCCTTGGCCAGGCGAAAGACATTCATGGCCATGGCCATCACGATCAGCGAAAGGCTGATCATCAGCGCGGTGTCTAGCATTCGAAGATCTCCTTGAGCGGGCGCTCGTAGCGCTCCTGTATCTCGCGTACCAGCGCCTGCTCGTCGTGCATGTCCAGCACGTGGATCAGCAGCGAGGAGCGGTCCAGGCGGACATTGGTGGAGACGGTGCCCGGCGTCATGGTGATGGTGTTGGCCAGCAGGGTGATGGTCAGCGGGTCCTTGACCGAGAGCGGGTACTCCACGAAGCCGGGGTGGGGCTCACGCTTCGGCGAGAGGATCAGCAGGCTGACCTGAACGTTGGCCTTGACGATATCGTAGAGCACCACCAGCACGAACCAGGCCAGCTTGATGGGGTGCCTGACCTGGGGCAGGGGCTCCCAGAAGCCGCGGGTGAGCAGCGGAATCACCACGGCCAGGACGGCGCCGAGAATCAGCTGGCCGGGCGCGATGCTGCGCACCAGCAGAAGCCAGGTGATCAGCAGCACCAGCGACAGGGTAGGAGTGGGCAGCAGGCGACCCATGGCTTTCATGGTGACTCTCCCTCGATGGTGAGCCGTCCGAACTGGAGGGCGGGGGATTCGCCGAGCAGCCGGGCGATCACCGCCTGGGGCTCGGCCAGCTGTTCGGCGGTGGCCTGGGTATAGCCGCTGACCGGCCCGGCGAAGGCGACCAGCAGGGGGGCGCTGGCCAGCAGCCAGAGCACCCCCGCCAGCTGGGGCCGGGTGACGCGACCGCTATCGACCTCGCCCTTGTAGCTGGCCCAGAAGAACACCGAGCCGGCCCGGGACATGGCGATCAGCGCGCAGAGGCCGGCCAGCAGCAGCAGCGGCCAGAGCCACAGCCGCGCCGACCCCTCGGCGGCCTGCATCAGCAGGGCCTTGCCGAGCGCCCCGGCCAGGGGCGGCAGGCCCGCCACCGCCACGGCGGCGACCAGGAACATGCCGCCCAGCAGGTGGCGCTGATGGAGCCGGCGGCCCCGCACCAGGCGGGTGCCCGCCTTGCCGCGCTGCTGGCTGATCAGCTCGGCGATCAGGTAGAGGGCGCCACAGATCAGGGTGGTATGGGGCAGGTAGTAGAGGAGGGCGCCGATGGCATCGATGGAGCCCAGCGCCGTACCGGCCATCAGGGTGCCCACCGAGACCAGCACCAGGTAGGCCACCAGGGTCCGCAGGTCACGGGCCGCCAGCACCCCGACGCCCGCCAGGGCGATGGTGGCCAGCCCCGACCACCACAGCCAGGTCGCAATCGCCTCGGCTACCGGGGTGTCGGCGAAGATCAGCGACTGCACGCGCAGGATGGCGTAGAGGCCGAGCTTGGTCATGATGGCGAACAGGGCGGCCACCGGCGCCGGCGCCGCCGCATAGGTGCGCGGCAGCCAGAAGTAGAGGGGCAGCAGCGCCGCCTTGAGACTGAAGACCACGATCAGCAGCAGGGCGCCGGCGGTGACCAGGGCCGCCTGGTCGCCGGACATCTGCGCCACCCGGCGCGCCATGTCGGCCATGTTGAGGGTGCCGGTGGCGCCGTAGAGCACCCCCAGGGCGACGATGAACAGCGCCGAGCCGGCCAGGTTGAGGATCACATAGTGCAGGCCGGCGCCGATGCGCTCCTTGCCGCCGCCGTGCATCATCAGGGCGTAGGAGGCGAGCAGGGTGATCTCGAAGAAGACGAAGAGGTTGAACATGTCGCCGGTCAGGAAGGCGCCGTTGAGCCCCATCAGCTGCAGCTGGAAGAGCCCGTGGAAGTTGGTGCCGCGGGCGTCCTCGCCGGCGCAGGCGAACAGCACGCTGCCCAGTGCCAGCACGGCGGTCAGGGTCAGCATCAGCGCCGAGAGGCGGTCGAGCATCAGCACGATGCCGAAGGGGGCGTGCCAGTTGCCCAGCGCATAGAAGAGCATCTCGCCGCCGCCCGCCACCGACAGCAGCCAGGCCGCCACCAGCACCTGGGCCACGCAGAGGGCGGTGCTGAGCTGGCGCCTCCGGGTATCGCTGGCCTGGTTGAAGAGCAGCAGGGCAAGGGCGCCGATCATGGGGATCAGGATCGGCAGGGTCACGAGGTGCTGGCTCATTTGGTGTCCCCCGTCTCGCCGGACTGGCCGTCCACATGGTCGCTGCCCAGCTCGCTGCGGGCGCGGATCGCCAGGATCACCACGAAGGCGGTCATGGCGAAGCCGATCACGATGGCGGTGAGCACCAGCGCCTGAGGCAGCGGATCGGCCGGGCTGATCGACTCGCCGATCACCGCGGCGGCGTGGGTGTTGAGCCCCCCGGTGGAGAACAGGAAGAGGTTCACCGCGTAGCCGAGCAGGGCCAGGCCGATGATGACCGGGAAGGTGCGTCCGCGCAGCAGCAGGTAGATGCCGCTGGCGGTGAGCACGCCGACCACCAGGGAAAAGAGGGCTTCCATCAGCGTTCCTCCAGCGTCGGGCGGTGGATCGTGGTGACCCGGCCCAGGTTGATCAGGATCATCAGGGTGGCGCCGACCACGGCCAGGTAGACCCCGAGGTCGAAGAGCATGGCCGAGGCCAGCTCGATCTCACCGATCAGCGGGATATGGAAGTGGCCGAAGGTCGAGGTCAGGAAGGGGTAGCCGAAGAGCCAGCTGGCAAGGCCGGTGGCCACGGCGACGACCAGGCCGGAGACCGCCACCACCGGGTAGGAGATCGGCAGCCGCTCCCGGGTCCAGTCGTGGCCGCGAGCCATGTACTGCAGGATCAGCGCCACGGCGGTGATCAGACCGGCGATGAAGCCGCCTCCGGGCTGGTTGTGGCCGCGCAGGAAGATGTACACCGACACCAGCAGCGCCAGCGGCAGCAGGATCTGGGCGATCACGGCGAGGATCATCGGGTAGCGGTGGCGCGACCAGCGGATCCCCTCCAGGTTGCCCGCCGGCATGAACAGCTTCATGCGGTTGAGCAGCTTGAAGGTGGCCAGGCCCGCCAGGGTCAGCACGGTGATCTCGCCCAGGGTATCGAAGCCGCGGAAGTCCACCAGGATGACGTTGACCACGTTGGTGCCGCCGCCGCCGGGCACCGCCTCGCGCAGGAAGTAGTCGGCGATGGAGATGGTCTCCCGGGTCAGCAGGGCGTAGTTGAGCATCGCCACCGCCAGGCCCAGGGAGACCGCCAGCACCAGATCGCGCAGGATGCGCCGCTGGGAGACCAGCAGCGGCGGGCGCTGGGGCAGGAAGAAGAGCGCCAGGATGAAGAGGATCATCGAGACCACCTCCACCGAGAGCTGGGTCAGTGCCAGGTCGGGGGCGGAGAAGCGCACGAAGGTGAGCGAGACGGTGAGGCCCACCACCGAGAGCATCAGCAGGGAGACCAGCCGCCAGCGGTGGCTCAGGGCGCTGCCGATGGCGCCGAAGGTGATCAGTGCCGCCCCGAGCACCAGCATGCCGTCCACCGGCTGCTGGCCCAGGGGGCCTGTCAGGGCGTCGAGCCGGGTCAGGCCCACGGCCACCATGGCCAGGGCGGTAAGCAGCAGCAGCGCCTGATAGCGCTGCAGGGAGCCGTTCTCCAGGCGCTGGGTGAGCCACAGTGCGGCCTTGATCACCCTCAGCACGGCGGCCTCGAAGATGCGCCCGGCATCCCGTGCCGGGAAGAGGGCGGCGATGTTGGCCAGGCGGCGATGGTGACGCACCAGCAGGATGCCGCCGATGACCGCCATCAGGCTCATGGCAAGGGGCAGGTTGAGGCCGTGCCACAGCGCTAGGGAGATCAGCGGGGTGGTATCACCCTGGACGGCGAGGCTGGCGGCGTTGACCAGCGGGGCGGCCAGGGTCATGGGAAAGAGCCCCACTGCCAGGCTCATGGCGGCCAGGAAGAGGCCAGGAGCCAGCATGCCCCGGGCCGGGTCATGGACGTGCATGGGCGGCTCGGCCTTCTGCTCCCGGGTGAGCTTGGGCGCGGCGAAGAAGAGGCTCCAGATCAGGCGCAGCGAGTAGGCCACCGAGAGGGTGGCGGCCACCATCACCAGCAGCGGAATCAGGCCGCTCAGGGCCCCCAGCACGTCGTTGATCAGGCTCTGCTCGAAGAGCATCTCCTTGGAGAGAAAGCCGTTGAAGGGGGGGAAGCCGGCCATGGCGGCGCCCGCCAGGATCACCATGGTGCCGGTGAGCGGCATCATCGACCACAGGGCGCCCAGGCGGTCGATGTCACGGGTGCCGGTCTCGTGGTCGATGATGCCCACGCTCATGAACAGCGCCGCCTTGAAGGTGGCGTGGTTGAGGATGTGGAACACCGCGGCGACGATGGCCAGCGGGCTGCCCAGCCCCAACAGCAGGGTGATCAGGCCCAGGTGGCTCACCGTGGAGAAGGCCAGGATGCCCTTGAGGTCGCGCTCCATGAGGGCGAACCAGGCGGCATAGAGCATGGTGGCGAGGCCCACCAGGGAGAGCGATACTGCCCACAGCGTGCTGTCGCCCAGCGCCGGGGTGAGCCGGGCCATCAGGAAGACCCCCGCCTTGACCATGGTGGCCGAGTGCAGGAAGGCGGAGACCGGGGTGGGCGCCGCCATGGCGTGGGGCAGCCAGAAGTGGAAGGGGAACTGGGCGGACTTGGTGAAGGCGCCGAACAGCACCAGCGCCAGGATCAGCGGGTAGTGCGCCGAGGCGCGGATGACGTCGCCGGCGGCCAGCACGTCCGCCATGGCGAAGCTGCCCACCACGTTGCCGATCAGCAGCAGGCCGGCGAGCAGCGCCAGGCCGCCGGCGCCGGTGACCGCCAGCGCCATGCGCGCACCGCGGCGGGCGTCGCTCCTGTGGCCCCAGAAACCGATCAGCAGGAAGGAGGAGACGCTGGTCAGCTCCCAGAAGAGCCACAGCAGGATAAGGTTGTCCGCCATGGCGATGCCGACCATGGCGGTCATGA
This sequence comes from Halomonas sp. A11-A, assembly GCF_003182195.1. GTDB lineage: Bacteria > Pseudomonadota > Gammaproteobacteria > Pseudomonadales > Halomonadaceae > Halomonas > Halomonas alkalicola. The sequence continues at coordinate 173,352 of NZ_QGTM01000002.1, forward strand.
ACAGCATCATGTAGGCGAGGAAGCGACCGTCATCCTCGTCGGCGCTGAGGTAGTGGCCGGCGTAGTAGAGGATCAGGCTGCCGATGCCCAGAATCAGCAGCGCAAAGAGCAGCGTCAGGCCGTCGATGCGCAGCGCCAGGTCGAGGCCCAGCAGGGGCATCCAGGCAAGCGAGACGGAGACGATCTCACCGGCCAGCACCGCCGGGGCATGGATCAGCACCAGGAAGAGGGCGAGGAGGGGGGCCGCCAGGGTGGCAAGGGTGCAGAAGCGTCGGCCGTGGCGAGAGGTGGCAACCGGCACCAGGGCGCCGAGCAGGGTGAGAAGGGGAATCCACAGCAGTGCCATCGGTATGCTCATCCACTCAGTGGCGGGAGCGTACCTTCCAGGCCGCGGACACCGCCCCGGTGCCTGTGGCCCGGGCAGTCACGTCACCGCCCGGCTCATCTTCATTCCGCTGGCCAGGGGCCATCGGAGCGCTGGGGTGCGGCAACCGGGCAGGCCAGAAAATCGCATGGTAATCATTCACTAATGATAAGATGCCGACTTCCGTTTAAGGTAAGGCGCAGCCCGTTCTTGCCACTCGCCGGCGAGAGTCTATAGGCTTTCTCTATTGATAAACAGGCTCCGGGGTGCTGCGCTGCGTCATCCATTAGGCGAATGCTGATCCAGATCAGGCCGCCTGCCATGCGCCCTTGGACCCTAGGACGAACACGACCAGGAGAGCCCCCTTGATCCAATTTGCCGTGCTGTCGGGATTCCTGCTGGCCGCCCTGGCGCCGCTCTTCCATCGCTGGTTCGGCGATCGCACCAGCTTCTTCCTGGCCGCCTTCCCCGCCTCCCTGGCGCTCTGGTTCCTGACCCAGCTGCCGGCGGTGATGGCCGGCGAGACCCTGGTGTTTGCCATGGAGTGGGTGCCGTCGCTCGGCATGAGCCTGACCTTCGTGGTCGACGGCCTCTCGATGCTGTTCGCCCTGCTGGTGACCGGCATCGGCACCTTCGTGCTGATCTACGCCGGGGGCTACCTGAAGGGGCACCCGGACCTGGTGCGCTTCCACCTGGCGATCCTCGCCTTCATGGTCTCCATGCTGGGGCTGGTGCTGGCCGACGGCCTCTTCACCCTGTTCGTCTTCTGGGAGCTGACCAGCATCACCTCCTACCTGCTGATCGGCTTCAACCACACCGATCTGGAGGCGCGCAAGTCGGCCCGGCAGGGGCTCTTCGTCACCGTGGCGGGGGGGCTGGCGCTGATGGCGGGCCTGGCGATGCTGGGGGTGGCCGGCGGCAGCTGGTCGCTCTCCGAGCTCAATGCCATGGACGACGTGCTGCGCGACCATGGCCTCTACACGCCGCTGCTGATCTGCCTGCTGCTGGGCGCCTTCACCAAGTCGGCCCAGTTTCCCTTCCATTTCTGGCTGCCCAACGCCATGGCGGCGCCCACCCCGGTGTCGGCCTACCTGCACTCGGCCACCATGGTCAAGGCGGGCATCTACCTGCTGGCGCGGCTGCAGCCGGGCCTCGGCGGCACCGAGATGTGGACGGTGACGCTCTCGGTGGTGGGGGCGCTGACCATGTTCACCGGCGCCTTCCTGGCCATCCGCCACACCAATATCAAGAAGCTCTTGGCCTACTCCACGGTGATGGCCCTGGGCACCCTGACCATGCTGCTGGGCATCGGCACCGAGGGGGCGATGATCGCCTTCGTCACCTTCCTGCTGGCCCACTCGCTCTACAAGGGGGCCCTGTTCATGGTGGCCGGCATCCTCGACCACGAGACCGGCACCAAGGACGTCACCGCCATGGGCGGCCTGCGGCCGCTGATGCCGATCACAGCGGTGATCGCCATGGTGGCGGCGCTGTCGCTGGCCGGGGTGCCGCCGCTGTTCGGCTTCATCGGCAAGGAGCTGATGTTCGAATCGGTGCTCGACGCCAGCGCCTGGCGGGCGCTGGTGGTGCTGCTAGCCTTCAGTGCGGCCATCCTGACCATCGCCGTGGCGGCCATCATTGCCCTGCGCCCCTTCTTCGGCCAGCGACGCCAGACGCCGCGGGTGGCCCACGAGGCGCCGGCCTCCATGCTGCTGGGGCCGGCGGTGCTGGCCACGCTCTCGCTGCTGCTGGGCCTGCTGCCTGCCCTGGCCGGCACCGGCCTGCTCACCGCCGCCGCCTCGGCGGTGGTCGGCGCGCCGGTGGAGGTCAAGCTCTCACTGTGGCACGGCATCAACCTGCCGCTTCTGATGTCGGTGGTGAGCCTGGTACTGGGCTATCTGCTCTTCCAGCGCTGGGATCGGGTGCGGGCCCGCCTGGCACGGCTCGACCCGCTGATCGCCCGGGGTCCCGAGTCCGGCTATGACGCCTTCATGGACGGCGTGGTGGTGGTCTCCGAATGGCAGACCCGTATCCTGCAAAACGGCTATATGCGCAACTACATCCTGGTGATGATCGTCACCCTGATCGCCCTGATCGGCAACTCGCTGCTGCTGCGCCACTCCCCCCAGCTGGCCTTCGACCTCGATGTCCAGTTCCACGAGGCGATCGTGGTCGGCACCATGGTGCTGGGGGCGCTGTTTGCCGCCATCTCCCGCTCGCGGCTCGGCGCGGTGGTCTCGGTGGGCATCATGGGCTTCTCCATCGCGCTGATCTTCATCCTCTTCAGCGCCCCCGACCTGGGCATCACCCAGCTGCTGGTGGAGACCCTGACGGTGATCCTGCTGGTGCTGGTGCTGTTCCGCCTGCCGCGCTTCTCGAGCCTCTCCACTCCCCTGGAGCGGGTGCGCGACGTGGCCGTGGCCGGCAGCCTGGGCGGGCTGATCACCCTGCTGGTGCTCACCTCCTGGAGCATCGACCAGTTCGTGCCGATCTCCGACTACATGATCGCCAACAGCGCGCCCCTGGCCTACGGGCGCAATATCGTCAACGTGATTCTGGTGGACTACCGTGCGCTGGATACCCTGGGCGAAATCTTCGTGCTGGCGCTGGCCGCCATCGGGGTCTTCGCCATGCTCAAGCTGCGCGCCCCGGAGAAGCCGAAGAAGAGTGCTGCGACCAAGGAGAACGCCGATGGTTAAGTCCGGCACCATCATCCTCAACACGGCGGCACGGATGCTGATGCCGCTGCAACTGTTGTTCTCTATCTTCCTGCTGCTGCGCGGCCACGACGAGCCCGGCGGCGGCTTCATCGCCGGCCTGGTGGCCGCCGGTGCCTTCACCCTCTACCTGTTCGCCTTCGGGGTCAGCGCCACCAAGGGGGTGCTGCGCATGATCGACCCACGGGACCTGGTCGGCATGGGCCTGCTGCTGGGCATGATCTCGGTGGTGCCGGCCTGGTTCGTCGGCGAAGCCTTCCTCACCGCCCAGTGGTGGGAGATTCCCGGCATCGACTTCAAGGCCTCGACGCCGCTGATCTTCGATATCGGCGTCTACCTGGCCGTGCTCGGCTCGGTGCTGACCATGGTGATGACGCTGATGGAGGTGGACAAGGATGAGCCCTGAGAACGCCGCCCACCGGACAGGAGATGCCCCATGGAACCCGTGATGGCGCTGGCCATCGGCATGATGTATGCCGCCGCGATCTTCCTGATGCTGCGTCGCTCCATCGTCAAGCTGGTGATCGGGCTGATGCTGCTGTCGAACGCCGCCAACCTGCTGATCTTCACCTCGGCGGGCATGACCCGCGGGGCGCCGCCGCTGATTCCCGAGGGCATGCTGGCGCCCGCCGGGGCGGTGGCCGACCCGCTGCCCCAGGCGGTGGTGCTGACCGCCATCGTGATCGCCTTCGGCGTGCTGGCCTTCGCCGTGGTGCTGATTCGCCGGGCCTACGAGATCGTCAAGGCCGATGACCTGGACAAGATGAAGGATACCGACACGTGAGGCCCGAAGTCGCACTTCCCGTCCTCCTGCCGCTGCTGTCGGGCGCCATCTCGCTGCTCTTCTGGCGCTCGCGGCCCATGCAACGCTTCACCGCCGTGGCCGGCAACCTGGCCCTGCTGGTGGTCTCGCTGTGGCTGTTCACCTCGGTGCACCAGGATGGCTACGTGACCATCCAGATGGGGGGCTGGGAGGCCCCCTATGGCATCACCCTGGTGGCCGACATGCTCAGCGCGGTGATGATCGTGCTCACCGCCCTGATCGGCCTGGCGCTGGCCGTCTACTCGCTGGCCTCCACCGGGCCGGATCACGAGAAGTTCGGCTACTACCCGCTGATGCACCTGCTGCTGGCCGGGGTCGCCGGTGCCTTCCTCACCGGCGACATCTTCAACCTCTACGTCTGGTTCGAGGTGATGCTGGTGGCGAGCTTCGCGCTGCTGATCCTCGGCGGCGAGAAGGCCCAGATGGAGGGGGCGATCAAGTACGTGACCCTCAACCTGCTGGCCTCGGTGATCTTCCTGACCGCCATCGGCCTGACCTACGGCATGGTAGGCACCCTCAACATGGCCGACATCGCCCTGCGCCTCCACGAGGCGGAGCACCAGGGCATGGTGGAGGTGCTGGCGGTGATGTTCATGGTGGCCTTCGGCATCAAGGCGGCGGCCTTCCCGCTGTTCTTCTGGCTGCCGGCCTCCTACCACACGCCGCCGGTGGCGGTGTCGGCGCTGTTCGCCGGCCTGCTCACCAAGGTGGGGGTCTACTCGCTGTTCCGGGTCTTCACCCTGATGTTCGACGAGACCCTGGACTACACCCAGGACCTGCTGATCTGGGGCGCGGCCCTGACCATGGTCACCGGGGTGCTGGGGGCGGCGGCCCAGTACGAGTTCCGCCGCATCCTGTCGTTCCATATCGTCAGCCAGATCGGCTACATGATCCTGGGCCTGGCGCTCTACACGCCCCTGGCGATCGCCGGCGGCATCTTCGCGGTGATGCACAACATCGTGGTCAAGACCAACCTCTTCCTGATCAGCGGCATCACCCGGCGCCTGCAGGGCACCTACCAGCTCAAGAAGATGGGCGGGCTCTACAAGGAGCGCCCCTGGCTCGCCGTGGCCTTCTTCCTCTCCGCCTTCTCCCTGGCCGGCATCCCGCCGCTGTCGGGCTTCTTCGCCAAGTTCGTGATCGTGCGCGCCGGCATCGAGGCCGAGGCCTACGTGGTCACCGGCATCGCCCTGGCGGTGGGCTTGATGACCCTCTACTCCATGGTCAAGATCTGGAACGAGGTGTTCTGGAAGGCGCTGCCCGAGGAGAACCTGGTGCCCGAGCAGGAGACCGTGGTGGGCGACGATGGCCGCATGGTCAAGCCCAGCCTGTGGCTGATGACCCTGCCGGTGGGGGTGCTGGCGGCGCTGTCGCTTTTGATCGGCGTCTTCGCCGAGCCGCTGATGGGCCTGATGAACACCATCGGCGAGCAGCTGATGAACCCCCAGGGCTACATCGAGGCCGTGCTGGGCGGTAACGTGGATGTCAGCGAGGCCCTCATCGAGGCGCCGGCAAGCGAGGAGGCAAGCCCATGACCGGAGCCATCTGGAACCTGCTGCTGGCCCTGGCCTGGGTCGTGCTGAGCGGCGACTTCACCGGCCTCAACCTGGTGGTGGGGCTGGTGTTCGGCTACATCGCCCTGGTGCTGATCGAGCCCCAGGTGGAGGCCCTGCAGGGCTATCCCGCGCGTATCCCGAGGATCCTGGGCTTCATCGGCTTCTTCATCAAGGAGCTCTTGATGGCCAACCTCAAGGTGGCCTTCGACATCCTGACCCCGCCCTGGCACATGAAGCCCGGGGTGATCGCCATGCCCCTGGAGGCGCGTACCGAGCTCGAGATCACCATGGTGGCGAACCTGATCTCCCTGACCCCCGGCACCCTGAGCCTGGACGTCTCCGACGACCGCAAGGTGCTCTACATCCACGCCATGTTCCTCGACGATGAGGAGGAGCTGCGCCGCAACCTCAAGGAAATGGAATACCGTGCCCTGGAACTGTTTCGCTGAGCCTGGCCGCGAGGTACCCGCATGGATATCGTGATACTGATCAGCCAGGTCATCATGAGCCTCGCCCTGATCCTCTGCTTCGTGCGCGTGGTGCGCGGGCCGAGCCTGCCCGACCGGGTGGTGGCCCTGGAGCTCTTCGCCAGCATCGTCGTGGGCCTGGTGGGCGTCTACGCCATCAAGTCCGACGTCTCGAGCTTCATCGATGCGGCCATCGTCATCGCCCTGATGGGCTTCCTGGCCGCCATCGGTTTCGCCCGCTTCCTGGAACGTGGAGGACCGCGCGATGATTGAGTTCATCAAGGGCACCTTCGTCATCGCCGGCGCCCTGCTGATGCTGCTGGCGTCGCTGGGCATCCTGCGCCTGCCCGACCTGTTGACCCGCATGCACGCCACCACCAAGGCCGCGGCCCTGGGGGTGATCCTGGTCATGCTGGCGGTGGCGATGCACTTCGCCGAGGTGGGGGTGGCGGCTCGCGCCTTCGCCATCATCGTCTTCATCCTGATGACCGCCCCGGTGGCGGCCCACATCATCGGCCGAGCCGGCTACTTCGTGGGTTCCAAGCTGTGGAGCGGCACGGTCAAGGATGAGCTGCGTCCCAACTATGACCCGCTCACCCACGAGCTGAAGAGCGGCCACGAGACCGAGGCCAACGCCCGGCGCGAGCCGAAGGAGAGCGACCCCTCCTGATCCATGCTGACGCTGCCCGTCGAAGGCCGCCTCCGGGCGGCCTTCTGCCGTGAGGAGGGTAGGGGGGGGGTTGAGTTATGCATTTGTTGTACGATAACAATATTCTGTCCATGAAGATGGGCCCCGTCGTGCACCTCAAACCTCGCCTGGCTGCGCCACGACCTGCGCCTCGCCGGCGGCTAGGGGGTGGTGGTGGTACCGTTTCTGCGCGATGATCGGCGCAATGCCATGCCATGGAGAGCGTAAGCGTGATGAAACGGACAGCGACCCTCGGCCTGATGCTGGGCCTGCTTGCCGGCTGCCAGAGCGGCCCGGCCCGGGACGCCCGGGCGGCGGATGAGCCTGCCGCCGACGCCACCCCGACGGTGGCCGAGGCGACCGCCAGCGAGGCCGAGCCGGCCCCGCCTGCCAACTTCGACGCCTGGCGCGCCCAGTTCCGCCGGGAAGCCCGCCAGGAAGGCATCTCCGAGGCGACCCTGGCGCGCGCTCTGGATGGTGTCCGCTACCGGCCGAGGGTGATCGAGCTGGACCGCTCACAGCCGGAGTTTGTGCGTCCCATCTGGCAGTATCTGGACAGCGCCGTCTCCGCCCAGCGGGTCACCCAGGGGCGCGCCAAGCTGGCCGAGCATCGCGACACCGCACGGCGCATGGAGCAGCGCTACGGCGTTCCCGCCGAGGTGGTCGTGGCGATCTGGGGCATCGAGAGCAACTACGGCGGCAACTTCGGCAGCTTCTCGACCCTCGACGCGCTCTCCACCCTGGCCTTCGACGGTCGCCGTCGCGACTTCGCCCGCGGCGAACTGCTCGCCGCCCTGCGCATCATCGAGGCCGGCGACATCGCCCCGGAGCGCATGGTCGGCTCCTGGGCCGGCGCCATGGGCCATACCCAGTTCATTCCCTCGAGCTTCGAGGCCTACGCCGTGGACGGCGACGGTGACGGACGCCGCGACATCTGGGACAGCATTCCCGACGTCATGGCCTCCACCGCCAACTACCTGGCCCGGGCCGGATGGGTCCCGGGCCAGCCCTGGGGCGTGGAGGTCGTGCTGCCGGACGACTTCGACTACGCCCAGGCGGAGCTCGCCAACCGGCGCTCGGCCCGGGAGTGGGCCGACCTCGGCGTGCGCCCGCTCGGCGGCGGTCGCCTGCCCGACTTCGAGGCGGCCTCGGTGATCGTGCCCGCCGGGGCCCGCGGCCCGGCCTTCCTGGTGGGTCCCAACTACCGGGCGATCCTGCGTTACAACAACGCCACCAGCTATGCCCTGGCGGTGGGGTCCCTGGCCGACCAGATCGCCGGCCGCGGCGGCATCCAGGCCGGTTGGCCCCGGGACGAGCAGCCGCTGAGCCGTGATCAGGTGCGCGAGATGCAGCGCTCGCTCAACGCCCGCGGTTTCGATGTGGGAACCCCGGACGGCATCATGGGCCCCAACACCCAGCGTGGGCTGCGGGCCTACCAGCAGTCGATCGGCGCCACGCCGGACGGTTTCGCCACCCTGCGGCTGCTGGAGCGCCTCCAGCGATGAGGGCGGCGAGCGCGTCGGGTTTGCCGCTCGGTGCGCCAGCGGGGAACCCTCGGTCCTCCATGCGGTCCATCTGCACGTTTTGTGCATTTTCTCTCTGTCCCTGAAAGGAGGCCACCCATGGGTTTCGCTGCCTCGACGCGCCGCATGGCGCGCCCCCTCGTCCTGGCTGCCGGGCTTCTGGCTGGCATGGCCCAGGCCGGCGCCGACGACAAGGTGTTCGGCTGGGTCGAGCGCGCCACCATCGAACCCTGGGGCGTGGCGGTGAAGGCCAAGCTGGACAGCGGGGCGCTGACCTCGTCGCTGGATGCCCGGGAGATCGAGACCTTCGAGCGCGACGGCGAGGAGTGGGTGAGGTTCCGGCTCAAGCTGGAGGATACCGCCAGCGGCGAGGCCTTCACCGAAGAGCTCGAGCTGCCACTCTATCGCGACCTGCGCGTGCGCGGGGCGGGGGGGCGCGACGAGCGGCCGGTGGTGCTGATGAAGGTCTGCCTGGGTGATACTGTCTATGAGGAGCAGTTCAGCCTGCGTGACCGCGAGGAGATGAACTATCCGCTGCTGCTGGGCCGGCGCACCATCTCTCACCTGGGCCTGCTGGACGTGCGCGAGACCTTCATGCAGCCCCCGAACTGCAGCGAGGAGTCACCGCTTCGCGAGCATGAGCCCGACGAGATGGGCGAGGGCCACGACGGCTGACGCCGCCGCGTCCGGGGTTAGAACAGCCGGGCCAGCAGGGCGGTCACCGCGGTCTCCACGCGCAGGATGCGCGGCCCCAGGTGGATGCCCTCGCAGCCCGCCTCGAGCAGCTTCTCCACTTCCCAGGGAATGAACCCGCCCTCCGGCCCCACCAGCAGCAGGGTGGGGTCGTCTATCCCCCGCGGGCAGGCCTGGGCCATGCCGGGGTGGGCCAGCAGGGCGCGCCGCCTCTCGAGCAGGCCGGGCAGGCGTTCCTCCATGAAGGGGCGAAAGCCCTTCTCCAGGGTGACTGTGGGCAGCAGGGTGTCGCGGGCCTGTTCGAGCCCCAGCACCAGGTGCTGGTGGATCTTCTCCGCGGCCAGCTCCGGCGATTGCCAGTAGCTCTTCTCCACTCGGCGAGTGTGCAAGAGGGTGATCGCCTTCACGCCCAGCGCGGTGGCATGCTCCAGGCTTCTCGCCAGCATGCGCGGCCGCGGCAGGGCCAGCACCAGGTGTACCGGCAGGGCCGGGGGCGGCGGCTGGTCGAGGCCGTCCAGGCGGAAGGTGGCTTCCCGGTCGTCGAGGGCGAGCAGCTCGCCCTGGCCGATGCCGCCACCCAGCACCCCCAGCGTCAGGCGGTCGCCCGGCGTGGCGCGATGCACCTCGCGCAGGTGGCGCAGCCGGCGCGGGTCGGTGATCCGGGCCAGGCGGTGGTTCTCGATATCCTCCAGAGCAAGCAGGATCAGGTTCATCGGTGCCTCGCGTTGGCGGCAATGTCGTGCATGGCCTTGCATGGATGGTGTCGCGGTGCACAATAGCCGTACAGGGGCACACGCCCTCACATCGACCGAGGAGCAGCGCCGTGCGCGTGATTCGCAAGTATGCCAACCGCAGGCTCTATGATACCGAACAGAGCCGCTATGTGACCCTCGAGGATCTGCGCCAGCTGGTGCTCGATGACGTGCCCTTCCGCGTCGAGGACGCCAAGAGCGGCGAGGACCTGACGCGCACCATCCTGCTGTCGATCATCATCGAGCAGGAGCAGGCCGACGGTGATGCCGAGGTGTTCTCCAATGACCTGCTGGCCCAGTTCATCCGCGTCTACGATATGGCCCAGCCGCTGCCTCTGGCCCGCTATCTGGAGCAGGGGACCCGGCTGATGATGGAGCAGCAGCAGCGCATGCAGGATCAGTGGCAGCAGGCCATGCGCCACTCGCCCATGGAGCTGATGCGTGAGCTGGCCGAGGAGAACATGAAGTTCTGGCAGCAGACCATCGGCCAGGCCGGCGGCAAGAACGATGATGAGACGAAGTAAGGCCCGGGCGCAGGCGCACGCTTTCTGACATAATGCCGCCTCGTTACGGCTCGTCGAGCTTTCGATTCGCAGAATGCAGGTGGAACGAATGAAGGTGCTGATCATCGGCGGCGGTGGCCGCGAACATGCCTTGGCCTGGAAGGTCGCCCAGTCGCCTCTGGTGGCACAGGTCTTCGTGGCGCCCGGCAATGCCGGAACCGCCCGGGAGGCTGGCCTGGCCAACGTTGACATCGCGGTGGATGACCTCGATGGCTTGGTGGCCTTCGCCCGGGACGAGGGCATCGACCTGACCATCGTCGGTCCGGAAGCGCCGCTGGTGGTCGGTGTGGTCGATCGCTTCCGCGAGGCGGGCATGGCGATCTTCGGCCCCACGGCCGGCGCCGCCCAGCTCGAGGGCTCCAAGTCCTTCACCAAGGACTTCCTGGCCCGCCACGCCATTCCCACCGCTGACTACCGCACCTTCACCGAGGTGGCGCCGGCGCTTGCGTACCTCGCCGAGCAGGGCGCCCCCATCGTCATCAAGGCCGATGGCCTGGCCGCCGGCAAGGGCGTGATCGTGGCCATGACCCTCGACGAGGCCGAGGCCGCGGTGCGCGACATGCTGGAGGCCAACGCCTTCGGTGACGCCGGCGCGCGGGTGGTGATCGAGGAGTTCCTCGACGGCGAGGAGGCCAGCTTCATCGTCATGGTAGACGGCGAGACCGTGCTGCCCATGGCCACCAGCCAGGACCACAAACGGGTGGGCGAGGGCGACACCGGCCCCAACACCGGGGGCATGGGCGCCTATTCCCCGGCCCCCGTGGTCACCGACGAGGTGCATCGCCGCATCATGGAGCGGGTGATCCTGCCCACCGTGAAGGGCATGGCGGCCGAGGGGCACCCCTACACCGGCTTCCTCTACGCGGGGCTGATGATCGACGCCGAGGGCAACCCCAAGGTGATCGAGTACAACTGCCGCTTCGGTGACCCCGAGACCCAGCCGATCATGCTGCGGCTGCAGTCCGACTTGGCCGAGCTGTGCCTGGCCGGCGCCCGGGGCGAACTGGCCGGCAAGGCGTGCGACTGGGATCCCCGCGCCGCGGTGGGCGTGGTGCTGGCCGCCGGCGGCTATCCCGGCAGCTACCGCAAGGGCGATGTGATCGAGGGCATCGAGGCCGCCGAGGCCACCGGCTGCAAGGTCTTCCATGCCGGCACGGCGGAGCAGGATGGCCAGCTTGTCACCGCCGGCGGGCGGGTGCTCTGCGTCACCGCCCTGGGCGAGGGGGTCTCGGCCGCGGCCGGGCAGGCCTACCGCGGCGTCGACGCCATCCGCTGGGAAGGCGTGCTCTGCCGTCGCGACATCGCCTACCGGGCCATTGCCCGGGAGCGCGATCAGGCCTGAGGCCGCCCCCACCCGCAAGCGCCCTCGACCACAACAAGAGCGATACAAGGAGGCAGGCATGGAGCGCGTCAGGCTCGAGTTTCCCGAGACGGCCATCGTGCACCGTCATCCGCTGACGGTGCGCGTCACCGACATGAACTACGGCCGCCATCTGGGCCATGACACCCTGGTGTCGCTGCTCCACGAGGCGAGGATCCAGGCCTTCGGTGCCCTGGGCCTCACCGAGTGGGACCTCGGCGGCTACCCAAGCGTGGTGGCGGACCTCGCCGTGCAGTACCAGTCCGAGGCGCGCTGGCCCGATGCCCTGGTGGTGGAGACGGCGATCCCGACCCCCGTCGGGCGGGCGATCACCGTCTACCACCGCGTGCGCCACGCCGAGGGCGGCCGCCCCGTGGCCACCGCCCGGCTCAACGTGATGCTGGTCGACCCGGCCACCGGGCGCCCGGTGGCGGTGCCCGAGGCCGTGGTCGCGGCGCTTGCCGGAGCAGGGGGCGCCTGATGTCCCGCGAATATCCGATCATCGCCGTAACCGGCTCCTCCGGGGCCGGCACCACCACGGTCAAGCGTTCCTTCGAGCGCATGTTCGCCCGCGAGGACGTCCATGCCGCCGTGGTCGACGGCGACGCCTTCCATCGCTATACCCGGGAGGAGCTGGCGCGGATCTTCCGCGAGGAGCCCGAGCGCAAGGACGAGCTCTCCCACTTCGCCGTGGAGGCCAACCTGCTCGACGAGCTCGAGGCGCTGTTCCAGGAGTACGGCGAGCAGGGCAGTGGCACCTATCGCCACTATATCCACGCCGAGGACAAGCGGATGATTGAGGCCGGCTACCGGGTCGGCACCTTCACCGAGTGGCAGTCGCTGCCCTACGGCACCGACCTGCTCTTCTACGAGGGGCTCCACGGTGGCCTGGTGACGCCCGAACACGACATCGCTCGCCATGTGGATCTGCTGGTGGGGGTGGCGCCCACCATCAACCTGGAGTGGATCCAGAAGATTGTGCGCGACACCAAGCTGCGCGGCCACTCCCAGGAGGCGGTGATTGACACTATCCTCGGGCGCATGGACGACTACGTGCGCTACATCCAGCCGCAGTTCTCGCGCACCCACATCAATTTCCAGCGAGTCCCCACGGTGGATACCTCCAACCCCTTCGAGGTGCAGGATATCCCCACCGATGCCGAGTCCTTCGCGGTGATCCGCTTCCGCGATCCCGCCACCGTGGACTTTCCCTACCTGCTGGCGATGATTCCGGATTCCTTCATGAGCCGCCCCCATACCCTGGTGGTGCCAGGGGCGCGGGTGTCGCTGGCCATGGAGTTGATCCTCGCGCCGCTGGTGCGCCACCTGCTGGCCCAGCGGCGCTTCCGCTGAGCACCACCCTCCAGAGCTCCGACCAGGGAGAGACGCCATGGCCTGCCTATTCTGCCGGATCATCAACCGCGAGATCCCCGCCACCATCGTCTTCGAGGACGACGAGGTGCTGGCCTTTGAGGACATCGCTCCCCAGGCCCCGGTCCACCTGCTGGTGATCCCCAAGCGCCATATCGCAACCCTCAACGACCTCGACGAGGGCGACCGCGCCCTAGTCGGCCGGCTGCCCATCGTGGCCGCCAGGCTGGCCCGCGAGCGGGGCTTCCATGAGGCGGGCTACCGGGTGGTGATGAACTGCAATGACGACGGCGGCCAGACGGTCTATCATATTCATATGCACCTGATGGGCGGTCGACGCTTCACTTGGCCGGCTGGCTAGCCGGCGCCCTGCGGGCAACCGCGCAAGCCCAGGCGTTCGACGCATCGGGTGCAGCTTCTTTTCGACGCCACCGCCAGGTGGCGTCGGCCGTTCAGGGCGGTGCTTCAGGCGGTAGGTGGCCTCGGCTACAATGGGGCATCCATTCCGGACCGAGGCGCGACGAGGTCGTCATGAACCGCAAGCTCTCTCCCAGCGACAACCTGATCCACCAGTTCGATACCGTGCTGCGCACCCTGGTGCCCCATGCCGCCCGGGCATCGCGGCCGTCTCCGGCGACCCCAGAGGTGCAGGATGCGCCCATGGACGAGGAGGAGCGCCGCCATGCGGCCGGGCTGATGCGCATCAACCACACCGGCGAGGTGTGCGCCCAGGCGCTCTACCAGGGCCAGGGGCTGACCGCCAAGTTGCCCGATGTGCGTGACCAGATGGAGGAGGCGGCCAGGGAGGAGATCGACCACCTGGCCTGGTGCGACGAGCGGCTCGTCGAGCTGCACGACCGCCCCAGCCTGCTCAACCCGCTCTTCTATGCCGCCTCCTTCGGCATTGGCGCGGTGGCCGGAGCCGTGGGCGACCGCATTAGCCTCGGCTTCGTGGCCGCCACCGAGGAGCAGGTGGGCCGCCATCTGGAGGACCACCTGGTGAAGCTGCCGGCGGGGGATCAGCGCTCCCGGGCGGTGCTGCGCCAGATGGCCATCGACGAGGCCCACCACGCCCAGCTGGCGCTGGAGGCCGGTGGCGCCCGCTTCCCCGCCCCGGTCAAGTTCGGCATGACGCTGATGTCCAAGGTGATGACCAAGAGCGTCTATCGAGTCTAGGCGCCGAACGCCAGGAACCAAGGGTCAGGGCCACGATTCAGCGGGAGGCGCCGGTAGTAGGCCGAAGAGGAGGTCTGAGGACCAGGGATGGCCGAAGTAGCGTACAAGGGTGTATTTACAGCGCCTCCTCGCAGGCCTACTCCCGGGTCAGCCTTCTGCGCAGGCTTATTCCTCAACGATGGTATACGAGTGCGTCACCTCGACGCCGCCCTTCACCAGCATGATGGAGGCGCTGCAGTACTTCTCCGCGGAGAGCTCCACGGCGCGCTGTACCTGCTTCTCCTTCAGCCCCTTGCCGGTGACGGTGAAGTGCACGTGGATCTTCGTGAAGACGCTGGGCACCTCATCGGCGCGCTCCGCCTCCAGGCTCGCCACGCAATCGCTCACCGGGGCGCGGGACTTCTCGAGGATCTCCAGCACGTCGAAGGAGGTGCAGGCGCCCAGGCCCATCAGCAGCATCTCCATGGGGCGCGGGCCGGTGTTGCGGCCGCCGTGGTCGGGCGGGCCGTCGATCACCACGCTGTGGCCGCTGCCGCTTTCGGCAACGAATTGACGTCCATCGGTCCATTTTACGCTGGCTTTCATGGCAAGGGTTCCTTTTCGATTGTCGGTTAAGGATGGCTAGCATACAGGTGGTTCGCAGCTGCCCATAACGAGAGGCGCCGGGGACAGGTCGGAGAGGGGGCCTTCAGCCCCGCAGGCGCTGGTCGAGTTCGGCCAGCCGTTCGGGGGTGCCCACGTCGACCCACTCGCCGCGATGGTGGTGGCCGCCCACCCGACCCGCGGCCATGGCGCGGCGCAGCAGCGGCGCCAGGGCGAAGGCGCCGGGGGGCTCGGCGGCCACCAGCGCGGGATGCATCAGGCTGATGCCGGCGAAGGTGAGGCGCGGCTCGCCCTCGGCGTGGACCCGACCGGCGGCATCCAGATGGAAGTCGCCGGTCGGGTGGTGGTCGGGATTGGTCACCAGCACAAGGCGCGCCAGGTCGTCACCCAGGGCGGGCAGGTCGGCCGGATCGAGGTCGCACCAGATGTCGCCGTTGACCAGCAGGAAGGGCGCCTCGCCGAGCAGCGGCAGCGCCTGGCGGATGCCGCCGCCGGTTTCCAGTGGCGCCTCCTCGCGGCTCCAGGCGATCCGCACCCCGTACTCGGTGCCGTCGCCCAGGGCGGCGATGATCTGCTCGGCGCGGTAGCTCACGTTGATCACCACCTCGGTGATGCCCGCTATCCGCAGCCGCGCCAGGTGGTGCACGATCAGCGGCCGGCCGCCCACCGGCAGCAGCGGCTTGGGGCAGCGGTCGGTGAGCGGGCGCATGCGGGTGCCGAGCCCCGCGGCCAGGATCATCGCCTTCATGCCGCGCCCTCCAGGCGCGCCGCCAGGGCGGGGCGGAAGGTGTCGGCCAGCCAGGCCTTGACGTTGGCGTGCCCGTCGAGCCCTGCCAGGCTCTCCTCCAGATGGCCCAGGAAGTGGGGCAGGCGCTCAAGGTAACCGCTCTTGTGGTCGCGCAGGGTCAGCCGGCAGAAGATCCCCAGCACCTTCAGTGAGCGCTGGGCGGCCATGGCCTGGGCCTGGGCCAGGAAGGTGGCCGCCTCCACCCCGGCGGGCAGGCGGCCGTCGGCCTGGGCGCGGCGGCGGAAGGCCTCCACCCAGGTGGCGAAGCGGTCCGCGTCGAAGCGGCAGTAGCGCCCGCGCAGCAGCGAGATCAGGTCGTAGCTGAGCGGGCCGGCCACCGCGTCCTGGAAGTCAATCAGGTGCAGGGTGTCGCCGTGCACCATCAGGTTCATGGCGTCATAGTCGCGGTGCACCGTGACCACCGGCTGAGACAGGGCCGAGGCGATCAGCGCCTCGCGCAGGTCGCCCCACCCGGGCGGCGGCGCCAGATCCAGCCACTCGCCCAGGCACCACTCGGGGAAGAGATCGAGCTCGCGGCCCAGCAGGGCCCTGTCGAAGCGGGGCAGCTCGTCCGGGCCGGCGCGGTTCTGCAGCTCATGGATCAGGGCAATGGCCCGCTCGTGCCAGGCCAGGGTGGCGGCGTCGTCCTCGTGGCCGAAGCAGGCCTGCAGGGGGGTGTCGCCCAGGTCATCGAGCTCCAGGAAGCCGCGGGCGAGGTCCTCACCGTGAAGACGTGGCACCGGCAGGCCGGCGGCGGCCCAGCGCCGGGCGATGGCCACGAAGGGGTGGCTGTCCTCCTGCTCCGGCGGGGCGTCCATCAGCATGCGGGTAACGCCACCCGGCAGCGACAGCCGATAGTAGCGGCGAAAGCTGGCGTCGCCGGCGGCCAGGTGCAGGTCGATCTCTCCGGCCGGCAGGCCGTGGCGCTCGGCGGCCCACCGGCTGAGCAGCGCGAGGCGCGAGGGGGCGGCGTCGGACATGGTGGCTGGCTCCTGGGTGACGTGAAGGGTCCGGCGGCGGGTCGGTTGACGGCCGCGGGGGCTCGCCGCATGCTGGGCGCTGCGTGGTCCGCCGGCAGCACTGGCGCGGTGCGGCCTGTATAATACCGATTCACCCCGCCAAGGACATCGAGGAACATGGGCAAGCGACTCACATGGACGGCTCTGGCCGGCCTGGCGACCCTGAGCCTGGCCGGCGCTCCCTATGCGGCGGCCTCGCCCGCCTCCCTGCCCGCCGAGTCGCTGGACTTCCGCCCCTGGGGCGATGGTCGCCCCGCCGGCGCCCTGTGCCGCGGCGTCTACGTGATGCCCGATTACCGCCTTGCCGAGCCGCCGCCGGGGCGCGTGGCCAGCGAGTCGGACAGCGCCAGCTACGGCGAGGATGGCGAGACGATCCTGCGCGGCGAGGTGGTGCTGCGTCGCGACACCGCCCAGCTCGAGACCCCCCAGGTGCGAGTGCCCGGCAGCCGCGAGCGCGCCTTCGCCGAGGGTCCCCTGGCGCTGCGCGACCAGAACCTGCTGGTGCGCGGTGAGGCCGCCGAGCTGTCGCTGGTCAGCGATGCGGCGCGCATCGACAACGCCCACTACGTGGTCCACGACCGCCACCTGCGCGGCGATGCCCTGCAGCTGGAGCGCCTGGAGGATGGTCGCTACCGGCTCTCCTCGGCGAGCTTCACCACCTGCGACCCCGGTGACAACCTCTGGCGCCTGGTGGGGGGCGACGTGGTGCTCGACCGCGAGAGCGGCTTCGGCACCGCCCGCAATGCAAGGCTCGAGGTGGGGCGGGTGCCGGTCTTCTACTGGCCCTGGGTGCGCTTTCCTATCGACGATCGCCGCCACACCGGTTTCCTGTGGCCGGCCGTGGGGATCTCCAGCGATGCCGTGGACTACGCCCAGCCCTTCTACTGGAACATCGCGCCCAACCACGACGCCACCATCACGCCGCGCTGGATCACCGATCGGGGCCTGCTGCTGGGCGGCGAATACCGCTACCTCTTCCCCAGCGATGCCGGTCAGATCGAGGGGGCCTATCTGAATCGGGACGACGGCGGCAGCAGTGACGACCCGAACGCCGCCTCGCGCCGCTACGAGGGCGAGGATCGCTGGTATGTCGACTACCGTCACGCCGGCACCCTCAACCCGCGCAGCCGCTACCAGCTGCGCTACGGGGCGGCCAGCGACGGACGCTACTTCGACGACTTCGGCAGCGACTTCGCCGAGCAGAATACCTCTGCCATGCCGCGCCTGGCCCAGATCGACTACCGCGGCGACGT
Organism: Halomonas sp. A11-A; assembly: GCF_003182195.1. Taxonomy (GTDB): domain Bacteria; phylum Pseudomonadota; class Gammaproteobacteria; order Pseudomonadales; family Halomonadaceae; genus Halomonas; species Halomonas alkalicola. Next base: position 191,067 of record NZ_QGTM01000002.1, read on the forward strand.
CTGGCGCCTCGACGCCCGGGCCCAGGGCTTCCAGAGGCTCGACGACCCCCTGGCCGACCGTGACAAGCCCTTCTACCGGTTGCCAAGCCTCTCCGCCAGTGCGCGCTGGAACCAGGGGGGCTTCTACCAGCAGTGGGGCTCCAACTACACCTACTTCTGGCGCGACGTGGACGAGAACCGGGTGCCGCTGCGCGAGTCCGCCATCGGCTCGCGGCTGCACCTGACGCCGGCGATGGGCTGGCGCTTCGATGAGAGCTGGGGGCACCTGGAGCCGCGCCTGGAGTGGCTGGCCACCGCCTACGAGCTCGACTATGGCGAGCGCCAGACCGACCGCGACACCTCCCTGACTCGCGAGGTGCCGGTGGCCTCCCTCGACGGTGGCCTGGTCTTCGAGCGCGAGCTGGAGCTGGGGGGGCGCGGCTACCGCCAGACCCTGGAGCCCCGCGCCAATTACGCCTATGTGCCGGCCCGGGACCAGTCGGAGTTCCCCGACTTCGATACCAGCGAGCGCGCCTTCTCCTGGGGCCAGCTCTGGTCGCCCCACCGCTTCTCGGGCAGCGACCGCGTCGGCGATCTCAATCGCCTCTCGCTGGGCGTCGATTCGCGGCTCCTCGAGGACGAGCGCGGGCGCCAGCGGCTCGCCGTGGGCCTCGGCCAGGCCTACTACTTCGAGGATCGCACCATCGACATGAACGGTGATCCCGATGTGATTCCCGACCCCGACCGGGACTTCCAGGGCTGGTACCGGGCCACTCGGGACCGCTCGCCGGTGGTGGCGCGGGCCGACTGGCAGATCACCGACCGCTGGCGCACCCGCTGGCAGTGGCTCTACGACGACAACTTCGAGCAGACCGAGCGCACCTCCCTCGACCTGCAGTACCGATCCCCGGCGGGCCACGCATTGAACCTCGGCTACCGCTGGGAGCTCCAAGGCTTCGATCCCTCGGCCGAGCCGGGAGACGACGAGTTCCGCGACTTCAACCGCGAGGAGTACGACCTGTCGTTCGCCTGGAAGGCCAACCACCGCGTCGACCTGATCGGCCGCTTCCTCTACGACCACACCAACGACCGCTCCCTGGAGCAGCTGGCGGGTGTGCAGTGGAACGACTGCTGCTACGGTCTGCAGCTGGTGTGGCGGGAGTGGATCGACGACAACGACACGGCACGCATCGACGATGACTTCACCGATCGCGGGATCTTCCTGCGCTTCGTCTTCAAGGGTCTGGGCGGCGTGGGCCGTGAGGCCGACAGCTACTTCGAGGAGGCCATCCCGGGCTACCGTTCCACCGCCTTCTGACCCGGGTGCCCCTGCCGTTGCCAACTTCCAGAGAGGAAAGATGAAACAGAAGCAGACATTGCGCCGCCGGACCCCCTTCCTGGCCGCCGGGCTCGCCCTGGCGCTGGGCCTTGCCGTCGCCCCCTTGGACATCCAGGCCCAGCAGTTCCAGTCCATGCAGCGCCAGGCCCTGGATCGCATCGTGGCGGTGGTCAACCAGGGGGCGATCATGGAGAGCGAGCTGGAGGAGCGCCTGGCCCAGACCCGCAGCCAGCTCACCGCCCAGCAGATCGACCTCCCCCCCGAGCGGGTGCTGCGCGAGCAGCTCCTCGAGCAGATGATCCTCGAGGAGATCCAGCTGCAGATGGCCCGGGAGGCCGGGCTCTCCATCGACGACACCGAGCTCAACCGCCAGGTGCGGGCCATCGCCGAGAGCAATGGCATGAGCCTTGAGCAGTTTGCCGACGCCCTGGAGGCCGACGGCCTGGCACTCGCCGCCGTGCGCGAGGAGATCCGCCGCGAGCTGGTGCTGCGCGAGCTGCAGCAGCGCCGGGTGGGCAGCCGGGTCAACCTCTCCGAACGGGAGGTGGAGCGTTTCATGGAGCAGGAGGGCGCCAGCCGCCAGCAGGCCCAGCAGGCACTCTTCCAGCGCCGCGCCAACGAGGAGCTGGAGGTCTGGCTGCAGGAGATCCGCTCCCAGGCCTTCGTCGACAACCGGCTCGACGGCCGCTGATGTCGCTGGCCGAGCCTCCGCTGCTGGCGCTGACCACCGGCGAGCCGGCCGGCATCGGTCCGGAGCTGGTCGTGATGCTGGCGGCTCAGTCACGGCCGGCGGCCCGGGTGGTCGCGGTGGGGGACCCGGGGCTTCTGGCCGAGCGCGCCGCCGGGCTCGGCATCGCCCTCGAGCCTCTCGTGCTCGCCCCCGGCCAGGCGGTGCCCGAGGCCGCTCCCGGGCGACTGCCGGTGTGGCCGGTGGCCCTGCGGACGCCGTCCCGCCCCGGCCAGTTGGACGCAGCCAATGCCGCCTATGTGCTCGAGACCCTGGACGTGGCGATCGCCGCCTGTCGCGCCGGCCACGCCGCGGGGATGGTCACCGCACCGCTGCACAAGGGGGTGATCCTCGATGCCGGCCACGCCGGCTTCACCGGTCACACCGAGTACCTGCGCGACGCCTGCGGGGTGGAGGAAGTGGTGATGATGCTCGCCACCGACCTCGCGCTGCACGCCACCCGACCCGGCTGGCGGGGCTCGCCGGCGCTGCGGGTGGCGCTGGCCACCACCCACCTGCCGCTGCGCGAGGTGGCCGATGCCATCACCGCCGAGCGCCTCTCGCGGGTACTGCGCATCCTCGATGCGGAGCTGAAGCGCTGGTATGGCCTCCCGGCGCCGCGCATCGCGGTGTGCGGGCTCAACCCCCACGCCGGCGAGGGTGGCCACCTGGGCCGCGAGGAGCTCGAGGTGATCGAGCCGGCGCTCGCGGCGCTGCGCGCCGAGGGGCTGCGGCTGGACGGCCCGCTCCCCGCCGATACCCTGTTCACGCCGCGTCACCTCGAGGGGGTCGACGCGGTGTTGGCCATGTATCATGACCAGGGCCTGCCGGTGCTCAAGTACGCCGGCTTCGGCAGCGCGGCCAATATTACCCTCGGGCTGCCCTTCGTGCGCACCTCGGTGGATCACGGCACCGCCCTGGATCTCGCCGGCACGGGGCGCGCCGACCCCGGCAGCCTGCGCGTGGCCGTGGCCCTGGGCGCGGAGATGGCCGGAAGTTCTTTTTAATACCAACGCGAGGGGCGCTGGGGGCAAGCCAAAGAGGAGGTCCTACGCCAGGGATGGCGTCGGTAGCGTACAAGGATGTATTTACAGCGCCTCCGGAAGGCCGGCCCCGCTCGCAGGCTTGCCGCCAGATCAGCCCCGCATTGAAGTCAATACCGCATCTAAGACAGATATAGAAGGACACCCCTGAATGTCATCTCGCCCCCCGGTTCACCGGGCCCGCAAGCGCTTCGGCCAGAACTTCCTGTGCGACCGCGGCATCATCTCGCGCATCGTGCGTGCCATCGGGCCGCGCCCCGGCGAGCGCCTGGTGGAGATCGGCCCCGGCCAGGGCGCCCTCACCGAGCCGCTGCTGGAGGCCGCCGAGGGTCATCTCGAGGTGATCGAGCTCGACCGCGACCTGATTCCCGGGCTGCGGGTGCAGTTCTTCAACTACCCCGGCTTCGTGATCCACGAGGGCGACGCCCTCAAGTTCGACTTCCGCGCCCTGCGAGGCGAGGGCGAGCGGCTGCGGGTGGTGGGCAACCTGCCCTACAACATCTCCACCCCGCTGATCGCCCACCTGCTGCAGTCCGGCGATGCCATCGCCGACATGCACTTCATGCTGCAGAAGGAGGTGGTGGAGCGCCTGGCCGCCGAACCGGGCGGCCCCGACTGGGGGCGGCTCTCGGTGATGGCCCAATACCGCTGCCGGGTGGACTCGCTGTTCGTGGTGCCGCCCGAGGCCTTCGTGCCTCGGCCCAAGGTGGACTCCGCCATCGTGCGCCTGACGCCCCATGCCGAGCTGCCCCATCCGGCCACCGACGAGGCGCTGCTCTTCACCCTGGTGCGCGAGGCCTTCGGCCAGCGCCGCAAGACCCTGCGCAACAACCTCAAGGGACGCATCACGGCGGAGGCGCTCGAGGCGCTCGGCATCGATCCCGCCCGCCGCCCCCAGACCCTCACCGTGGAAGAGTTCGTGCGCATCGCCAACCACCTGGCCCAAAGCGGCGCCGAGGCGGGCGAGGAGGTGCCGGAATGAGGCCGGTGCTGCCCGAGGCCCTGCAGGGCCAGATCAGGGTCGAGGTGGAGCCCGAATTCCGCGAGGAGGAGTCCGCGCCGGGCGAGGGGCGCTACGTGTTCAGCTACACGGTGACGGTGCACAACGCCTCGCGCCACAGCATCCAGCTGATGGCCCGCCACTGGAAGATCACCCAGGGCAGCGGCAAGGTCCAGGAGGTGCGCGGCAAGGGGGTGGTGGGCCAGCAGCCGATGATCGGGCCGGGGCAGCAGTTCCGCTACACCAGCCGGGCGATCCTCGATGGCCCCGTGGGGGTGATGGAGGGCGACTACACCTGCGTGGATACCGCCTCCCAGCGCCCCTTCGAGGTGGCCATCGCCCCCTTCCGCCTGGCCGGCCCCAACCAGGTACACTGAATCCACTGTTTCACCCTTGCCGGGAGCGCCATATGACCACCTATGCCATCGGCGACCTCCAGGGATGTCACGCCGAGTTCGTCGAGCTCCTCGAGGCCCTCGACTTCGATCCCCGCCGCGACCGACTGTGGCTGGCCGGCGACCTGGTCAACCGCGGCCCGGGGTCGCTGGCCTGCCTGCGCGAGGTGATGGCACTGGGTGAGGCGGCCCGGGTGGTGCTCGGCAACCACGACCTGCACCTGCTCGCCGTGGCCCGCGGCGGCGCGGCCCTCAACCGCAAGGACACCCTGGACGCCATCCTCGCCGCACCGGACCGCGAGGCGCTGCTGGACTGGCTGCAGTCGCGGCCGCTGCTGGTGCGCGACACCCTCGGGCAGGACACCCTGATGACCCACGCCGGCCTGCTGCCCCAGTGGTCGCTGGACCAGGCCGCCGGCCTGGCCCGGGAGGTCCAGGCCGTGCTCGGCGGCGAGCACGCCGGGGCCTTCCTCGAGCGCATGTACGGCAACGCCCCGGCGCTGTGGCGCGACGACCTCGATGGCGTCGACCGGCTGCGGGCCATCGTCAACGTCTTCACCCGCATGCGCTTCATCGATGCCGAGGGAAGGCTCGACTTCTCCGCCAAGGAGGGGCTCGGCAGCGCCCCGCCGGGTTTCGCTCCCTGGTTCCAGTACCCCCGCGGCGACGGCGCCCGGCTGCTGTTCGGCCACTGGGCGGCCCTGCAGGGGGCGACCCCGCACAGTCGCGTCGACGCCCAGGCCCTGGATACCGGCTGCGTGTGGGGCGGGGCGCTCACCGCCCTGGCCCTCGAGAGCGGCGAGCGCACAAGCGTGCCCAGCCGGCGGCGCTGACGCCGGCGATACCCTTCAAGCCCTGACCACGAGAGGCCACCATGAGCTTCCAGCATCTCGATATCCCGACCCTGCAGGCCTGGCTCGACGAGGGCCGCGAGGCGGCGCTGGTCGATATCCGCGACCCCATGAGTTACGCCCAGGGGCACATCCCCGGCAGCCGGCGCCTGGACAACGACAGCGTCGGCGCCTTCCTCGGCGAGACCCCGGCCGAGCGGCCGGTAGTGGTGGTCTGCTATCACGGTCACTCCAGCCAGCAGGCTGCCGCCTGGCTGGCCGGCCAGGGGCTGTCCGAGGTCTACAGCCTCGACGGCGGCTTCACCGAGTGGCAGCTTCGCCATCCCGACCGCGTGGAGGCCTGACCCTTGGACGTGACGCGGGACCCCGCCGTGGAGGGCCTCGAGGTCTTCTGCGTGGGCGGGGCGGTGCGCGATGCGCGTCTGGGCTGGCCGGTCTACGACCACGACTGGGTGGTGGTGGGGGCCACGCCGGAGGAGATGCGCCGCCGCGGCTTCAAGCCGGTGGGGCGCGACTTCCCGGTCTTCCTGCATCCCGAGACCCACGAGGAGTATGCCCTGGCGCGCACCGAGCGTAAGGCCGGCCACGGGTACACCGGCTTCGTGGTGCACGCCAGCCCCGAGGTGACCCTCGAGGAGGATCTCGCCCGCCGCGACCTGACCCTCAACGCCATGGCCGAGAGCCCCGAGGGGGAGCTGATCGACCCCTACGGCGGCCTGGCCGACCTGGAGGCGCGAGTGCTGCGCCATGTCTCGCCGGCCTTCGTCGAGGACCCGCTGCGAGTGCTGCGGGCGGCGCGCTTCCTGGCCCGCTATGCCGGGCTCGGCTTCACCATCGCCGAGGAGACCCGGGCGCTGATGCGGGAGCTGGTGGCCAGCGGTGAGATCGGCCACCTGGTGGCCGAGCGGGTCTGGACCGAGACCGAGAAGGCGCTCGCCGAGCCCTGGCCGGAGGTCTACTTCCAGGCGCTGGAGGCGTGCGGTGCCCTGGCGGTACTGATGCCGGAACTCGCGGCCGACCCCGAGGCGCTGGACGAGGCCCTGGGCAGGCTCCATTGCCTGCCGGAAGAGCTCGATGGCGAGGCGCTGGCGCGCTGGCGCTGGGCGCGACTGGTGGAGCACCTGGACGAGGCGGCGCGAAGCGCCCTGGCCGAACGGCTGCGCCTGCCCAGGGCCCATGCCGCCCTGGCTCGCCAGGCGGCGCTGACCCGGGAACTGTGCCGGGAGGCGCGCGAGGGGGCGCTGCCGGGGCAGCGGATACTGGGCTGGCTGGATGCCATCGATGCCTGGCGGCGCGGCGAGCGGGTGGCCCCGCTGGTGAGCCTGGTGAGCCTCGAGGCGCCGGCGCTGGCCGACGACCTGGCGCTGGCCTGGCGGCTGGCGGCCCAGGTGCTGCCGACGACGCTGGTGGAGGAGGGCTTCCAGGGGCGCGCGCTGGGCGAGGAGCTGGCCCGGCGGCGGTGCGAGGTCATTGAGGCGGCGCTGGCGCCCCCGGCGTCCTGAGTCGGGTCAGTGGGCCCGGGAGATCATTCGCCCGGCCCAGTGGAACTCGACCGCCCACAGGCGCTGGCTGCCGGCCTCGAAGCCGGCCCACAGCGCCGCATAGGTCTCGCCGCTCTCGGGGTGGCGGGCCTCGGGCAGCAGCTCGGCCAGGGGCTGCAGCACGAAGGCGTGATGCCTGATCTCGTCGCGGGGCAGGGCGACGCCGTCATGCTCGCCGGTGAGCTCACCCACGGTGAGCAGGTCGATGTCCAGGGTGCGCGGGCTGAACTTGGGGCTCTCCTTGCGCCGGCCGTTGGCGAATTCCAGGCGCTTGCACCAGGCCTGCAGCTCCCCCACCGTCCAGTCGCTGTCGAAGGCCGCCACCAGGTTGTAGAAGTTGCGCCCATCCTCGAAGCCCACCGGCTCGCTCTCGAACACCCGCGAGATCCGGAGCTCTCCGAAGGTCTCCGCCAGGGCATCCAGGCAGGCGTGCACGTGGCGGTCGCGCTCGATATTGCTGCCGATGCTCACCGTGACCAGGGCCATCAGCTTGCCTCCGGGCGAGTGCCGCGTTCGATCTGTACGCCGACGGCCGCCGCGGCGGGCACCGCTCCCGGCTTGCGCACGGTCAGCCGCAGCCAGGGAATGGCGAACTCCTCGCGCAGGGTGGCGGCCAGCCGCTCGGCGAAGGTCTCCACCAGGGCGAAGTCGTGCGCGGCGGCGAAGGCCTGGATGCGCTCGCTGATGGCGGCATAGTCCAGCGTCAGGGTGATGTCGTCCGCGGTCGCGGACGGGCGGATATCCGTGGCCAGCGCCAGGTCGAGCACCAGGCGCTGGGTGATGGTGCGCTCCCAGTCGTAGACTCCGATGACGGTGTCGACGCCGAGGGACTCGATCAGCACGAGATCCATGGTGGGGGTACTTCCGCAGTCAGAGGGTGGGCGCCGCAGTCGTCGAATCGCCTGCGGCAGGCGTGGCGGGATTGTACGCGAGCCGCCCGCCGGCGAACACCGCAGGCGCTGGGCGCGCCTCGCTGTGCCTGGCAGAATGGGGCCTGTTCCTTCTCGGGAGGCCGGCCATGGAAGCGCCGCTCATCTTGTCGCTGCCGCTCTGGGCCCCGATGCTGCCGCTGGTAGCGCTGGGCTATCTCAGCGGGAGCTGGCTGGGGGCCCTGACCGTCTGCCGGCTGGCCGGCGTCGGCGACCCACGCCTGGACGGCTCCTTCAACCCGGGGTTCTCCAACGTGCTGCGCCTCCACGGCCGACGCCTGGCGCTGGCCACCCTGCTGGTGGATGCCGCCAAGGGCATGCCGGTGCTGCTGCTGGCGATCCTGCTGGGCATGCCGCCCTGGGCCCAGGGCCTGGTGGGGCTGGCGGTCCTGCTGGGCCACAGCTATCCGCTCTGGCACCGCTTCCGGGGCGGCAAGGCGGTGGCCAGCGCCTTCGGGGTGATGCTGGTGCTGACCCCGGGGGTGGCGCTGGTATGCGCGCTGCTCTGGGCGCTGCTTGCCTGGCGCGTGCGCACCGCCGCGGTGGCGTCGCTGGCCAGCGCCGCCGCCGCGCCCCTCGCCAGCCTGTGGCTGGCGCCGGATCATGTGATCGTGGTGATCGCCTTCACGCTGCTGGTGCTGGTGCGCCACGTGCTCAATATCCAGCGTCTGGGCCGCGGCGACGAACCGGGGCTTTAGCTTTGTCTGGTGTGTGCCGAGGACGGCCGGGTAACGAAGCGAAGCGATATCTACCCGGGGGCGCTGGCAACGAGCGCCGCCGCGCACGTCAATCGACAGGGATGTCGATTGAGGGGCACCCGTGAAGGATTATGTTGTGCCCCGACGTGCAAGCGGCAAGCGAAGTGGCAGGGTTTCGCCCCCGGGATCGCGAGTCTCGTTACCCGGCGTTCAGGCGTAGGCTTTAAGGCGCTTTCAGCGTATCCATCGGCCAGCGCGGCACCGCCTTCATCACGCCCTGCTCGTCGCGCTCGCCGGCCAGCAGCCGCTGTGCCCCCACATAGGCGATCATCGCGCCGTTGTCGGTGCAGAAGCGCCCGCGGGGGTAGTAGGCCCGGGCGCTGCGCTTGGCGCACTCGTGCTCCAGCCGCTCGCGCAGCCGCGCATTGGCGCTGACCCCGCCGGCCATCACCAGGCGCTTGAGGCCGGTCTGATCCAGGGCGCGGCGGCACTTGATCACCAGGGTGTCCACCACCGCCTCCTCGAAGGCGCGGGCCACGTCGGCGCGGGCCTGATCGTCCAGTTCGCCCGCCTCCTCCAGCTGGCGGATGGCGGTCAGGGTGTGGGTCTTGAGGCCCGAGAAGCTGAAGTCGAGCCCCGGGCGGTCGGTCATCGGCCGCGGGAAGCGGAAGCGCTTGGGGTCTCCTTGCTCGGCCAGTCGCGCCACCTGGGGACCGCCGGGGTAGTCCAGGCCGAGCATCTTGGCCGCCTTGTCGAAGGCCTCGCCGGCGGCGTCGTCCACGGACTCGCCCAGCAGGGTGTAGTCGCCAAGGCCCCTCACCTCGACCAGTTGGGTGTGGCCGCCTGAGACCAGCAGCGCCACGAAGGGGAACTCGGGGCGCTCATCCTCCAGCATGGGCGCCAGCAGGTGGCCCTCCATGTGATGAACCCCGAGCACCGGGATGCCCAGCGCCCGGGCCATGCCATGGGCGGTGGCGGCGCCCACCATCAGGGCGCCCACCAGGCCGGGGCCCGCGGTGTAGGCGATGGCATCCAGCTCGCCGCGGGAGAGCCCCGCCTCGTCGAGCACCTGCTGGATCAGCGGCAGCAGGCGCCGGGTGTGGTCGCGGGAGGCCAGCTCCGGCACCACGCCGCCGTATTCGGCGTGCATGGCCACCTGGCTGTAGAGCGCATCGGCGACGAGGCCGTGCTCGGTGTCGAAGAGGGCGACGCCGGTCTCGTCGCAGGAGGTCTCGATGCCCAGTACGCGCATGGTGTCGGCTCGGTTGTGCGGAACAGCCCGGCATTCTACGCGGTTTGGGGGTGGAAAGCATTTGCAAAGGGTGGGGGGCACGACTAGACTACTGTGCGCTGCAAGACTGGGTCGTGCACCCAGGTGGCGATTTCCCGCGACCGTTTTCGCCTTCCGGCTCGCCTCCCGGCGTTCCGGGTGCTTTCTCGTCGCGAAAGCTGCCACCCGCAGGGGTGTGCGTACTAACCGAACTCTAGTTACCTAAGGTAGGTGAGTGCTTAATGCCTTCTGTCAAAGTACGTGATAACGAGCCGTTTGACGTCGCACTGCGTCGCTTCAAGCGTTCCTGCGAAAAAGCCGGTGTTCTCTCCGAGGTACGTCGTCGCGAGTCCTACGAGAAGCCCACCGCAGAGCGCAAGCGCAAGGCGGCGGCTGCCGTCAAGCGTCACGCCAAGAAGGTCCAGCGTGAGCGCAAGCGTTTCGAACGGCTCTATTGATCCGTGCTGGAGATAGTCGGGGCTCCGGACCCGGCCGTCTCAGGAGGACGCCAAGCGGCCGCCATCCGGTGGCCGCTTGTTTTTTCCTGGGTGGCGGTACCCAGCGGGTGCCGACGCCCTGAAGCGATCGCATCGCGGCTCGTCGAGGTGATCCGATTCCATGGCAGGACAGATTCCCCAGCGCTTCCTCGATGACCTGCTGGCCCGCGTCGACGTGGTCGAGGTGGTGGGCGAGCGGGTCAAGCTGAAGAAGGCCGGCCGCAACTACTCCGGGCTCTGCCCCTTCCATCAGGAGAAGACGCCGTCGTTCACCGTCAGCGCCGACAAGCAGTTCTATCACTGCTTCGGCTGTGGCGCCCACGGCAACGCCCTGCGCTTCCTGATGGAGTACGACAAGCTGCGCTTCCCGGAGGCGGTGGAGCAGCTCGCCGGCCGGCTGGGTCTGGAGGTGCCTCGCGAGGGCGCCGATGACCCGCGGGCCCAGGCGCGGGAACGCAAGCGCAAGGAGGGGGTCAACCTGCTCGAGCTGGCCGCCAGCTTCTTCCGCGAGCGGCTGAAGATGCCCGAGGGCCAGGGCGCCCGGGGCTATCTGGAGCGGCGCGGCCTCTCGCCGGAGGTACAGCAGACCTTCGGCATCGGCTATGCCCCGGACGACTGGGAGTCGCTCAAGCGCCACCTGACCGAGCGGGGCATCGGCGAGGCGGTGCAGGTGGAGTATGGCCTGCTGGTGCATCGCGAGGAGAGCGGACGCACCTACGACCGCTTCCGCGACCGGGTGATGTTTCCGATCCGCGACATCAAGGGCCGCACCATCGCCTTCGGCGGCCGGGTGCTGGGCGATGCCAAGCCCAAGTACCTCAACTCGCCCGAGACCCCGGTGTTCCACAAGGGGCGCGAGCTCTACGGCCTCTTTGAAGCCCGCCAGGCCGACCATCGCCTGGAGCGCCTGGTGATCGTGGAGGGCTACATGGACGTGGTGGCCCTGGCCCAGTTCGGCATCCGCAATGCGGTGGCCACCCTGGGCACCTCCACCAGCGAGGAGCACCTGATCCGGCTGTTCCGCCTGGTCAGGGAGGTGGTGTTCTGCTTCGACGGCGACCGCGCCGGGCGCCAGGCCGCCTCAAGGGCACTGGAGACGGTGCTGCCGCTGATGATCGACGGGCGCCAGGCGCGCTTCCTGTTCCTGCCCGAGGGCGAGGATCCGGACACCCTGGTGCGTCGCGAGGGGGCCGAGGCTTTCCAGGACCGCATCACCTGCGCCAGCCCGCTGTCGGAGTTCCTCTTCGACCAGGCGGCGGCGGGGCGCGACCTGGCGAGGATCGAGGATCGCGAGCGCTATGCCAGCCAGGTGCTGGCGGCGCTGGCCCGCCTGCCGGAGGGGGTGCTGAAGTCGCTGATGCTCAGCGAGCTCTCGCGGCGTACCGGCGTCGAGGCGGCAGACTTCAGCGCTCTGCTGGCGCGCTCGGCCGCCGCCGAGTCTGCGCCGGGGCGGGAGGTGCCCGGTGCGGGTGCGCCGCTGGACGAGCCCGCCGGCATGTCCGAAGCGCCGCCGCTGGGGGAGAGTGCGGCCCCGGTGGCGCCCTCCGGCGGGGCGCTGAGCCTGGTGGCCCGCGCCCTGCAGTTGCTGGTTCACGAGCCGGCGCTGGTGGCGCGGCTGCCGGAGGAGGACGACTGGTGCCCGGAGGAGGAGTCCGACGGCCGCCTGTGCCGTGAGGTGATTCGCCTGCTGCGGGCCGGTCGCTATCGCAGCGCCCAGGTGCTGCTGGCTCACTTCCATGGCAGCGCCGAGGGCGAGCGCCTCGCCGCCCTGGCGCGCCGCGAGCTGCTGATCCCGAGGGAGGCGCGTGGCGCCGAGCTGGAAGGGCTGGTGGCTCACTTTCGCAGGACGCGGCAGCGGCGCTCTCCCCAGGAGGAGATCGACGCCCTGCTGGCCAGGGAGAGGAGCGGGGAACGGCTTTCGCGGGAGGAGAAGCAGCGGCTGATGGTCCTGCTCACCGAACTGCATGGCTGACCGGAAGGTCAACTAGCATTATTCAGGTTGGCGCCAGGGTTGATTTTTCTCCTACCATCACCACATAGGAGAGAGCGCCACCCAAGGGGCAACCTGACAACCTAACACACCTGATTGACTGCGCAAATAGAGCGAACTGGCAGAAAGGGGCGTTACGGCGCTATACTGTTCGGCTTCACGAGTTTTCTCCACCGAGCGCTTCAGGTGCTTCATTCTTCTTCGTCGAGATAGGGTTTCTATGGCTGGAAATGCGCAGCAGCAGTCACGTCTGAAGGAGTTGATCGCGCGCGGCAAGGAACAGGGCTACCTGACCTATGCCGAGGTCAACGACCATCTACCCGAGGATATCGCCGACCCCGATCAGGTGGAAGACATCATCGGCATGATCAACGACATGGGTATCAGCGTCGTCGAGGAAGCCCCCGATGAAGATACCCTGATGATGTCGGATCACTCCACCGACGAGTCTGCCGCCGAGGAGGCCGTGGCGGCCCTGGCGGCGGTGGAGAGCGACGTGGGCCGTACCACCGACCCGGTGCGCATGTACATGCGTGAGATGGGGACCGTGGAGCTGCTGACCCGCGAGGGCGAGATCGAGATCGCCAAGCGCATCGAGGAGGGGACCCGCGAGGTGATGTCCGCGCTGGCCTACCTGCCCGGTGCCGTCGACTCCATCCTCGAGGCCTACGACGCCACGCAGGATGAGGAGGCGCCCGGTCGCCTGTCGGACCTCTTCTCCGGCTTCATCGATCCCGACGAGGGCATCCCCGGGGTGGCCGAAGCCGAGGTGCCCGAGCCCGAGGTCAGCGACGAGCTGGACGAGGAGAGCGACGGCGCGGACGACGAGGACGAGGAAGACACCACCAGCAACGAAGGCGGTCCGGACCCGGAGGAGGCGCGCGCGCGTTTCGAGCAGATCCGCGAGCAGAGCGCCGCGGCTCAGGCCGCCATCGAGGCCCATGGACGCGGCTCAAAGCAGGCCCAGGAAGAGCTGGCGCGCCTGGCCGAGCTGTTCTCGCCGATCAAGCTGGTGCCCAAGCACTTCGAGCGCCTGGTCAACCAGGTGCGTATCAGCGTCGAGCAGGTGCGTGCCCAGGAGAAGGCGGTGATGCAGCTGTGCGTCAAGAAGGCGCGCATCCCCCGCAAGACCTTCATCAAGGCCTTCCCGGGCAGCGAGTCCGACCCCGAGTGGCTCGACGCCTTCGGGCAGGAGTTCCCCAAGTACGCCGACCGCCTCGAGCCGCTGCGCACCGACATCCAGCGTGCCCAGCGCAAGATCGCCTTCGAGGAGGAGATGGTTCGCCTGCCGGTGCAGGAGATCAAGGAGGTCAACCGTCGCCTCTCCATCGGTGAGGCCAAGGCGCGCCGTGCCAAGAAGGAGATGGTCGAGGCCAACCTGCGCCTGGTGATCTCCATCGCCAAGAAGTACACCAACCGTGGCCTGCAGTTCCTGGACCTGATCCAGGAGGGCAATATCGGTCTGATGAAGGCGGTGGACAAGTTCGAGTATCGCCGCGGCTACAAGTTCTCCACCTACGCCACCTGGTGGATTCGTCAGGCGATCACCCGCTCCATCGCCGACCAGGCGCGCACCATCCGTATTCCGGTGCACATGATCGAGACCATCAACAAGCTCAACCGGGTCTCCCGGCAGATGCTCCAGGAGATGGGCCGCGAGCCCACCCCCGAGGAGCTGGGCGAGCGTCTCGAGATGCCGGAAGACAAGGTGCGCAAGGTGCTCAAGATCGCCAAGGAGCCGATCTCCATGGAGACCCCCATCGGTGACGACGACGACTCGCACCTGGGCGACTTCATCGAGGACAGCACCATGATCCTGCCCATCGACTCCGCCACCGGCGAGGGGCTGATCGAGGCGACCCGCAACGTGCTCGGTGGCCTCACCGCGCGCGAGGCCAAGGTGCTGCGCATGCGCTTCGGCATCGACATGAACACCGATCACACCCTCGAGGAGGTCGGCAAGCAGTTCGATGTCACACGCGAGCGAATCCGCCAGATCGAGGCCAAGGCGCTGCGCAAGCTGCGCCACCCGTCGCGCTCGGAGCCGCTGCGCTCCTTCCTCGACGAGTAGGGTCAGGGAGCAGGCTCGGGGCGAATGTCCCGCCGCAACGAAGAAGCCCCGCAGGCACAGCCTGCGGGGCTTCTTGCTTTTCGCGACGTCCGGCTCAGCCGTTACGGCGGGCCAGGGCCCAGCGCCGGGCGAGCAGGGTCAGCTCGATGACCGCGATCAGGATCAGCGCATAGCCGAGCAGCTCCACCACCTCTTCGGCGGCGTCCTTGAAGGTGCGCACATAGTGCTCCTCCATGACCGCCATCCAGAAGTCCTGGCGGCCGTAGAGGCGCGAGAAGACGTAGGTAGTGAGCACCCCTGCGGCAAAGAGGCCGAAGGAGAAGCTGTTGGCGTAGCTGGCGAACTCCTCGACGAAGCGCTTGCGCTCGCGGATCACCCAGAAGAGGATCGGCACTATCACCAGGGCCACCAGCACCTTCCAGGTATGGTAGGCCACCCGAGTATCCAGGAAGTAGTCCTGCTCCCGGATAAAGGAGCTGAAGGTGAAGGCGAACATCAGCAGGGTGACGGTGGGCAGCACCTTCAGCACCTGGCGGGTATAGAGCAGCAGCAGCGACGCCGTGAGCAGCACCGCGCTCTGGGCGAGCTCGGTGAAGCCGTACTCCGAGAAGCGCACCTCGGGGAAGTGCAGCGCCTCGATGTAGGCGCCCTGGGCAAGCCCTGCGATCAGCAGGATATAGAGGGTGGCGCGCAGGCAGGTAGCGGTAAAGCCGATCGGCCAGGGCTGGCCGGGAGGGGGGAGCTGAGACATGGCGTGTAGGGGCTTCCGGATCGAGACATTCATGATTGCATGTATTCTACTACCTAGGTCTCATGTTGTCCATGGTCGGGTAAACTTCTTTCTTTTCAAGGCTCTGTATCAGCTGGACGGTTTGTTTTCAAGCTATTGAAAAGCCTGGAACTACGCCATTGGTCGAGTCATGCCCAACAGGCTATTGCCGTGACGTCTCGACTCCTCTAGCTTACGTTAACGTAAAGTGCCGAACGCGGAGACGCATCGGCCAGTCCGCTGCCGAGATGGCCATAACAACGACAACGGCGCACAACAACGACAACAGCAATAACGGCGGATCGCTTCTGCGATCCAGAGAGGACGTCACATGACCCAGGACTTCATTCTGGAGACTCGGGGGTTGACCAAGGAGTTTCGCGGCTTCACCGCCGTGGACGATGTCAACCTGCAGGTCCAGGAGGGGCATATCCATGCCCTGATCGGCCCCAACGGGGCGGGCAAGACCACGGTCTTCAACCTGCTCACCAAGTTCCTGCCGCCCACCCGCGGCGAGATCCTCTACCGCGGCAAGCCGATCACCGGCATGAAGGCCAACGAGATCGCCCGCCTGGGCCTCGTGCGCTCCTTCCAGATCTCCGCGGTGTTCGGCCACATGACCGCCATGGAGAACGTGCGCGTGGCGCTGCAGCGTCCCATGGGCACCTCCTTCCACTTCTGGAAGTCCGAACGCACCCTCGACCACCTCAACGACCGCGCCATCGAGCTGCTCGAGGAGGTGGGGCTCGCCGAGTACGCCGACGTGCTCACCGTGGAGATGCCCTACGGCCGCAAGCGGGCCCTGGAGGTCGCCACCACCCTGGCCATGGACCCCACCCTGATGCTGCTTGATGAGCCGACCCAGGGTATGGGCGCCGAGGACGTCGACCGCATCGTCGAGCTGATCCGCCGGGTCGCCCGGGGGCGCACCGTGCTGATGGTGGAGCACAACCTCAGTGTGGTGAGCCGGCTGTGCGATCGCATCACCGTGCTGGCCCGCGGCGCGGTGCTGGCTGAGGGCGACTACGCCACCGTCTCCGCCGACCCGCGGGTCAAGGAGGCCTACATGGGCAGCGAAGCGGCGGAAGAGGAGGCCACGGCATGAACCAGGCAGCCCAGGCGATGCAGGCCCCGGCCCTGCAGTACCAGGACCGCGACGGCGCCGAGATGCTGCGGGTCAGCGACCTGCACGCCTTCTACGGCGAGTCGCACATCCTCCACGGTGTCGACTTCAACGTGAAGCGCGGCGAGCTCGTGACCCTGCTCGGGCGCAACGGCGCCGGGCGCAGCACCACCCTCAAGGCGATCATGAACATGGTCGGCCGGCGCACCGGCTCGATCATGATCAACGGCACCGAGACGCTGGGCATGCCGGCGCACCGCATCCCGCGGCTGGGGATTGGCTACTGCCCTGAGGAGCGCGGCATCTTCGCCAGCCTCGACGTCGAGGAGAACCTGCTGCTGCCGCCCACGGTGCGCTCCGGCGGGATGTCGATCGACGAGATCTACGCGATGTTCCCCAACCTCTACGAGCGGCGGCGCAGTCAGGGCACGCGGCTCTCCGGGGGCGAGCAGCAGATGCTGGCCATGGCGCGGATCCTGCGCACCGGGGCGCGGCTCTTGCTGCTCGACGAGATCACCGAGGGGCTGGCGCCGGTCATCGTCCAGAAGCTGGGCGAGGTGCTGGTCAAGCTCAAGGAGCGCGGCATGACCATCGTGCTGGTGGAGCAGAACTTCCGCTTTGCCGCCCCCTTGGCCGACCGCCACTTCGTGATGGATCACGGCCTGATCGTTGAGGAGATCTCGGCGGCCGAGCTGCCGAGCCGGCGCGAGCACCTGCACACCTTGCTGGGGGTGTAGGCCGGGCCAGCGTCGCAGCGCCACCGCAATTCACAACACCGAATCCCAACAACACGCCGCAACACCACATCGCAACAACAACAAGAGCCCCGCTTCGGGGCAGAGGAGATCAGCATGACCTTCATCAAGAAGAGCCTCACCGCCGCCGTTGCCCTGGCCGCCACCGCTGCCATGGCTACCACCGCCCAGGCCGAGATCAGCGACGGAGAGGTGCGTATCGGCTACCTGGCCGACATGTCCGGCACCTACCGCGACCTGGCCGGCCCCGGTGGCCTCGAGGCCCTGCGCATGGCCGTGGAAGACTTCGGCGGCAACGTCAACGGCGCCCCGATCCAGGTCTTCAGTGCCGACGACCGCAACAGCGCCGACGTGGGCGCCAATACCGTGCGCGAGTGGTTCGATACCCGCAACGTCGACCTGGTCTCCGGCCTGGTGGCCTCCTCGGTGGTCATCGCCGCTACCCGGGTGATCGAGGAGAACAACGGCCTGGGCATCATCTCCGGCTCCGCGGCCTCCAGCATCACCAACGAGCACTGCACCCCGAACCATATCCACTGGGTCTATGACACCTACCCGCTGGCCAACGGCACCGCCAAGGCGATCGTCGAGCAGGGTGGCGACACCTGGTTCATGCTCACCGCCGACTACGCCTTCGGTCACGCCCTGGAAGGCGACGTGACCCGGGTGGTCGAGGAGGCCGGTGGCGAGATCATTGGTGGCGTGCGTCATCCCTTCCCCACCGACGACTTCTCCTCCTACATCCTCCAGGCCCAGGGCTCCGGCGCCAAGATCATCGGCCTGGCCAACGCCGGCTCCGATACCGTCAACTCCATCATGACCGCCAGCCAGTTCGGCGTAGTCGAGGCTGGCCAGCAGCTCGCCGGTCTGCTGGTCTTCCTCAACGACGTCTACGCCATGGGCCTCGAGGATACCCAGGGGCTGCTGTTGACCACCGGCTGGTACTGGAACATGGACGACGAGTCCCGCGAGTGGGCCGAGCGCTACTACGAGCGCGTGGGTCGCATGCCGACCATGGTCCAGGCCGGCATCTACTCCAGCACCATGCACTACCTGGAGACCGTGGCCGAGCTGGGCACCGATGATCCTGTCGCCGTGCGCGCTGCCCTGGGCGAGAAGCCGATCAATGACTTCTTCTCCCGCAACGGTCGCGTTCGCGAGGACGGCCGCATGGTCCACGACATGTTCCTGGCCCAGGTGAAGTCGCCGGAGGAGTCCGAGCACGAGTGGGACCTCTACGAGATCCTCGCCACCATTCCCGCCGAGGAGGCGTTCCGTCCGCTCTCCGAGAGCCAGTGCAAGCTGGTGCAGAACTGAAGCGAGCAGACCGGCGGCGGCGCGAGCCGCCGCCCCCTCTGACGGGAGATTCCTGACATGACGATGATATTCGGGGTGCCGCTGGCGGTGTTCCTCGGCCAGCTCCTGCTCGGCCTGATCAACGGTGCCTTCTACGCCCTGCTCAGCCTGGGCCTGGCGGTGATCTTCGGCCTGCTGAAGATCGTCAACTTCGCTCACGGTGCCATGTACATGCTGGGGGCCTTCGCCACCCTGCTCGGCATGCGCTACCTGGGCATCAACTACTGGGCGGCGCTGCTGCTCGCGCCGCTCTTCGTCGGCCTGTTCGGCATGCTGCTCGAGCGCACCCTGCTGCGCCGCATCGCCCACCTGGACCACCTCTACGGCCTGCTGCTGACCTTCGGCCTGGCGCTGATCTTCGAGGGCACCCTGGTCAACTTCTTCGGCGTCTCAGGGGCTCGCTACCCGACTCCCGAGGCGCTCCAGGGCGGCTTCCAGCTTGGCTTCATGTTCCTGCCCAAGTACCGCGCCTTCGTGCTGGTGGCGGCCATCGTGGTGTGCCTCGCCACCTGGTACATGATCGAGCGCACCCGCCTCGGCGCCTACCTGCGCGCCGGCACCGAGAACCCGGCGCTGATGCAGGCCTTCGGCGTCAACGTGCCGCTGCTGATCACCCTCACCTACGGCTTCGGCGTGGCGCTGGCCGCCTTCGCCGGGGTGCTGGCCGCACCGCTCTATCCGGTGTCGCCCACCATGGGCTCCAACCTCTTGATCGTGGTCTTCGCGGTGGTGGTGATCGGCGGCATGGGCTCGATCCTGGGCGCCGTGCTCACCGGCCTCGGCATGGGCCTGATCGAGGGCCTCACCAAGGTGTACTACCCCGAGGCGGCCAACACCGTGATCTTCCTGGTGATGATCCTGGTGCTGCTGCTGCGACCCGCCGGCCTGTTCGGCAAGGAGGCATGACCATGTCCGCGACCCAGACCCAGACGCTGACTCCCTCCATGAAGCGTCAGCGCCGCGCCGATATTCGCCGCAACGTCTTCTACCTGGTGCTGATCGGCATCGGCCTGGTGGCGCCCTTCGTCGCCTACCCGGTGTTCCTGATGAAGGTGCTGTGCTTCGCGCTCTTCGCCTGCGCCTTCAACCTGCTGCTCGGCTACGCGGGGCTGCTCTCCTTCGGCCACGCCGCCTTCCTGGCCACCGGTGGCTATATCACCGGCTACCTGCTGGCGAGCTATCCCGGGTTGACCCCTGAGCTCGGCATCATCGCCGGCACCCTGGTCGCCGTGGCGCTGGGGGCGGTGTTCGGGGCGCTGTCGATCCGTCGCCAGGGCATCTACTTCGCCATGGTGACCCTGGCGCTGGCCCAGCTGGTGTTCTTCGTCTACGTCCAGTCGCCCTTCACCGGCGGCGAGGATGGCCTGCACGGGGTGCCGCGGGGCGAGCTGTTCGGCATCATCAGCCTGCGCAACAACCTGGCGATGTACTACTTCGTGTTCGCCGTCTTCCTGTTCGGCTTCGCGGTCATCCAGCGCGCCGTGCACTCGCCCTACGGCCAGGTGCTCAAGGCGATCCGCGAGAACGAGCCGCGGGCGATCTCGCTGGGCTACAACGTCGACGCCTACAAGCTGGTGGCCTTCGTCCTCTCCGCGGGCCTCGCGGGCCTGGCCGGCTCCACCAAGACGGTGGTCTTCCAGCTCGCCTCGCTGACCGATGCCCACTGGCACATGTCCGGCGAGGTGATCCTGATGACCCTGCTGGGCGGGGTGGGCACCCTGTTCGGCCCGGTGGTCGGCGCCGGCATCGTGGTCAGCCTGCAGCACCTGCTGGCGCAGTCGCCGCTGGGCAACTGGGTGGGGCCGATCCTCGGGGTGATCTTCGTGATCTGCGTGCTGAGCTTCCGCAGCGGTATCGTCGGCGAGATCCTCAAGTCCTACCGCAAGAACTTCAAGTAGTCGGCAAGGGGCGTCCGGTCGCGCAACGCCGAGGCCCCGACCATACTCTTCACTTCTACCTTCAGGCGCCCCCCGGGGCGCCTTTTTTGATGCGCCTGGCGCGGCGCTCACCGGTGCCAGAGAAAGCTCGAGGCCATCACGCCGCTGCCCGCACCGGTGCCGGTTCGTCCTGGCAGGCTGCTGGGCAGATGCGCCACCAGATGATCGATGAACTGGCGTACCTTTGGGGAGCGCTGGCGGTGGCGTGGAAAGACCGCCCAGACGGCAGTATCGTCATGGCGATAGGCGTCGAGCACCGAAATGAGGGCGCCGCTGGCCAGGTGCTCCTCCACGTAGTAGTCGGGCAGCTGGGCCAGGCCCAGCCCCTTGAGGGCGGCATCCAGCAGGGCAGGACCCGAGTTGGCGCGCCATGCTCCGGATACCCTTACCTCGCGACGTACGCCTTCCACGGCAAAGCGCCAGTGGTCTCGGGTGCCGATCAGACAGCGGTGGCGGGAGAGCTCCGCCAGGGCGTGGGGCTGGGAAACATGGGCGAAGTAGGCTGGTGCTCCCACCACGTACTCGCGCCGCTCGCAGAGCCGACGGGCCACCAGGCTCGAGTCCTCCAGCCGCCCCATGCGGATGGCGATATCGAAGCCCTCGTCGATGATGTCCACCTGGCGGTTGGTGAAATGCATGCGCACCTCGAGGCGCGGGTGGGCCAGCAGGAAGTCGTTGACCAGGGGGGCGATGAAGCGTTCGCCGAAGGTGGTGGCCGAGGTGAGGCTGAGCAGGCCCCGAGGGCGCTCCTGGAGGTCGCTGAGAGCCGCCTCGGCCTCGCGGAAGCCGTCGAACAGCTGGCGGCAGTGGGTGAAATAGAGCCGCCCCTCGTCGGTCAGGTGGGTCTGGCGCGTAGTGCGGTAGAGCAGGGCGGTACCGAGCTGCTGCTCGAGCTGGGCCACAAGCCGGCTGACGTGGGAGGGCGAGACGGACAGCTCCCGGGCGGCGGCGGCGAAGGTGCCCAGGCGCACCACTTCCACGAAGGCTTCGATACGATCCCAGCGCTGCATGGCAGGTTCCTCGTTGATTATTGCCTCACAGCAATAATGTCATGCATTTGGTGCAGTTTATCCCAGGCCGGTGCTTTGCCTACACTGTTCCCACTGCCTGTTCATCGTCAACGAGGATATCGCCATGAAATCACGCGCCGCCGTCGCCCTGGAAGCGGGCAAGCCCCTCGAGCTGGTCGAGATCGACGTCGAGGGCCCCAAGGCCGGCGAGGTGCTGGTGAAGATGGCCGCCACCAGCGTCTGCCATACCGATGCCTATACGCTGTCCGGTGCCGACCCGGAGGGCAACTTCCCGGCGGTGCTGGGCCATGAGGGCGCCGGCATCGTTCAGGAGGTGGGTGAGGGGGTGACCAGCGTGCGTCCCGGCGACCACGTCATCCCGCTCTATACCGCCGAGTGCGGCAAGTGCAAGTTCTGCCTCTCCGGCAAGACCAACCTGTGCGGCGCCGTGCGCGCCACCCAGGGCAAGGGCCTGATGCCCGATGGCACCAGCCGCTTCTCGCTGGACGGCAAGATGCTGCACCACTACATGGGCACCTCCACCTTCAGCGAGTACACCGTGCTCCCCGAGGTGTCGCTCGCGGTGGTCTCCAAGGAGGCGCCCCTGGACAAGATCTGCCTGCTGGGCTGCGGCGTGACCACCGGCATCGGCGCGGTGATGAACACCGCCAAGGTCGAGCCGGGCTCTACCGTGGCCGTCTTCGGCCTCGGCGCCATCGGCCTGGCCGTGATCCAGGGGGCGGTGATGGCCAAGGCGAGCCGGATCATCGCCATCGACGTCAACCCGGAGAAGTTCAAGCTGGCCGAGCAGTTCGGTGCCACCGACTTCGTCAACCCCAAGGAGTACAGCGACCCGATTCAGCAGGTGATCGTCGACCTGACCGACGGCGGCGTCGACTACTCCTTCGAGTGCATCGGCAACGTCAACGTCATGCGCTCGGCGCTGGAGTGCTGCCACAAGGGGTGGGGCGAGTCGATCATCATCGGCGTGGCCGGTGCCGGCGAGGAGATCTCCACCCGTCCGTTCCAGCTGGTCACCGGCCGGGTCTGGAAGGGCTCCGCCTTCGGCGGCGTCAAGGGGCGCTCGGAGCTGCCGGGCTACGTGGAGCAGTACATGAAGGGCGAGATCAACATCGACGACTTCATCACCCACGACATGCCCTTCGAGAAGATCAACGAGGCCTTCGAGCTGCTGCATCGGGGTGAGAGCATCCGCACCGTCCTCCATTACTGATGCGCCGGGGGCCGTATCGCCCTTGACCCCTGACAGCGCGGCTGGGACAGGAGTCCCGGCCGCCCGGAGATTTCCCATGACCATGACCGAGAACCTGGAGCTGGTGTCGGCCAACAAGAGCTTCGGCGGCTGGCACAAGCGCTACCGCCACCGCTCCCGGGCGCTGGACTGCGAGATGGTCTTCGCCATCTACCTGCCTCCCCAAGCCGAGACCGAGCGGGTGCCGCTGCTGTGGTGGCTCTCCGGCCTGACCTGCACCGACGAGAACTTTATGCAGAAGGCCGGTGCCCATCGCCTGGCGGCGGAGCTGGGCATCGCCATCGTCTGCCCCGACACCAGCCCGCGGGGTACCGACCTGGCCGGCGAGCATGACAGCTATGACTTCGGCAGCGGTGCCGGTTTCTATGTCAACGCCACCCAGTCGCCCTGGAAGAAACACTATCGCATGTACGACTACGTCGCCGAGGAGCTCCCCTCGGTGGTGAGGCAGCACTTCCCGGTGAACGGGCGCGAGTCGATTAGCGGCCACTCCATGGGCGGCCACGGGGCACTGATCATGGCCCTGCGCCGGCCCGGCCACTACCGCTCGGTGTCGGCCTTCGCGCCCATCGTCAATCCGTCGGAGTGCCCCTGGGGCCAGAAGGCCTTTGGTGGCTACCTGGGCGAGGACCGCGGCAAGTGGACCCAGTACGACGCCTGCGAGCTGGTGGCCCGCGGTGCCTCCCGCCAGCCGCTGTTCATCGACCAGGGCGAGGCCGACGACTTCCTCGACGAGCAGCTCAGGCCGGAGCGGCTGGAGGCGGTGTGCGCCGAGCACGACCACCCGCTCACCCTGCGTCGGCAGCCCGGCTACGATCACAGCTACTACTTCATCGCCTCCTTCATCGAGGATCACCTGCGCTATCACGCCGAACGGCTGCACAAGAATCTCTAGCGCGTTGAGGATGCGCCGGCCGCTCGCCTCCCTTGCCGCGATGCGAGCCCGTATACTGGTCGTCTGGCGTCGGGTTCGCAGGGGCGAGTGGTCGTGGGTCGAGCGATAGTGAGAAGAGGAATGGTCAGGGCATGGGGCCGCCGGCTGTGGGGCTGGCTGTGGCGCGTCGTGCTGGGCTTCGTGGTGTTCTCGGTACTGCTGGTGCTGCTGTTTCGCCAGTTGCCGGTGTTCGGCTCCATGGTGATGGTGGAGCGCAAGGTGCAGTCCTGGATCTCCCGGGAGCCCATCGAGCTTCGCCACCAGTGGCGCCCCTGGGAGGCGCTCTCCGACCACGCCAAGCTGGCGGTGATCGCTGCCGAGGACCAGCGCTTTCCCGAGCATCGCGGCTTCGACCTGGTGGAGATGCGCCGCGCCTGGGAGTCCAACCGTGCCGGGGGGCGGCTGCGCGGGGCCAGCACCCTGAGCCAGCAGACCGCCAAGAACCTCTTCCTGTGGACCGGGCGCAGCTGGGCGCGCAAAGGGCTGGAGGCATGGTTCACCCTGCTGATCGAGACCCTGTGGCCCAAGCAGCGCATCCTCGAGGTCTATTTGAACATCGCCGAATGGGACAGCGGCGTGTTCGGCCTGGAGGCCGCGGCCCAGCACTACTTCGGGGTCTCTGCCGGCCAGCTCACGACCGTGCAGGCCAGCCGCTTGGCGGCCATCCTGCCCAACCCGCGGGGTTGGGATGCGGCGCGCCCCAGCCCGCACGTGGAGCGGCGCAGCGCCTGGATCCGCCAGCAGATGAACAACCTGGGCGGGCCGGCCTATCTTGAAAGACTCTAGCCTCGTCTGCCCGCCGACTCCGGGAGCCCGCCATGACCGAATCGACCGTCAACCCCAAGCGCCGCCTGCGCGGCAAGACCCGCGGCCGTGAACTGGCGCCGGTGGCGCTGGCCGCCCTGCGCGTGCTGCTCGGCGACGAGCGCGAGGCGCCGGAGCTGCGCCGTCGCGACAGGCTGATCGAGCACCTGCACGCCATCCAGGATGCCCACGGTCACCTCTCCCTGGTGGAGCTCAGGGCGCTGGCCGCCTACATGAACCTGCCCATGGCGGCCATCTACGAGACGGCCACCTTCTATGCCCACTTCGACGTGGTCCACGACGGCGAGGCCCCGCCGCCGGAGGTCACCGTGCGGGTCTGCGATTCGCTCTCCTGCCAGTTGGCCGGCGCCGAGGCCCTGCGCCAACGGCTGGCGGCGGGCCTCGACCCGGAGCGGGTGCGGGTGGTGCGTGCCCCCTGCATGGGACGCTGCGACACCGCCCCGGTGGTCGAGGTGGGCCATCACCACCTGCTCTACGCCACCCCGGAGGGGGTCGAGGCGGTGGTGGATACCAACCACACCCATCCCGAGGCGATCCTCTGGCAGCGCCTGGCCGACTACCGCGTCGGTGGCGGCTACTCGCTGCTGACCCGGTGTCGCGCCGGCGAGGTGGGCGTCGAGGTGCTGATCGATGAGCTCGAGCGCGCCGGCCTGCGCGGCCTGGGCGGGGCGGGCTTCCCCACCTTCAAGAAGTGGCAGGCGGTGCGCGCCGAGCCCGGCCCCCGCTACGCGGTGATCAACGCCGACGAGGGCGAGCCCGGCACCTTCAAGGACCGCTTCTATCTCGAACGTGAGCCGCACCGCTTCCTGGAGGGGGCCCTGGTCAGCGCCTGGGCGGTGGAGGCCAGCGCGCTCTACATCTACCTGCGCGATGAATATCCCGGGCTGCACCGTGTGCTCACCGAGGCGATCGCCGAGCTCGAGGCCGCGGGCCTGGTCGCCCCCGGCTTCGTGGTGCTGCGCCGCGGCGCCGGCGCCTACATCTGCGGCGAGGAGTCGGCGCTGATCGAGTCCCTGGAGGGCAAGCCCGGCAAGCCGCGCCACCGGCCCCCCTTCGTGGCCCAGTGGGGGCTCTTCGGTCGGCCGACCCTGGTCAACAACGTCGAGACGGTCTACTGGATCCCGCTGATCCACGAGAAGGGCGCCGACTGGTTCGCCGGCCAGGGCCGGCACGGGCGCAAGGGGCTGCGCAGCTTCTCGGTCTCCGGCCGGGTCAAGCGGCCCGGGGTGCACCTGGCCCCCGCCGGCATCACCCTGGCCGAGTTGCTCGAGGAGTACTGCGGCGGCATGGCCGATGGGCACCGCCTCGCCGGCTACCTGCCCGGTGGCGCCTCCGGCGGCATACTCCCGGCCGGCAAGGCGGATATCCCGCTGGACTTCGATACCCTGCAGGAGCACGGCTGTTTTATCGGCTCGGCGGCGATCATCGTGCTCTCGGACCAGGACGATCTGCGTGCGGTGGCCGCCAATCTGCTGGCCTTCTTCGCCGACGAATCCTGCGGCCAGTGCACCCCGTGCCGGGTGGGCACCGAGAAGATGCTGACCCTGCTCGAGCGTGATGCCTGGGACGTCGAGGCGCTCGAGCGCCTCGCCCGGGTGATGATGGACGCCTCCATCTGCGGCCTGGGCCAGGCGGCGCCCAATCCGGTGCTGAGCCTGCTGCGCGACTTCCGCGGCGAGCTCGAAGCTCAGAACCTCATCGTGAAAGGGTAGGGAGGCAGACCATGCAGACCACGCAGACCCCGAACCCCGAGACCTTTATCCTGACCCTGGACGGCGTCGAGGTGAGCGCCCGTCCCGGCGAGACCCTCTGGCAGGTGGCCAGACGCTTTGGCGAGACCATTCCCCATCTCTGCTTCAAGGACGCCCCGGGCTATCGGGCCGACGGCAACTGCCGCGCCTGCATGGTGGAGATCGAGGGGGAGCGGGTGCTGGCGGCCAGCTGCCTCCGTGAGGCGGCCCCCGGCATGGTGGTGAGGAGTGCGAGCTCCGAGCGCGCCCGCGAGGCGCGGGAATCCGTGCTGGAACTGCTGCTCGCCGACCAGCCCGAGCGGAAGGCGAGCCCCGACCGCGCCAGCCATCTCTGGGCCATGGCCGAGGCGCTGGCCATCGATGCCAGCGCGGTACGCGAGTGGCTGCCGGCACGCGACGAGCGCGACGCCCCCACCGTTCACCATGTGCGCCCGCGGGAGGCACAGCGCTTCCAGGATGCCTCCCATACCGCGATGAACGTCAATCTCGACGCCTGCATCGAGTGCGGGCTCTGCGTGCGCGCCTGCCGCGAGGTGCAGGGCAACGACGTCATCGGCCTGGCCCATCGCGGTGCGGCGGCGAAGATCGTCTTCGACTTCGACGACCCCATGGGGGAGAGCACCTGTGTGGCCTGCGGCGAGTGCGTCCAGGCCTGCCCCACCGGGGCGCTGATGCCGGCGACCCTGATCGACGAGGCGGGCCGCGGCGACTCCGCCGTGGCCGACCGCGCCGTGGATTCCGTCTGCCCCTACTGCGGGGTGGGCTGCCAGCTTACCTACCATGTGAAGGATGACGTACCACACGTCGAGGAGCGCCGGGGGCAGGACGAAGGGGAGGTCCGAGGACCAGGGATGGCCGAGGTAGCCTCCATGGAAGGACTTGTAGCGCCTCCCCGCAGTCCTGTCGCCGGAACAGCTCCGGGGCCTGGGCGCATTCTCTTCGTCGAGGGCCGGGACGGCCCCGCCAACCAGGGGCGGCTGTGCGTCAAGGGGCGCTTCGGCTTCGACTACCCCAATCACCCGGCACGCCTGACCAGGCCGCTGATCCGCCGGCCCGGCGTGGCCAAGGGGCTCGATCCCGACTTCGATCCGGCAAGGCCGCTGACCCACTTCTTTGAAGCGAGCTGGGAGGAGGCGCTGGAGATGGCCGCCACCGGGCTCGTCGACCTCAAGGCGGCCCACGGCCCCGGGGCGCTGGCCGGCTTCGGCAGCGCCAAGTGCTCCAACGAGGAGGCCTGGCTCTTCCAGAAGCTGGTGCGCGTGGGCTTCGGCTCCAACCACGTGGACCACTGTACAAGGCTCTGCCACGCCAGCTCGGTGGCCGCACTGATGGAGTGCCTGGGCTCCGGGGCGGTCACCGCCTCGTTCATGCAGGCGCTCGAGGCGGATGTGGTGATCCTCACCGGCTGCAACCCCGCGGTGAACCACCCGGTGGCAGCCACCTACTTCAAGCAGGCGGCGAGAAACGGCACCCGGCTGATCATCCTCGACCCCCGCGGCCAGGCGCTGGATGCCTACGCCTGGCGCAGCGTGCGCTTCTCCCCCGGCAGCGACGTGGCGCTCTACAATGCCATGCTCAACGTCATCGTCAGTGAAGGTCTGTACGACCCGGCCTATATCGACGCCCATACCGAGGGCTTCGCGGCACTCAAGCAGAGCGTGGTGGACATGACCCCGGAGGCAATGAGCGGCCTGTGCGGCGTGGCCCCCGAGGTCATCCGCGAGATCGCCCGCGCCTACGCCACCGCCGAGCGGGCGATGATCTTCTGGGGCATGGGCATCTCCCAGCACGTGCACGGCACCGACAACGCCCGCTGCCTGATCTCGCTGGCGCTGGCCTGCGGCCAGACCGGGCGCCCCGGCACCGGCCTTCACCCGCTGCGCGGCCAGAACAACGTCCAGGGCGCCTCGGATGCCGGCCTGATCCCCATGGTGTTGCCTGACTACCAGCCGGTGGGCGACGCCCAGCTGCGCGCCGCCTTCGAGGAGCTCTGGGGCGCCGAGCTCGACCCCGAGCCCGGGCTCACCGTGGTGGAGATCATGGACGCCATCCTCGCCGGCCGGATCCGCGGCATGTATATCCTCGGCGAGAACCCTGCCATGTCCGACCCGGACCTGAACCATGCCCGCCAGGCCCTGGCGGCCCTGGAGCACCTGGTGGTGCAGGATCTGTTCGTCACCGAGACCGCCCAGTTTGCCGATGTCATCCTGCCGGCCACCGCCTGGCCGGAGAAGGAGGGCACGGTGACCAACACCAACCGCCAGGTGCAGCTGGGCCGCGCCGCCGTGGCGCCGCCGGGGGAGGCGAGGCCCGACTGGTGGATCATCCAGGAGATCGCCCGGCGTTTCGGCCTTGGCTGGGACTATGCCCACCCGAGCGAGGTGTTCGCCGAGATGAAGCGAGGCATGCACTCCCTCGACAACATCTCCTGGGAGCGCCTGGCCCGCGAAGGCTCGGTGACCTACCCCTGCCCCGCCGAGGATGCCCCGGGCGAGGACGTGGTGTTCGCCGATGCCTTCCCGCGGGCCGGCGGGCGGGCCAGGTTCGCCCCCACCCGGCCGCTGCCGCCGGACGAGCCGGTGGATGACGCCTACCCCACGGTGCTGACCACCGGGCGGCTGCTGGAGCACTGGCACACCGGCGCCATGACGCGGCGCGCCAGCGTGCTCGACGCCCTGGAGCCCGAGGCGACGGCCAGCCTCTCCCCCGGGGAGCTCAACCGCCTCGGGGTGGCGCCGGGGGAGGCGATCACCATCGCCACCCGGCGCGGCGAGATCACCCTGGCGACCCGGAGCGACCCGGGGATGCCCGACGGCATGGTCTTCGTGCCCTTCGCCTACGTGGAGGCGGCGGCCAACCTGCTCACCAACCCGGCGCTGGACCCCTTCGGCAAGATCCCGGAGTTCAAGTACGCTGCCTGCCGGCTGGCGAAGGCTGCCCCCTGACCACCAGCACCACCCCGGCGATGGCGACGGCCATGCCGGCAAGCGACACCGGCGGCAGCGCCTCGTCGAAGAGCCACCAGGCCTGCAGGGCGGTGACCGGCGGCACCAGGTAGAAGAGGCTCGCCACCCGCGAGGCCTCGCCGCGCCTGATCAGCGCCATCAGCAGCAGGATGGCGGCGATCGACAGCACCAGCACCAGCCAGCCCAGGGTGAGGGCGAAGGTGGGCGTCCAGGTCACGCTGCGCTCCTCGAAGAGCAGGGCCCCGAGCCCCAGCACCGCGCCCGCCGCCAGGTACTGCACCACGGTGCCGGAGAGCAGCGGCATGCCGGTGCAGTGGCGCTTCTGGTAGAGGGTGCCGCCGGCGATTCCCAGCAGCGCGATCAGGATGGCCAGCAGGGCGCCGGCGCCGAAGCCCTGGAAGAGCGCCTCGCCCGGGTCGAGCTTGCCGCCCAGCACCAGGGTGACGCCGACGAGCCCCAGCACCAGCCCCAGCCACTGGCGCCCGCCCAGCCGCTCGCCCAGCAGCGGCCCGGCGAGCCCGGCGGTGAGCAGCGGCTGCAGACCCACCAGCAGCGAGGCGAGCCCCGCCGGCATGCCCAGGTAGATGCCGTAGAAGACCCCGCCCAGGTAGGCGCCGTGCACCAGCAGACCGGAGACGGCGATATGCCCCCACAGCCGCGCACCCCGGGGCCACTCCCCGGAGAGCCAGTGGGCCAGGGGGATCAGCAGCGCCAGGGTCAGCGCGAAGCGGATGAACAGGAAGGTGAAGGGCTCGGCGTAGGGCAGGCCGAACTTGGCACCGATGAAGCCGGTGCTCCACAGCACCACGAACAGCAGCGGCATGGCGGCAAGCCAGAGACTGGCAGCGCGGGAGGCAGGGGGCATGCGAAACATCCATGTCAGGAAGTCGGGTCAGCCCACGACCATACTGCGCCGCTCGAGTTTCGCCTAGCCCCCGGCAGGCTGTCGGCGGCTCTCTATCGTAATGAATGTCATTCCCATTCACAGGCGATGCCTCGAAGCCGCCCATGCCGGGCCTGATGGCGAAGCGGTGACTCAGGGTGTCGCTTATCGGCAACGAATGTAAAGTTGCTCACACTTCATGTTTCAAAGTTTTACACGAAAATTCTGAACGCCGACCGGTCGCTGCCGTCACAGTTCCCACATGCACGCAACGCCCCGACGGGGTCCTATAACGTCTGGAGGAACTCATGAAACGGATGACCGCTCTCTTCTCTGCCGCCCTGCTCAGCGCTGGCCTGATGTCCGCCACCGCCCACGCCCAGCAGGATCCGGCACAGGACCCGGCAGCCGCTCCCGAGCAGCCCCAGGCCGCCGCCCCGGCCATGGACTTCTCCGACGAGCAGCTACAGCAGTTCGCCGATGCCTCCCAGGAGATCGCCGTGATCTCCCAGGAGTACACCGAGCGCCTGCACTCCGCCGAGGATGAGGCCTCCCAGCAGGAGGTGCGCATGGAAGCCAACGACAAGATGGTCGAGGTAGTCGAGGAGAGCGGTCTTGACGTGGATACCTTCAACGCCATCGGTCAGGCCATCCAGCAGGATCCCGAGCTGATGCAGCGTGTTCAGGAGATGGCCCAGTCGTAAGCCGGTCCTGACTCCACGCCGACTCCCATCGGCAGCGTGAACGGCCACCCCTCTGGGTGGCCGTTTGCATGTGTGCCGGCTTTACAGCGCCGCCGGCAGCTCCCAGACTTCCGGCATGTGACCAGCCGGACGGGAGCGCGACTCATGGAAGTGGAACTGCTGGAAATCCGCCAGCATATGGGGCGCTTCCCGCCCTTCGATGCCCTCTCGGACGACCTGCTCGACGAGATCGCCGGCCAGGTCGAGGTGGCCTACTACCGTGCCGGCAGCGAGATCCTGCTGCTCGATCAGGAGATCCACGAACTGGGCTACATCCGCAGCGGCGCCGTGGAGGTCTATCGCCGCAACGGCGACCTCTACGACCGCCGCGGTGAGGGCGATATATTCGGCCACTTCAGCCTGCTGCGGAATCACCGGGTCCGCTACCCCGTGCGGGCGCTGGAGGACAGCCTGATCTACTTCCTCCCGGATGCGCTCTTCCAGCGTCTCTGCGAGGAGGATGAGCACTTCGCCGAGTTCGTGGAACTGGAGCGCCCGCGCCTCGAGTCGGCGGTGGAGCAGCACAAGAAGCAGAACGACATGATGATCACTCGGGTGCGCAAGCTGCTGACCCGCTATCCGGTGATGGTGGTGGCGAGCACCACGGTGCAGGAGGCCGCGCGCCTGGTGGGCGACCTCGGCGCCTCGGCGGTGCTGGTGTTGGATGCCCCCGGCGACAACCCCCGCTACACCTTCCGGGACAGCGAGGAGCGCGCCTGGCAGGTGTGCGGCATCCTCACCGACAGCGACTTCCGGCGCATGATCGCCGAGGGCCGCGGCCCCGAGACGCCGGTGGGGGAGGTGGTGGACCACCACCTGGTGGCGATCCAGTCCGACGAGTCGGTGCACGAGGCGATGCTCACCATGCTGCGCAACAATATCCACCACCTGCCGGTAATGCATCGGCGCCATCCGGTGGGCATCGTGCACCTCTCCGACATCATCCGCTACGAGACCCACTCCAGCCTCTACCTGGTCAGCAACATCTTCAACCAGTCCTCGGCGGAGGGGCTCGCCCGGCTGGCCCCGGACGTGCGTGCCGCCTTCGTGCGCATGGTGGAGGATGGCGCCGATTCGCGCATGATCGGCAGCGCGCTCTCCACCATCGGGCGCAGCTTCACCCGCCGCCTGCTGGAGCTGGCCGAGGAGGCCCTGGGCCCGCCGCCGGTGCCCTACTGCTTCATGGCCATGGGCTCCATGGCGCGCAACGAGCAGTCCATCGTCACCGACCAGGATAACGCCCTGGTGCTGGATGACGCCTTCGACCCCGAGGCCCACGACGCCTACTTCCTGGCGATGGCGAAGATCGTCAGCGACGGCCTGGACGCCTGCGGCTACACCTACTGCAGCGGCGACATCATGGCCACCAACCCGCGCTGGCGGCAGCCGCTGGCGGTCTGGAAGGGCTACTTCGAGGACTGGATCCACGACCCGACCCCGGAGCGGCTGCTGCACAGCTCGATCTTCTTCGACCTCGATGTCGTCCACGGCGAGAACGTCTTCGTCGAGCAGCTGCAGGACCTGGTGGCCGAGCAGGCGCCGAAGAGCCCGCTGTTCCTGGCCGCCATGGCGCGCAATGCCCTCAATCGCACCCCGCCGCTGGGCTTCTTCCGCACCTTCGTGATGGAGAAGGATGGCAAGCAGAACAACTCCATCAACCTCAAGCGGCGCGGCACCGCACCGCTCACCGACCTGATCCGGGTGCATGCCCTGGCCTGCGGCTCCCGGGCCCAGAACAGCTTCGAGCGCCTCGACGACATCGACCGCACCCAGCTGCTGGCGCCGGGGGTCAGCGACAAACTGCGCTACGCCCTGGAGTTCCTCGCCATGGCGCGCATTCGCCATCAGGTGTTCGACCTGCAGCAGGAGCGCACCCCGGACAACAACATCGAGCCGGAGAACGTCTCCGACGCCGAGCGCCACACCCTCAAGGACGCCTTCCAGGTGCTCAGCAACGCCCAGAAGTTTCTCAAGTTCCGCTATCCGGTCCCGGCCAGCGCGGCGCGTCGCCCGCGAGGGACCCGGTGATTCGGCTGCCAGGCGCGGTGCGCCAGCAGACACCCGGCTGGCCCGACTACCTGGCTGATCGCGCCGCCCGGGTCCAACACAGGCTGCTCAAGGACTATTTCGCCACGGGCTGCCCGGACCCGGCCACGCCCATCGGCGAGGTGCCAATGGTGGCGCTCGACATCGAGACCACCGGGCTCGACTCGCGCCGCCATGCCATCGTCAGCGTCGGGGTGGTGCCCTTCACCCTGGCCCGGATTCCCCTGCGCGAGCGACGCTATTGGGTGCTCAAGCCGGTCCAGGAGCTCACCGAGCAGTCGGTGATCCTGCACCGCATCACCCACGGCGAGGTGGAGAACGCCCCCGATCTTGCCGCGATCCTGCCGGAGCTGCTCGAGGTGCTGAAGGGGCGGGTGGCGGTGGTGCACTACCGCCATATCGAGCGGCCCTTCCTCGACGCTGCCATCCAGTCCCGGCTGGGGGAGGGGCTGCGCTTCCCGGTGATCGACACCATGTCGCTGGAAGCGCGGCTGCACCGCCAGCCGCTGTGGGCACGCTTCCGGCGCTGGCTGGGGCGCCCGCCGGTCTCGATCCGCCTGCACAACAGCCGCGCGCGCTACGGCCTGCCCGCCTACCAAGGGCACCACGCCCTGGTGGACGCCCTGGCCACCGCCGAGCTGCTGCACGCCCAGGTGGCCCACCACTACTCCCCCGACACCCCGGTGGGCCAGCTATGGAGCTGAGGCTAGGAGCTCACGCTCAGCCGAGCGTGAGCTCCTCGAGCGGTGCCGGCCGCCGGAAGTGGTAGCCCTGGAAGACCCGGCAGCCCCGCGAGGCGAGCCAATCGAGCTGCTCGGCATGCTCCACGCCCTCGGCGACCACATCCAGGCCCAGGCTCGCGGCCAGCGTCAGGGTGGTCTCCACGATGGCGGCATCCGAGGCGTCTGTGGGTACGCCCATCACGAAGCTGCGATCGACCTTCAGCTCATCCAGCGGCAGCCGCTTGAGATAGTTGAGCGACGAGTAGCCGGTGCCGAAGTCATCCAGTGCCAGACGAATGCCCAGGTCACGCAGCTCGCCGAGGGTCACGCGGACCCGCTCCGGGTCCTCCATCAGCAGCGATTCGGTGACCTCCAGGGTCAGCCGCTCGGCCGGCGCCCCGGTCTCGCGCAGCACGTCCTTGATCAGGTCGATGAAGTCGGGCTGGTGAAACTGCACGGCGCTGACGTTGACCGCGACGCGCAGGTCGGCCCTGGAAGAGTCCGCCCAGCTGGCAAGCAGTCGGCAGGCGCAGCGCAGCACCCAGTGGCCGATGGGTAGGATCAGGCGCGTCTGCTCGGCCAGGGGAATGAACTCCACCGGAGAGATCATGCCGCGCTGCGGATGCTGCCAGCGCAGCAGTGCCTCGACGCCGATGCAGCGTCCGTCGGCGCTTACCTGGGGCTGGTAGTGCAGCAGCAGCTCGTCCCGGGCCAGGGCCCGCGCCAGATCCTGCTCCATGCGCACCCGGGCCATCACCTCGCGGTGGATCTCCTCGCTGAAGAAACGCAGGGTGTTGCCCCCGGCGGTCTTGGCCCGGGCCAGCGCCATATCCACCTGCTGGATCACGCTGCCGGCATCGGGCTTGCCGGCGGTGAACAGGGTCGCGCCGATGCTGGCAGTGGTCTGCGGCGCATCCTGGCAGGGGGCCAGGGATGACACCGCCGCCAGCAGGGTCTCGGCGAGGTGCTCGACACGATGTGCCGCCGCCGTCACCGGCAGGTCGATCTCATCGATCATGATGGCGAACTCGTCGCCGCCCAGGTGGGCCAGGAAGCCGGGCTCGTCGAGGGCTCGCTCCAGCGCCTCGGCGACCTGTTGCAGCAGGCGATCTCCCGCCTCGTGGCTGTACAGGTCGTTGACCAGCTTGAAGCGGTCGAGATCGAGCAGCATCAGGGCGCCGTGCCGCTCCTGCCAGTCATGGCGATGCTGGGCGGAAATCGCCTGTTCCAGCTGTGCGATCAGCCGACCGCGATTGGGTAGCCCGGTGACCGGGCTGAAGTGGGCCAGGCGGTAGTTGCGCGCCTGGGCCTCCTGGTACTGGGCGGTACGCGCCAGGATGCGGTGGCGCAGCAGCAGGCTCAGGCCGGCGGCCAGCGACAGCATGAACAGCAGGCCGCCGAGCCCCCACCACAGCAGCGGGGGAATGTGGAAGCGGTCGTCGCTCTCGACGCTCCAGCGGGCCAGCGCCCTGTGGTAGGGCGAGCGGGCATCGGGTTTCCAGAGCCCCATGTAGTGGTCGATCCGCGCCAGGACCTCCTGTCCCGCGCCGGCCGGTGCCGCAAAGAAGAGCCTGGCGGGCTGGAACATGATGGGAGTGACCTCGAGGCCCTGGGCATTGGCCTGCCAGTCGCCGTAGTGGCGATTGACCACCGAGGCCTCCGCACGGCCGTCGCGGACCGCCGCGAAACCCTCCTCGAAGCTGCTGACCTCGACCGGGATGGGCGTGACACCGAAGCTGTCGGTGAGCTGGTCGAGGAACTGGCGCTGGATCGACCCCTCCAGTACCGCCACGCGGTGCCCGTCGAGGTCGACAATGGCATCCAGAGACAGCCCCGGGCGCTGGTAGACCTGGGACCAGCTGTGCATCACCGGCTCGTCGTGGAAGGCGAGGGTCTCTGCGCTCCTCCGTCCAGGCTACATCGGGCAGCAGGTCGAGCTCGCCGGCCTCGAGCGCCGTCAGGCATTCCTGCCAGGTGCAGGGGACGGCTTCCAGCTGCCACCCCTCCAGCGCCGCCATGGCCAGCAGCAGGTCGCCCAGGATACCGCTGGGGTGCCCCTGATCATCCAGCATCAGCTTGGGTGGGTTGTGGTAGACCCCGACGCGCAGCCTCTCCGCCAGGGCATCGGCGGGCTGTGTCAGCAGCAGGGCGACGGCGAGCAGGGCCCGGCGTGGCAGCGGGGTGTCTTGAATCGTCACGAAATGGGCATCCATTCACCAGTTGACGTGCTTCCACCGGGAGGCGGTCATCGGCGTGTCACCCTAAGCGTAGACACCCGACCACCAAAAAGGGCGGCCCGATGGCCGCCCCTGGGCTGCGTCGAGGAGAAACCTCAGCGCGGTTCGCTCATCAGCCCCTTGATGATGGCGTAGCAGCCCACCAGCAGGACCAGGGTGAAGGGCAGGCCGGTGGAGATCACCGCGGCCTGCAGCGCCGCCAGGCCGCCGCCGATCAGCAGGCCGATGGCGATGGCGCCCTCGATGATGGCCCAGAAGATTCGCTGGGGCTTGGGCGCGTCCACCTTGCCGCCGGCGGTGATGGAGTCGATCACCAGGGAGCCGGAGTCTGAGGAGGTGATGAAGAACACCACTACCAGCACGATGGCGATGAAGGAGGTGATCTCGGTGAGCGGCAGCCCGGCCAGCATCACGAAGAGCGCATCCGCCTCGCCCTCGAAGGTACCGGCCAGCAGCTGGCTGATGCCGGCGCTGCCGAAGGAGGTCATCCACAGCACCGAGACCAGCGACGGCACCAGCAGCACGGCGATCAGGAACTCGCGCACGGTGCGCCCGCGGGAGACCCGGGCGATGAACATGCCGACGAAGGGCGACCAGGAGATCCACCAGGCCCAGTAGAAGGCGGTCCAGCCCTGGCTGAAGTTGGCGTCCTCGCGCCCGAAGGGGTTGGAGAGCGCCGGCAGGTAGCTGAGGTAGTGGCCCAGGTTCTGGAAGAAGCCGGTGGCGATCATCAGCGTCGGGCCCACCAGGATGACGAAGGCCAGCAGCAGGAAGGCGAGCCCCATGTTGAGCTGGGAGAGGCGCTGCACGCCCTTGTCGACGCCGAGGGTGATGGAGCCGATGGCCACGATGGTGATGGCGACGATCAGCAGCACCATGGTGACGTTGGTATCGGGAATGCCGAAGAGGTCGTTCAAGCCGTTGGTGGCCTGCTGGGCACCGAGGCCGAGCGAGGTGGCCAGGCCGAACAGGGTGGCGAACACCGCCAGGATGTCGATCACATGCCCCGGCCAGCCCCACACGCGCTCCCCCAGGATCGGGTAGAAGATCGAGCGCATGGTGAGCGGCAGGCCCTTGTTGAAGGAGAAGATCGCCAGCGATAGCGCCACCACGGCGTAGATGCCCCAGGGGTGCAGGCCCCAGTGGAAGATGGTGGCGGCCATGCCCAGCGCCAGGGCGCCGGCCTCGTCGCCCTCGGCGCCGCCCAGCGGCGACCAGTCGGTGCGCGCGCCGCCTTCGCTGCTGATGCCGCCGAGCGCCGCCTGGAAGTGATCCATGGGCTCGGAGACGCCGAAGTACATCAGGGCGATGCCCATGCCGGCGGCGAACAGCATGGAGAACCAGCCCGCGTAGCTGAAGTCCGGCTTGGCATCGGCCCCGCCGATGCGCACCTTCCCCAGGGGCGTGAAGATCAGCACGATCGACAGCAGCACGAAGATGTTGGCGGCCAGCAGGAAGAACCAGGCCATGTTGCCGGTCAGGAAGTTGAAGGTGCTGGTGAACAGCGGACCGACCTGGTCCTGCAGGGCCAGGGTGATGATCACGAAGAACATCACCACGATGGCCGACACGGCGAATACCTTGCCGTGCAGGTCCACGTCGATCCCCATGGGCGAGGCGGAAATGTTGTCCTGGCCGATCACGTAGTCGGTATCGATCAGGTTGGCGGGCCCCTCCGGGGCCGGAATGCCCTCGGAAGCCTGCGGCTTCTCGGGGGCTTTCTCGTCATTGGCCATAGTGGCTGTCTCCCTTGCGTAGCGTCTTGGGGGTATCCGGGCGGGTCGGCCCAGGCCTTGGGTGGGCGCACCAGGAACACCGAAACATCGGTGTGGGTCGCCACCTTGCCGCCGTGGGCTGGCATTTCCTCAGTGCCTTCAAAGCCTAGCTTCTCTTCGTGGAAAGCGATTCAACGCCCGGCTGGCGTCACGGGGAGGCGACTATACCGTTGTATAGCGTTGATTCCGACCCGACCCGACGCCTTCCAGCGGGTAATCCGGGGCGCATGTGTCAGACCTGACCACCCGATGCGCGGATGTCGGTACGCGACTTCGTGTCGCCATTATTGTTTTAAGATTTTGATTATAAAGATTTTTATGAACGATTGCACAGGAGTGGCATGGCGCCTGCTCCTCTCTTGGTGAAGTCAATGAACCCAGGAGATGTCAATGCCTCAGCAAGCACCGTCCAGCCAGGTGGCGTCTCGACAGGACCATGCCTCCCGCTCGCCGCGAGGGCGGCGCCTGAAGGCGCTGGCGGCCCCGCCAGGGGCGGGGCCGGTGAAGGGGGCAGGCGGGTGGCAGGCCCGGTGCGTCGTCAGTCCGCCGGCATCAGCCGGTAGAGGCTGCCGCGGGCGTCGTCGTCGAGCAGGTAGAGGGCGCCGTCGCGGCCCTGGCGCACGTCGCGGATGCGGCCGATCTCGCCGTCGAGGATCACCTCGCTCTCGGCCATGCCGTCGCCCTCCAGCACCAGGCGCTTGAGCAACTCGCTGCGCAGGCCGCCGGCCAGCAGGTTGCCCTGCCATTCGGGGAAGTGCTCGCTCGTGACGTCAGCGAGCCCCGAGGGGGCTTGGGTGCCGTCGAAGACGTGCACCGGATCGCGCATCCCGGGCAGGGAGTCCGCACCGATGGGCTGCCGGGTGGAGTAGTCCACGCCGAGGCTCACCTCGGGCCAGCCGTAGTTCTCGCCGCCCTCGATCAGGTTGAGCTCGTCGCCACCCCGGGGGCCGTGCTCGGTGGCCCAGACGCGGCCGTCGGCGGTGACGGTCATGCCCTGGATATTGCGGTTGCCGATGCTGAAGAGCGCCTCCAGGGCGTCGCCGTCATCCAGGAAGGGGTTGTCGTCGGGCACGCTGCCGGTCTCGGTGAGGCGCAGCACGCTGCCGGCATGGTCGCCCTTATCCTGTGCCCGCGGCGGATGGCTGCCGCGGTCGCCGATGCTCATCAGCAGGGTGCCGTCGGGCCGCCAGGCCAGGCGCGAGCCGTAGTGGCGGCCGGGGCCGGAGAAGCGGTCCTGAACGAAGAGCTCCTCGACGTCCACCAGCGCGCCGTCGCCCAGGCGTGCCCGGGAGAGGGTGGTGGCGGTACCGTCGCTGCCGGCCTGGCTCCAGGTGAAGTAGACCCAGTCGTGCTCGCCGTCGCCCGT
The DNA here is from genome assembly GCF_003182195.1 of Halomonas sp. A11-A. Lineage (GTDB taxonomy): Bacteria > Pseudomonadota > Gammaproteobacteria > Pseudomonadales > Halomonadaceae > Halomonas > Halomonas alkalicola. The sequence continues at coordinate 229,868 of NZ_QGTM01000002.1, forward strand.
GCCGAAGTCGGGATGCAGCACCACGTCGAGCAGGCCGCCCTGGCCGCGGGCGTTGACCTCGGGCACGCCTTCCAGGTGGGAGATCTCGCCCGACTCGCTGACATGAGCCAGGCGGCCGGGGCGTTCGCTGACCAGGAAGCTGCCATCGGGCAGCTGGGCCAGGGCCCAGGGGTGTTCGAACCCGGTGGCCACGCGCTCCAGGCGCAGGTCATGGTGCTCGGTCTCGATCCGCTCGACGACTGTCTCGGGCAGGGTCTCGGCGGCCAGCGCCTGGCCGCCGACGGCCAGCCCCCCCAGCAGCAGGGCGGCAGGCAGTCTGCGAAGTGGTGCAGGCATCGTGTTCTCCCCTCGTTGGCTCGTTCATCGAATGATGAGGCATCTACCAGCATAGGGACTTTTCGGCGGCGGGCGCGTTCCCTGTCGCCATCTGGCGACGCCAGCCCGCTCGATGGCGCTACATCAGCCAGGCCAGCAGCAGGGGCAGATAGAAGAGCGCCAGCAGGGTCGAACAGAACACCAGGCTGGCCACGTAGGCGGGTTCGCGGCCGGCCTTCTGGGCGAACAGGTAGTTGAAGACCGCCACCGGCATGCTCATCTGCAGCACCAGGATGCTCTGGGCCAGCGGGGGCAGCCCCAGCAGGGCGCCGATGCCCCAGGCCAGCCCCGCCGCCACCGGGATGCGCACCAGGCTGAAGCCGACCCCGGACTTGAGGCTCCTGACCTGGATGCTGGCCAGGGAGACCCCCAGGGTGATCAGCATCAGCGGCACGGTGAAGCCGGAGATCAGGTCGACGCTGTTGTCGAGCCAGCGCGGCAGCGCGGTGTCGGTGAGCAGCAGCGCCAGCGAGATCACGATGGCGTAGACGGTGGGGGTGCGCGCCAGGGTCTTCAGCGCGTTGCCCTGGCTCGCCATGATCGAGCCCACGGTGAACTGGAACAGCGACACCGTGACCATCACCGTGATGCCGAAGGCGAAGCCGGCGCTGCCGAAGGCGTAGAGCACCACCGGCAGCCCCATGTTGCCGGTGTTGGGGTACATCATGGGGGCGAGCACCACCCGCCAGTCTCGTCGGAGCAGCCGCGCCATCAGCGGGGTGGCGGCGGCCATGGCGATCATCACCAGGGCGGTGGCCAGCATGGTGCGCCCGACGCTGCCGGCGTTGATCTCGGCATTGGCAAGCGAAGCGATGATCAGCGCCGGGGTGCCGATGTTGAAGACCAGGCGGGTGACGAACTCCACCGGGTAGGGCTGGCCCAGGCGAATCCAGGTGTAGCCCAGGCCGGCGCCGGCCAGCACCGGGGCCATCACGGCGAAGAGTTCGGCGATCATCGAGCGGTCCTCGTGGGGCGGGGCGCGCCATTGTCCTGAATCGCCGGGTGGGCTGGCAAGCGTTGGTGCCTCTCTCGAGGGCTCAGGCCGCCCGGGCGGGGGCCTGCCAGGCGCCGGGCACCGCCTGGCGCAGACAGTCGAGCAGGGCGGTCACCCGGCGCGGCTGGTGGCCAAAGGGATAGAGCAGGGTGATCGGCAGCGGAGCGGGCTGCCATTCTGGCAGGCAGGCCACGAGCTGGCCCGGGTGGTGGTGCGCGTGGCGCTCGACCATCCAGTGGGGCAGCAGGCCGATGCCCTGGCCGCGGCGGATGGCGTCCATCTGCAGCACCGGCAGGTCGACCCTCAGCCGCGAGACGGGCGGTAGGAAGTGAAAGGGTGCCTGGTCGGGGTGGTGCAGGGTCAGGCCCTCACGGCTGGTGCCCAGCAGGTCGATCCAGGCATGGCCGGCCAGCTCGCGGGGATGTTCGGGTGTGCCATGGCGGGCCAGGTAGTCCGGGTGGGCATGCAGGCCGCGGGTCAGCGCGCCTAGCGGCTCCTGACGCAGCCCCGATTCCGGCACCTCGCCCAGCCAGACGTGCACGCCCTGGCTCTCCGGGCCGGTGCAGGGCGAATCGCCCGTCTGCAGGGTCAGCGCAATGCCGGGGTGGCGGGCGAGAAAGGCGTCCAGGGTCGGCGCCAGCCAGCAGCGGGCCAGGGCGCAGTGCACCGTCACGCAGAGCTCGCCGCTGACCTCCTGGTGCAGCTCGTCAAGGGCCGTTCGGCTGCGCTCGGCCAGGGCGAGCATCTCGCGGCAGTGGTCATGGAACAGCAGGCCGGCCTCGGTGGGGATCAGGCGGTTGGCCTGGCGGCGCAGCAGCGGCTGGCCCAGGCGGGTCTCCAGTTGGCTGATACGCCGGCTCAGGGTCGACTTGGCGAGCCCCAGCTCACGCGCGCTGCGGGTCAGGCTGCCGGAGGTCATCACTGCATCGAAGGCGACCAGCTCGTCGAAGTCATGCATGGTGGTAAAGGCTCGCGATGGCGATGGCGACAGTATGGCATGTAAACAAGCTAATGAAAATCATTGCCATTTGGCCTTGGGGTGCATTCCTCTATTACCAAAAAGCCCCGGCATGGCCGAGGCAGAGGGACGGATCGATCGAAACAGCGGAACAGTGTCTCGGTCGTGCTCAGAACTCGTAGCGGGCGGAGAGCCAGAGGCGGCGACCTTCCTCGCTGTTGGCGTAGACGTTGCCGTAGCTGGCGCCGCCATCGTAGGCACGGTAGTCGACGAAGTCCTTGTCGAACAGATTCTGGACCGTGGCGCTGACGGTAAAGGCATCGGAGACCTGATAGCTGCCGCCCAGGTGGAACAGGGCATAGGACTCGAAGTCGCCCAGGTCATCGAAGGAGGGTGCGCCGCGTATCCGCTCACGGTTGCGGTAGCGTTCGCTGCGATACTCGCCGGAGAGCCAGGTGCTGAGCCGTTCGGTAGTCTGCCAGCGCAGGGTGCCATTGACCGCATGCTCCGGGGTATCGGTCAGCGGCTCGCCCTTCTGTGCACCGCTCTTCTGCTCGCTGTCGGTATAGGTGTAGTTGGCGCTCAGGTTGACGCTCTCCGAGAGCTGGATGCGCGTGGAGAGCTCGATGCCCTGGGTCTCGGCCTCGTCGATATTGATATCCTGAGAGTAGGTGCCATCGGGGATCATCGGGTCACCGCTGACCACGATATCCGGGCCGGAGGCGATCTTGTCGTCGAAGCGGTTATGGAACAGCGTGGCGCTGGCCATGAAGCCCTCGCCATTGTCATACAGGGCGGCGAGCTCGCTGCTGGTGCTCGTCTCCGGCTGCAGGTCCGGGTTGCCGATGGTCAGGATGGTGCCCTGGCCGGTCACGCCGTTGACCCCATTGTGCAAGTCGTTGAGTGAGGGTGTCTTGTAGCCGCGGCTGATGCCGCCCTTGAGCGTCCAGTCGTCGGTAGCGCTCCATACCAGGTAGCCGCGCGGGCTGAACTGGCTGCCGAAGGCGTCGTGGTGGTCGTAACGGCCACCCAGGGTCAGGGCCCAGTCATCGGCCAGCCACCATTCGTCTTCGGCGAACAGCGCCCAGGTGGTCTGTGAGAACTCCTCGGTGGCCAGCCCATCGGTCAGCTCGGAATCCATCCACTGACCGCCGATCGTTGTCATATGATCGCCAAGCGGCATTATGAACTTGCTGTCGAGCACGGTGTTGGTGGTCTCGAGCTCACGTGCATCGCCGCCCACAATATCGGGGAAGCCTGCATAAGGCTGCCCCATGGTGCCCGGTATGGTGCGGCCCAGCGTCTCGGTGGTGTTGTGCATTAGGCTGGATTCGAGAGTGCCGGCGGTGAAGCGCCCGGTGTGGCCGATGGCGAGCTGATCACGCTCGAAGCGCAGTTCGTCGCCGTAGCCATTGGCCTCGCCCGGGGCAGGCTCGCAGCTGCGGGTGCGGCCGTCCAGGGTGCCCAGCTGGCACTCATCGTTGGCGTACTCCTGACGGCTGGTCTCGCCGTCGAGCCACAATTCGTGATCCTGATGCGGGGTCAGGGTGAGCCTGGCGCCGAAGCTATAGATATCCCCCTCCACCGGGCTTGGCCCGCGCTGGCTGACCGGGACCTCGGTACCGTCCGCCTCGGTATAGGTCAGGCTGGAGGCGTCGCGCTCATAAAACCGGCCGCGCACCTGGAGCCCCAGGGTCTTCTCGATCAGCGGGCCGCTGGCATAGAGGCTGGTCTCGCGACTGTCGCCGAACTCGTCGTGCTCGTTGAGAGTGGTTTCGGCCTGTACCGAGCCGCTCCAGGTGTCGCCCACCTTGCGGGTGATGATATTGATCACCCCGCCCATGGCATCGGAGCCATAGAGGGTCGACATCGGCCCGCGGATCACCTCGATTCGCTCGATGCTGGAAACCGGCGGCATAAAGCTGGTGGAAGTTTCGCCGAAGTCGTTGGGGGTGACACTGCCGGCGGTGTTCTGGCGGCGGCCGTCGATCAGGATCAGGGTGTAGTCGCTGGGCATGCCACGGATGCTGATATTGCGACCGCCGGTCTTGCCTACCTGGCCGCCCACGTCGACACCTTCCACATCGCGCAGGGCATCGGCGACGCTGCTGACCCGCTTCTCCTCCAGCTCCTGGCGGCTGATCACCGAGATGCTGGCCGGCGCATCGCGCAGCGCCTGCTCGAAGCCGGCGGCGGTGACCACGATGTTCTCCAGGCGAGCGCTCTCCTCGGCCTGGGCGGGTAGGGCGGCAGCGGCGGCCAGGGCAATGGCGCTGGCCAGTGCCTTGGAGGGGAAGGGCTGGGCAAGGCGAGGCGGGAGTGAGCGAAGCATGATGTCCTCTTGAATGAGTTTGATTCTCAGTTGCAGGGAGGATTCTAGGCTCGAAAGTTCCCCGGCGAACAGCGGTGAGGCCGCAACGCCGCGTTGCCGAAGACGCAACACGCTCGGTTGCGTTGCCTCGAACGCGGCGTTCCGACGGGAGGGATACCTCATGATGATGAGAATCATTACCATGCTTGGCTTTCACTCTGTCCGGGAGTTCTCCATGCCACGCCAGCCCTCGTCCCCGTTCCTGATGCCGCCCCTTCGCCTGCTACTCGGTGGGGCATCTCTGGTCCTGGCACTGGGCGCCCAGGCACACAGCGTCGAGACGGCCAACGGTCCGGTCGCGGTGCCCGAGTCCCCCGAGCGGATTGTGACCCTCTACGAAGGCGCTCTGGATGCTGCCCTGGCTACCGGCCAGCTGCCCGTGGCGGCGGTGACCACCCGCGGCGGCGATGGCGTGGCCCGCTATATCGAGGCCCATCTCGATGTCCACCACCCCGAGGCCGAGCTGGCCATCGTCGGGGTGGTGCGCGAGATCAACCTGGAGGCGGTGCTGGCCGAGCGGCCGGACCTGATCCTGGCGGCGCCGCAGCTCTCCGCCGAGCAGTACGCGCTGCTGTCGCGGATCGCCCCCACCGTGGTGCCCCAGGCCCGTGAGCTGGCCGCCGACAACTGGAAACATGAGGCACGCCTGTTCGGCGAGGCCCTGGGGCGTGGCGAGGCGCTGGAGAAGGCCATTACCGAGGTGGAGGAGCGCGCCGCCGCCCTCGCCGTGGACCTCGCCGAGGCGGGGGGGGACGGCAGCGCCAACCTGGTGCGCTGGATGCCCCAGGGCCCGTTGGTGATGTCCGAGTCGCTGTTCACCAGCGGCGTGCTGGCGGCCGCCGGCCTGGCGGTCGACGACGCCGGCCTGGTCAATCAGCGTGGGGTGCACAGCGATCCGCTGAGCCTCGAGAACCTCTCGCGGCTGGAGGGCGACTGGCTGTTCTTGGCCACGCTGAACGAGGAGGGCGACGAGGCCCTGGAAGCGGCCAAGCAGTCAGCCGCCTTCGCCCGGCTGCCGGTGGTGGAGAAGGGGCGGGTGATTGCGGTGGATGGCCAACTGTGGACCAGCGCCAATGGCCCGCTGGCCGCCCAGGCGATCCTCGACGATATCGAAGCTGCGCTGCTGCCCTGATGGCGGCGAGCGGCTTGTGTCTTCACCCCCGCCGCCCGGCGCGGCTTTGGCGTGTCATGGCCTCGCTACTGGCGCTGCTGGCGGTGGCGGCCATCGCCAGCTTGATGCTGGGGGCCGGCGAAGTGACGCCGGGACGCGCCTTGGCCGTGCTGACAGGGCACGGTGATGACGAGGCCACCTTCGTGGTGGGCGCGCTGCGTGCACCGCGCACCCTGATCGGCATCGGGGTGGGGCTGGCGCTTGCGGTCTCTGGTGCTCTGCTCCAGGCGGTATCCCGCAACCCCCTGGCCGAGCCGGGACTGCTCGGCGTCAGTGCCGGCGCGGCCTTCGCCGTGGGCGTGGCGCTATGGCTGGGCGCCAGCGCCGCCACCCTGCGCATCGCGGTGGGGCAGGTGGGGGCGCTGCTAGGCTGCCTGGCCGTGCTCAGCGTGGTGCGTCTGCGTGGCATGGGCGGTGACCCGGTGCGCCTGGTGCTGGCCGGTGCCGCCTTCTCGTCGCTGCTCGCCTCGCTCACCTCGTTGCTGCTGCTGTTCGATCAGCGTACCGCCGACGAGATCCGCTTCTGGGTGATCGGCAGCCTCTCCGGACGGCGCCTGGGGGACCTGCTGGCGGTGTTGCCCAGCCTGGTATTGGCGTTGGGGATCATCGCCGTCATCGCTCGGCCGCTGGCCGCCCTGGCGCTGGGCGAGCGGGTTGCCTCGGGGCTGGGTCACCATCCGGGACGCGTGCGCCTGCTGGTGATCCTGGCGGTGGCGCTGATGGTGGGGGCGGCCACCGCCCTGGCCGGGCCCATCGCCTTCGTCGGCCTGGTGGTGCCCTTCGCCGCCCGTGCCCTGGCCGGCCCCGACATCCGCCGCACCCTGTGGCTCTGCCTGCCGCTGGGCCCGCTGATGGTGCTGGTCGCGGATATCGTCTCACGCCTAGTGGTGGCCCCCGCGGAGCTGCCCATCGGGGTGCTCACCGCGCCGGGGGCGCCACCGCGGCCGCCATCACCTTCGGCCTCGCCAGCGGCGGCGACACCCGCGGCTATCGCTTCATCGTCGCCGGCATCGGCATCGGTGCGGTCTTCGGTGCCGTCACCCAGCTGCTGCTGGCCCAGGTGGATATCGACAGCGCCAATGCGGCTTACCCCTGGACGGTGGGCACGCTGAACGCCCGCTCGCCGGGGGCGGTGACGGTGCTGGCCGCGGGGCTGGCGCTGGGAGTGCCGCTGGCCCTCGCCTTGGGGCGTTCGCTCTCCGGCCTGCGATTCTCCGATGCCGTGGCCGCCGGGCTCGGGGTCAGGCTGCGCCGCCGCCGCGCGCAGGTGCTCTCGCTCTCGGTGCTGCTGACGGCGCTGGCCGTGGCGGTCGCCGGCCCGGTGGGCATGGTGGGGCTGATCGGCCCGGAGATCGCCCGCTCGCTCTCCTCGCCGCGCGGCGTGCCACTGATCGCCTCGGCCCTGGCCGGCGCCCTGGTGATGGTGCTGGCCGACCTGGTGGGTCGCCTGCTGCTGGCGCCCATCGAGTTGCCGGTGGGCATCGTCACCGCCATCGTCGGCCCCAACGGCTGCGGCAAGTCGACCCTGCTGGCCGGCCTGGCGCGCCTGCACGCCCCCGCCGGCGGGGCGGTGCTGCTCGACGGCGTGGATATCCAGCGCCTGCCGGCCCGGGAGCTGGCACGGCGCCTGGCGCTGTTGCCCCAGGAGGCCAGCGCCCCCGAGGGACTGACCGTGGGCGACCTGGTGCGCTTCGGTCGTCAGCCCCACCAGGGCTGGCTGCGCCAGTGGTCGGCGGACGACCGCCAGGCGGTGGCCGAGGCGCTGGCCGCGGCGGGCCTCGAGGCCCTGGCCGAGCGTCCCCTTGAGGCGCTCTCCGGCGGCCAGCGCCAGCGCGCCTGGATCGCCATGACCATCGCCCAGCAGACGCCGCTGCTGCTGCTCGACGAGCCCACCTCAGCGCTCGACCTGGGCCACCAGCTGGAGGTGTTCGAGCTGGTGCGCTCGCTGGCCAGCCGCGGGCGGACCATCGCCCTGGTGCTCCACGACCTGGCCAGCGCCTGCCGCTACGCCGACCACCTGGTGGCCATGCGCGATGGACGCATCGTCGCCCAGGGCGCCCCGGCCGAGGTGGTCAGCGAGGCGCTGGTGGCGGCGCTCTACGGCGTTGCCTGCACCCTGATCCATGACCCGGTGAGCGGCACGCCGCTGCTCACCAACCTGCGCCGACTTCTGTAGCCGCCGAAGCGCTCGCGTTGGAGGCGCGCGGGTGAATCGGTATCCTGCCCGGGTCAACTACAAGGACTCGCCATGACCACCACCCCGGCTACCCCCAGCAGCTTCCAGGCGCTGGTGCGCCTGCTGCGCTACGCCCGCGGCTACCGGCGGCGCATCATCGCCGCCACCAGCTGCTCGATCATCAACAAGATCTTCGATATCGCCCCGGAGATCCTGATTGGCGTGGCCATCGACGTGGCGGTCAACCAGGAGGCGAGCTTCGTGGCACGCCTGGGTTTCACCACGCCCCAGGAGCAGATCTTCGTGCTGGCGATCCTGACCTTCTTCATCTGGGCCGGCGAATCGATCTTCGAGTACCTCTACAAGATCCTGTGGCGCAACCTCGCCCAGCGCCTCCAGGCCGACATGCGCCTGGATACCTACGAGCACGCCCAGCGCCTGGACATGGCCTTCTTCGAGTCCAGGAGCTCCGGCCAGCTGGTGGCCACCATGAACGACGACATCAACCAGCTGGAGCGCTTCCTCGACGGCGGCGCCAACGCCCTGATCCAGGTCGGGGTCACCGTGGTGGCGGTGGGGGCGGTGTTCTTCGTCATCTCGCCGCTGGTCGCGCTGCTCGCCTTCACGCCCATCCCGCTGATCATCTGGGGCGCCTTCTACTTCCAGCGCAAGGCGGGCCCGCTCTACGCCGACGTGCGCGAGAAGGTGGGCGACCTGGCCAGCCGGCTGGCCAACAACCTGGCCGGCATCGCCACCATCAAGAGCTTCACCAGCGAGGCCCGCGAGGCGGCGCGCCTGCGCGAGGTGAGCGAGGCCTACGTGGAGGCCAACCGCCGCGCCATCCAGGTCAGCTCCGCCTTCATCCCGGTGATCCGCATGGCGATACTGGCCGGCTTTCTGGCCACCTTCACCGTGGGCGGCCTGCTCGCCCTGCGCGGCGATCTCAACGTGGGCGCCTACGGCGTGCTGGTGTTCCTCACCCAGCGCCTGCTGTGGCCGCTGACGGGCCTGGCCGAGGTGATCGACCTCTTCGAGCGCGCCATGGCCAGCACCCGGCGCATCCTCGACCTGCTGGCGGTGCCGATCACGGTGCGCGACAACGCCACCGCGCCCCTGGCCGAGCCCCTGCGCGGCGAGGTGAACTTCGAGGGGGTGAGCTTTCGCTATGCGGCAAGCGAGGTGGGCGTCGAGGACGTCAGCCTCCACGTGCCCGCCGGCCATACGCTGGCCTTGGTGGGGGCCACCGGCTCCGGCAAATCGACCCTGATCAAGCTGCTGCTGCGCTTCTACGATCCCGACGCCGGGCGCATCCGCATCGACGGCCAGACGATCGATGCGGTGAGCCTCACCTCGCTGCGCGGCGCCATCGGGCTGGTCAGCCAGGACGTCTACCTCTTCGAGGGCACGGTGCGTGACAACATCGCCTATGGGAAACCCGACGCCCCGGAGGCCGATGTGATCGAGGCGGCCAGGACCGCCGAGGCGTGGGAGTTCATCCAGGCGCTGCCCCAGGGGCTCGATACCCCGGTGGGCGAGCGGGGCGTGCGCCTCTCCGGCGGCCAGCGTCAGCGCCTCTCGCTGGCCCGGGCGCTGCTCAAGGACCCGCCCATCCTGGTGCTGGACGAGGCCACCAGCGCCGTGGACAACGAGACCGAGGCCGCCATCCAGCGCTCGCTGCGCAGGATCGCCCACGGCCGCACCGTGATCATGATCGCCCATCGCCTCTCCACCATCGTCCACGCCGACGAGATCGTGGTGATCGAGGGCGGCCAGGTGGTGGAGCGCGGCACCCACAAGACGCTGCTCGAGGCCGACGGCCGCTACGCCGCCCAGTGGCGGGTGCAGACCGGCGCGCTGACGGTGGACCTTGCCGAGGGCGACGCCACCCGTGCGTGAGGCGCTAGAGCGCCATCAGGTGTGGGGCTACCTGGCGGCAATCCTGGCCGGGCTCGGCCTGGGGCTGACCCGCCCCGAGGCCGCCGGGCTTCTGGAAAAGGCGCTCTGGCCGCTGCTCGGCCTGCTGCTCTACACCACCTTCACTCAGGTACCCCTGGGCCGGCTCGGCCTGGCGGCGAAGGACTGGCGCTTCGGCGCGGCCCTGCTGGCCGGCAACTTCTTGATCCTGCCCCTGGCGGTGGGAAGCCTGGTGGTCCTGCTGCCCCTGGCACCCGCCGTCCAAGTCGGGGTGCTGCTGGTGCTGCTGGTGCCCTGCACCGACTGGTTCATCAGCTTCACCCACCTGGGACGCGGCGACGCCGGGCGTGCCATCGCCGCCACGCCGCTGCTGCTGGCGCTCCAGCTGGTGGCGCTGCCGGCCTATCTCTGGCTCTTCCTGGGCGCCGACTGGGCCAGGGTGGCGATCAGCGGGCCGCTGCTCTCCGCCTTCGCCGGGTTGATCATGGGGCCGCTGGCGGCGGCCTGGCTGACCGAGCGCCTGGCCAGGCGCCGCCCTGGTGTCAGACGCCTGGTGGCGGGGCTCGGCTGGCTGCCCGTGCCGCTGCTGGCCATGGTGCTGTTCAGCATTGCCGCCACCCAGGTGGGCAGCGTGAGGGGCCTGGGTGGAGTATTACTGCAGGTGCTGCCGCTCTTCGTCGGCTATCTGGCGCTGGCGGCGCTGCTGGGACGGGCGCTGGGGCGCGCCTTCGGACTGATGCCGCCGGCGGCGCGGACCCTCATCTTCAGCTTCGCCACTCGGAACTCCTTCGTGGTGCTGCCCATTGCCCTGGCGCTGCCCGAGGCCTGGCAGGCCGCTGTGGTGGTGATCGTCTTCCAGTCGCTGGTGGAACTCTTCGGGATGGTGGCCTACCTGCGCCTCGTGCCTGGCCGGCTGATTCCCAGCAAGGCGCTAAGGTAGGCTTTACCTGGAAAGCCGGGTGCCAATCGCCAACACTCGAGGCTGACAGGATCAGTGGAGGAGTCGCAATGACCATCATGCGCAACGCCCGGCATTCTGCCCGGCAGGCAGGTGAGCCTTCACGGCGCTGGGTCGGGGCGGCGTCGGTGCTCGGGTTGACGGCCCTGGCCTCCCAGGGACTGGCGTCGCCGCCCTTGCTCACGGCGGTGGAGTCAGATCCGGTGGCGCTGGGCTGGATGCAGGGCTTCCCGCCGCCGCCCGAGAAGATCATCGGCCAGCCCGACAGCGACTATTTCAGCTTTCCCAAGCTGCGCTGGACGGTGTGTCATTTTCGCGAGCTGCTGCCGACACGGCGGGTGAGCCGTGGCCTCGAGGCGTCGCGACCCTTGCCCTATGCCCTGGACCCGAATATCGACGCGGTCACCTTCACCCCGCTGGAGGGCGGCGACCGCGACGCCTTCGCCCGGGTCGGCTACGCGAACCTGCCCGGCGGAAGCTACCGCGGCATGTGGTGGGTGCTGCACAACGACCATGGCGCCTTCGCCGCCCGAGGGGTGCACGGCCAGACGATCTACGTCGATCCCACCGCCCGCATGGTGATCGTGCGTTTCGCCTCCCGCCCGGTGGCGGGCAACGCGGCCAACGATGCCACCTTGCTGCCCGTCTATCAGGCGCTGGCCGAGTACCTGATGGGGCGTAAGGTGGAATAGCAGGCTCGGATTGCCTGTGCCTACCGGCGCCCCAGGCCCCACATGAAGTAGGCGCCCCCCAGCAGCGAGGCCACCAGGCCGGCGGGAATCTCCGCGGGGAACAGCAGCTGGCGGCCCAGCCAATCCGCCAGCACCATCAGCAGGGCGCCGATCAGAGCGGCCCCGAGCAGCTGCGCCCGCGCCCGAGAGAAGCCCGCCAGTCGGGCCATATGGGGTGCCAGCAGGCCGACGAAGGAGAGCGGCCCCACCACCAGAGTGGCGCAGGCGGTCAGCAGGGCGACCAGCAGCAGCAGTGCCAGGCGCGCCCGTTCTACCCGAATCCCCAGCGCCGCGGCCGTGGCGGCCCCCAACGGTAGGATATCCAGCCAGCGGGCGAAGGGGCGTGCCGCCAGGGCCAGCGCCACGGCAAGGCCCGCCACCAGCGTTGCGCTGACGGGATCGACGTAATAGGTGGAACCCGAGAGCCAGGCGATTACCTGCTGGCCGCGGGGATCGCCGCCGGCCAGCACGATGGCGCGCACGGCGTCAAACAGCGCGGTGATCGCCACGCCGCTGAGCAGCAGCCGTTCGGGCACGAAGCCGCTGCGCCGATTGATAAGGACCAGCACCGTCAGGCTGGCCAGCGCCCCCAGGGTACCGGCGGCGACCAGGGTCAGGTTGCCAGGGGCGGGCAGCAGGAAGATGGCAGCCATCAAGGCGATGGCGCTGCCGCCGCTGATGCCCAGCACCTCGGGGCTGGCCATGGGGTTGGCGGTGAGGCGCTGGATCAGGGTGCCGGCGATGGCCAGCATCACCCCGCTGCCCGCGGCGGCCAGCAGCCGCGGCCAGCGCCAGGCCAGCACCGCCTCCTCAACAGTGATGTACCAGCCGCCGGTCGCCTGGCCCAGCAGCAGGGCAAGCAGAATGGCGGCCATGAGGCCAAAGGCCAGCCCTGCGGCCAGGCGCCCGGGGGCGGGGTGGCGCGGGGCCGGCGCGGTGGCGGCGCCGGGCGGGCGGCCGGCTTCCAGGCGCAGCCGGGGAATCAGCCACAGCAGCAGCGGTGCGCCCAGGGCGGCGGTGGCGGCCCCGGTGGGGATCAGGGTCGGCAGGGTGCCGGCGAAGCGCTGCAGCAGCAGGTCGGTGGTGGCCAGCAGCAGGCCGCCGAGCAGCGTCGACCAGACCAGGCGCGGTCCCAGCCGGCGCGCGCCGGCCAGGCGCACGATATTGGGCGCCGCCAGGCCGATGAAGCCGATCACCCCCACCACGCTGACCACGCAGGCGGTCAGGAAGACTGCCAGCCCCAGCCCCGCCAGGCGCAGGTGCTTCAGCGAGACGCCGAGGCTCCTGGCGCTGGCGTCGTCGAGTTCGAGCACCGCCAGCGGACGCAGCAGCAGCCAGGCCGCCAGGCCGCCCAGCAGCAGGCGCGGGGCCAGGAAGGCGGCGTCATGCCAGCCGTGCTGGGAAAGCGACCCGGCGCCCCAGATCAGCAGCCCCTTGAGGGTCTCCTGGTGGAACAGCAGCAGCACCATGCCCAGGGCCCCGGCATAGAGATTCACCACCAGGCCGGCGAGGACCACCACCGCAGGCGAAAGCCCGCGGCGCCAGGTCAGGGCGAAGACCAGCGCCATGGCGCCGGCGCCACCCCCCAGGGCCACCCATTCGCGCCCGGCCAGCAGCAGGCCGGGGGCGAGCAGGGTGGCGGCCATCAGCGCCAGGTTGGCGCCGCTGGCCACCCCCAGGGTGGTAGGCGCGGCCAGCGGGTTGCGCAGCACCTGCTGCATCAGCACCCCGGCCAGGGCCAGGCCGCCGCCGGCCAGCAGCGCCATGGCCAGGCGCGGCCACCAGCTGTAGTGGCGCACCAGCGACTCGGCGTTCGCCGGCGTCACGGTCGTCAGGGCGCGCAGGCCATCGAGGAGCCCCTGCTCGGAAAGCGAGCCGAGCACCAGGGCCAGCAGCGCCAGGCCCGGCAGCAGGCAGACGAGGGCAGGGGCGTGGCGGCGGGCGGCCTCAGTCGTCATGGGGCGCCTCCTCCAGGGCGGCCACCAGATGCTCGGCGAAGCGTATCGCCGAGGGCAGGGCGCCGAAGCTCCACACCGGGGGCAGGGTGATCAGGCTGTCATCGCGTACGCTGGGCTGCTGCTGCCATAGCCCGCTGCCGGCCAGCGCCGTCTCGACGCCCACCGGATAGGGCTCTACCACCACCAGCCGGGCCGTCAGGCCGGCCAGCTGCTCCAGGCCCACCAGCGAGAAGCCCCAGGCGTTGGTCTCGCCGTGCCAGGCGTTCTCCAGCCCCAGGCGGGCCATCACGGCCTGGTAGAGGCCTCCCTCACCGAATACCCGGACATGGCGCTCGTCCATGAACTGCACCACCAGCAGCGGCGGCACCCGCTCGGGTAGCCGCTGTTGCAGGTCCGCCAGTCGCGCCTCCGTCTTGGCGATCAGCCGCTCGGCGGCCGCTTCCCGCTCGGCCAGGCGGCCCACCTCGTGGGTCAAGTCGCGCAGCTGGGGCCAGGTCTCGCGGCCCGGGGTATAGAGCGGCAGGGTCGTCACCGGGGCGATGTGCGACAGACGCGGTGCCAGATTGGCGAACATCGGCGAGATCAGCAGGTGATCGGGTGCCAGGTTCGCCAGCAGCTCCAGGTTGGGCTGGCTGCGCAGGCCGAGATCGACGGCCGCCTCGGGCAGGTGCGTGCCGACCCAGGCATGGTAGGCATCGACCTGGGCGACCCCGACCGGCGTGACGCCCAGCGCCACCAGGGTCTCGGCCAGGGTCCAGTCGAGGGTGGCGATGGCCGGCTGGGCCAGGGCGCGAGGCATTGGCGCCAGGCCCAGGGCCAGCAGCAGCGCGACGAGGACGCAGCGGAGCAGCCGGGCGGGCGAGTCAGGCATGGACCAGGGCGACGGAGTGATGGTGGGTGGGGTGAGGCATCACCCGCATGGGGATGCCGTAGATGGCTTCCAGGGTGGCCTCGTCCATCAGCTCGGCCGGTGACCCTTGCGTCAGCACGCGCCCGCCGTGCAGGGCGACCAGGTGGTCGCAGTAGCGCGCCGCCATGTTGACGTCGTGGAGCACGATGACCACGCCGAGCCCCAGGTGCTGGCTGAGCTCGCGAATCAGCGCCAGCACCTCCACCTGGTGGGCGATGTCCAGTGCGGCGAGGGGCTCGTCGAGCAGCAGGAAGTCGCTGCCCTGGGCCAGCAGCATGGCCAGCCAGACCCGCTGGCGTTCGCCGCCGGAGAGGGTATCGACCAGGCGGTCGGCGAAGGCCTCGGTGTGGGTCGCGGCGATGGCCCGTTCGATGGCCGCCTCGTCCTCGCGGGTATGCCGGCCCAGCAGGCCGCGCCAGGGGTAGCGGCCCATGGCCACCAGCTCGCGGCCGAGCAGGTTCTCGGTGGCGGGCAGCTGCTGGGGCAGGTAGGCGACCCGGCGGGCGAACTCGCGATGCCCCCAGCGGGCCAGGGGGCGGCCGGCGAAGTGCAGCTCGCCCTGGCTCGCCGGCTGCTGGCGGGCCAGCAGCTTGAGCAGGGTCGACTTGCCTGACCCATTGTGGCCGATCAGGCCATGCACCCGGCCGCCCATCAGGGTCAGGTCGGTGGCAGCGAGCAGGGGCCGGTCGCCGACGGCGAAACCGGCTCCGCGCAGTTCGAACATGCAGGGCGCTCCTTCAGCGGGCCCCGGGCGGGGCAGGCGATGGGCGCTACCTTACCCTTGTTGATAATGCGTATCAATAAGATCCCTTCGGAAGGCACAGATGCAAATGCGAACATTTCCTACTTGTTTAAATAAATGATAGTGATTATCATGCGCGTTAAATCCGCACACAAGAACCGAAGGCTTGCTCACCCATGTCCCATTCTGCTACCCACCCCTGCGGGGTCGACCCCCTGGCCCAGGCCGTTCGTCGGGCCCTTGGCCTGACCACCGCCGGTGCCTTCCTGCTGTGCTCGCCGCCCCTGCTGGCCCAGCAGATCGAGCCCACCGAGGCACTCGAGACGGTGACCATCGAGGCCGAGGCCCTGTCGATCATCAGCGAGGGCACGGAGCGCTATCGGGTGCCGCTCACCAGCACTGCCACGCGCCTTGACCTGACGCCCCGCGAGACGCCCCAGTCCGTCTCGACAGTGACCCGGGCCCAGATCGACGACTTCAACCTGAACACCACCAACGA
This sequence comes from Halomonas sp. A11-A, assembly GCF_003182195.1. Lineage (GTDB taxonomy): Bacteria > Pseudomonadota > Gammaproteobacteria > Pseudomonadales > Halomonadaceae > Halomonas > Halomonas alkalicola. The sequence goes on from NZ_QGTM01000002.1 coordinate 245,625, forward strand.
CATCCTGGAGAGCACCCCCGGGGTGACGGTGGAGCGCCTGGAGACGGACCGCACCTACTACTCGGCCCGAGGCTTCGAGATCTCGAACTTCCAGGTCGACGGGGTGCGCGTGCCGATGCCCTACAACAACGTGCACGGCGACGTGGACACCGCGATCTACGACCGGGTCGAGGTGGTGCGGGGCGCCACCGGGCTGATGTCCGGCTCGGGTAATCCGGCGGCGACGGTCAACTTCGTGCGCAAGCGACCCACCTTCGAGCCCCAGGCCGCGGTGTCGGCGACCGTTGGTTCCTGGGACCAGCGGCGACTGGAGGCCGATGTGGCCGGTCCGCTGGATGCCCAGGGGCGCGTCCGCGGGCGCCTGGTGGCGGCGGGGATGGAGAGCGACTCCTACCTGGACCGGCTCAGCCGCGAGCGGGGGCTGCTCTATGGCGTGGTGGAGGCCGATGTCACCGACAGCACCCTGGTGACCCTCGGCCACACCTGGCAGCAGAACAACACCGACGGCAACATGTGGGGCTCGCTGCCGCTCTATGACTCGGCCGGCAACCCCACCGACTACGATGTCTCGACCACCTCGGCGCCCCACTGGTCCTTCTGGGACGTGGAGACCCGACGCAGCTTCCTCGAGGTGCAGCAGGAACTCGGTGAGCGCTGGTCGCTGAAGGGAACCCTGACCCACCTGGATATGCTCTCCGACACCCAGCTGTTCTATATCTACGGCGTGCCGGATGCCACGACCGGGCGCATCGCCGACGAGCAGCTGACCCTGAGCCGATACGATCGCCACCTGGAGCAGTGGGTCGCCGACCTGCACGCCAAGGGCGACGTTGATGCCTTCGGCCGCACCCACCAGTTGGTGCTGGGCACGGACTGGAGCCAGAGCCGCAACCAGCAGCTCTCCCGCTACCCCACGGCGGACTTCGATGCGGGTGGCCAGGGGCTCCCACCGCTGGATGACTGGAACGGCCGCTATCCCGAACCCGATGCCTGGGTGGCCTTCCCCGGCACCGATGGGGATGCCACGGTCAAGGAGCGCAGCTTCTATGGCGCCGCCAAGCTGGACCTTGCCGAGCGCTGGACCGCCGTGGTCGGTGCCCGCCTGAGCTGGGCCGACACTACCGGCGAGCAGTACGGGGTGTCCCAGGCAAGCGATCACGACCGGGTGCTGACGCCCTACGCCGGCCTGATCTACGACGTCACCGACTGGGCGTCCCTCTATGCCAGCTACACCGAGATCTTCCAGCCCCAGACCGCCATCGACCGCAACGGCGACTATCTCGACCCCGTCGACGGGGTGAGCCAGGAGGTCGGCCTCAAGGCCGAGCTGTTCGACGGTGCGGCCGATGCCTCGCTGGCGCTGTTCCGCACCGAGCAGAATAACGTGGCCCAGCCGGCGGGCACCCGGCCGGATGGCACCGCCTTCTTCACGGGCGGGGACGGCATCACCAGCGAGGGCGTGGAGGCCACGCTCGCCGGCGAGCTGGCCCCCGGCTGGCAGGCCAGCGTCGGCTACACCTACCTGGAGATCGAGGACGCTGAGGGCAACGCCACCAATACCTACATCCCGCGCCACCTGGTGCGCGCCACCACCAGCTACCGGCCGGCGTCCCTGGATGCCCTGAAGGTGGGGGCGCGGCTGCGCTGGCAGGATGAGATCGAGCGCGATCGCGACTTCGCCGACGGCAAGACCCGGCAGGGGGCCTATGCCCTGGTCGACCTCATGGCGAGCTACGACTTCAGCGACAGCCTGACCGGTTCGCTGAACGTCAACAACGTCACCGACGAGAAGCATCTCACCAGCCTCAAGTGGGACCAGGCCTTCTACGGCGCTCCACGAAACGTCATGCTCAACCTGACCTGGCGCTACTGAGTCCCGGCGCCAACAGGCACATCAGACAGGCCCATCTCGGCAACGGAGTGGGCCTTCGCCTGTATGGGGTCAGGATGCCTCGGTGGTGCGGGCCTGGCGCCGGCAGGCCAGCGGGCAGTTGCCGCAGACGCCGAGCTCGTCGATCAGATAGCGGATGCAGCACAGGCGGCGCACCCGGCGAGGTGTCTCGGCCTCTCCCTCGATATAGTGCACCGGGCGATAGAGCGGATTGCGACGTCCATCGGGCAGGGTGCGGCTCGTCAGCAGCACCCTGGCGGGTTCAGCGACGTCCGGCGCGGCCATGGGATGGTCGGCCAAAGCGACGGCGAAGTGCTCGAAGTAGTTGCCGGCGTTGCTCCAGAACACCTTCGGGGAGGCGCCGGTGGCCGCGGCCAGGGCCTCGATCAGCGGCCCCAGATGGCCATCGAGCAGGGTAGCGAAGCGCCGGCAGGGATCGAGGTCGGCCAGGGGACGGCCGGCATGCCGCAGCGCCAGGCCGGTGGTCTGCCCCTCGGGAGACTGCTCGAGGTGCAGGTCCTCGAGCCCCAGCGGCAGGTCGCGCTCGAGCAGCAGGTTGGCGGCCAGGCAGTGGGCCGCCAGGGCGCTGAAGTGCCACTTGGACCATAGCGAGGCCACCGCCCGGCGGTCGCCATGGCCGTAGCAGGCGCCGAAGCGCGTGAGCAGCGCGTCGAGGCAGGCCGGGTCGAGCAGGTCTAGGGCCGGCATGCCGAGTGGTGCTGTTAGCGGCCCGATTGATGGCGGGGCCAGGTGCTTGAGAGGGCCGACGTATAACCGGGCCAGGGGAGAGGGCATGGCGAGACCACCGGATCCGTGGAAAGTCTCATTATACAAATAATAATCATTATCAAAAATAGGCAGGGAGATGATGCCAGGAACGCGCTCCGTCGCGAGGGCGCCTCAGCGTCTCACCAGCACCGCATCCAGGCTCACCGGCACCTCGTCGCCGATCTGCTCGTAGCCGAGCAGCAGCAGTACTGAGCGCAGCGTCGGGTCGGCCATCAGCTCGCGGCCGTCCAGCGCCACCCGCTCGGCGTTGGTGACCCGCACGCGTTCAGGCGACTCCCGGGTGAAGCGCACCGCCAGGGGCTCGCTGCGGGTGCTGTTGCCGGTCTGCACCGAGAGCATCAGCACCTCCACCAGCGATTCGCCCACGGGCAGGCGCTCCAGGCGCTGCGGCGGGAAGCGGGTGGTCAGGGTGGCCATGGGGCGCTCGGTGAAGCCTGAGAGCCAGGGCGGCAGCGGCCCCATTCGCTCGATCACATCGCTCTGGGCCAGCCGCAGCGGCAGCACCAGAGTGCCGTCCGCCTCGGTGGTACCGCTCAGCCGACGCACCTCGTGCAGGCGGGGAATGGGGCCTTCCGGGGCGATCTGCACCACGGTGGCCGCGACCCGCGATTGGGCGGGGTCCAGCTCCCAGGCGGCCGCTGCCGCCGCCGGAAGGGCAGCCAGGGGCGCAACCAGCAGGGCGACCAGGGCGGAAGACCGCAAAAGAGAACGAGCAAGCGAGAAGGCAAGCAAACGAAGAGGCACTGGCGGATCTCCAGAAGGGGCGGGCTCAAGGAAGACCACGGGGGAGGGAGAAGGTGCCATGGAGGCCACGAGCGGCGAGCGGGCTATGGCCACCTTCATCGCCATTCGCTATCATACGCCGGCGCTCTGCCGCACCTTCCTCTGAAAGGGCCTATAGCTCAGTTGGTTAGAGCAGGGGACTCATAATCCCTTGGTCGCAGGTTCGAGTCCTGCTGGGCCCACCAACGTGCAGCAACCGACGGACAGCTGCATTTTCCGCCCACCCTGAACTAGAGTGGGTGGTGCACATCGGGTAAGACACCTTCCATGTGCACCTGCCGGAAGGGCTTGGCGATGACTCGTGAAGAACACGTAGCAACTTGCTGGATTGTTGCCGGTCCGAACGGAGCAGGCAAGACTACCTTTGCGCTGAACTACCTGCCCCAGGTAGCTAGCTGCACTCGCTTCATCAACGCTGACCTGATTGCTGCCGGCCTTTCGCCTCTTGCCCCGGAGAGAGAGCTTCTGGCGGCTAGCCGTATCTTCCTGCGAGAAATTGAAGAGGCGATTGCCGACAAGGAAGATTTTGCCTTCGAAACGACGCTTTCAGGGCGTGGCTATTCTTCGCTGGTCAAACGTCTACTGTCCGCAAACTGGAGGGTTGAGCTTGTTTATCTCGCCTTGCCAACTGTGGAAATGTCGCGACTGCGCGTAGCTGAACGAGTCTCCCATGGCGGCCATAATATACCGCTCAAAGACATCCAGCGCCGATTCCCGCGTAGCCTGCACAACCTGCTGTCGGTTTATGCACCGTTGGTTAGCCATACGCGCTGCTTTATGAATGACGGTAGCACGCCGGAACCCGTATTCGAGCAGCATGGACCTGATCGCCAGATTCTCAATGATGCGCTGTTCGAGAAGCTTTCCAAGGAGTCACGACCATGACCCAGCTCTCCCCCGATACCCAGGAAATGCTGGATAGCCTGCGTGCCGCTGTGGCTGAGACCCTCGAGCGCAAGCGCCGACTCGGTCACTATGCAGTGGTGTGGAAGGATGGCAAGCCCGTGCTGATAGGGGAGGATGCGCCACAGTCACCCTATCGGCAGCCTTCCAACGAGCCGCCGCAGGGAGAGCACTGACCCGGCTCGTTCTCCCGCACTTCGTGGCCACCCCCTCGCTGTGTATGATGGTCGGCACTCATTACCATCAGCACCAAGAACGCGGGGAAGCATCGTGAACACGGAGAGTCACTCTCAACTGGCGGCCTTCATCTGGTCCGTGGCGGACCTGCTGCGCGGCGATTTCAAGCAGTCCCAGTACGGCCGCATCATCCTGCCCTTCACCCTGCTGCGGCGCCTGGAGTGCGTGCTGGAACCCACCAAGGCCGAGGTGCTGGCCGCCGCCCATGAGCACCAGGCCAAGCCCGAGGCGGTGCGCGAGAAGCTGCTGCTGCGCGCGGCGGACCAGCCCTTCTTCAACGCCTCACCGCTGACCCTGGGGACTCTCTCCGACACCCAGACCGCCGACGACCTGATGAGCTACGTGCAGTCGTTCAGCCAGGACGCCCGGGAGATCTTCGAGCACTTCGAGTTCGAGGGCTTCGTCCAGCAGCTCGGGGCCAGCAACCTGCTCTACCAGGTGGTGCAGCGCTTCGCGTCTATCGACATGAGCCCGCAGCGGCTCACCAACTACGGCATGGGCCTGGTATTCGAGGAGCTGATCCGCAAGTTCGCCGAGAGCTCCAACGAGACGGCGGGGGAGCACTTCACCCCGCGCGATATCGTCCACCTGACCACCTCCCTGGTGCTCACCGGTCAGGAGCAGAAGCTGCGCCCCCACGGCATCGTCACCGTCTACGACCCCACCGCGGGTACCGGTGGCTTCCTCTCTGAGAGCGACGAGTACATCCAGCAGGTCAGCCAGGACGTCACCGTCTCGCTGCACGGCCAGGAGCTCAACCCCGAGTCTTATGCCATCTGTAAGGCCGACATGCTGATCAAGGGCCAGGCGGTGGAGCAGATCAAGCTCGGCAATACCCTCTCCGACGATCAACTGCCTGCCGAGCACTTCGACTTCATGCTCTCCAACCCGCCCTTCGGCGTGGAGTGGAAGAAGGTGCAGAAGGCGATCACCGACGAGCACAACCAGAAAGGGTATGAGGGCCGGTTCGGCCCTGGCCTACCGCGGGTCTCGGACGGCTCGCTGCTGTTCCTGATGCACCTGGTGAGCAAGATGCGCCCCCGCCAGGAGGGCGGCTCGCGCATCGGCATCATCCTCAATGGCTCGCCGCTGTTCACCGGTGGCGCCGGCAGCGGCGAGTCCGAGATCCGCCGCTACCTGCTGCAGCACGACCTGGTGGAGGCCATCGTCGGCCTGCCCACCGATCTCTTCTACAACACCGGCATCGCCACCTACGTGTGGATCCTCTCCAACCACAAGCCCGCCGAGCGCCGCGGGCAGGTGCAGCTGATCAACGCCACCGGTCGGGCCAGCAAGATGCGCAAGTCGCTGGGCAGCAAGCGCCAGTTCGTCGCCGACCGCGATATCGAGGAGATCGTGCGCCTCTACGGCGCCTGCCAGGAGAGCGAGGAGAGCAAGCTGTTCCCGGTGGAGGCCTTCGGCTACCGGCGCATCACCGTGGAGCGTCCGCTGCGCCTCAACTTCCAGGCCAGCCCCGAGCGCCTGGCCAAGCTCGATGACGAGAAGCCGCTCCAGAAGCTCGCGGAGGGCGAACGCGAGGCGATCAAGGCCGCCTGCGCCACCCTGGACCCGGCGCAGGTGTTCACCAATCGCGACGACTTCACCAAGGCGCTAAAGGCCGCGATCAAAGCGGCGGGCCTCAAGGTCGGTGCCCCGGTGCAGAAGGCGATCCTGGGCGCTCTCTCCGAGCGCGACCCGGACGCCGATATCTGCCGGGACAAGAAGGGCAACCCTGAGCCTGATACCAGTCTGCGCGACAACGAGAACGTGCCGCTGGACGAGTCGGTGTTCGACTACTTCGAGCGTGAGGTGAAGCCCCACGTGCCCGACGCCTGGATCGACGAGGAGAAGCGCGACCCGCTGGATGGCCGCATCGGCATTGTCGGCTTCGAGATCCCCTTTAACCGGCACTTCTACCAGTTCACGCCGCCTCGTCCGTTGGATGAGATCGACGCTGACCTCAAGGCCTGCACCGATCGGATCAAGCAGATGATCGAGGAGCTGTCGGCATGAAAGATGCAGCGGGAACCCGAACTTCGGAAAGAGCGAACAGGCGCGAAGCGACTGGCCCAAAGGGCGAGGGCAGGGATAGCCCGAGTACCTTCCCGCAGTACCCCGAATACAAGGACTCCGGCGTCGAGTGGCTGGGGGAAGTGCCGGCGCATTGGGTGGTCGGGCCGTTGCGGTGGTATGCAACCATCCAGGGCGGGGTGGCTAAGGGGAAAAGCTACTCCGATGATACGCTCACGGTTGACCTGCCATATCTGCGTGTTGCGAATGTTCAGGATGGGCATGTCGATCTCTCGTCGGTCAACACTGTGACCGTTGCGTTGTCCGAGGTTGACCGCTATCGCCTCCAGCCCGGCGACGTCTTGATGAACGAAGGCGGCGACAATGACAAGCTTGGTCGTGGGACTGTCTGGCAGGGGGAAATTGCTGATTGCCTTCACCAGAACCATGTTTTTGCCATTCGCCCAAACCAGTACTTGCTGCCCTACTGGCTGTCTATGTTCACTCGCTCCAGTGCAGCCCGGTCCTACTTTTATCTGTACTCCAAGCAGAGCACCAACCTAGCCTCAATTTCATCCAGTAACGTGATGTCATGTCCGTTGCCTCTCCCTCCGACAGCAGAGCAACGTGAGATATTGAGTTTCCTTGACAACGAAACCGCCCGCATCGACGCCTTGGTGGCGGAGCAGCAGCGCCTGATCGAGCTGCTCAAGGAGAAGCGCCAGGCGGTGATCTCCCATGCCGTCACCAAGGGGCTGGACCCCGATGTGCCGATGAAGGACTCCGGGGTTGAGTGGCTGGGGGAAGTGCCGGCGCATTGGAGAATCACTCGAGTCAAGCATATTGTGCACACCGTTGAGCAAGGATGGAGCCCTCAGTGTGAAAATAGCCCGGTCGAAAGTGAGAGTGAGTGGGGCGTGCTTAAAGTGGGGTGCGTCAACCATGGTAGATTTGTCAGTCAAGAGAACAAGAAGCTTCCTGACAATCTTTCTCCGAGGTTGGATTTGTGCATCAAGGCTGATGATGTCTTGATCTCTCGTGCCAATACGCGAGAGCTGGTCGGTAGTTGTGCAGTCCCTGCTGTTTCCTATCCCAACTTAATGTTGTCGGACAAGCTGTTTCGGCTTCGTGTTCGCGAGACGGTTGCAGATCCACGGTTTTTAGCTTTTTTCATGGGCGCTCCGCAAACTAGGCAGCAAATTGAGTTGGAGGCAACCGGAGCTAGCAGTTCAATGCTGAATATTGGGCAAAGCACCGTGCTTGAGATGCCCTTCCCTTGTTCTCCACTTGAAGAGCAGGCAAAAATCCGCGATGAAATCATAAAACAGACGTGGAGCTTGCTGGATCTGGCTGGTCAGGCACTAGAGTTACAGAAGAGGCTTGAGGAGCGACGCTCCGCCCTGATCTCCGCTGCCGTCACCGGCAAGATCGACGTTCGTGGCTGGCAGGTCGGTCAACATGCCGAACAGGCCGAGGTATTGTTGGCTGCTGAAGAGCGGGCCGCCTACGTCTATGGTAAGGAGCCTAGCGATGAAGTTTGAAACCTTTGATGCCGGTCGATGGGTGCCGCAGTACCAGTACAAGAGCTTCAGCCCGGTCACCGTGAACCACGAATGGAGCTGGGAAGACCCGCAGATCAACACTCTTCTGGAGCGGGCTTCTCGAGCCCTGGCCGAGCTCGATGCCTTCACACTGATCGTGCCGGATGTGGACCTTTTCATCCAGATGCACATCACCAAGGAGGCCAACAACTCGTCCCGCATCGAGGGTACCCAGACCGAGATGGACGAAGCAGTGCTGGACAGCAGCCAACTGGCCCCCGAAAAGCGGGATGACTGGCAGGAGGTGCAGAACTACGTTCAGGCGATCAACGAGGCGGTCGAAGAGTTGGAGCATTTGCCGCTGTCCAATCGGCTGCTCAAGCACACCCACGCCATCCTGATGCAGGGGGTGCGTGGTGAGCACAAGTCACCAGGTGAATTTCGTATCAGCCAGAACTGGATCGGCGGCAGCAGTCTGGCCGATGCCGCCTTCATTCCGCCTCATCCCGATGAAGTGCCGGCGTTGATGGGAGATCTGGAGCTCTTCTGGCACAACGACAATGTCAGCGTTCCTGAACTGATCAGGATCGCCATCAGCCACTACCAGTTCGAGACCATTCACCCCTTCCTCGACGGTAACGGCCGCATTGGCCGGCTGCTGATCGCCCTTTACCTGGTCAGCAAGGGGCTGCTGCGCAAGCCTTCGCTGTACCTGTCTGACTTCTTCGAGCGCAACCGCGCCAGCTACTACGATGCCTTGACTCGGGTAAGGATGTCGAACGACATGGTGCACTGGGTCAAGTTCTTCCTGTCGGCCATCATAGAGACGGCTGGCAAGGGCAAGGTCACCTTCGAGGGCATCCTGGCGCTGCGCCAGCAGATGGACCATCTGGCATTCAGCTACGGGAAGCGGGCTGAGAACGTTCAGAAGCTGCTCAAGCATCTTTACAGGCGCCCGGCGGTAACGGCCGGCCAGGTCAGTGATTTGCTGGGTGTGACCCACCAGACCGCCTCTGCCCTGCTCAACAAGATGGTCGAGGACAACATGCTGAGTGAGATCACCGGCTACCAGCGCAACCGGATCTTCGTTTTCGAGCGGTACATGCAGCTGTTCCGCTCATGACCGACCGTATCATCGGCCATGTAAGGCACGGTGGCTGAAATTGATATACAGGAAGCCTTGTGTAAACCTGGGGGCTTTATCCTTACATATAGGATCCATGTGTGAGGCAGCAGCCTGCTGCCAAAGTGCTGCTCCGGCTCGAGGGAAGCTCGGGCTTGGCCCGTGGTAACTGTTTAGCTCACGCCGCCTGATCCGTGGCTGTAGGCTGCATGAAGGCTGGCACCTCCCCCGCAAACAGTTGCTCCAGTGCGGTATGCGCCGCTACCCCTTGCTTGACGGCGGTCGAGAGGAAGCTGCGCATGCGGCAGAAGATCTCCGCCCCCTCCCAGGAGCGGAAACAGCCCGAGATTTTCTGCTGGACCTTGGTCATTCGCAGATCGCGTTCCCCCTGGTTGTTGGTGAAGGGAGCGGCAGGGTCGTCGAGGAAGCGCAACACGTCGTCCTCGTACGCCTGGAGGCGTTCCAGGAGGTTGCGCGG
>NZ_QGTM01000003.1 GCF_003182195.1 Halomonas sp. A11-A
GGCGCCATCAATGTATTAAGGGCGGGGCACGCCCGGCTAGCCTGTGAAGTGAGTGGTGCAGTAAGGCCGCCAGCAGCAGGAACCCACCGAAGCGACTCAGGGATGGCTCAATGCCGTGCCTGAGCGCCGTAGGAATCCCCTTCCTTTCCGCCGCAGGCGGCAGCTTCCCAAGAAGCTGAGGGAGGGGAGGACGTCAAGTTGATCAGGATCGAGAAGAGCACCGCCGAGGCGGTGATCAGGCCCTGGCTGGCCTCGATGCGCAGCCCGGCGTTGAGTGACAGCAGGGCGAAGCCGACCAGCGCTACCGGCAGGGCGATCCAGGTGGTACGCGGCGGGCGGTCGCCGAACAGCAGGCGGGCCATCACCGGCACCAGCAGGATGCCCAGGCTGTTGATGAAGGCGCTCTCGCCGAGGTGGCGGGAGTGGTAGAGGCCGAGGATCCACAGCGCCAGGGCGGCGCTGAATAGCACGCCGACACCCGAAGCGGTCAGGATGTCGCTGCGGGACAGCCGGCGCAGGGCAGGCAGGGCGAAGGCGCCGAGTAGCATCCCGGCCAGCAGGAAGCGGGTGCCGATGAACAGCAGTGGCGGCATGCCGTTCAGGGCCTCCTTGGAGAAGATCCAACCGGCCGCGGCCAGCAGGGTGACCAGTAGCAGCAGCAGGTCGGCGCGCAGCGGCGCCCGGGTGGTGGTGTTGGGCATGGGGTCCTGAGGAGCTGATAGTGGGCCCGAGACGGGCGGCATGGATGTTAGCAGACAAAGCAACTTGCCGTGTGCGGATCGGCACGCTCGCCCGGCCTCTTCCGGTATCTTTGGACATCTTTCCGTATAATAGGGCGCATGCTTCCTTGACCCGCCGACACAGGACCCGCCGTGACTTCACTGACCCTGACTCGCCCCGATGACTGGCACCTGCACCTGCGTGACGACGAGGCGCTGGCCGCCGTGGCCGGGGCTTCCGCCCGTCAGATGGGGCGCGCCATCATCATGCCCAACCTCAAGCCGCCGGTCACCACCACCGAGCAGGCCCTGGCCTATCGGCAGCGCATCCTGGCCGCGCTGCCGGCGGGCAGCGCCTTCGAGCCGCTGATGACGCTCTACCTCACCGATAACACCCCGGCCGAGGAGATCGAGCGTGCCCACGCCAGTGGCCTGGTGCATGCCGTGAAGCTCTACCCGGCGGGCGCCACCACCAACTCCGATTCCGGGGTCACCGACCTTGCCCACTGCGATGCCGCCATCGCCGCCATGGCGAGGCTCGGCCTGCCGCTGCTGGTGCACGGCGAGGTGACCGACGCCGAGATCGATATCTTCGATCGCGAGGCGGTGTTTATCGAGCGGGTGTTGAAGCCGCTGCTCGAGCGCCACCCCACCCTGAAGGTGGTCTTCGAGCACATCACCACCGCGGAGGCCGCCGAATTCGTGACCAGCGCGCCGGCTAACGTGGCCGCGACGATCACTGCCCACCACCTGCTCTACAACCGCAACCACATGCTGGTGGGCGGCATTCGTCCCCACTACTACTGCCTGCCGATCCTCAAGCGCGAGCGTCACCGCCAGGCGCTGCTGGCGGCGGCGACCTCCGGCAGTCCCAAGTTCTTCCTGGGCACCGACAGTGCCCCCCATGCCCAGGGCGACAAGGAGAGCGCCTGCGGCTGTGCCGGTGCCTACACGGCACCGGCGGCCATCGAGCTCTACGCCGAGGCCTTCGAGGCGGCGGGAGCCCTGGCGCGCCTGGAGGGCTTCGCCGGCCACTTCGGGCCGGACTTCTACGGCCTGCCTCGCAATGCCGACACCATCACCCTGGTGCGCGAGCCGTGGCAGCTGCCGGCCTCGCTGCCCTACGCCGCGGGCCAGCGCATCGTACCGCTGCGTGCCGGCGAGACGCTGGCCTGGAAGCTGCAGGCGTAACGCCTCTGCGCCCGTGCGAGGCCCCGGCGGGCGCCGCCAGTTTTCGAGCAGGGCCCCGCTCGGATCTGTTATCGTGCCGTTGAATTCATCGGACCTGAATGGAGAACCCCATGCCACTTCTGGACAGCTTTCGCGTTGATCATACCCGGATGGAGGCGCCCGCCGTGCGGGTCGCCAAGACCATGCAGACCCCCTCCGGCGACAAGATCACCGTCTTCGACCTGCGCTTCTGCCTGCCCAACCGGGAGATCCTCTCGGAGAAGGGTACCCATACCCTGGAGCACCTCTTCGCCGGTTTCATGCGGGACCATCTCAACGGGCCCGAGGTGGAGATCATCGATCTCTCGCCCATGGGCTGCCGTACCGGCTTCTACATGAGCGTGATCGGCACGCCCAGCGAAGCGGACGTGAGCCGCGCGTGGCTGGCCGCCATGGAGGATGTCACCCGGGTGCCGAGCGCGGACCAGATCCCCGAGCTCAACGAGTACCAGTGCGGCACCTACACCCTGCACTCCCTGGAGGAGGCGCAGGCGATCGCCCGGGACATCATCGCCCGCGGGATTGGCGTCAACAGCAACGAGGCGCTCTACCTGAGCGAGGCCTTCCTGAAGGAGGCGGAGGGCAAGAGCGCCTGAGCGCCTCGCAGCCAGGGCCTTCGGGCCTGCCATCACGCGGCACTGCCGGCCCTTGGGCCGGCAGTGCCGTATGTGGGGGCGTCATGAAGTCGACCCCCGCCTCGATGGCGCTGCCACGGGGCAGGAAGCTCAGGAAGTGACCGCGCCCATGCTGCAGATAGAGTTCGGCCTCGCCACCGCGGGCCACCGGCGCGAAGCTGTCGTCGAGGTGTGGAGCCGCAACCGGTCAGCAGGGCGCCGGCCCCACCGCTGGCACCCACCGCCAGGAGTCAGACCCGCTCCGCCGGGGCATCGTTGGGCTGCTCGACGGGGAGGCTCGCCAGGCGCTTCACCATGGCCTCCACCATGTGGGCGGAGTGGGTGGCGGCCTTCTCCAGGAACGCCTCGAAGGAGAGGTGGTTGTCGCCACCGCCGGCGATATCGGAGAGGGCGCGGATCACCACGAAGGGGCAGCCGTAGAGCAGGCAGGTCTGGGCGATGGCGGCGGCCTCCATCTCGGCGGCGAGCATGGTGGGGAAGCGCCGGCGGGTTTGCTCCACCAGGTTGGGGCAGGCCATGAAGACATCGCCGGTGGCGATCAGCCCCTCGACGACGCGGACTTCGCCCAGGGATTCCACGCACTCCCGCGCGATGGCGACCAGGCGCGGGTCGGGCAGGTAGGCGGCGGGCATCTGCGGTACCTGGCCATACTCGTAGCCGAATACCACGGCGTCCACGTCGTGGTGGCGCACCTCGCTGGAGATCACCACGTCGCCGATCGCCAGATCCTTGCCGAAGCCGCCGGCGGAACCGGTGTTGATCACAGCATCAGGCTTGTAGATGTCCAGCAGCAGGGTGGTGCCGACCGCCGCGTTCACCTTGCCGATGCCGGACTGCAGGATCACCACCTCGACCCCGTGCAGCCGTCCGCTGTGGAAGGTGGAGCCCACGTGGGAGTGTGTCTCGCGCCCCTCCAGCAGGGAGGCCAGGTGTTCCACCTCCTGGGCCATGGCGCCAATGATACCGATGCGTTGCATAGCAGGTCCTGATGGTGGGGGCCCGTCGCGGCGGACCCCGAAGTGAGTCTCGGGTACTGACCCGGGTATCGGGGTCAGCGTGCGTCGTGCATGTCGGCGGCCTGCAGGGTGTTCTCGAGCAGGGTGGCGACCGTCATGGGGCCTACGCCGCCGGGCACCGGGGTGATCCAGCTGGCGCGCTCGGCGGCGGCGGCGAAGTCGACGTCCCCCGCCAGGGTGCCGTCCTCCAGGCGGTTGATGCCCACGTCGATGACGATGGCGCCCTCCTTGACCCACTCGCCTTTCACCAGCCCAGGCTTGCCTACGGCCACCACCAGCAGGTCGGCGCGACGCACGTGCTCCTCGAGGTTCTGGGTGAAGCGGTGGCAGACGGTGGTGGTGCAGCCGGCCAGCATCAGCTCCAGCGCCATGGGGCGCCCGACGATATTGGAGGCGCCGACCACGGTGGCGTCCAGCCCGCGCACCCGGATGTCGGACTGCTCGAGCAGCGTCATCACCCCCTTGGGGGTGCAGGGGCGCAGCATGGGCAGGCGCTGGGCCAGGCGGCCCAGGTTGTAGGGGTGGAAGCCGTCCACGTCCTTGTCGGGACGGATGCGCTCGAGGATCGGCCGGGCATCGAGATGGGCAGGCAGCGGAAGCTGCACCAGGATGCCGTCCACCGCCGGGTCGGCGTTGAGCTGATCCACCAGGGCCTCGAGCTCGAGCTGGGTGGTCTCGCTCGGCAGCTGGTACTGAAAGGATTCGATCCCCGCTTCCACGCATGCGTTATGCTTGTTGCGCACATAGACCGCCGAGGCGGGGTCCTGGCCCACCAGCACCACGGCGAGCCCCGGCACGCGAGCCCCGGCGTCGCGACGTGCCTGAACCTGGCGTGCGACCTGTTGGCGGACTCGGGCGGCTATGGACTTGCCATCGATCAGTTGGGCGGACATCGCGCTTCCTCTGGCGTCTGGGTGGGCGGTGCAGGCTGTCAGGTGGCCCGCGGAAGAAGGCGTGATTTTCGCATGCCGCGGCGTCGAAACAAAGCGCCAGGCCCCAATGTAGGATCCAAGCGCTTGACCGCAGGGGAAAGTCACGTAGAATACGCAGCGCTCGACGAGGCCCCTGCGGCGGCGTCAGGCCGGCATGAATCGCGGCGGAGTGTAGCGCAGTCTGGTAGCGCGCCTGCTTTGGGAGCAGGATGTCGGGGGTTCGAATCCCTCCACTCCGACCACAACCTGTTGAATGGTCTGTAGAAAATGAGATCCGTGGGTTGCGGTTCGGCAGTCTGAAGAGTAGAATGCGCCCATAGCTCAACCGGATAGAGCAACGGCCTTCTAAGCCGTAGGTTGCAGGTTCGAGTCCTGCTGGGCGTGCCAGCTCTGGCGGGATGCGGTTCGAGCTGTTGTCGATTATGGTGGATGTAGCTCAGTGGTAGAGCCCCGGATTGTGGCTCCGGTGGTCGTGGGTTCGATCCCCATCATCCACCCCATTTCGGCAGGCGGTAGTTTCGACAGTTGTTTCAAGGCAGTGGTGGATGTAGCTCAGTGGTAGAGCCCCGGATTGTGGCTCCGGTGGTCGTGGGTTCGATCCCCATCATCCACCCCACTCCTTGACTTCCTTCGTTCGATCCTCGTTTCTGTTCTTCTGTTGCGTTGCATCTTCACGCGGGCTCCACGAGTCGGCGTTCTTGTCGTTTCTGGCGTTTGTGCCATGGCGTAGCCGATTTCGACGCCGCTGGTCGCACTGCCCTTGTAAAAACGTCCGAAGTCCCCATGTTCTGCGGCATGGCGCTTGCCAGTGCCGGGCGGGATTCATAAAATCCCTTCTTTGATCTTTCCACCCTTCAACATAACGCCCCCAGTCGGTAGAGGACATTTCATGCAAGTTTCCGTCGATACGACCTCCCAGATCGAACGCCGCATCACCGTCCAGGTGCCGGCCGCCGAGATCGACGAGGCCGTCAATGCCCGCCTCAAGGATGCCGCCAAAAACGTTCGCATGGACGGCTTCCGCAAGGGCAAGGTGCCGATGTCGGTGATCCGTCAGCGCTACGGCCGCGACGTGCGAAACGAAGTGGTGGGCGAAGTGATGCGCGAGCGCTATGTGCGCGCCATTTCCGAGAACGAGCTCAACCCGGCCGGCTTCCCGCGCATCGAGGCGACCGTCGACGAGGCGGGCAAGGACCTGGAGTTTGTGGCGACCCTGGAGGTCTATCCGGAGTTCACACTTTCCTCCATCGAGGGCACCGAGGTAGAGCGCCCGGTGGTCGAGGTGGTCGAGTCCGACGTCGACGAGATGATCGAGACCCTGCGTAAGCAGAATGCCGGCTGGGAAGAGGTCGAGCGTGCCGCCGCCGAGGGCGACCAGGTCACCATCGACTTCCAGGGCTTTCTGGGCGACGAGCCCTTCGAGGGCGGCAGCGCCGAGGGCCACAGCCTGGTGCTGGGCTCCGGCAGCTTCATCCCCGGCTTCGAGGAGCAGCTGGTGGGTGTCGCGGCCGGCGAGGAGAAGGAGATCAAGGTCACCTTCCCCGAGGACTACCAGGCCGCGCATCTGGCCGGTCAGGAAGCGACCTTCAAGATCAAGCTGCACACGGTGAAGGCTCAGGCCCTGCCCGAGGTGGACGCCGAATTCGTCAAGAAGTTTGGCGTCGAGGACGGCGACCTCGACAAGTTCCGCGCCGAGGTCAGGAAGAACATGACCCGCGAGGCCTCTCAAGCTGTCGACAACCGCGTCAAGCAGCAGGTGTTCGAGGCGCTCAAGAAGGCCAACGACATCCCGGTGCCGCAGGCGCTGATCCAGCAGGAGACCGACGGCCTCAAGCGCCAGGCGGCCCAGCAGTTCGGCCTGGGCGAGGACTTCGATGTCTCCCAGCTGCCCAACGAGCTGTTCTCCGAGCAGGCCAAGAGCCGCGTCCAGGTCGGGCTGCTGCTGGCCGAGGTGATCAAGTCCGGTGAGCTCGACGCCACCGACGACGAGATCAGGGCCAAGGCCGAGGAGCTCGCCGAGCAGTACCAGGAGCCCGCCCAGGTGGTCGAGTACTATATGGGCAACGAGCAGATGAAGACTCAGTTGAAGTCTGCCATTCTCGAAGAGAAGGCCGTGGACAAGCTGCTCGAGCAGGCCAGCGTCAAGGATGTCACCATGACCTACCAGGAGGTCCTGGCCGCTGCCCAGCAGCAGGCCGAGACCGACGAGGAGGAGGGCGAGGAAGAGGGTCAGGAAGAGAGCAAGGCCTGATCTCCTTTACCGCCTCCGGGCAGGCGCGCCGACGTTTGGTGCGCCTGCCCAGCCGCTTCCATTCTCCGGATGCAAGGACGTCACATTGATGAGCAACGAGTTCGAGATCCACAACGCCGGTGGCCTGGTGCCGATGGTGGTCGAGCAGAGCGCGCGCGGTGAGCGGGCCTATGATATCTATTCCCGCCTGCTCAAGGAGCGTGTGATCTTCCTGGTAGGTCCCGTGGAAGACTACATGGCCAACCTGGTGGTGGCTCAGCTGCTGTTCCTTGAGTCCGAGAACCCGGACAAGGACATCCACCTCTACATCAACTCCCCGGGCGGGGCGGTGACCGCGGGGATGTCTATCTACGACACCATGCAGTTCATCAAGCCCGACGTCTCTACCGTCTGCATCGGCCAGGCGGCGAGTATGGGGGCCCTGCTGCTGGCCGGCGGTGCGGCAGGCAAGCGCTTCTGCCTGCCCAACTCGCGGATGATGATCCACCAGCCCCTGGGCGGCTACCAGGGCCAGGCCTCGGATATCGAGATCCACACCCGTGAGATCCTCGGTATTCGCGACCGACTCAACCACATCCTGGCGCACCATACCGGCCAGGACATCGATACCATCGCGCGGGACACCGACCGCGACAACTTCATGAACGGTGTGCAGGCGGCCGAGTATGGCCTGATCGATGCGGTGCTGGATAAGCGGCCGACATCCTGATAGCGTGAATTTCATCACGTCCTGACACCGTTCTCCGGTAGCTTGTGCTGCCGATGTGAGCCCGGCCGGGCGCCATGTGCGCCGGGCCAACTGAAATGAGGTAAGCGAATGGCCGACGGCAAAGGCAAGGACGAAGGCGGCAAGCTGCTCTACTGCTCGTTCTGCGGCAAGAATCAGAACGAGGTGCGCAAGCTGATTGCCGGCCCGTCCGTCTATATCTGCGATGAGTGTGTCGACCTCTGCAATGACATCATTCGCGAGGAGGTGCTCGATGCCGATGCCGAGACCGGCGAGGAGCGCCTGCCGACTCCCCGCGAGATTCGTCACACCCTCGATGACTACGTGATCGGCCAGGACCGCGCCAAGATGGTGCTGTCAGTGGCTGTCTACAACCACTACAAGCGCCTGCGCTCCGAGGTCAGGAAGGACGACGTCGAACTCGGCAAGTCCAACATCTTGCTGATCGGTCCGACCGGCAGCGGCAAGACCCTGCTGGCCGAGACCCTGGCGCGCCTGCTCAACGTGCCCTTCACCATCGCCGACGCGACCACGCTGACCGAGGCGGGTTACGTGGGCGAGGATGTCGAGAACATCATCCAGAAGCTGCTGCAGAAGTGCGACTACGACGTCGAGAAGGCCGAGCGCGGCATCGTCTACATCGACGAGATCGACAAGATCTCGCGCAAGTCGGACAACCCCTCCATCACCCGTGATGTCTCGGGGGAGGGCGTGCAGCAGGCGCTGCTCAAGCTGATCGAGGGCACCACCGCTTCGGTGCCGCCCCAGGGCGGGCGCAAGCATCCGCAGCAGGAGTTCCTGCAGGTCAACACCAGCAACATCCTGTTCATCGTCGGCGGTGCCTTCGCCGGCCTGGATCGGGTGATCCGCGACCGTGCCGAGAAGGGTGGCATCGGCTTTAGCGCCGAGGTCAAGAGCAAGGACGAGTCGCGCGGCGTGGGCGAGCTGCTGGCCGACGTCGAGCCCGAGGATCTGGTCAAGTTCGGCCTGATCCCCGAGTTCGTGGGGCGCCTGCCGGTGATCGCCACGCTGACCGAGCTCACCGAGGATGCGCTGATCCAGATCCTCACCGAGCCGAAGAACTCGCTGGTCAAGCAGTACGCCAAGTTGTTCGAGATGGAAGGCGTGGAGCTCGAATTCCGCGAGGACGCCCTGCGTGCGGTGGCGGCCAAGGCGATGGCGCGCAAGACCGGTGCCCGTGGCCTGCGCTCGATCCTCGAGTCGGTGCTGCTCGACACCATGTACGAGATTCCTTCCCTGGAGGGGGTCAGCAAGGTGGTGATCGACGCCTCCGTGATCAGCGGCGAGAGCGAGCCGCTGCTGATTTACTCCCAGCAGCAGGAAGTGGCCGGCGACGGCACCGACGGCTGAGCGGTACGGGCCCGGCGCCAGCGCCGGCCCCTGATGCGGGAGCGTGCCTCGCCATAGCCGGTGACCCGCCGGCCAGGCGAGGCCGCTCCCGCGTTCTTTTGTGCGGGCGCTGTCTTTTTTCGTCATTCAGCGTCAGGCCTTCCCTTGCAAAGCAGCCGGCGCGCCCCCACCCCTGTCACATTCACCCGTTTTGTTTGAGGAACGTCTGCGATGCAGCAGAACGCCGATCAGACCCTGAGTCTGCCCCTTTTGCCGCTGCGGGATGTGGTCGTCTACCCGCAGATGGTCATTCCGCTCTTCGTCGGCCGGGAGAAGTCGATCCAGGCCCTCGAGGCGGCCATGAGTGCCGACAAGCGGGTGCTGCTGGTGGCCCAGCGCGAGGCCAGCAAGGACGATCCCGGCCGGGATGACCTCTTCGCCATCGGCACCGTGGCCGAGATCATGCAGCTGCTCAAGCTTCCCGACGGCACCGTCAAGGTGCTGATCGAGGGGGTCTCCCGCGCCGACGTGGGAATCCTCCATGCCGGCGAGGCCTTCACCTCGGCCGAGGCGGTGCTGCGCGAGAGCGAGCCGCTGACCGAGCGCGAGCAGGAGGCTCTGGTGCGCGTGCTGCTCAACCAGTTCGAGCAGTACGTCAAGATGTCCAAGAAGGTGCCCAACGAGGTGCTCAACTCCCTCTCCGGCATCGAGGACCCGAGCCGCCTGGTGGACACCATCTGCGCTCACCTGTCGCTGAAGATCGACGACAAGCAGCGGCTGCTGGAGATGGATCGCGTGCGCGATCGCATCGAGCACCTGATGGCGCTGATCGAGGCGGAGATCGACCTGCTGCAGGTCGAGAAGCGCATCCGCTCCCGGGTCAAGGACCAGATGGAGAAGTCCCAGCGCGAGTACTATCTCAACGAGCAGATGAAGGCCATCCAGAAGGAGATGGGCGAGCTTGAGAATGTGCCCAACGAGGCCGAGAAGTACGAGCAGGCCATCGAGGCCTCCGGGATGCCCAAGGAGGCTCGCGAAAAGGCCACCCAGGAGCTCGGCAAGCTCAAGATGATGTCGCCCAACTCCGCCGAGGCGACGGTGGTGCGCTCCTACCTCGACTGGCTGGTCTCGGTGCCCTGGAAGAAGCGCACCCGGGTCAAGCACGACCTGGTGCACGCCCAGCAGGTGCTGGATGAGGATCACTACGGCCTCGAGGAGGTCAAGGCGCGCATCCTCGAGTACCTGGCGGTGCACAAGCGTGTCAAGAAGCTCAAGGGTCCGGTGCTCTGCCTGGTGGGGCCGCCCGGGGTGGGCAAGACCTCGCTGGGCAAGTCCATCGCCCGGGCCACCAACCGCAAGTACGTGCGCCTGGCGCTCGGCGGGGTGCGTGACGAGTCCGAGATCCGCGGCCATCGTCGCACCTACATCGGCTCGCTGCCGGGCAAGGTGATCCAGCGCATGTCTCGGGCCGGGGTCAGGAACCCGCTGTTCCTGCTCGACGAGATCGACAAGATCGGCATGGACCACCGTGGCGATCCCGCCTCGGCGCTTCTTGAGGTGCTCGACCCGGAGCAGAACGACACCTTCAGCGACCACTACCTCGAACTGGACTACGATCTCTCCGAGACCCTGTTCATCTGTACCGCCAACTCCATGAACATCCCGGGTCCGTTGCTGGACCGCATGGAGGTGATTCGTCTGCCGGGGTACACCGAGGACGAGAAGCTGGCCATCGCCAAGCGCTACCTCGTGCCCAAGCAGCTCAAGGCCAACGGCTTCAAGGAAGGGGAGCTCGCCTTCGCCGACGAGGCGCTCCTCGAGCTGATCCGCTACTACAGCCGCGAGGCGGGCGTGCGCGAGCTCGAGCGCCAGATCGCCAAGGTGTGCCGCAAGGTGCTGCGCGAGCGCCTCGAGAAGGAGAGCCAGGGGGGCGCTCTGGCACCGCAGACCCTGGCTGCTGCCGACATCGAGGCCTACGCCGGCGTGCGCCGCTACAGCTACGGCCTGGCCGACCAGGATGACCAGGTCGGCCGCGTGACGGGCCTGGCTTGGACCTCGGTGGGCGGCGAGCTGCTCAATATCGAGTCGGTGGTGACGCCGGGCAAGGGGCGCATCAACAAGACGGGTTCGCTCGGTGAGGTGATGAAGGAGTCGGTGAGCGCGGCCCAGACCGTGGTGAGGGCCCGAGCGCTAAAGTTCGGCATTGACCCTGAGCGCTTCGAGAAGGAGGACCTTCACATCCACGTGCCCGAGGGCGCCACGCCCAAGGACGGTCCCAGCGCCGGCATCGCCATGGTCACCGCCATGGTCTCCGCCTACACTGGTCGCCCGGTGCGCTGCGACGTGGCGATGACCGGCGAGGTCAACCTGCGCGGCGAGGTGCTGCCTATCGGCGGCCTGAAGGAGAAATTGCTGGCCGCTCGGCGCGGTGGTATAAAGACCGTGCTGGTGCCCGAGGAGAATCGTCGCGACCTCAAGGAGGTTCCGGATAATATCAAGGAGGCTCTCGACATCAGGCCGGTTCGCTGGATCGATGAGGTGCTCGAAGTGGCACTCGCCAAAAGGCCTGAAGCCTCCGGAGAGGAATCTCGATCCGAGGATGCCGCCTTATCCCCTTCGATGATCAGCACGCATTGACAATAATTTCCCCACCATGTTTTGACGAAAAGCCTGATATGGTGGGGTCCGGCGCGGTAGTATGCTTGACAGTCCTTTCAACGCATTGCTATAAAATGCGCCATGCTGTGATCGCGTCTGTCGGTTAAAAAGCTGCGCCGATTAGAGCCAAATTCCGAAATAGTCAAGGGGTGAAGTGTGAACAAGTCCGAGCTGATCGAAGCCATCGCGGCGTCTGCCGACATTCCCAAGGCAGCCGCTGCCCGGGCCCTGGACGCCATGGTCGACACCGTGACC
The DNA here is from genome assembly GCF_003182195.1 of Halomonas sp. A11-A. Classification (GTDB taxonomy): domain Bacteria; phylum Pseudomonadota; class Gammaproteobacteria; order Pseudomonadales; family Halomonadaceae; genus Halomonas; species Halomonas alkalicola. The sequence goes on from NZ_QGTM01000003.1 coordinate 11,774, forward strand.
GAAAGCCTGAAGAAGGGCGACAGCGTCTCCCTGGTGGGCTTCGGCACCTTCCAGGTCAAGGAGCGCGCCGCGCGTACCGGCCGCAACCCTCAGACCGGCCAGCCGATCGAAATCAGCGCCGCCAAGGTGCCGAGCTTCAAGGCAGGCAAGGCGCTCAAGGATTCCGTCAACTGAGGCGTCCGTTTCGCCGCGCCGCTGATGGTTGATTCTCCTACAGGCGCATCGCCCATGGCGGTGCGCCTGTCTTGGTTCAGAGACCGTACTTTCCACACAATACGTTGCCGAGGCCTGCATGCTGCAAAGTATTCGTGACCGCTCCCGAAGCTGGGGCGCCAAGATCATCGTCGGGGCCGTGGTCGTGACCATGGCCCTGTTCGGCGTCGAGTCCCTGGTGGGCCTGTTCGGCGGCGGGGGCGACGAGATCGCCAAGGTCAACGGTGAGCCGATCACCCGCCAGCAGTTGGAGGTCGAGGTCCAGCGCGCGATTCGCAGCGGCCAGGTGGCCCCGGAGCAGGAGCGCGCCCTGCGCGCCCAGATGCTCGACCAGCTGATCGCCGACCGCCTGCTGACCCAGTATGCCGAGGAGGGCGGCCTGCACCTCTCCGAGGAGCAGCTCGACCAGATCATCGTGTCGCTGCCGGAGTTCCAGGACCAGGAGGGCCGCTTCGACAGCGAGCTCTTCCGCAACCGCCTGGCCAGCGCCGGCTATACCCCGATGGCCTTCCGCGAGGAGCTGCGCGTGGACATGAAGCGTCAGCAGCTGCAGCAGGGCCTGGCCTTCAGCGACTTCACCCTGCCCAGCGAGCAGGAGACCCTGGCGGCGCTGCAGCGCCAGACCCGCAGCTTCCGCTACGCGGTACTGTCCGCCGAGCAGGTGGAAGACGAGGTGGAGGTGACCGAGGCCGCCCTGGAGGAGTACTACGCCGCCAACGCCGACAGCTACCGCCGTCCCGAGCAGGTGCGCCTGGAGTACGTGATCATTGACCGTCAGGAGATGGCCGAGGCGGTCGACGTGGAGGAGTCCGAGCTGCGTGATGCCTGGCAGGAGCGCACCGCCGACGCCGATCGTCGCATCGCCCATATCATGCTGACCGTCGGCGGCGAGCGCAGTCGCGACGAGGCGCGCGCCGAGCTTCAAGCGGTGCGCGAGCGGCTGGCCGAGGGCGAAGCCTTCGCCGACCTGGCCCTCGAGGTCTCCGACGATACGGTCTCCGCGGAGCAGGGCGGCGATCTCGGCGTGATCAGCCAGGGCTTCTTCGGCGACAGTTTCGACGAGGCGGCCTTCAGCCTTGACGAGGGGGAGGTCTCCGATATCGTCGAGACCGACAACGGCCTGCACCTGCTGACCGTGACCGGCCTGGAGCGCCAGCCCTTCGAGTCGATGCGCGACGAGCTCCACCGCGAACTGGCGCTCTCCCGGGTCGCCGGCGAGTTCAACGAGCGGGTCCAGCGCCTGATCGACGAGAGCTTCGCCGCCGACGACCTGCAGAGCGTGGCCGACGACATCGGCCTTGAGCTCCACACCAGCGACTGGGTCTCCCGCGACAGCGCCGAGGGCGTGCTCTCGGAGCCCGGCGTGATGCGCGAGGCCTTCAGCGCCGACGTGCTGGAGGAGGGCTTCAACAGCGAGGTGATCGAGCTGGACAGCGATCGCCGCCTGGTCCTGCGCGTCGTCGACCACCGTCCGGCCACCATCCTGCCGCTGGAGGAAGTGCGTGACCGGGTGGAGGCCAGCGTGGCCGCCAACCTGCGCCGCGATGCACTGATGGCGCTGGCCGAGGAGCGCCTCGCGGCGCTGCGCGACGGCGACGAGCAGGGCCTCGACTGGCAGCGGGTCGATGGTGTGAGCCGCCAGGAGACCCAGGGCCTCTCCCGTGCGCTGGTGGATACGGTGTTCCGCCTCCCGGCCCCCGAGGGCGATGCCCCGGTCTATGGCCTTGCCGCCGACGGTGAGCGGGTGGTGCTGATCGCCCTGGAGCGGGTCGAGGAGGGCGAGCTGGATCCCCAGGTCGAGCAGTTCGTGGCCAGCATGGCCGAACGGCTGCGCGCCCAGGCCGCCATCCAGGGCCTGCTGGATGACCTGCGCGACAGGGCGGAGATTCGCCGCTAGGGTCCTCTGCCAGCCGCAAGGCCAGCGAAAAGGAGCAAGCTTCAAGGCAACCCCTTGGCTTGCTCCTTTGTCATTGCTGGCCCTGACCCTCGTCCGCTTCGTCCCCTTGGTTGTTGTGTTATGATATAACACTTTCATCATCCGAGGACTCCCCCATGCCCGCACCCCTGGCTAATATCCCCGTGCACCTGATCACCGGCTTTCTGGGCAGTGGCAAGAGCACCCTGATCCATCGGCTGATCGAGCAGAAACCCGCGGATGAACGCTGGGCGGTGCTGGTCAACGAGTTCGGCCAGGTGGGCATCGACCAGACCATGTTTGAGGAGCGCGACGACCTGGTGGTGAAGGAGCTGCCGGGTGGCTGCCTCTGCTGCCAGCTGGCCTTCGTGATGCAGGCGACCCTGGTTAACCTGCTGCGTCGCCATCGCCCGGACCGGGTGATCATCGAGCCCTCCGGGCTCGGCCATCCCGCGGGGCTGCTGGAGGTACTGGGGGGCGAGGCCTTCGAGGGGGTGCTGGCGCTGGGGGAGATGGTTGCCGTGCTGGACCCCCGCCGTCTGGATGACCCGCGCGCCCTCGAGCACGAGACCTTCCGCGACCAGCTGACCCTGGCCGATGGGGTGGCACTGACCATGGTCGACCTGGTAAGCCACGAGCAGGTGGCGAGGGCAAAGGCGTGGCTCGCTGAGCTGTGGCCCGCCAAGCGCTGGATCATGGAGGCGCCCCTCGGCCGCCTGCCGCTGGCGCGACTGCTCGAGGCCGGTGCGCCCGCCTCGCCGCGCGCGCCGCCTGGCAGCGAGATCCACCGACGGCTTCGCGACGCGGCGGGCGGGGCGCTCGGCTCGCAGGGCGTGGTGCTGGAGGCGTTCGCGGCGCCGCTGCCCGCGCCGGGGCGGCCCCAACGGGAGGAGGGCGAGGCGCTGGGATACGCCACCCTGGGGTGGCGCTGGCACCCCGACGACCGGTTCGAGCTCGACCGGTTGGCCATGTTGCTGGGGGAGTTGCCGTCCACCCTGCGGGTCAAGGGAGTGTTCCACTGTGACGCTGGCTGGCGGCTCTACAATCGCGTCGCGGGGCAGGCCAGCCTCACCGCCAGCGCCTGGCGTCGCGACTCGCGCCTCGAGGTCATCGGCGCGGCGGGGAGCCTGCCCGACGCCGCAGTGTTGGAGGCGCGCCTCGCGGCCTGTCGGCTCGGCGCGGCATCACCCGCCTAGGGCGAAGTGCTCAAGCCTGGGGGCCTGCCCCTCCTCGATGACGATCTCCCACCCCTGGTCGGGCTGCCAGTCGCCCAGCACGAGGCGCGTTGCGGCCTGGCCGTCGATGCTTAGGTCGTGCACCGCGGGGCGGTGGGTGTGGCCGTGAATCAGGGTGGTGACGTCCTGTTCGGCCATTACCCTGACCACCTCCTCCGGCGTCACGTCCATGATGTCCTCGGCCTTGTTGGAGTTGGCCTCCCCGGACTGCTCGCGTAGCTGTTTCGCCAGGGCGATGCGCTGCGCCAGGGGCATGGAGAGCACCTGGGCCTGCCACAGCGGGTGGCGGGCCTGGGCGCGGAAGGCCTGGTACTCGGCGTCCAGGGTGCAGAGGCTGTCGCCATGCATCAGCAGAATCCGCTGGCCGCCGAGCGTCACCACGCTGGGGTCGGGGAGCAGGGTGGCGCCGGCCGCCTCGGCGAAGCGCTCCCCGAGCAGGAAGTCGCGGTTGCCATGCATCAGAAAAAGCTCGGTGCCGTCGTCGGTCAGGCGCCGCAACGCCCGGGCGACGCGCTGGGCCAGGTCGGCGTTGCCGCTGGGGTCCTGGCCGGCCAGGTCGAGCAGGTCGTCGCCGATCCATGCCTCGAAGCAGTCGCCCAGGATGTAGAGCGCGTCACAGCCGCAGGCACGCCTCTGAAGCCAGTGCAGGAAGCCTTCGGTGACCTCGGGGGCGCCGGGGTGCAGGTGCAGGTCGGATATCAGCAGGGTGGTCATGGCAGCGGGGTCCTGGGCTGTCGGGCAGAGGGCAAGACGCCCGCGGGGGGCGGGCGTCGGCCGGAGCGGGACGGTGGCATCAGGCCTCTTTCACGTAGGCCTTCTGGATCACCACGTCCTCGGCGGGCACGTCGGCGTGCATGCCGCGGCGGGTGGTGGCCACGCCCTTGATCTTCTCGACCACGTCCATGCCCTCGACCACGCGGCCAAAAACACAGTAGCCCCAGCCCTGGATGGACTTGCCGCTGTGGTTCAGGAAGGCGTTATCGGCCACGTTGATGAAGAACTGCGCGGTGGCGGAGTGTGGGTCCTGGGTGCGTGCCATGGCCACGGTGCCGGTCTCGTTCTGCAGGCCGTTGTCGGCCTCGTTCTCGATGGGATCGCGAGTGGGCTTCTGGTTGAAGTCCTCGTCGAAGCCACCGCCCTGGATCATGAAGCCGTCGATCACGCGGTGGAAGAGGGTGCCGTCATAGAAGCCATCGCGCACGTACTGCTCGAAGTTGGCCGCGGTTTTCGGCGCCTTCTCGTAGTCCAGCTCGATGCCGATGTCGCCGTAGGTAGTCTGCAGGATGATCATGCGTAAGTTCCTGTGCGGTAAAGGGGCCTCGCCTTGGCGTTGCCCAGGGACGTGGCGCTATAATACCGGTTTTGCCTCGAGGCGCGAAGTGAGCGCCTGCACCTTCAACCAGAGGTTGTTTTCCCAACCATGACCACCGACACCACCAGCGCGCCGAATTTCATTCGCAACCAGATTCGCGACGAGATCGAGGCCGGTCGCACCGGCAAGATCGTGACTCGCTTCCCGCCGGAGCCCAACGGCTTTCTGCATATCGGCCACGCCAAGTCGATCTGTCTCAACTTCGGCCTCGCCGAGCAGTTCGGTGGTGACTGTCACCTGCGCTTCGATGACACCAACCCGGCCAAGGAAGAGCAGGCCTACATCGACGCCATCCAGGAGGACGTCCACTGGCTGGGCTTCGAGTGGGCTGGGGCGGTGCGCTTCGCCTCGGACTACTTCGATCAGCTCTATGCCTGGGCCCAGCACCTGATTCGCGAGGGCAAGGCCTATGTGGACGACCTCTCGGCCGATGAGATCCGCGAGTACCGCGGCACCCTCACCGAGCCCGGCCGCCCGAGCCCCTACCGCGAGCGCACGGCCGAGGAGAACCTCGACCTGCTCGAGCGCATGCGTGTCGGCGAGTTCGCCGAGGGCGAGAAGGTGCTGCGGGCCAAGATCGACATGGCCTCGCCTAACATCAACCTGCGCGACCCGATCCTCTACCGCATCCGCCACGCCCATCATCACCAGACCGGCGACAAGTGGAAGATCTACCCCTCCTACGACTTTGCCCATGGCCAGTCGGACGCCATCGAGGGGGTCACCCACTCCATCTGTACCCTGGAGTTCGAGGATCATCGTCCCCTCTACGAGTGGTTCCTGGAGAACCTGCCGGTGCCGGCGAAGCCGCGCCAGATCGAGTTCGCGCGGCTCAACCTCAACTACACCCTGACCTCCAAGCGCAAGCTCAAGCTGCTGGTGGACGAGGGCATCGTCGACGGCTGGGACGACCCGCGCCTGCCGACCATCTCCGGCATGCGCCGGCGTGGCTACACGCCGGCGTCGATCCGCAAGTTCTGCGAGATGATCGGGGTGACCCGGGCCGACGGCGGCCTGGTGGATATCGCCATGCTCTACCACGCCATCCGTTCTGACCTCGAGGACAATGCCCCTCGAGCCATGGCGGTGCTCAAGCCGCTGAAGGTGGTGCTGACCAACGTGCCTGAAGGCCATGAGGAGACTTACGAGGTGCCCGGCCACCCGGCGAGGGACGATCTCGGCGTGCGCAAGGTGCCCTTCACGCGTGAAATTTACATTGATCGCGATGACTTTATGGAGGAGCCGCCCAAGAAGTTCTTCCGCCTGGCGCCGGGCCAGGAGGTGCGCCTGCGCAACAGCTATGTCATCCGTTGCGACGAGGTGGTCAAGGACGCCAACGGCGAGATCGAGGCGCTCCACTGCTCCGTGGACTTCGATACCCTGGGGAAGAACCCCGAGGGTCGCAAGGTCAAGGGCGTGATTCACTGGGTCAGCGCCAAGCACGGCGTGCCCATGGAGGTGCGGCTCTACGACAACCTCTTCACCGTGGAGCAGCCGGACCGCGACAGGGATGCCGACTTCCTCGACCACCTCAACCCCGAGTCGCTGGTGGTCTGCCAGGCCATCGGCGAGCCGAGCCTCGCCGAGGCCGCCCCCGAGAGCCGCTTCCAGTTCGAGCGCGTGGGTTACTTCTGCGCCGACCGCCACGCCTGCCGCGACGGCAAGCTGGTGTTCAACCGCACCGTGGGCCTCAAGGACGGCTGGGCCAAAGTCATGAAGAAAGACGCGCAAACGAAGGGGTGATCGTGAGCAACGAGCTGCAGATCTACAACACGCTGACCCGCCGCAAGGAAGCCTTTACCCCCATCGAGCCGGGCCGTGTGCGCATGTACGTGTGCGGCATGACCGTCTACGACTACTGCCACCTGGGCCATGCCCGGGTGATGGTGGCCTTCGACGTCATTACCCGCTACCTGCGCCATCGCGGCTATGACGTCACCTATGTGCGCAACATCACCGACATCGACGACAAGATCCTGCGCCGTGCCGACGAGAACGGCGAGAGCATCGCCTCGCTCACCGAGCGCATGATCGAGGCGATGCACGAGGACGAGGCACGCCTCTTCGTGCTGCCCCCCGACCAGGAGCCCCGGGCGACCCGCCATGTCGGCGACATCATCGCGATGGTCGAGACCCTGATCACCAAGGGCTACGCCTATGCCGCCGACAACGGCGACGTCTACTACCGGGTGCGCCGCTTCGAGGGCTACGGCAAGCTCAACAACCGCGACCTCGACGAGATGCGCGCTGGGGCGCGCATCGAGGTGGACGAGCATAAGGAGGATCCGCTGGACTTCGTGCTCTGGAAGGCCGCCAAGCCCGGCGAGGCGAGCTGGCCCTCCCCCTGGGGCGAGGGGCGCCCCGGCTGGCATATCGAGTGCTCGGCGATGTCGAAGTGCTGCCTGGGCGACACCTTCGATATTCACGGCGGCGGGCCGGATCTCACCTTCCCCCACCACGAAAACGAGATCGCCCAGTCCGAGGCCGCCAACGGCAAGCCCTTCGTCAATACCTGGATGCACGCTGGGGCGGTGCGGGTGAATCAGGAGAAGATGTCCAAGTCCCTGGGCAACTTCTTCACCATCCGCGAGGTGCTCGAGCACCACGACCCGGAGGTGGTGCGCTACCTGCTGGTGGCCAGCCACTACCGCAGCGCCATCAACTATTCGCCGGACTCCCTGGCTGAGGCCCGCAAGTCCCTGGAGCGCTTCTACAACGCCCTTGAAGGGGTGGCCCTGGAGGGGGGGGCGGCGGCAGATAGCGAGGCGTCATCGGCGTTCGCGGCGCGTTTTACCGCCGCCATGGATGACGACTTCAATACCCCCGAGGCGCTATCGGTGCTCTTCGACCTGGCCCGCGAGCTCAACCGCGCCAGGAAGGAGGCGCCCGAGCAGGCACCGGCCCTGGCCCTCGAGCTCAAGCGTCTGGGGGGCATCCTGGGCCTGTTGCAGCAGGACCCGGCGAGCTTCCTCAAGGCGGGCGCCTCCGGCCTGCCGCTCTCGGAAGCCGAGATCCAGGCGAAGATCGACGAGCGCGCCGCAGCCAAGCAGGCGAAGGACTTCGCCGCCGCCGACGCCATCCGCAATGAGCTCGCGGTGCTGGGCATTATCCTCAAGGACTCCCGCGAAGGCACCACCTGGGTCTTCGAGAAGCCCGACGCCTAGCCGCAAGTCAGCATCGTTATCCCGGAAAGCCCGGTCCCCTGTGGGACCGGGCTTTCTGGTTGTCGCGGGCAGGCTCCGTGCGCCAGGAGGCGCGAGTCTAGGCGGCAGGCGGCAGCGGGATCTGTCGCGGCCAGTCGTCGGCCACCACGAAGAGGCGCTGCCAGCCCATCTCGGCATGCCAGAGGGCGAGCTGCACCGGCGAGGCAGACTCCCGGAAGTGCTCGGCTAGCCGGGCCTCGACCTCGCCCAGGGGCTGCAGGCACTCATGGCGGGGCAGCGCCAGCCAGTGGGGCTTGGTCAGCCTGGCCGCCCGGGTGCCGGTCGGCAGCCCATCCCGGAAGACGCGCCACGCTCCCCAGAACAGCCAGGTCCCACGCAGGTGCGCCGGGTTCGCTTCCCGAGGCCCCGGCAGGGGGTGGCGCCAGGGATAGAAGAGCACCCCCGGTATGGCCAACTGGCGATGGATCTCGAGGGGACGAGCGACGGCATCGTCGTCGATCAGCTTGCGCAGGGCCTGGCGGGTCTCGGGTTGCTCGGTCAGGCGAAGCTGGTGTCGATGGAGGTGCTCGCGCTTGCCGCCCAGGCTGTCGGCGCCGCCGGGGCCGATCCAGCGCGCCTGGTCCGCGGCGCTTCCCGGTCCCTCGATCAGCCCCAGGTAGTACTTGATGGCGACCTCGAGATGGATCAGCGTCGTCTCGCCGCGGCGGCGGTAGAGCAGGTCGAGCTCGCCTAGGGTCTGCTTGCCGCGATGGATGCGCAGGTTGTGGGCGAGCAGCTCAGTACCCGGGGCCGCGTCGAGCAGGAACTGCCAGAGCCGCTCGTGGTAGAGCCCCATGCGGCCGACGAGGGTCTCGCCGACGCAGGCCTCGAGGGCTGCCGGGTCGGCCTCGAGATCATCCAGCCAGGCGGCGAGCAGGGCGTCGTCACCCAGCCCCAGCGCCTCGCGGCTGGGCCGGCCTGGCCAGGGCATGTTGAGCAGGTCGGGTGCCAGCAGCAGCCACGCCAGGTCGCGGACCAGCGGATGGTGGCAGCGGTCGAGCAAGGCGTCCGGGTCGGCCTGGGTGGGGCCGGCCACCGGGGCCGCGGCGAGGGTCAGGCAATAGAATGTCATGGCGGATCGGCTTCCAGGGTGAGGGCCCGCGAGGGCCGGGATACGGTTGACCGCGGCCACCGCCAGGGGGTCTGGGCAGTGGAATCCACCAGCGGTGGTCACTTGCCTGGCAAGATGGGTGCACGTCGTCGCATTTTACGTTAACGTCAACTCGGGTTGCGTTGACCCGCCGGGGCAATCCTCCTGGCAAAGGGCGAGGCAAGCAACAACACTGCCCTCAAAAGGGGTAGAGGAAACCGAGATGACAACGACACAAGATATCCATACGCCCGACTTCCTGCGCGGCGACGAGTTTTCCATTCCCACCTTTCGCCTGCTCCGGCAGGACGGCACCCTCCATGAGGGGGCCGAGGCGCCCGCGCTCGAGCGCGGCCAGGCGCTGAAGATCTACCGCGCCATGGTGGCGACCCGGGTGCTGGACGAGCGCATGATGGCCGCCCAGCGCCAGGGACGGCTCTCCTTCTACATGCAGTGCACCGGCGAGGAGGCCGCGGTGATCGGCTCGGCAGCGGCGCTCGACGACGCTGACATGATCATGGCCCAGTACCGCGAGCAGGGGGCGCTGGTCTATCGCGGCTTCAGCTACGACGAGTTCATGAACCAGCTGTTCGGCAACGAGCTCGACTACGGCAAGGGCCGCCAGATGCCGATCCACTACGGCTCGCGCAAGCTGCACTACATGACCATCTCGTCGCCCCTGGCCACCCAGATCCCCCAGGCCGCCGGCTACGCCTACGGCCAGAAGCTGGCGGGCGAGGGGCACTGCACCATCGTCTTCTTCGGCGAGGGGGCGGCCTCAGAGGGGGACTTCCATGCCGCGCTGAACATGGCCGCCGTCCACGAGGTGCCGGTGATCTTCTTCTGCCGCAACAACGGCTATGCGATCTCCACCCCCTCCATCGAGCAGTTCGCCGCCGACGGCGTGGCGCCCCGGGCCTTCGGCTACCGCATGCACGTGATCCGCGTCGATGGCAACGACGTGCTGGCGGTGCTGGCCGCGACCCGCAAGGCCCGTCGAATCGCCGTGGAGGAGAACAAGCCGGTGCTGATCGAGGCGATGACCTACCGCCTGGCGGCCCACTCCTCCTCGGATGACCCTTCCGGCTACCGCTCCAAGAAGGAGGAGGAGGCCTGGCGCGACAAGGATCCCATCCAGCGCATGCAGAACTGGCTGCTGGCCAGGGAGTGGTGGGACGAAGAGGAGGAGAAGACGCTCCAGGAGACGCTGCGCCGCGAGGTGCTGGAGACCATGAAGCGTGCCGAGAAGCGCCCGCCGCCGCCGCTCGACAGCCTGGTCACCGACGTCTATGCGGACGTGACCCCGGCGCTGCAGCGCCAGCTCGACGGGCTCAAGGCCCATATCCGCAAGTACCCGGAGGCCTACCCGAAGGGGGCGCGCTCCCTGGACCCGGACGTGAGTGCCAGCCTCGATACCCAGGGAGGGGAGTGAGATGCCTAACATGAACATGCTGCAGGCGATCAACAACGCCCTGGACATCGCCATGGCCGAGGACGAGAAGGTCATCTGCTTCGGCGAGGACGTGGGCTTCTTCGGCGGGGTCTTCCGCGCCACCAGCCACCTGCAGGAGAAGTACGGGAAGGCGCGCTGCTTCAACACGCCGCTGGTGGAGCAGGGCATCATCGGCTTTGCCAACGGCCTGGCCGCCCAGGGCTCGGTGCCGGTGGCCGAGATCCAGTTCGCCGACTACATCTTTCCGGCCTTCGACCAGATCGTCAACGAGACCGCCAAGTTCCGCTACCGCTCGGGGGATCTCTTCAACGTCGGTGGGCTGACCATCCGCACCCCCTACGGCGGCGGCATCTCCGGCGGCCACTATCACTCCCAGTCGCCGGAGGCCTACTTCGCGCATACCTCGGGCCTCAAGGTGGTGGTGCCGCGCAACCCCTACCAGGCCAAGGGCCTGCTGCTCTCGGCCATCCGCGACCCCGACCCGGTGCTCTTCTTCGAGCCCAAGCGGCTCTATCGGGCCTCCACCGGCGAGGTGCCCGAGGCGGACTACCAGCTGCCCATCGGTGAGGCCGAGGTGACCCGCGAAGGCAGCGACATCACCGTGCTCGGTTGGGGCGCTCAGATGGAGGTGATCGAGCGCGCCGTGGCGCTGGCGGAGAAGGAGGGCATCTCCTGCGAGGTGATCGACCTGCGCTCCATCCTGCCCTGGGATGAGGACACCGTAGTCGAATCGGTGCTCAAGACCGGGCGCCTGCTGATCACCCACGAGGCGCCGCTGACCGGCGGCTTCGCCGGCGAGATCGCCGCCACCATCCAGGAGCGCTGCTTCCTCTACCTGGAATCTCCCATCGCCCGGGTGACCGGCCTGGATACCCCCTTCCCGCTGACCCTGGAGAAGGAGTACCTGCCGGACCACCTGAAGATCTTCGAAGCGATCCAGGCCTCGATGGCCTTCTGAGGGAGACAAGACGATGAGCGATTTCATGCTGCCCGATATCGGCGAAGGTATCGTGGAGTGCGAGGTAGTGGAGTGGCACGTGGCCGAGGGCGACGTGATCGAGGAGGACCAGCCGGTGGTCGAGGTGATGACCGACAAGGCGCTGGTGGAGATCACCGCCCCCGAGGCGGGGCGGGTGACACGGCTCTACGTGCAGAAGGGCGAGATCGCCAAGGTGCACGCGCCGTTGTTCGGCTACGTGGCGGAGGGGGAGGCGGACGAGGGGCAGCCCGCGGCCGTGCCGGAAGCGACGCCCGATGACACCGGCGCCGCCGCGCAGGCGCCAGGGGCGACGGTCGACCAGGGCACTGCCGACCGGGCCTCGAGCCGCCAAGGGCAGGCGCCCGACGCCTCGGAGGCGGCCCCGGAAGAGGAGAGAGCCGAGCCGGGCCGTGGCCCCTACGGGCGCATTCCGGTCGCCCCGGCGGTGCGTCGCCTGCTGCGCGAGCACGACCTCGACCTCGAGGCGGTGCCGGGGTCCGGCCGCCAGGGGCGGGTACTCAAGGAGGACGTGCTGCGCTACCTGGAGGAGGGCGGCCCCGACGCCCGAGCCGCGGAGGGCGCCGCGGCAACCGACGCCGGTAGCCGGCAGGAGATACGCGTGGAGCCCCTGCGCGGCGTTCGCGCCGTCATGGCCAGGCGCATGGTGGAGGCGGCCAGCACCATTCCCCACTTCCAGTACGGCGAGGAGATCGACGTCACCGAGCTGCTGGCGCTGCGCGAGCGGTTGAAGCCCCTGGCCGAGGCCGAGGGTGCGCGTCTCACGCTGATGCCCTTCTTCATGAAGGCGATGGCGCTGGCGGTGCGCGAGGCGCCGATCCTCAATGCCCGGCTCAGCGATGACGAAAGCGAGATCCACTACCTGGACTCGGTCAACGTGGGGATGGCGGTGGACAGCCGCGCCGGCCTGCTGGTCCCCAACGTCAAGGGGGTGGAGCACAGGAGCCTGCTGTCGGTGGCCGAGGAGGTGGGGCGCCTCACCGAGGCGGCCCGGGCCGGCAAGGTGAGCCAGGCGGACCTGAAGGGCGGCACCATCAGCATCTCCAATATCGGGGCGCTCGGGGGCACCTATGCGGCCCCCATCATCAACGCCCCGGAGGTGGCGATCGTCGCCATCGGCAAGACCCAGTGGCTGCCGCGCTTCGATGCCGACGGCGAGGTAAGACGCCGCGGAATCATGACCGTCACCTGGGCCGGCGACCACCGCCTCATCGATGGCGGGACCATCGCGCGCTTCTGCAACGCCTGGAAGGGCTTCCTGGAGGCACCCGAGACCATGCTTCTGCATCTGGCGTAGCATCATGACCCAGGCGCCCTTGCAGCAGTTCTATATCCCGGAAGAGCAGTCGATCTACCTGCTCAGCCACCACGACGCCCGCAAGCTCAAGGCGTGGGTGGCGCTGTGCCAGGCCCAGCTCGAGCAGCTGGGCTACCGGGAGATCGCGTTGATCGGCAAGGGCGCCTACGGCTTCGTCTTCGCGGGGCTCACCGCGCTCGGCGACGAGTACGTCTTCAAGTTCACCCGGGTCAACCTGCCCCAGCATCTCCAGGACCGCCTCGAGGAGGAGGCCTTCATGCTGGAGCAGGTGGACCACCCCCGGGTCCCGAAGCTGATCGCCTACCAGCGGGTGCGCCACCAGTCGATCCTCGTCATGCAGCGGGCGCCGGGCCTCAACCTGGAGGAGGTGTCGCTGCGCGAGGGGCGGCTCTCGCCGCGCCTGGTGGTGCATATCGCCGGCCAACTGGCCGATATCCTGCGCGCGTTGCGCCGGGAGTCCAGCCCGGTGGGCCGGCCCATCGTGCATGGCGACATCAAGCCCTCCAACCTGGTGTTCGACGCCGCCACCGAGAACATCGCCCTGATCGACTGGGGCTCCTCGGTGTTCGCCCAACTCGACGCCAACCAGCAGTTCGTGGCGGCCAACGTCATGGAGCTGATGTCCGACAACCTGCAGCAGACCAATGCCCGCCTGGGCGATGTCTACTTCATCGGCGAGGAGCAACTCAATGGCGCGCTCTCCTCGCCGCGCTTCGACGAGCAGGGGGCCGCCGGCACCCTCTATGCGCTGGCCTCGGCGCAGTCCTGCCGCTTCGGCCACCGCGCCATTCCCGCCACCTCCCTGGGGCTGCCGGTGGAGTTCGCGCGCATGCTCGACGGCATGCTCGACCCCGATCCACGCCAGCGCCACCGGGCCGGCGACCACTTCATCCGCGAGATGCCCAGGCTCGCCCGACTGGTGGTGATCGACCTGCCGGTCACGCCGCCCCAGGCGCTGGTGCCGGTCTGGGTGCGACCGGCCGAGCGCGAGATCGACACCGTGGTCTACAGCTCGCGCAAGGCCTTCCTGCGCGAGGAGGGGGCGCCGGAGACCCTGAGCGACGTCAACGACGTGCAGCTCGATCGCTACTACAAGAACTTCATGCAGGGCATGGGCGAGACCGAGAAGGCCTTCCTGGCCGCGGTGAGCCGGCTGGGGCGCTACCCGGTGGTGGGGGGGCTGGCGGTGCGCTGGGAGGCCGACGGGGTCTATATTGACACCTCGCTGAACCTGCACGACGCCGAGCGGCGCCCGGCCTTCATCGCCGCGGTCAACAACATGGTCCACCTGGCCCGGGCCATCTACCGCCAGGGCATCTTCAAGAGCTGCCTGTTCAATGCCCGGGACACCCTGCACCTGGATCGCGAGGGGCCGGAGCAGCCCTTCCGGCTGGAGCCCGGGATGCGCCTGGCCTACGAGGTCAGCGCGATGCCGGAGCTGGAGGACCGCAGCCGCCTGCACAGCTACTTCGAGGATGGCCCCGACCCCGAGGAGTTCCTGATACTGCCCGAGCAGATCATCACCTCCCTGGAGGCACTCAACGAGATCCACCACACCGGCATGATCATCTTCGAGGCGCTGCCGGCTCACCTCAAGATCCACAGCTACTACCGCCTGCTCGACCCCTCCCGGGAGGCGGAGTTCCGCCGCCGCCTGGAGGACATCCTCGACGCCGTGGGCCTGATCGAAGGGCTCGGGGTCTCCGGCTTCATGAAGATGCCCTACAAGGACACCCGCTTCTTCCCCCACGTGGAGCGCCAGCCTGAGCGCTTCTATCCGCGCAACCCGCGCGCCGCGCTGCGGGAATCGGCTCGCAGGGCAGAGGGCGACTGACCCCGGTTCAGCGGTTCATCGCCGGGACCCCATCATCCTGGGCCCCGGCTACTTCTTCATGCTTCGGGAGCATTCGACCGAGTTCATCCAGGCCGCGGCGCTCTCGACCCTGCATGCGCTGGTCGCCACCCTGCTGTTCAGCATCAGCTTCGTGGTTACCGCCGGACGGCTGAGCCCCCTGGCCTGCCTGGGTATCGCCACGCTCTGCTGGGTGCCCGCGGCCCTGCTGTTCACGCGGGTGCCGGGAGGGGTGGGGGTCGCGGTGCTGATGTACTTTGCCATGCTGCTGCTGGCGGAGGGAGTCAGGCGGGGGCTCAGGTTGCGCCAGCCCGTCGTCGTGGCACGATCCGGCTGGTTCGATCTGGCGCTGCGCGGCCTGCTGGCCGGTGTGCTGGTGAGCGTGGCGACCACCCTGGCGGTCAAGTCGGGTCCGCTGCTTTCCGGCATGCTGGTGGGGTTTCCGGTGGGGCTGTTTACCATTGGCTGGACCCTGCATGAGCGCTACGGTCCCGAGGTGGCGCGTGCCACCGTGAGCATGGCCCAGAAGGGCATGCTGAGCCTGGTGGCCTTCGGCGTGGTGACGGCGACTCTGGTCGGCCATCTGCCTCCGATGGCGGTCTTCCTGCTCGCGCTGCTGGCCTCCATGGGCGTCAGTGCGACGCTGTTTTTGATCAGCCAGTGGCGGTTCAGGCACGCCCTCGCCCGCAGGGGCGGCATCCTCGATTCATGAGCCGACGGCGGTACACGGAAAACGACCAACGGAAAACGACCAACAATAACAACCCGGACAACAACGTAGACAGCAACGCCCAAAACAACGACTAGGGCTCGGGCCCAATCCTGTTCCACAAGGAGAGACTCCATGACACCTATCCTGCTCAACGCCGACATGGGGGAGAGCTATGGCCCCTGGGTCATGGGGCTCGACCACGAGGTGATGCCCCACGTGGACCTGGCCAACGTCGCCTGCGGCTTCCATGCTTCGGACCCCGACGTGATCCGCATGACGGTGCGCCTGGCGAAGAAGCACGGGGTGCGCATCGGCGCTCACCCGGCCTACCCGGACCTGGTCGGCTTCGGGCGCCGCTCCCTGGCCTGCTCGGCCGAGGAGGTCGAGAACCTGGTGCTCTACCAGTTGGGGGCGCTTTACGGCATGTGCCGGGCGGAGGGGGTCGAGGTGAGCTACGTGAAGCCCCACGGTGCCCTCTACAACGACATGGCCCGGGACCCGGAGATCATGACCGCGGTGATGCGAGCGATTCTGGCCTTCGACCCCGCGCTGCCCTTGATGACCATGGCCACTCGCGACACCTCGGCGGCCCGGGCGCTGGCCAAGGCTGAAGGGGTGGCGCTGTGGTTCGAGGCCTTCGCCGACCGCGCCTACGATGGGGAGGGGCGGCTGGTCTCCCGGCGCGAGGCGGGAGCGGTGCATCATGACCAGGCGGTGATCGTGGACCAGGCGCGGCGTATCGCCACCGGCCAGCCGCTCACCGCCAGGGACGGCAGCGAACTGGTGCTTGCCGCCGATACCCTCTGCGTGCACGGCGACAACCCCGAGTCCATCGCTGCGGTGCGGGCGATCCGCCAGGCCCTCGACGAGATCGAGGCGGGCCCATGAGGGGGGAGTGCGCAGGGCTGCCGCGGCTGGAGTCCGCCGGCCTGGACGGCTGGATGGTGCGGCTCTTCGAACGCATCGAGGAGGCCAACCTGGCCTGGATCACCCCGCTGACGCGGCGCTGCGAGGCGGCTTTCGGCGAAGCGCTGGTCGACCTGGTGCCTTCCTATACCACCCTGCTGGTGGTCTTCGACCCGCTCAGGCTCTCCCCCGAGGAGGCCCGCCTTCGTCTGCTCGGGCTGATGGGCGATCTCGCCCCGGAAGAGCAGGCCGATGCCGGCGAGGTCCGTGAGCTGCCCACTTGGTACGACCCGAGCGTGGGGCCGGACCTGCCCCGGGTGGCCGAGCGGGTCGGGATGACGGTGGACGAGGTGATCGCCTGCCACGCCGGCCACGACTATCGGGTCTTCGCACTGGGCTTCGCGCCCGGCTTCGCCTTCATGGGGCTGCTGGACGAGCGCCTGGAGGTGCCAAGGCTCGACACGCCCCGGAAGGGCGTGCCGGTCAACAGCGTGGCCATCGCCGGGCGCCAGACCGCCGCTTACCCGGCGGTCACCCCCGGCGGCTGGCACCTGCTGGGACGTACCTCGGCGCGGCTCTTCGATCGCGACCGGGAGGGCTTCAGCCTGCTCCGGGTGGGCGACCGGGTGCGCTTCGTGCCGGTGGACCGGCAGGCCTTCGAGGCCGAGGGGGGCGATACCACGCCCATGGAGGCAGGCCGATGAGTCGCGATAAAGGAAAGCATACCGTTATCGGATTTCGCGTCGAGCGTGCCGGCCCCCTCGCGCTGCTGCAGGATGCCGGACGCTTCGGTGTGCGCCGCCTGGGGGTCACCCAGGGCGGGCCGGCCGACCTCCACGGCTGGGCCTGGGCCAACAGCCTGGCGGGCAACCCCTGGGGCGCGGCGGCGCTGGAGGTCACTTTCGGCGGCCTGACCCTGGTGGCCGAGCGTGACCTGACGCTTGCCGTGGCCGGCGCCGACCTGGGGGTCACCCTGGAGGGCGAACCTCTGCCGATGTGGCAGCGCGTCACCTGCAGGGAGGGGCAGCGGCTGGTCTTCACCGCCCCCGTCAATGGCCTGCGCGCCTACCTGGCGGTGGCCGGCGGCTTCGTCGCCGAGCCGGTGCTGGGCAGCGTGGCCTGCGTGGTGCGCGAGGGGCTGGGCGGCTTCGACGGGCGCGGCAGCCGGCTTGCCGAAGGGGATCGCCTGACGGTGGGAGAGCCCCGGGGCATCGATGGGCCGACCGAGGCACCGGAGGCGCTACGACCCGACTATCGCGCTCCGGCCAGGCTTGCGCTGCTGCCCGGCGCCCAGATCAGCGACTTCACCGGCCAGAGCCTGTTCCAGGCCTTCAACTCGGCCTGGCGGGTGGATGACCGCGCCGACCGCATGGGGGTGAGGCTGACCGGGCCGCGGCTGCAGTGCCGCATCGGCTCGCTGGTGTCGGAGGGGATCGGCCTCGGGGCCGTGCAGGTGCCGCCGGACGGCCAGCCCATCGCGCTGCTCAACGACCGCCAGACTATCGGCGGCTATCCGCGGCTGGGGGCGCTGACGCCGCTGGCCGCCTCGCGGCTGGCCCAGTGCCTGCCGGGGCAGGAGGTGAGGCTGGTGGCGGGCTCGAGCGAGCAGGCACTGGCGGCACTGCGCCGCTTTCACGGCCAGCTGGCACAGGGGTAGACGGGGCGAAGGCGCCTGGCGGGAGGTGCTGGCTCAGCCGTGGCCGGGCCCCGTCGAGGGAGATCCTGGCGTCACGCCCCCAGGCCGCTCTCCCGCAGCACCTGGTCGATGCTGCGCTCGGCGGGCGGGTGCCTGTCGGTGGGCAGCAGCTGGGTCTCCAGGGCGGTGATGCCGCCCTCGACGCAGCGGGTGATCAGTTCGCTCTTGCTCAGGCCGGTGGTCTCGGCCAGGGTCTCGAGGCGGGCTTCCAGATCGCGGGAAAATCTCAGCAGGTGAGGCATCTCGTCGTCTCCAACAGGCCCATCCTCGGGCGGGGTGTTTTCCTCAGGATAAAACGGATGTTTTATCCTGTCACGCTTCCTTACGTTGAGCCTGCCACCGCGAGATGACGGCAGGGTGACAGCGGGTGCGGCCCCTTGAACTCCTCGCCCCGGGTGCTAGCATGCCCGGCTCGAGCAGATCCTTGAACTACGCGCCCGGGACGACCCGGTGCGCGCCTGCGCAGCGGGGACGGCCTCGCCTGGAAAGGACATCATCGAGATGGCGTGGATTCTCGTGGCCGTGGCCGGCCTGCTGGAAGTCGCCTGGGCACTGGGGCTGAAGGCCTCTGCCGGATTCACCCGGCCGCTGCCGAGCGTGTTGACCGTGCTGGCCATGGTGGCCAGCTTCTATTTGCTGGCCCAGGCGATGAAGGTGCTGCCGGTGGGCACCGCCTATGCGGTGTGGGTCGGCATCGGCGCGGTGGGCACCGTGCTGCTGGGTATCCTGATCTACGGCGACAGCGCCTCGCCGCTGCGCCTGCTCAGCCTGGTGCTGATCCTGGCCGGCCTGGTCGGGCTCAAGCTGGCCGGCTGAGCCTCAGGCGAGGCCTTGCCGGGTCATCACCTCGGTGATGATGGGCACCGGAGTCATCAGGTGCTCGCGCATCATTTCGCTGGCACGCTCCACGTCCCGGGCGAGGATCACCTCCACTAGGGCGGCGTGCTCCTGACGCTTGCGCTCGAGCGCCTGCTCCGAGAAGACCGTCTCGCGCAGCCACAGGTGGCGGTAGCGCTCCACCTGATCGAACAGGCTCTCGCGTACCTGCAGCAGGTGGGGCGAGCGACAGCCGCTGGCGATAGCGGTATGGAAGGCCTTGTGGCGGGCGTCCCAGACGTCGAGCAGCTCGTCGGGGGAGTTGACCTCCATCACCTTGGCGAGGGTGTGGGCGGTGGCCAGGATCTCGGCCTCCCAGGCGTCGTCGCCGCGCTCGATGGCCAGCCGCAGTACCAGCCCCTCGAGCTGGGCACGGGCGTCGTAGAGGTCCTCGAGCTCGGCCAGGGACATGGGGGCCACCCGATAGCCGCGCTGGCTGATCGCTACCACCAGGCGTTCGGCCACCAGCTGGGAGAGCGCCTCGCGCAGCGGGCCGACGCCCAGGTCGTAGCGCGCCTTGAGCCGGCTCATCAGCAGCTTCTCGCCGGGCCGGAAGGCCCCGCGGATGATGTCCTGCTTGAGCCAGCGGTAGGCGCTGATGCCGAGGTTCTGCCGAGGGGGAGTCGTGTCCATGCCGCCTGCGTCCTTGTACTTAATTCGAGCCGTACTCATTCACGCCGTACGTGTCCAAGCCGTTCTTATCCAAGCCATCGTTTGCCGACATCATAGCCGAACATCGCCGATCTGAATAATCGGCGGCATCCTGCCGTAATGGCGTCATTTGGCCGGCGGGCGTCAGCGTGTCGCCATGACCTCCTCGCTCCACTCGGCGATGGCCCGGGCCAGCTCGTCGGCGGCGCGACCGAAGGCCTCCACCACCTGAGCCACGGCGGCCCCCTCGCTGGGCTCGCGCACCTCGAAGCGCCGCTCGGCCAGCAGCCGTCGCTGGCTCTCGTCCACCAGGCTGGCGTCGAGGCGGATCACCGCCACCGGCGAGCCCTGCGCCTCTGTCGGCGGATAGACGCTGTGAAAGGCGCGCAGGTCGCTGACTAGCGCCACATCGGCGCTCAGCGGGCTGTTGTCGTCTTGAACCTGCAGACGGCTGCGGTCGCGCAGCCCCTCCACCAGGCGGTCGCGTAGCAGCAGTGGGATGCGGTCGCTCCAGCGGGCGCCGGCGTAGGCCTGCAGGCGGTTGGGCTCCGGCATCACCAGGATGCGCGCCCCGGAGAGCAGCGCCGATGCCTGGGGGGTCTCCACCCGCAGGCGTGCCTCCAGGGGGGCGCTCTGGGCGGGGGCAAGCGGGGTGGCGGGCAGCAGGTGAAGGCTGGGCGGCTCGCTCTCCGGCAGCAGGGTGCAGGCGGTGAGGGTGCTTGCTAGCAGCAGCAGGGCCAGGCGTCTCACGGTGAAAACTCCTCGATCGGTTCACGGCCCAGCAGGAAGTCGGCCGGGTTCTCCTCCAGGCGGCGGGTGATGCGCCCCAGGGTGTCCAGGGTGCCACGCAGCTCGCGGATGGTCGGGCCGAGGTCGCCCAGCCCCTGCATGCCGCGGCTCAGGGCCTCCTCATTGCTGCCGAGCAGCTCCTCCAGGCGGCGGGCCATGCCCTGCAGGCTGCCCATGGCCTGGCCGGCGCTCTCCAGGACCTGGCGGCCATCCTCGTCGACCAGGGCTTCGGCGCTCTGGCTCAGGCCAGCCAGCGACCGCAGCAGGGAAGTGGCCTCCTCGCCCAGCCGGTCGGCGATGTCGACCACCGCCCCGAGCTCGCCGCTGCGGGCGGCCAGCTCCTCGCTGAGCTGCTCCAGGTTGATCAGGATCTGCTCGACCCGGGCGGTGTTCTCCTCGGCGAGCAGGCGGTTTGCGTTGGTGATCAGCTGGTTCAGGCCGCCGATCAGGGTCTCGCCGTCGGCGAGCAGCGAGCTCAGAGCGGAGGGCTCGGCGAGGATCAGTGGCGGGTCGCTGCGGCTTCCCTGCAGGCGCGGCCGCTCCGGGCTGCCGCCACGCAGCTGGATGTTCATGCTGCCAGTGACGTTGGCCAGGGCGAGGCTGGCGCGGGTGTCCTCGCGCACCGGGATATCGGCATCGATGCGGATGAGGGCGCGCACCAGGCGTGGATCGTCCGGGTCCAGGCGAAGATCGGCCACGTCGCCGACGCGGATGCCGCTGAACAGCACCGCATTGCCGGTGGCAAGGCCCCCGACGGGGCTCTCGAAGCCGACCTCGTAGAAGGTCACCTCGCGGTCCGTGGCGGACTTGCCGAGCCACAGGGCGAAGCCCAGGGCGGCGACGAGGGCGATGACGGTGAACAGGCCGATCACCAGGTGGTGGGCGCGGGTTTCCATCAGGTGTTCTCCCCGGAGGTTGTCGGCGGGTGGGAGGCGGCGGCCCGGGCGGCGGCACGGCCTCGGGGGCCGTGGAAGTAGTCGCGGATCCAGGCGTCGTCGCTGGCCTCCACCACCGCCAGGCGGTCGGCCACCAGCACGCGGCGCTGGGAGAGCACGGCGACCCGGTCGCAGGCGGTATAGAGGGTATCCAGGTCGTGGGTGACCAGGAAGACGCTGAGGCCCAGGGCGTCGCGCAGGGTCATGATCAGGCGGTCGAAGTCGGCGGCACCGATGGGGTCGAGGCCGGCCGTGGGCTCGTCCAGGAAGAGCACTTCCGGGTCCAGCGCCAGCGCCCGCGCCAGCGCCGCGCGCTTGATCATGCCGCCGGAGAGCTCGGCGGGCATCTTGAGCGCGGCATTCGGCGGAAGCCCGGCCAGGGCCAGCTTCATGCGCGCCAGGTCCTCGGCGTCGCGCCGGCCGAGGCCTACATGCTCGATCAGCGGCAGCGCTACGTTCTCCTGGAGGTTGAGTGACGAGAAGAGCGCGCCGCGCTGGAAGAGCACGCCGAAGCGCCGCTCCATCTCGGAGCGCCGGCGGGCGGGCAGGGCGGAGAGATCCTCGCCGAACAGCTCGACGCGCCCGGCGTCGGGGCGCTTGAGCCCCACGATGCTCCTGAGCAGCACCGACTTGCCGGTACCGGAGCCACCCACCACGCCGAGGATCTCGCCGCGGCGGATGTCCAGGTCCAGGTCCTCGTGGACCACGTGGCTGCCGAAGCGGTTGGCCAGCCCCCGCACCCGGATGACCGTGTCGTCGGCGCCGCTCACCAGCCCATCTCCATGAAGAAGAGCGCGGCCACGGCGTCGAGCAGGATCACCATGAAGATCGACTGCACCACGCTCGAGGTGGTGTGCTCGCCCACCGACTGGGCGCTGCCGCTGACCTTGAAGCCCTCCAGGCAGCCGATCACCGCGATCAGGAAGGCGAACACCGGTGCCTTGCCCAGGCCCACCAGGAAGTGATTGAGGGGAATATCCCGCTGCAAGATCAGCAGGAACTGGGTGGCCGAGATATCGAGCATGAAGATGCACACCAGGGCGCCGCCGAGGATCCCGCTCAGCATGCCGATGAAGGTGAGGATCGGCAGGATCACCATCATCGCCAGCAGCCGCGGCAGCACCAGCAGCTCCATGGGGTCGAGGCCCAGGGCGCGGATGGCGTCAATCTCCTCGTTGGCCTTCATGGCGCCGATCTGGGCGGTGAAGGCGCTGGCGGTGCGGCCGGCCAGCAGGATGGCGGCCAGCAGCACCCCGAACTCGCGCAGGAAGGCGAAGGCCACCAGGTTGACGGTGAAGATGGTGGCGCCGAAGTCGCGCAGCACGGTGGCGCCGAGGAAGGCCACCACGGCGCCCACCAGGAAGGTGAGCAGTGCCACGATGGGCACGGCGTTGAGGCCGGTCTGGTGCACGTGGGAAACCAGCGCGGTGACCCGCCAGCGCCAGGGGCGCAGCAGGCAGGCCAGCAGGGTGGTCAGGGTCAGGCCGATGAAGCCGAGCAGCATGCGCTGCTGGCGCCACAGGGCCAGCACCCGATCCCCGACGTCGACCAGCCAGTCGGTGAGGGGCGCCTGCCTTGGCGAGGTGGGCGTCAGCGGCTCGCGCAGCACCCGGGCCACGGTCTCCAGCAGCGCCTGACGCGCTTCGGGAAGCGCCGGCGCCCATTCGGCCACCGCCTCGAGGCGCTCGGCCCCGAGCAGTTCCACCAGCAGGCTGGCCCCGGCGGTGTCCAGGCCGGCAAGGCCGGAGAGGTCGACCTCCTCCCAGTCCAGTGAAGTGTGGCGGCGCAGCTGGGCCTTCAGCGCATCATGATGCGCCAGGGTCCAGCTGCCGGTGATCAGCAGCCGGCCGTTATCGAGCTCGATGCGGCCGGCAGGGGCGTCTGTCGAGGCCATGGTCAGGCGTTTCCTTCTCCCGGGGGCGACGTCCGTGAAGCGTCGGGCATGGGGCTATCCTAGCGGATACCTACAGCAATGTATGCCCCCGGGTCTAGGCTCCGGCGTCTATTCCGGGGGCTTGCCCAGGGCCTGCCAGGCGGCGTAGGTGCTGAGAAAGACGCGGCCGGTGATATCGTCGAGGAAGTCGCTGCGCTTGAGCCGGTCCATCACCGGCCCCTTTACCTCGGCCAGGTGCAGGGTCACCCCGGACTCCTTGAGGCGGGCGTTGATGGCGTCGAGGCTCTCGAGGGCCGAGGCGTCGATCAGGTTGACCGCCGAGCAGATCAGCACCACGTGCTCGAGTCCCGGGCGGCGCGCCACGAGTTCATGGACGGTGTCCTCCAGGTAGCGGGCGTTGGCGAAGTAGAGGCTCTCGTCGATGCGCAGGAAGGCGACGTGGCTCAGGGTCTCCACCTCGTGGCGGGTGACGCTGCGAAAGTGCTCGCTGCCGGGAATCAGCCCCACGATGGCGCTGTGGGGGCGGCTGGTGCGGTAGAGGAAGAGCGCCACCGAGAGCAGTACCCCACTGATGATGCCGGCCTCGGCCCCCTCCGCCAGGGTGAGCAGGATGGTCACGGCCATGGCCGAGAAGTCGGCCCGGGAGTAGCGCCAGGTCTGGCGGATCATGGGGAGATCCACCAGGGTCAGGGCGGCCACGGTGATGGTGGCGGCCAGGGTGGCGATGGGCAGGTGGTAGAGCAGTGGGGTGAAGGCCAGGGTGACCAGGCCGATGCCGAGTGCGGTGAAGAGCCCGGCCATGGGGGTCTGGGCACCGGCCTCGTCGCTGACCACGGTGCGCGACAGCCCGCCGGTGACCGGCATCCCGGCGGTGAAGGCGGCGGCCAGGTTGGCGCCGCCCAGGCCCACCAGCTCCTGGTTGGGGGAGATGCGCTGGCGCCGCCGGGCGGCCAGCATCTGGGCCATGGAGATCGACTCCACGAACCCCACCACACTGATCAGCAGCGCCGGAATCAGCAGCGCATACCAGAGCGAGCCGTCGAAGCCCGGCAGGGTCAGCGGCGGCAGCCCGCTCGGCACCGAGCCGATCACTGCCACACCGCGTTCGGCGAGCCCCAGCTGCCAGCTGAGCCCGGTGGTGACCGCCACGGCCAGCACCGGGGCGGCCCGGGCCAGCAGGGCGGCGCTGGCGTCGGCCAGCCCCAGGCGCCGGAGCAGCCCCCTGGCGTGGCGGCGGCTGGCGAGCAGGAAGCCCAGGGTGCCGACCCCCAGCGCCAGGGTGGGCCAGTGCACCTGCCCCAGCTGGCCGACCAGGTTGGCCACCAGGGTGGTGGCGGTGTAGCCGCTCGCCTCGAGGCCCAGCAGGTGCCCGATCTGGCTGGCGGCGATCAGGAGCCCCGAGGCGGAGAGAAATCCCGCGATCACCGGGTGGCTCAGGAAGTTGGTGAAGAAGCCCAGGCGGGCCAGGCCCATGGCCGCGAGCATCAGCCCGGAGAGCAGTGAGAGCACCAGGGCCGCCTGCAGGTACTCCGGGGTGCCCGGGGTGGCCACCCCGGAGAGGGCCGCACCGGTCATCAGCGCGATGATCGCCACCGGCCCCACCGCCAGGGTTCGGCTGGTGCCGAGCAGCGCATAGAGCACCGCCGGCAGGATGCTAGCGTAGAGCCCCACCACGGCGGGCAGGCCGGCGAGCAGGGCGTAGGCCAGTGACTGGGGAATCACCATCACGGTGACGATCAGGCCGGCCAGCAGGTCGGCGCCACCCAGCCGGCGGTTGTAGTGGGGCAGCCAGGTGAGAATCGGCAGGTAGCGCTTGAGCATCCGTTCTTCGTTCGGCGTAGGGAGTGACCCTAGAGACTAAACGATATGCGTGGCCGTGTTCAGAGTGGGTTAGATCTGGTGAAATGGCCGTGTCGGCCCACCACCCACGCCGGATCATCCACATCGGCTCATCCACAACAACCGCAAGGACACCTCATGAAGCGCGAAACCATCGCCCTGCATCACGGCTATGCCCCCGACGACCAGCACTCGGTGGCGGTGCCCATCCACCAGACCACCTCGTTCTCCTTCGACAGCGCCCAGCACGCCGCCGACCTCTTCGACCTCAAGGTCGAGGGCAACATCTACTCGCGGATCATGAACCCCACCTGTGCGGTGCTCGAGCAGCGCGTGGCGGCCCTGGAGGGCGGGCTCGCCGGCCTCGCCGTGGCATCGGGCATGGCCGCCATCACCTATGCCATCCAGACCATCGCCGAGGCGGGCGACAATATCGTCTCGATCAGCGAGCTCTACGGCGGCACCTATAACCTCTTCGCCCACACCCTGCCGCGCCAGGGCATCGAGGTGCGCTTCGCCGACAAGGACGACCTGGCCGGCCTCGAGGCGCTGATCGATGCGCGCACCAAGGCGGTCTTCTGCGAGAGCGTCGGCAACCCGTCGGGCAGCGTGGTGGACATGAAGGCCCTGGCCGAGGTGGCCCATCGCCACGGCGTACCGGTGATCGTAGACAATACCGTGCCCACCCCCTTCTTGTGGCGTCCCATCGAGCACGGCGCCGACATCGTGATCCATTCGGCCACCAAGTACATCGGCGGCCACGGTACACCGTGGGCGGGGTGATCGTCGACTCCGGCAAGTTCCCCTGGGCCGAGCACGCCGAGCGCTTCCCGCTGCTCAACCAGCCGGATGTCTCCTACCACGGGGTCTGCTACACGCGGGATCTCGGCGAGGCCGCCTTCATCGGCCGCGCCCGGGTGGTGCCGCTGCGCAACATGGGCGCGGCGCTCTCCGCCCAGGCCGCCTGGAACCTGCTGCAGGGGCTCGAGACCCTGGCGCTGCGCATTGAGCGGATCTGTGACAACGCCCAGCGGGTGGCCGAGTACCTGGAGGGCCACGACGCGGTGACCTGGGTGAAGTACGCGGGTCTGTCGAGCCACAAGGACCACGGCCTGGCCCAGGAGTACATGGGCGGGCGCGCCTCGGGCATCCTGAGCTTCGGCATCAAGGGTGGCCGCGAGGCCGGCGCGCGCTTCTACGACGCCCTGGGCATGATCCTGCGCCTGGTCAACATCGGCGATGCCAAGACCTGCTCATCGATTCCCGCCGCCACCACCCACCGCCAGCTCAACGACGAGGAGCTGGTCAAGGCGGGGGTGACGCCGGACATGGTGCGCCTCTCCATCGGCATCGAGCATATTGACGACATCCTCGCCGACCTCGATCAGGCCCTGGCCGCAAGCCAGCGCTGATTACCTCGTCATCCAAGAGCGGCGCCGTCCCCTTGTCCTGGCAGGGGGACGGCGCCGCTTTGTTGATGCAGGGCAAGTGTGTTCGCCATTGTCGTCCAACGCTGTCAGAACTTGAGTCCTACCATGGTGTGTCAGGCCAAAGTGCAGGTCTCACCCGGCGCCGAAGGGACTAAGCTGCGGTCCTGAAATAACATCAACGTATGGGGCGCATGGCGATGCAGCTTTTCATCCATCTTCTGGCCGCGCTGGTGGCCGTTGCGGCCGGCGTGGTCACCCAGTACGGGGTGTCTCCCTGGACTCCCTGGCTTGCCCTGCCGCTCGCCGCCGTGGCCGGCGCCCTGGCCCTCTATGCCAGGATGCTAAGGGTCTACGCCTTGCCTGCCGCGGAGCTGAAGGCTCGGCGGCGAGCCTGGCTGCCTTCGGTGCAGGACTATCTGGCCCTGCGCCGCCTGGGTCATGACCTGGTAGGGCGCACCGGCGTGGCGGCCATCGCCTCCGCCGAGGTCTCCCACCACGCCGATCGCCTCGATCAGCGGCTGACGCGCCAGGAGCGCGTTGTCCATGACGCCTCCACCAGCATGACGGCCATCAGCAGTGCCATCGAGCAGGTGGCCAGCGGGGCGAGTCAGGTCGCCCGGCTGGCGACCAGCTCCCGGGAGGGGAGCGAGGCGAGTCGAGAGCAACTCGATGCGGTGATCACCGAGATGCAGGCGCTGGCCGAGCGCTCCTCCGAGGCGCTGGCGCAGCTCGGTTCCCTGGAGGAGAAGGCCGGCAGCGTGAAGCGGGTCACCGCCATGATCGAGGAGATCGCCGAGCAGACCAACTTGCTCTCCCTGAATGCCTCGATCGAGGCGGCGCGGGCCGGGGAGCACGGGCGCGGCTTTGCCGTGGTAGCAGGCGAGGTCAGGGCGCTGGCCGGGCGGACGGCCGATGCGACCCGCCACGTCGAATCCCTGGTAAGCGATATCGGCGTGAGCATTCACCAGGTGGTCGAGAACATCGGTTCGCTGATGGGGCGCGTGGGGCACCAGGCGGCCGAGATAACGACGGTGGGGGAGCGCCTCACCGCCATGAACCACAGCGTGCAGGGCGTGGAGCGCGAGATTGCCGAGATCGCCACCGCCATGGAGGACACGAGGCACCATAGCCAGCGGATTGCCGGCACCCTGCAGTCGTTGTCCCGGGAGGTCGATGAGGGCAACCGCGACATGCACAGTCTGGCGTGCCAGGCCCGTGCCCTGATGCAGAGCGCCGAAGAGGTCGAGGCGGCCTTGGCCCAGCAGCGTCTCGATGGCCGCCATCAGCAGGTCTATCGCGTGGCACGTCAGGCGGCGGATCAGCTGCAGGGACTGCTGGAGAAGGCGCTGCGCCGCGGGGAGCTGAGTATCGATCAGCTCTTCGACGACCGCTATGAGCCGGTGCCGGATACCCAGCCCACCAAGTATCGGACGCGCTATGACGAGTGCTGCGACCGTCTCTTTCCTGGCGTGCAGGAACCGCTGCTCAAGGCATATGGCCTGGCCTACGCCATCAGCTGCGATCGTAACGGCTATGTGCCGACCCACAACCTGGCCGTCAGCCATCCTCCCACCGGGGATCTCGCGCACGATCTCAAGTTCAGCCGCAGCAAGCGGATCTTCGATGACCCGACCGGCAAGCGCTGCGGCAGTCACCGCCAGCCGCTGTTGCTGCAGACCTACAAGCGTGACACCGGTGAAATCATGCACGACCTGTCGGTGCCACTCATGGTGGCGGGCAAGCACTGGGGCGGCTTTCGGGTCGGCTACTCCCCGGTGCTCGAGAGTCACGACACGAACACGAAGCAGGTGCCGTCCTCCTTCGAGGGCGAGCTGCAGGCGGCGGATCCAGAGGTGCGAGCTTCGCCGGATCCGGCGCGGCGGCAGCAAGAAGCCCTGTCGTGATCACTCCCCGGCCATCTCGCGCCGCGCGCGCCCCTGCCAGGCGGACCAGGTGTAGAGCGCCAGCGCCGTCCAGATCAGCGAGAAGGTGGCCAGCTGCACCGCCGTGAGAGGCTCGCCGAACACGAGCAGGGCGATGCCGAACTGGATGGTGGGGTTGATGTACATCAGAAAACCCAGGGTGGCCAGGCGCAGCCGCCTGGCCGCGCCGGCGAAGGCCAGCAGGGGCAGGGCGGTGATCACCCCACTGGCGATCAGCAGCAGGGTGGTGCGGGGCTCTCCCAGGAAGTGGGAGAGGTCGACCTGGACCAGCCTGGCCAGCGTCAGCAGTGCCAGCGGCAGCAGCAGCAAGGTCTCCACGAAGAGCCCCGAGAGGCCGTCCAGCGGAACCTGCTTGCGCAGCAGCCCGTAGGTACCGAAGGAGAAGGCGAGCCCCAGGCTGATCCACGGCAGCTCTCCGAGCAGCAGCAGCTGGATCAGAATTGCCACGGCGGCGAGCCCCACGGCCGCCGCCTGCAGCCGGTGCATGGTCTCGCGCAGCACCAGCATCCCCAGCGCCACGTTGACCAGCGGCGTCATGAAGTAGCCCAGGCTCGCCTGCAGCACCTGGCGGGTCTCCACCGCATAGATGTAGAGCCCCCAGTTGATCGCGATCAGCAGAGCGCAGCCCAGCACACTGCCCAGGCGGCGCGGCTCGCTCAGAGCCTTGCGGACCGGTGCCCAGCGCTTAAGCAGGGTGACCAGCCCCACCAGGAACAGGCAGGACCAGAGGATCCGGTGGATCAGGATCTCGAAGGCCGGCACCCCCTGGAACAGGGCGAAGAAGAGCGGAAAGCAGCCCCACAGGATATAGGCGGAGAGACCGAAGGCGACCCCCTTGGCGGGTTCGCGATCGGGGGCAGGGCTCGGCGATGGGCGCATCGGGGTCTCGTGGCCAGGGCGGCGTATAAGGTGACGGGAAAAGCTGTACGTTAGCAGGCTATTGGCCTTGCCGCCACGGGGCGGCTGACGTGGCTCCGGGCCTGAGTTAGCAAAAATCCGCGTAAACCCTCGCCCACTCGGGCGGGGATACAAGCGGGCAGCGCGATAGCGCTGCTGGGTTTGCGGTATGGGGCCCGGCGGCATAAGCTGTACATATATCTATGCATCAATGGCGCGCCATGCTGAAGGCTACGAAGGTACGACTCTACCCCACGACCGAGCAGGCGGAGTTCCTGAACCGCCAGTTCGGCGCGGTGCGCTTCGTCTATAACACCGGCCTTCGCATCATGTCCCATCGCTACCAGCGCCACGGCCAGTCGTTGAGCGCCAAGCACGACATCAAAAAGCTGCTCCCGGTGGCCAAGAAATCGCGCAAGTACGGATGGCTGAAAGAGGCGGATTCCATCGCCCTCCAGCAAGGCGTGCCTCAACCTCGATCATGCCTTCCAGCGCTTCTTCGACCCCGCGCAGAAAGCCGGCTATCCGCGCTTCAAGAGCAAGCGGGGCAAGCAGTCCAGCTATCACTGCGTCGGCGTCAAGGCCGGCGACGACTGGATCAAGGTCCCCAAGCTCGGGCCGATCAAGGCCAGGATGCATCGCCAGGTCGAGGGCAGGCTGAAAAGCATCACCCTGACCCGTACCGTCACCGGCAAGCACTACGCCTCGTTGCTGTTTGACACTGAGCAGGCTGCCCCGGCACCGCTGAAGGACGTTGACGCCGCTAAGGTCGTGGGCCTCGATATGGGGCTGTCGTATCTGGCCATTGACTCCACCGGCCGCAAGATCGCCAATCCGTGCTTCCTCAAGCAGACGCAGCAAAATCTCAAGCGCAAGCAGCAGGCGTTGTCCCGCACGAAGAAGGGCAGCGCCAATCGGGCCAAGGCACGGTTACTCGTCGCCAAGGCGCACGAGCGGCTGGCGAATGCCCGCCATGACTTCCAGCACAAGCTCTCTCGACAGATCGTTGACGACAGCCAAGCGGTGATCGTCGAGACGCTGAAGGTCCGCAACATGATGAAGAACGCCCGCCTCGCCAAGCACATCGGCGATGCGTCCTGGCATGCCTTGGTGACCAAGCTGGACTACAAGGCCAAGGAGCAGGGCAAGCATCTGGTCAAGATCGACCCGTGGTTTGCCAGCTCCAAGACCTGCCATGTCTGCCAGCACAAGATGGACGCCATGCCGTTGAACGTCCGGTCGTGGGAGTGCCCCGCCTGCCACACACAGCACGACCGGGACATCAACGCGGCGCTGAACATCAAGCATCAAGGCATTATCGAGCTGAAGGCGGAAGGGCTGTCCGTCTCTGCCCATGGAGGCTTGCGTAAGTCCGGCATGTCGCCGGTTGCTGCCTGAGAAGTGGGAAGCCTCGCCCGTTAGGGCGGGGAGCAGTCACGCTTGCTGTCACTATCACCTATCGAGCAGGAGCGGCCCATGAGCGAGCTGAGAGTGACCCTGGTGCAGTGCGACCTGCGCTGGGAAGACCCGGATGCCAACTGTCGGATGTTGGAGGAGACCCTGGGCGGCCTCGGTCAGGCCGATACCGACCTGATCGTGCTGCCCGAGATGTTCGCCACCGGCTTCACCATGAACTCTCGGGAGATGGCCGAGCCCATGGCGGAGAGCCGCAGCGTGGCCTGGCTGCAGGGGCAGGCACGCCAGCGCGGCTGCGTGGTCACCGGCAGCGTAGCGGTGGTGGAGAACGGGGACTACTTCAACCGCCTGGTATGGGCACGCCCCGACGGGTCGCTTGCCACCTACGACAAGCGCCACCTGTTCCGCATGGCCGGCGAGCACGAGCGCTACGCCATGGGCCACGAGCGGGTGATCGTCGAGCTCAAGGGCTTCCGGCTCCTGCTCAGCGTCTGCTACGACCTGCGCTTCCCGGTCTGGCTGCGCCAGCAGCCGGCCCCCGGCGAGCACTTCGAGTACGACGCCCTGCTCTGCGTGGCCAACTGGCCGGCCCCGCGGCGTCACCCCTGGTGCACCCTGCTGCAGGCCCGCGCCATCGAGAACCTCTGCCCGGTGATCGGCGTGAATCGCGTCGGCGAAGACGCCAACGGACTGCCCTACGCCGGCGATTCCATGCTGATCGACGCCAAGGGCGAGGCGCTGATCGACGAGCCCGAAGGCCGCGTCTTCGTGAAGACCGGCAGCCTGTCGCTTGACGAGCTCAAGGCCTTTCGGGAGAAGTTTCCCGCCTGGCGCGACGCCGACCACTTCATCCTCTCGGATGGAGTCGGCTTCTGATGCGCCTCGACCGCTTCCTCTCCGAGACCACCGACCTGACCCGCAGCCTGGCCAAGAAGGCCCTGCATCGCGGCGAAGTCAGTGTCGACGGCGAGATCGTCAAGAACCCCGCCACCCAGATCGATGAGGCCAGCCGGGTGATCTGGAACGACGCGCCCCTGACCCTGGTGGGGCTGCGCTACGTGATGCTCCACAAGCCTGCAGGGGTGGAGTGCACCGCCCGGCGCACCCTCTATCCCCGGGCCATCGACCTGATCGAGCTGCCCAAGGTGGAGCGCCTGCAGCCGGTGGGGCGTCTCGACGTCGACACTACCGGGCTCGTGCTCTTGACCGACGACGGCCAGTGGTCCCACCGGGTCACCTCCCCCAAGCACCGCTGCGGCAAGGTCTACCGGGTCACCTTGGCCGAGCCGCTGGAGGGCGATGCGCTGGCGCGCGCCATCGAGGCCTTCGCCGAGGGCGTGGTGCTCGACGGTGAGGAGACACCCACCCGCCCGGCGGAGCTTGCCATGCGCGAGCCGACGGTCGCCGAGCTCACCCTATACGAGGGCAAGTACCACCAGGTGAAGCGCATGTTCGCCGCCATCGGCAACCACGTGGTCGCCCTGCACCGCGAGTCCATCGGTCCGTTGGCGCTGGGTGAGCTGCCCGAAGGGGAGTGGCGCGAGCTCACCGCCGACCAAATCGCCGCCTTCTAGCCCGGATGTTGCACCGGGTTGGTCAGCAGCACCCAGATGCCAGGTTGGGTGGCGATGATGCCGCCCAGAGCTGGAAGTTGGCTATATATTGCTATTGAACAATTTCCTTTGCTCAAGGCGCACTGCCCCCAACCCCCATGTGTTTTCTGTGCCGGGGACAGCACGCCGCGGCGCTACCCAGGCACCAGTTTGCCAGCCAGCTTCAGGAAGATGTCCTGCTTTAGGTTCTTGAATTATAACCGATTTTCAGCCGATTTTTTCATTTATGATGCGGTATCCGGGCTAGCGTATAGGAGAGGTGGTCGGCGGAGTGACGCGGGGAATGAGCGTTTACTTGACGTCCGTCACACCGCACCCTGCCACCCGATGAACAGACAAGGAGCTGGCGATGTGGCGCGTGATCAAGTCGGTACTGGCGGCATTTTTCGGCGTGCAGAAGGAGCAGCGCCGACGCGAGGACTTCGAGCAGGGCAGGCCGCTGGCCTTCATCGTGGTGGGCGTGCTGATGGGGCTGCTGTTCGTGGTGGGAGTGGCGGCGGTGGCCATCGTGGTCGCGCGCTGAAGGGGTCCCGTTGAATCCGGCGTTGGTACACCCGGCGACTGCGGCGAGTTGTTACGGTAGGGCCTTCTATACTGCATCGCAGACACAGCTAATGTTGCGTTAACCGCTAAGACAACAATAACAAGGAAACAAGGAGGCGCCGATGCGCACGTTGTTCGTGTGGATGGCGAGCTGTCTGATGGGGCTTGCGTTCGGCCCCGCGGCAGTCGCCAGCGGTTGGAATATGCCGGTGGGGGTCACCGATCTCAGTCGTGAGATCTACTCCCTGCACATGACCATCTTCTGGATCTGCGTGATCATCGGTGTGGTCGTGTTCGGGGTGATGTTCTACTCCCTGTTCAAGTTCCGTCGCTCCCGCGGTGCCAAGGCGGCCAACTTCCACGAGAACACCACTGTGGAGGTGCTGTGGACCGCCGTTCCCCTGCTGATCCTGGTGGGCATGGCGGTGCCGGCCACCGCGACCCTCAAGAAGATGTACGACGCCTCCGATGCCGAGCTCGATGTGATGATCATCGGCCAGCAGTGGCGCTGGCGCTACGAGTACCTGGGCGAGGAGGTCGCTTTCAACTCCAGCATGAGTACACCTCGCGCCCAGATTCGTGGGGATGAGCCGCGGGAGGAGCACTACCTGCTCGAGGTGGACAATCCTCTGGTACTGCCTATCAATCGCAAGGTGCGCTTCCTGATGACCTCAGACGATGTCATCCACTCCTGGTGGGTGCCGGACTTCGCCGTCAAGCAGGACACCATTCCCGGTTTCGTTAACGAGAACTGGGTGCGCATCAACGAGCCTGGCATCTATCGCGGCCAGTGTACCGAGCTCTGCGGTATGGATCACGGCTTCATGCCGATCGTGGTGCACGCCATGGAGGAGGAGGAGTTCGATACCTGGCTCGCCGAGCGTCGCGAGGAGGCGGAGCAGGAGGCGATGGGCGTCGATCGCGAGTGGGAACTTGAGGAGCTGATGGAGCGCGGTGAGGCGGTCTATGCCAGCATCTGTGCCTCCTGCCACCAGCCTGAGGGGCAGGGGGCGGCGCCGGCCTTCCCGGCGCTCGCCGGCAACCAGCGGCTGCTTGACGACCTCGAGTGGCACCTGGACACCATCGTCAACGGCGTCTCCGGTACGGCGATGCCGGCCTTCCGCAGCACCTTGAACCCGGTCGAGATCGCCGCCGTGACCACCTGGACGCGCAACGCCTGGGGCAGCGACACCGGCGACGCCGTCCAGCCGGCTGACGTGGTCGACAAGCTGGCGAACCAATAACAACAGCACAATGACAGATCAGGGAGATTTACGATGGCGCCCAAGCTGCCTCCGCATCACCCCGTCGAGCAGAGCACCTCGGCCACCGCCGGCGGCCAGGCAGCCGCCCATCCCGCGCCGCCGCGTGGCATCCTGCGCTGGTTGCTGACCACCAACCACAAGGAGATCGGTAGCCTCTACCTGATCTTCTCACTGATCATGTTCTTCATCGGCGGCATCTTCGCGCTGGTGGTGCGGGCCGAGCTTTTCCAGCCGGGCCTGCAGCTGGTCAATCCGGAATTCTTCAACCAGATGACCACCATGCACGGCCTGATCATGGTCTTCGCGGCGGTCATGCCGGCCTTCACGGGGCTGGCCAACTGGATGATCCCGCTGCAGATCGGTGCGCCGGACATGGCCCTGCCGCGGCTCAATAACTTCAGCTTCTGGCTGCTGCCGGTGGCCTTCCTGCTGCTTCTCTCCACCCTGCTGATGCCGGGGGGCGGGCCCAACTTCGGCTGGACCTTCTACGCGCCGCTCTCCACCACCTATGCGCCGCCGTCCACCACCTTCTTTATTCTCTCGCTGCACATCGCTGGGATCAGCTCGATCCTCGGCGCCATCAACATCATCGCCACCATCATCAACATGCGCGCACCGGGCATGCGGCTGATGGACATGCCACTGTTCGTCTGGACCTGGCTGATCACCGCCTTCCTGCTGATCGCGGTGATGCCGGTACTGGCCGGGGTGATCACCATGATGCTGATGGACATCAACTTCGGCACCCACTTCTTCAATGCCGCCGGCGGCGGCGACCCGGTGCTGTTCCAGCACCTCTTCTGGTTCTTTGGGCATCCCGAGGTCTACATCATGATCCTGCCGGCCTTCGGTATCGTCTCGGCGATCATCCCGACCTTCGCCCGCAAGCGGCTGTTCGGCTACGCCTCCATGGTCTATGCCACCGCCGCCATTGCCATTCTCTCCTTCCTGGTGTGGGCGCATCACATGTTCGTGGTGGGGCTGCCGTTGGTCGCCGAGCTGTTCTTCATGTACACCACCATGATTATCGCGGTACCCACTGGGGTGAAGGTGTTCAACTGGATCACCACTCTGTTCCGCGGCTCCATCACCTTCGAGCCGCCGATGCTGTTCGCCCTGGCCTTCGTGGTGCTCTTCACCATCGGTGGCTTCTCCGGCCTGATGCTGGCCATCGCCCCCGCGGACTTCCAGTACCACGACACCTACTTCGTAGTGGCCCACTTCCACTACGTGCTGGTGCCCGGGGCGGTCTTCGCCATCATGGCGGGGGTCTACTACTGGTTGCCCAAGTGGACCGGCCACTACCCCAACGTGAAGCTGGCCCAGTGGCACTTCTGGCTCTCGGTGATCGGCGTCAACCTGACCTTCTTCCCCATGCATTTCTCGGGGCTCGCAGGAATGCCGCGGCGCATTCCCGACTACGCCCTGCAGTTCGCCGACTTCAACCTGGTGTCGAGCCTGGGCGCCTTCATGTTCGGCGCCTCGCAGCTGCTCTTCGTCGCGGTAGTGATCCTCTGCGTGCGCGGCGGTGAGAAGGCGCCGGCCAAGGCCTGGGAGGGTGCCGAGGATCTCGAGTGGAGCGTGCCGAGCCCGGCCCCGCTGCACACCTTCGAAACGCCGCCGACCTTCCAGCGCCATGAGCACTGAGCGAGCCTGGCCCGCGCCCAAGGAGGTGACCCATGACAGAGCCCCAGCAACACTCCACCGCCCCCAACCCCGGCGTGCGCCGAACGGTGGTGCGCTCGGTGGCCACCCTGGTGGGCATGTTCGCCTTCGCCTTCGCCCTGGTGCCGCTCTATGACGTCTTCTGCCGCGTCACCGGCATCAACGGCAAGGTGGACACCACCGCCCAGGCCATCGTGCACGAGGGGGTGGACGATTCGCGCTACGTTACCGTGCAGTTCATCACCCGCAACGGGTCGGGGCTGCCCTGGAACCTCGAGGTGGAGACCCGCCAGATGCGCGTCCACCCGGGACAGACCACCGAGGTGGGCTTCGCCTTCCACAATGCCAGCGGCGAGGGCACCTGGGGGCGGGCGGTGCCCAGTGTCTCGCCCTCGAATGCCACGCGTCACCTGCGCAAGGTGAGCTGCTTCTGTTTCGAGGAGCAGCATCTGGAGGCGGGCGAGCGCCTGGAGCTGCCGCTGGTGTTCCAGCTGGCCCGGGACCTGCCGCCCGAGGTCAATACGGTAACCCTGGTCTACACCCTGTATCCGGTCACCCGCGACGAGGCGCCGCTTCAGGCTCGGGCGACTGCCGGCAAAGGAGATGAGGCATGAGCGGTGGCAGCTACTACGTTCCGGCAACCAGCAAGTGGCCGATCCTCGGTTCGCTGGCCCTGGGCCTGATGATGGTCGGCACCGGCATGGTGCTGGTGTACGACCGCGGTACCCTGGTCATGACGGCGGGGCTGCTGGCGGTGCTGGCGGTGATGGGGCTGTGGTTTCGCGACGTGGTGAAGCAGTCCCGCCAGGGGCTCTACGACGCCCAGATGGACCGCTCCTTCCGCCAGGGCATGGGCTGGTTCATCTTCTCCGAGGTGATGTTCTTCGCCGCCTTCTTCGGGGCGCTCTTTTATATCCGCACCTTTGCCCTGCCATGGCTCGACGGCGAGGGGGCCAAGGGGGTGGCGGCGCTGCTGTGGCCGGAATTCACCGCCAGCTGGCCGCTGCTCGAGCCGCCCGGGGATGTGACCGGCCCCCGCGACACCTTCAGCCCCTGGCAGCTGCCGCTGGTCAACACCCTGATTCTGGTGGCGTCGAGTATCACCTTGACGGTGGCCCACGAGGGGCTCAAGGAGGGGCATCGCGAGACCACCCGCAACTGGCTGTTCGCCACCCTGCTGCTGGCCATCAGCTTCATCACCATCCAGGGCATCGAGTACTACGAGGCCTATGTCCACTACGGTATCACCCTGGAGGCGGGCATCTACGGGGCGACCTTCTTCCTGCTCACCGGCTTCCATGGAGCCCACGTGATCATCGGCGCCACCATCCTGGCGGTGATGCTGGTGCGCGTGCTGCGCGGCCACTTTTCGAGCGACAACCACTTCGGCTTC
The DNA here is from genome assembly GCF_003182195.1 of Halomonas sp. A11-A. GTDB lineage: Bacteria > Pseudomonadota > Gammaproteobacteria > Pseudomonadales > Halomonadaceae > Halomonas > Halomonas alkalicola. Next base: position 48,885 of record NZ_QGTM01000003.1, read on the forward strand.
GAGGCGGCCTGCTGGTACTGGCACTTCGTGGACGTGGTGTGGATCGGCCTGTTCCTGTTCGTCTATGTCTTCTGAGCCCGGGGCTGGCTGGGTCCGCCAGCATCCCGGGCTGCGTTCAGCCGGCGAGACCGCCGGCGTAGAAGCCGTAGAAGAGCAGACCCAGCAGGGTGGCGGCCAGGGCGACGCGGAGCTTGAGTGACACCAGCAGCCGGCGCGAGGCGGCCTCGTCGCGGAGCAGGAAGCCCGCACCGGCGGCAAGGCTCGCCAGCATGGCCAGGAATACCAGTGCGATCAGGACCTTGAGTAGCATGGAGCACTCCTTGAACGATTCTCCCTCTCAGCATGCCCGTCGCGGGCCATGGCGGCAACGCCTGTGGTGGCTGCTGTGGGCGCCGCTGGTGCTGCTCGGCCTGGGGCTCGGGCTCTGGCAGTGGGAGCGGGCGGGCGAGAAGCGTGATTACCTGGCGGGCCTTGCGGCGGCGCCGCACCTGGAGGCACCGCACCAGCGGCCGCCGGACGGCAGCCACCTGACCCTGAGCGGTGAGTACCTCGCCGAGCAGACGCTGTTCCTCGACAACCGGGTGCTCAATGGGCGTCACGGCGTGGCGCCGCTGACCCCGCTGCGCACCGCCGACGGCCGCCTGTGGTTGGTGCAGCGAGGCTTCCTGGCCAGTGGTGCCGGCCGTGAGACTCCGGAGGTGGCGACCCCGCAAGGTCTGGTGACCTTGGAGGGGCGCTGGCAGGAGGCGGGCGAGGGGGCGCCGCTGTTCGGCCCCAACCGCGAGGGGCAGCGCCTGCAGCGCATCCAGCTCGATGCCTGGGAGCGACCCTTTGCCCATGACGGCTGGCTGCACCTCGAGCAGGGCCCGGGGCGGCTCGAACCCTGGTGGACGCCCAGCGTGATGCCCCCCAGTCGCCACCTGGGCTACGCCGTGCAGTGGTGGGGGCTGGCGCTGGCCGCCCTGGTGGTGATGGTGATCGGTGGCCGCCGCCTGGGGCGTGACCGCCGGGCGGTCAATGATGATCCCTGTCGTACAGACAACAAGCAGGAGAGCTTGTGATGAGTCAGACCTCTCGAGCCCGTGCGTCCCGCCTCAAGGTGCTGGCGCTGCTGTCGCTCTTCGCACTGCCGTTGCTGGTGGCCTGGGCCATGGTGACCTGGCGGGTCGGCATTCCCGAGCAGCGTACCGCCCACGGGGATCTGGCGCCGGATCTCCCGGCGCTGGCGGCCTGGCCCCTGGAGGGGGAGCACGCCGCCGGGCTTGGCGGTGACTGGGTACTGGCCTTCGACTGCGGCGACCAGTGTGCGGCGCTGGCCGACCAGTGGTGGCGCCTGCACCGGGCCCTGGGGCGCGAGGCGCCGCGGGTCAGCCGGCTGCGGGTCGGCGGTGAGGCCAGTGCACTGCCCGGTGAGGCGGTGGCCCACTGGACCGAGCCCCCGGCATGGCATGCCCCCGACCACCTCTGGGTGCTGGACCCGCGGGGTGTGCCGGTGCTCGCCTATGGGCCCGAGGTGTCGCCCCGGGATGTGCTCGACGATGTGAATCGCCTGCTGCGCATGAACCCCGAGGTGCTGCGTCGGGATGAGCCCAGGCTGGCGGGACGCTAGGAAGCGACAGGGATGACGACAATGACCAATGAGGCATATCGGCGCCGCCTGCGGCGGCTCATGGCTCTCAGCCTGGTGGGGGGGGGGGCTTCACCGTGGCGGTGATCCTGGTGGGGGTGTTCACCCGGCTGGTGGATGCCGGACTGGGTTGCCCGGACTGGCCCGGCTGCTACGGGCGGCTGGTGGTGCCGGATGAGACCCGGGCCATGGCCCACACGCCCGAGGCGCCGCTCGAGACCTTCCAAGCCTGGGTCGAGATGGTGCATCGCTACGTGGCATCAGCACTGGGGCTGCTGGTGATCGCCCTGGTGGTGCTGGGCGCGCCGCTGCGTCGTCAGCCCGACTATCCCTGGGGGGTGAGCCTTGCGCTGCTGGCGGTGATCCTGGTGCAGGGGGCCTTCGGGGCCTTCACCGTGACCCTCAAGCTGTGGCCTCAGGTGGTGACCCTCCACCTGCTCGGCGGGCTGTCGGTGATGCTGCTGTTCCTGTGGCTGCACCTGCGGCTGCGTCGCTTCGCCGGCGGCCGACTGACGCCGGGTGGCGTGGCGCCGCCGCGCCGCCCGCTGACGCCGCTCTGGGGGCTCGCCATGCTGCTGCTGGTGGCGCAGATCGCCCTGGGAGGCTGGGTCTCCAGCAACTATGCGGGCATCGCCTGCCAGGGCTTTCCGACCTGCAACGGCCAGTGGTGGCCGGCCATGGACTGGAGCGAGGGCTTTCACCTGACCCAGAGCGTGGGGCCCAACTACCTGCATGGCCAGCTGCATGCCGATGCGCGCACGGCCATCCAGATGGGGCATCGGCTGGGGGCCCTGGTGCTGGGGCTGGCGCTGTTGCTGCTGGCCATGCGCCACTGGCATGAGGCGCGTCTGAGGCCCTGGCTGGGGGCGCTGGCTGGCCTCTATGTGGTACAGCTGGGGCTAGGCATCGCCAATGTGCTGCTGTGGCTGCCGCTGTGGCTGGCGCTGCTGCACACCGCCGGGGCGGTGGCGCTGGTGATCGCCATGGCCATGGCGGTGTGGGCCTGGCGCGAGGCCGAAGGCGTGTCGGCATTACAACAATCGACCAAGAAGGAGTGGGTCCATGTCTGAGGCCATGATGACGCAAGTTCGCACGGCAGCGTCCGTGCCGCTGGAGTCGGCCCGTTGGGGCTGGAGAGACCTACTGACCCTGTGCAAGCCGCGGGTAGTGGTGGTGATGCTGGTGTGCGCCCTGGTGGGCATGGCGCTCGCGCGCCCGGTACTGCCGTCGCTGGCCGTGGTGGTCTTCGGGCTGGCCGGCATCGGGCTGGCCGCCGGCGGCGCCGCGGCCTTCAACCACGTGGTCGACCGGCGGCTGGATGCGATGATGCTGCGCACCTCCCGCCGCCCGCTGGCGGCTCGGCGCATGCCCAGCGCGGTGGCGCTGGCGTGGGCCACGCTGCTCTCGGTGGCGGGCGTGGGCCTGCTGGCCTGGCAGGTCAATGCACTCACCGCCTGGCTGACCCTGGGCTCGCTGATCGGCTATGCGCTGGTCTATACCGCCTTTCTCAAGCACGCCACGCCGCAGAACATCGTGATCGGCGGGGTGGCCGGGGCGGCGCCGCCGCTGCTGGGGTGGACGGCGGTGACCGGGCAGGTCGGTCCCGAGCCGCTGCTGCTGGTGCTGATCATCTTCGCCTGGACCCCGCCGCACTTCTGGGCGCTGGCGCTGCACAAGCGCGAGGAGTACGCCCGCGCCGGGGTGCCGATGCTGCCGGTGACCCACGGCGAGGCCTTTACCCGGCTGCAGGTGTGGCTGTACGGGTGGCTCACTGTGGCGGTGACCCTGATGCCCTTCGCCATTGGCATGAGCGGGGCCGTCTACCTGGTGGGTATGGTGGCGCTCAATGCGCGCTTCATGTACTGGAACTGGAAGGTGTGGCGGGGCCAGGACCCCAGGGCCCCCCTGGCCGCCTTCTGGTTCTCGATCCGCTATATCCTCGGCGTCTTTGGCGTGTTGCTGCTCGACCACTACGCCATGGCCTGGTCCCTGTGGGGATGAGTCGGTGGCACCGATGACTCCGCCCGGCCAAGGCCGGGCGGAGTCGTGTTGGAGAGCGAGGTGTCGTCAGGCGTGGTGGCCTACCAGAGGGTGATCAGCAGGAAGTAGGCCATCAGGGTGACCAGCACGGTGCTGATCAGGTTGAGGGCGAAACCGGCGCGGATCATCGACTGGATCTTCATGTGGCCGGTGGCGAACACGATGGCATTGGGCGGCGTGGCCACCGGCATCATGAAGGCGCAGCTGGCGGCGATGGCGGCCGGCACCGTGACCAGCAGCGGCGAGATGTCCAGCGACAGGGACAGGGCGCCCAGCAGCGGCAGGAAGGCCGCGGCGGTGGCGGTGTTGGAGGTCACCTCGGTGAGGAAGATGATCACCAGGACCACCACGGCGATCATCGCCAGCAGCGGGAAGGTGCCGAAGATGGCCAGCTGGCCGGCGATCCATTCGGCGAGCCCGGTGCGGTGATGGTGCCCGCCAGTGCCAGGCCGCCGCCGAACAGCAGCAGGATCCCCCAGGGCAGCTTCTGAGCCTCCTCCCAGACCATCAGCCGCTCGCCCTCGCCGCGACCGCTGGGCACCAGGAAGAGCACCACGCCGGCGGCGATGGCGATGCCGGTGTCGGAGAGCCACGGCATGCCCAGGTCGTTGAGCAGGGGGCGCACCACCCAGGCCAGCGCCGCCAGCGAGAAGATGATCGCCACACGCCGCTCGGCGGCGCTCATGGGGCCGAGCCTGGCCAGTTCCTGGCCGACCACCCCGGCGCTGTCCTCGCCGGCCTCGAGGCGGAAGCCTCCACGGGTCAGCCACCACCAGGCCGCGCCCATCATGGCGATGCTGATGGGCAGGCCGATGATCATCCACTGGGCGAAGCCGATGTCGATGCCGCGATCCTCTGCCAGGTAGCCGGCCAGCAGGGCATTGGGCGGGGTGCCGATCAGGGTCGCCACCCCGCCGATGCTGGCCGAGTAGGCGATGGCCAGCAGCAGGGCGGTGGCGTAGCGCTTGACCTCGTCGGGGTCGCTGTTGTCACCGAGCAGGCTGATCACCGACATGCCGATCGGCAGCATCATGATGGCGGTGGCGGTATTGGAGACCCACATGCTCAGGAAGCCGGTGGCGATCATGAAGCCGGCGATCTGGCGACGGGGCTGGTGGCCCACCAGCTTGAGCACATGCAGCGCCAGGCGGCGATGGAGGTTCCAGCGCTGCATCGAGATGCCGAGCAGGAAGCCGCCCAGGAAGAGATAGATAATCGGGTTGGCGTAGCTGCCGGTGGCCTCGCCCAGGGTGCCAAGGCCCAGGGCAGGCACCAGCAGCATGGGCAGCAGCGAGGTGACCGGGATGGGGACGGCCTCGGTGGACCACCAGGTGGCCATCAGCAGCGCTAGCCCCACGCAGGCCCAGGCGGCCTCGCTCATGCCGGTAGGGGGCGGCAGAATCAGGGTGGCGAGCAACAGGGCGGGGCCCAGCCACAGGCCGAAGCGGCCGGGACCGGAAGGGCCCTGCGTCTTCTCGGGAACATCGGGACTCGACGGCATGCGTGTCTCCATCAGCGGATTGGTACCGGGGTGCGTGAAAGCGCGGAATTCTACTTAAGTTGTAGCTGTGCGTCAGGATAGGCTTGTTCGCCTTTGGTCTAAGGCGCCGCGCCCGCGCTCGGTGGATGCCGGCAACCTTGACCCGGGGCATGGCCAGGGGTAACCCTGTTCCCGCCGTCCCCACCCGACACCCCAAACCTCCGGAAGCCCCGTCATGATGCCAAGCGATACTCAGCCGGACCTCGAGACCCTGGTGCGCCTATGCGAGGAGGCGGGGCGTGCCATCCTGGCGGTGCGCGAGGCGGGCTTCCGGGTAGACGCCAAGGAGGACGCCTCGCCGGTGACGGCTGCGGATCTGGCCGCCCATGAGCTCCTGGTGGCGGGCCTCGAAGCCGGCTCGACGCTGCCGATCCTTTCCGAGGAGGGGGGCGAGGTGCCCTGGGAGGCGCGCCGAGAGTGGCAGCGTTTCTGGCTGATCGACCCGCTGGACGGCACGCGCGAGTTCGTCGACGGCTTCGATGACTTTACCGTCAATGTGGCGCTGGTCGAGGCGGGGCGACCGGTGCTTGGGGTGGTGCATGCGCCGGCCTTGGGCACCAGCTGGGCCGGCATCGTCGGCCAGGGGGCCTGGCGCTGGCAGGCCGAGGCGCGCCGGCCGATCCAGGTGGCGCCCCGCTGGCCGCCACGGGTGCTGGCCAGTCGGGCACACCTGGACGCCATCACCTGGGCATGGATCGCGGCGATCCCTGGCGCCCAACTGGTGCGCTGCGGCAGCTCGGTGAAGTTCTGCCGCATCGCCGAGGGGCATGCCGATCTCTATCCGCGTTTCTCGCCCACCTGCGAGTGGGACACCGCCGCTGGCCAGGCGGTGCTGGAGGCCGCCGGTGGCGCGGTCCTCGCGGCGGACAGCCTGGCGGCACTGCGCTGCCAGCGGGGGGAGAGCCTGGTCAACGGCCACTTCATCGCCTGTGCGACACCGGTCTGGCGGGAGCGCCTGGCGGCCCTGGGGCGCCAGGCGGTTGGGGAGAGCGGGCGGCACCGGTAGAATGGGGCCAATCCCGATTCGACCCACAACCTCGAGAGCCCTGATGACGACAACGACTGCGCTTGTCCTGGCCGGCCTCGGCCTGGCGATCATCGCCGGCCTGGCCGCCTACGCCTATACGCTTCGCCAGGAGGTTCGCCGCCGGCAGGCCTTCCGTGAGGAGGAGGAGCGCCGCGCTCGCGACAACTGCCTGGAGAACCTCGAACTCGTCGCTTCGGCCCTGCTCCAGGAGCAGGTGGATGTCACCGAGGGGGCCTGGCGCTGCAAGGTGCTACTGGAGATCCTGGATCCGCGGCTGCTGGAGCGCGAGTCCTTTCGCCCCTTCGGTGAGGTGTATGAGCGTACTCGTCACCTGCACACCCACGCGGCGCGCAAGGCGCTGACGCCCAAGGAACGCTTCAAGGAAGATCGCGAGCGGCTGAGCGTGGAGGAGGAGCTGCGCGAGGCGGTGCTCGGTGCGGCCGGTGCGGTACTGGAGTTCCGGCGCAACTGGCCGGGCAGCCTGCACTGACGCCTGAATGCCTCACGCCTGTTATCGAACACTGTGCGTATATTGTAACGATCTGCTAAGTTCATAAGAAGGCGATTGAAAGATGGGGCGAGCTGCTGCAAGCTTGGCCCGTGCCGAACCTGCCCGGATCGTGAAGCGGTCTGCGGCAGGCGAGGTCTGGTCGCGGCGGAGCCGACTCCGCGGCGCCCAATCGTCGGGATCATCTGGGAAGGCGGTGAACCTGTTGCCTGACCTGGAACCAAGAAAGAAAAAGAGAAGGAGTTTCACATGAAGAAGTCCACGACTGGCTTGCTGCTCGGTTCCGCTCTGGTGGTTGGCCTTGCCGGCTGCGCCACCCCCAACACCACCCCCTCGTCCGATCGTCCCTGGTACCAGCAGCCGGTGACCTGCGGCATCGCTGGCAGCCTGATCGGCGGCAGCATCGGCTACGCCACCAGCGGCAGCTCCGATGAAGAAGAGGGTGCCGCCACCGGTGCCGTAGCCGGTGCCGCCATCGGCGCCCTGCTGTGTGCCGACCGCACCCCGGCCCCGGTGGCCGAGCCCGAGCCGATGCCTGAGCCCGAACCTGAGCCCGAGCCCGTGCCGGACTTCGAGCCGGTGACCCTCTCCAGCGAGGTCAACTTCGCGTTCGATTCCGATGCGCTGACCCCCGCTGCCGAGTCGACCCTGGACGAAGTCGCTCGTCGCCTGCGCGAGCATACCGACGTGCGCATTCGCATCGAGGGTCACACCGACTCCGTCGGTTCCGCCCAGTACAACCAGGGCCTCTCCGAGCGTCGTGCCAATTCCGTGCGCACCTACCTGGAAAGCCAGGGCGTCGCCGGTGACCGCATGATCGCCGTGGGCTACGGTCTGGAGCGTCCGGTCGCGAGCAACGACACCGACGAGGGCCGTGCCCTGAACCGTCGCGTCGAGATCGTTCGTCAGTAATCGACCGTCGTGAACCGGGCGAGTCATCGCCCGACCGGCAGGGGCGCCTTCGGGCGCCCCTGCTTCGTTCCGGCTGGCGGTCGCGGCAGGTGGCGCCCCGGTGACCGACTCTGGTAAAGTAGGCGCCGCTTTGCCATCGCTGTTTACCGCGACACGTGGTCTCTCGTATGGGCCACCACTGCGCACAAGGACCCCCTTAATGCCCATCGTTACCCTGCCCGACGGCAGTCAGAGAACCTTCGATACCCCGATCACCGTGATGCAGCTGGCTGAGGCGATCGGCCCCGGGCTTGCCAAGGCCTGTGTGGCCGGAAAGATCGACGGTGTACTGGTGGATGCCGCCGACCTGATCGAGCACGACGCCGAGGTGGCCATCCTCACCGCTCGCGATCCCGAGGGGCTGGAGGTGATCCGCCACTCCTGCGCCCACCTGGTCGGCCACGCCGTCAAGCAGCTCTTCCCTGAGGCCAAGATGGCGATCGGTCCGGTGATCGACGACGGCTTCTACTACGATATCGATTTCGGCCGCCCGGCGACCCCCGAGGACCTCGAGGCGATCGAGAAGCGCATGAAGCAGCTGATCGACAAGGGCTACGACGTGCGCCGCGAGTACGTCGATCGCGATCACGCCATGCGCACCTTCCTGGACCGCGACGAGCCCTACAAGCAGGAGATCGTGCGCGAGATCCCGGAAGGCGAGACCATCCGCCTCTATCATCACGAAGAGTACATCGACATGTGTCGGGGGCCCCATGTGCCCAACACCCGGCACTTGCAGGCCTTCAAGCTCACCAAGCTGGCCGGTGCCTACTGGCGCGGCGATGCCACCAAGCCGATGCTGACCCGCATCTACGGCACCGCCTGGCCCGACAAGAAGCAGCTCAAGGCCTACCTCAAGCGCCTCGAGGAGGCCGAGAAGCGCGACCATCGCAAGCTGGCCCGGAAGATGGACCTCTTCCACCTCCAGGAGGAGGCCCCGGGCATGGTGTTCTGGCACCCCAACGGCTGGACCATGTACCAGGCGCTGGAGCAGTACATGCGCCGGGTGCAGATCGAGAATGGCTACCAGGAGATCAAGACGCCTCAGGTGGTGGATCTCTCGCTGTGGAAGAAGTCCGGCCACTGGGGGCACTACAGTGAGCTGATGTTCACCACCGAGTCCGAGAAGCGCGACTACGCGGTGAAGCCGATGAACTGCCCCTGCCACGTGCAGGTGTTCAACCAGGGCCTCAAGAGCTACCGGGACCTGCCGCTACGCCTGGCCGAGTTCGGCAGCTGCCACCGCAACGAGCCCTCCGGTTCGCTACACGGCCTGATGCGAGTGCGCGCCTTCACCCAGGACGACGCTCACATCTTCTGCACCGAGAAGCAGATCCAGGCCGAGGCCGAGGACTTCATCGCCCTGACCCTGAAGGTCTACAAGGAACTGGGCTTCGACGACGTGGAGCTCAAGCTCTCCACCCGTCCCGAGGACTTCCTCGGTGAGCCGGAGATGTGGGACCGTGCCGAGGCGGGCCTCGAGGCGGCCCTCAACGCCACCGGACTCCAGTGGGAACTGCAGCCGGGCGAGGGGGCCTTCTACGGCCCCAAGATCGAGTTCTCCCTGCGCGACTGCCTCAATCGGGTCTGGCAGTGCGGCACCCTGCAGCTCGATTTCAACCTGCCGGGTCGCCTCGGCGCCCAGTTCGTCGACGAGGACGGCGCCCGCAAGACCCCGGTGATGCTGCACCGCGCGATCCTGGGCTCCTTCGAGCGCTTCCTGGGGATTCTCATCGAGCACTACGCCGGGGCCATGCCGCTGTGGCTGGCGCCGCAGCAGGCGGTGATCCTCAATATCACCGATGCCCAGCGCGATTACGTGCTGGATCTCGAGAAGCGTTTGCAGAAAATCGGCCTGCGCGTCAAGGCGGACTTGAGGAACGAGAAGATCGGCTTTAAAATCCGCGAGCATACGTTGCAGAAAGTTCCCTATCTCCTCGTGGTGGGGGATAAGGAAGTCGAGGCCGACTCGGTGGCCGTGCGTACACGCACCGGCGAGGATCTAGGCACCATGCGGGTCGATGACCTCATCGAGCGTCTGAACGCCGAACTCGGCTGACGACATCGTCAATCGTCTTAAGGAGACTGAGCGATCAAGCGAAGCAACCCAAGAGGGCGCGTCCAGGATAAGCGCCCCCCGATGAACGAGCGTATTACCGAGGATCAGGTTCGCCTGATCGATGCCGACGGCGAGCAGCTGGGCGTAGTGCCCACCAGCGAAGCACTGGAGCGCGCCGAAGCCTCGGGACTCGACCTCGTACAGATATCCAATGCCGATCCGATCGTCTGCAAGATCATGGACTACGGCAAGTTCGTCTTCGAGCAGAAGAAGCAGAAGTCTGCTCAGAAGAAGAAGACGAAGCAGATTCAGGTCAAGGAAGTCAAGTTCCGGCCTGGCACCGACGAGGGCGACTATCAGGTCAAGCTTAAGAACCTGATCCGTTTCCTCGAAGGTGGCGACAAGGGCAAGGTCACGCTGCGTTTCCGCGGTCGTGAGATGGCGCACCAGGACCTCGGCCGCAAGCTGATGGAACGGATCGCCGCCGATCTCGAGGAGATCGGAACCGTGGAGTCCTTCCCCAAGATGGAAGGGCGGCAGATGATCATGATCATTGCCCCCAAGAAGAAGCAGTAAGCAGCAGTAGAGAAGAAGTGATCCGGCGGCCCGTCCAACGGGCGGTGGGGTAGCCCACCGTCGGCCCCGGGTTTTCTGAAAAAAACCTCGTAATGGAGTGTTCTTCCATGCCGAAGATCAAGAGCAACAGTGGCGCCGCCAAGCGCTTCAAGAAGACGGCCAACGGCTTCAAGCACAAGCAGTCGTTCCGTAGCCACATCCTGACCAAGAAGTCCACCAAGCGTAAGCGTCAGCTGCGCGGCATGAAGCAGATCCACGACGCCGATAAGGCGCTGATCCAGCGGATGCTGCCCAATCTGTAACCCTTGGTAGACCCTATTTTCGTCAGGAGTAAGCTATGACTCGTGTCAAGCGTGGCGTTGTCGCCCGTCGTCGTCACAAGAAGATTCTCAAGCAGGCCAAGGGTTACTACGGTGCCCGTAGCCGCGTGTTCCGCGTTGCCAAGCAGGCCGTCATCAAGGCCGGCCAGTACGCTTACCGCGACCGCCGCCAGCGCAAGCGCCAGTTCCGCGCCCTGTGGATCCAGCGTATCAACGCCGGTGCCCGTCAGCATGGCCTGTCCTACAGCCGCTTCGTCGGTGGCCTGAAGAAGGCCGGTATCGAGATCGACCGCAAGGTCCTGGCGGATCTGGCCGTGCACGAGAAGGCAGCCTTCGCTGCCATTGTCGAGAAGGCCAAGGCTGCCCAGTAAGTGACCGCGTCATCCGCGTGTGTCCTGTCACGGCAGGGCACACGTTGACGTTCAGGGGGAAGAGCAGCCGCTCTTCCCCTTTTTCTTGAAGACTGATACTTGAATTCGGAGCGCAACGGATGGACCACCTTCCCACTTTGGTCAGCGAGGCCCGCCAGGCGATCCAGGCCGCCGAGACCATTCCGGCCCTGGAGGAGCTTCGTGTGCGCTACCTCGGCAAGAAGGGCGAGATCACCGCGCTGCTCAAGGGGCTCGGCCAGCTGCCGGCCGCCGAGCGCCCGGCCGCCGGTGAACGGATCAACCAGGCCAAGCAGGCGCTCGCCGAGGAGCTTGAGGGGCGCCGTGCGGCCCTGGAGAAGGCAGCCCTGGAGGCGCGCCTCTCCGCCGAGCGCATCGACGTGACCCTGCCCGGGCGCGGTCAGTCCAGCGGCGGTTTGCATCCGGTGACGCGCACCCTGGAGCGCATCGAGGGGCTCTTCACTCGCATCGGCTACGACGTGGCGGTGGGTCCCGAGATCGAGGATGACTACCACAACTTCGAGGCGCTCAACATCCCGGCCCACCATCCGGCGCGGGGCATGGCCGACACCTTCTACTTCGACGCCACCCGACTGCTGCGCACCCACACCTCGCCGGTCCAGGTGCGCACCATGAAGGAGGGCAAGCCGCCCATCCGTGTCGTCTGCCCGGGCCGGGTCTACCGCAGCGATTCCGACCTGACCCATACCCCCATGTTCCACCAGGTGGAAGGGCTGCTGGTGGACGAGGATGTCAGCTTCGCCGATCTCAAGGGCACCATCGAGGACTTCCTGCACGCCTTCTTCGAGCGTGACGATCTCTCGGTGCGTTTCCGTCCCTCCTACTTCCCTTTTACCGAGCCTTCCGCCGAGGTCGATATCCAGTGCGTGATGTGCTCCGGTGACGGCTGCCGGGTCTGCTCCCACAGCGGCTGGCTCGAGGTGATGGGCTGCGGCATGGTGCACCCCGAGGTGTTCCGCCACTCCGGCATCGACGCTGAGCGCTACACCGGCTTCGCCTTCGGCATGGGGGCCGAGCGGCTGGCCATGCTGCGCTATGGCGTGAATGATCTGCGCATGTTCTTCGACAATGACCTGCGCTTCCTGCGCCAGTTTGCCTGACCTCCCTCGCACCAGCAGAACACAGGATTTGTCATGAAATTTTCTGAACAGTGGCTGCGCGAATGGGTGTCGCCGCAGCTTACGACCCAGGCCCTGGCCGACCAGATCACCATGGCCGGGCTCGAAGTGGACGCGGTGGAGTCTGTTGCGGCGACCTTTGAGGGCGTGGTGGTGGCCGAGGTGCTGGAGAAGATCCCGCACCCCGATGCCGACAAGCTGAGTGTCTGCCGGGTCGACGACGGCTCCGGCGAGCCGGTCCAGGTGGTGTGCGGGGCGCCCAACGTGGCGGTGGGGCAGCGGGTGCCCTTCGCCCGGGTCGGGGCCCTGCTACCCGGCGACTTCAAGATCAGAAAGGCCAAGCTGCGCGGCCAGGAGTCCCGCGGCATGATCTGTTCCGCCTCCGAGCTCGGCCTGGAGGAGGAGACCTCCCCGGGCATCCTGGAGCTGCCGGCGAATGCGCCGGTGGGCGAGGACTTTCGCGCCTGGCTGGGCCTGGACGACCATACCATCGAGGTGGACCTGACCCCCAATCGCGGCGACTGCCTGAGTGTCAAGGGCATGGCTCGCGAGGTGGGTGTGCTCAATCGCCTGCCGGTGGTCGGGCCCGCCATCGCGCCGGTCGCCGCGACCCATGACGAGACCTTCGCGGTGCGCGTCGAGGACCCCGAGCGCTGCCCGCGCTATATCGGCCGGTTGATCAAGGGGGTCGACGTGACCGCCGAGACGCCGCTGTGGATGGTGGAGCGGCTGCGTCGCAGCGGCATCCGCTCCATCGATCCGGTGGTCGACGTCACCAACTACGTGATGCTGGAGCTCGGCCAGCCCCTCCACGCCTTCGATCGTGCCAACCTTCACGGGGCCGTGGTGGTGCGCCTGGCCAGGGAGGGTGAGCGCCTGGTGCTGCTCGATGGCCAGGAGGTCACCCTGGCCGATGACACCCTGGTGATCGCCGATGAGCGCGGCCCCCTGGCTATCGCCGGCGTCATGGGTGGCGAGCACTCCGGCGTGAATGCCGAGACCCGCGACATCTTCCTGGAGTCGGCCTTCTTCGCGCCCCTAGCGGTGGCCGGCCAGGCGCGCAACTACGGCCTGCATACCGATGCCTCCCACCGCTTCGAGCGCGGGGTGGACCCGCTCCTGGCCCGGGAGGCCGCCGAACGCGCCACGGCGCTGCTGCTCGAGATCACCGGCGGCGAGCCGGGGCCGCTGGTGGAGGTGGCAAGCGGTGAGCACCTGCCCGGCGAGCGCCAGGTGCGCCTGCGCGCCGCGCGGCTCGAGCAGGCGCTGAGCAAGGCGCTGCCCGCCGATGAGGTCACCGACATCCTGGAGCGTCTTGGGATGGCGGTGAAGGCCGATGCGCTTGGCTGGAGCGCCGCGGTGCCGAGCTGGCGCTTCGATATCGCCATCGAGGAGGACCTGATCGAGGAGGTGGCCCGGATCCACGGCTACAACCGCCTGCCGGTACGCCGTCCGGCGGCACGCCTGGCCCTGCGTCCCGACCACGAGTCGCGCACACCGCTCGCCCGCCTGCGTCGCCAGATGGTGGCCCGCGGCTACCAGGAGGCGGTGACCTACAGCTTCGTCGCCCCTGACCTGCAGAAGGCGCTGCTGCCCGAGGCCGTCTCGCCGGTACTGGCCAACCCCATCTCCGCGGACCTGTCGGTGATGCGGGCGAGCCTCTTCCCGGGCCTGGTGCGTGCGCTTCAGCACAACCTCAATCGCCAGCAGACTCGGGTGCGCCTGTTCGAGACCGGCCTGATCTTCCGCGGTGAGCTCGACGAGCTGCAGCAGCTGCCCATGCTGGGCGCACTGGTGTGTGGTTCCCGGGATCCCGAGGGCTGGGCCGCCGCGCGCGACGGTGTCGACTTCTTCGACCTCAAGGGCGACCTGGAGAGCCTCCTGGCCATGGGCGGCGAGCCCGAGGCCTGGCGCTTCGAGCCCGCGACGCATTCGGCACTGCATCCTGGTCAGTGCGCCCGGATCCTCCACCGCGGTGAGGAGGCCGGCTGGATCGGCACCTTGCACCCCGCGGTGCGCGCCCAGCTGGGGCTGAAGGTGGACGCCGTGCTGTTCGAGGTGCGCCTCGATGCCCTGACCCATGGCCGGGTGCCGGCCTTCACGCCGCTGTCGCGCTTCCCGGAAGTGCGCCGTGACCTGGCCTTCCTGGTGGACGAGGATCTGCCCGTCCAGGCGCTGCTCGATACCATCCAAGGCCAGGCCGGCGAATGGCTCACCGAGAGCCGCCTGTTCGATGTCTATCGGGGCAAGGGGGTCGCGGAAGGACGCAAGAGCGTGGCGCTGGGCTTGACCTGGCAGCATCCTTCGCGCACGCTGAATGACGAAGAAATCAATCAGTTGGTCGATGCCATCGTCACCGAGTCACGTCAGCACCTGGGCGCGGAGCTTCGCGGTTAAGCGTTGCGGAGAGGCGCGGCGAAGGAGCCGGCGAGGCGGAGCGGGGAGTCGGTACCGGCCGTGAGGCGGACCCCATACGAGGGAGTGAACATGGGTGCACTGACCAAGGCCGAGCTGGCCGAGCATCTGCATGCCGAGCTGGGCCTCTCCAAGCGCGAGGCCAAGTCCATGGTGGAAGCCTTCTTCGAGGAGATCCGGGCCTGCCTGCGCGAGAATGAACAGGTCAAGCTGTCCGGTTTCGGCAACTTCGACCTGCGCGACAAGCGCGAACGGCCGGGCCGCAACCCCAAGACCGGCGAGGAGATCCCGATCTCCGCCCGGCGCGTGGTGACTTTTCGACCCGGCCAGAAGCTCAAGAGCCAGGTGGAGGGCTACCGCGGCGACGCCTGATCTTCGCCGTGCCACCCTGCGTAGAACGCCACCCTTCGGGGTGGCGTTCTACGTTCCTTATACGCCGCCGCCGTTCTCCAGTGCCCAGGTGATCACCACCTTGAACACATAGCCCAGGATGCCGGCGCCCAGCACGACGAAGAGCATGAGGGTGCCGAAGCGTCCGGCGTTGGACTTCTTCGCCAGGTCCCAGATGATGAAGCCCATGAACAGGATCAGGCCGCCGATCATGATCGGGGTGATCCAGGTCTCGAAGGTCTGCTGCATGTCGCCTCCGTGCAGGGGATGAAAGACCCAGCATTATACTGGGTCATCCCGCCCGGCGCAGGGCCCGGGGTGCGGCGAAACGCCTCGCCGGGGGATGGGCCGCGCCAATGAGTCGTGTTAATATCCGAGTGGAATTCTCAGGTAAATCCAAGACATGCCCATGCTCAAGATCTTCGTCGGTACCATGTATGGCGGCGCCCTGGACGTCGCCGAGCAGGTCAAGCCGCTGTTCGAGGAGGCCGGCTTCGAGGTGGCCATCCTCGAGAATCCCGTCCTCGAGGACCTCACCGGGTCGGATATCGACCTGGCGCTGTTCTGCGTCTCCACCACCGGCAGCGGCGACTACCCGGGCAACTTCGTGCCCTTCGCCCGGGCCATCGCCGAGCAGAGCCCCGGGCTCTCCTCGCTGCGCTACGGGCTGATCGCCCTGGGCGACAGCTCCTACGGCGAGACCTTCTGCGGTGCCGGGCGTCAGCTCGACGAGCTGTTGCAGGGGCAGGGCGCCCAGCGTCTCGGCGAGCGGCTGGAGGTCGATGCCATGGAGACCTTCATGGCCGATGACGCCGCCTTGCCCTGGGCCGAGGAGTGGATCGAGTCCCAAGCGCTCAAGGTGGCCTGAGATGGGCGCCCAGCCGACCCCCGAACGGCTCAGCCTGATGCTGGGCCTTGCGCTGCTGATGCTGTCGACCATCCCCCGCTACCTGGTGGGCGGCCACGACAACCGCTTCAACCTGATCCTGATCGCCCTGCTGGTGGTGGCCGGCGTGGCGGTGGCCCACTGGCGGATGCTCGAGGCCGAGGCACGCCGGCGCCTGCCGCCCCTGATGGGGCGGCTGGCCGTGTGCATGGTGGTAGGCCTGGCGGGGATGGGGCTCTACCACGCCCTGTTCACCGACTTCATCGGCTGGGAGCTGCTGATTGCCCACGGCGCCACCCTGGGGCTGCTGCTGCACGCCCTCGGGCTGTGGATCAAGGCGCCTCGCTAGGCCTGCCACAGGCAAAGAGCCAACAAGCCTCAAGCATATGCGACAAGGAGCAAGCGTCAGGGACCTCCCCTGGGCTTGCTCCTTGCGTTGGTGAGCCTTGATCTCCTGAGGCGTGCGGCTCAGCCCAGGGTGTAGCAGGGCTCGTAGTCGCCGGAGAGCTTCATGCGGCCTTGGGCGACGAAGGAGTCGAGGAGCCGGTCGAGGCGCGCCATCAGCTCCTCCTCGGCGTGCAGGCGGAAGGGGCCGTGGGCCTGAATGGCGCGGATGCCCTGTTCCTTGACGTTGCCGGCGACGATCCCCGAGAAGGCGCGGCGCAGGTTGGCGGCCAGCTCATGAACCGGCTGGTTGCGGTGCAGGGCCAGCCCGGCCATGGCCTCGTGGGTGGGCGCGAAGGGCTCCTGGAAGGGGCGGTCGATGGTCAGGCGCCAGTTGTAGTAGAAGGCGTCCTGGCGCGCCCGGCGGTACTCGGCCACCGCATCGATGCCCTTGCGCATGGCGCGGGCCACCTCGGTGGGGTCGTCGATGATGATGCGATAGCGCTGACGCACCGTTTCCCCGAGGGTGTAGACCAGGAACTCGTCGATGCGCGCGAAGTACTCGGCGCTGTTGGCCGGCCCGCTGAAGATCACCGGCAGTTCCATGTCGGCATTGTCCGGATGGAGCAGGATGCCGAGCAGGTAGAGGATCTCCTCGGCGGTGCCCACCCCGCCCGGGAAGACGATGATGCCGTGGCCCAGGCGCACGAAGGCCTCCAGGCGTTTCTCGATGTCGGGCATCACCACCAGTTCGTTGACGATGGGGTTGGGCGCCTCGGCGGCGATGATGCCGGGCTCCGAGACCCCGAGGTAGCGGCCCTCGCGACGGCGCTGCTTGGCATGGGCCACGTTGGCGCCCTTCATGGGGCCCTTCATGGCGCCCGGGCCGCAGCCGGTGCAGATGTCCATCTCGCGCAGGCCCAGGTGGTAGCCGACGTCCTTGCTGTACTCGTACTCCTCGCGGGAGATGGAGTGGCCGCCCCAGCAAACCACCAGGCTGGGATCGCGGCCGGGCTTGAGGGTGCCGGCCTTGCGCAGGATATGGAACACGGCGTTGGTGGTGCCCTCGCCGGTGCTCAGGTCGAAGCGCTGGTGGCCCTGGATCTCGTTGTAGACGTAGACGATGTCGCGCAGCACCGAGGAGAGGTGCTCGCGGATGCCGCGGATCATCTTGCCATCCACGAAGGCCTCGGCCGGGGCGTTGGTGAGCTTGAGGCGGATGCCGCGATCCTGCGGGATCACCTCGATATCGAAGTCCCGGTAGGCCTCCATCAGGGCGACGCCGTCGTCGATGGGCGAGCCGCAGTTGAGCACTGCCAGGGAGCAGCGGCGCAGGATGTCGTGCAGGCCGGCCTTGGAGGTGTCGTGAAGGCGACTCACCTCGTGCTGGGAGAGGATCTCGAGGCTGCCTTCAGGAGAGATGATGCTGGAGATGGTATCGGGCATAGAGGCGTCCTTGTCGCGGGTGTCGTCTGTGCCGATGCTATCACGGCACGCTTGCGCCCGGTGCTACAATGGCCTGCCCACCCCTCATCTGGCCCGCCATGTTCAACGCGCTCTACTTTCGCACCTTCATCACCCTGGTCGAGACCGGCAGCTTCACCCAGACGGCGCGCCGCCTGGAGATGACCCAGCCCGGCGTCAGCCAGCACGTGCGCAAGCTCGAGCAGTACCTGGAGAAGCCGCTGCTGGAGCGTCACGGCCGGCGCTTTACCCTCACCGAGGCGGGGCGGCGGGCCTATGACTATGCGCTGAAGCTGTTTGCCGACCACGAGCAGTTTCGCCACTCCCTGGATGCCGACTCCCTCTTCTCGGGGGAGTGCCGGCTCGCCTCGCCAGGCAGCGTGGGGCTGATGCTCTACCCCTTCCTGCTCGGGCAGCAGCAGATGCACCCCGGCCTCTCGGTCAGCTACAGCTTTGCCTTCAACCACGAGATCGTCCAGGACGTGCTGGCCGGCCGCTACGACCTGGGCATCGTCACCGACACCCTGCGCCAGCCTGACCTTAAGGTGGAACCCTGGCACCGCGAGCCCCTGTGCTTGGTGGTGCCGGCGGATTTCGCCGGCAGCGGGCTCGCCGAGCTGATGGGCATCGGCTTCGTCAACTACTACGATGGCCTCAACCACGCCAGTGCGCTGCTGCGCAGCAACTTCCCCCGCGAGTTTCGCTCCATGAGCCACTTCCGGCGCCAGGGCTTCACCAACGAGGTGGGCATGGTGCTGGATGCGGTGGCCCGGGGGCTAGGTTTTACCGTGGTCTCGCGGCTGGTGCTGGAGACCTCGCCCTGGCAGCGCCAGGTCAAGGAGCTGGACCTGCCGGTGGCGGTCCACGAGACCCTGCATCTGGTCACCCGCGCCGGCAGCGAGATGCCGCGCCGCTACGTGCGCCTGCTCGAGGATTTCCGGGAGCAGCGTCGCCAGGCGCTCTCCGGCTTCGGGGAGCTCCCGGCAGGGCCTTGATGATGTGAAAGCGAGAAGCACCGAGGGCAGGCCGGCCTGACCGGCGCCGTCAAACGCAAGGCCCCGCCGGATGGCGGGGCCTTGGTCGTCATGGGCGAGAGCGGATCAGTCGCGATATTCGTCGATGCTGGGGCAGGAGCAGACCAGCTGGCGGTCGCCGAAGACGTTGTCGACCCGGTTGACCGCAGGCCAGTACTTGGAGGCCTTGACCGCCGCGGTGGGGAAGGCGGCCAGCTCGCGGGAGTAGGGGCGCTTCCACTCGGCGTCCATCAGGTCGGCCTGGGTGTGCGGGGCGTTGACCAGCGGGTTGTCGTCCGCCGGCCACTCGCCGGCCTCGACCCGCGCGATCTCCTCGCGGATTGCGATCATGGCGTCGCAGAAGCGGTCGATCTCGTAGAGGGACTCCGACTCGGTGGGCTCGATCATCAGCGTGCCCGGTACCGGGAAGGACATGGTCGGGGCGTGGAAGCCGTAGTCCATCAGGCGCTTGGCGATGTCCTCCTCGCTGATGCCCGAGGCCGCCTTGAGCGGACGGATGTCGATGATGCACTCGTGGGCCACGCTGCCGTTCTCGCCACGATAGAGCACCGGGTAGTGCTCGCCGAGGCGGGCGGCGATGTAGTTGGCGTTGAGGATGGCGAGCTCGGTGGCCTCGCGCAGGCCCCGTGCACCCATCATCTTGATGTAGGCCCAGGAGATCGGCAGGATCGACGCCGAACCGAAGGCCGCGGCCGATACCGCGCCGCAGTCGGCGTTGACGCCGGGGATGGGAGTGACCACGTGGTTCGAGACGTAGGGGGCGAGGTGCGCCTTAACGCCGATCGGACCCATGCCCGGGCCGCCGCCGCCGTGGGGGATGCAGAAGGTTTTGTGCAGGTTGAGGTGGCTGACGTCGCCGCCGAAGTCGCCTGGACGGGTCAGGCCCACCTGTGCGTTCATGTTGGCGCCGTCCACGTAGACCTGGCCGCCGTGGGCATGCACGATCGCGCACACCTCGCGCACGTTGGCCTCGAAGACCCCGTGGGTGGAGGGATAGGTGATCATGATCGAGGAGAGCGCCTCGCTGTGCTGCTCGGCCTTGGCGCGCAGGTCGTTGACGTCGATGTTGCCCTGTGCGTCGCACTCCACCACCACCACCTTGAGGCCGACCATGGCCGCCGAGGCGGGGTTGGTGCCGTGGGCGGAGCTCGGGATCAGGCAGACATCCCGGTGGCCTTCGCCGATGGCGGCCTGGTAGCGGCGGATCGCCACCAGACCGGCGTACTCGCCCTGGGCGCCGGAGTTGGGCTGCATGGAGATGTGGTCGTAGCCGGTCACCTCAACCAGGAAGGCGGCCAGCTCGTCGATCATCTGCTGGTAGCCGGCCACCTGGTCGCGGGGCACGAAGGGGTGCACGTTGGCGAACTCCGGCCAGGTGATCGGGATCATCTCGCTGGTGGCGTTGAGCTTCATGGTGCAGGAGCCGAGCGGGATCATCGCGTGGGCCAGCGACAGGTCCTTGTTCTCCAGGCGCTTGAGGTAGCGCAGCATCTCGGTCTCGCTGCGGTAGCGCTTGAAGGTCGGGTGGGTCAGGAAGTCGCTCTCGCGCCGGCACGCCGCCGGAATCCCGCTGGCGCCCTCGGCCACGGCACGCTCGTCCAGGGCCGCGACGGAGAGGCCGTGCTCCTCGCCCACCAGCACGTCGAACAGCACGTCCAGGTCATGGGCGGTGGTGGTCTCGTCGAGGCTTACGCCCACGTCGCCATTGTCGAAGTAGCGCAGGTTGATCTCGCGGGTCAGGGCGCGTCCGTGTAGCTTGCCGGCATCCACGCCGGTCAGGCGCAGGGTGTCGAACCAGCTGTCGTGGGCAAGCTTAATGCCCTTTTCGCGGAGGCCCGTGGCCAGCAGGGTGGTCAGGCGATGGATGCGGGAGGCGATGGTGCGCAGCCCCTCGGCGCCGTGGTAGACCGCATAGAAGCCGGCGATGTTGGCCAGCAGCGCCTGGGCGGTACAGATGTTGGAAGTGGCCTTCTCGCGACGGATGTGCTGCTCGCGGGTCTGCATCGCCATACGCAGCGCCTGGCCGCCGCGGCTGTCCTGGGAGACGCCGATGATGCGTCCCGGGATCGAGCGCTTGAGCTTGTCGGTGGTGGCAAAGAAGGCCGCGTGGGGGCCGCCGAAGCCCATCGGTACGCCGAAGCGCTGGGTCGTGCCGATGACGATGTCGGCGCCCAGCGCCCCCGGCTCCTTGAGCAGCACCAGGCTCATGATGTCGGCGGCCACGCAGGTCATGATGCCGCGCTCGGCGGCGGCGCCGAGCAGCGGCGCCAGGTCATGGACCCGGCCGCTCTCGCCGGGGTACTGCAGCAGGGCCCCGAAGGCCTCTGTCTCGGCCAGCTGCTCGACCGGGGCCACCACCAGCTCGAAGCCGAAGTAGGCGGCCCGGGTGCGCACCACGTCCAGGGTCTGGGGCAGCACGTCGTCGGCGACGAAGAAGACCTCGCTCTTGGCCTTCTTGTTGGCACGGTGGCACAGCGCCATGGCCTCGGCGGCGGCGGTGGCCTCGTCCAGCAGCGAGGCGTTGGCCAGCTCCATGCCGGTCAGGTCCATCACCATCTGCTGGAAGTTGAGCAGTCCCTCCAGGCGGCCCTGGGAGATCTCCGGCTGGTAGGGGGTGTAGGCGGTGTACCAGCCCGGGTTCTCCAGCACGTTGCGCTGGATCACCGGCGGCAGGTGGGTGCCGTGGTAGCCCTGGCCGATATAGCTCTTGAACACGCGGTTCTGACGCGCCAGGCGCTTCAGGTAGTCCAGCGCCTCCGCCTCGCTGCGCGGCGGGTCCAGCTCGAGCTCGCGGCCCAGGCGGATATCCGCCGGCACGGTGCGCTCGATCAGCGCCGAAAGGCTCTCCACCCCGAGGGTGGCCAGCATGGCCGTCACGTCCGCCTCGCGGGGACCGTTGTGGCGTTGCAGGAAGTCATCGTGGGCGGCCAGGTCGGCCAGGCGGCGAGTGTCGATCGGCATGGGGGCACCGTAGCGTGGGTCAGGGGCGTCGAGGGGACGACGCAGGCGTTGAAATCAAGGCCCCGGCCAGGGCGGCCGGGGCAGCAGGGAGCGTCGCGGCGGCCTCAGTCGTCGGACTGGGCGACGGCGGCGTAGCCGTCAGCATCCAGCAGGTCGTCGAGCTGGGCGCTGTCGTCCAGGCGAACCTTCATGATCCAGCCGTCCGCATAGGGGGCCTCGTTGACGGTCTCGGGGGCGTCCTCGAGCGCTTCGTTGACGGCGATGACCTCGCCGGCCACCGGGGCGTAGAGGTCGGAGGCGGCCTTGACCGACTCGATCACGCCGAACTCCTCCTTCACGGCGAGGGTGCGGCCGACCTCGGGCAGCTCCACGAACACCACGTCGCCGAGCGCCTGCTGGGCGTGGTCGCTGATGCCGATGGTCACGGTGCCGTCACCGTTGTCCAGCACCCATTCGTGGCTGTCGGCGTAGCGGAGGTTGGCAGGAATTGAGCTCATGAGAATTTCCTATACGAAAAAGGTTTTCTGGATGTGCAAATGCTAACGCCATCGACGGCGTTTGGCGAGCCCCCGCGGCGTATCCGGGGCGTACTCCCGCCTCCAAGGGTGGCCTGGCGGTGGCCTTTCGTCCAGCCGCAGGCCCCGTCACGGGGAGATTTGGCCTCGTCACTGGTGGTCAACGCCGCCTGGGGTCACGGCTCGGCGCCGGGCAGGCGGCGCGGGGCGACGATGCCGGCGAGACTGACTATCCTGCGGGTAGCGGCATGGCTTCGCGGGCCCTGTTCGTGTTTCTCATCGGAAACATGTTTTCACCGAATGGGGCAAGAATTGAAGTTGAGTCTTTCGTCAGGCTGGTGAAGAGGCGGCAAGATCCGCTATGTTAGCGCGGTTCGTTTCGTCGATCCTGCGCATGGCCAACGCCACGGCGGGATGATCGCCTGGCATTGCGGGGCGTGGTCGGCGAATCAAAACAACAATCGCAAAGGGAGATTCACGTGGAAACCTTGAACAGTATCTTTGGGGCCATCAACGGCGTGGTGTGGGGGCCGCTGATGCTCATCCTGCTGCTGGGGGTAGGCCTCTACCTCCAGATCGGCCTCAAGCTGATGCCGCTGCGCAAGCTCGGCATGGGCTTCAAGCTGATGTGGCAGGGGCGGGATGCCAAGCCGGCGCCCGGCGAAAAGAAGAAGGACGATGACGGCGAGATCTCGCCCTTCAACGCCCTGATGACGGCGCTTTCCGCCACCATCGGCACCGGCAACATCGCCGGCGTGGCGACCGCCATCGCCCTGGGCGGCCCCGGTGCGGTGTTCTGGATGTGGATCACGGCGCTGGTGGGCATGGCCACCAAGTTTGCCGAGGCGGTGCTGGCGGTGCGCTACCGCGAGACCGACAGCACCGGCTACCATATCGGTGGTCCGATGTTCTACATCAAGAACGGCCTGGGCAAGAAGTGGCTGTGGCTGGGTGGCGCCTTCGCCTTCTTTGGGGCCGTGGCGGCCTTCGGCATCGGCAATACCGTGCAGTCCAACTCGGTGGCCGACGCCCTGGATTCCACCTTCGGCATCCCCCATGGGCTCACCGGCGTGGTGATCATGGTGCTGGCCGGTGCGGTGATCCTGGGTGGCATCAAGCGGATCGCCAAGGTAGCCGGCAAGCTGGTGCCGATCATGGGCATCCTCTATGTGATCGCCGGTATCCTGGTGCTGATCGTCAACGCTGGCCAGATCGGCGAGGCCTTCCGGCTGATCTTCTACTACGCCTTCAACCCGATCGCGGCGGCCGGCGGCTTCGCCGGGGCGGCGGTGATGGCGGCCATTCGCTTCGGTGTGGCCCGCGGCATCTTCTCCAACGAGGCGGGCCTGGGCAGTGCGCCCATCGCCCACGCCGCTGCCAGGACCAAGAACCCGGTGCGCCAGGGCATGATCGCCATGCTCGGCACCTTCATCGATACCATCATCATCTGCACCATCACCGCCCTGGTGATCCTGACCTCCACGGTGTGGATCGAGGGGGAGGCCGGCGCCTCGCTGACCGCGCTCTCGTTCGACGCGGCCCTGCCGGGCTTCGGCAACCAGATCGTGTCGGTGGCGCTGGCGGTCTTCGCCTTCACCACCATCCTCGGTTGGTCCTTCTACGGCGAGAAGTGCTTCCAGTTCCTGTTCGGTACCCGCTCGATCATGCTCTACCGGGTGCTGTTCGTGCTGGCGATCCCGCTGGGGGCCATGGCCAACCTGGGCTTCATCTGGTTGATGGCCGACACCTTCAACGCCATGATGGCGATTCCCAACCTGATCGCCCTGGCGCTGCTGTCGCCGGTGGTGTTCAAGCTGACCCGAGACTACTTCGACGGCAAGGAGGTCCTGCCGGGCGAAGAGCTCGACCACGACAAGGGCTGAGGCCGGCCCGATGACGACGGGAGGTGCCATGGCACCTCCCGTCCTTGTTTGCGAGACTCGAAGACGAGGGAGAGAAGATGAGCGAACTCAAGCACACCCCGCTGCATGGTCTGCATCGGGAGCTGGGCGCGAAGCTGGTGCCCTTCGCCGGCTACGAGATGCCGGTTCAGTACCCGCTCGGTGTCAAGAAGGAGCACGAGCATACCCGCAGCGCCTGCGGCCTCTTCGATGTCTCCCACATGGGCCAGCTGCTGCTGCGGGGGCCGTCTCCGGCCGAGGCGCTGGAGACCTTGGTGCCGGCGGATATCGTCGGCCTCGAGCCGGGCTGGCAGCGCTATGCGCTGTTCACCAGCGAGGCGGGCGGCATCCTCGACGACCTGATGGTGGTCAATGCCGGGGACCATCTCTACCTGGTGGTCAATGCCGCCTGCAAGGAGCAGGACATCGCCCACCTGCGCCGTGGGCTCTCCGCTGGGCATGAGCTCGAGGTCCTCGACCGCGGCCTGCTGGCCCTGCAGGGCCCCAAGGCCGCCGAGGTCATGGCGCGCCTCTGCCCGGCGGCCTGCGAGATGGTCTTCATGCAGCACGGCCGCTTCGAGATCGATGGCTTCCCCGTGTGGGTCAGCCGCAGCGGCTACACCGGCGAGGATGGCTTCGAGATCTCGGTGGCGGCCGAGCAGAGCGAGGCACTGGCGCAACGCCTGCTGGCCGAGCCAGAGGTGGAGGCGATCGGCCTGGGCGCCCGGGACTCCCTGCGTCTGGAGGCGGGGCTCTGCCTCTATGGCCACGATATCGACACCGAGACCACGCCGGTGGAGGCGGGGCTGGTGTGGGCGATCGGCCAGCCGCGGCGCCGCGGCGGAGAGCGTGCCGGTGGCTTCCCCGGGGCGGATGTGATCCTGCACCAGATGCACGCGAAGGATCACCAGCGCAAGCGGGTCGGGCTGCTGGGGGAGGGGCGTGCGCCGGTGCGCGAGGGTGTCGAGCTGTTCGATGCCGAGGGCGGTTGCATCGGGATCGTCACCTCCGGAGGCTTCGGTCCGTCGGTGGGGCGGCCGGTCGCCATGGGCTACGTGGCGGTGTCCCATGCCGAGATCGGGACCCAGGTGTTCGCCGATGTGCGTGGCAAGCGCCTGCCGATGACGGTCAGCAGGATGCCCTTCGTGGCGCCGGGCTACTACCGCGGCTGATCGCTGGGAGTTGATGGACACAGGACGGCCACCTTCGGGTGGCCGTCCTGTACTCGGGGCGCGGCGGTTGTTTTTATACCGTTAACTTGTCGTCGTGCTCGCCCGTAGGAATCCCCCCTCCACTCGCCGTGCCTAGCCTCTTATCCAACGAAACGTCAGGCTGATGCGCAGCCCGGGGATTCGCCGCGGCAGCAGGGCGTGCTGCAGGGTACGCTGCACGCCGGGCCCCATGACCAGCAGGCTGTCGTGGGGCAGCCAGGCATTGAAGGGCGCGGCGGCTCCCGCGACTCCGGCAGGGGCCGCGCTCGGCTTCCGGCGAAAGCGCAGCGGGCGCTCGGCCCCCAGCGAGACGGCGGTGATCAGCGGCTCGCGTCCGAGCTCGGGCTCGTCATCGCTGTGCCAGCCCATGCGCTCCTCGCCGCCCGCATAGCGATTGAGCAGCACGCTGTTGAAGCCGGCCTGCATGCCGTGGTCTGCCAGGGCGGCGATCACCCGATCCCGCAGTTCGGCCACGGCTGGGTGCCAGGGCTCGGGGCGAAAGTCCCGACCGGAATAGCGATAGTGCGCCTCGGGGTCGCCCATCCAGACCTGGGCGCGGGGAATGAGGTGCTCACGGCCGTAGAGGCGCAGGGTGGGGCGCTGCCAGGCGAGCTCGGCATCGAGGGTGTGAAGCAGCCGGGAGGCATGGGGCTCCCCCAGCAGGGGAGCCGTGAGCCACAGGGGCGGGTCGGGCAGCAGGATCTCGGTCGGCATCGCCCAAGGATGCCACGGCGGTGCTGATCCGACGAGCCGTGCGCCGAGCGTCAGCCGACCAGGGCCAGGCTCGCGCCGGCGAACAGCAGCCCGAGCAGGGCGCCGGCCACCACATCGCTCAGGTAGTGCAGGCCGAGGCCAACCCGGGAGAGGGCTATCAGCAGCACCAGCGGGACCAGCCAAGGCGCCAGCCAGGGCAGATGGTTCGCGGTCAGCACAAGGAACATCACCGCATGCATGGTGTGGCCGCTGGGAAAGCTGTAGCGGTCCCGGGCCGGCTCGTGGGAGCGCACGTTGCCCACGAAGGTGATGAAGGGACGCTCCCGGCACAGGCGCGTCTTCACCAGGCGGTAAACGGCAATGGCGACCAGGGCCGTCAGGGTGTACTGCACCAGGTGCCGCCAGCCGCCGCTCTCCTGCAGCAGCGGCTGGGCGAGCACCAGGGCCACCCAGGCGGGCCAGTCCCCGAGACGGTTGGCAAGGCGGAGCAGCCAAAGCCAGGGGCGATAGAGGTTGAGGCGGCCGATGCGCTGGCAGAGTCGCCACTCCAACAGGTCGAGGCGGTCAAGCAGGGCGGGGGCGCGAGTGTCCATGGGGAGTCTCCCGGGCGTGGTCGAGAACAGCGAGGAAGGCGTCGGCGATCGCCGGCCAGGCGTAGGCCAGCGCCCGCTCACGGGCATTTCGCCCCAGGCGGGCCCGTCGGGCCGGCTGCTGGCAGAGGGTAACGGCGGCCTCCCGGAAGCCGGCGACGTCCTCCACTGCCGGCGCCAAGCCGTTGAGGTCGTGGTCGATCAGCTCGGCGCCGGCGGCATGCCGAAAGGCCACCGTGGCCAGGCCGCTGGCCATCGCCTCGAGCAGCACGTTGCCCCAGGTCTCCGAGAGCGAGGGGAACAGGAAGAGGTCGGCGCTGGCATAGTGGCGCGCCAGGTCGTCGGCGGGGATGAAGCCGGTGAAGTGGGCATGGGGCAGCGAGGCCGCCAGGGCCTTGCGTCCCGGGCCGTCGCCGACGATAACGATGCGCGCATCGGGGCGGGCCTCGCCGATGGCCACGCAGCTCTCCCGCAGCAGCGCCAGGTTCTTCTCCGGGGCCAGGCGTCCCACGTGGAGGATGACCGGGGTGTGTTCGCCGGCCCCCCAGCGGGCGCGCAGGGCGGGGTCGCGGTGGGCCGGGGAGAAGCGCTCCCCGTCGATGCCGCGTGCCATGACCCGCACCTCCCGGAAGCCATCGGCCGTGAGCGCCTCGGCCTGACTGCGGGTCGGCACCAGGGTGGCCTGGCTGCGGTTGTGGAAGGTGCGCAGGCGGCGGCGCACCGGGCCGCTCAGCCAGGGAACGCCATAGTCATGGCAGTAGTGGTCGAAGTTGGTGTGCCAGCCGGCGACGCTTGGGATGGCCAGGCGCCGCGCGACACCCTGCGCCGACCAGCCCAGCGGGCCCTGGGTGGCGAGGTAGACCACGTCGGGGCGCTGTTCACGCCAGAACTGGGTGAGGCAGCGGGCGGCGGGCAGCCCCAGGCGGACCTCCCGGTAGCCCGGCAGCGAGACGCCGCGCACCCGAAGCTCGGCCTCCATGCCCTCGCTGCGTGGCGCCGGTGAGGCCGGTCGCGGACGCACCAGCTGCAGGCGATGGCCGCGTGCGATGGCTTCCCGGCTCAGGTGACCCAGGGTATGGGCGACGCCGTTGATCTCCGGCGCCCAGGTTTCGCTGACCAGACAGATACGCATGTGCATCCCCGCGGCGTGGCGGGCCCGTCATGGGCCCCGTCACCCGTCGAGGATGGGCCTGCGCGATGACACCCCGGCGACGCCGGGGTGACGGTTGCATGACGCGGTTCAGCGCAGTACGCGGCGCGGATCGATCGGCTTGCCGCCGTGGCGCAGGTCGAACAGCAGGTCATGGCGCTCGCTGGTGCTGCTGTAGCCCACCTCGCAGAGCGGGTCGCCGCGGCTGACCCGGGCGCCGTTGGCGACCAGGGTGGTCTCGCACAGGGCGTAGACGCTCTGCAGGTTGTCGGCGTGGTGGACGATGACCACCTGCCCCAGCTGGCGCATGCTGTCGGCGAAGCGCACCTCGCCATCGGCTACTGCGCGGGCCCGGGCGCCGCGGCCGGTGGCCAGCAGCATCGGCTGCAGGGTCCCGCGGCTGTCGGCACCGAAGGCACGCACGATGCGGTAGTCCTCCAGGGGCCAGGGCCAGTTGCGGGCCGAACTCGGCAGGTTGCCGGGGTCGGGGAGGCTGGCTCGCGCCGGGGCGGCGGCGCCCCCCGACCCGCTCGAGCCGGCTTGCGCCGGGCGAGAGGCACCGGCCGAGGCGCCGCCGGCGAGGGGGACCTGGATGAGCTGGCCGACCCTCAGGGCGGTGGGCTGGACCCCGGGGTTGGCGGCCTGGATGCGCGACGCACGGGTGCCGAAGCGGCGCGCGATGCTCGAGTAGGTATCGCCGGGCCGCACCTGGTAGCGATAGGGGCCGCCGGAGGGGGCACGCTCCTGCTGGGTGGGCATCAGCAGGCGCTGGCCCACGGCGAGGCGCCGCGGGTCCACGTCGGGGTTGAAGCGCTGCAGGCGTTCGAGGGGCACCTGACCGCGTCGCGCGATCTCGCCCAGGGTATCGCCGCGCTGCACCACCACCCAGCCGCCGCTCTCGGCGGTGGCGTTGGTGCGGGCGCTGTCGGGGGCGTCGGGCCGCGAGGCGCAGCCTCCCAGCAGCAGCGCCGCCAGCATCAGCGCGAGAGCGAGTCGTCCTTTTCCTGCCACAGGGCGTTGAGCCATGAGTGGAAGCGCTCCTTGAGGTCGGGGTCGTCCTGATAGTCCCCCTCGAGCATCCAGGCCGGCACCGGAAGGACGCGCGCCTTCATCACCACGCGTTGCTCCTGGCCGCACAGGAAGCCCCAGAAGGTGGGGTCGGGGTTGTCATAGCTCAGGGTCACGTCGAGGACCCCTTCCAGCCGGTCGCCGAGCAGGTTGATCACCTGGGCGATGCCGCCGGCCCTGGGGCGCAGCAGCTGGCGGAAGGGGGCGCCCTGGGCCTCGCGCTTGGCCGGCGTGAAGCGGGTGCCCTCGAGGAAGTTGAAGATGGCGATGGGCGCCTCCCGGGCGCGGTGGCACATCCGCTCGGTGGCCTCCTGGTCGCGGCGCGCCAGGTGGGGGTGGCGGGCCCGCTGCTCGGCGCTCATGCGGCGCATGAAGGGGTACTCCAGGGCCCACCAGGCCAGCCCCACGATGGGGATCCAGATCAGCTGACGCTTGAGGAAGAAGCGCGGCATGGGGATGCGGCGGTGCAGGGCGAAGAACAGCACGAAGATGTCGGTCCAGCTGCGGTGGTTGGAGATCACCAGCCACCACTGGTCGCGGCGCAGCCCCTCGGGGACCTCGATCTCGAAGCGCGGCTTGAGCCAGTGGCGCATCCACCACAGGTTGACGCCGATCCAGTTGAGGGCCACGGCGTTGAGCCCACCCAGGACGCGCCGGCGCAGTCGCCGGCCGGGGGTCACCAGCTTGAGCAGGGTGAGCAGGATCAGCGGAACGCCCCAGAACAGGGTGTTGAGGGTGAGCAGCAGAAGGCTGACGAGACCCTTGAGGGTCGGCATGCGTCTCTCCGTGGGCAGTGGGAGGGGCAAGGATGCGGCAATGCTAAAGGATCGCCGGGCGGCTGCCCAGCGTCCTCACTCGGCCACCGGCTCGGCTCGGCCGAGGGTCTCCACCAGCACCTGGCGAAGCGCGAGCGCGGCGGCGGAGAGCTCGCCGTGGGTGAGCATGCCGACGGCGTGCTCGATGGCCGGGTCGTCCAGCGGCAGGCAGCGGGCGCCGAGCTCCTCCATCTGCCGGGCGCACAGCGAGGGCACCGCGCTGACGCCCAGGCCGCTGGCCACCATGCGCCCCACGGTGGCCAGCTGGTGGCTCTCGAAGGCGGACGGCAGGCGGATGCCGCGTTCGCCGAGTTGCTGCTCGAGCAGCCGCCGCACCATGGAGGGGCGCTGCAGGGCGATGAAGTCATGGGTCAAGAGGGTCTCCCAGCTGAGCCTGTCGTGATGGGCCAGCAGCGAGCGGGGCGGCACCACGGCCACGAAGCGGTCGACGAACAGCGGGGTGAAGGCCAGGCTGCCCACCGCCTCGGGCTCGAAGGCGATGCCCAGCTCCACCTGGCGGTCGCGCACCATGTCGATGACCTGCTCGTTGATCACGTCGTGAACCGTGACGTTGATGCGCGGATGGCGACTGCGAAAGGCCATCAGCGCCGGCGGCAGCAGGTTGCTGGCGAAGGACGGCATGGTGGCCACCGCCAGGCGACCCAGCTGGAGGGTGAAGCGCTGGCGCATCAGCTCCTCGGTGTTGTCCCACTCCGCCAGCAGCCGCTTGGCCAGCGGCACGAAGGACTCGCCCTCCGGGGTGAGGCGCACGCTGCGGGTAGTGCGGATCAGCAGTCGCCCCCCCAGGCTCTCCTCGAGCCCCTTGATGGCCAGGCTCAGCGCCGGCTGGGAGAGATGCAGCCGTTCGCAGGCCTGGGTGAAGCTCAGGGACTGGGCCACGGCGAGGAAGGCGCGAAGCTGCTTGACGGTCATGGCATGCTACCAAGGTCAAATTTATAAGCCGGATTGATCAATCAATAAGAAAAACAAACTTAACAAATATATCACCAGGCACAACACTGGGGCCATCGTGTCCCCAGGGACCCGCTATCCTTCACCCCCGAGCCGCCTCCAGGGCGCCGACACCACAGCGTCCCCCTGGCCAGGCTCATTCACAACAACATGAGGCGCCACTCACTATGGCCGGATTCGACAAGCGCGTTAACTCCTACGAAGAGGCGATGGCAGGCATCGAGAGCGGCATGACCGTCGTTGCCGGCGGCTTCGGTCTCTGCGGCATCCCCGAGAACCTGATCGCCGAGATCAAGCGCCTGGGCGTCAAGGACCTCACCGTGATCTCCAACAACTGCGGCGTCGACGGCTTCGGCCTCGGCATCCTGCTGGAGGACAAGCAGATCAGCCGCATCTTCGCCTCCTACGTGGGCGAGAACGCCATGTTCGAGCAGCAGATGCTCAACGACGAGATCGAGGTGATCCTGACGCCCCAGGGCACCCTGGCCGAGAAGATGCGGGCCGGGGGCGCGGGCATCCCCGCCTTCTACACCGCCACCGGCTACGGCACCCCGATCGGCGAGGGCAAGGAGGTGCGCGAGTTCAACGGCCGTCACTATATCCTCGAGGAGGCGTTCCACGCCGACTTCGCCATCGTCAAGGGCTGGAAGGCCGATCGCTACGGCAACGTGGTCTATCGCGACACCGCCCAGAACTTCAACCCGCTGGCCGCCACCTGCGGCAAGATCACCGTGGTGGAAGTGGAGGAGATCGTCGAGCCGGGCGAGCTCAAGCCGGACCAGATCCACACCCCGGGCATCTATGTCGATCGCATCATCCAGGGCAGCTTCGAGAAGCGCATCGAGAAGCGCACCGTCCGCGAGGCCTGAGGCCATAGCGATGCGTTGACCGCCGGCCCGGCCGGCGCTTCCTGAGCTTCTCCCCCGAAGCTGTTACATCGAACAACGAGGCAACAAGATGGCACTTACTCGCGAACAGATGGCAATGCGCGTGGCGCGCGAACTCGAGGACGGCTTCTACGTCAACCTGGGCATCGGCATCCCGACCCTGGTGGCCAACTACGTGCCGGACGGCATCGACGTGATGCTGCAGTCCGAGAACGGCCTACTCGGCATGGGTCGCTTCCCCACCGAGGAGGAGGTCGACGCGGACATGATCAACGCCGGCAAGCAGACGGTGACCGCCCGCCCTGGCGCGGCGATCTTCGACTCCGCGGAGTCCTTCGCCATGATCCGCGGCGGCCACGTGGACCTGACCGTGCTCGGCGCCTTCGAGGTGGATCAGGAGGGCAATATCGCCTCCTGGATGGTCCCGGGCAAGCTGATCAAGGGCATGGGCGGTGCCATGGACCTGGTGGCCGGTGCCGAGAACATCATCTGCACCATGACCCACGCCTCCAAGCACGGCGAGTCCAAGCTGCTCGAGAAGTGCAGCCTGCCGCTGACCGGCGCGGGCTGCATCAACCGGGTGCTGACCGACCTGGCCTATCTGGAGATCAAGGACGGCGCCTTCCACCTCAAGGAGCGCGCCCCGGGCGTCTCCGTGGAGGAGATCGTCGAGAAGACCGCCGGCAAGCTGATCGTTCCGGATCACGTGCCGGAGATGACCTTCGACTAATCACGTCACGTGTGAGACATGCCGGCCCGGTCGCGATGCGACCGGGCCGGCGTCGTTCGGGGCGGTGAAACGGCTGGCGCTCAGGCGATCTCGCAGCGGGTATGGTGGGGCAGCAGCAGCTCCACGGCGCGCTCCTGGTTGGCGCTGACCGATTTCTGCACCAGGGCGAGCCCGCCGCTCTCGATGCGGTGCTCGTCGCCCTCGGCAAAGGGCAGGCGCTGGGAGCAGGCCGGGTAGAAGCGGTAGTCGAGCAGCCCGGAGACCGGGAAGATGCCGTGGTGGCGGTCGCTGCTGCCGCTGAAGCCGCTCTCGCCGAGCCGCGCATCGAAATACTCGAGGGAGTCCCCCAGGCGCTGGCAGTCGAAGCCGGCATGGTGGAGGCGGGGGCCGTTGACGGCCAGTAGGCCGGCCAGGGGGTGGGCCTCGCACAGCCTCTGGTAGGTGTCCCAGTCCGGCATTGGCCAGGGGCGTCCGCGGCACAGCAGGTTCTGACCGCGCTGATCGGCCACCGGGGCCTGGGCCATCAGGGATTCGAGCCGCTGGCGCGGTTCCCGGGAGAGGGTGCCCAGCTGCAGCTCGGCCAGTACCAGCCAGGGGCCATCGTCCGGCGGGGAGAGCAGGGTCACCAGCAGCCCGCGGTCGGCCATGGCGTGGCGGTGCCCGGGGCGATAGCCCAGATGCGCCAGGCTGGGCATCAGGGCATCCATGCTCCAGGGCCCATGGTTAAGTGTCAGCAGCGCGAGATATTCCGCGGGGGCGTCCACCGGCCATAACCGCAGGGCGCCCACTTCCGGGTGCTGATGAATATAGTCCAGCCACAGCTGCTGGACGAACTCTTCCCTCTGCATCTCGCTGGCTTCCCTTGTCGTCTGATGCTGGCGGGAAGTATAGGCGGGTGCCGCCCGGGGGCTTTCAACGCCGCGATGACGCTTCTGGGTAGCCGGAAGCGCGCTGCAGGGAGGGGCGCTGGCTCAGACGCTGCGGGCCGGCTCCAGCAGGCGATGCTCGCGCACATACTGCTCGAACTCGGTGTAGCCGCCGATCGGGGTCTCGTCGATGAAGATCTGCGGCACGGTATGCACCGGCTTGCCGATGGTCTTCTCCAGATCGGCCTTGGTGATGCCCTCCGCCTGGATGTCCACGTAGCGGAAGCCCTCGATGGCGCCGGCGCCCTGCAACCGGGTGGCCAGCTCGTTGGCGAAGACGCAGAAGGGGCAGCCGGGGCGGCCGAAGATGACGACGAACATGCGGACTCCTGGTGGCGAAGTGGTCGAATGGTGTCGATTGTGACGGATCGACACCGGGTGCGCCAATAGTCGACATCAAGAGGCACCATTGGCGGGCCCTATGGGGGCGCGGTGTGCTTCAGCGCGGGATGCCCTCGCCGCTGTCGGCGCGGCGCAGCAGCTCGCCCAGCTCTCGGTGGATGGCGGGGCTCGCCACCAGCAGGTTCTCGCCGTAGAGATCCTCGGGGAAACCTTCGGGGCGGGGGTAGAGGTGCCCGGTGCGTGCGCCGGCCTCCCGGGCGATCAGCCAGCCCGCGGCGAAGTCCCAGGGTGAGACGCTCTCGTAGTAGGCATCGAGCCGGCCACAGGCCACGTCGCAGAGGTCCAGCGCGGCGGAACCGTTGCGGCGCACGTCCTGGCAGCGCTCGAGGACCGCCGTCAGGCGGCGCATCAGCGGCGGGCGGCTGTCGCGGCGGTAGGGGAAGCCGGTGCCCACCAGGCTGCGCTCGAGGCTGCCGCGGCGACTGGCCTGGATGGGCCGCCCGTTGCAGTGGGCCCCCTGGCCGTCGAGCGCCGTGAAGGTCTCGCCGAGGAAGGGTGCGTGGACTACCCCGAGGCGCACGCGGCCCGCCACGGCCCAGGCGATGGAGACCGCCACATGGTGGAGGCCGTGGGCGAAGTTGACGGTACCGTCGATGGGGTCCACCACCCACAGCGGCGCCGGGCTGCCAAGCACCTCGCGATCCGGGGCGAGCTCCTCGCTGAGTCGCGCCTCGCCGGGAAAGCTCGCCTCGAGCCGTGCGCTGATATGGGTGTCGACGGCGACATCCACATCGGTGACCAGCTCGTGCCCCTGCTTGTAGCGGTGGCCGAAGGTCCGCTGTTCCCGCGCCTCGCGGATCATCTGGCCGGCCTCCCGGGCGATCTCGACGGCCAGGGCCAGGCGTTCGGCATCGGTCATGACGGGCTCCATGGGGTGGGAAACGGCCTTCCAGCATAGCAGGCCGGGCTGAACCGCGGGGAGGGCGACGCTATACTGCCGCCCACTTGCCGAGGAGCCCACCATGCATGCCCTGACCGCCGAGCAGTATGCCCGCCTGCGCCAGCTGGCCGAGGCCTGGACCCATGCGCACCTGCGCGACGCCAAGGCGTCGCCGACCTTCAACCCCCGGCTGGCCGCCGATGCCCTCTGTTTCCAGCGCCACACCGACCCCGAGCTCGGCGAGCAGCTGGTGGGGGCCCTGGTCACCCCGGTGTCGCTGTGGCTGGCGATGGTGCCCGCGGCCGACAGCGCCGAGATGCCCGAGGCGGGCAGCCGCCACTGGCTGGCGCTGCCCTCGGGGGAGTACCCGCTGGAGACCGTCACCCTGGGGGAGTCGGCCTGGTGTCGGCGCCTGGTGCTGCTCGACGATCTCGCCGACGTGGCCAGCCGACCGGCCGCGAGCCGGCTGGCCCAGCAGCTGATGGAGCGGGTGATGGCCGATGGCTCGCCCGGCGATGGTAGCGCCTGAGAGCAGGCGGCCTTATGCTGGGGGCGCTTCATTTCTCCAGCCCCGCGCGCTGGGCATGACAACGAAAAGACAAGGAGCTGCTGATGTCAGGAACCGCCCCCATTACTCCCCGCGTTGCCCTGGTGACCGGCACCTCGAGCGGCATCGGTGAAGCCGTGGTGCGCCACTTCTGCGCGCAGGGCCACCAGGTGCTGGCCGTGGACTTCAACCCGGCCGGTGCCGAGGTCGCCGAGCAGGCCGGCGCCGTCTTCTTCCAGGCCGACCTGACCGATGGCGAGGCCTGCAAGGCGGCAGTGGCGGAGGCCATCCGCCGCTTCGGGCGGGTGGACATCCTGGTCAACAATGCCGGGATCCAGCATGTCGCCCCCATCGAGGCGTTTCCGGAGGAGAAGTGGCGCCAGATCATCGACCTGATGCTGACGGCGCCCTTCCTGCTGACCCAGGCCGTCTGGCCCTCCATGCGCGAGAATGGCTGGGGTAGGGTGATCAACATCGCCTCGGTGCATGCCCAGGTGGCCTCGCCCGGCAAGTCCGCCTACATCAGCGCCAAGCACGGCATGATCGGCCTGACCAAGACCGCGGCGCTCGAGGGCGGGGCCCAGGGCATCACCGCCAACGCCATCTGTCCGGCCTA
The DNA here is from genome assembly GCF_003182195.1 of Halomonas sp. A11-A. Classification (GTDB taxonomy): domain Bacteria; phylum Pseudomonadota; class Gammaproteobacteria; order Pseudomonadales; family Halomonadaceae; genus Halomonas; species Halomonas alkalicola. The sequence goes on from NZ_QGTM01000003.1 coordinate 84,519, forward strand.
TGTGAAGACTCCGCTGGTGGACAATCAGATCGCCGACCAGGCGAAGCTCCACGGCATGGAGGAGCAGCAGGTGATCGAGCAGATCATGCTCAAGAACGCCGCCGTGAAGCGTCTGATCGAGCCCGCCGAGGTGGCCGAGCTGGTCGCCTACCTGGCCTCGGATGCCGCTGGTGCGGTCACCGGCTCGAGCTGGAACATCGACCTGGGCTGGACGGCGCAGTAAGCGCCAGCGCCCTGCCGTAGGCGCCGAGCTATATGCAAACCCCGAGGCCATGGCCTCGGGGTTTGCGTCTGAGGGTCGGCATCGCTTCCTGGCCGCTTGCCGCGTTATCGCCTCACCGGCCGCTTCTGCAGCTTGCGCTGCAGGGTGCGTCGGTGCATCCCCAGGGCGCGGGCGGTGGCGGAGATGTTGCCATCGTGCTCCTGCAGCACCTTCTGGATATGCTCCCACGCCAGGCGGTTGATGGAAGGCGGCTGCTCGGCCACTTCCGTCTCCGGGTCGCCGCCCTCCCGGCCGAAGGCCGCCAGCACCTCGTCGGCATCCGCCGGCTTGCAGAGGTAGTTCACCGCCCCCAGCTTGATCGCCTCCACGGCGGTGGCGATGCTGGAGTAGCCGGTCAGCACCACGACGCGGCACTCGGGCACCACCTCGAGCAGCTCCGGCAGCAGCTTCAGCCCCGAGTCGTGCTCGAGCTTCAGGTCGAGGGTGGCCAGCGCCGGGCGCTGCTGATGCGCCAGGGCCAGCGCCTGCTCGGCGTCGTGGGCCACCACGACCTCGAAGCCGCGGCGGCGCATGGCGCGGTCCAGCACGTGGCAGAACATCTCGTCGTCGTCGATGATCAGCAGCCGTTCGGCTGTGGTTGGCTCTTGCATGGCGTCCTCGTCACGTCGGGTCATGGCTCAGCTGGCCGGTTCGCTGCGCGGCAGCACCACTTCGGTCAGGGTGCCGCCTTCGGGATGATTGTACAGGCTCACGCCGCCGCCGAGACGGTTGATGGTGGCGTGGGTCAGGAACAGCCCGATCCCGAGCCCCTTGCTCTTGGTGGAGATGAAGGTCTCGCCCAGCTGGTCGGCGATGGCGAGCGCCACGCCGGGGCCATGGTCGCGGATGTCGATCACCACCTCCTGGGTGTTCCAGTCGAGGCTGATCAGGATGTCGTCCGGGTTGGCATCGGCTGCGTTGTCGAGCAGGTTGGTCAGCGCCTGCTCCAGGGTGGTGTCCACCGAGATCCAGGGGCGCCCCCGGCGCTCCGCCACCGCCATGCGGTGGCTGACATCGGGGCGCAGCACCAGCCAGCGCTGCACCACGGCGGCCAGCCACATCTCGGCGTCGCGCACCTGGGGCTCCCCCATGCGCCGTCGGTCGGCGTTCTCCACCAGCTGGCGCAACCGCGACTTGCAGGTGTCCACCTGCTGGCGCAGCAGCTCGATGTCCTTGACCAGTGCGGGGTTGTCGCGGGCCTCATCGCGCATCTCGGTGAGCAGGACCGCCATGGTGGAGAGCGGGGTCCCCAGCTCGTGGGCGGTGCCCGCCGCCTGGGTGGCGACGGCCAGCACCTGCTCGTTGCGCAGCGCGGCTTCCCGGGTGCGCGACAGCGCCTGCTCCCGGCTGCGCAGCGCATGGGCCATCTTGTAGATGAAGAAGGTCACCAGCCCCGCCGACAGGGCGAAGTTGAGCCACATCCCCAGCACGTGAAGGCTGATGCCGTGATCGGCATGGCTGCCGTGGGCCAGCTGGGGCACCGGGTGGTACTGCACCATCAGCAGCGAGTAGGCCAGCAGGGCGGTGGTGGCGATGATCCAGGCGAAGCGCCAGGGCAGGGTGGCGGCGGCGATGGTCACCGGCACCAGATAGTAGGTGATGAAGGGGTTGCTGGAGCCGCCGGTGAAGTAGAACAGCAGGGTGAGACCCGCCACATCGGCCAGCAGGTGGGTCAGGTACTCGCCGTGGGAGACGGCGCGGTGACGACCCAGGCGCCACCAGGTGGCCAGATTGATCAGCGCCATCGCCAGTATCACCCCGATCACCGCCTTGACCTGGAGCTCGAAGCCGAGCAGCTCGACGCCGACGATCACCCCGATCAGGAAACCTGTCCAGGTGATCCCGCGCACGATGGTCAGGCGCACCAGGTTGCGACTGGGGGTGGAGAGAGGCAGTGGCTGGGTGGTGGTCATGGCGGCTCCTCGCTGACGGCTATCCATCATACCCGCTGCCGGGCCGCCCTACATTTCGCCGGCCGACCGGCGTAGAATGCGGCCACTGCCGAACCGGCACTCATTCACGCACCCATGACGGTGCCTCGATGACGAACCCCATCGATGTCAGACGCCACACTGGCCCGCGAAGTCGGGCTGCGCAGGACCTTCGCCATCATCTCGCACCCCGATGCGGGCAAGACCACCATCACCGAGAAGATGCTGCTGTTCGGAAACGCCATCCAGATGGCCGGCTCCGTCAAGAGCAAGCGCGCCGACCGCCACGCCACCTCCGACTGGATGAAGATGGAGCAGGAGCGCGGCATCTCGGTGACCACCTCGGTGATGCAGTTCCCCTACGGTGGGCGCATCGTCAACCTGCTCGACACCCCCGGCCACGAGGACTTCTCCGAGGACACCTACCGCACCCTGACGGCGGTGGACTCGGCGCTGATGGTGATCGACGGCGCCAAGGGCGTCGAGGCCCGCACCATCAAGCTGATGGAGGTGTGCCGCCTGCGCACCACGCCGATCCTCACCTTCGTCAACAAGATGGACCGCGATATCCGCGATCCCATCGAGGTCATGGACGAGGTGGAGACGGTGCTCAACATCCAGTGCGCGCCCATGACCTGGCCGATCGGCATGGGGCGCCACTTCAAGGGGGTCTACCACCTCTATAACGACGTCATCCATCTCTACACCCAGGGGCAGGGCAGCCGCATTCCCGACGACCGCCGCATCGAGGGGCTCGACAACCCCGAGGTGGACGCGGTGCTGGGCGAGGACCAGGCGGAGGAGCTGCGCATGGAGGTGGAGCTGGTGCGCGGGGCCTCTCACGCCTTCGACCATGACGCCTACCTGCGCGGCGAGCTGACCCCGGTCTACTTCGGTACCGCCATGGGCAACTTCGGCGTGCGCGAGATGATGGACGGCTTCGTGGAGTATGCGCCGCCGCCCCAGGCGCGGGAGACCGACACCCGCACCGTGGAGGCCGAGGATTCACGCTTCACTGGCTTCGTGTTCAAGATCCAGGCCAACATGGACCCCAACCACCGCGACCGTATCGCCTTCCTGCGGGTCTGCTCTGGCAAGTACGAGAAGAACATGAAGATGCGCCATGTGCGCATCGGCAAGGACGTCAAGATCGCCGACGCCCTGACCTTCATGGCCTCGGACCGCTCCCAGGTAGAGGAGGCCTGGCCCGGTGACATCATCGGCCTGCACAACCACGGCACCATCCAGATCGGCGACACCTTCACGGTGGGCGAGGAGATGCGCTTCACCGGCATCCCGCATTTCGCCCCGGAGCTGTTCAAGCGGGTGCGCTTGAAGGACCCGCTCAAGATGAAGGCGCTGCAGAAGGGCCTGCAGCAGCTCTCCGAGGAGGGCGCCACTCAGGTCTTCATGCCGCTTGACAACAACGACCTGATCCTCGGCGCCGTGGGTACCCTGCAGTTCGACGTGGTCGCCCATCGCCTCAAGGAGGAGTACAAGGTGGAGGCGGTCTACGAGGGGGTGAACGTCAACACCGCCCGCTGGATCTACTGCGACGATGCGAAGAAGCTCGAGGAGTTCAAGCGCAAGGCGAGCGCCAACCTGGCCATCGACGGCGGTGGCTACCTGACCTATATCGCCCCCACCCGGGTCAACCTGCAGATGACCCAGGAGCGCTGGCCGGAGATCCGCTTCCAGCCCACCCGGGAGCACTGAGGTACCAAGCCGAATCGCAAACCGGCGAGCGGCGCCGGGGACGGGCCTGGAGGGGGATACATGCTGATCGACGCCCACTGCCATCTGGACTTCCCCGATTTCGACGCCGACCGTGAGGCGGTGGTCGAGCGGGCCAGGGCGGTGGGCGTTTCGCATTTCGTGGTGCCGGGCACGACGCGCAAACGCTGGCCCGGCGTGCTGGCGCTGGGGGCGCGCGACGACGTCAGCGTCTGCCTGGGGCTGCACCCCTATTTCATGGATGAGCACGGCGAGGGAGATATCGAGGCGCTGGCCCAAGCGCTGGACGACCATGTGGCGGCGGCCCCCGGGGTGGTCGCCATTGGGGAGTGCGGCATCGACGCCCGCTTTCCCGAGACCCTCGACGCCCAGTGGCGGCTCTTCGATGCCCAGCTCAGGCTGGCCAAGGCTCGCCGCCTGCCGGTGGTAATCCACTGCGTGCGGGCCAACGATCGGGTCGCCAGGCGACTGCGTGAGCTGGCGCTCCCTGGTGGCGGGCTGATCCACGCCTTCGCCGGGTCGCCGGAGCAGGCTCGGCGCTTCATCGATCTGGGTTTCGTGGTGGGGCTGGGGGGCGCCGTCACCTTCGACCGGGCGAAACGCCTGCGTCGGGCGGTGGCGAGCCTGCCTGCGCAGGGCTATGTGCTGGAGACCGACAGCCCCGACATGCCGCTGGCAGGGCACCGGGGCGAGCGCAACGAGCCGGCGCGGGTGGCGGAGGTGTGCCGGGTCGTGGCCGAACTGCGCGAGGAACCCTTCGAGGCCGTGGCGGCGGCCAGCACCGCCACGGCCAGGCGGCTTTTTCGGCTGTGACTAGCGGCTGGCCGCCAGGCTCTCCGGGTCCAGGCGTTCGATGGGGTAGGGCAGCTTCAGCTGCTTGACGGCCTGGCCGGCCACGCGGAGCGGTCCCAGGTCTTCTTTGGTGCTCAGTACCGCCAGGATCTCCGCCTGGTCATAGGCGTCGAGTTCGGCGGCCACCACCTCGCCCACCGCCTTGCCATCGGCACTCTCCACCGGGCTTGCCAGGGCGGGCAGCTCGCCGCCTTCCAGTTGGGCTCGCACCAGGCGGCGCTTCACCTGGCCGCGGAAGTGGGCCCGGGCCACTACCTCCTGCCCCGTGTAGCAGCCCTTCTTGAAGCTGATCCCGCCGAGCGCCTCCCAGTTGATCATCTGCGGCAGCAGGGCATCGCGATGGGCGGGGGTCAGCCAGGCCAGGCCGGCCTGGATGTCATGCAGGCACCAGATGGCATTGCCCACCGGCGTGGCCTGCTCGGCGAGGCGCGACCATAGCGCTGCGGCCTGGCCGGAGGCCAGGCAGATCAGCTGGCGCGGGAGCGGCCCCGGGTGGGTCAGCAGCTGGGCCTCGGCATCGCCTGCCTGATGCCACACCGGGGGCGGCACCAGGTCCAGCCTCACCTCGGCCAGCGCCGGGGCGTCACGGCCGATCAGGCCGATCAGCGCCAGGTCGTCGCGAACCCGGAGCTCGGCCTTGTAGAAGGCGGCGAACTTGCCCAGGTGCTCCGACAGGGGCTGGACCAGGCCGCGCTGCATCAGCAGTCGATAGTGCCCCTCGGCGACGCGCAGCAGCTGGGCATTGGCCAGCATTCGCCCCTTGGGGGTGCAGAACACGGTGAGAGGAGCGAAATCGCCGTTGGCCAGGCCCACCTGGGCGCTGGCCTGGCCCTGCAGGAAGCGCTCGGCGTCCTGGCCGATCACGTCGAGTACGCCCAGATGCACCAGCGGTGTGACCACGGTGCCATCCAGGGCCTGGCGGGCCGGCGCCGGGGTGTCGAAGGCGATCCGGTCCTCGGCGTCCTGCCGTCCGCCACAGGCGGTGATCCAGTCGTGCATGGGGAGCTCCTTGTCGTCTGCTGGGTGGCTGGCTCTTCTTATGCGGGTAGCCGTGCGACATTGCAACCGCTGTGGTCGTCTCGGCGCCATGCTAGACTCGCCGCAGTCTTCCGCTGGGCGGTCGCGGCATGCCGTGACAGGCCCGCCCCCGCTTTTGCCATCCTCTCGGAGAGCCGTCCCATGGCGCACCAATCGCTGAGCTTCACCGGCGTCGAGAACGCCGATCAGATCAACCGTATCACCACCGCCCTGATGATGCTCGACGGCGTCGACAGCGCCGAGGTGGGGCGTCACGGTGCCGAGGTCGAGGGGCGCGCCCGGCGCGAGGCGCTGATCAAGGCCATCGAGGCCCTCAAGCTTCCCATCCAGGTCAAGTGAACAGGAGGTTCCCCATGAAGAAGACCATTGAGATCGTAAGCGTACGCAACCATATCTTCCGCCAGCGAGTCGAACTGGATGGCTTCGACGACCTCTTCGTCGATGTGCCGGAGGCCTATGGCGGCGAGGGCAGCGCCCCGGATCCCCACGATTTCTTCGACCTGTCGCTCGGGGCCTGCAAGGCGATCACCTCGATGATGTATGCCAAGCGCAAGAAGTGGCCCCTGGAGGGGGTGAGCGTGAAGGTGCATCGCGATGACAGCGAGGAGCGCCATGGCACCTACCGGCTCGACGTGGAGATGACCTTTCACGGCATCGAGGAGCCCGAGCAGCGCCTGCGCCTCGAGGAGATCAGCCACAAGTGCCCCATCCATCGCCTGATGACCAGCTCCACCGTGGAGGTTTCCACGCGGACCACCGTCGAGGCCTGACCTTCCGGACCCCACACGCGGAGACGCCATGAGCAAGCCCTTTCGCCTCGCCTCTAAGTTCCAGCCCGCCGGCGACCAGCCCACGGCTATCGACAGCCTGGTCAAGGGGCTCGAGGCGGGGCTCGCCCACCAGACCCTGCTCGGGGTGACGGGGTCGGGCAAGACCTTCACCATGGCCAACGTGGTCGAGCGCCTGCAGCGCCCGACCATCGTCATGGCGCCCAACAAGACCCTGGCGGCGCAGCTCTACGGCGAGTTCAAGGCGTTCTTCCCCGACAACGCCATCGAGTACTTCGTCTCCTACTACGACTACTACCAGCCCGAGGCCTATGTGCCGTCGTCGGACACCTTCATCGAGAAGGATGCCTCCATCAACGACCATATCGAGCAGATGCGCCTCTCCGCCACCAAGGCCCTGCTGGAGCGGCGCGATGCGCTGATCGTGGTCTCGGTGTCGGCCATCTACGGCCTGGGTGACCCCGACCAGTACCTGAAGATGCGCCTGCACTTTACCCGCGGCGAGCTGATCGACCAGCGCTCCTTCCTGCGCCGCCTGGCGGAGCTGCAGTACACCCGCAACGACATGGACTTCAAGCGCGGCACCTATCGGGTGCGCGGCGATGTCATCGACATCTTTCCGGCAGACGCCGAGGACGAGGCGGTGCGCGTGGAGCTGTTCGACGACGAGATCGACACCATCAGTCTCTTCGACCCGCTCACCGGCGAGGTCAGGGGCAAGGTGCCGCGCATGACGATCTACCCCAAGTCCCACTACGTGACGCCCCGGGAGACCATCCTCGGCGCCATCGACGCCATCAAGGCGGAGCTCAAGGAGCGCCTCGACTGGCTGCGCAAGCATGACAAGCTGGTGGAGGCCCAGCGCCTGGAGCAGCGTACTCTCTACGACATCGAGATGATGCTCGAGCTGGGCTACTGCAACGGCATCGAGAACTATTCCCGCTACCTCTCAGGACGCAACCCGGGCGAGCCGCCGCCCACCTTCTTCGACTACCTGCCGGCGGATGCGCTGCTGTTCATCGACGAGAGTCACGTCAGCGTTCCCCAGGTGGGCGGCATGTACAAGGGCGACCGCTCGCGCAAGGAGACCCTGGTGGAGTACGGCTTCCGGCTCCCCTCGGCGCTGGATAACCGCCCCATGAAGTTCGAGGAGTGGGAGGCGATCTGCCCCCAGACGATCTTCGTCTCGGCGACCCCAGGTCCCTACGAGGCCGAGCATGCCGGCCAGGTGGTGGAGCAGGTGGTGCGGCCTACCGGGCTGCTCGACCCGGAGCTGGAGGTGCGCCCGGCCGGCACCCAGGTGGACGACCTGCTCTCGGAGATCCGCCTGCGCAGCGCGGTGGGCGAGCGGGTGCTGGTGACGACGCTGACCAAGCGCATGGCCGAGGATCTCACCGAGTATCTCGGCGAGCACGACGTGCGGGTGCGCTACCTGCACTCCGACATCGATACCGTGGAGCGGGTGGAGATCATCCGCGACCTGCGCCTGGGCAAGTTCGATGTGCTGGTGGGGATCAACCTGCTGCGCGAGGGGCTCGACATTCCCGAGGTCTCGCTGGTGGCGATCCTCGATGCCGACAAGGAGGGGTTCCTGCGCAACGAGCGCTCGCTGATCCAGACCATCGGCCGCGCGGCCCGCAATGCCCACGGCAAGGCGATCCTCTACGGTGACCGGGTCACCGACTCCATGCGCCGCGCCATGGAGGAGACCGAGCGACGCCGCGACAAGCAGATCGCCCACAACGAGGCCCATGGCATCACCCCGACCACGGTGACCCGCTCGGTGGCCGATATCCTCGAGGCCGCCCAGGCGCCGGGCCGCAAGGGCAAGGGGCGCCGCGGCGAGCGCAAGGTGGCGGAGCGCGAGGCGATCTACGACCCCGCCGCGCTGTCGCCGGCCGAGCTGGCCCAGGAGCTGACCCGGGTGGAGGACGCCATGTTCGAGGCGGCCCAGAACCTCGAGTTCGAGGAGGCGGCGCGGCTGCGCGACCGGCTGCACGAGCTCAAGGAGCGCCAGCTGGCGCTTGGATAGCGCTTGGATAGACAGCCTCGCGACTTCGCCAAGGTGAGGGGCGGCGGGTCAGCGCCGTGGACAGCAGGGGCAAGGCGCTGCTGGCCCGCTTCGACGATGGCCGGGTGCGCTACTCCCATAACCAAGCTCTACGGCGTCTGGAGGCTCCACGATGCCGAACGCGAGCCGGACACCGGCTGCTCGCTGCGGGTGCGGCTGGTGGCCGAGGGTAGGCTCTTCGCCTGCCTGCGCTGCCAGGCATCCCCTTGAGCCTCCATTTTTATACCGTTATCTTGTGTTGCGGAAGGCATCTGCTACCTTTGGCGGCCCAATGTCGACAGGCGGCGGGGTAGGGTATAATGCCGGCCGTTCGAGCCCGCCACGCCGGCCGCGACGCCGGCGACGAGCGGGCATGCCGACAACGCCAAGGAGCCCCTTGCTCATGACCGAGATCCGCCAGGACGATCTGATTCAGAGCGTCGCCGATGCGCTGCAGTACATCTCCTACTACCATCCCAAGGACTTCATTGACGCCATGGCTCAGGCCTACGAGCGCGAGGAGAACCCTGCCGCCAAGGACGCCATCGCCCAGATCCTGATCAACTCGCGCATGTGTGCCATGGGGCACCGGCCGATCTGCCAGGACACCGGCATCGTGACCGTCTTCCTGCACGTGGGCATGAACGTGCGCTGGGACGCCGAGATGAGCCTGGACGACATGGTCAACGAAGGCGTTCGCCGTGCCTATGCGCTGCCCGACAACGTGCTGCGCGCCTCGGTGCTGGCCGACCCGGACGGCGCCCGCAAGAACACCGGTGACAACACCCCGGCGATCATCCACCACAAGATCGTGCCCGGTGACACCGTGGAGGTCTACGTAGCAGCCAAGGGGGGCGGCAGCGAGGCCAAGTCCAAGTTCGCCATGCTCAACCCCTCCGACAGCGTGGTCGACTGGGTGATGGAACAGCTTCCCAAGATGGGCGCCGGCTGGTGTCCGCCCGGCATGCTGGGTATCGGCATCGGCGGCACCGCCGAGAAGGCCATGGAGATCGCCAAGGAAGCGCTGCTGGATCCCATCGATATCCAGGAGCTGCAGGCCCGCGGGCCCTCCAATCGCGCCGAGGAACTGCGCCTCGAACTCTTCGACAGGGTGAACAAGAGCGGCATCGGCGCCCAGGGCCTGGGCGGCCTGACCACGGTACTCGACATCAAGGTCAAGGACTACCCGACCCACGCGGCCAACAAGCCGGTGGCGATCATCCCCAACTGCGCCGCCACGCGTCACGCCCACTTCACCCTGGACGGCTCCGGCCCGGCCGCGCTGCCGGCGCCGAAGCTCGAGGACTGGCCGGAAATCACCCGCGAGGCGGGGGGCAACGTCAAGCGCGTCAACCTCGACAGTGTCACGCCGGAGGAGGTACAGAGCTGGCAGCCCGGCGACACCCTGCTGCTCAACGGCAAGCTGCTGACCGGCCGCGACGCCGCCCACAAGCGCATGGTGGACATGATCGCCAAGGGCGAGCCGTTGCCGGTGGACCTGAAGGGGCGCTTCATTTACTACGTCGGCCCGGTGGATCCGGTGGGCGACGAGGTCGTGGGTCCGGCCGGTCCCACCACCGCCACCCGCATGGACAAGTTCACCCGTACCATGCTGGAAGAGACCGGCCTGCTGGGCATGGTAGGTAAGGCCGAGCGCGGCCCGGCCGCCATCGAGGCGATCCGCGACAACAAGGCGGTCTACCTGATGGCCGTGGGCGGCGCCGCCTACCTGGTGGCCCAAGCGATCAAGAAGTCCCGCGTGGTGGGCTTCGAGGACCTCGGCATGGAGGCCATCTACGAGTTCGAGGTGGAGGACATGCCGGTGACCGTGGCCGTGGACAGCCAAGGCACCTCGGTGCACCAGACCGGCCCCGCCAAGTGGAAGGAGATCATCGCCGAGCGCGCCTGATCCCTGCCGAGGGTAACCGAGCGGCCCCGCCATCTGGCGGGGCCGCTGCCGTTTGGGTATCCTGTAGGACACTGTTTTTTCAGGGAGAGATCATGACCTCCTGGCTGTTCGGCCTGGCCATCTTTCTTTTCCACGTGCTGGGGGTCGTCTCCGCGCTGCTGGCCCTGCTGTCGAGTCGTACCTCCCAGGGCGCCATCGCCTGGATCCTCTCCCTCATCACGCTGCCCTATCTGGCAGTGCCCGCCTACTGGATCTTCGGCCGCCCGCGCTTCTACGGCTACGTCTCCGCCCGCGGCGAGCGCGACTCCGTGCTGCGCCGTGTGCTGTCCCGCTATCGCGAGCAGCTCGAACCCTTCGTGGCCGATGCCCGGGATCCCGACGTGCGCGCCGTGGAGCAGCTGGCCCAGATGCCGCTGACCAGCGGCAACCGCGCCGAGCTGCTGGTGGACGGGGAGGCCACCTTCGACAGCCTCTTCGACGGCATCGAGCGGGCCAGGGACTACGTGCTGATCCAGTTCTTCATCGTGCGCAACGACGCCCTGGGCATCGAGCTCAAGCACCGCCTGCAGCGGGTGGCCGAGCGCGGGGTGCGGGTCTACTTCCTCTACGACGAGGTGGGCAGCCACAAGCTCAACGAGGGTTATCTGCGCGACCTCGCCAGCAGTGGGGTGGAGGTGAGCGCCTTCCGGTCGTCGCGGGGCTTCCGCCACCGCTTCCAGCTCAACTTCCGCAACCATCGCAAGGTGCTGGTGGTGGACGGCCACGTGGGGTGGGTCGGCGGCTTCAACGTCGGCGTGGAGTACCTGGGACAGGGGCGCCATGGGCCCTGGAGGGACACCCACCTCAAGCTGACCGGGCCGAGTGCGCTGGGCCTCCAGGAGGCCTTCTGGGAGGACTGGCACTGGGCGACGGGCGAGGTCATCACCCTCTCCTGGACCCCGCGGGTCACCTGCGAGGAGTGCCACCAGGTGGTCATCGTGCCCTCGGGGCCGGCGGACCGCCAGGACACCGCCGGGCTGCTGGTGCAGCATGCCATCCACAGCGCCCGCGAGCGCTTCTGGGTGACCAGCCCCTACTTCGTGCCCGACCAGGGCGTCCAGGACGCCCTGCGCCTGGCCGCCATGCGCGGCGTCGATGTGCGCATCATGATCCCGGAGCGCCCCGACCACCTGCTTGTGTTCCTCTCGGCCTTCTCCTTCCTGCCCGACATGCTCAGGGCCGGCGTGAAGGTCTATCGCTACCAGCCGGGCTTCCTGCACCAGAAGGTGATGCTGATCGATGATGCGGCGGCCAGCGTCGGCACCGTGAACCTCGACAACCGCTCCTTCCGGCTCAACTTCGAGATCACCGCCTTCCTGCCGGATCGCCTGTTCGCCGCCAAGGTGCGCCTGATGCTGGAGAAGGACTTCGCCGACTGCCGACGGATCAGCCTCGACGAGATCACCTCGCGCCCCCTGTGGCGCAAGCTGGTCTCGCGGGCCGCCTACCTGCTGTCCCCCATCCAGTGATACATTATCGTTTCACGATGGCCGCTGCGTCGGCCACCCTGCCATCCGCGGACCGGGAGTCACGGTGAACCTCGAGACCAAGTGGCTGGAAGACTTCGTCGCTCTGGCCAATACCCGCAGCTTTTCCGCCTCGGCGAGGCAGCGCCACGTTACCCAGCCCGCCTTCAGCCGCCGCATTCGCGCCCTGGAGCAGGTGGTGGGCGCCACCCTGGTGGACCGCTCCACCACGCCCGTGGACCTCACTCCCGAAGGGCAGCTGTTCCTGGTGACCGCCCGCAACCTGGTGGAGCAGCTCAACGAGAGCCTGGGCCACCTGCGTGGGCTCTCCATCGCCAACGAGGCGCTGGATATCGTCGCCGCCCACTCCCTGGCGCTGAGCTTCTTCCCGCCCTGGATCTCACGCCTTCAGCAGGGGGTCGGCGAGCTGCCGACCCGGCTGGTGGCCATGAACGTGGGGGAGGCGATCCACGTGCTGAGGGAGGGCAAGTGCGACCTGATGCTGGCCTACTACGACCCCTACGCCAGCATGCAGCTCGACCCGGAGGTGTTTCCCTCCTTCTCCATCGGCCAGGTGAAGATGCTGCCGGTGAGCCTGCCGGACGAGGAGGGCAGGCCGCGCTTTCCGCTGGAGGGGAGCGAGTCGATTCCCTATCTCGCCTATACCCAGGGCGCCTTCCTGGGCAGCAGCGTGCGCATGCTGCTCAAGAATGACGCCCTGCGCCTGCGTCTGCGCACCGTCTACGAGACCGCCATGGCCGAGGGGCTCAAGGGGATGGTGCTGCAGGGCATCGGCATGGCCTGGATCCCCGATTTCTGCATCCGCGAGGAGCTCAAGAGCGGGCGCCTGGTGCGCGCCGGTGGCGAGGAGTGGGACGTGCCCCTGGAGATCCGCCTCTACCGCTGTTCGCTGGTCCACAAGCCCGGCGTGGAGAAGCTGTGGCGGCAGATGCAGAAGCTCCCGCGCGACTTCCTCCAGGCCTGAAAAAGGTGCGATTTCCTGCTGCGCTCGATAGCCCGGCCCCCGGCGGATCGTCGCTATCCTCATGTAGGCCACTACACTCCGGTAGCTCCTCTCCGGCGGTGACCGGCCCCTCATCGCTCGCGACGGAAATCACATCCTTTTCCTGAGCTAGGTGCCGCCGAAGTCGGCGGGCAGGCCCAGGAAGTCCTGGATGATGAAGAAGTGGTCCTCGAAGAGGGCCTCGGGATCGAGGTCCGCCAGTGCCACCCAGCGGGCGTGGTCGCCGCCCTTGACCGGCTTGAGGCGCGGCAGCTGCTGGTCGGGGGTCAGCGCGAAGTAGAAGGCCTCCGCCAGGGTGCGACCCCGCCAGCTGCGATGGGGTTCGTCGAAGAGCCGCTGGCCGCGCAGCGACCCCTTGAGCACCGGTTCCGGCACCTTGAGGCGAATCCGCTCGCGCAGCTCCCGGAGGCAGGCATCCAGCAGCCGCTCATGGGAGTTGATGAAGCCGCCGGGCAGCGCCAGTAGCCCCTTGCCGGGCGCCGCCGTGCGGCGCACCAGCAGCACGTGTCCCGACTGCACCACCACCGCATTCACCGTGACGAAGATGGGTGGATAGGGCGCCTGGGCCCAGGCGCTGCGGTACTGGTCCAGCAGGCGCTGCTCCTCGCTGAGCTGGCGATAGTGGTCGCCGGCGCAGAAGTCCCGGACGGCGGCGACCACCCCGGGTGGCAGGTCGTGGGCGGCCCCGGTGCTCAGGTAGTCGTCGGCGGAGGAGGGGGAGCGGAACAGGCGCTCGCGGATCTGGCTGGCCGAGATGCCCTCCACCAGCGGCACGCTCACCGACTCCCACTGGGGAAACAGCGAGAGGTAGTAGCTGGACTGTCCGCGACTGGCGCCGATCAGGCCGATGCGCGGCAGCCGCGCCCCCTGAGGGCTGGCGATATCGCGCACCTTGCGCTGCACGTCGCGCACCCAGACATCGTTGTTGTAGAGGGCGTCGAGCAGCGGCACCACGGCGAGCCGGCGGTTCTCCTCGTCGTCGAAGGCGCTGCGCAGCATGGCGCGGCGCTCGTCGAAGCGCCAGGGATTGCGCAGCGAGCGCGCCTGCCAGGAGGAGCCCACCAGCACGATCACCTGGCGGGCGCGCTTGAGCGCCTCGTGGATCACCGCGAGGTGCCCCAGATGAGGCGGCTGGAAGCGACCGATGAACACCAGGCAGTCGAAGTCGAAGGCGTCGCGGTCGATGTCCGGGCAGTCGGTCATGGGCATTCCTGGCGGGCGGTGTGAAGGCGCCGCTCATTATGGTCAGCGCCGCAGGCGGGTGCAATGCGCCCTATGGCAGCACACGCGGTTACATTCGCGTATGCTGAAAGGCACACAGGGATGCGGGGAACACCATGATCGAGCTCAACCGACTGACACCGGCCGCGCTCAGGGCCACGCTGCTGTTCTGGTGGAACGTGACCCAGGGGGCGATTCGCCTCTGGCTGGAGCGCAACGCCTTCAGCTACGCCGGGTCGCTGGCCTTCTACACGCTCTTCTCCCTGGCCCCCACGGTGATCATCGCCGTCACCGTGATCGGCCTGGTGCTGGGCGAGGATGCCGCCCAGGGCCAGATCGTCGCCCAGCTGCAGGACACCATGGGCCATGATGCCGCCGCCGCCATCGAACAGGCCGTGGCGAGCTCGCGCATCGAGGAGTCGGGCCTGCTGCCCACGCTGCTGGGCATCGGGGCCCTGCTGGTCGGGGCCACCACGGTGTTCGCCCAGATGCAGTTCTCGCTCAATACCATCTGGGGGGTCACCGCTCGGCCCAGCGCCAACAGCGCCCTGGTCTTCATCAAGAATCGCCTGCTGTCGCTCACCGTGGTGCTCTCTATCGGCTTCATCCTGCTGGTGTCACTGGTGCTCGGGGTAGTGGTGCGCGCCATGCTGCAGGCCGCCGATGACCTGCTGCCCTTCGTGGGCTTCCTGACCACGGGGGTGGAGTTCCTGGTCTCCCTGGCGGTGATCGCGGTGCTCTTCGCCACCATCTTCAAGGTGCTGCCCGACGTGGTGCTGCGCTGGCAGGACGTGGTGGTGGGGGCCGTGGTCACGGCGGTGCTGTTCTCGGTGGGGCGCTCGGCGATCGCCGTCTATCTCTCCCACACCGCCACCGCCTCGACCTACGGGGCCGCGGGCTCGGTGGTGATGATCCTGCTGTGGGTCTACTACAGCTCGCT
Source organism: Halomonas sp. A11-A (assembly GCF_003182195.1). Taxonomy (GTDB): domain Bacteria; phylum Pseudomonadota; class Gammaproteobacteria; order Pseudomonadales; family Halomonadaceae; genus Halomonas; species Halomonas alkalicola. Next base: position 99,773 of record NZ_QGTM01000003.1, read on the forward strand.
GATCCTGCTGTTCGGCGCCGCCTTCACTCGCTGCCATCTGGCCGAGCGGGGACGCCCGCTGGTGCCGCGCAATACCGCCGTGGTGGTCAGGCGCGAGCTGATGGACCCCTGACGGGGCCAGGCACCAAGACCAAGAGACCCCAAGGCGATGAGGCCGGCAGCATGCCGGCCTCGCGCGGTATGGCGTGCCCGGCCGCCACCGCAGCGTCGGGGCTGGTAGAAACGAGGGCATACCCAGCGGAGCGGCAGCGGGCCGTTCCGGACACTGCGACGATGGAGGTGGGCATGGAGATGTGTTGCGTCAAGGCCCTGGTGACGGGCAAGGTGCAGGGGGTCTGGTATCGCCGGGCGACTCAAGAGCAGGCCCTGCAGCACGGTGTCACCGGCCACGCCAGGAACCTGCCCGACGGACGGGTGGAGGTGCTGCTGTGCGGCGGCCGCGACGCCGTCAAGGAGGTCGCCGAGTGGCTGTGGAAGGGGCCGGAGAACGCCCGGGTCACTCACGTGGAGTTTGAGGTGCTCGACACCCACGCCCCGGACGACTTCCGCACCGGCTGAGCCTCAGGCGAGAACGTCGGCGATCCAGTCGCTCACCGCTTCGCCGTCGACCCCCAGGCAGGCGTCCACCGCGGGCGTTCGCAACCAGCGTGAGTCGATGAAGGTCCGCCCCTCGGGGGCGAAGAGCGTCTGGCCTTCAGCATCACCGTCGGTGACCACGGTGATGTGGCCGCGTACCGTGCTGAAGAGCTCTGGCCTGAGCAACCAGGCGAGGGCGCAGCTGTCGTGGGGGCAGCAGCCGTCGATGTCCAGGAAGGTCCGGTAGAAGTCGCGGTAGAAGGCGTAGCTGCCGGCCAGCACGCGGCCAAGCTCGCCCTGGCCGGCCTCGATGTGCGCCATGTGCTCTGCCGTCAGCACGCAGCGGTGGGTGACATCGAGGCCGACCAGGGTCAGCGGCCAGCCGGCGGTCAGTACCCGACTCGCTGCATGGGGGTCGTTGAACATGTTGGCCTCGGCCACCGGGGTGACGTTGCCCCCCTCGCGGATCGAACCGCCCATGATGACCACCTGCTTCACCTGCTGGATAAGCGACGGGTCGAGCTGGAGGGCGGCGGCCAGGTTGCCCAGCGGCCCCACCGCCACCAGGGTGACCTCGCCGGGGCGGGCATTGACGGTATCGACGATGAACTGCGCAGCATTTCGCCCATCGGCCCGGCCCTTCACCGCTGGCAGCGCGATGTCCCCCAGGCCGTTGGCGCCGTGAATATGGGCCGGCGGCGGACAGCGGGTCTTGACCAGCGGCGCGGCCGCCCCCTGGGCCACCGGCACATCGCCGCGGCCGGCCAGCTCGGCCAGCAGCAGGGCATTGTGAGTGGCGGTGGCCACGTCGACGTTGCCATAGGTGGTGGTCAGGCCGAGCAGCTCGAGCTCGGGGTGACGCAGGGCGATGGCGATGGCTTGGGCGTCATCCACCCCGGGGTCGGTATCGAAGATGATCGGATGGCGCATGGGGGCTCCTCAAGGGGCTGGGGCTGTGAGCGGGGCCTCCGTCACTCGGACTGCCAGGCTCGCAGGTTGTCGGCGGTGAGGGCCACCACATTCTGGCGCGACTCCGGGGTGATCCAGGCATTGTGAGGGGTCACGATCAGGTTCAGCGGCTCCGCCAGGGCATCAATCAGCGGATGGCCGTCCTGGGGCGGCTCCACCGGCAGCACGTCGACGCCGAGCCCGCCCAGGCGTCCCTCGCGGAGGGCCTCGAGGGCCGCCAGCTCGTCGATGATGGCCCCGCGGGCGCAGTTGACCAGCAGGGCGCCGGGCTTGAGGGTGGCCAGCAGGTCGGCATCGACCAGGTGCCGGGTCGCTTCGCTGAGCGGGCAGTGCAGACTGATGATGTCGGCCTCGGGGGCGAGGTCGGCCAGGGTGGGGCGGCTGTCATCCGCCTTGCCGGGCCGGGCCGCGAAGGTCACGGCCATGCCGAAGGCCTCGGCGAGCTGGGCGACCCGGCTGCCGAGCACCCCCTGGCCGACGATCACCAGGCGCTTGCCCTCCAGCTGCAGGGTGCCGTGGTCCATCAGGCAGAAGAAGGGGCTCTCGCCCCAGCGCCCGGTCGCCACGTCGCGCTGGTAGAGGGGCAGGCGGTTGGCCAGGGCGAGCATCAGCATCAGGGTGTGCTGGGCCACGCTGGCGGTGCCGTAGGCGGTGACGTTCTTCACCGCGATGCCCAGGCGCTCGGCGGCGGCCATGTCGATGTTGTTGGTGCCAGTGGCAAGCACGCAGATCAACCTGAGCTCGGGCAGCGCCTCGAGGGTCGCGGCGTCCAGCACCACCTTGTTGACGATGGCGACCCGGGCCCCGGCCAGGCGCTCGCGGGCTTCGGCGGTGGTGCTCTGATCGTGGACCGCCAGGGAGTCGACCTGCTCACGGATCGGGGCGAGGTCGATATCGGGGCCTAGGCTTGAGGCATCGAGGAGGACGGCATTCATCGGTTGGCTTCCTTCTGGGGGCCTTGCGCAGGCGCCTTGCCCGCACGGGTGGTGGGCACGCTATAATGTCCGGCTTTGGCAGGCTTGGATTCGCTGCGGGCCGGCCACATATTCGTTGTCGCCGGGAACGCCCGGCAGCGTCCTGATCTGGATACCGTGATTTTCCGGAGTGATCAAACCATGCCCATCTACGAATACGAGTGCAAGGCCTGCGGCCAGCGCCTGGAAAAGCTGCAGAAGATCAGCGCCGCCCCGCTGACCGACTGTCCCGCCTGCGAGGCCCCCGAGCTTTCGCGGCTGGTCTCGGCGGCCGGTTTCCGCCTGGCCGGCGGCGGCTGGTACGAGACCGACTTCAAGTCCGGCGGCAAGAAGAACCTGGCCGGTGATGCAGGAGGCTCCGCCCAGAGCGGGTCATCGTCCAGCAAGAAGGAGGGCGCGGCGGCCTGAGGGCCGCCCAGCCACTCGCCAACCCCTCATTTCGCTACAGAACAGGATACGACATGCGCAGCCATTATTGCGGCCAGCTCAACGAGACCCTGGTGGACCAGACGGTCACCCTGTGCGGCTGGGTACATCGCCGCCGTGACCACGGGGGCGTGATCTTCCTCGACATGCGCGATCGCGACGGCATCGCCCAGGTCGTGGTCGACCCCGACACCGCCGAGGCCTTCGCCACCGCCGACCGCGCCCGCAGCGAGTACGTGCTGCGCATCCAGGGCCGCGTGCGGCTGCGCCCGGAAGGCACCCAGAACCCCAACATGCCCACCGGCATGATCGAGGTGCTGGCCAAGGAGGTGGAGGTGCTCAACACCGCCGCCACGCCGCCCTTCCAGCTCGACGAGCACGGCAAGGTGGGCGAGGAGGTGCGCCTCAAGCACCGCTACATCGACCTGCGCCGTCCCGAGATGATCGAGAAGCTGCGCCTGCGCTCGCGGATCTCCCACAGCGTGCGCGCCTTCCTGGAGGGGCAGGGCTTCCTCGACATCGAGACCCCGATCCTCACCCGCGCGACCCCGGAAGGGGCCCGCGATTACCTGGTGCCGAGCCGCACCCATCCGGGCAGCTTCTTCGCGCTACCCCAGTCGCCGCAGCTCTTCAAGCAGCTCTTGATGGTGGCCGGCTTCGACCGCTACTACCAGATCGCCAAGTGCTTCCGCGACGAGGACCTGCGCGCCGACCGCCAGCCGGAGTTCACCCAGATCGACCTCGAGGCCTCCTTCGTCTCCGAGGACGACATCATGGGGATCACCGAGGCGATGATCCGCCAGCTCTTCCAGGAGGTGCTCAAGGTCGAGCTGCCCGAGTTCCCGCGCATGACCTGGAGCGAGGCGATGAACCGCTTCGGCTCCGACAAGCCGGACCTGCGCATCCCGCTCGAGCTCACCGACGTCGACGACCTGATGCAGCAGGTGGACTTCAAGGTCTTCTCAGGCCCGGCCAGCGCCGAGGATGGCCGCGTGGCCGCGCTGCGCGTGCCGGGCGGTGCCAAGCTCTCGCGCAAGGAGATCGACGACTACACCAAGTTCGTCGGCATCTACGGCGCCAAGGGCCTGGCCTGGATCAAGGTCAACGAGCGTGCCAAGGGCCTCGAGGGCCTGCAGTCGCCCATCGTCAAGTTCATGGAGAACGTGGTGGAGCAGCTGCTCGACCGCGTCGGCGCCGAGGACGGGGACATCATCTTCTTCGGTGCCGACAAGGCGCGCATCGTCAACGAGGCGATCGGCGCGCTGCGCGTCAGGCTGGGCGAGGACCTCGACCTCTACACCCGGCCCTGGGCGCCGCTGTGGGTGGTGGACTTCCCGATGTTCGAGGCCGACGACGACGGTCGTCTGAGCCCGCTGCACCACCCCTTCACCTCGCCCTCCTGCAGCCCCGAGGAGCTCAAGGCCAACCCGGCGGGCGCGCTCTCCCGGGCCTACGACATGGTGCTCAATGGCACCGAGCTGGGCGGTGGCTCCATCCGTATCCACGACCAGGCGATGCAGACCACCGTGTTCGAGATCCTCGGCATCGGCGAGGAGGAGGCCCGCGAGAAGTTCGGCTTCCTGCTCGACGCCCTGCAGTACGGTGCGCCGCCCCATGGCGGCCTGGCCTTCGGCCTCGACCGCCTGGTGATGCTGATGGCGGGTGCCCGCACCATCCGCGAGGTGATCGCCTTCCCGAAGACCCAGAGCGCCGGCTGCCTGATGACCGACGCCCCGGGCGAGGTGAGCATCGACCAGCTGCGCGAGCTGAGCATCCGTCTGCGCCAGAAGGCCAAGGCGGAAGGGCAGGAGTGATCCCTCCTGGCCCCTGACGCAGCAAGAGACCGGCGCCCGATGGGCGCCGGTGTCGTATGATGGCGACTGATCCGATCACCGAGCCGAGCAGGGAGGCCCCATGAGGAGCACGCAGCAAACCGATGGCGGGGCAGGGCCGTGCTGATTCTCGGCATCGACCCCGGCTCGCGGCTCACCGGCTACGGGGTGCTCGACGTCTCGACCTCGACGCCACGCTACGTGGCCAGCGGCTGCATCCGCATCCGGGCCGATGACCTGGCCCAGAAGCTGGCCCAGGTCTATGCGGGGGTGAGCGAGCTGATCGCCATCCATCGCCCCGGTGAATTCGCCATCGAGCAGGTGTTCATGGCCAAGAACGCCGATTCGGCGCTCAAGCTCGGCCAGGCTCGGGGCACCGCCATCGTCTGTGCCGCCAACCACGGCCTCCCGGTGAGCGAGTACGGTCCGCGGCAGATCAAGCAGGCGGTGACCGGCACCGGCGGCGCCGACAAGGCCCAGGTGCAACATATGGTGACAGCCATCCTGGGGCTCTCCGCCAGGCCCCAGGCCGATGCCGCCGACGCCCTGGCCATCGCCCTGACCCACGCCCATGCCCGCCTCGGCCTGCTCCAGGCCGGCAGCTTCGGCGGCCACCGCAGCCGCCGGAAGGGCGGTTCCTGGCGCGATTTCCAACCCTGAGGCTGTCGCTCCCCGGCGACGCCGGATGAGGCGTCGGCGAGTTGTCGAACGCTGTTTCAGCATGGGCTGGTCAGCCGCACGGGCGACCAGTATAGTGGCGTCATTGGCGGCCCTGAGCCGCCTTTCCTGCAGTGAAGGACACGGATTTCTCCATGATTGGACGCCTGCGCGGCACCCTGCTTGAGAAGCAGCCTCCCTGGCTGGTGGTGGATGTGGCCGGGGTCGGCTATGAACTCGAGGCCTCCATGACCACCCTGGTGGCCCTGCCAGCCACCGGCGAGGCCGTCTCCCTGCACACCCACCTGATCGTGCGCGATGACGCTCACCTGCTCTACGGCTTCGCTCGGGAGCAGGAGCGGGCGTTGTTCCGCGCACTGATCAAGGTCAATGGCATAGGCCCCAGGCTGGCACTCGCGATCCTCTCCGGTATGGACGAGGCCGCCTTCCGGCGCTGCGTGCTCGACGACGACGTCAAGGCGCTGATGCGCCTGCCCGGGGTGGGCAGGAAGACCGCCGAGCGGCTGATCATCGAGATGCGCGACCGCTTCCCCCACTGGGAGCCCGGCGACGATGCCCTGGCGGAGCTGGCCGGCGGTGCCCAGCCTGCCGATTCGCGCCACGCCCCCCTGGCCGATGCCGAGGCGGCCCTGATCAGCCTGGGCTACAAGCCCGCCGAGGCGGCCAGGATGCTGGCGGGCCTCGAGAGCGAGGGCAGCACCGAGGCGATGATCAAGGCGGCCCTGAGCCGCCGGATGGAGGGGTAGCGCGATGCTGGAGAACGATCGTCTGATCGCTGCCGACGCCCGCGAGGACGAGGAGCCCATCGACCGCGCCATCCGCCCCAAGCGGCTGGCCGACTACATCGGCCAGCCGCGGGTGCGCGAGCAGCTGGAGATCTTCATCGGCGCCGCCCGCGCCCGTGACGAGAGCCTCGACCACACCCTGGTGTTCGGCCCGCCGGGGCTCGGCAAGACGACCCTGGCCAACATCATCGCCGCCGAGATGGGGGTAGGGCTGAAGTCCACCTCCGGCCCGGTGCTGGAGCGCGCCGGCGACCTGGCCGCCATGCTGACCAACCTCGAGGCCGGCGATGTGCTCTTCATCGACGAGATTCATCGCCTCTCGCCGGTGGTGGAGGAGATCCTCTATCCCGCCATGGAGGACTTCCAGCTCGACATCATGATCGGCGAGGGGCCGGCGGCGCGCTCCATCAAGCTCGACCTGCCGCCCTTCACCCTGGTGGGGGCGACCACCCGGGCGGGACTCCTGACCTCGCCGCTGCGCGATCGCTTCGGGATCGTCCAGCGCCTGGAGTTCTATGCCATCGGCGAGCTCACCGAGATCGTCACCCGCTCGGCGCGGCTGATGGGGGTCGAGGCGGACGCCGACGGCGCCCGGGAAGTGGCGCGCCGTTCCCGAGGTACCCCGCGCATCGCCAACCGCCTGCTGCGCCGCGTGCGCGACTACGCCGAGGTGCGCGGCAGCGGCCGTATCGACGCCGAGATCGCCGACCGGGCGCTGGACATGCTCCACGTCGACCATCACGGCCTGGACCACATGGACCGCCGCCTGCTGCTGGCGATGATCGAGAAGTTCGACGGCGGCCCGGTGGGGGTCGACTCGCTGGCCGCCGCCATCGGCGAGGAGCGCGATACCATCGAGGACGTCATCGAGCCCTACCTGATCCAGCAGGGGCTGATGATGCGCACCGCGCGGGGGCGGGTGGTGACCCGCCAGGCCTGGCTGCACTTCGGCCTGGCACCCGCCGAGGATGCCGCGGACGCCGCCGGGGAGACCCGGCCGTGAGCGAGTTCCGTCTGCCGGTGCGCGTCTATATCGAGGACACCGATGCCGGTGGCATCGTCTACTACGTCAACTACCTCAAGTACATGGAGCGGGCACGCAGCGAGTGGCTGCGCGCGCAGGGGATCACCCAGCGCGAGCTGTTCGAGGCCGGCATCCAGCTGGTGGTGCACAAGCTGGAGTGTCGCTATGCCAAGCCCGCCCGACTGGATGACGCGCTCGAGGTGAGCGCCGAGATCCGGTCCCATGGCCGCGCCCGGCTGCAGTTCGGCCAGGTCGTGAGCCGTCGCGGGGAACCCTTGTGCGAGGCGCGGGTCGACATCGCCTGCATCGATGCGACGCGCCTCAAGCCCGTACCCTGGCCGCCGGCGCTGGCCGCGGCCCTGGCCCAACCCTCTGCCCAACCCTCTGCCCAACCGCAAGACTGACGAGGATGCCCGTGAACGACTCCATGTCCATACCCCACCTGATCATGAGCGCCAGTACCGTGGTGCAGCTGGTCATGCTGCTGCTCACGGTGGGCTCGATCCTCTCCTGGGTCGTGATCTTCCAGCGCACCTTCGTGATGCGCCGTGCCAAGCAGACCCACCAGGCCTTCGAGGAGCGCTTCTGGTCCGGCGTCGACCTCAACGAGCTCTACCGGGAGACCCCGGCGGAGCAGGAGACCCAGGGCGCCGAGCACGTGTTCCGCGCCGGCTTCCGCGAATTCAACCGCCTGTTGCCCAAAACCAAGAGCCCCCAGGCGATCCTCGATGGCGTCCAGCGCAGCATGCGGGTGGCCTGGTCCCGGGAGGAGGAGCGCCTCAGCCTGCACCTGGTGTTCCTGGCCACCGTGGCCTCGGCCAGCCCCTATATCGGCCTGTTCGGCACCGTCTGGGGCATCATGGGCTCCTTCCAGGCACTCTCCATGACCCAGCAGGCGACGCTTGCTACCGTGGCCCCCTGGATCGCCGAGGCGCTGATCGCCACCGCCATGGGGCTGTTCGCCGCCATCCCGGCGGTGATCTTCTACAACCGCCTGTCGTCCGAATCCGCGCGGCTGCTGGGCAAGTACGAGGACTTCGCCGAGGAGTTCCACTCCATCCTGCACCGCAACCTGCAGGGCCGGGCCGAATCCGGCGCCGCCTGAGGGAGTCTGGCCATGCATGGACCTTTCAATCGCAGCGGGCGCAAGCCCATGGGCGAGATCAACGTCGTGCCCTTCATCGACGTCATGCTGGTGCTGCTGGTGATCTTCATGATCACCGCCCCCATGATGACCCAGGGCGTGCAGGTCGATCTGCCCCAGGTGACCTCCGAGCCCATCGAGAACGCCGATGAGAGCGACCCGATCATCGTCTCGGTGGATCGCGACGGCGGCTACTACCTCTCCATCGGCGGCGAGGAGAGCGCCGTGGACCTCGACGAACTCGCCGATCGGGTGATCATCCTGCTCGAGCGCCGCCCCGGCACGCCGGTGATGGTGCGCGGGGATCGCAGCGTCTCCTACGGCCAGGTGGTCACCCTGATGAGCACCCTGCAGGTGGCCGGCGTGGCCAACGTCGGACTGATCTCCGAACCGCCCTCCGGAGAAGGCTGAGGATTATCGATGGCCACACAGGACCCACGGGTAGGGTACGGCCTGCCGACGATCCTCGCGGTGGCGCTGCACGTGGTGGTGGTGCTGTTCAGCGTGATCAGCCTGCCCAGCCGCGAGCCGGAACCGACCTCATCCTCCATCGTCCAGGCGACCCTGGTCAGCACCGAGACGGTGACCGACCAGGCGCAGCGTGCCGAGGCGGCGCGCTCGCGCGCCCTGGCGCGGGAAGCGGAGGAGCAGCGTCAGGCCGAGGAGGCCGCCCGCGAGGCAGAGGAGGCGGCTGCCGCCGTCGAGGCCGCGCGTCAGGCGGAGCAGGAGGCCGAGACCCAGGCTCAGGAAGAGGCCCGTCGTGCCGCCGAGGCGGCCGAGGCCGACGCCGCCCGGCGCGCCGAAGAGGCCGAACGCCAGGCCCAGCAGCGTGAGGAGCAGCGCGTTCAGCAGGAAGAGGCCGAACGGCAGCGTCAGGCCGAGGCGGAAGCCGAGCGACAGCGTCAGGCCGAGGCGGAAGCCGAGCGACAGCGCCAGGCCGAGGCGGAAGCCGAGCGACAGCGCCAGGCCGAAGCGGAAGCCGAACGGCAGCGTCAGGCCGAGGCAGAGGCCGAGCGCCAGCGCCAGGCCGAGGCGGAAGCCGAACGCCAGCGTCAGGCCGAGGCAGAGGCCGAGCGCCAGCGCCAGGCCGAGGCGGAAGCCGAACGCCAGCGTCAGGCCGAGGCGGAAGCCGAGCGTCAGCGCCAGGCCGAAGCCGAACGCCAGCGTCAGGCCGAGGAAGAGGCCCGTCGTCAGCGCGAAGCGGAGGAGCAGCGCCGCCGGGAGCAGGAGGCCCAGCGCCAGCGCGAGGCCGAGGAAGCCGCGCGCCGCGCCGCCGAGGCGGCGAGCCAGGGGCTCGATCGCGCCATCGATGGCGAGAGCGACGCCGTCGCCAATGCGCGACAGGGCCAGGAGGCCGCCAACAGCTTCATCAACCTGGTCCGCCGCGCGGTGGAGCAGGCCTGGGTGATTCCCCCCAATGTACCGGGCGGTTCCACCGCGGAGGTCGCGGTGCGTCTCGGCCCTTCCGGCGAGCTGTTCGGCGCCTCGATCACCCGCAGCAGCGGCGACAGCGCCTTCGATCGCTCGGCGATCCAGGCGGTCGAGGCCGCGGCACCGTTCGCCGAACTGCGACAGTTGCCAGCCAACCTGCAACGGGACTACCGTCAATTCAATCTGCGTTTCACACCGGGAGACGTGCGCTGATGAAAGCCCTGATCACTTCCTGGCTGACGGCTCTGCTGCTGTTCTTCAGCGGCATGGCCCAGGCCAACCTGACCATCGAGATCACCCGCGGCAGTGACCGGGCGACCCCGGTCGCCGTGGTGCCCTTCGCCGGCGGCGACGACTTCCCTGAGGACGTCGCCCAGGTGATCCACGACAACCTGGAGCGCAGCGGCTACTTCGACCCGCTGCCGCGCCGTCAGATGCTCGACCGCCCCAGCGAGAGCGACGAGGTGCGCTATGGCACCTGGCGCAGCCTAGACGTGCGCTACCTAGTGGTGGGGCGTGCCAGCCGCGAAGGCAACGGCTACCGCCTGCGCTACGAGCTGATGGACGTCAGCGGCGAGCGCCGCATGCTGGGGGAGGTGGTTACCGCCGACCAGAACGAACTGCGCGGCGCCGCCCACTACATCAGCGACCAGATCTTCGAGGCGATCACCGGCATTCGCGGTGCCTTCTCGACCCGCATCGCCTACGTGACGGCCCAGGGCGTGGGCGACAACATGCAGTTTACCCTCTACGTGGCGGATGCCGACGGCCGCAACAGCCAGCAGGTGCTGAGCTCACGGGAACCGATCCTGTCGCCGGCCTGGTCGCCCGACGGGCGCCGCCTGGCCTATGTCTCCTTCGAGACCGAGCGGCCGGCGATCTATATCCAGGACCTGGCCTCGGGCCAGCGGGTGCGCGCGACCTCCTTCCCGGGCGTCAACGGAGCGCCGGCCTGGTCACCGGATGGCCGCCGACTCGCCATGTCGCTCTCCAAGGATGGCCAGCCGGAGATCTACGTGATGGACATCGCCTCGCGAGAGTTCCAGCGCATCACCAACAGCTCGAGCATCGACACCGAGCCGGCTTGGGCGCCGGACGGTCGCAGCTTGCTATTCACCTCGGACCGCAGCGGCGGGCCGCAGCTCTACCGCCACGACTTCGCCAGCGGCCAGCAGCAGCGGCTCACCTTCACCGGCAACTACAATGCCCGCGGGCGCTTCTCGCCCGACGGGGAATCGATCTTCCTCGTTCACCGCTCCAGCAACGGCTTCCAGGTGGCGCGCCAGGACCTGGACAGCGGACGACTGGTCGTGCTGAGCGATTCGCGCTGGGATGAATCCCCCAGTGTTGCGCCCAACGGGACCATGGTAATCTTCGCCACCCAGCAGGGTAACAGCGGGGTATTGGGGGCAGTGACCGCCGACGGACGTGCGTCCTTCCGGCTGCCTTCCGCATCGGGCGACGTGCGTGAACCCGCATGGTCTCCCTTTCTCAACTGACCACAGTGATGTTGGTGCTCTTCGATTCAGTAAGGAGTAACACAATGCAACTCAAGCGCGGTCTCAAGCCCTATGCCAGGACCCTGGCGGTCGCTCTGTCCCTGGCCTTCGTGGCAGGTTGTTCCAGCAGTGGCGGGACCCAGGACGGGTCCATGGACAGTTCCCGCACCGGCAACGGCGTGGCCGGCAGCGGCGTCTCCGGTAGCCAGGTAGGCGGCACCGGTTTCGGCAGCGGCACCGCAGGCCAGGAGGCCGATGGCCGCATCCCCCAGCAGCGCACCATCTACTTCGAGTTCGACAGCGACCGCATCCGCAGCGAGTTCGAGCCGGTGCTGGCCGCCCACGCCCGCTACCTGCGCGAGAACGGCAACTCCCGCGTGGTCCTGCAGGGCCATACCGATGAGCGTGGCACCCGCGAGTACAACATGGCACTGGGCGAGCGCCGTGCCCGCTCCGTGGAGCGCTTCCTCTCCGTGCAGGGCGTGTCGCCCTCCCAGGTCGAGGTGGTGAGCTACGGTGAGGAGCGCCCGGCCGCCCGTGGCCAGAACGAGGACGCCTACGCCCAGAACCGTCGGGTCGTCTTCGCCTACTGAGTCGTCGGCACCCGCGTCGATGGAGACACGCATGAAACACGGTCTGAAAGGACTGTGCGGCGCGGGAGCCCTGGTGCTCCCGCTGTCCGTATGGCTCCCCGCAGTCGCGCAGCAGCCGGTGGTCGAAGACCTCACCTCCCAGCCGCGCACCTTCTACCAGCAGACGGAAACCCGCGAGGCCGCGGGCGGCAGCCTGGTGATCTTCAATCAGGTCCAGCAGCACGAGGAGGAGATCCGCCAGCTGCGCGGCCAGGTCGAGGAGCTTCGGCACCAGCTCGAGCAGCTGCGCCGCCAGACTCGCGACCAGTACCTGGACCTCGAGGACAGGCTCGCCACGGCGCCGGTCGGCGTCGGCGGGGATGCGAGCGCTCAGGTCGATGACGAGGCCGCACGCCAGGTGGCCCAGGCACCGTCGCCCAGCGGCGCGAGCCCCGAGGCCCAGCAGGCCTATCAGCAGGCCTTCGCCAGGGTCCAGGCCCGGGAGTTCAGCGAGGCCATCGGCGCCTTCGAACGCTTCGTGGCCCAGCACCCCGACAACAGCCTGACCGCCAATGCCTACTACTGGCTGGGGGAGCTGCACGCCGCGGAGGGCGACCTCGAGGCGGCCGAGCGCGAGTTCCGCACCGTGCTCGACGACTTCCCGCAGAGCAACAAGGTGCCCGACTCCCTCTACAAGCTGGGCCTGCTCAAGGCGCGCCAGGGCGACCCCCAGGCCAGCCGCGAGCTGCTCGAGCGGGTGCGCGAAGACTACCCGGACACCACCGCGGCGGGCCTGGCCAACGACTTCCTGCGCCAGTCCGGCAACTGATCACCAAGGAGACCCCATGACGACCTGCAAGATCGACTATCAGGCCCCTGCGGACCTGCTCAAGGACCGCATCATCCTGGTAACGGGCGCGGGCGACGGGATCGGCCGGGCCGCAGCCCTGACCTTTGCCCGTTACGGGGCCACGGTGATCCTGCTGGGCCGCACCATCGCCAAGCTGGAGAAGGTCTACGACGAGATCGAGGCCGCCGGCGGCCCTCAGCCGGCGATCTTCCCGCTCAACTTCGAGGGCGCCACCCTCAAGGACTACCACGACATGGCCGAGACCCTGGACCGGGAGTTCGGCCGCCTCGACGGTATCCTGCACAACGCCGGCCTGCTGGGGCGCATCACGCCCTTCGAGCAGTACAATCCGGAGCTGTGGGACCAGGTGATGCAGGTCAATATCAACGGGCCGATCTGGATGACCCAGGCGCTGCTGCCGCTGCTCAAGAGCGCCGAGGATGCCTCGGTGGTCTTCACTTCGTCCGGCGTGGGGCGCAAGGGGCGGGCCTACTGGGGGGCCTACGCCGTCTCCAAGTTCGCCACCGAGGGCTTCGTGGAGGTGCTGGCCGACGAGCTGGAGCACCTGGGGAACGTCCGCGTCAACAGCTTGAACCCGGGGGCGACGCGCACCCAGATGCGCAAGCAGGCCTACCCCGGCGAGCTGGCCGAGAGCCTGCGTACCCCGGAGGAGATCATGCCCACCTACCTGTGGCTGATGGGCGCGGAGAGCCGCGGCCACAACGGCGAGACATTCGACGCTCAGCCGCCGAAGGAGTAACCGCCCGACAACAGGCTCATGGGGTCAGGCCTGTGCGGTGTCGACCAGGCCCACCACGGTGGGCCTGGTGGCCGGGTCGGGGTCTGCGCCCGTGGCGACCGGGCCTGTCCCGGCGCCACTCACACTGTTTCCCGTCATCCTTGCAGCAGCGCGGCCACCAGCGCCTCGCCGCTCTCGAACCAGAGATCGGCGGGCCAGGCGCGATAGTCGTCGCCTTCCTCCACATAGCCCCAGCCCACCGCCACGGCCGCCATGCCGGCAGCGCGGGCGGCCTGGATGTCGCGCAGGTGGTCGCCCAGGTACCAGCAGGCCTGGGGCGCCACCGCAAGACGGCGGGCGGCCTCCAGCAGCGGGGCTGGGTCCGGCTTCTTCACCGGCAGGTCGTCGGCACACAGCAGCGCCCCCGGGGCCAGCCCCAGGGCAGCCACCAGAGGCTCGGCATAGGCCCGCGGCTTGTTGGTGACGATGCCCCAGGGGCGCTCGGCACCCTCCCACTGCTCCAGCAGCCGCACCAGCGGCGGGAAGACGCGGCTCTCGTCGGCCACCGCCTCGCCGTACGCGGCGAGCAGGAAGGTGCGCGCCTCGTCGTGGCCCTCGGCCTCCCTGGCGAGTCCGAGTGCCAGGGTCACCAGGGCGCTGCCGCCATTGGAGACCTGGGCGCGGATCACCGGATAGGGCAGGGGGGCGAGCCCATGGTGGGCGCGCAGGGCATTGGTGGCCCGGGCCAGGTCCGGCGCGGTATCCACCAGGGTGCCGTCGAGGTCGAAGAGCAGGGCGGCCGGACGCGTCGCGGTGATCACTCGGCCTCCCGGCGGCAGTGCATCAGGTAGTTCACCGAGACGTCGGTGGGGTGCAGGCGGTAGCGCCGGGTCAGCGGGTTGTAGACCAGGCCGCTCTGCTCCTGGATCTCGAGGTGTGCCGCGCGGCACCAGCCGGCCAGCTCCGCCGGGCGGATGAACTTCTCGTAGTCGTGGGTCCCGCGGGGCAGCAGGCGCAGCAGGTATTCCGCACCGAGGATCGCCAGGGCATAGGCCTTGGGGTTGCGGTTGAGGGTGGAGAAGAAGAGCTGGCCGCCGGGCTTGACCAGGGTGGCGCAGGCGCGCACCACCGAAGCCGGATCGGGCACGTGCTCGAGCATCTCCAGGCAGGTCACCACGTCGAACTCGCCGGGCCTTTCCTCGGCCAGCGCCTCCACGCTGATGCGGCGATAGTCGACCTCGACGCCGCTCTCCTCGGCATGCAGCCTGGCCACCGCCAGGGGCGCCTCGCCGAGATCGATGCCGGTGACCCGGGCGCCGCGGTGCGCCATCGCCTCGGCCAGGATGCCGCCGCCGCAGCCCACGTCCACCACTCGCTTGCCGGCCAGGCCCGCGCGGGCATCGATGAAGTCCAGGCGCAGCGGGTTGATCTCATGGAGCGGCTTGAACTCGCTCTCCGGGTCCCACCAGCGGCTGGCCAGGGCCTCGAACTTGGCAATCTCGCCGGGGTCGACGTTGCCCGCTTGCGTCTGACTTGCGCCCATCTGAGCTCTCCGTTCAGGATTCACGATGCAGTCCTAACCATGGATGTTGCCTGGCCGGCACAGTGGCAGGGCCAGGCTCGTCCGGTATCATGGCACCATTCTACCCGCTCTTGAGGCCGCATTCCCATGGCCAGGGGCGGGAGTCGCCTGGCGCGACGCGGCGGGGCTCTCAGGGTCCGGCCGCGTCGTGGCCATTCACTGACGATGACGTTACGGACAAGGATTTCACCATGATCAAGAAGGCCGTGCTTCCCGTCGCCGGCTTCGGTACCCGCTGCCTGCCGGCCTCCAAGGCAATTCCCAAGGAGATGATCACCATCGTTGACCGTCCGGTGATCCAGTACGTGGTCGAGGAGGCGGTCGCCGCCGGCATCCGCGATATCGTGCTGGTGACCCATGGCAGCAAGTCGGCCATCGAGAACCACTTCGACAAGCACTTCGAGCTGGAGGCGAGCCTCGAGGCCAAGGGCAAGCACGAGCTGCTCGCCGAGCTGCGCAGCATCGTGCCGGAGGACGTCAATATCATCAGCGTGCGCCAGCCCGAGCCCCTGGGGCTCGGCCATGCCGTGCTCTGCGCCCGCCCGGTGGTGGGTGACAACGAGCCCTTCGCGGTGCTGCTCCCCGACGTGCTGGTGGATGCCGAGGGCCTCGAACGCAACGACCTGGCCTGCATGCTCGGCGCCTTCGACGCCAGCGGCCGCGCCCAGCTGATGGTGGAGGAGGTGCCCCGCGAGCTGACCTACAAGTACGGCATCGTCGATACCGGGGGCGAGACACCCGCACCCGGCGAGTCGCACCCGCTGGCCGGCGTGGTGGAGAAGCCGCCGGTGGAGGAGGCACCCTCCAACCTGGCGGTGATCGGCCGCTACGCGCTGCCCGGCAGCATCTTCCAGCTGCTGGCCGAGACGGCCCCGGGGGCCGGGGGCGAGATCCAGCTCACCGACGCCATCGAGACCCTCCGCCAGCGCGAGGGCGTCGATGCCTTCCGCATGCGCGGCAAGACCTATGACTGCGGTCACCAGCTCGGCTACCTGGAAGCGATCCTCGCCTACGGACGCCGCCATGCCCGCTACGGCGAGGGATTCCGCGAGCTGCTCACCCGCTACGCCGACGAGGCCTGACGCCATGCGTGTGCTGATCCATGGCAGTGAACTGGCCGCGGCCACCGCCGCCGCCGCGCTCTCCTCGGTGGGCCATCGCGTCACCTGGCTTCCCCATCCCGAGACGCCCTGGGCAGAGCTCGAGCACGCCGACTGGCTGCGCCGCGAGCCCCGGCTGCTGGCCCAGCTGGAGGAGAGCCGCCAGGGCGGCAGCCTGCGGCTTGTCGAGACCCTCGAGGCGGCGCGCCCCGCCGACCAGGAGGTGCTCTGGCTGGCGGTCTCCCCCGGGCAGCGCGGCGACCTGGCCCCCCTGCTGGCCGCCCTTGCCGGCGGCGCCGCGACCCTGCTGGTGGTCAACAACTCCACCTTCCCGGTGGGCGAAACCGAGCGCCTGGAGGCCCAGCTCGAGGGCCGCGGCCGGACGGTCTCCCTGCCGGACCTGCTGGAGGAGGGGCGCGCCTGGGACACCTTCACGCGCCCCGGGCGCTGGCTGCTCGGCAGCGACGATGCCACCGCCGAGGCGCAGATGCGTGAGCTGCTGCGGGCCTTCAACCGCCGCAGCGAGGTGATCCAGCGCATGCCGCGCCGCGCCGCCGAGCTCACCAAGTTCGCCATCAACGGCATGCTGGCCACCCGCATCAGCTACATGAACGAGATGGCCGGCCTGGCCGACAGCCTGGGCGTCGACGTCGAGTACGTGCGCCGGGGCATGGGGGCGGATTCCCGCATCGGCTACGAGTATCTCTATCCCGGCTGCGGCTTCGGCGGCCCCAACTTCTCCCGGGACCTGATGCGCCTGGCCGACGTCCAGTCCGCCAGCGGTCGCCGCTCGGCGCTGCTCGAGCAGGTGCTCGACATCAACGAGCACAAGAAGGAGACGCTGTTCCGCAAGCTGTGGTCCCACTTCCATGGTCGCCTCGAGGGGCGCACCGTGGCCATCTGGGGTGCGGCGTTCAAGCCCGGCACGGCGCGCATCGACCATGCCCCGGTGCTGCGCCTGCTGCGGGCGCTGTGGGCGGAGGGGGTGCGGGTCCGGCTCCACGATCCCGCGGCGATTCCGGCACTGCTGGAGGAGGTGGGTGAGCAGCCGCTGTTGGAGGTGTTCGACGGCGATCCCCACGTCGCCTGCGAGGGCGCCTGCGCGCTGATGCTGGTGACCGAATGGAAGGCCTACTGGAACCCCGACTGGGAACGGCTCGCCGGCCTGCTGGGGGAGGGCCTGCTGGGGGAGGGCCTGCTGCTGGATGGCCGCAACATCTTCGACCCGGGCTGGGTGGCCGCCCAGGGCCTGCACTATCGGGGCATCGGACGTCGCGCGGATCCCTGACCGCCTCGGGCCTTCCCACCACAGCAAGCGGCCCCGCCAATGGCGGGGCCGCTCGTCTCCATCGGGCGTCAGCGACGCCTGACGTGCTTGCCGATCAGCCGGCGAAGTTCTGGGCGACGAACTCCCAGTTCAGCACGTTCCACACGCTCTCCAGGTACTTCGGACGGGCGTTGCGATAGTCGATGTAGTAGGCATGCTCCCACACGTCGATGGTCATCAGCGGGGTCTGGCCATGGGCGATCGGGGTGTCGGCGTTGCTGGTGTTGACGATGTCGACGCCGCCGTCCTCGGTCTTGATCAGCCAGGTCCAGCCGGAGCCGAAGTTGGCCACGGCGTTGGCGTTGAAGGTCTCCTTGAACTTCTCGAAGGAGCCGAACTTGGCGTTGATGGCGTCGGCCAGGGCGCCTGAGGGTTCGCCGCCGCCGTTGGGCGCCAGGCAGTGCCAGTAGAAGGTGTGGTTCCACACCTGGGCCGCCTGGTTGAAGAGGCCGCCGGAGGAGGACTTGATGATCTCTTCCAGAGACTTGCTGGCATCAGCGGTGCCTTCGGTCAGCTCGTTGAGCTTGGTCACGTAGGCCTGGTGGTGCTTGCCGTAGTGGTACTCGAGGGTCTCGGCGGAGATGTGCGGCTCCAGAGCGTTCTTGTCGTACGGCAGGGCGGGCAGTTCAAATGCCATTCAGGTTTCTCCTCGGGTCGTCACAATGAGTCACAGCGATCGTCCATGGTGGGTATTCCTTGCCTGGACTTCAAGGGGGCCGCTCCGTTGGCCGGACCCCGTGCGCCGTGGGGCAAAAAAACCTTACACTACGGCGACGCTGTACAGGGTGCCGCGGCATCATAGCACCCGTCGCAGGGGGCGCCAATTGTGCCCCCCGCCCACCGCCAGAGAAGGAGTTGACCATGGCTGATCGCCATGAGGACCGCCGTCATGCCGCCTCCATCGTCCCCGATCCCGAGGCCAGCCTCGCCTCCCGGCGCTGGCGGAGACCGCCGCCGCCCCGGGTATGGCCGCTGTGGCTGCTGGTCCTGGGGCTGGCCGCCGCCGGGGGCGGGGCGGGCTATCTGGCCTGGGAGGAGCGTGCGCGCCTCGATGCCGAAGTGGCCCGGCTTTCCGGGGAGCTCTCCAATGTCCATGCGCGCTTCGACGCGGCCCTCGGCGAGGGCGAGGCGCTCACCGACATCGAGGCACGCCTGACGGCCCTCGTGCGTCGCGACGAAGCTCACGACGGGCTGCTGGCGGTACTCGAGGAGGACCTTGCCGCGGGGCTGGAGGCCCAGGAGGCCCGCCACGACGCCCTTCAGCAGCGCCTCGTACGCATCGCCGAGGCCGCCGCCACCCGCGAGGCGATGCTGGCGGCGACCCAGCTCTCCCTGGATGCCCTGGAGCGCGCCGGAACCGAGGGGCGGGGCGCCCTGGGCGATGCCCTCGAGGCCCAGCGCGGCCAGCTGGACGACCTGGTCGAGGCCCAGGCCAGCGAGCGCCGGCGCCTGGACGCGCTGGAAGAGCGGCTCGGCCAGCTTGCCGTCGAGAGCGGCCAGGACGAGGCCGTGGCGCGCCTCGAGGCCGACCAGCAGGCCCTGGCCGAGCGCCTCGCCGAGGCCGAGGAGGCCGCCGAGCGTCAGCGTCAGAGCCTCGACGAGCGGTTGGCCGCCTTGGGAAGGGAGGTTGAAGCCCTCGCCGCGGCAAGGGATGATGAGGTCAGCGCGCAGGAGGCCCTGGCGGCCCGCCTCGCGGCCCTGGCGGTGGAAGTCGGAGAGCTGCGGCGCAGCCAGCTTGCGCTGAGTGCGCGCCTGGAGGCCCTGCGTCCCTGATGGCGACTTGCCATGGGGGCGGGAACACGAGTCGCATGGAGCGAAGGCGTCTAGAGATGGGAGATCATGTGGGAAAACGCCTGGGAGCCGCGACTCTGGTGGCGGCCCTTGCCCTGATGCCGGGCGGGGCCCTTGCCCTGGATGTTCGCATCGACGGCATCGACGGCAACGTGGCCGAGAACATCCGCCACTACCTGGACGGGCTGGACCCCGAGCAGTTCAGCCGCGCCCGGGTCGAGGGCGAGGCCCAGCGCCGCACCCGCGAGGCGATGCGGGTTTACGGCTACTACGCGCCTGATATCCGGCTGCGCCTCGACGAGCGCGATCCTCCGCGCCACGTCGAGCTGGCCATCGACCCCGGCCCCCGCGTCACCATCGAGCGCCTCTCCTTTCGCCTGGCCGGCGATGCCCGCGAGGACCCTCCCTTCCAGGAGGCCATCGACGCCTTTCCCCTGGCCGTGGGCGACCCCCTGGTGCATGCCCCTTACGACCACCTGCGAGCCCGGCTGGCCAACCTCTCCCTGGAGCGGGGCTACTTCGACTGGCGCTTCATCGACCGCCGCATGGAGGTACGCCCCTTCGCCGAGAGCGCTCGACTCTACCTCGCCCTGGACAGCGGGCCCCGCTATCGCTTCGGCAACGTCACCTTGAACGGCAGCCATATCGAGCCCGAGCGCCTGCGCAACATGCTGACCTTCGCCCCCGGTGACCCCTACCTGGCCGGCGAGCTGGCTCGCTACAACCAGCGCCTCGGCCAGACCCGCTGGTTCGGCTCGATCACCGTGCGCCCCCGGCTGCTCGAGGGCGAGGCGCTGTTTCGTGACGCCGACGCCGCGTCAGCCGAGGCAGACGGCTGGTGGGGCGAGCTTGAGGCCTCACCCCCGGAGGTCGGGACACCGACCCTGACCATGGCCGCGGTCGACGCGGCCACCGCGGTGGGGCGTCGCGGCCCCCCCGAAGTGCCGGTCGACGTCACCCTCACACCGGCCGATCGTCACCAGTTCGAGGTGGGGGTGGGCTTCGCCACTGACGTGGGGCCGCGGTTGCGCTTCTCATGGGACCAGCCGTGGATCAACCGCTATGGCCATGGGCTGGACCACGACCTCTTCATCTCGGCGCCGGAGCAGCGCTTCTCCGGGGTCTACAGCATGCCGCTGGATGATCCGCTGCGCGACAGCTACCGCTTCCAGTACGGCTTTCGGCATCGCGACAACCAGGATACTCGCTCGCTGGAGGCGACCCTCGAGGGCGCGCGGCGCTGGGAGTTCGAGAACCGCTGGGTGCAGACGATCTACGTGCGCAGCACCTTCGAGGACTTCGCCCAGGGCGGCGACGACGAGCAGGTGGTGATCTTCTACCCCGGCGTCAGCTGGTCGCGGACCCGGACCCGCAATCCCACCTTCCCC
The DNA here is from genome assembly GCF_003182195.1 of Halomonas sp. A11-A. Lineage (GTDB taxonomy): Bacteria > Pseudomonadota > Gammaproteobacteria > Pseudomonadales > Halomonadaceae > Halomonas > Halomonas alkalicola. The sequence continues at coordinate 120,460 of NZ_QGTM01000003.1, forward strand.
ACCTGGGGGGATCGCCAGCGCATCGCCTTCGAGGTCTCCGACGGCGCCTGGGGCTCCGACGCCGACTTCCTGCGCATGACCGGTGAGACCCAGTGGATCCGCCTGTTAGGCGACGACATGCGCCTGGTGACCGGCATGGGCATCGGCGCCATCGAGACCGACGACTTCAGCAAGATCCCCCCCTCGCTGCGCTTCTTCGCCGGCGGTGACCGCAGCGTGCGCGGCTATGGCTACGAGAGCCTCTCGCCCCGCAACGAGGAGGGCAAGCTGACCGGTGGCCAGCAGCTGTTGACCGCCAGCGTGGAGCTGCAGCGACGGCTGACCGGCGACTGGTGGGGCGCCGCCTTCGTCGACGCTGGCGACGCCTTCGAGGAGTGGGGGCCCGATGACCTCAACACCGGTGCCGGCCTCGGCGTTCGCTGGATCTCTCCGGTGGGCCCCATCCGTTTCGACATCGCTCACCCCTTAGACGACGAGGACAATGCGTGGCGCATCCACTTCGCCATCGGTCCAGAGTTCTGAGCCTGCTCTGGGCCCTGTTTCGCCTGCTGATCCTGCTGCCGCTCACCCTGCTGGGGCTGGCCATCCTGGCCCTGGGCCTGGCGCTCTCCCCCTGGGGCACGGGGCTGCTGCTGGATGCCGGGGCGCGCCAGGGGGTCTACCAGCTGGAGAGCCATGAGGGCGCGCCGCTCGATCGCCTGGTGCTGCACGGGTTCAAGCTCGAGGCCGGTCCGGCCCGCGTGGCGCTCGAGCGCCTCGAGCTCGCCTGGGCCGACGACTGCCTGCTGCAGGGGCGGCTCTGCCTGGACACCCTGGCGGTGGACGGCGCTCGGATCCGAGTCGGGGCGGGCGAGGAGGGCGACGACGACCCGGCGCTCGCCGGCGAGCCCCTGGAGGAGATCCGTCTGCCGTTTCCGGTGGAACTGCGCACCCTGGCCTTCAACGATGTGGAGGTGATGCTGGCCGACGGCACCCGGCTGCGCTGGGACACCTTCACCAGCGGGGCGCTGGCCGAGGAGCAGAGCGTCACCCTGCGCCCCACGCGCCTGGCCGGCATGCGGCTGCTGCTGCCCCTGTCGCCGGGCGCCCTGCTCGCCCTAAGCGAGGCCGAGCACGAGGGGCCGCGCATCGCCGCCGCCGCTATCGATGCCGCCATCGCCGTGCGCTCGCCGCTGCCGGCGGAAGTGGCCGCGGAGCTCGAGGGGCTCGCCGCCACGCCGCTTGCCGAGCAGCCCCGCCGCGCGCTGCCCGAGATCCACCTGCCGCTGCGCCTGGAGGTCCCGGAGCTGCTGGTGGAGGACAGCGCCGTGGAAGGCGCCGTGGAGTACGGCATACGGCGCCTGGCCCTGACGCTCTCCGCCAGCGGTCACGACGTGGAGCTCCACCCCCTGGAGGTGAGCAGCCGCGACGCCGATGCCCGCCTCCAGGCGCGGGTCTCGCTGCGCGATGACTACCCGCTTAAGGCGCGACTGCAGAGCGCCCTGTGGTTGCCGGACCGCCTTCCTGAGCTTGCCGGCCAGCGCATCGACCTGGCCCTGGACGGCAGCTTGGCCGAGCTGCTGGTGCGGCTGCAGCTGGAGGGGCCAGTCAACGCCGCCCTGGATGCGCGCCTGGATGCGCTGGAGCCGACGCTGCCCTTCAGCGCCTCCCTGGCCAGCGACCTGGTGCAGTGGCCGCTGCCCGGCGCCATGTCGGAGGAGGAGGCCGCCCCCGAGCCCTGGCTGGTGGAGGAGCTGGCGCTGCGCGCCGAGGGTCGCCTGACCGGCTACCGGCTGGCCGCCTCGCTGATGGTGGAGGGCCCCGAGGTCCCCTTCACCCGGGTGGCGCTGGCCGGCAGCGGCGATCTCGAGCACTTCGCCTGGACCCCGCTCTCGATTAGCCTCGCCGGCGGCTCCCTGGTGACCCGCGGGCGCGTCGACTGGGCCGAGGAGCTGGCGGTGGAGGCCGTGGCGCGCCTGGATCGCGTGAAGCCCGGGCGCTTCGTGGAGGGGCTCGACGGGCGCCTCGACGGCGACATCGCGGCGAGCTTCACCCAGTCGGCAGAGGGCTGGCAGCTGGCCATCCCGACCCTCTCCATCAGCGGCGTTCTCCAGGAGCTGCCACTGGCCCTCGATGCACGCCTGAGCGGCAACAGCGACATGCGCTGGGAGATCGACACCCTCGACTTCCGTCAGGGGGAGAATCGCCTCAATGCCGCCGGCCGGGTCAGCGAGGCCCTCATCGACCTGGCCGGCGAGTTGGACATGCCCAACCTCCGGAGCCTCCACGACGAGCTCTCCGGCACCCTGGCCGGGCGCTTTGCCGCCGGTGGCAGCCTCGAGGCGCCCCAGCTCGACCTCGAGCTCGGCGGCGACGACCTGGCCTTCGCCCAGCATCGGGTGGACTCGCTGCGCCTTAGTGCCGATATCAGCGGCATCGAGGACCCTGCCCTCGACGTGAGCCTCGAGCTCGAGCGCCTCAACGCCGCCGGCCAGCGCTTCAGCGAGATCACCCTGGGGGTCGACGGCCGCCTCTCCGACCATCGCCTGACCGTGGTGGCCCAAGCCGCACGCGGCATGCCCCTGTCGCGTGCGGCCCTTGCCCTCGAGGGTGGGCTCGATGGGGCCCGGGAACGCTATCGCGGCGCGCTCATGCCGCTGGAGGTCGATACCGAGTTCGGCGACATCCGCCTGGCGGAGGCGATCGCCTTCGAGGCCAACCTGCCCGCCGGCAGCGTCAGAGCCGAGCCCTTCTGCCTGCGTCGCGAGCAGGGCGGCGAGCTCTGCCTCGTCGAGACGCTCGAGGCCTCTGCCGGCCGCGGGCGCACCGCGCTGACCCTGCGTGACCTGCCCATGTCGCTGCTCGACGAGTGGGTGCCGGAGGAGTGGACCCTCAAGGGCGGAAGCGAGCTCGACCTGGTGGCCGAGTGGCGCCAGGGCGGGAGCGCCTGGCAAGCCGACCTACGCCTTGAGAGCGACCTGGCCGTCGAGGGGCTCGATGCCTACGGCCAGCCCTGGTCGCTGCCGGCCTCACACCTGACGGCTCGGATCTCCGCCACCCAGGCGCGGGCCGAGGTGGACCTCGACCTGAACGTGGCCGAGGCGGGGCAGGTGGGCCTGGCGCTGACCATCGACGATCCGGCGGGGGCGGGACGACTCGACGGCCAGTTGCGCCTGGACGACCTGCGCCTCGATCGCTATCGCACCCTGGTGGCGGGCATGGAGACCCTGGAGGGGCGCCTGAACGGCCAGGTGGCCATTACCGGCACCACCCAGGTGCCCTCCCTGGACGGTCGCATCGACCTGGCCGGGCTGCGCCTGCGCGGGGCCGATGTGCCGGTGGAGGTCCGCGACGGGGAGGTGGCGATCACGCTCAGCGGCGACCAGGGCCGCATCGACGGCTTCATCGCCGCCGAGGAGGGGCGCCTGGCCATTCGCGGCGATGCCGCCTGGCCCAGCGCCGACGACTGGCGCATTAGCATCGCCCTGGATGGCCGCGACCAGCCGCTGCTGGCGGTACTGCCGGCCTTCGGCCGCCTACGCCTGGCCCCGGACGTGACCGTGCTGGTGACGCCCTCGCTGCTGCAGGTGCGTGGCGAGGTACGGGTGCCCTGGGCGAGGCTGGAGGTGAGCGAGCTGCCGCCCTCCGCCGTGTCGCCGAGCCCGGACGAGATCATCATCACCCGCCGCGACGAGGAGCGCGCGCGGCGCCAGGCCCAGCGGGCCGCCGAGGCGGCCGCGGGCGAACCCGGTGAGGAGGCCGCCGAGGCCCTGGCCCGCGCCGGCATGGCGGTCGATGTACAGCTGAACCTGCGCCTGGGCCCCGATATGCAGCTGTCGGCCTATGGCCTGGAGTCCGGCCTCTCCGGCACCCTGGAGGTACGCCAGCAGAGCGGGCCGGTGCAGCTGTTCGGCGATGTCAGCCTGGTGGACGGCCGCTTCCGGGCCTACGGCCAGGACCTGCTGATTCGCGAGGGGCAACTGCTGTTCAGCGGCCCGCCGGACCAGCCGCTGCTCAGCTTCGAGGCGATCCGCAACCCCAACGTCACCCAGGACGGCGTGATCGCCGGGCTGCGCGTCACCGGCACCGCCGCGGAGCCGCAGCTGCGGGTCTTCTCCGAGCCGGCCATGGACGAGGCGCGGGCGCTCTCCTACCTGTTGCGTGGGCGCGCCCCGGACGGCGGCGATACCGACGGCGCCCTGACCCAGGCCCTGATCGGCCTGACCCTGGGCCAGACCGGTGGTGCCGTGGGCGCCATCGGCGAGGCCTTCGGCATCTCCGATCTCGCCCTTGAGACCGCCGGTACCGGCGACGAGAGCCAGGTGGTGGTGGCCGGGCAGCTCACCGATGACCTGCGCATCAGCTACGGGGTCGGGGTCTTCTCGCCGATCGCCGAGCTGACGCTACGCTATACCCTGTGGCGCAACCTCTACTTGGAGGCGATCTCCGGGGCGGCCCAGGCGGTGGACCTGGTCTACGCCTTCAGCCGTCCCGGAGATCCGCCGAGGATCTCCGAGCAAGACCGATAGCGACAACCCGGGAGGGACGAGACGATGGCGATGGAAACCTGCGTGCTGGGCGGCGGCTGCTTCTGGTGCCTGGATGCCAGCTTCCGCCTGGTGGAGGGCGTGGAGCAGGTGGTGTGTGGCTATGCCGGGGGCGATGACCCGGCGCCGACCTACGAGGCGGTCTGCCGCGGCACCACCGGCCACGCCGAGGTGGTCGAGCTGACCTATGACCCGGCGGTGATCGGATTTCGCGACCTGCTGATGATCTTCTTCGCCCTGCATGACCCCACCACGCCAAACCGCCAGGGCAATGACGTGGGTACCCAGTACCGCTCGGTGATCTACACCCTGGACGAGGAGCAGGCCCGGGAGGCTCGGGAGATGATCGATGCGCTGGCGGTCGACTACGCGGCCCCCATCGTCACCGAGGTGGCCCCCCTGGCGGTGTTCTATCCCGCCGAGGACTATCACCAGGACTACTTCACGAAGAACCCCGGCAATGCCTACTGCCAGTTCGTGATTCCCCCCAAGCGCCAGAAGCTGGCCCAGCACTTCGGCCACCGGCTCAAGGGCTGAGGGCCACCCTCGCCCTGGGGCAGCAGGGCCTGGACGTGGCGGTTGGGCAGCCCCGCGGGAGGGACGAAGTCAGCGCGATGCAGCTGACCGGTCATGGCGGGCTCACGCCTCCTGGGGAGTGAGGTTGTCCGGGCCCTCGGCGGTCACCAGCACGTTGTCCTCGATGCGGATGCCGCCGTGGTCCGCCAGGCGCTCCACCCGTCCCCAGTTCACCTCGGTCCGGTGGCGATGGGCCTCCAGCAGCATGGGGATGACATAGAGCCCCGGCTCCATGGTGACCACCATGCCGGCTTCCAGTTCCCGGGTGAGGCGCAGCGCCGGGTGCTCGGCGGGGGGCGGTAGCGGCGCGCCCTCGGCACTCACCCGGCCGGCCACGTCGTGGACCTGCACGCCGAGCAGGTGGCCGAGCCCGTGGGGGCAAAAAGCGCGGGTCAGGCCGCTGGCCAGCACCGCCTCCGGCGAGGCCGCCACCAGGTCGTGGAAGACCAGCAGGGCCGCGAGCTCCTCGTGCATCCGCTGGTGCAGACCCACGTAGCTCACCCCGGGGGCGAGCCCGGCGATCAGCCGCTGCTGCAGCGCGGTGACGCCCTCGATCAGCGGCGCGAACTCGGGCGCCGCCGCGGGGCCGGCCCAGGTGCGGGTGATGTCGGCGCAGTAGCCCCGGAAGCGCCTGCCGCCATCCAGTAGCAGGCTGTGCCGTACCGGTGGCGGCGCCGTATCGTAGTGCTGGTAGTGGAGCACCCCGGCGTGGGCGTTGAGCCCGACGATGTTGGGGTAGGGCAGCTCGCTCTCACGCTGGCGGGCCGCGGCCAGGTACGCCAGCTGGATATCGAACTCAGCGCCGCCTGCCTCGAACGCCTCCCGCGCGGCCAGGTGGCCGGCCAGGGCGCGGCGGTTGGCCTCGCGCAGGCAGCTCACCTCGTAGTCGCTCTTGCGCACGCGTAGCTCATCGAGCGCGGCCACAAGGCCCGGGGGATTGGCTTCGGCGCCCAGCGCCCTTGCCATCCCGCAGTCGAGATCCCCCAGCACCGCGAAGCGCCCGGGGGGCAGCGCCGGCGCCTCGCGCGTCTCGCGCCGCACCACCCGAAAGCGCGTGACCCAGGGCTCCTCGGGCAGCTCGGCGGGGAGGTGCCAGAAGTCCTGAGGGGCATGCAGATAGAGGGTCGGCGGCTCGCCCGGGCGGATCAGCAGCCAGCTGTGGGCGAGCTGCGCCTGGCTGCTCCAGTGCACGAAATGGCCGTAGGCGGCGAAGCTGGCATGCTGGTCATCGCCGAAATGGCGGGCCGGCCGGCCGCTGTAGAGCAGCACGCCATCGAACCCCTGGGCCGCCAGCACTTCGGCGTAGGCCTGGGTCAGGGCGCTCAGATGAGCGTGCTGCTGGCGATCACGTTCGGTCATGGGGTCGGAATCCTGGCGGGTGGGTGAGCCGATGCGCTGCCTAGTCGCATTGTAGCCCTCCTTAGGTATGACGGGCAGGGCAGACAGGGCACGGTTCGGCTGGCATCATGCGCAGCGCATGAGTCACACGGGGAGGATCACGATGCAGAGGCTGTGGAAATCGCTGATGGCCGTCCTGGCGACAGGCGTGGCCCTGGCGCTGGCCGGTCCGCTGCAGGCCGAGTCGCCGAACGGGGAGGGACCCCGCTTCGAGGATCCGCGCGAGGCCGTCACCTGGCGCCGCGAGGAGTTCAAGGGCATCGAGCGGCTGGTGCGCCAGCTGCGCTTCGACCTGGTCAACAACCAGGACGCCCGGGGCGCCGCGCCGCGCCTGGCGGAACTCGCCGAGGTCGCCAGCGGCGCACACCTGCTGCCCGCCTTCATCGAGGGCAGCCACGGACGGGGCTCCGAGGCCCGCGCGCGCATCTGGGAGGAGTGGGAGCAGTTCGAGGCGGGGTTCACGGCCCTGGAGGAGCGGGTCGCGGCCCTGCGCGAGGCCGCCGAGGCGGAGGACTACCGCCTGGCGACCCGGGAGCTGTCCGATCTCAGCCTGACCTGCCGCAGCTGCCACCGGCGCTACCGCTACTAGCCGGCCGGGGTGAGGCCCTCGAGGTGGTAGAGGGTCTCGATCTGGTCGAGGCCTGAGAGGCTGCAGCCGAGGTCCTTGACCCGGCCATCCGCCAGCCCGTACACCCAGCCGTGCACCGAGACCTCCTGGCCACGCTGCCAGGCGTGCTGGATAATCTTGGTGCGGCACAGGTTCATCACCTGGGCCTCGACGTTGAGTTCGCACATGCGGTCCACCTGGTCGTCAAGGGAGAGCGACGCCAGCGCCTCACGGTGGCGGCTGTAGAGCTCGCGCACCGTGTGCAGCCAGATGTCCACCATGCCGTGGTCGCCACCGGTGACCGCGGCCTTCACCCCGCCACAGCTGTAGTGGCCCACCACCATGATATGGCGCACGCCCAGCACATCGATGGCATACTGCAGCACCGAGAGGGCGTTGAGGTCGTTGTGGTGCACCAGGTTGGCGACGTTGCGGTGCACGAAGACCTCGCCTGGCGGCAGCGAGATGATCTGGTTGGCCGGCACGCGGCTGTCGGAGCAGCCGATCCACAGATAGTCGGGCTTCTGCTGCCGAGAGAGGCGGGCAAAGAACTCCGGGTCGTCGCGGCAGACCTTCTCTGCCCAGAGGCGGTTGTTCTCCAGCAGGCCGTGGATTTCCTTCTTCATGGCGGGGGCTCTTATCATGGGGCGGGGGCCGTACGACCGTTGGCGGAGGGTTTTACCCGGTCGAGACGCGCTGGGTCAAATCGCCGCCTGCCGGGGCCGGGAGTCGGCTGCTATCATGCCGCCACGATCGTATCGGGCCCAGGCCCCAAGCAACAGGAGAATCTCGTGTCCGAGCCTACCGACTCCCACTATGACTGGGACCTCTTTGTCATCGGCGCCGGCTCCGGCGGCGTACGGGCGGCGCGTACCGCCGCGGCCACTGGTGCCCGGGTCGCCGTGGCCGAGGATCGCTATCTCGGCGGCACCTGCGTGAACGTGGGTTGTGTGCCCAAGAAACTCTACTCCTATGCCGCCCACTTCCATGACGCCTTCGAGGACGCCGCCGGCTTCGGCTGGCAGCTCGACGTGGCGCCACGGTTCGACTGGGCCACCCTGCGCGACAACAAGGTCGGCGAGATCAAGCGCCTCAACGGCATCTACGGACGCCTGCTGGAGGGCGCCGGGGTCCGCCTGATCAACGGGCGTGCGCGGATCCTTGATGCCCACACCGTCGAGGTAGCCGGCGAGACCCACCGTGCCGAGAAGATCCTGGTGGCGGTGGGCGGCTGGCCCTTCGTACCGGAGTTCCCGGGCAGCGAGCTGGCCCTGACCTCCAACGAGGTGTTCGATCTCGATGCCTTCCCCGAGCGCTTCCTGGTGCTGGGGGGCGGCTACATCGCCGTGGAGTTCGCCAGTATCTTCAACGGCCTGGGCAGCCAGACCCATCTAGTCTACCGCGGCGAGCTGTTCCTGCGTGGCTTCGACCGCGAGGTGCGTGAGTTCACCCGCGACCAGATGGCCGCCAAGGGTGTCGACCTGCGCTTCGAGGTCAATATCGAGCGCATCGAGCGCAGCGAAGGCGGCCTGGCGGTGACCCTGACCAGCGGCGAGGTACTGGAGGTGGACGCCGTGCTGGCCGCCACCGGTCGCCGACCGCACCTGGCGGGGCTCGGTCTCGATGCCCTGGGGGTCGAACTCGCCGAGAGCGGCCATGTGAGGGTCAACGACCGCTTCGAGAGCTCGGTGCCCTCGATCCTGGCGATCGGCGACGTCACCGGCGGCCTCGAACTGACCCCGGTGGCCCTGGCCGAGGCGATGCACCTGGTGGCCCACCACTTCAGCGACACCCCGCCGGCGGCCCCCCTGGACTACCGCAACATTGCCACCGCGGTGTTCTGCCACCCGAATATCGGCACCGTGGGGCTCTCCGAGGAGCAGGCCCGCGAGCAGTGCGGCGAGATTCGCGTCTACGTCACCGACTTCCGCCCCATGAAGCACACCCTCTCGGGGAGCCAGGAGCGCTGCCTGATGAAACTGGTGGTGGATGACGCAAGCGACGTGGTGGTGGGCGCCCATATGGTGGGCGAGGAGGCCGGGGAGGTGATCCAGGGCATCGCCATCGCCGTGCGGGCAGGCCTCACCAAGGCCGATTTCGACGCCACCGTTGGCATCCACCCCACCGGGGCCGAGGAGTTCGTCACCCTGCGTACGCTGACGCGGCGCTGAGTCTTCCTCCTTACACGGTACCTACCCATCGGGCCACCTTCGGGTGGCCCGATGGCGTTTGGATGGCGGCCCCGAACACAGCAGGCTGAACTAGGCTGCGGAGGAGGGCGATAGGCGGAAGGGCACGACTCCTCTGGCCCCGGCAGGCGGTTTCGCTGTCGACAGCGTACATTGCATAATTTTTTATTATAGATAATGGCATGGAAAATAACCCCAAATTTGAATTATCGCCCGCCGCTGGTATAATCATTCCCAAATTCGCACAGCGAACCTGCCCATGATGACAACAACCGAGCCCTTCACTCCCTCCGCCGACCTGGCCCGCCCAAGCGTGGCCGATGCCGTGGTCGGCGCCGAGAGCACCTCGCTCTTCATCCGCAAGCCCAATCCCGATGATGGCTGGGGCATCTACGAGCTGGTCAAGTCCTGCCCCCCGCTGGACGTCAACTCCGCCTATGCCTACCTGCTGCTGGCCACCCAGTTCCGCGACAGCTGCGCGGTGGCCACCGACGAGGAGGGCGAGATCGTCGGCTTCGTCTCCGGCTACGTGAAGAGCAACGCCCCGGACACCTACTTCCTGTGGCAGGTGGCGGTGGGCGAGAAGGCCCGCGGCACCGGGCTGGCCCGCCGCCTGGTCGAGGCCGTCATGTCACGCCCCGAACTGGCCGACGTGCATCACCTCGAGACCACCATCACTCCCGACAACCAGGCTTCCTGGGGGCTGTTCCGCCGCCTCGCCGATCGCTGGCAGGCGCCGCTCAACAGTCGCGAGTACTTCTCCACCGACCAGCTCGGCGGGGAGCACGACCCGGAGAACCTGGTGCGCATCGGCCCCTTCCAGACCGATCGCATCTGACCCCCACCGTGACGCCTGGCCGGTCCCCTGACCGGTCACGGCATGGGCACGCCTTTTTTCCCCGCTATCCACCTACCGACAGGAGGTCGCCAATGCAGACCCAGATCCTCGAGCGCATGGAGTCCGACGTTCGTACCTATTCACGCTCCTTCCCGGTGGTCTTCACCCGGGCCAGGAATGCGCGCCTCACCGACGAGAATGGCCGCGAGTACATCGACTTCCTGGCCGGTGCCGGCACCCTCAACTATGGCCACAACAATCCCCGGATCAAGCAGGCCCTGCTCGACTACCTGGCCGAGGACAACATCATCCACGGCCTGGACTTCTGGACCGAGGCCAAGCGCCACTACCTCGAGACCCTGGAAGAGGTGATCCTCAAGCCCCGCGGGCTGGACTACAAGGTGCAGTTCCCCGGGCCCACCGGCACCAACGCCGTGGAGGCGGCCATCCGCCTGGCGCGCAACGCCAAGGGTCGTCACAACATCGTCGCCTTCACTAACGGCTTCCACGGCGTGACCATGGGGGCGCTGGCCACCACCGGCAACCGCAAGTTCCGCGAGGCTACCGGCGGCGTGCCGACGGTGGGCGGCACCTTCCTGCCCTACGACGGCTACCTGGGTGACGGCACCGACACCCTGGACTACTTCGAGAAGCTGCTAACCGACAAGTCCGGCGGCCTCGACGTGCCGGCCGGTGTGATCGTCGAGACCGTGCAGGGGGAGGGCGGCATCAACGCCTGCAGCCCCGAATGGCTCAAGCGCCTGGAGCAGATCTGCCGCGCCCACGACATCCTGCTGATCGTCGACGACATCCAAGCGGGCTGCGGCCGCACCGGCAAGTTCTTCAGCTTCGAGCACGCCGGCGTAGTGCCTGACATCGTCACCAACTCCAAGTCCCTCTCGGGCCTCGGCCTGCCGTTCGCCCAGGTGCTGATGCGCCCGGAGCTCGACGCCTGGAAGCCGGGCCAGTACAACGGCACCTTCCGCGGCTTCGCCCTGGCTTTCACCACCGCCGCCGCCGCCCTGAACCACTACTGGCGCGACGACAGCTTCGCGAAGGACGTGCAGCGCAAGGGCGAAATCGTCGCCGAGCGCTTCCAGAAGATTGCCGGATGGATTAGCGAGCAGGGCATCGAGGCCTCCGAGCGCGGTCGCGGCCTGATGCGCGGCATCGACGTGGGCAGCGGCGAGATCGCCGACAAGATCACCCACCAGGCCTTCAAGAACGGCCTAGTCATCGAGACCAGCGGCCAGGATGGCGAAGTGGTCAAGTGCCTCTGCCCGCTGACCATCACCGACGAGGACCTGGAGCAGGGACTGTCCATCCTCGAGGAGAGCGCGCGACAGGCGCTGAGCTGATAGGCTGCGCTGCGGGGGAGCCGCGCAGCTGACACCGGCTCGGGCGAAAGAGCGCCCGACCGGACAGGATCTATTACGGAGACATCATATGATCGTTCGCAATCTCGAGGAGTGCCGCAAGACCGACCGCCTGGTCAAGGCTGAGAATGGCAACTGGGACAGCACCCGCCTGAGCCTGGCTGACGACGGTGGCAACTGCTCCTTCCATATCACGCGGATCTTCGAAGGCACCGAGACCCATATCCACTACAAGCACCACTTCGAGGCAGTCTACTGCATCGAAGGGGAAGGCGAGGTGGAGACCCTGGCCGACGGCAAGATCTGGCCGATCAAGCCGGGCGACATCTATATCCTCGACCAGCACGACGAGCACCTGCTGCGCGCCCACAAGACCATGCACCTCGCCTGTGTGTTCACGCCGGGCCTGACCGGCAAGGAGGTCCACCGCGAGGATGGCTCCTACGCGCCGGCCGACGAAGGCTGAGCCGGGGCCTGCGCGCCCGGCCGCATGATGACGCCCCCGGCACCTCAGGTGTCGGGGGCGTTTGGTAGAGGTATTGTCATCCTAGCCCCGGGAGGGTCCTCCGGCGGCCAGAGGAGACGCCGGAGTGAGAGGGTCAACTCGCCCTCGGCATCTTTAAGTGCGCATAATGTATATTATGTTAAATGCAGTAGCTCCCGGGGGGATCCATCCCGTCCTCGGTGGTACTTTTTCGCTCCTGTGGCCGAAATCTTCACCCCCTTTGGCCCTCCCCGGTTGGACAAGCCGGCCGGCGACTCCTTATCATCACGCGACCGCTACAAGGAATACTCCTGCCCCATGTCCCGACCCCTGCTGTTCACCGGAGCCCTCTCCCTCGGCCTGTTGCTCTCCGGCTGCGCCCTGACCCATCAGTCGCCGGAACCGGAGCCCGTGCTGGGCCCGGAGGAGTTCGCGCTGCGCATCGACCGACTCGAGTCGGAACTGGCGGCCCGCTGCGAGCTGCAGCAGGCGCAGTTCGGTGAGCACGCCCGCCGCCAGGACACCCTGGTGGCCGACGTGCGTGAGGTCGGCAGCCTGGTGCGCCACCTGCGCGCCGATATCGAGCGCCTGGAGCGCACCGATGGCGAGCCGACCCTGATTCCCCAGGAGTGCGCCACCGTCGAGCCTGCCATGGGCGGCAAGACCGTGGTCGGTCGCAGCGAGTGGATCGGCCTGCCCGATGTGGGCACCTACCTGAAGGCGCGCGTCGATTCCGGCGCCAACACCTCGTCGCTCTCGGCCAGCGAGATCACCCGGTTCGAGCGCGACGGCGCCAGCTGGGTGCGCTTCAAGCTGGGGCTCACCGACGATGACGTGGTGGTCGACGGCGTGCGCGACGAGTGGATCGAGGCGCCGGTGGAGCGCCGGGTGCGGATCGTGCAGGCCTTCGGCGAGGGAACTCGCCCGGTGGTCAGCCTGATGATGACCCTGGGGCCGATCCGCGAGTCCGTGGAGTTCACCCTCAACGACCGTACGCACCTCAACTACCCGGTGCTGCTCGGCCGGCGCTTCCTGATGGACATCGCGATGATCGATGTCGCGGAGACCTACCTGCACGAGCGCCCCGAGTTTCCCGGCGGCCGCCCGGCCGACGAGGCCGAAGCCGACGAGAACGATCGGGAAGACGAGGAGCGCTGAGGCGCCCTGTCCGCCCCGTCTCGTCCTGAACTCGCCAAGGAAGCCCCATGTCACGACTCCCCTTCTATCTGCTGGTCGGCCTGCTGCTGGTGACCGGCATCGGCCTCAGCGTACACCGTCATATCACCCTCGAAGTCCCCTGGACCCCCGGCGAACAGCGTGAGGTATGGGAGGTCGAGGCGCTGGTCAGCTTCACCGCCCAGGGAGGGCCGGTGCTGGTCAACATGGCACTGCCGTCGAATCAACAGGCGTATCGGCTGCTCACCGAACACACCGCGTCCCCCGGCTACGGCCTGGCCTTCCTGGAGGAGAACGGCGGCCGTCGCGCCCAGTGGTCGATTCGCGAGGCCTCCGGGCCCCAGCAGCTCTACTACACCGCCCAGATACTGGCGACCCCGAATGCCGCCCCTACCAAGCTCGAGCCGCCTGAACTACGCCGCGACATCGTCTGGGAGCGCCCCTACGACACCGCGGCGACCCAGGTGATCGAACGCGCCTGGAACCGCAGCGCCGATGCCTTCACCTTCGCCCGGGAGCTGATCCGCGACTTCGGCGACGAGCGCCAGGGCGAGAATTCGCGCCTGCTGCTGACCCAGTTCGAGCGCGGCCCGCTGCTGGTGCGCCTGCTCAACCAGGCCGGTGTGCCGGCCCGGGAGGTCAGCGGCCTGCTGCTGGAGGATGGCCGTCGCCGCCAGTCCCTCAGCCAGTGGGTCCAGGTGTTCGACGGCGACCGCTGGAGCCTGTTCAACCCCATCACCGGCGAGCAGGGTCGCCCTGACAACCTGCTGCTATGGGAGTCCTCCGGCCAGGCGGTACTGGAGGTCCAGGGTGGCACCAACTCCCGGGTCACCTTCTCGATGCTCAACCGCAATCAGCCGGCGGCGGCCGCGGTGCGCAGCCAGATGGCCGAGGACACCCTGCTCAACTTCTCCATCCACAGCCTGCCGCTGGAGGAGCAGGCACTGTTCCAGACCATTCTGCTGATCCCCATCGGTGCCCTGGTGGTGGTGGTGCTGCGCATTCTGGTGGGCATCAAGACCTCCGGCACCTTCATGCCGGTGCTGATCGCGCTGGCCTTCATCCAGACCTCCCTGATCACCGGGCTGGTGGGTTTCCTTCTGGTGGTGGCGGTGGGCCTGGTGATCCGCAACTACCTCTCCTACCTCAACCTGCTGCTGGTGGCGAGGGTCTCGGCGGTGATCATCACGGTGATCGCCATCATCTCGCTCTTCTCGGTGCTCTCCTACCGCTTCGGCCTCAACGCGGGCCTGACCATCACCTTCTTCCCCATGATCATCCTCTCCTGGACCATCGAGCGCATGTCGATCCTCTGGGAGGAGGAGGGTCCCAAGGAGGTGCTGATTCAGGGCGGCGGCAGCCTGCTCACCGCGGTGCTCGCCTACCTGGCCATGAACAACCCCTGGGTGCGTCACATCACCTTCAATTTCCTGGGGGTGCAGCTGATCCTGATGGCGCTGATCCTGCTGCTCGGCAACTACACCGGCTACCGGCTGCTCGAGCTGCGCCGCTTCAAGCCCGTGACCGAGGATTGAGCGCCATGTTGAACTGGACCACCCCGGAAAAGCTGCGCCTGAAGGGCATCGTCGGCATGAATCGGCGCAACATCCGCTACATCGGCCGCTACAACGATCGGCGCCTCTACCCGCTGGTGGACGACAAGCTCAAGACCAAGCTGCTGGCCCAGAAGCACGGCATCACCACGCCGGCGCTGATCGGCACGGTGACGACCCAGTTCGGGGTCAAGCACCTCGACGAGATGCTGCGCGGCCACAACGGCTTCGTGATCAAGCCGGCCAAGGGCAGCGGTGGCAAGGGGATCCTGGTGATCGACCACGTCGACGGCGGCGCCTTCGTCAAGCCGAGTGGCGCCCGGCTCACCCTGGAGGACATCGAGCGCCACACCTCCAATATCCTCTCGGGGCTCTACTCCCTGGGCGGCTCGCCCGACGTGGCGGTGGTCGAGGCGCTGATCAACTTCGACGAGCGGCTCTCAGAGTACACCTACGAGGGGGTGCCCGATATCCGCGTCATCGTCTTCCTGGGCTACCCGGTGATGGCGATGATGCGGCTCTCCACCGCGGCCTCGGATGGCAAGGCCAACCTCCATCAGGGGGCCGTGGGGGTGGGGCTGGACATCGCCACCGGCACCGCCATCCGCGGCGTGCAGTTCGATCGCATCCGAGTCGACCACCCGGATACCGGCCACGAACTGGCCAGCCTGCATATCCCCGACTGGCGCACCCTGCTGCTGCTGGCCGCCGGCTGCTTTGAAATGACCGGGCTTGGCTACCTCGGCACCGATATGGTGCTGGACCGCGACCAGGGGCCCATGCTGCTGGAGCTCAACGCCCGCCCGGGGCTCGCCATCCAGATGGCCAACGGCGAGGGGCTGCGCCGCCGGCTCGACCTGATCGAGCGCCAGGCCCCGGGCGCCTCCCCCGAGGCGCGTGTGGCCTTCGCCCAACGCCACTTCGCCAGACGCAGCGAACTCGAGCCCACCGCCGAGACGACGGCCGAGGCCGTCTGACAGCGGCTGGCCGGGCCGCGGTGCGGCGCGTAGAATAGGCCTTCCATTTCGCCACACGACGGTCGTCATGTCAGACTCCCGCGCCCTGCTCGACCAGGCCGCCCAGCAGTGCCAGCAGCGCGGCGTGCGCTTCACCCCGATCCGGCGACGGGTGCTGGAGATGATCGCCGAGGCCTCCGGCGGCCTCAAGGCCTATGACCTGCTCGACCGCCTGGCCGAGGAGCATGCCGCCGCCCGCCCACCCACCGTCTACCGTGCCCTGGATTTCCTGATCGAACAGGGCCTGGTGCACCGCATCGAATCGCTCAACGCCTACGTGGCCTGCCCCTGCCCGGAGCACGCCCATGGCTTCCAGCTGCTGATCTGCCGGCTCTGCGGGCGGGTCGAGGAGCTGCATCTTGACGACGTCAACGCTCAGCTTTCGCGGCGGGCCCGCGACCTGGGCTTTCGCGTGGAGCGCCAGACCATCGAACTGCTGGGCCACTGCGAGGCGTGCCACACCACGTCTTGAGCCGACCACCCTGCCCCTTTCCACCACTGCCAGCCGGACCGACCATGAGCGAACCCTTCAAGGCCCTCGAGCGGGCCCCCCACGATAGCCGCTACCCCCTGGCCGAGCTCCTCGATGCCGCGGGCTTCAATGCCGACGGACTGATTCCCGCCATCGCCCAGCAGCATGATTCCGGCGAGGTGCTGATGATGGCCTGGATGAATCGTGAGGCGCTGGAGGAGACCCTGCGCACCGGCCGGGTCTGCTACTGGTCTCGCTCGCGGGGCAAACTGTGGCGCAAGGGCGAGAGCTCCGGCCAGCAGCAGCACCTGAAGAGCGCCGCCCTGGACTGCGACGGCGATACCCTGCTGCTGCAGGTGGAGCAGACCGGTCCGGCCTGCCACACCGGCAGGCGCAGCTGCTTCTATGTGGCTCTGGAGAACAACGAGGCGTGCATCACCGCGGAACCGCTGATCGATCCCGACACCCTCTATGGCAACGGCAAGGGATAGCGATGCCCTACCCCACCGCCTGGCTGGTCCGCCTGCTGCGCGCCCTGCGCCGGGGCATGGCCTGGCTGATGGTCGCGCTGGTGCGGGTCTACCAGGTCACCCTGAGCCCGCTGCTGGGGCCGCGCTGCCGCTACTGGCCGAGCTGCTCCCACTACACGGTGGAGGCGATCCAGGTGCATGGCCCCTTGCGGGGCGGGCTACTGGCCGCGCGGCGCATCGTGCGCTGTCACCCCGGTTGCGAGGGTGGCATCGACCCGGTGCCGGGCGGGCCCAGCGAACGACTGTGCCGTGAGGACCCGGAGCTGGATGAGCAGTTCCGCCCCCGGGACTCCGCGGATCCGGCGCGGGAGCGGAAGAAGGCAGAGTGAGTCCCCTGCCTGACTAGCCAGCCCGGTGTCAGGCCGCCTCCTGCTCGGCCACCTCGTAGATGCGCTTGAGCATGGCGTGAAGGCCGTTGCTGCGGGTCGGCGAGAGGTGCTTGTCGAGACCCAGGTCCGTGAGGAAGTGCGGGCTGGTGGCGCGGATCTCGGCGGCTGGCCGGTCGTTGTAGATGCGCATCAGCACGGCGATCAGCCCGGAGACGATGGCGGCATCGGAGATGGCGTCGAAGTGGATCCGCTCTCCTTCGCGCTCATGGCGCATCCAGACGTTGGACTGGCACCCCTGGATCTTCAGCTCGTCGCTCTTCCACGCCTCGGGAAACTCCGGCAGCGCCTTGCCCATGTCGATGATGTACTGGTAGCGATCCATCCAGTTGTCGAACATCTCGAACTCTTCGAGTAGCGCCTGTTGTGCCTGCTCGGTGGTGGCTTCGGTCGTCATGGGGGCTCCTTGGTCATTTTCGCGCTGATTATACCGGCTGGTTGCTGTCCTCGTCCGCCCCTGTGGCCAGGCGATGGGCCGACTGCTGGCGGTGCCAGGCCTCGTCCTCGGCATGCAGGTAGCGCGCCGTGGTATCCAGCCGCGAATGGCGCGCGGTGGCGGCCAGGTAGCGCAGCTCCACCCCGGCCTGGGCCTGGTGGGTCAGTGCGGTGTGGCGTAGCCAGTGGGGGGTGGCGGCGCGCAGCCGCATGGCCCATGGCCTGCCCTCCTCCCCCTGCTCAGCCTCCAGCGCCTCCGCGGCCTCGCCGAACGCCTCGCGGATAAGCCGATAAAGCCGGTTGTCGCCGAGGCCGCGCCGGCCGTCCAGGGCGCGCAGCACCGGTGTGGCGTCGTCCGGCAGCGGTTCGGCGGCGAGCCCCAGTGTCCGGCGCCACTCGGTGAGCAGCGTGACCATGTCGGGCGGCACCGGAATGGTCGCCGTCTTGCTGCCCTTGCCCGTCACTCGCCACCACCAGCGCCCCTCGCGGCGGTGAAAGTCTCCCATGCGGGCCGCGCTCATCTCGCCGATCCGCGGGGCCAACAGGTAGGCGAAGCCGAATGCCAGGCGGCGACGCTGCCACTCGTAGTGCTGCCTGGGCGAAGTGCCCTCCTCCACCGGCCGGCCGAGCCAGGCCCAGAACCACTCCCATAGCGGGCGCTCCAGGTAGCGCTCGACCCCTCCCTGGCGGTTGTCGAGGCGTCGGCGCTTGTCGCGCATCAGTCGGAAGGGGTTGTGGGCCACCCAGCCCGCCTCCACCAGCCAGGCGAACATCCCCTGCAGGATCACCAGGCTCTGGCGTCGGCTGGCGGGGGCCAGCGGGCCACGGAAGGGGCGCCACGCCTCATCCTGGCGCGGCCTGGGTGGCCCAACCCAGCGCTTTCGCGGGCGCGGGTCGGCCAGGAAGGCCTCAAAGGCATCCAGATGGTCGCGCCGCACCTCGCCAAGGCTGAGCCCCTGCTCCGCCAGCCACAGCAACAGCCGCTGCGCCTCGCGGCGGTAGGCGCGCTGCGTGCGAGGGCTCGCGCGGTACTCGGCAAGCCACAGCCCCACCGCCTCGGCGTCGCTGCGCGCACTGATATGGGCGCTGCGCACGGGGGGCGCGGCGGGAAGCAGCTCTCCTGCCGGCGCGGGCAGGAGCTCGCTGCTCGTCTCGTCACGGGTCTGGCGATCCACCCCTTTCCCCTTCTGCTAGTCCTTGCGCCCTAGTATCCCGACTCCATGCACATAAAATCAAGATAATCCGCGTAATCTTGCTTTTATCACCTATTTCATATCATAAATTACGTATAACGTATTATGTAATTATCTTCCCTTTCACCCCTCCACGGGATATGCTGCGCCCCATCGGCGCTTGCGGCCGCGCCCCATCTCGAGGTGGCCCACAGGCGAGAGCAGAGCAAGGAGAGGCGATATGGCGCGCACCGGCGTGCAGTACGAGGACGTGCAGCGGGCGATCGATGACCTGCTGGCACGGGGCGAGGCGCCCAGCGTGCAGAAGGTGCGCGAGGTGCTGGGCACCGGCAGCTTCACCACCATCAGCGATCATCTGCGCGAGTGGCGCCAGCGGCGCGACGAGAACCGCGACGTGCCGCCGCCCCGCGGCATGCCGGCGGCCCTGCAGGAGCTGGCAGAGGCGCTGTGGCACAGGGCCCAGGAGAGTGCCAACGAGGCCCTCGCCCACTACCGGGAGGAGGCAGACCGTCGCATCGCGGCGGCCGACGAGGCGGTGGCCGAGGCGCGCCGCCAGGCCGAGGACGCCGAGCAGCGGGAATCGGCCCTGGCGGCCCACCTGGCCAGCACCGAGCAGCGCCTGGAGGAGCGCAGCACGGCCCTGGCCCGCAGCGAGGCGCAGCGGGAACAGCTCATCGAGAAGGGTCACCGCCTGGAGACCCGCCACGCCGAGCTTGAGGGGCTGCTCGAGCGGATCCGCGGCGAGATGGCCCAGCAGGGCCGGGAGCACCAGCAGGCCATGGAGACCCTGGAGGCGGCGCAGCGCGAGCGCCTGGCCCGGGAGGAGCAGCGCCACGAGAGCGCCGAAGCGCGGCTGATGGGGCTGCTGGACGAGGCGCGCCAGGAACGCCTGGCCGGCGAGAAGGCCGCCGCGGATCGGGAGAAGCAGGTCGCGGTCCGCCTGGAGCGCCTGGAGCAGCAGCTGCAGGAGGCCCGCGGGCGCCTGGCCGAGGAGGAGAAGCAGCACCGGGAGACCGACTGGGCGCGCCGCCAGGCCGAGACCCTGGCCGATACCCGCCAGCACGAGCAGGCCCTGCAGCAGGCGCGCATCGACGAGCAGAAGCGCCTGCTGGAGGAGCAGGCCCGCCGCCTGCGCGACCTGGAGCAGCAGCTCCATCGCTGCCTGTGGCAGACCCCACCGACGCCTGATGGCAAGGAGGAGGTCGACAACGACGAAGGCCCCGCCATGGCGGAGCCTTCAGAGAAATAGCCGAGGGCGGGCGCCTGCCCGCCCGGCCTGCCTAGGCTTTGCCTGAAACGTCGGCGAGCGAAGGTCAGACAAGGCAAAAATCAGCGAAAAGACGGAGTTTACGGGGTGTAAATGAGTACTTTGAGCTGATTTTTAACGCCGTATGGTCGAGCGCAGCCAGTTTTCGGGCAGAGCCTAGCGGTAGTAGGCGTTGGTGGTGTCGGTATGGTCGGTCACGTCGCGGATGCCGGCCAGCTCCGGAATGCGCTCCATGAGGGTCTTCTCGACACCCTCCTTGAGGGTCAGGTCCACCGCGGCGCAGCCCTGACAGCCACCGCCGAAGGCCAGCACCGCCACCTGCTCCTCGGTGAGCTCGATCAGCTTGATCTCGCCGCCGTGGGCGGCAAGGCCGGGGTTGATTTCGCTGTAGAGGATGTAATTGATGCGGTCCTCCAGCGGGCTGTCGGCGTTGACCTTGGGCATCTTGGCGTTGGGCGCCTTGATGGTGAGCTGGCCGCCCATGCGATCCTTGTTGAAGTCGACCACCGCCTCCTCGAGAAACGGCAGGCTGTTCTTGTCCAGGTAGACCGCGAGTTTCGGCAGCTCGAGACGCTCATCCGTCGGCTCCTCCTCACCGGGGCGGCAGTAGGCCAGGCAGGTCTCGGCATAGGGGGTGCCGGGCTGCGTGATGAAGATGCGCACGGCGATGCCCTCGACGTTCTGCTTTTCGAGCAGCTCGGCAAGGTAGTCCTGGGCACTGTCGGTGATCTGGATCGGGTTGCTCATGATGTTCTCGCTGGTCGGGCTGCGGCCTGGTGCGTTCCCTCGGCAGGCCACGCGTCGGGGGTTGACTGTCTCCCATGGTAAGACAGCGGGCCGGAACTGACAATCCCGAGTGAATTGGTTGGTCTTTGCGCAACGGCCTGCCTTTGGGCGCGCCTTTTGGTAACATGGGCCGCCATCCCTGGCCGCCCCTGACTGACACCGCCGGCTCTGCCGGAGCGCTGCAGCAGGCAGAAGACGCCCCGAGGCGTCCGTGCGGCCCTGCCCCTGGATGCGACTTTCGCTGGAGACAAGACCTGCCCATGGCTGCCCTTCCCACCGCCCAGACCGCTTCCCTCATCGACAGCCTCAACGAGCGCATCCTCATGCTCGATGGCGGCATGGGCACCATGCTGCAGAATGCCGGCCTGTCCGAAGCCGATTTCCGCGGCGAGCGCTTCATCGACTGGCCCTCCGACCTCAAGGGCAACAACGACCTGCTGGTGCTCACCTGCCCGGAGCTGGTCGCGCGCATCCATCGCGAGTATCTCGAGGCTGGTGCCGACATCGTCGAGACCAACACCTTCAACAGCACCCGGCTCTCCCAGGCGGACTACGGCATGGAAGCGCTGGTGGTCGAGCTCAACCGCGAGGCGGCCCGCCTGGCGCGCCAGGTTTGTGACGCGGTGGCCGCCGAGACCGGCGTGCCCCGCTACGTGGCCGGGGTGCTCGGCCCTACCTCGCGCACCGCCTCGCTCTCGCCGGACGTCAACGACCCGGCCAAGCGCAACGTCACCTTCGATACCCTGCGCGAGAATTACTACGAGGCGGCCGAGGCGCTGATCGAGGGCGGCAGCGACCTGATCATGATCGAGACCATCTTCGACACGCTCAACGCCAAGGCGGCGATCTACGCCCTGGAGGAGCTGTTCGAGGATCGCGGGGAGCGCCTGCCGGTGATGATCTCCGGCACCATCACCGATGCGTCCGGCCGCACCCTCTCCGGCCAGACCACCGAGGCCTTCTGGAACTCGATCCGCCATGCCCGGCCGCTCTCGGTGGGCCTCAACTGCGCCCTCGGCGCCGAGGAGCTGCGCCCCTATGTGGAGGAGCTCTCCAACAAGGCCGACACCTTCGTCTCCGCCCACCCCAACGCCGGCCTGCCCAACGAGTTCGGCGAATACGACCAGACCCCCGAGGAGATGGCGGCCATCGTCGCCGAATTCGCGGCCAGTGGCCTGGTCAATATCATCGGCGGCTGCTGCGGCTCGACGCCCGAGCATATCGCGGCCATCCACCGGGCCATCCACGGCGTGGCACCGCGCCGGGTGCCAGAGATCGCCAGGGCCTGCCGCCTCTCGGGCCTCGAGCCCTTCAACATCGAGGCGGACTCGCTGTTCGTCAACGTCGGCGAGCGCACCAATGTCACCGGCTCGGCCCGCTTCAAGCGGCTGATCGTGGAGGAGGACTACACCACCGCCCTGGAGGTGGCCCTGGAGCAGGTGGAGAACGGCGCCCAGGTGATCGACATCAACATGGACGAGGGCATGCTCGAGTCCCAGGAGGCGATGGTGCGCTTCCTCAACCTGATCGCCGGCGAACCGGACATCGCCCGGGTGCCGATCATGATCGACTCCTCCAAGTGGGAGATCATCGAGGCGGGGCTCAAGTGCGTCCAGGGCAAGGCGGTGGTCAACTCCATCTCCCTCAAGGAGGGCGAGGACGCCTTCCGCGAGCAGGCCACCATCTGCCGGCGGCACGGTGCCGCCGTGGTGGTGATGGCCTTCGACGAGGTCGGCCAGGCGGACACCTTCGCCCGCAAGACCGAGATCTGCGAGCGCGCTTATCGCATCCTCGTCGATGAGCTCGACTTCCCGCCGGAAGACATCATCTTCGACCCCAATATCTTCGCCATCGCCACCGGCATCGAGGAGCATGACAACTACGCCGTCGACTTCATCGAAGCGACCCGCTGGATCCGTGAACACCTGCCCCATGCCCTGGTCTCCGGCGGCGTCTCCAACGTCTCCTTCTCCTTCCGCGGCAACAACCCGGTGCGCGAGGCGATCCACTCGGTGTTCCTCTACCACGCCATCCGCGCCGGCCTGACCATGGGCATCGTCAACGCCGGCCAGCTGGCGGTCTACGACGACCTGCCGGAAGAGCTGCGCGAGGCGGTGGAAGACGTGGTCCTCAACCGGCGTCCCGACGGTACCGAACGTCTGGTGGATCTGGCCGACAAGTACAAGGGCGACGGTTCCAGCGGCGCCAAGAAGGAGGACCTCGAGTGGCGCTCCTGGCCGGTCAACAAGCGCATCGAGCATGCTCTGGTCAAGGGCATCACCGCCTACATTGAGGAGGACACCGAGGAGGCCCGAGCCGCCGCGGCACGCCCCATCGAGGTGATCGAGGGCCCCCTGATGGACGGCATGAACGTGGTCGGAGACCTGTTCGGCGCCGGCAAGATGTTCCTGCCCCAGGTGGTCAAGTCGGCCCGGGTGATGAAGCAGGCGGTGGCCTACCTGATTCCCTACATCGAGGCGGAGAAGCGCGAGCTGGCCCAGGGCGACGGCCAGGCCAAGGGCAGGATCGTCATGGCCACGGTCAAGGGCGACGTCCACGACATCGGCAAGAACATCGTCGGCGTGGTGCTCCAGTGCAACAACTACGAGGTGATCGACCTCGGCGTGATGGTGCCCGCGGAGAAGATCCTGCAGACCGCCAGGGAGGTAAATGCCGACATCATCGGCCTCTCCGGGCTGATCACCCCGTCGCTTGACGAGATGGTGCACGTGGCCAAGGAGATGCAGCGCCAGGGCTTCAGCCTCCCGCTGCTGATCGGCGGCGCCACCACTTCCAAGGCCCACACCGCGGTCAAGATCGAGCCCAGCTACGAGCACCCGGTGGTCTATGTGCCCGATGCCTCCCGCGCCGTGGGCGTGGCCGGCAAGCTGCTCTCTCCCGGCCTCAAGGAGGCCTATGTGGCCGAGATCCGCAGCGAATACGAGCAGGTCCGCGAGCGCAACGCCAAGCGTCGTCCCAAGGCCGCCGATCTCGGCTATGCCGAGGCCCGCGCGCGCAAGTTCGTCATCGACTGGACCAGCTACACCCCGCCTCGGCCTGCCGTCACCGGCCTCACGGTGTTCGAGGAGTACGATCTCGCGGAGCTGGTCGAGCGCATCGACTGGACCCCCTTCTTCATGAGCTGGCAGCTGGCCGGCAAGTACCCGAAGATCCTCGACGACGCGGTGGTGGGCGAGGCCGCGCGCAACCTGTTCCGCGACGCCCAGGCGATGCTCGCCCGGCTGATCGACGAGAAGCTGGTGCAGGCCCGCGGGGTGATCGGTATCTGGCCGGCCAACAGCGTCGACGACGACGTCATCGAGGTCTACGCCGACGAGTCGCGCCAGGTGGTGATCGAGCGGCTTCACCATATCCGCCAGCAGACCACCAAGAATCGCGACGGGGTCTGCTACAGCCTGGCCGACTTCATCGCCCCGAAGGAGAGCGGCAAGCCCGACTGGATCGGCGGCTTCGCGGTCACCGCCGGGCATGGCGTGGAGGAGCTGGCCGAGCGCTACAAGGCCGCCGGTGACGACTACAACGCTATCATGGTCCAGGCGCTCACCGACCGCCTGGCCGAGGCCTTCGCCGAGCGCCTGCACGAGCGGGTGCGCAAGGAGATCTGGGGCTACGTGCCGGAGGAGGCGCTGGACAACGAGGCGCTGATCGCCGAGAAGTACCAGGGCATCCGCCCCGCCCCCGGCTACCCGGCCTGTCCGGACCACACCGAGAAGGCGACCCTCTTCCGGCTTCTCGACGCCGAGGCCAACAGCGGCCTTACGCTCACCGAGAGCTACGCCATGTGGCCCGCCGCTGCGGTGGCCGGCTGGTACTTCTCGCATCCCCAGTCGAAGTACTTCTCCACCGGCAAGATCACCCGCGACCAGGTCGAGGCACTGGCCAGCCGCAAGGGCATGGCCCTGGACGAGTTGGAGCGCTGGCTCTCGCCGGTGCTCTCCTACGACCCAGCCTGATCAGCCGCCCAGGGGCCCGCTTTGCGGGCCCTGACTCGACGGACCCCCATGCTGCCCGAGCCCACTCGCCGCAAGACGATCCTGCGCCTCGCCCTGCCGATCATCGCCGGCATGCTCTCCCAGAGCCTGATCAACCTGATCGACGCCGCCATGGTGGGGTCGCTGGGCGAGGTGCCCCTGGCCGGCGTCGGCATCGGCGGCTATGCCATGTTCCTGATCACCGCCCTGGTGTTCGGCCTCTCCTCCGGGGTTCAGGCCCAGACTGCCCGGCGTCACGGCGAGGAGGCCTGGGAGCGGCGCGCGGTGCCGCTCAATGCGGGGCTGGTGATCGCGCTCATCGCATCGCTGCCCATCACGCTGCTCTGCCTGTGGCAGGCGCCGCGGCTGCTGGCGCTGATCAACCAGGACCCGGCGGTTAACGCCGTGGCGGTGGAGTACTTCCGCTGGCGGGTAGTGTCGCTTACCGCCGTGGCGATGATCTTCTGCTTTCGCGGCTACTGGAACGGTATCCAGCAGACCGGCATCTACCTGCGCATCATTCTAGTGATGCACGCCGTCAACGTAGCGGCGAGCCTGGCGCTGATCTTCGGCTACCTGGGCCTGCCGGCCATGGGAGCCGCCGGCGCCGGGGCCGGCACCAGCCTGTCGCTGTTCCTGGGGCTGGCCATCTGGGCGTTTCTCAGCGCGCGCCATGCCAGGGGCAGCGGCTTCCTCGCCGGCCTGCCACGGCGCTTCACCTTCGCGACCACCCTGCGCCTGGCGACCCCCCACTCCTTTCAGCAGCTGTGGTTCGCCGCCGGCTACGCGGTGCTGTTCTGGATCCTCGGCCAGATCGATACCCGCAGCGTCGCCGTGGGCCACGTGCTGGTGAACCTCTCGCTGCTGCTGATCCTGCCTGGGGTTGGGCTCGGCATGGCCGCCATGAGCCTGGTAGGCCAGGCGCTGGGCCGCGAGGCCCATGGCGATGCCCATCGCTGGGGCTGGGAGGTGGTGCACCTGGCCTGGCTGTGCCTCGCGGCCCTGGCGCTGCCCATGGCCCTGTTTCCCGAGGCGGTGCTGGGGCTCTTCCTGCATGACCCGGCGCTGATCGAGCTGGGCCGGCTGCCCCTGCAGCTCACCGCGCTGATGATCGTGCTGGATGCCGCCGCCCTGGTGCTGGCCCAGGCGCTGCTCGGCGCCGGCGCCAATCGCACCGTGATGACCACCACCCTCGGCCTGCAGTGGCTGGTGTTCCTGCCGCTGGCGTGGTGGATCGGCGTGGGCCTCGAGCAGGGCCTGCTCGGCATCTGGTGGGCGCAGCTCGGCTATCGCTGCCTCAACTCCGCCTGGTTCGCGGTGATCTGGCAGCGCCGTCGCTGGCAGCGCCTCAGGGTGTGACGGGCCGCCCCTGCCGCGGTCCGGTAATTACTTTTCGCATAAAAACTATAAGTATTTATTCTTTCCAAGTATAACGCGGGGCGCGTATGGTGCACCTTCAGGCTCCGCCACCCTTCACTGCAGCAGGAACGGCTGAATGTACCGCTACGACACCCACGACCAGACCCTCGTCAATGAACGCGTCGCCCAGTTCCGCGACCAGATGGAGCGCTATCTGGCCGGCCGCCTCAGCGAGGAGGAGTTCCTTCCGCTGCGCGTGCAGAATGGGCTCTATGTGCAGCGTCACGCCCCCATGCTGCGTATCGCCATCCCCTACGGGATGCTGGCCTCCTATCAGCTGCGCAAGCTCGGCGACCTGGCACGCGACTATGATCGCGGCTATGGCCACTTCACCACCCGCACCAACCTGCAGCTGAACTGGCCGAAGCTCGAGACGGTGCCGGACATGCTGGCGGAGCTGGCCAGCGTGGAGATGCATGCGATCCAGACCAGCGGCAACGACATCCGCAACACCACCACCGACCAGTTCGCCGGGGTGGCCGAGGATGAGGAGGTCGATCCGCGCCCCTGGTGCGAGCTGATCCGCCAGTGGTCGACCTTCCACCCGGAGTTCGCCTACCTGCCGCGCAAGTTCAAGATCGCCGTCACCGGTGCCGCAGAGGATCGCGCGGCCATCCAGGTCCATGACGTGGGCCTGCGCCTGTGGCGCGACGACAGCGGCGAGGTGCGCGTTCGGGTGCTGGCCGGTGGGGGCCTGGGCCGCACGCCGATGATCGGCGACGTGGTGCGCGAGGACCTCCCCTGGCGCCACCTGCTGACCTACCTCGAGGCGCTGGTGCGGGTCTACAACCAGTTCGGTCGCCGCGACAACAAGTTCAAGGCGCGCATCAAGATCCTGGTCAAGGCGCTGGGCATCGAGGAGTTCCGCCGCCGGGTCGACGCCGAGTGGGCCCACCTCAAGGATGGCCCCCAGACCCTCACCCACGAAACCGTCGAGGCGGTCGCCGGCCACTTCGTCGACCCCGAACGCCGCCCGGTCAGCGCCGAGGCCATCGAGGCCTTCCAGCGGCTGCGCGGCGAGAATCGCGCCTTCGCCCGCTTCGTGACCAACAACGTCACCGGCCACAAGGTGCCCGGCTACAAGGCGGTGACCCTGTCGCTCAAGCGAGCCGGTCAGTCCCCCGGCGACGTGACCGCCGAGCAGATGCACCAGATCGCCGATCTCGCCGACGAGTACAGCTTCGGCGAGCTACGGGTCACCCACGAGCAGAACCTGGTGCTCTCCGACGTGCCGGTGGATCGCCTCCACGAGCTATGGCAGCGCCTGGATGCCCTGGGCCTGGCCAACCCCACCGTGGGCACCCTGGCCGACCTGATCTGCTGCCCGGGGGGCGACTACTGCGCCCTGGCCAATGCCAAGTCCATCCCGGTGGCTCAGGCGATCCAGGAACGCTTCGATGACCTCGACTTCCTCTATGACCTGGGCCCGCTGGAGCTGAACATCTCGGGCTGCATGAACGCCTGTGGCCACCACCATGTGGGGCACATCGGCATCCTCGGCGTCGACAAGAAGGGCGAGGAGTGGTACCAGATCTCGCTCGGCGGCGCCCAGGGCAACGCCACCTCGCTGGGCAAGATCCTCGGTCCCTCCTTCAGCCGCGAAAGCGTGCCCGAGGTGATCGACAAGCTGCTCAAGGTCTACGTCGGCGAGCGCAGTGACGGCGAGACCTTCCTCGACACCTACCGCCGTATCGGCCTCAAACCCTTCAAGGAGCGGGTCTATGCCTGATCAAGCCCCCAACGCACGCCCCGAGTCACGCCCCTACCTGTTCCGCGGCCAGCCCGCCGCGGACGCCTGGACCCTGGTTCGCGAGGGCGAGGCGCCGGCCGGTGCCGCCGCCATCGTGCCCCTCGCCGACTGGCTCGAGGCCGCACCGAGCGCCACCCTGGCCCCCTGGCTCCCGGCCGACACCGAGTTGACCGACGCCCTGGCCGAGCGGTTGGCCGAGGCGCCGCTGATCGCCGTGGACTTCCCGAAGTTCACCGACGGGCGCGGCTACAGCCTGGCGCGGCTGCTGCGAGAGCGCCACGGATTTGGCGGCGAGATTCGTGCGGTGGGCGACGTGCTGGTGGATCAGCTCTATTTCATGACGCGCTGCGGCTTCGATGGCCTCTCGCTGCGCGAGGACCAGTGGCTGGAGGATGCCCAGCGCGCCCTGGGCGCCTTCAGCCGCGCCTACCAACCGGCCGTGGACCAGCCGGAGCCGCTGTTCCGCCGCCGCGAGCGGGAGTGGGCCCAGGCCCGCGAAGAGGCCGCTGCCTTCGCCTGACCATCATCAGGGCCTGTCGCCAGCAAGGGCTTGCTCACGCTTGAGGCGGGGCGCCGGGGGCAGGCCTGAAGGGGGTCTTTTTCCAGGGGTGAGGAGCATTGCTCCGAACGGGCTGGCCAAGGATGGCCAGCACCGGCCCTGCAAGCGGAGCAGGATGC
This sequence comes from Halomonas sp. A11-A, assembly GCF_003182195.1. GTDB lineage: Bacteria > Pseudomonadota > Gammaproteobacteria > Pseudomonadales > Halomonadaceae > Halomonas > Halomonas alkalicola. Next base: position 149,107 of record NZ_QGTM01000003.1, read on the forward strand.
GAGAGCGCCGCAGGGAAAAAGTAGCGTACAGGGAGGTATTCACAGCGCCCCCGTACAGGCCTGGCGCCGGGAAAGCCCCGCAATCACCAACCTCACCTACATTACCCGCTTACCCCCTTCGCTTCTGCTGCCGCTCGCGGTTGGCCGCCTTCGCCCGCTCGCTCTTGCGCAGCATCACCCAGGTAGCGCCGAGGCCGCCGTCCGATGGCTGGGCGGAGACGTAGGCCTGCACCTCCGGAAACTGCAGCAGCCACTTGGCCAGGTAGGAGCGCAGCACGTTGGCCGGGCTGTCGATCGCCTGGCCGCGGCCATGGACGATCAGCACCGAGCGCAGGTCGTGGGCGAAGGCCTCGTGGATGAAGGGCGGCAGCGCTCGCCGGCACTCTTCCAGCGGGCGACGCAGCAGGTGCAGGCGCGCCTGGTCCGCGTAGCCGCCATGGCGCAGGCGGTCCACCACCCCCTGCTGGATGCCGTCGCGCCGGTACTCGAGGGGGTCGAAGGGAGGCACCAGGTCGACGAAATCATCGGAGAGAAAGCCATGGCCTGCTGGCGCAGCGGCGGCGCTTTCCCGCCTGGCCAGCTGTGCCTCGCTGGGCGCGCGACGCGTGCGGCCGGGGTCGGCGCGATTGAGGTCCCGGGAGAGCGGGCGTACGTCACCCATCAGGGCCTGGAAGTCGAGGTCATAACACGCCTGCCGGGTCATGGGGCACCTCACGATCGTCATGGGGAGACTCCATCCTAGCAGAGCCCTCGGCCCGGCTTAAGCCGCCCGGCGGCGAAGACCGGACAATGCCCTCGCGGCATGGCAGGATGGGACGCCCCCCTTCTCGGAAGGAGCCCCATGCGACGCCGACATCTGCTGCTCGCCACCCTGCTCGGCCTGCCCCTTGCCCTCGTCGGCTGGCTCTGGCTCACCATGCTCAGCCCCTTCACCTACGACCGTCCCGACCACCTGCCTCCCATCGAGGCGGGGCCTCATGAGGTCTTCGTCTATGGCACCCTGCGCTCGGGGCTGGTGCGCTGGATCGTCACTGGCCGCGCCGGCGAGTCGCGACCGGCCACGCTCGAGGGCTTCCGCCGCAGCGCCCTCGACCTGGAGGAGGCCCCCGGTGAGCGCGTCGAGGGCGAGGTCATCACGGTGAGCGCCGAGGAGCTCGCCCGGCTCGATCGCTACGAGCGCCTTGGCCTACGCTACGAACGGGTGTGCCTCACCCTGGCGGACGGCAGCGACGCCTGGGTCTACCGGCGCCTGCCCGAGGAGGCCCTCGACGGGGCTCGGTTGTGAGCGCCCCACGCCGCCGAATACAATGGCCGCTGCCACGCCCCGGGCCGGTCCCGGCGGCGAACTGCCCTCGACAAGGAGTCGCCATGTCCGCCATCACCCTCCTCCACAATCCGCGCTGCTCGAAGTCCCGCCAGGCGCTAGCCCTTCTCGAGGAGCGCGGCGTGCCGGTGGAGGTACGCCGCTACCTGGAGGCGCCGCTCGACGCCGACGAGCTGCGCGCGCTGATCGCCCGCCTCGACGGCGACCATTCGGCCCTGATTCGCACCAAGGAGCCCGAGTGGAAGGCGCTGGATGCCGATGCCAGCGACGTCAAGCAGGTGATCTCGGCGATCGTCGCCCATCCGCGACTCATGGAGCGCCCCATCGCCGACGACGGCCGGCGCGCCGTGATCGGCCGCCCGCCCGAGGACGTGCTCCGTTTGCTTGAGTGACCCCTTCCCACCCCTCCCTGACCCAGGAGCCCCGATGAGCGCCTCCCTGCCCTATGTGCTGATCCTCTACTACTCCCGCCACGGCGCCACCCGCGCCATGGCCGAACGGCTGGCTGCCGGCGTCGAGTCCGTTCGCGGCATCGAGGCGCGGCTGCGCAGCGTGCCGCCGGTCTCGCCGACCTGCGAGGCGGTGGACCCGGAGATTCCCGCCGAGGGGGCCATCTACGCCAGCCTCGACGACCTGCGCCACTGCGCGGGGCTGGCGATCGGCAGCCCGACCCGCTTCGGCAACATGGCCGCCCCCCTCAAGCACTTCCTCGACGGCACCAGCGAGCTGTGGCTCGGCGGGGCACTGATCGACAAGCCGGCCACCGCCTTTACCTCCACCTCCAGCCTGCACGGCGGCCAGGAGAGCACCCTGCTGACCATGCTGGTGCCCCTGCTGCACCACGGCATGCTCTATGCAGGCCTGCCCTACAGCGAGACCGAGCTGGTGGAGACCACCAGCGGTGGCACCCCCTACGGGGCCAGCCACCTGGCCGGCAAGCGCAGCGACCGCCCCCTGGACGAGCGGGAGCGCCACCTGGCCCACGCCCAGGGCCGCCGCCTGGCCAGGCTCGCCCTGGCGCTGTCGGCGATGTCCAGGGAGGAGCGCTGATGAGGCGCTGGCTCGAGACCCTGGAGGCCGAGAAGGGGCTGGATCACCTGACCGACCGGTCGCGCCGCTGGGTGCTGGGCAGCTACGGGATCCTGGTTCTGGCCCTGCTGGCCTGGGGTCTTCTGCTGGCTCGCGACGATGGCAACCTGCGTCCACTGCTGGCCTTCCTGCTGCCACTGGCGCTGTTCCTGCCCTCCCTGCTGGCGAAGCGACCCCGCGGGCACGCCTGGCTGGCCTTCGTCAGCCTGCTCTACTTCATGATCGGGGTGAACGTCGCGATCCTGCCCGGGCTCGGCTGGCTGGGCTGGCTGATCGCCCTGGCGGCGCTGGCGCTGTTCGGCGGCTGCACCTTCTATGCCCGCTTTCGCAGCCGCCAGCAGCGCGCGAACTGAGATGAGACAGGGTCCCGGCTGCGGTTGCGGCGTCAACATCGCGCGGGGCGGCCTAAGTGCCGCCCCGCTCTTTTTTGCATCTGCCATGACCTTGCCGCACGGATGGCGATCAGGCGCTCCAGAGCCAGAGCACCGGCAGCGCGGCGATGGCGATCACCCCCAGGGCCAGCCAGGGACGGGCGGGACGCTGGCCCCGGGCGCCAGTGGCCGGGGCGTCCTCGGGCTCGCCCGCCAGCGACTTGCGGCCGGTGATCATCGCCCCCACCAGGCGCTCGCCCTTCAGGCGATGCACCACCAGGGCCAGCAGGTGCGCCGCGATCAGCCCCATCAGCAGGTTGGCGTTGAGGTGATGCAGCCCGGCCAGGGTGCGGGCGGTGCTGCGGTCCACCAGGCCATGCAGGGGGGCATTGAAGAAGATGTCGTCGGTCAGGAAGAGGCCGCTGACGGCCTGGAAGGTCAGCGACAGCAGCATCACCATCACCATGAGGCCGCCCAGGGGATTGTGGCCGGCGAAGAGGGGCAGACGCCCGCTCATCAGGCGCCGGGCATAGCCCCACAGGGTGGCCGGCGAATAGAGGAAGCTGCCGAAGCGGGCGTGATGGCTGCCCACCAGGCCCCACAGCCAGCGGAACAGCAGCAGGCCGATCAGCACGTAGCCGCCCCGGGCGTGGATATCGATCGGGAAGATGAAGGGCGCCCCGTCAGTCTTCATGGTGTAGAACGCCAGCGCCACGCAGCCGACCAGCCCCCAGTGAAAGAGCCGTGTCGGCACATCCCAGACTTTCAGTCGCGTCATCTTGCCTCCTTGCTGATTGCAGTGGATTCTCCGGCCCGGGGCTGCCAAAGCCAGTTTTTTGGCTTACCATGAGCGATTCCATGGACACCACCCCCATGCCGGTGGCCCGCAGAAGGAGTGTACCTCTTGTCATCGCCCAACGCCTGGCGCGAGGCCGGCACGCTGACCGTGCCGGTGATGTTCGGCTACCTGCCGCTGGGGGCCGCCTTCGGCATCCTGGCCATCGAGGTGGGCATCCCGGTCTGGGCCGCCCTGCTGATGTCGCTGGCCATCTACGCCGGGGCCGGCCAGTTCCTGGCGGTGGCGCTTCTTGCCGCCGGTGCCGGCCTGGTCGAGGTGGCGGTGGCCACCCTGATGCTCAACTCGCGGCACCTGTTCTACGGGCTCTCGCTGCTCAGGCGCTTCAAGGGCGCCGGCTGGCGCAAGCCCTACCTGATCTTCTCGCTCACCGATGAGACCTACTCGCTGTTGACCACCCTGCCGCCGGAGCGCGCCCGGGACCATGCCCTGGCCTTTCGCATCGGCCTGCTGAACCAGGCCTGGTGGGTGCTCGGCTCCCTGGCCGGGGCGCTGATCGGCAGCACCCTGGCATTCGACAGCCGCGGCATCGAGTTCGCCCTCACCGCGCTCTTCATCGTGCTCACCCTGGAGCAGGCGCGCCGGCTGCGCCAGGCGCTGCCCTTCGTGATTGCCCTGGCAACGGGCATCGGAGCCCTGCTGCTGGTGCCCGACCGCCACCTGCTGCTTGGAGCGATCGGCGCGGCGAGCCTGGTACTGCTGGCCCACTACCGGTTCCAGCGCCCGGCCCGGCCCCAGGAGAGTCGCCCATGAGCCACACCACCCTGCTGCTGTTCATCGCGGTGTGCGCCCTGGCCACCTTCGCCACCCGGGTGATCCCCTTCGTGGCCCTGGCCCGTCAGGCCGAGCACCCGCTGATCCTGCACCTGGGCCGCTATCTGCCCCCCACGGTGATGATGATCCTGGTGATCTATGCGCTGCGCGACTTCCGCCCGCTGGCCGAGGGCCAGCTCAACGCCGCGGCCAATGGCTGGCCGATGATCCTGGCCTCCCTGGCGGTGGTCACGCTGCACCTGTGGCGGCGCAACGCCCTGCTCTCCATCATCGGCGGCACCGCGGCCTACATGGCCATGGTGCAGCTGGGCTGGACACCTTGAGCGCGCATCGTCATATGCTTAGGGTCACAAAACCCGCCCGATAAAGGTAAAGGGTGTTGAGCTGAAGGCGCGCAGAGGCGACCATGCAAGAAACTTCGAGGAGATTTCCATGACACGCAACATCGCCGATATCCGCCGCGACTATGAAGGGGGACAGCTCGACGAGGCCCAGGCCACCGAGAACCCCATGGAGCTGTTCGAGGAGTGGCTGGCACTCGCGCTCGAGAGCGAGGGCGATGACGGCAACGCCATGACCCTTGCCACCGTGGACAGCCAGGGGCTGCCGCACGCGCGCATCGTCCTGCTCAAGGGCATCGACGACCAGGGCCTGGTCTTCTACACCAACTACCACAGCCACAAGGGCAGCGAGCTCACCAATGTCCCGAATGCCGCCCTGGTATTCTGGTGGCCCAGCCTGGCGCGCCAGGTGCGGGTCGAGGGCAGCGTCGAACAGGTCAGCGCCGAGGAGTCCGACGCCTATTTCGCCAGCCGTCCGCGGGCCAGTCAGCTGGGCGCCTGGGTGGCCACCCAGAGCGTGGTGATCCCCGGACGCACCTGGATTGAGGAGCGCCAGAGCCGCTTCGAGCAGGCCTACGAGGGACAGGAGATCCCGCGCCCCGTGCACTGGGGCGGCTACCGCGTGGTACCCACCATGATCGAGTTCTGGCAGGGCCAGCCCAGCCGCCTCCACGACCGCATCCGCTACGAGGCCCGCGATGGCCAGTGGCAGCACTTCCGCATGGCCCCCTGAGCGACCCGGCGGCCAACACGGGCCCGCTGATCGGCAACGCGAGACCCCCGCCACCGGCGGGGGTCTCGCGTTGGGGCAGTTCGTGCCGGGCGCCCTCAGTCGGGCAGGCTTTCCAGGCGATGGCGCTGCCATTCGCTCTGGGGCTCGTTGAGGCGCAGCACCGCATCCACCACCTGCTCCTCCATGTTGTAGCGCTGGCTGAACCCCAGATGCTTCATCAGGGCGCGCATCGGGTGGTTGTCCACCATGATCTTGCCGACCATCTCCAGGGTGCCGATGCTGCGGCAGTAGTCGATCATCTTGTTCATCAGCAGGCTGCCGATCCCCAGCCCCTGGAGGTCGTCGCGGATGATGATCGAGAACTCGGTGCGGATGTTGTCGGGGTCGTTCCAGACCCGCACCACGCCAAGCATCTCCTTGCTGCCGTCCTCCCGGTGGTGTTCGGCGATGAAGGCCATCTGCCGGTCGTAATTGATGTGCGAGAGCATCGACAGGTCGCGCTGGGTCAGGTCCGACTTGTTGTGGAAGTAGCGGAAGCGGATGCTCTCCTCGGAGAGCTGCTCGTGGAAGCGGGTGATCAGCGGGGCATCCTCGGCCCGGATGGGGCGCACCTCTACCTCCCAGCCGTTCTTGAGGGTCACCCACTCTCGCAGCTCCTCCGGGTAGGGCATGATCGCGAAGCGCGCCGGCTGCCCCAGGTCCATGGCGAAGTCCACCGCCACCATCTCGTCACGGTTGAGCAGCAGCGGGTTGATCTCCATGCCGCGCAGCTCCAGCAGGTCGCTTGCCATCTGCGACAGCTTGACCAGCAGCTGGCAGAGCCGGTCGATGTCGCGCTGCGGGTCGCTGGAGTGCTCGTGGATCAGGCGTGCCGCGTGAGTGCGGTCCACCATGTCCTCGGCCAGGGTCATGTTGAGGGGGGGCAGCGCCACCTGGCGGTCGGCCAGGATATTGACCTTGTAGCCGCCGATACCGAAGACGATCACCGGGCCGAACACCGGGTCCCGGGTGACCCCGGCGCACACCTGCAGCGAGTGCTTGCCGCGCTGCATGGGCTGCAGGCAGTACTCACGAACCCTGAAGGCGGGATACTTCTCGCTCACCTGTTCGCCAAGCAGCGCGATCCCCTCGGCCACCTGCTCGGGGCTCTTCAGGTCCTGCAGCAGCCCCGCCGAGATCCGGTGGGGATGCTTGCGATAGCGAAACGGCCGGCAGTTCCCCTCGTGCACCACCTTGAGCGCCATGGCGCCATCGAACGCCTCCGCCGCCTCGGCACCCTCCTCGGGGGTTGCCACGTAGCGACTCTGGGCCACCGGAATGCCGTAGGCCTCCAGCACCTGGGCGGTCTCCGAGTGGGAGAGCGTCTCGCGCCCCTCGGCCTTGGCCTCCTGGATCAGGGTACGGCAGCGCGCGCGGATGTCCGGTGTGGTGGCAAACGGCAGGCTGGGCGGCGTCTCCTGCAGCAGCGCCTGCACCCGCTGGTAGTCCACCATGTGCATGAAGGCGCTGATCGCCTTCTCGGGGGAGACATAGGTGGGAATCCCCGCCAGGTTGCACTCGTGGCGCGCCGAGAGCGCCTCCTCGAGCCCCATGAAGCTGGTCAGCAGGTTGCGGCGAAAGCGCTTGCGGTTGGCCACCACCGCCTCGGCGGTGGTCCGGGAGGGCGCCAGGCGGGTCGGCGCATGCACCACCAGCACGGCATCGACGCCGGGGTCGGCGGCCACGATCTCGATGGCATCGACGAACTTCTCGGGGGTGGCGTTGCCGCCCAGGTCCACCGGGTTCTCCCCTGGCTTGCTCATGTCGAAGTCGCCCTGCCTGAGGGCGCGGCGCGTCTCCTCGGTGAACAAGGCCAGCTTGCCCCCGGCGTGGATCAGCTTGTCGATGGCCAGCATGGCGGGGCCCAGGCCGTTGGAGACGATCGCCAGGCGGTCGCCGCGCAGCGGTTTCATGCGCGACAGGGTCATCAGCGCATCGAAGAGCTCGTCGGAGTCGTGGACGCGCACCACCCCGGCCCGGGAGAAGGCCGCATCGAAGATCTGGTCGCGGTTGGCGACCCCCGGCGTGGGCGGCAGGCCGGTAAGGTCCGACTGAGGCGTGCGGCCGCTCTTGATGGCCAGCACCAGGCGGTTGCGCGAGGCGTCGCGCAGCGCGGTCATGAAGTGCAGGGCGTCGTGGATCTTCTCCAGGTGGAGCAGGATCGCCTGGGTCGGCGAGAACTGATTGATGTAGTCGAGCAGGTCGGGAAGCATCACATCGACGCTGTCGCCGAGGGTGATCAGGTGTGAGAAGCCGACGCCGCGCCCCGCCGCCCAGTCGATCATCGCCGTGCCGAGCATGCCCGACTGGCCCAGGTAGGCCACCTTGCCGGCCTTGATCGGCCGGTTGGCATAGGAGGCGTTGAGCTTGCGGCCCGGCACGATCAGCCCCATGCACTCGGGCCCCAGCACGCGGATCCCCGACTGGCGAGCGGCATCGAGCATGCGCTGGCGGATCGAGGCCTTGCCGTCGCGGACCTCGTCCAGATGGGAGCCACCGGAGAGCACCAGGGCGGCGCGCACCCCGATGCTGCCCAGCCGTGCGATGCGCCCCGGCACCGTGGCCACCGGCGAGCAGATGACGGCGAGGTCCGGGGCCTCGGGAAGCTGGCCGATGCGCGCGAAGGCGGGCTGGCCGAAGACGCTCTCGTACCCCTTGGGGTTCACCGCCCAGATGGTGCCCGGAAAGCCAGCCTCCTGCAGGTTACGGATCACCAACCCGCCCAGGGAACTGGCCTTTTCCGAGGCGCCGATCACGGCGATGGTGCGAGGTTCGAAGAAGTGACGCAGGAAACGGGTGCTCAAGACGCTCTCCCGACGGCTGGTGGCTGGATTGGCTGCCTACTGTGTACGACCTATTGACACTGTCTGGCAAGGGATTGGGCCAAGTAAAGTGACGCCAGTCAGCCTGGAGGCACCGATGATCACCGGTTACATCACCCATCCCCACTGCCAGCTCCACCACATGGGCCCCGAGCACCCCGAGAGCCCGCTGCGGCTGGAGGCGATCCGCGCCAGGCTGTCCCTTTCCGGGCTGCTGCAGCAGACCATGCAGTCCGAGGCCCGCGAGATCACCGAGGAGGAGCTGGCGCGGGTCCACCCCCTGCGCCACCTGCGCGCCCTGGACAAGTGCGTGCCCGAAGAGGGTATCGTCACCCTGGACAGCGACACCATGATGAACCCGGATAGCCTCAACGCCGCCCGAGTGGCCGCGGGGGCGGTGATCCGCGGCGTCGACCAGGTCTTTCGCCAGCAGGCCGACAACGTTTTCTGTGCGGTGCGCCCCCCCGGCCACCATGCCGAGGCCACCGATGCCATGGGCTTCTGCTTCTACAACAACGTAGCGGTGGGGGCCGCCCACGCCCGCGCCAAGTACGGGGTGCGGCGCATCGCCATCCTCGACTTCGACGTGCACCAGTGCAACGGCACCATCGACATCTTCAAGGATGACCCCGATGTGCTGGTCTGTACCAGCTTTCAGTACCCCTTCTACCCCTGGCGCTACCTGCGTAGCGAGTGGCAGAACGTGGTCAATACCCCGCTGGAGGCCGGCACCGACGGCGCCGCCTTCCGCCGCGCCATCGAGGATGACTGGCTGCCTGCTCTGCACCGCTTCAAGCCGGAGCTTGTGCTGCTCTCCTCGGGCTTCGATGCCCACCGCGAGGACGAGATGGCCGAGCTGTGCCTAGAGGAGGAGGACTTCTACTGGATCACCCATATGGCCATGGAGATCGCCGCCCTCTACGCGGATAACCGGCTGGTCTCGGTGCTCGAGGGCGGCTATCACCTGGACTCCCTGGGCCGCAGCGTCGAGGCCCACCTCAAGGCGCTGCTCGGCCAGCCCTTCGGCGACGCCCCCGCACCCTCGGCCTGAGGTTTCCTGTCGGCGGGAAACGTTCCCCGCCAACAGCAGCGCCGGGGCGGCCTGAGAACGACGTTATCGCCGACGGGCTGTGATAAGCTTGAGGAAACCTGTTTCCGATAGTGAATTTCTGCCGATGACCGCCACCACCGATCAGGACGCCGCCCTGCGCATCGCCTCGGGCCGCAAGCCGCTCGTCGAACCGCTGCGCCTCGGCGATCGCCTGCGCGAGATCCGCCTGGCCAACCAGTGGACCCTGGAAGACGTCAGCCAGCGCACCGGGCTCGCCCGCTCCACCCTCTCCAAGATCGAGAACGACCAGATCTCGCCCACCTTCACCGCCGTGCAGAAGCTGATCGGCGGGCTCGGTATCGACCTGCCCCAGCTGCTCACGCCGCCTCGCCAGCAGAGCCGTACCATGGGCCGCCGCGACCTGACCCGCCGCGGCCACGGGCAGCAGCACCCCACCCCCACCTATGAGCACGAGCTGCTCAGTTGCGAGCTGGCCCAGAAGCGCATGATTCCCTTCAAAACCATTGTGCGGGCGCGCAGCTTCGATGAGTTCGGCGAGTGGGTGCGCCACGACGGCGAGGAGTTCCTGATGGTGCTCGACGGCGAGATCCTGCTCTACACCGAGTTCTACGAGCCGCTGCGGCTCGAGCAGGGCGACAGCATCTACTTCGACAGCGACATGGGCCACGCCCTGATCTCGGTGAGCGATGAGGATGCCGTGGTGCTGTCGGTCTGCACCCGCGTCGACGCCGCCTGAGTCAGCCCCTGGCGCCGGCCGCCCGGTCTCCCGGGCGGCGCTGAGGGATGGCATCCAGCACCAGGCGCTCGCCGGCGTGGATCGCCTGGAAGTGGCGCCCCTTGGCGCGGGCGATCAGCATCACCCCGAAACGGCTGGCGAGCTCGACCCCCTTCTGGGTCACCCCGGAGCGCGACACCAGCACCCCGATGCCCATCTGGGCCACCTTGAGCACCATCTCCGAGGTGAGCCGCCCGGTGGTGTAGAAGATATCCGCCTGCCCCGAATCCGCCTCCGCCAGCCACTGCCGCCCCGCCAGGGTATCCACGGCGTTGTGGCGGCCCACGTCCTCCACGAAGTCCAGCACCCGGGCCTGATGGCACAGCGCACAGCCGTGCACCGCTCCGGCGCTGCGGTAGGTCTGGTTGTACTCGCCGAGGTTCTCCAGCAGCGCATAGAGGGTCGACTGGCGCAGCGGCGTCTCGGCCAGGGGGCGGCGAGGTACCGCATCGAGCAGTCGGCCGAACACCGTGCCCTGGCCGCAGCCGGTGGTCACGGTGCGATGCCCCAGACGCTCCTCGAGATCCTCCGGCAGGTGTCGGGTCACCACCGCCGCGGCCTCGACCTCCCAGTCCACGTGCACCGCCACGAGATCGTCGCCGCGGGTCAGCAGCCCCTGGTTGCGCAGGTAGCCCACCACCAGCGCCTCGGGGTCATCGCCCAGGGTCATCAGGGTGACAATCTCGCGTCTGTTGAGATAGAGGGTCAGCGCGCGCTCGGCGGCGATGGCCTGGCGACGGGGCTCGCCGAACTCGTCGAGGACCTCGATCTCCAGGGTGGCGGGCAGGCGGGCATGGCTGCGGGTGAACGGCATGAGGCGTCTCGTCTGTGGTGGGTGGGTGCCGACGGCGACTTGACCATCATGGCACCCTGGCGCCTTACTGTCTCCAGTACCGCCGCCATCACCGCCCTCGGCTCCCCCCATCCACAACAACAGGAGCGTGCCGTGACAGACGCCCACCATCTGCGCCCCGTCGGCATCACCCTGGCGGCCCGTGAGCACACCATCAACGGCTTCCGGGCTACCCAGTGGCACATCGCGGACCTGACCCCGGAGCGGGGCGGCGATGCCACCCTGTGGCTGCAGCTCACCATGACCGAGCGCGCCGCCTACCGCTTCAATCTCTCCTCGGGCAACCCTCGCCTCTTCGTGCGCGCCGGCTTTACCGGCGGCCCCGCCAGCGCCGCCGCCATCACCGCCAGCCAGGACGTGGCCGCCGCCTGGATGGACGGCGAGCAGCAGGTGCTCGAAGCCCCCATGCCCCTGGCCATCCAGGTGTGGATCGAGGCCTATCTGGCCCGCCACGGCGAGGCGCCCGTGGAGGAGCGCAAGAAGAAGCGCAAGGGCGCCGGACGCGCCCGGGAGGCGCAGCCATGAACCGCCTGGAGCGTTGGTCGCGCCGCAAGCGCGGCCTGGAGGCCGAGCCCGCCGCCTCGGCGGAGGCGGTGCCACCTCCGCACGAGGCAGCGGCCGCCAGCGACGAGCCGGACGCCCCGCCCCCCCTGCTGGACGATACCCTCCCCGACCCCGAGAGCCTGCCGCCCGGCAGCGAGGTCAGCCGCTATCTGCAGGAGGGGGTCAGCCAGGCGCTGCGCCGCCGTGCCCTTCGCCGCCTCTGGCAGGCCGACCACTACCAGGTCCGCGACGGCCTCGACGACTACGACGGCGACTACAGCCAGCTCGAGCCCATGACCCGGGAGGTCGCCGAACGCCTGCGACACTGGAGCCGGCGGGTCAACGAGGCCCTCGAGCCCGAAGAAGCCATCGAGGAGGCCGCCCCTGACGAGGAGCAGGCGCGGGTCGCCGACGACGAGGCTCACCCTCCGGTCGAGCCCGCCCCGGACGCGGCACCGGTCGGACGCGACCAAGGTGGCATAGGTCATATTAGCGATTCTCGACAAGACTGAGAGGAGCCCTACCCCCCAACAACAAGAGGTGTTCATGCCCCCCCCCATCGCCCTCACGTCGCTGGATGACCGGCGCAACCGTGCCGCCCGCGACGCCGCCAGGCGCCGCATCTCCTGGCCGGCCAACCTGGCTCCCGAGACCGTGGAGTTCGAGAGCCAGGGCCATCTGCTGATCCTGGGCAGCGAACTCGACGCTCGGCGCGCCGCCGCCACGCTGATCGACCGGCTGCCGGGCATCGCCCTGCTGGTGACCGAGCGCTCCAGCGCCGAGGATGACCCGGCGCTGGAGCAGATCTGGCAGGCTACCGCCGCCCTGCCCTGCCATACCGCCGCCAACGCCGACGCCCTGCGCCTCGAGGGCTACCTGGGCCGCTTCCTGGCCACCCTGGCGCTGGACGGGGAGAGTGTGAACCTGGCCCAGGCCACCCTGGGGCGGCCCCGCTTCGACCAGGTCCTCGACCTCGGCACCCGGCCGCATCTGACCCTGGAGCTGCCCCCGCCGGGCTACCATGCCGTGCGCTGGGGCAGCGCCGAGGTCGACCAGGCGCTGGAGACGCTGGCCGCCTCCGTCGGCGTCTTCGAGGCCCCTCGTCACGTTCAGATCAACGCCGAGCTCTGCGCCCACCAGCGCAGCGGCCTGCCCGGCTGCACCCGCTGTCTGGAGACCTGCCCGGCCGATGCCCTGGCCAGCCGCCAGGGCCGGGTCGAGGCCTGGATCGAGGTCGACCCTTACCGCTGCCACGGGGCGGGCAGCTGTGCCAGTGCCTGCCCCACCGGGGCCATCGAGTACCGCCTGCCGCACCCTGCGCCTCTGGAGGGCTACCTCGCGGGCCTGCTCGGCGCCTATGCCGAGGCCGGCGGCGAACAGCCGGTGGTGCGCTTCGTCACCGCGGCGCGGCGCCGCTGTGAAGCCACCGAGCCGGCCGGCCATGTGCTCGACATCGAGCTGGAGGAGCTCGGCGCCGCCGGGCTCGATCACTGGCTCGCCGCCCTGGCGGCTGGCGCCGCCGAGGTGCGCCTGCAGCGTGATGCGGAGACCCCTCCGACCCTGCAGCAGCAGCTCGAGGCCCAGGTTGTCCAGGCCAGGGAGCTGCTCGCGGCTCTCGGGCACCGCCCCGAGCGCCTGGCGTGGCTCTCCATCGAGGACGACGGCAGCGCTCGCGACGCCCTGCCCCGGGAGGCGGCGCTGGTCGCGCGCCCCCGGGCCGAGGCTGCGAGTGGCAAGCGCGAACGCCTCAACGCCACCCTCGACTGGCTGGCCGCCCAGGGGGCCCCGAGCGGCGAGAGCCACGCCCTGCCCGCCGGTGCGTCCTTCGGCGCCATCGAGGTGGACACCGAGCGCTGCACGCTGTGCCAGGGCTGCGTGTCGCTCTGTCCCACCCCGGCGCTCTCCGGCGGCGACGACACCACCCCGCGCCTGGCCTTCCGCGAGGCCGACTGCATCCAGTGCGGCCTGTGTGCGGCCGGCTGCCCGGAGCAGGCGATCCGCCTCGCGCCGGGGTTCCTCGCCGCGCCCGAGCGGTGCGAGACCCGTGTGATCAAGGAGGAGCCGGCCTTCGCCTGCATCCGCTGCGGCAAGCCCTTCGCCTCCGCCAGCACCATCGCCAGCATCCAGCGCAAGCTGGCCGACCACCCCTATTTCGCCGGCGAGGCCCGCGCACGCCTCGAGATGTGCGAGGACTGCCGCGTCCAGGACGTCTGGCAGGAGCTCGCCCGCGACCCCGAACGCCAGCTGAAGGTGTAGCCATGCATGACAACCGCCAGACCGTGGCCTCGGTGGATGAGCGAGAGGCCCTGCGTGCCGATATCTACCGCCTGCTTGCCCGTCTCCTGCTCGCGCCGCCGGATAGCGAGCTGCTCGACTTTCTTGCCCATCTGGAGCCCGACGAGGACGGCGGCGAGATGAGCGCCGCCTGGCAGGAGCTGGCCGATGCCGCCCGGATGTCCTCCCCCGAGGTGGCCGCCCGGGCGCATTTCGAACTGCTGGTCGGGGTGATCCAGGGACAGATCACGCCCTACGCCTCCTGGTACCTGCACGGCACCCTGATGGACGAGCCTCTGGTGGCCCTGCGCCGCGACCTGCGCCGGCTGGGCATCGCCCGGGCCGAGGCGAGCCGAGATCCCGAAGACCACCTGGGCGCCCTGCTCGAAGTGATGGCGCTGCTGGTGGAGGGCGGCTCGCCTGACCAGGCGGCCTTCTTCCAGCGGCACCTGGCTCCGTGGGCCCAGCGTTGTCTGGGCGACCTGGCGAGGGTGCCCCCCCCTATCTACGCTGGTAGTGGGCGCCTGGGCCTCGCCTTTCTGGCGCAGGAACGGCAGCGCTTCGAGGCCATGGCCGCGGAGTCGCCGATGCGCATGATCGACCCGACGGCCGGCTAGCCGCACCAGACCGGCGACTGGTCCGACCAATAACAACCCACAACATGTCCCACTGCCTGACTCGAGGAAACACGCCATGAACCGACCCCATGACGCCCAGCGTCGCCGCTTCCTCCGCACCCTGGGAGCCGGTGGCGCCCTGGCCGGCACCACCGCTGTCATCGGCCACGTCAGCCTCAGCCAGGCAGACGCCCCACCTTCCCCTGAGCGCGAACCGGCGGAGAGGAACTACCGGGAAACCGAGCATATCCGCACCTACTACGCCACCCTGCGCGACTGAGCGCCCCGCCCAGGTCAGGAGGTAAGACACCATGCGTCTGACACGCAAGCAAGACACCTCGCGCCCGGCAGGGCTCGGCATCTCCCGTCGCCAGTTCCTCAAGCGCAGCGGCGCGGCCACCGGGGGCCTGGCGGCCGCCGGCTTCATGGGCCACGGGATGATGCGACCCGTCGAGGCAAGCGGCAAGACACCGGTGCTCGACTCCCCGGTCGAGGTCAAGCGCACCATCTGCTCCCACTGCTCGGTGGGCTGCGGCACCTACGCCGAGGTGCAGGAGGGTATCTGGACTCGCCAGGAGCCCGCCTTCGACCACCCCATCAACCGCGGCGCCCACTGCGCCAAGGGGGCCTCGCTGCGGCAGCATGGCCACTCCAGCCGACGCCTCAAGTACCCCATGAAGCTGGTCGGCGGCCAGTGGCAGCGGATGAGCTGGGACGAAGCCATCGAGGAGATCGGCGACAAGGTCCTGGCCCTGCGCGAGGCCCACGGCCCCGACAGCATCTACTGGCTCGGCTCGGCCAAGTTCAACAATGAGCAGGCCTACCTGCTGCGCAAGTTTGCCTCCCTGTGGGGCACCAACAATACCGACCACCAGGCGCGCATCTGCCACTCCACGACCGTCGCCGGGGTGGCCAACACCTGGGGCTACGGGGCGATGACCAACTCGCTCAACGACATGCACAACAGCCGCTCGATGCTGTTCATCGGCTCCAACCCCGCCGAGGCCCACCCGGTGGCGATGCAGCACTTCCTGATCGCCAAGGAGCGCAACAACTGCGACATCATCGTTGCCGACCCCCGCTTCACCCGCACCGCGGCCAAGGCCGATACCCATGTGCGCATCCGCCCCGGCTCCGATGTCGCCTTCATCTGGGGCCTCCTGTGGCACATCTTCGAGAACGGCTGGGAGGATCGCCAGTACATCCAGCAGCGCGTCTACGGCATGGACGAGGTACGCGCCGAGGTGGCGACCTTCACCCCGGCGGTTGTGGAGGACGTCACCGGCGTGCCGGAGGCGACCATGCGCGACGTGGCCCAGCGCCTGGCCACCAAGAAGCCGGGCTGCATCGTCTGGTGCATGGGCGGCACCCAGCACACCACCGGCAACAACAACACCCGCGCCTACTGCATCCTCGAGCTGGCCCTCGGCAACATCGGCAGGTCCGGCGGCGGGGCGAACATCCTGCGCGGCCACGACAACGTCCAGGGCGCCACCGACATGGGCCTCGACTCCAGCTCCCTGCCGGCCTACTACGGTCTGGCCGAGGGGGCCTGGCAGCACTGGGCGCGGGTCTGGGACGTCGACTACGAGTGGCTCAAGAGCCGCTTCGACCAGACCGAGTACCACGACGGCCTGCCCATGAACAGCAGCGGCATCACGGTCTCCCGCTGGGTCGACGGGGTGCTCGAGGAGGACGAGGCGATCTCGCAGCGCACCGCACTCAAGGCGATGTTCTACTGGGGCCATGCGGTCAACTCCCAGACCCGCGGTCCCGAGATGCGCCGCGCCATGCAGAAGCTCGAGATGATGGTGATCGTCGACCCCTACCCCACGGTGGCCGCGGTCATGCATGACCGGACCGACGGCGTCTATCTGCTGCCCGCCTGCACGCAGTTCGAGACCACCGGCAGCGTGACGGCCACCAACCGCTCGCTGCAGTGGCGCGACAGGGTGATCGAGCCGCTGTTCGAGTCCAAGCCCGACCACGAGATCATGTACCTGCTGGCCGAGAAGTTCGGCTTCGCCGATGAGCTCACTCGCCATATCCAGGTCAATGGCAAGGAGCCGCTGATCGAGGACATCCTGCGTGAGATCAACCGCGGCACCTGGACCATCGGCTACACCGGCCAGAGCCCGGAGCGACTCAAGGAGCACCAGAAGAACTGGCATACCTTCAGCTTCGAGAACCTGCGCGCCGAGGGCGGTCCCGCCGACGGCGACTATTACGGCCTGCCCTGGCCCTGCTGGGGCACGCCGGAGTTCGCCCACCCCGGCTCGCCCAACCTCTACGACCCCAGCGTGCCGGTCAAGGAGGGCGGCATGGGCTTCCGGGCGCGCTTCGGCATCGAGCGCAACGGCGTGAACCTGCTGGCCGAGGGCTCGGCCCCGGTCGCCGGCGAGCTCGACGATGGCTATCCCGAGTTCACCGACCAGATGCTCAAGGACTTGGGCTGGTGGGACGACCTCACCGACGAGGAGAAGGCTGCCGCCGAGGGCGAGAACTGGAAGACGGACCTCTCCGGGGGCATCCAGCGGGTGGCCATCGAGCACGGCTGCGCCCCCTACGGCAACGCCAAGGCGCGTGCCGTGGTGTGGACCTTCCCGGACCAGGTGCCCAAGCACCGCGAGCCGCTCTACACCACCCGTCGCGATCTGGTCGAGCAGTTCCCCACCTGGGACGACTTTCGCTCACTGTTCCGGCTGCCCACCCTCTATCGCAGCATCCAGGAGAACGACAACTCCGACCGCTATCCGATCATCCTCACCTCGGGGCGCCTGGTGGAGTACGAGGGCGGCGGCGAGGAGACCCGCTCCATGTCGTGGCTGGCCGAGTTGCAGCAGGAGATGTTCGTCGAGGTCAATCCGGCGGATGCCAACGACATCGGCATTCGCGACGGCGACACCGTCTGGGTCGAGGGCGCCGAGGGCGGCCGCGTGCGGGTCAAGGCGCTGGTCACGCCGCGGATGGGCCGTGGGGTGGCCTTCATGCCCTTCCACTTCGGCGGCATCTTCCAGGGCGAGAACCTCCACGACCGCTACCCGGAGGGCACTGCCCCCTATGTACTGGGCGAGGCGGCCAACACGGCGACCACCTACGGCTATGACCCTGTGACCATGATGCAGGAAACCAAGTGCACCATTTGCCGGATCGAGCGCGCCTAAGCGATCGACAGCGACCAGGAGAACAAGACATGGCACAGATGAAATTCATGTGCGACGCCGAGCGCTGCATCGACTGCAACGGCTGCGTCACCGCCTGCAAGAACGCCAACGATGTCCCCTGGGGCATCCAGCGCCGGCGGGTGGTGACCCTCAACGACGGCCTGGCCAACGAGGTCTCGATCTCGGTGGCCTGCATGCATTGCGATGACGCGCCCTGCATGGCGGTCTGCCCCACGGACTGCTTCTACAAGACCGACGACGGCATCGTCCTGCACGACAAGGACCTCTGTATCGGCTGCGGCTACTGCCTCTACGCCTGCCCCTTCGGGGCCCCTCAGTTCCCCAAGCAGAACGCCTTCGGCGAGCGCGGCAAGATGGACAAGTGCACCTTCTGCGCCGGCGGACCGGCAGACAGCAAGGAGGAGGAGTACGAGAAGTACGGGGCCAACCGCATTGCCGAGGGCAAGCTGCCGCTGTGTGCCGAGATGTGCTCCACCAAGGCGTTGCTCGCCGGCGACGCCCAGACGGTGGCCGATATCTTCCGTCAGCGGGTCATCCATCGCGGTCATCCCGACGGTGGCTGGTCGGGCAATCCGCGCAGCGAGCAGGAACGCGGCGCCGCCGAACTCTCCCAGGCCGATGCGCTGGCCTATGACGCGACCCGCCAGGGCTAGGAGGTGATGCCATGAGCCTGTGCCGAAATGGGCCCCTGGGGGGACTGCTGCTGGCGGTGCTGCTTGCCCTGACCGCCCTGCTCGCCTCCCCCGTCCTGGCCCAGACGGAACCCCAGCGCGAGGCGGCCACCGCGGTGGGTGGTGTGAGTCCCGACACCTGGCGCCAGGTGCGCAGCGGTGAGGTAGACGCCAACTTCCGCGACAGTCGCTTCGATTCCAACTACAACCTGATCAACGCCAGCGGCGAGCGCTGGCGGCAGCTGCGCAACCGCTGGGTCTCCCCCTTCGGCCTCATCGCCGTGGGCGGGATGACCGTGGCGATTGCGCTCTTCTACGTGATCATCGGCCGCAAGGAGCTCAGCGAGCCTCGCACCGGGCGCAAGCTGCTGCGCTGGCCGCTGTTCGTGCGCGCCCTCCACTGGACGGTGGCGACCCTGTTCCTCATCCTCGCCCTGACGGGACTCAACCTGCTCTACGGCAAGTTCGTGTTTCGCTCGCTGTTCGGCGACGCAATCTGGGGCTCGATGATCTCGGCCTCGAAGCTCGCCCACAACTATCTGGGCCCGCTGTTCGGGGTGCTGCTGATCGTGCTGCTGGCCAGGATGCTCAAGCACAACTGGCCCAAGCGTCATGACCTGGAGTGGTTTCGCCAGGGTGGCGGCCTGGTGGGCAAGGGCCATCCCGATGCCGGCTTCGCCAACGGCGGCGAGAAGCTCTGGTTCTGGCTGCTGGCCACCGCCGGCCTGGCCGTGGTGGCCAGCGGCTTCGTGCTGGATTTCCCCAACTATGGCCAGAGCCGCGACACCATGCAGTGGGCCAACCTGATCCACAGCGTCGGCGCCCTGGGGCTCACCGCGGTGGCGCTGGGCCATATCTACATCGGCACCATCGGCTCGGAGGGATCGCTGGAGGGGATGACCACCGGCTACGTGGACGAGACCTGGGCCAAGGACCACCACAACCTCTGGTACGAGGAGGTCAAGGAGCAGGCGGTGCCCGAGGGGCAGGTCGGCGACCAGCCGGCTCCCTCCGGCGATACCGGTGAAACGGCCTCTCGCCCGGGATGAGTCGCGCCCTCGTCACGGCCTCCACGACACCGCCTACGGGCGGTGTCTTTTGTTATGCTGGTTCCATCCTGACCCAACTCACCCAACTCACCCAGGGAGAACGAGAGCGCCATGGACCATCTCGACGACGCCACCCGCACCGAACTCGAGGCCGCCGCCTTCCGCCGCCTGCTCAGGCACCTCGACGAGCACAAGGAGGTGCAGAACATCGACCTGATGAACCTGGCCGATTTCTGCCGCAATTGCCTCTCCAAGTGGCTGGTCAGCGCCGCCGAAGAGCGTGGGGAGACGCTCGACTACGAACGCGCCCGGGAGTACGTCTACGGCATGCCCTACGCGGAGTGGAAGGAGAAGTACCAGCTGGAGGCCACGCCGGAGCAGCAGGCCGCCTTCCAGGCGCGCCAGGCACAGAAGCAGGAGAAGGCATGATGGCCGAACCGATGATTCCCCTCGCCGTTGCGGTGCTGACGATCTCCGACACCCGTAACGAGGAGACCGACCGCAGCGGCCTGGCCCTGGTGAGCTGCCTGACCGATGCCGGCCACCGCCTGGCCGACAAGCGCATCGTGCCGGACGACATCTACCGCATCCGCGCCGTGGTGGCCGAATGGATCGCCGACCCTGCCATCCAGGTGGTGCTGACCACCGGAGGGACGGGCTTCACCGGCCGCGACTCCACCCCGGAGGCGGTCGGCGTGCTGCTCGACAAGGAGATCGAGGGGTTCGGCGAGCTGTTCCGCCAGCTCAGCTGGGAGGAGATCGGCAGCTCCACGGTGCAGAGCCGCTGCCTTGGCGGCCTGGCCAACGCCACCGTGGTGTTCTGCCTGCCCGGCTCCACCGGCGCCTGCCTCACCGCCTGGAACGGCATCCTGGCCGAACAGCTGGATAGCCGACACAAGCCCTGCAACTTTGCCAATATTGTGATCCCCGAGCGAGGCCAGCATGGCTGAGCTCAAGCCCGTGGAGGCGGCACTCTCTGCCCTGCTCGAGGGCGTACAGCCGCTGGGAAGCGAGCGAATCCCCTGCGACCGGGCCGCCGGCAGGATCCTGGCCGAGCCGGTGGCGGCGACTCTCGACGTGCCCCCCTTCGACAACAGCGCCATGGATGGCTATGCCCTGCACCACCGGGACGCCGGCCGCTGGCTGCGGGTCAACCAGCGCATCGCCGCAGGCGCCACCGGTGAACCCCTGGCCGCCGACAGCTGCGCACGGATCTTCACCGGCGGGGCCATTCCAGAGGGCGCCGACTGCGTGGTCATGCAGGAGAGCGTCGAGGTCGACGGCGATTGGGTGCGGGTCCCTGAGGGAGTGCCGGCCGGGGACAATATCCGCCGCCGGGGCCGGGATGTCACCGCGGGGAGCGAGCTGCTGCCGGCCGGTGAGCCGCTGGAAGCCGCGGCCCTGGGCCACCTGGCCGGCCAGGGCATCACCGAGGTCACGGTGCGCCGCCGCCCCCGAGTGGCCCTGCTCTCCACCGGCGACGAGATCGTGGACCCCGGCCAGCCCCTGGGCCCCGGGCAGATCTACAACTCCAACCGCCCCATGCTGCGTCGATTGCTGGAGCGATTCGGGGCCGAGGTGGTGCACCTTGCCGCGATTCCCGACGAGCCCGAAGGCACTCGCCGTGCCCTCGAGGACGCCGCCCGCCGTGCCGACCTGGTGGTAAGCACCGGTGGCGTCAGCGTCGGCGAGGAGGATCACGTCAAGGCGGCGGTGGAGGCGCTCGGGCAGCTGGACCTGTGGCGCCTGGCTATCCGGCCTGGCAAGCCGCTGGCCCTGGGGCGGCTCCCCGCCGAGGGTCACGAGGCCCGCTTTGTGGGCCTGCCGGGAAATCCGGTATCGAGCTTCGTGGGGGCCTGGCTGTTCCTGCGCCCACTGATGGGCGCCCTGCTCGGCGCACCAGCTTTGCTCGAGCTGCCGCGCCTGGCGGCGCGCGCCGCCTTTGCTACCCAGACCGGACCCCGCGCGCACTACATGCGGGTTCGCCTCGAATTCGGCACGGAGGGCATCAGTGCCCACGCCTTCCGTGACCAGAACTCCGGGGTGCTCTCCTCCTGCATCGCGGCGGATGCTCTGGCGGTGGTCTCGCCAGAGACGCGCCTCGAGGTGGGCGATAGGGTCGACTGCCTCTGGATCGGCGGGGCCTGAGCGCCTCGCCGGCTAGGGATGTGCCGGCACCTCCAGCGCCCTGCGCACCTCCGGCCAGAGCCGCTCGAATCCCTGGCCGAGACGCTTGTGCTCCCGCTCGAGCCAGGGCACCAGCTCCTCCAGCCGGTTGGGGCCGGAGAGACGGCGCCCGATGCCGGCAATCGCCCGACAGGTGAAGGCGAAATCCGCATAGCAATGCAGCCAATCCTGCTCCACCAGCACCGGCACCAGCGTGGCCAGGCGGGCTGGCGCCGGCCGGGCCCGAAGCACCCGGTAGGTGCGGGCCACCAGGGGGGAGTGCCCGGCCTGAAGGCCCAGTTCCCGCGCCACGAAGTGATCCCACACCAGGTCCAGGGCGATCCCGGCATAGCGTCGCTGGCGATCGGGCACCCGGCGACGGATCCGCGCCACAACGGGATGCGCATCCACGAAGGCGTCCACCCGACGGTGGTGGCGAATGCCAGCGGCAACCCCCTCCGGCCAGGCGGAGAGGTCGCTCCCCTTGACCCCGTCGGCGATCAGGTTACCCCACAGGAAGTCATCGCTGCCGCCACGGGCCAGCCAGGCATGGGCGAGGAAGTTCACGAGTGGCTCACAGGCAGTGGGTGGGCTTGGGCAGCCCGGCGATGCGCGCGGCGAGCTTGGCCGGGCTGCCGGGGAAGAGCCGCATCAGGTGGATCGAACGGCCCTTCTCCTCGCCCAGGGCCATGGCCACGGCCTTCACCAGGGGCCGCATCGCCGGCGCCTGCTCGAAGCGCTGGTAGAAGTCACGCAGCACCTGGATCACCTCCCAGTGCTCATCGGTTAGCGTGATGCCTTCCTCTTCGGCCAGGCTCCTGGCGACTTCGGGTGTCCAGTCAGCGAGGACGACCAGGTATCCTTCGGGATCCAGTGCCACCTGTTGCTCGTTAACAGCAAGATAACGGTATATTTCTGTGGTCGCCATCAGAACCAGCTCACCGTGCGCTGCGCCTCTTCGGTGAGCGTGACAAAGCCCTCCATATCGACCCGAATCACCGAGTCGGCGCTGAGCGGCACCAGCCCGCGGGCGGCGAGGTCCTCCTCCAGCACGTAGAGGCGCCCCTGCAGGTCACCGAAGCGGCCCGCCAGGCTTTCCAGGGCGCCCTGCACCCCGTCCTCGATCATCAGGAGTCGATCGGCCGGCCCCATGGCGGCCAGCGCCTGGCGGTAGACCTCGCTGGTAGCCGGCGAGCGATTGAGAATATGCAGTAGCATCAGGGTCTCTCCGGGCGGCCCCGCCGCCTTCAAAAGGTCAGTACCAGTGAATGGGCGGCGGTCAGCGCAGGCAGCTCCGCGGCCGCGACCGCCCTGGCGGAAAGCATCAACCCTTCGACCACCAGGCCAAAGCGCGCCAGCGCCTCCTCCTCCACCAGCAGGGTATCGATATCGTACATCTCGAGCATCTCGAGGGTGGGCGCGGTGCCCTTCTGCCCCAGGGGGCCGCCCGCCTGGCCGGGCACCAGAGCGGTGACGCCCTCGCCCATGAAGAGCAGCGTCACCCGGCGCCCGAAGGCGGCGGCCACCAGGGCGGCATCCAGGCCCTCGCGCAGCCAGCTGGTGCCGTGGGGGGCGTGACGCAGGATGACCAGTAGATCCCCGTCGA
The DNA here is from genome assembly GCF_003182195.1 of Halomonas sp. A11-A. Taxonomy (GTDB): domain Bacteria; phylum Pseudomonadota; class Gammaproteobacteria; order Pseudomonadales; family Halomonadaceae; genus Halomonas; species Halomonas alkalicola. The sequence continues at coordinate 172,267 of NZ_QGTM01000003.1, forward strand.
CGCCTTGCAGCTTGTCGTTTGACATGGGCACTCCTCAGGGTCCGAAGGTGACCAGGCGATCGCAGTGCAGGCCAAGATCCACCAGCTGCCCCAGCCCGGTCAGCTCGAAGGGGGGCTCGATGCTGTGGCCCTGCTTGCCGTGGCGTGCCGCCTCGCGCTCATCGAGCAGGCCGCGGCGCAGCGCCGCGGCGATGCAGACCTGCAGCGGCACGCCGTGCTCGGCGGCCAGCGCCGCCCAACCGTCCACCAGGTGCGGCTCGTCCTGCGGCGGCGTGGCCAGGCGCGCGGCATTGTGCACACCGTCATGGTAGAAGAATACCCCCTCCAGGCGGTGGCCACGCCCCACCAGCGCCCGGGCAAAGCGCAGGGCGGAATGGGCGGCCTGGCTGCTGTAGGGCGCCCCCATCAACAGAATCGCGTAGCGCATCATCGCACTCGACACTCCACAAACAGGCTGGCCCCGCCGAGGCGGGGCCAGCCGAGGTCCTCGTGACCCGCCAGGATCAGTCGTTGCTCATGATGCCGAGCAGCGACAGCAGGCTGATGAAGAGGTTGTAGATCGACACATAGAGGGTGATGGTGGCGAGGATATAGTTGGTCTCGCCGGCCCGGTGCACGATCTCGCTGGTCTGGTAGAGGATCGCCGCCGAGGCGAACAGCACGAAGCCGGCGGAGACCATCAGCATCAGGGTCGGAATCTGGAAGATCAGCCCGGCGACCATGGCCAGGATCAGCACGATGGCACCGGCCATCAGGAAGTTGCTTAGGAAGCTGAAGTCCTTTTTGGAGACCAGCGCCACGGCGGAGAGACCGATGAAGGTCAGGCTGGTCATGGCCAGGGCGTTCATGACCAGGGCGGCACCGTTGGGAAGCGCCAGGTAGGTGTTGAGGATCGGCCCCAGGGTGAAGCCCATGAAGCCGGTGAAGGCGAAGGTCGCCAGCAGGCCGGCGGCCGAATTGGCGGTCTTGTGCACCAGGAACATCAGGCCGTAGGCGCCGATGAAGAACACGAAGATGTTGAGCCGTTCAACGCCCATGGCCATGGCGGCGCCAGCGGTCACCGCCGAGAACATCAACGTCATGGCGAGCAGGCCATAGGTGTTGCGCAGCACCTTGTTGGTGCTGAGCGCCTGGCTCTGCTGATGGCTAAGCTGGGTGTCTTGGTATGCCATGGATCCAGTGCTCCCTGTGTTTGGTTGGTCGTGGCAGTGGACCTAGAATGCCGACTCGAGGTTCCCCGCGCAAGCCCTTGATGGGGCATCGCTCAACGCTGTTTCCCTGCGCCCGGCAGCCGGGCGGCCGTCGCGTAGCCCCCATCGCCGGCCGCTGTCAGGGCCTCGAGCTCCATCCAGCGGGCTTCGCTGGCGTCATCGCCGGCTACCGGCTCGCCCGCTTCCCACGCCATGCGCATCACCACCACCGCGAAGTGGAGTGGCGCCGGCGCACGCACCATCAATAGCCGCCCTCCTCTCACCACCGCACAGGAGACGGCGGCGCCGGGAAAGGCGTTGGATTCACTCCCGGTCATGGCACGCTCCCTGGTCGCGGAATGACGTCTGGCACCCTGACGGCATCCTGGCTAACGCCTTGATCCCAAGGCCCTCTTGACCCGGGACCGAAAGCTGGTAATATTCACCGCCGTAAGCCGGAGGGATGGCAGAGCGGTTGAATGCACCGGTCTTGAAAACCGGCAAAGGTGAAAGCCTTTCCAGGGTTCGAATCCCTGTCCCTCCGCCACTTCCTATTCAGAATCAGGCACCTGCGGGTGCCTTTTTCGTTTCTGGCCATCCACCCCCCACCATTCCCAGGAGGGCGCCATGGCGCTGAAGGCTACTATCTGCAAGGCGCGCCTGCAGGTTGCCGACATGGATCGGCACTACTACGGCGAGCACGTGCTGACCGTTGCCCGCCACCCATCGGAGACCGACGAGCGCATGATGCTGCGCCTGCTGGCCTTCGCGCGTCACGCCCATCCGGACCTGGCCTTCGGGCGCGGCGTCAGCACCGATGACGAGCCGGACCTGTGGCTCAGGAGCCTCACCGGCGAGATCGAGCTGTGGGTCCAGCTCGGCCAGCCGGACGAGCGGGAGATTCGCCGGGCCTGCGGCCGTTCGCGGCAGGTGGTGATCTACACCTATGGCGGCCACGGCTCCCGGCTCTGGTGGGAGCAACTCGCCGGCAAGCTGAGGAGCCTTGCCAACCTCACGGTCATCGATGTCGCGCCCGAGACCGTTGCCGAGCTCGGCAGGCTGGCCGCCCGGGGGATGGACCTCAATGCGACCCTGCAGGACGGCATGATGTGGCTGGCCACGCCGGAGGCCTCCGTGGAGGTCGGCGTCGAGATCCGCCAGCAGGCCAGCGCGGCTCAGTAGAGCCTCAGCCCCACCTTGGTCACGGTGTTGCCCTCCATCTCGCTGACCACCCAGTGGATACCGTGCCAGTCCACGTCGTCCCCCACCACCGGATGCCCGCCCACCCGCAGGGAGATGAAATCCGCCAGAGTCATCTCCTTCTCCGCCTGGCTGAGCGTCAGGCCGTAGGCATCGGCGATATCCTGCATGCGCGCCTCCCCGGAGAAGGTGAAGGTGCCGAAGAAGGCGCGCTCCTGCTTGAGCTTGGCATCGCCGTTGAAGAGGCGGTTCAGCGCCGGCAGATCCTCGCTGCGGCCGATCACGCAGATCACGTCATTAAGCTGCAGGCGGGTGCTGCCCTTGGGGTGCAGCATCACATGGTCACGGAACAGTGCCGAGATCAGCGCCCCCGAGGGGAAGCGCAGCAGCCGGATGGGCACATCCTCGAGGTCGGAGTTCTCCACCCGGTAGACGAACATCTCGAAGTCGTTTTCCGGCAGGATACCCAGCGGGCCGCGCTGGTTGGGGGTCACCGATGACGGCACCTCGACCTTCATCAGCCGCGCCATCCAGCCCAGGGTCCCCCCCTGAACCAGCAGCGAGAGCAGCACCACCGCAAAGGCTACGTTGAAGTAGAGTGAGGCGTTCTCCACCCCGCCGATCACCGGGAAGATCGCCAGCACGATGGGCACCGCGCCGCGCAGGCCCACCCAGGCGATGAAACCGATCTCCCGCCAGCGAAACTTGAAGAAGGGCTTGATGCTGATCAGCACGGCGATCGGGCGCGCCACGAAGATCAGCGCCAGCGCCACCAGGCTGGCCGGTAGTGCATACTCGATCATCTCGCTGGGGGTCACCAGCAGCCCCAGCACCAGGAAGAGGCCGATCTGGCTGAGCCAGGCAAGGCCATCGTGTACCGGCAGGATGAAATTGAGGTGGCGCCCGGGCTGGTTGCCGATCATCAGCCCCGCCAGGTAGATCGCCAGGAAACCGCTGCCGCCGAGGAAGCTGGTCAGCCCGAATACACAGAAGCCCAGCGCCAGCGCCAGCAGCGAGTAGAGCCCGGGGGCCAGATCCACCCAGCGCAGCAGCTTGCCGCTGAGCCAGCCAGCACCCACGCCGATGGAGAGGCCCAGCCCGAACTGCTGGACCAGCAGCAGCAGGGTGTCGGCGGTGCCGCTCACCTGCCCCACCAGCATCTCCACCAGCACCAGGGTCAGGAAGATCGCCATGGGGTCGTTGGTGCCGGACTCAATCTCGAGGGTCGCCCCCACCCGCTCGTTGAGGTTGACACCTCGCCCGCTGAGCATCGAGAACACCGCGGCGGCGTCGGTAGAGCCCACGATCGCCCCCACCAGCAGCCCCTGCAGCAGCGAGAGGTCGAAGATCCACATCGTCAGCAGCCCGATCAGCCCGCTGGTAATGAAGACGCCGAGAGTCGCCAGCGAGAGCGCCGGCCGGAAGCCGACCCGGAAGGTCTTGAGGCGGGTGCGCAGGCCTCCATCCAGCAGGATCATTGCCAGCGCCAGGTGGCCGATGGTGAAGGCCAGGGTATAGTCGTCGAACTGGATGCCGAGCAGGCCCTCCTCCCCCGCGAGCATGCCGAGGCCCAGGAAGATCAGCAGCAGAGGCAACCCCACCAGACTGGAGAGGCGACTGGCCAGCACGCTGAGCGCGATCAACAGGCCACTTAGCATGAAGAGGGTATTGATAGCGTCCATGGCATCCCCGAGACGATGAAGGGGCCATTATCGCATAAGGCATGCAGCGGCGCGACGCCGCTCGCCCGGGCTGGCCAGCCCTTCCCGCGAGCGGATACACTCTGCTGCCGCCAGCCGGCCAGTTGCCGGCGCCACTGCCGGAGCCCTGCATGCCCGACCCCGCCCAGCCCAGGCGACTGACCGCCGTCGCGACCGCCCTCACCCTGCTGATGGTGACACTCGCGAGCCTGGCGCCGATGACGAGCGTAGCGGCCGAGGAGCCCCCGCCCCTGGTCGTGCCCGACCTTCCTCGGGGGGATTCACCGCCCAGGACACTGGAGACGACCGTTCTGGTGCCCGAGATCCCGGCGCGGGAGCAGGCCCTCGAGGAGCCATCAGAGGCCCCGTCAGAAGAGACAGCCGAGGAGACGACCAAGAAGACGACCGAGAAGGCTCGGGAGGCAGGCAGTGAGTCCGCTGTTGTGAGGCCGGCACCGCCGCCCCCGGCCGGCGATGCCACCGGCCACACGGATGGAGAGGACGCCATCGGCGCCGCCCCGGCTCCCCAGGACAGCTCGGACTCACCGGAGGCCGATGCGACGAGCGATCTGGTCGACGAAGGCCCCAGGGTGGTCCTCACGCCCCCCGAGCCCCTCGAGCCGCCGCCCCTAACGTCCCTGGAGATCATGCTGGACTGGTACCCCGGCCCCCAGCACGCCGCCCTGCTGATCGCCCAGCACAAGGGCATGCTGGAACGCCGTGGCCTGCAGGTGACCCTGACCACCCCCGCCGACCCCAGCCTGCCCACGCGGCTGCTGGCCGCCGGGCGCGTCGACCTGGCGGTGAGTCGCCAGCCGCTGCTGCATCTGCAGGTGGACCGCGGCCTGCCGCTGGTGCGGGTCGGCACCCTGGTCGAACTGCCCCTCGCGGGACTGCTGCTGCTCGACGACGGCGTGATGGAGTCACCGGCCCAACTGGCGGGCAGGCGCATCGGCTATTCGGTGGAAGAGAGCCGCGAGCTGCTGCTGCCGCTGCTGCTCAGGCCCCACGGCATCGTCATCGAGGAGCTGGAGCTGGTGGACGTCAACTTCAGCGCCGTGCATGAGATGGTCGATCAGGGACTGGACGGCGTGATGACCCCCCAGCGCCTCGGCCTGGCCCAGCGACTGGGCGACGTGGGCATCTCCACCCGCCTGCTGCAGCTCGAGGAGCACGGGATTCCGCACCATGAGGGGCTGATCCTGGTGGCCAACCGCGACCGGGTAGCTGGGCAGCGGGAGAGCCTGCGGCGCCTGCTGGAGGCCCTCGCCGAGGCCACCGCCTGGAGCCTGGAGCGTCCGGAGGCGGCCTGGGCGCTGCTGGCGGAGCGGGAGCCCGCCATGGACACCCCGGCGAATCGGGCCGCCTGGATGCCCATGCTGCTGCGCCTGAGCGCCAGGCCCGCCGCCATGGACCGGGCAGGCTACGCGCGCTTCGAGGCGCTCCTCCACGAGCGCGGCCTGATCGAGACCCTGACCCCGCCCGGCAGGCTGGGGATTGACCTGGGCGCGCCCTGATGGCGCCTTGGGGAATCAGCGCTGGCCGAGGAAACGGTTGACCTCGTCGCGAAAGGCCTCGGGCTGTTCGGCATGCAGCCAGTGCCCGGCCTCCAGGGTCACCACCTCGGCCTCGGGGAGCACCTCCCGCAGGGCAGGCAGCATCGCATCGGTCACATAGGGAGAATGAGCGCCGCGCAGCACCAGGGTCGGCCCGCTGAAGGCGCCCTCCCCGGCCACCGGTCCCATGATGGTCTCGTAGTCCTCCTGGATCTCGTCGAGGCCCAGGCGCAGCCTGAGCCCGCCCTCCTCGGCCCGCTCCAGGTTGGTGGCGAGGAAGAGCCTCACCGCCCGCTCCTTGACGTGCTCGCCCAGCAGCTCGTCGGCCTCGCGGCGATTGGCCGGCTTCCCCTCCTCGAGGCGGCGCAGGCCGGCAAATACCGTGTCGTGGTCGTGGCCATAGGCCACCGGCGCGATATCGCCGACGATCAGCGAGGCCACCCGCTCGGGTGCCAGGCGCGCCAGCGAGATCACCACCTTGCCGCCCATGGAGTGGCCGAGCAGATGGGCGCGGGGGACCTCCAGGCGATCGAGCAGGTGGAGCAGATCCTCGGCCATGGCGTCATAACCCATCCCGGCGACATGGGGAGAGCGGCCATGGTTGCGCAGGTCCACGGCAATCACCCGCCGCGTCGCCTCCCATGCCTTGACGTGGGAGCGCCAGTTGTCGGCGCTGCCGAACAGGCCGTGGACCACCACCAGCGGCACGCCATCGCCGCCGGTATCCAGATAGTTGAGCTCTACGGACATGGCACTCTCTCCTTGGCCGATTTCTCGGCCTGTGTCAGGGGCGCGGCCTTGCCGCGGTGGCGGCAGGCTCGGCATCGGTGGCCGCCACCAGGCGGCGGCTCAGGGTCGCCAGCAGCACGCCATACAGCGGCACGAAGAACAACAGGCTGATGCCCAGTTTGATCACGTAGTCGACCCAGGCGATCTCCAGCCAGTTGGCCGCCATGAAGGGGTCGGGGCTGTTGTAGAAGGCGATCGAAAAGAAGGCGAAGGTGTCGGCCAGGTTGCCGAGCACGGTGGAGATCGCCGGCGCCACCCACCAGGCCCTCAGGCTGCGCAGGCGATCGAACACGTGCACGTCGAGGAGCTGGCCCAGCAGGTAGGCCATGAAGCTCGCCACCGCGATGCGAGCCACGAAGAGGTTCCACTCCCCGAGTGCCCCGAGGCCCGCATAGCTGCCCCGCGGGAAGACCACCGAGACCACATAGGAGATCACCAGGGCCGGTAGCATCACCCGCATCACGATGGCCCGGGCCGGCTCCTTGCCGAACAGCCGCACGGTGAGGTCGGTGGCCAGGAAGATGAACGGAAAGCTGAAGGCGCCCCAGGTGGTATGGAAACCGAACAGGGTAAAGGGAAGCTGCACCAGGTAGTTGCTGGCGGCAATCACCAGGATATGGAAGCCGATCAGCAGGGTCAGCAGGCGGCGCTGCTGAGCATCGGAGAGCACAAACATGGGCATCCTTTTTTTACGGGAGGGGTGAGGGAACCCTCGTGGAACGGGCTGCCATGGGCAGCGGACGGTCGCGCATTATACGGGCCCGGGCCCGCGCTGGCCATGCCGCCAGCAAGAACGCCGCCCCGAGGGGCGGCGTCATGGGTGGCGGTCTGGCACATGCCGTTGCGGCCTGTGTCGTCAGGGCATCAGACCTGGCGCGCCTCATGGGCGGCGCCGACCTCACGGGCCTTCATGGCCTCGTGCACATCCTGCAGGCTGGCCGGATCGTCGATGGTGGAGGGCACGCCGTACTCCTTGCCATCGGCGATGTTGCGCAGCAGCTTGCGCAGGATCTTGCCGGAGCGGGTCTTGGGCAGGCGGTCCACCACCAGCACCTGCTTGAAGCAGGCGATGGGGCCGATCTTCTCGCGGACCAGGGCGACCAGCTCCTGCTCGAGGTCCGCCTCGCGGCCCTCGAAGCCATCCTTGGGAATCACCAGCCCGACCGGCAGCTGCCCCTTCAGGGCGTCATGGATGCCGATCACCGCGCACTCGGCCACCGCCGGATGGGCCCCGACGACCTCCTCCATCTCGCCGGTGGAGAGGCGGTGCCCGGCCACGTTGATGACGTCATCGGTGCGCCCCATGATGAACAGGTAGCCATCCTCGTCGAAGTAGCCGCCGTCGCCGGTCAGGTAGTAGCCCGGGAAGGCCGCCATGTAGGCCGCATGGAAGCGCTGGGGGTCGCCCCACACGCCCACCAGGCACCCTGGTGGCATGGGCTGCTTGATCACCACGCTGCCCTGTTCCATGGCACCGACCTGCTCGCCCTCGCGATCGAGGATCTGCACGTCAAAGCCCGGCACCGGCACGGTGGCACTGCCGGCCTTGGTGGGCATGGGCTCCAGGCCGTGCAGGTTGGCGGCAATGGGCCAGCCCGTCTCGGTCTGCCACCAGTGGTCGATCACCGGGACGTCGAGCAGATCGTCCAGCCAGTGGAAGGTGGGCGGGTCGAGGCGCTCGCCGGCCAGGAACAGCGCCTTGAGGCAGGAGATGTCATAGTCGGCCAGCAGCTTGCCGTCCGGATCCTCCTTCTTGATGGCCCGGAAGGCGGTGGGCGCGGTGAAGAAGCTCTTGACCCGGTACTCGCTGATCAGCCGCCAGAAGGCGCCGGCATCCGGGGTCTTCACCGGCTTGCCCTCGTAGACCACGCTGGTACAGCCGCGCAGCAGTGGCGCGTAGACGATATAGGAGTGGCCCACCACCCAACCCACGTCCGAGGCGGAGAAGAAGACCTCGCCCGGATCGACGTCGTAGATGGCGTCCATCGAGTAGGCCAGTGCCACGGCGTAGCCGCCGGTGTCACGCACCACCCCCTTGGGTTTGCCGGTGGTGCCGGAGGTGTAGAGCACGTAGAGCGGATCGGTGCCCTTCACCGGCACGCAGTCGGCGGGCTCGGCCGAGGCCATCAGGGCGGCCCAGTCATGGTCGCGCTCGCTCAGTTCGGCGGTGTGCTGCTCGCGCTGGAAGATCACGCAGGCATCCGGCTTGTGGCTGCTCTGCTCGACGGCCGAATCGATGATCCCCTTGTAGGGCAGGACCTTGTTGACCTCGACCCCGCAGGAGGCGGCCACCACCACCTTGGGGGTGGCGTCCTCGATGCGCACGGCGAGCTCGTGGGGCGCGAAGCCGCCGAACACCACCGAGTGGACGGCGCCCAGACGCGCACAAGCGTACATGGCCACCAGCGCCTCGGGGACCATGGGCATGTAGATCACCACGCGATCGCCCTTCTCCACGCCGAGCCCCCTGAGGGCACCGGCGAAGGTCGCCACCTGGTCGCGCATCTCGCGATAGGTCAGGGTGCGCTTGCTGTCGGTGACCGGCGAGTCCCAGAAGATCGCCGGCTGGTCGCCGCGGCCCTGCTCCACGTGGTGGTCCAGCGCCGCATGGCAGATGTTCAGCTCACCGTCGGCGAACCAGCGGGCGTGATTGGCCTCGTCATAGTGAAGGATCTGGGTCGGCGCCGTGAACCAGGGGATACGACGGGCCTGCTCGGCCCAGAAGCTCTCCGGCTGCTCGATGGAGCGGCGAAATTCGTTGGCGTAGGTGCTCATGATCGTCCTGTGGCAGGTCAGTGACATCGAAGGATTGTTGACACTGTAATGCACCAGGCTGCCGACGCCCTCATACGATAGGCTAACTCTCGACAAAAGGAGGAGGCATCCGGGGAAGTATTGTCAACAACAGGAGCGCGCACCACCCCTTTCTCGACGCGCAGGGACGCTCTCCCACTCGCTGTCGGGTGATCTATGCTTTAATCAAGTCCTAATTGACTGCTCCCCGCCCTGAAGGACGGGGATTCCCAATTCACCGAGAACCGGACACGGAGGCTGACTCCATGCCGCTTACATTCTCTCCAAGGGCTAACACCGCCAGCCCGGCGGCTTTAATGTTGACCGCGGCGTTGATGTCGCGGTCGTGTTCGGCTGCGCACTCGGGGCACGTCCAGGCGCGAACCTGCAGCGGTAGCGAGTCCACGACGTGGCCGCAGCCGGAGCAGCGCTTGCTGGAGGGGTACCATTGGTCGATAGCGACCAGTGAGCGCTCGGCCCACTCTGCCTTGTACGCCAGTTGGCGCACGAATTCGCCCCAACCGGCATCGCTGATCGACTTGGCCAGCGAGCGGTTGCGCAGCATGTTCTTCACCTTGAGGGACTCGACGCAGATCACTTGGTTCTCGTTAATCAATCTGCGGGACAGCTTGTGCAAGTTGTCCTGTCGGCAATCGGAGATTTTGGCGTGAAGTTTCGCCACCTTCTGTCGGGCCTTGGCGCGGTTGGCCGAGCCGAGCTTTTTCTTGCTCAGTCGGCGCTGTGCCTTGGCCAGTCTGGCGGCGTATCTCGCGGTATGGCGGGGATTGCCGATTCGATGTCCGTCGCTGGTGACGAACAGGTCTTTCAGGCCGAGGTCGATACCCACCATTTTCGGGGTGACGGGCAGCGTCTCGGGATCGAACTCACACAGGCAGCTCACAAAGTAGCGGCCTGCCGAGTCCTTGGACACGGTGACGGTGCTGGGTTCGCCGGGCAGTTCACGGCTCCAGCGAATGTCCAGCGGGGTTTTGCTCTTGGCCAGATACAGCTTGCCGTCGCGGTATTTGAAGGCCGAGCGGGTGAACTCCGCCGACTGGCGGTGTCGCTTGCTCTTGAAGGTCGGGTACTTGGCGCGGCCCTCGAAAAAGTTCTTGAACGCGGTCTGTTGGTGCCGAAGACACTGCTGAAGCGGCACCGAGCTGACCTCGTTGAGGAAGGCTGTCTCTTCGACCTTCTTCATCCTCGACAGCTCAGCGTTCGCGGCCACGTAGCCGATCTTCTCTCGGCGCTCGTAGAACGCATCGGTGCGGTAGCGAAGCACCGCGTTGTAGACGAAACGCACGCAGCCAAACGTCCGAGCCAGGAGCTGCTCTTGTTCGGGAGTCGGATAGAAGCGGTATTTGTAGGCGCGCTTCGTCATGTCTCACATGATACACCGTAAACTGTAAGATAGCGACCACCTGAGAAGGAGGTAGCGAGAACAGGGTCGTCCTACGGACGACGCGCTATCCCTCCCCGCACTAGAAGTACGGGGTTTCTCGCGCAAAATCTGAGGACGATGAGAAAAGCACGCTCGCCAAGGAGCGATCACAACGGACTGATCGGAGCCGCTCGCCCCCGAGGGCAGGGGGCCAACACGGCATACCACTTCTACACCTGCCAGCGCGGGGAATTCACATGGGCAATTCCAACAGCACGGCAGCGCGCCTCCTCGCCGGAGGCGACGCCACCATCGATCGGGCCACGGCACTGCTCAAGGCCATGGCCAACGACAACCGGCTGCGCATCCTCTGCCTGCTAGACGGGCAGGAGCTCTCGGTGACCGAGCTCAACAGCCGGCTCACTCTCAGCCAGTCGGCCCTCTCCCAGCACCTGGCGATCCTACGCCGGGAGAACCTGGTCGCCACCAGACGAGCCTCCCAGACCATCTACTACTCCTGGCAGGGCGACAGCGCCCGAACCATCATCGAGGCCCTAGGCCAGCTCGGCATGGCCGACTAGCGGCGGCGCAGGGGACTCTGCTCCAGCACCTCGAGTCCCTTTTCCAGCGCTCGCTCCACACCGACCGAGACCGCCGCCCCGAGCCGATCCGCTAGGCGGCGGCGCGGTTCCAGGCGCAGGTGGATCACCCGGGCCTCCTTCATGCGCTCCACCAGGTAGGCCTCGCTGGTGCCCAGGGCGTCCACCAGGCCTCGCTCGAGGGCCTCGCGGCCGTACCAGGTCTCCCCGGTGGCCACCGCCTCGATATCCAGCGACGGGCGACGCTCGGCCACGTGACGCTTGAACAGCGCGTGAACCCCCTCCAACTCGTCGATGAACTTCTCGCGCCCCTCCTCGCTGTTCTCGCCGAACACGGTCAGGGTGCGCTTGTAGCGCCCGGCGGTCAGCACCTCCACGTCGATATCGTGCCGCTTGAGCAGCCGGTGCACGTTGGGTACCTGGGCCACCACGCCGATGGAGCCCACCACCGCCAGCGGCGCGGCGCGCAGCTGGTCCGCCCCGCAGGCCATCAGGTAGCCGCCGCTGGCCGCCACCTTGTCCACGCATACCGTGGTGCTGAGACCCGCCTCGCGCAGCCGGTCGAGCTCGGCGGCCGCCAGCCCGTAGGCATGCACCAGCCCTCCGGCCGACTCCAGCCGCACGATCACCTCGTCCCCCTGGTCGGCGGCATCGATCAGCGCCGAGACCTCCTCCGCCAGCCGGCCCGTGGCGCTGGCACGCAGATCGCCGTGGAAGTCGATCACCCAGGCGATGGACTGTCGCGTGTTCTCTCCCTTGCGCCCAGTCTTGTCGCGGGCCTTATCCTCGCGGCGAAAGGCCTTGATGAGGCGCTTGCGGGCCCCGGGCTCGCTGGCGGCCAAGATCAGCCGCCGGCGGCGGTAGTCCCGGGTACCGTTGAGTTCGTCCAGGCGCAGCCGGCTGCGCTCTCCCCCCTCGCCCCGAACCCGGGCCACCAGCGCCACCGCCAGGGTGATGATCACCACCAGGCTCACCAGCTGAGCCAGGAACATGCCAAAATCGGCCAGCCAATCGTTCATGATGCTCTCCTATCCGTGTCCGAGCGCCTGCCCATTTCGCTCCCAGCACGCCAGGCGGGTAAGGCAGCGTCAAGGTGCTTGAATGAAACAACCGTTTGAAATAACCTGATATGCGATGCCAACCCACACCCCAGGAGCCCCGATGAGCCTCTCCACCCTCGACAAGCTGCAGTCCCGCTTCGACGCCCAGTCCGCCCAGGGCATGGATGACGTCTTCCAATTCCACTTCAGCGATGCCGGCAGCCACTACCTGGTGGTCAAGGATGGCGCTCTCGACATCCAGGAGGGCGAGCATGACGACCCCTCCGTCAGCCTGAGCATGTCCACCGACACCCTCAAGGGCCTCATGAACGGTGAAGTCAACGGCATGACCGCCTTCATGACCGGCAAGCTCAAGGCCACCGGCAACGTGATGCTGGCCACCAAGCTGACCAGCCTCTTCCCCAAGGAGTGAGGCAGTACGCCCCGCCACCATCGGGCCGCCCAGGGCGGCCCGATGTCGTTCTAGCGGGCCGCCACCTCGGCCAGGTGGGTCTCGATCAGCGCCCGCGAGATGGAGTAGAGCGGCGGAAGCTGCGGCAGCCGGCGCGGCGAGTACCAGGCCGCATCGGCGATCTCCACGCCGTCGATGCGGATGCGCCGACTGGCCGCCTCGGCGAAGAAGCCCAGCATGAGCGAGTGCGGGAAGGGCCAGGCCTGGCTACGGAAGTAGCGTATGCGCCCCACCTGCAGCCCCACCTCCTCGAAGACCTCGCGACGCACCGCCTCCTCGGCGGACTCGCCGGGCTCGATGAAGCCGGCCAGGGTGGAGTAGCGCCCCGGCGGGAAGCGCGGGCTGCGCGCCAGCAGCAGCGCATCGCCATGGGTCACCAGGGTGATGATGCAGGGCGAGATGCGCGGATAGTTGCGGTGGCCGCAGGTGCGGCAGTGCATGGCGAATTCGGCGTCGAGCCGCTCGGCGGGGGTGCCGCAGCGGCCACAGAAGCGATGGTCGCGCAGCCAGGCGCCGACCTGCAGGGCAGTGGAGAGCAGCGCGAAGCGCGACTCCGGCAACCTGGCGAGCCAGCCCCGCCCATCCGGCCAGGTCTCTTCCGGCGCCGCCTCCAACGACAGCGCCACCGGCTCGTCATGCCAGTAGCAGAGCGGCTGCATGGCCGGCGTCCAGGGCTGGGGCGGCTGCAGCAGGTCGCCATCGGGCCCCGGGGCGATGCGCCCCTCGGCCAGGCGAATGACGCGCCCCGCCGCCGCCTCGAGGGGCAGCTCACGCCGCAGCATCAGTGCGGCACCCCCTCGCCCATGCGGTCCCAGCGACACTCCCCGGACGCCTCGCGGATCGCCGTCAGCTTGGCGCGGTGGGCGGCCAGCTCCTGCTCGCTGGGAGAAAGCACCGCCAGGCGGCCCGGCTCCAGGGCGAGGCGGCGAATCGCCATCCCGCCGCTGCCGGCCACGCCGCTGTCACCGCCGGCCGAGGCGTCCAGGGAGAGCGCGGTCTGGCCGCCGGTCATCGCCAGGTAGACGTCGGCGAGTATCTCGGCGTCCAGCAGGGCGCCGTGGAGCACCCGGTGGCCGTTGTCGATCTCGTAGCGCTTGCACAGGGCGTCGAGGCTATTGCGCTGCCCCGGATGCTTCTCGCGGGCCATCACCAGGGTATCGAGGATCCCGCAGTGCGCCGCCACCGGGCCCAGGCGAGGTTCGCCGCGCGCCCGATTGAGCCTCTCGAACTCGTGGTCGATGAAGCCGACGTCGAAGGGAGCGTTATGGATGACCAGCTCGGCGCCCTCGATGAAGGCCCAGAACGCATCGGCGATCTCGGCGAACCGCGGCTCATTGGCCACGCGCTCGTCGGTGATGCCGTGCACGCCCACCGCCTCCGCATCGATCTGCCGCTCGGGGTTGATGTACTGGTGATAGGTGTTGCCGGTGAGCCGGCGGTTGACCATCTCCACCGCCCCGATCTCGATCAGGCGGTGGCCTTCCCGGGGGTCGATGCCGGTGGTCTCGGTGTCGAGGATGATCTGGCGCATGGGAAACTCTCTGGCTCAGGAGGGATGGGGAGGATGGCGACCGGCTCAGGTCCGGGAGCGCGCCGCATCGATGGCCTCGTTGGCCAGCGCATCGGCGCGTTCGTTGCCCGGGTGGCCGCTGTGGCCCTTGACCCAGTGCCACTCGATGCGGTGGCGCTGGGTCTCCTTAAGCAGCTCGCGCCACAGCTCGGCGTTCTTCACCGGCTGCTTGCCGGCCGTCTTCCAGCCCCGCTTGACCCAGTTGTGGATCCACTCGGTGATGCCGCGGCGCAGGTACTCGGAGTCGGTCCACAGCTGCACGCGACAGGGCCGCTTGAGCTCGCGCAGCGCCATGATCGCGGCCATCAGCTCCATGCGGTTGTTGGTGGTGGGGGACTCGAAGCCGTTCAGCGCCTTCTCGTGCTGACCGCTTCTGAGCAGGGCGCCCCAGCCGCCGGGGCCGGGATTGCCGCGGCAGGCGCCGTCGGTATAGATGATCACCTCGGGCAGGGCATCGGCCCCTGTCTCGGTCAGCGTCTCAGTCAACCTCTGTCATCCTTTCGTGATCGTTTGGGGGACATGGCTCGGCCAGCCAGCGCGACTGGCCGAGCCGGGTCGCGCCCAGGGCCGAGCCACCGAAGGGCCTGGCGAAACCGAGCGAGCTCCCCTGGCGCTGGGCCAGCTGGGGGCGTCGGCTCGCCTGGATCATATAGCTGTCGCCGAGCGGCAGGTTGTGCCGCCGCCCGAGGGTCTCGAGGGAGGCGTTGCGGGGCATGCCGCCGGGCAGATGAAAGCCGCAGTAGTCTACCCGCTCGATCTCGAAGTCGACAAATGCCAGCCAGTCGCGCAGGCGAGCCGGCGTGCGCCAGTGGCCGCGCCAGGGCAGCCGCTGCCGCCGGCCGGGCCACACCCGCGGCAGGGCCCCCGGCGAGAGGGGCATCCAGCCGAAGATGATCAGCCGGCCGTCATTGCGGGTTACCCGGGCGGCCTCCTGTAGCGTGCGGTGGGGGTCGGGCGCGACCTCGAGCAGGTGATGGATCACCACCAGGCTCAGGCAGCTGTCGGGCAGCGGCAGGGCGTCGAGAGGACAGATCAGGGTGGCGGGATGCTCGGCCAGCTCCCGGGTCGGCGCCCAGGCCATGGGATGGCGCACCGGGCACATGTCCGCCAGCGCCCCGCTCATGCCAAGCTCGAGGCTGTGCCCGCCGAACAGCCGCTCGCACACCGGCCCCAGGCAGGCGCGCTCGGCCTGACGCACCGCCTGACCACCGGGCGTGGCCCAGAAGCGGCGCCCGTCCCGCACCAGCGCGGCCAGGGACGAAACCGAGGGGGAAATTGACATCGACAGCACGTTCCTCCATTCTGGGCGGATTTTGCGACCCGTTCATGCCAACCCTTCATGCCAATCAAGGACGCCATGCCCATGTTGAGCGTGACACCGATTCCCGCGTTTGGCGACAACTATATCTGGCTGCTGCGCCAGGATACGAGTTCCGAAATCTGCGTGGTCGACCCGGGTGATCCCGCCCCGGTGATCGAGCTGATCGAGCGGGAGGGACTCACCCTCTCCACGGTACTGATCACCCATCACCATCAGGATCACACCGGCGGCCTGCCCGAGCTGATCGAGCGCTATGCGCCGCGAGTCATCGGCCCCGACAACCCGAAGATTCCCGGCATCGACGAGCGGGTCGGTCAGGGCGACGAGTTCCGCGCCATGGGCCGGCTGTTCGAGGTGCACGAGGTGCCGGGGCACACCCTGGATCATATCGCCTTCTTCACCGCTGGCATCCCGCCGCTGCTGTTCTGTGGCGATGCCCTGTTCAGCGCCGGCTGCGGGCGCCTCTTCGAGGGCACCCCCGAGCAGATGCACGCCTCCCTCGGCAAGCTCGCGGCGCTGCCCGACGATACCCTGGTATTCGCCGCCCACGAATACACCCTGGCCAACCTGCGCTTCGCGTTGGCCGCGGATCCTCACAATCCGGATGTGGCCAAGGCCATGGAGGAGTGCCAGCGCGCCCGGGAGCTCGATCGCCCCACGCTGCCGAGCCCCCTGGCCCGCGAGAAGCGCATCAATCCTTTCCTGCGCTGCCGGGATGCCGGCGTACGCCAGGCGGCCTCGGCCCATGGTGACACCGACAGCGAATCGGCCACCTTCGCCACGCTGCGCAGCTGGAAAGACAACTTTTGATACAGCCCCGATTGGACGTCATGCGGATTGCCCCGCTGTCGGCGGGACCGCTCACGACCAGGAGGAACCCTTCCGGATGACCTACCACACCAAGCGACGCAAGTTGATCGGCTTCGCCAGCACCACGGCCCTGATCGGCTCGCTGCTGGCCAGCGGCGTCTACAGCCAGGCCGCCACCCTGAGCCCCGAACAGCGCCAGAACGCCCTCAAGGGCACCGCCTCGCCCCCCCAGACCGCCGAGGCCCATCGACTGCCCACAGAGCAGCACTTCTGGGATGCCCTGGCCCTCGAGCCCCGCGACGCCTGGAGCCGACTGCGTGCCAGCTTCCAGTGGCAGGAGAGCCTCGATGAGCCCCGGGTCCAGGAGTGGATCGAGTATTATCGCCAGAGCCCCCATAACATCGTCGAGATCACCGAGCGCGCCCGCCCGTGGCTGGCCTGGATCGTCGAGCAGGTGGAGGAGCGCGGTCTGCCCGGCGAGATCGCCCTGATCCCCTTCGTCGAGAGCTCCTTCGACCCCACCGCCCGCAGCCACCGCGGCGCCGCCGGCCTGTGGCAGTTCATGCCCGGCACCGGTGACGCCCTGGGCCTGCGCCGTGGCAACGGCTACGATGGCCGCCTGGACGTGGTCGCCTCCACCCGCGCCGCCCTGGACTACCTGGAGCTGCAGGCCGAGCAGTGGTACGACGGCGACCTTGAGCTGTCGCTGGCCGCCTACAACGCCGGCGCCGGCACCGTGAACCGGTCGCGCCGCAACGCCATCGCCCAGGGCCACGCCGGCGACTACTGGAGCCTCTCCCTGCCCCGGGAGACCATGAACTACGTACCCAAGCTCAAGGCCATCGCCGCCATCATCAACGATCCTGACCAATACCAGGTCGCCCTCCCCGAGATCGAGGACGCGCCGGCATTTGCCAAGATCCCCGTGGATCGCCCCCTGGCCCTGGACGAGGCTGCCCGCCTCTCGGGCGCCAGCCGTGGCGAGCTGGCCGAGCTCAATCCGGCGCTGCGCAACGGCACCGCCAACCCCGGCCAGGCCCGGGTCCTGCTGGTGCCCGCCGACCGCGCCGACACCCTGATGGCCCGCCTGGAGACGCCCGCCTCTCCGGTCGGCAGCGGCGAAGCCCGCTACGTGGTGCAGCAGGGTGACAGCCTCTCGGCCATCGCCTCTCGCGAGGGCGTGAGCGTCGCCCAGATCCGCCAGGCCAACGGGCTCAACGGCGACATCCTCCAGCCTGGCCAGGTCCTCGACCTGCCCCGCCAGAGCCTCGCCTCCCGATAGGCAGGGCGCCCCGAGCGGCGGCAGGCTTGCCAAGCCGCCCGGGGCCTGACACCTTATTGGCCGACCGATGCCGGCCCCGCGGGCCGGCTGCCACCGACCAAGGATGTCGCCGATGCCCGTAGCCCTGTGCCGCCTGCCCCTGGCCGCCTGCCTTGCCCTCGTCTGGCTGCTGACGACCGCCACGGCGGTGGCGGCCTCGCCGGACCCGATGGCGACGGATCGGACGCCCACCGTCCATGGCCTGGCGCTCTATGACGAGCCGGCGCTGCCGGCGGACTTCCCCCACTTCCCTCACGTCAATCCCGAGGCTCCCCGGGGCGGCACCCTGACCCAGGCCGCGGTGGGCGGCAGTTTCGACTCCACCAACCCCTTCATCATCCGCGGCACCCCGGCGGCGGGGCTCTTCGAGATCTATGACACCCTGGTGGAGGGCAACCCCGACGAGCCCTTCTCGGTCTACGGCCTGCTGGCCGAGGGCATGCGCCTCGACCCCGAGCGCAACTGGATTGAGTTCGACCTGCGCCCCGAGGCGCGCTTCCACGACGGCGAACCGGTCACCGCCGACGACGTCGTCTACAGCTTCGAGCTGCTCACCGAGCAGGGCAACCCCTTCTATGGCGCCTACTACGCCGACGTGGAGAGCGTCACGGCCCTGGACGAGCGCACCGTGCGCTTCGACTTCGCCGAGGTGCACTCCCGGGAGCTGCCGCTGATCGTCGGCCAGCTGCCGGTGCTGCCGAAGCACTACTGGGAGGAGCGCGATTTCACCGCGCCGAGCCTCGCCGCCCACCCGGGCTCCGGCCCCTACCGCATCGCGGAGGTGGACCCAGGCCGGCGCATCGTCTATCAGCGCGATCCCGACTACTGGGGGCAGGACCTTGCGGTGAAGCGCGGGCGCCACAACATCGACCGGCTGGTCTACGACTACTACCGCGACCGCGACATCGCCTGGGAGGCCTTCAAGGCCGGGGTGCTGGACTACCGAATCGACGCCCGCGCCGCCACCTGGGCCATCGGCTACGACTTCCCCGCCTACCGCGACGGCCTGGTGCGCCGCCTGGCGGTGCCGGACGGCCAGCCGGCCCGCATGCAGGCCTTCGTCTTCAACCTGCGCCGCGACAAGTTCGCGGACCCCCGGGTGCGCGAGGCGCTCTCGCTCACCTTCGACTTTCCCTGGCTCAACGCCAACCTCTTCTACGACGCCTATCGGCGCACCGAGAGCTACTTCCAGAACTCCGAGATGGCCGCAAGCGGGCTCCCCGAGGGCGAGGAGCTGGCCCTGCTGGAGCCCTGGCGAGACCAGCTGCCCGAGCGATTGTTTCATGAGCCGGTGCCCCACGAGCACCCGCTGGACTTGCGCGAACGGCTACGCCTGGCGCTGGACCTGCTGCGCGAGGCGGGCTACGAGGTCCAGGGCAATCGCCTGGTCCACGGCGAGACCGGCCAGCCGCTGAGCGTGGAGGTGCTGCTCTTCGATACCGGCATGGAGCGGGTCACCCAGCCGATGCTGCGCAACATGGCGCGCCTGGGCATCCAGGGCAGCATCCGCATCGTCGACATCAACCAGTACCTCAACCGCCTGCGCCGCTTCGACTTCGACATCACCGTGGGGCAGTTCCCGCAGTCGAACAACCCCGGCAACGAGCAGCGCGACTTCTGGACCAGCGCCGCCGCCGAGACGCCCCAGAGCCGCAACCTGATGGGCCTGGCCGACCCGGTGGTGGACGACCTGGTGGAGCGGCTGATCCGCGCCGACAGCCGCGAGGCGCTCAACGTCACCGCCCGCGCCCTGGACCGGGTGCTGCTGTGGCGCTTCCCGATGATCCCCCACTACCACTCCGGCGAGACCCGCATCGCCATCTGGGACAAGTTCGGCTGGCCCGAGCCCTTCCCGGCCTACGGCATGGACCTGGCCGCCTGGTGGGTGAACGCCGAACGGGAAGCCGAGATCAACCAGCGCCTGCGCCGCCGCTGACGCGGCTGGCGATGCCGCCAACAAGCCCGAGATGCCGGAACCCGGCATGCCAGAGCCTGATATGCAAAAGGACACCCCATCGTGAGCCGCTATATCCTGCGCCGCCTGCTGCTGATGATCCCGACCCTGATCGGCATCATGCTGCTCAACTTCATCATCGTGCAGGCCGCCCCGGGCGGGCCCATCGACCAGATGCTGGCCCGCTTCGAGGGCGCCGACGCCATGGCCAGCACCCGGCTCGAGGCCGGCGGCGAGGTGATGGTGCGCGACGAGTCCCGCGGGGCACGGGGCATCGACCCCCGCTTCATCGAGCAGCTCGAGGCGCAGTTCGGCTTCGACCAGCCCGCCCACGTGCGCTTCCTCGGCATGATGCGCGACTACGCCACCTTCGACTTCGGCACAAGCTTCTTCCGCGACCGACCGGTGGTGGAGCTGATGATCGAACGGCTGCCGGTGTCGATCTCCCTGGGGCTCTGGACCACCCTGCTGGTCTACCTGATCTCGATCCCGCTCGGCATCCGCAAGGCGCTCCATCACGGCTCGCGCTTCGACGTCTGGACCTCGGGGCTGGTGATCGTCGGCTACGCCATCCCGGGCTTTCTCTTCGCGATACTTCTGATCGTGCTCTTCGCCGGGGGCAGCTACTGGGACCTCTTCCCGCTGCGCGGGCTCACCTCGCCGGACTTCCACGAGCTCTCCACCTGGGGCAAGGTAAAGGACTACGCCTGGCACATCACCCTGCCGGTGGTGGCGATGACCATCGGCAGTTTCGCCACCCTCACCATGCTGACCAAGAACAGCTTCCTCGACGAGATCCACAAACAGTACGTGCTGACCGCCCGGGCCAAGGGGGCGAGTGACGCCGGCGTGCTCTATGGTCACGTCTTCCGCAACGCCATGCTGATCATCATCGCCGGCCTGCCAGGCGCCTTGATCGCCATCTTCTTCACCGGGTCGCTCTTGATCGAGGTGATCTTCTCGCTGGAGGGACTGGGGCTGCTCGGCTTCGAGGCGGTGATGCAGCGCGACTACCCGGTAATCTTCGGCACGCTGTACCTGTACACGCTGATCGGCCTGCTGCTGAAGCTGGTCTCCGATCTGACCTATGTGTGGGTGGACCCGCGCATCGACTTCGAGACGAGGGAGTCCTGAGCCGATGGCCACCAAGTTCAAGGTGTCACCGATCACCCGCCGCCGCCTGGCGGTGTTCAAGGCCAACCGCCGCGCCCGGGTCTCGCTCTGGGTGTTCCTGGCGCTCTTCGTGGTGAGCCTCGGCGCCGAGCTGATCGCCAACGACAAGCCACTGGTGATGCGCTACGACGGCCAGTGGTATGTGCCGCTGCTGGTCGACTACCCGGAGACCGAGTTCGGCGGTTTCCTGCCCACCACCGCCGACTATCACGACCCCTTCGTCCAGGCGCAGATCGCCGAGCACGGCTGGGCGCTGTGGCCGCCGATCCCCTTCTCCTACCAGACCCTGGACATGCAGATGATGCGCCCGTCGCCGGCGCCGCCGGATGGGCGCCACTGGCTCGGCACCGACGACCAGGGGCGCGACGTGATCGCCCGGGTAATCTACGGCTTCAGGCTCTCGGTGGCCTTCGCCCTGGTGCTCACCGCCGGCTCCCTGGTGATGGGGGTGCTGGTGGGCGGCATCCAGGGCTACTTCGGCGGCAGGACCGACCTGATCGGCCAGCGCTTCACCGAAATCTGGTCGGGGCTGCCGGTGCTGTTCCTGCTGATCATCCTGGCGAGCTTCGTGCAGCCCGGCTTCTGGTGGCTGCTCGGCATCATGCTGCTCTTCTCCTGGCTGGGGCTGGTCGACGTGGTGCGCGCCGAGTTCCTGCGCGCCCGCAACCTGGAGTACGTGCGCGCCGCCAAGGCCATGGGGCTGCCGCCGCGGCTGATCATGTGGCGCCACGTGCTGCCCAACGCCATGGTGGCCACCCTCACCTTCGTACCCTTTCTCTTCACCGGGGCCATCACCACCCTCACCGCGCTGGATTTCCTGGGCTTCGGCCTGCCCCCGGGCTCGCCGTCGCTGGGCGAGTTGGTGGCCCAGGGCAAGAATAACCTGCACGCCCCCTGGCTCGGCATCACCGCCTTCGTCAGTCTGTCGCTGATGCTCTCGCTGCTGGTGTTCATCGGCGAGGGGCTGCGCGACGCCTTCGACCCCCGCCACGTGCGCCATGCCGCCACCCCGGTGCCCGCCAGGAGCCAGACCGATGCCTGATGCCCCGTCCCGCTCCCCGCTGCTGCACCTCGAGGAGTTCTCCGTCGCCTTCGACGGCGTCACCGTGCTGGACCGCCTCACGCTCACCGTGAACCGTGGCGAGACCCTGGCCCTGGTGGGCGAATCCGGCTCCGGCAAGTCGGTCTCGGCGCTGGGCGCCATGGACCTGCTGCCGGGCAACGCCGCGGTCAGCGGCGAGCGCCGGCTCGGCGACACCGACCTTGGCCGCCTGAAACGCCGCGACTGGCAGGGGCTACGCGGCGGCCGGGTGGGCTTCGTCTTCCAGGAGCCGATGACCTCGCTCAACCCGCTGCATACCGTGGGCAAGCAGATCGGCGAAACCCTGCGCCTGCACCAGGGGCTCTCGGGGCGGGCCGCCCACGCTCGCATCATCGAGCTGCTTGGCCAGGTGAAGCTGCCGCGCCCCGAGGAGCTGATCGACGCCTGGCCCCACCAGCTCTCCGGCGGGCAGCGCCAGCGGGTGATGATCGCCATGGCCATCGCCAACGACCCGGAGCTCCTGATCGCCGACGAGCCCACCACGGCGCTCGACGTCACCGTGCAGCAGGAGATCCTGGCACTGCTCGCCGAGCTGCGCGACCGCCACGGCATGGGCATGCTCTTCATCACCCACGACCTCAACCTGGTACGCCGCCACGCCGACCGTGTCTGCGTGCTCTACCAGGGGCGCGAGCAGGAGACCGGGCCGGTGGCTCGGGTCTTCGACGCGCCTTCCAGCGCCTACACTCGCACCCTGCTCGACGCCGAGCCCGTGGGGCGCCCGGGGCCGGTGCCCCGGGGTGCCCCCTTGATCAGCGCCTCCGGCCTCGGGGTCAGCTTCCAGCGCCCCAAGAAGCTCTTCATGAAGCGCCCGCCGGCCTTCGAGGCGGTCAGGCCGCTCGCGCTCACCCTGGCGCCGGGGGAGACCCTCGGCATCGTCGGCGAGTCGGGCTCCGGCAAGACGACGCTAGCGCTGGCGCTGCTGCGCCTCACCCAGAGTCGCGGCGAGATCGCCTTCGGCGACACCCGCCTCGATACCCTGACCGGCGCCGCCCTGCGCCGCATGCGCCAGCGCTTCCAGATCGTCTTCCAGGACCCCTTCGGCTCACTCTCCCCTCGCCTGCCGGTCTCCGAGATCGTCAGCGAGGGGCTGCGCTTCCACCACCCCGAGCTATCCCCCGACGAGGTCGCCCGCCGCGTGGCCGCCACGCTTACCGAGGTGGGGCTGCCCGCGGACTGCGCCGACCGCTACCCCCACGAATTCTCCGGCGGCCAGCGCCAGCGCATCGCCGTGGCCCGGGCGATCATCCTCGAGCCCGAGCTGCTGGTGCTCGACGAGCCCACCTCGGCGCTGGACCGCACCGTGCAGAAGCAGCTGGTGGCGCTCTTGCGCGACCTCCAGGCCCGCCGCGGCCTGAGCTACCTCTTCATCAGCCACGACCTCGCCGTGGTGCGCGCCATGGCGCACCGCATCATGGTGCTCAAGGAGGGGGAAGTGGTGGAGAGCGGCGACTGCCTCGCGGTGCTGGAGAACCCGAGCAGCGACTACACCCGGGCACTGGTGGCCGCGGCGGGGCTGGCGCCGCGGGTAGGATGACTCGCCAATTATCCTCCGGAGGGGATAGTGCTCGCCGGCCTGCAGAGAGGCGCCTGGCCCCTACGGAAGTGAACCATCAGTCCCACCCACGCCGGCACGAAGAGCAGGGTCAGGTAGCGCAGCAGTCCCTCGCCGGTGAGCCGCAGGCTCCTGGGCACCTTGCCCCGCACCATCAACCCGATCAGCAGGATCACCATGCCGATGACTGGCCCCGGAATCGGCAGCGTCAGTCCCCTGGCGATCACCTCGCCCAGGAACTGGCAGGTAAGCAGCACACTCATTCCCATGATCAACGGTATCCTGCACCTCCGGCGGCCGACACACTTAACGACGACGTGACGCGGGCGATGGCGCCGCACGTCAGCCACTCACCCGCTCGCCACGCTGGCGGCCGACACAAGCGCCACACCGTCACACGGACTACCTCAGCGCAGCTGGCTGTCCTTGCTGCCCCTGCGGTTGTAACCCGCCGAGGCGCCCTGTCGCTTGTCGCGCTCCGTCTGGCAGGCGACACACAGGCGCACACCGGGGATCGCCTCACGACGCGCCTGGGGTATCGCCTCACCGCATTCCTCGCAGTGCGACAGGCTCTCGCCTCGGGGAAGCCGACTGCGTGCCTGCTCGATGGCGTCCTCCACGCTGGCATCGATCTGCTCCTGAACCGCTCCATCCCTGCTCCATCCACCTGCCATCTCAACACCCTCCTCGGCCTTGACGACCGTCACGGTCAGGGCACCCCGCACGGCCACGCACCGCCTCGGCGCCTGGTCTTTCGAGCGAGGCCCTGCACACCACACCATCACTACCTGCACCTTAGCATAGTGCATCGCGCTGGCCGGCCACAGCCCCAAGGGCCAAGCGATTGATAAGAAAGTGCAAAAGGGGCTTTTCATTTGCCGAGGAAAGCGCTAGTATACGCCTCGTTCTCGGGGCACGGGCCGCACGGCCAGGAACCGAGAAACAGAGTCGGAGCGTGGCGCAGCTTGGTAGCGCGTTGCAATGGGGTTGCAAAGGTCGCAGGTTCGAATCCTGTCGCTCCGACCACTTAACATCGAGAAAACGCCGCTCAGGGTCACACCGAAGCGGCGTTTTTTGTATGCTCACCACTCGTCCTCATCACTCCGTGCTACCACCCATGCTCACTCGCTCGTTCAAGCTCCTTGCACTCTCCCCGCTGGCCCTGCTGGTTGCCGCCGGCCCTGCCGTCGCGTCGCTGATCGACACGACGGAGCCGCCGTCGAGCGGCGTGGCGAGCTCGCCGGGGCAGCACTTCCTGGATGACGTCGATACCGGAATCAGCCTGCTGCCCGTCGAGGATGGGCGGGTGTGGCTGCACATCAGCGTGAAGGACCGCACCCTCTCCGTGGTACGCGGTCGGCACGTGATCCATGAGATCCCCCACTTCGCCATCGGCATCAATGGCGCCGTCAACCTGCGCACCCGCGGCAGCGCCATGACGCCGAAGGGGGAGTTCCGGGTCGAGCGGATCAACCCCAACAGCCAGTACGCCACCTTCATCGGCATCAACTACCCGAACCCACGGGTGGCCGACCAGGCCTTGTCGGAGGGGCTGATCACCGAGGAGGAGGCCGAGCGGATTCGTCGCTACTACCAGCAGCACCGCCTCTCCTACCCCAACACCACCCTGGGGGGCCATATCGGCATCCATGGCCTCGGCAACCGCGACCCCTTCCTGAACCAGCGGGTCGACTGGACCGAAGGCTGCCTGGCCGTCGAGAATGACCAGGTGCGTCTGCTCCACTCGCTGGTGGAGATCGATACGCCGGTGCTGATCCAGTAATCCTGCACGATCAGCCTGCCGTGGCCTGGGTGGGGCCGCGCGCCGGCGGCGAGCCCGGCCTGCGCTACCGCTCGGTACGCCGACAGGATGCTACCTGCTGGGCCCTGCTCACCCCCAGCCGGGTCGCTGGCATCGTCCAGGCCTGCCATCTGGAGATGATCTGGAACGGCACCCTGACCGAGGTGAACCAGCTCAGCGCCCGCTAATGCGTGCCTCGCCCCAGAACGATCACGGCCCGCTTATCGCTCCCGGGCGTCTGCCGGCGAGGGCTCGGCAGCGGGCTGCGTGGCCGCGCCCACCTCGAGCCCTGCGCGCTCCACGAGCTCGGCGGGCAGCTCCTTCTTGACCGCCACGCCCAGCTCCTGGAACTCGCTGGCCTGCTTGATCAGGTTGCCGCGGCCATTGACCAGCTGGCCCAGCGCGCGGTCGTAGCTCTCCCGGGCGCCGTCGAGCTTGCGCCCCACGTCCTGCATGCTCTCCAGAAAGGAGCCCAGCTTGTGGTAGAAGCGCTCCGCCTTCCTGGCAAGCTCAGCGCTGTGGCGGCTCTGATTCTCGAAGCGCCACAGCTGGCCGACGATATTCAGGCTGGTGAGCAGCGTGGTGGGCGTGGCCACCAGCACGTTGCGCTCGATGGCGCGCTGGTAGAGGGTGCCGTCGTGGCGCAGCGCCTCGATATAGGCCGATTCCACCGGGATGAACATGATCACCACCTCCGGTGAGTTGAGCCCCGGCAGATCGTAGTAGTGCTTGTCGGCCAGCTCCTCGATGCGCGCGCCCACCGCCCGGGCGTGAGCCGCCAGTGACGTCTGACGAGTCAGCTCATCCTCGGCGTTGACGTACTCCAGGTAGGCGGCAAGCGAGGTCTTGGCGTCGATCACCAGGTGGCGCCCCTGGGGCAGGTAGACCAGCACATCCGGGCGGCGCTTGCCCTCCTCGGTGGTGAAGCTCCTCTCGCGCTGGTAGTCCTGCCCCGGGCGCAGGCCCGCGCTGTCCAGCACGTTCTCCAGCATCAGCTCGCCCCAGTTGCCCTGCACCTTCTTCTGCCCCTTGAGCGCCTCGGTGAGCCGCGCCGCCTGGTCGGTGATGTCACGGTTGAGCTGCTGGAGGTGCCTGAGCTCGGTGGTGAGGCTGGCCCGCTGGGCGGTCTCCTGGGTATGCAGGGTCTCCACCTTCTCGCGAAAGCCCTTCATCTCCTCCTGGAAGGGCTTGAGCAACCCCAGCAGGTTGCGCTCGGAGAGCGACGAGAAGGCCTTGCCCTTCTGCTCGAGCAGTTCGTTGGCGAGGTTCTCGAACTCCACCCTGAGCTGCTGCTTGCTCTGCTCCATCCAGGCCAGCTGGCGGCTGAAGCTCGCCTCCTTCTCCTCCAGGCGGCTGGTCAGCTCGCCGTGGGTCTGCTTCAGGGCGTAGTAGGCCTCGCGGAAACGCTCGAGCTCCTGCGCCCGGGCCGCCACGATTTCCCGCTGGGTCTCCACCTCCCCCTCGGCCACCTGCAGCGCCACCGCCTGCTCGCGGGCCTCCAGCTGTTGGGCATGCAGCTCGGCGCGGGTGGCATCGAGCGCGCGGCGGGCCGCCTTGAGCCCGCCCCGACCCAGGGCGAAGCCCCCTCCCGCACCAAGCAGGAGAGCAACCAGGACGATGAGGATGAGTTCCAGGTCGAGAGGCATGCAGGGCTCCGGGGGTGGGCTGGGGTCGGCGGCCTCGTCGATGAGGGCACGCTGACAGTCGATAACAGCGAGTCTACCTGGCAGCAGGCCTCGCTGGCGAAGAGCGGCCTAGACTAGCCGATTAACTTTACCTATATAAGCCAACAATGATTCTTATTGGCCGTTTCCGGCCGACTCTGCCATGATATCGGGTGATCTTGAAGGAATACCTTTCCCGACGACCGATGGAGGTGCAACCATGCCCCACAGCCTGCCCGATCTTCCCTATGCCTACGATGCCCTGGAGCCCCACATCGATGCGCTGACCATGGAGATCCACCACTCCCGGCACCACCAGACCTACGTCAACAATCTCAACGCCGCCCTGAAGGGGACCGGCCTCGAGGAGGTGCCGGTGGACGAACTGCTGGCCAACCTGGATCGCGTGCCGGCCGACAAGCGCCAGGCGGTGATCAACAACGGCGGTGGCCACTCCAACCACACCATGTTCTGGCAGATGATGTCGCCCAACGGCGGCGGCGCCCCCAAGGGCAAAGTGGCCGAGGCCATCGATAAGGAGCTCGGCGGCTTCGACGCCTTCAAGGAGGCCTTCACCCAGGCCGCCCTGGGGCGCTTCGGCAGCGGCTGGGCCTGGCTCTCCGTGACCCCGGAGAAGACGCTGGTGGTGGAGAACACCCTGAACCAGGACAGCCCGATCTCCAACGGCAACACCCCGGTGCTGGGCCTGGACGTGTGGGAGCACGCCTACTACCTGAAGTTCCAGAACAAGCGCCCGGACTACGTGGCCGAGTTCTTCAACGTCATCAACTGGGACGAGGTGGAGCGCCGCTACCAGGCCGCCATGGCCTGAGCGTCCGTCCCACCCCTGACCCGGCGGTCCATGCCGCCACCCTTCATCGCCGCGCCCCTCGGGTGCGGCGATGTCGTTGATGGTGTCGGGCTATCCCAGCGGCAGCAGCGCCAGCGTCTCGTCGGGGCCGAACCACTGCTGGAGAAGACCGCGCTGCTCGCCCAGCAGCACGGCCAGGTAGCTGGCCAGCGGATGGCCAGCCGGCAGGCGCGCAGCGTGGTCGCGAAGCGATGCCTGCAGGGGAATCTGATCCGCGGAGAGCTGCTCGCCGCTGGCCCGGTTCGAGATGAACGCCAGGGGCGGCAGCAGCAGGTGGGTCGCCCCGCTGCTCAAGGCGTTGTGAAGCCCGGCGGCATCGAAGTCGCCCAGGTAGAGGTGCGGCCTTCCGGTGGCGGACCAGTCGGCGGCCAGGGCGGCGAAGCCGCCGCCATAGTGGCGATCGCCGCGGTAGAGCACCAGCGGGCGGGACCAGTCGGCCAGCGCCGGTATCGCCGAGTCGACGGCATAGAAGCCATCCAGGTTCTCGACCTGGAGCAGCACGTCGAAGGCCTTCAGGGCGATCTCCCGGCGGTCGAGGTCGAGGAAGTCCCGGGGCCGGCCCGCGAGACCAGGGCGCGGATCGCCCGCGGGCAGGCTGGCCAGCACGCGCTGCCGGCGGGGCGCCTCGCGCACGCTCTTGTGCTCGAGATTGCCAAGCCGCGCCTGCTCAGCGCTGGTCAACCCCGCCAGGGCATCCGCGAGGCGGGGATGGCCCAGAGCGCTCAGGGTATCGTCGATGCGCTCGAGCAGGTCGCGATCCAGGCGCAGCCGGCCATGGGTCAGCCGCGGGCCGGGCTCGATGTCGTGGGCCTCGCACCAGGCGACGACCTCCTCCACCACTCGGCTGCGGCGCTTGTCGACCTGGGCCATCTGGCGCAGGGCGCGGGCGGCATCGAGCAGCAGGGTGCGGGCGCGGGGCGAGAGATGCATGGAACCTCCGGTGGGCTGATTCAGGCCTGCAGCTGGAGGATGACGTCGTGGATCAGCCTCAGGTGGTTGAAAGGACTGGCCTGGGTCTCCTGCTGGCGCAGCCGGAAGGCGCGCTGCTCCCCCCGTGGCAGCCCCTGGTACTCGGCGATGACCTGGAACAGCCAGATCTCCTCGCCCCACTCGAACTCGCCCTCCTGCAGGTACTCGAGTGCGCTGCGCGGCTCACCGCCGCCATCCACCACCGCGAGATAGAAACGCTCCACGTCCTCCTTGAGCGCCTGATGGCGGGCGGCGACGAGGGTGGCCTCCTGAATCTGTGCGGCGCCGGCGGCGGTCACCGGCTCGGAGCGCGTTGCTGGCCTGGGCAGGCGATGAAGCAGCCCAGCCAGGGTGCGGCTGTCGGCGTCGTGGTCCAGGGCGGCGGCACCGGCGGCGATCAGCGGCGCGGCGCGGTTGACCAGCGCCGGCACCTCGCTGCGCCGGGCGTAGTTGCCGGGCACGAAGCCGGGATGCTCGCGCAGGAAGGCGGCCATGCCGGCCACCAGGCGGCTGCGCGCCTGCTGCTGGCGGAAGCGTGCCAGCAGCTCGATCATCCGCCGCTGCACCTCGCGCAGGCTGGTGTAATGGCGGCTGAGCTGGTGCTGCAGGCCGCTGACCAGGAGCTTGCGCAGGGCGCCGTCGCCCCCCACCAGCTCGATCAGCTCGGTGAAGTCGATCAGCGCCAGGCCGTCGAGCAGGCGCACGATCTGCTTCTGGGCCCGCTCGTTCTCGCGGATCTTGTCGCCCAGCCGGCTGACGAAGCCGAAGTCGCTGTTGAGGCGGCGCCACAGGCTGTCGATGGCGTCGGCGAAGCGGCCGTTGAGGTCGTCCACCTCCTGGCGCAGGCGCAGCAGCTGCTGCTCCTGGCGCCAGTAGTCGCCGGCATCCCGCGCCTCGCGGTAGCTCTGCACCAGGCTGCGCAGGAGCTCCAGGGACTCGGCGACGTCGGCGTTGACATGGCGGCGGGTCTCGTCGGCCAGCATCTCGGCGATCAGCTCGCGCACCTTGGGGGCGAGCTTGACCCCGCCCTGCTCGTCCGGGCGCCACAGGATGCGCGCGGCGAGAAGCCGGTTCAGCGCGGTCTTGCTCAGCCCGGCCAGCGGCACCTCGTCCCGGGCGTAGCCGGCCATCAGCGTCTCGGCGTGCTTGCCGAGCAGCGCCAGCCGCTCGGTGCCGGTGCTGATCAGCCGGCTCTCCAGGGCGTGAGGGTCGCCGACGCCCCCCGTCACAGCAGGCTCTCCTGGCCGGCCGGCGCCTGGTCGTCGATAGGCAGGTGCTCCTCGTCGCGGATGAAGCGCACCAGGTCGATCAGGTAGTCGATCTTGGCGGTCACCACGTAGTACTGCCGGTCGGCGTGGGGCTGGAGCAGGTAGCCGTGCTCCCTGAGCCGCTTGAAGACCTGCTTGATCTGGGCGTCGAGCTGCTCGCTCTGGGAGCCGAAGAAGGGGTCGGTGGCCAGCCGCTCGAGGCGCTCGCGCAGGCCCTGGTTGTCCTCGCATCGGGAGCTGAAGTCCGCGGGCTTGAGCACGTCCCCCGCGGAGGCCAGGCCGTCGCGCCCCAGGGTCTCCTGGACCAGCTGCAGCCACTCCAGCAGCGGCAGCAGGCTTGAGACCGTCTCGGCCAGCTGCCGGGAGAGCTGCTCCCGGGCGGCCTCGTCGAGCACGCGCCAGGCCAGAAAGTAGACGCTGCCCTCGTCGGTGGTGGCCAGGCGGCGATTGAGCGGGCGCAGGTAGGCATCGAGCCGTTCGCGGGTCGCCTCGTCCTCGAGACGGCGAAAGGCGCTCTCGTCGCTCACCGCGCAGATGAACTCGCCGGCCAGCAGGCGTTCGAGCAGCGGGCCCAGTTCGACCATGGAAGGCGCCACCATGGCGCCATCGCTGTGGATCATATCGCTCATGAGGCGGCCTCCTCGGCACGGGCCTGGAGGCGCTGGGCCAGGCGACTCAGGCGCGGCTCGATGCGCTTGAGGCGGCGCTTCTCCGGGGCCGCCTCGTCGCGGTCGATCAGGTAGCGATTGTGGAACAGCAGCAGCACGTCCGACTCGGGGTTGGGGAAGGCGCCGACGATATGGATGCGGTTGTTGTCACAGGCGTCGAACAGCTTCTCGACGTTGTGATAGGCCAGGGTGCCGATCTCGTCGATGGGCCAGTGGATGGCGATCTCGGCCTGGCCCCGCAGCAGCCGGGTAAAGGCGAGCAGGAACTTGCACAGGATCAGGTAGGCCATGCCGTGGCTGGAGGACTCCAGAAGCTGGCGGTCGTTACGGATCACCAGGTCGGTGCCGCCCTCATTGAGGTGCAGCTCCAGGCGCAGCAGGCTCTCGAAGCTGTACTGCTGGTCGCTGCGCAGAAGCTCCACCACGTCGGCCAGGGCATCGAGGTAGTCGTCACTGGGCAGCGGCTGGCCGGACTCCCGCCACTCCCGATAGCGCTGGGCAAAGCGCTTGAGCGGCTCCCAGAAGCCCAGCTCGTCGATGGTGGACTGGATCTTCACCTCGGCGCGACCGATGCCCTCCAGCCGGAGGTCGTCGGCCACCTCGTCGGAGAGCCGCCGGCTCTGGGCGTTGATGCGGCGGTTGAGGTCGCGGAACACGGTGAAGAACTTGTCGAGGTCGTCGCTGAGGTTGCGCCCCTCCTGCAGCAGTTGCTGTTGCTGGCCCTCGAGCAGCTGGAGCATGTCGCGCAGCACCCCGAGCAGGCGGCGCGGGCCAGGATCCTCGAGCCGGCCGCGCTCGGCCTCCAGGGCGTCCTGGAAGTCGACGCTGGCCCCCTTGACCAGCTCGACCTCGATCTTCTCGCAGCCGCGGCGCAGCTCGTCGAGCTGGCGGGCATGGTCGGCCAGCGCCTGGCGGGCGCGCTCGATGCGCTCGGCGGCATCGCCCGGCGCTTCGCCGCGGGGCTCGGCGGCGGGCGCCAGCGCCAGGTCGGCGAGCTTGTCGAGCAGCGGCGCCAGGGTCTCTACCAGCGCCTGCTCGGCGTCGCGGCGGACCTTGAGCTCGCCCACCGCGGCCTGGTGCGCCTGGCTGGCCGCACGGAAGTCGGCCCTGTGCTGCTCGCGCTCGCGCTCCGCCGCCTGGCGTTCGCGGTCGAGCGACGCCTCCTTCTCTACCAGCCGGGGCTTGCGCTCGCCCCACTCCACGCGCATGAAGCGGGCGTAGTCGTCGAGCTCCTCGCGGCGCGCCTCGGTCGCACGGATGCGCTTGCCGAGGGCCTCGAGGCGGGTGCGGGTCTCTCCGAGGCGGACGGTGTCGACGCCCTGCTCGGCGAGCTCGCGGTCGAAGGCGGCCTGCAGCTCCTCGCGCTGGCGGCGGTTCTCTTCCTTGAGCTCGCCGAGCTGACGGCGGTATTGCTGGATCTGCTGTTCGAAGCCGGACAGCCGACCCTGGTAGTCGGCGGTCAGCTCGAGACCCTGAGCGCGGTGGGTCTCCGCCAGTGCCGCCAGGGCGCGCTGTCGCTCCTCGCTCAACGCCTGCTGGGTCGCCTGCTGCTGCTCCAGGGCCGCGCGGCAGGCGAGCTGGCGGGCCTGCTGGGCGCTAGCGTGGCGCTCCTGGCAATGGCGGCGGGCCTGCAGAGCGTACTCCACCTCCTCGCCGGCACGCCGGCTGGCGCTGCGCCCGCGATCGAGGCGCGCGGTGGCGCCCTGCACCCTCTCATGGCGCGCCCTGAGGGCCTTCTCCGCCGCCTGGATCGCCGCCTGGGCCTCGCCGAGTGCCTGCTCGGCGGCCTCGATCTCGGCCAAGAGACTAGCCTCGTCCTGGGCGTAGTCGGGCAGCGCGATGGCGGAGAGGTTCAGCGCCAGGCCGAAGAGGTCGTCGCTGGCCTCGTCGTTAAACTGAGGCGCCAGGTCACGACGCTCGAGCAGCGCCGGGGCGATCACCTTGCCGAGGGTCACTTCCCAGCCCGGGCGATGGTGACGCAGGAAGTGGCGCAGGCTGCCTTGGGCAGGGTCGCGCTGCACCCGCAGCGTCTCGAGGTGCGCCTCGGCCCGGGAGCGCTGCGCCCGGGCCAGCTCCAGCTCGCGCTCAGCGACCTCCCGCGCCTGCCGGCACTCATCCAGCTCGCTGCGCAGGCTGTCGACCGCCGCCGTGGCGGCCTGCTGCTCGCTGCGGGCCTGATCGACCCGCGCCTGGGCGAGCTCGGCCTCACGGGCCTCCTCCGCGGTCTGGGGGGCGTGGGCCAGCTGCGCCTTGAGTTCGGAGAGCCGGGCGGTGCCCTGCTCCAGGCGTCTGCGGTAGTCGTCGTCCAGGGCCTGACGGCGCGCCTGGTAGTCGGCCTCGAGGCGACTCTGCGCCTCGCGCTGGGCCTCCAGGCAGCCCTCCTTCTCCTCGCCCAGGGCGTCGATCAGCGCCTGGATCTCGTCGCGGCGCTGCTCCAGCAGGTCGCCCAGCTCCACCAGGCGGGCCTCGAGCCGCGCCTTGCTGGCCCGGAACGCCTGCTCCATGAGCTCGAGGTGGTCACGCAGCTGCTGCTGCTGCTCGCGCCACTGGGGCAGCGCCTTGAGGTCCTGCTCGAGGCCCGGCATGTCGGCCTCCTCATAGGCCTCGAAGCGGCGCTGCAGGTCGTCCAGGTCTCCCCGGGTCTTGTCCAGCTCGCTGTCGAGCTCGCTTACGCGATCGTTGAGGGCATCGCGGGTCTCGCGGTAGGCCTGCTCGCGGGCCTGGAAGTCGCGCTGGCGCTGGCTGAGCTCGGCCTCGAGGTCGGCCCGGGTGCGCTCGGCGCGGTGGCGGTCGGCCTCGAGCTGTGGCCTGAGCTGCCACAGCGAGGCCTCGAGGTCGGCGAGCTCGCGATCGAGGCTCTCGAGGGCGGCCAGGGAACGCTGCAGAGGGTCCAGGCGCATGGACTGCCGCATACGGGCGATCCACTCCCGCGCCTTGGTGTTGCGAATGCGGGTGACCGGCAGCTCGACGCCGTCCTCCTCGAAGATCGCCGCCAGCATGGTCTTGAGGGTGTCCATCTTGCCCTCCTTGGCGTGCACCGCCGAGACCAGCTTCTCCATATGGCGAATGCGCTGCCCTGGGCGCACCAGGCTGAAACGGGCGGCCACCTGACGCAGGCGCAGCCCGTCGCGGCTGTTGGCCCGGGGCT
Source organism: Halomonas sp. A11-A (assembly GCF_003182195.1). GTDB lineage: Bacteria > Pseudomonadota > Gammaproteobacteria > Pseudomonadales > Halomonadaceae > Halomonas > Halomonas alkalicola. The sequence goes on from NZ_QGTM01000003.1 coordinate 206,182, forward strand.
GGGCATCACCGACTTGGGTGAAGTCGTTCTGGATCACCGAGCGATATTCGGAGGTGGCGCCGAGCTTGGGGGACAGCGAAACCCCCTGACGACGCAGGCCGTTGGCCCACTGGGCGTAGTCCAGGGCCGTCACCCCGGCCTCGCTCTCCACCAGGTAATCCTCGGGCCGATAAGGCGCGCCGACGAAGCGGTACTCGACGCCACCTTCGCTCCTGCGAGTCAGCACCGCCTGGCAGACGTCCCCCTCCTCGCGGCGATACTCGTAGATGAGGTAGCTGTTGCGGTGAGGCAGGTAGAAGGCATCGAACTTGAGCCGGGTGCGCGGGACGACCCGGTTGGGCAGCTCCCCGTAGAACACCGGTACCAGGCGCTGCAGGGTCGTCTTGCCGGAGGCGTTGGTACCGCAGATGTTGGTGTGGCCATCCACACTGAGTTCGACCACGCCATCCAGGTGGCCGTGAATCATCACGATGCGTAGCAGCTGGGCCATGCCGCGTCCTTGATGCTTGCCGTTGGGATCGAGGCCTGGCGGTGGGCGCCGGGCGATCCTGTGCCTTTTGCAAATGGCAAAGTATGCTACAAAGCGGGGGGGTGACACAAAGACGAAAGGGGACGGGCGGGAGGGTAATCGGCGGGTGTGTAATCGAGAGGGGCGAAGCGGACGGCGCGAGAGGATTGGCCGACTCAGCCGAAAAGCGTCGAGGGCCCTCCCTGGCCCTGCGCCATCATCATGTCAAACGATGGCAATCAGACGATGTAGGCGCGAATGGCGTCGCTGGCGGCGCGCTGCGCCATGGCGGTGGTGGCCCAGTACTCGAGCACTTCGTTGTCCAGAACGATCGCCTGGGTGAAGGTTGACATGGCGTGTCTCCTTGTTGGAAAAAAGACTATATAACCCAGGATTTTCGATATTTCAATGCGCGGAATGAATTTCCATACCGTTGCGCGAGCGTAACGATATTTAACGAAAACAACCCGTTACGCCTGAATCGCAAACAACATCAGCGAGTTGCTCTCTCCCATTGAGAGCTATCAGCCCATTGAGAGCCATCAGGAGCCATCGTGACTCATCATCTGGCCGCCCAGCGGCTCAGAAACGCTCTGCAGTACCTGCTAATCCTGGCCGGCCTGGCCCTGCTGCTGGCGGTGCCCGGCTACATGCTGGCGGGCGCCTTCGGGGTGGCCTGGGCCTTCGGCCTGGTAGTGCTGACCCTCTACCTGGGCGGGCGCATCCCGCCGCGCCTGGCGCTCGCCCGCGCCAACGCCGGCCTGCTGCGCCGTCACCAGGCGCCGGCGCTCTACCGGGTGCTGGATCTTCTCTATCGCCGCGCCGGGATCCGCGCCGAACCCCAGCTCTTCTACGTGCCGTCGGCGGATCTCAACGCCTTCGCCGTGGGGGACGCCCAGGAGGGGGGCATCGCTCTCACCGATGGCCTGGTGCGCACCCTCGACCTGCGCCAGCTGGCCGGAGTGCTGGCCCACGAGGTGAGCCATCTGCGCCACGGGGATACCCGGGTCATGTCCATGGCGGCGACCATGACGCGCCTGACCATCTGGGGCGCCTTCCTGGTGCAGCTGGGGCTTGTGTTGATGCTGCCCATGGTACTGGCCGGGGAGCTCTGGATGCCCTGGCCGGCACTGCTGGTGGTGGCCCTGGCGCCCTCGGCCAGCACCCTGCTGCAGCTGGCGCTGTCGCGAAACCGGGAGTTTACCGCCGACCTGGAGGCCGCCGCCCTGACCCGGGACCCGGCCAGCCTGGCGTCGGCCCTACAGGTGCTCGAACATCATCAGGGGCTGTGGCTCACCTCCCTGCTGCTCGGCCAGAGGCCACCGAGCTGGTTCCGCCTGCTGCAGACCCACCCGCCCACCGAGGAGCGCGTCCGCCGCCTGCTGGCCCTGGCCGAGCGTCAGCCGCCAAGGCGCCCCTCGCCTCGCCCCTATGTGCCGGACGACCCGCTGAGGCTCCAGCCCCCGGAGCCCCTGAGCCACCGCGACTGGCTCTGGCGCAGGCCGGGGCGGTAACGCAAGAGGCGACCCCGAAAGGTCGCCTCTTGTTCGCGCCCGGGCCCCGCTCGGCGGGGTGCCTTCGGCTTATTCGGCAGGCATCTGCTGCTGTTGCATCTGCTCCTGCATCTGGCGCATCTGCGCCTCCTGCTCCTCGGCCAGACGCTCGAGCTCGTCGCGCTGCTCCTGGGTCAGGGTGTCCTGGATGCGGGCCTGCATCAGGGCGCTCTCGGCGGTCATGTCGCCGGTGAGCTGGCCGAGCCGCTCGGCGTCACGGCGAATGGCGGCCTCGTCATAGCCCGGGCCGATCTGCTCGTGGATCTGCATCTGCACGCCCTGGGCCTCGGCCTGGAGCGACTGCAGCCGCTCCTGGCCCTGGGTCAGCAGTGACACCAGCTCCTGCTCCTGGCCGGCGTCCAGCTCGACCAGCTGGTCGAGCTGGGCCACCTGCTGCTCGGCGCTGGGCACACCCTGGGGCATCTGCTGGGCGATGGCCGGGGCGGCCAGAGCGAGGGTGAGGGCACCGGCGACGACGAGGGGCTTGGTAAACGACATGCAATCTCCTGAAAAATCATGGGTATTCATTGACCCTAGCACGCTGCCGGCGCAGATGACACCCCGCGCCCCGCGCCGAGTTGCGCTAGAATCTCGAGCCTCTAGCGTGACACCACAGGAGCCATCCCGTTCACCATGAAATATATCGGAGCCCACGTCAGCGCCGCGGGCGGCGTCGATCAGGCGGTGCTGCGTGCCGTCGAGATCGGCGCCAACGCCTTCGCCCTGTTCACCAAGAACCAACGTCAGTGGAACGCCAAGCCGCTGGATGATGCCACCGTCGAGGCGTTCCGTGCCGCCTGCCGCCGGCACGGCTTCGGCCCGGGGCAGATCCTTCCCCACGACAGCTACCTGATCAACCTCGGCCACCCGGAAGCGGAGGGCCTGGCCAAATCCCGTGCGGCCTTCGTCGACGAGATGCAGCGCTGCGAGCGGCTCGGCATCGATCTGCTCAACTTTCATCCGGGCAGCCACCTGAAGAAGATCAGTGAGTCCGAGTGTCTCGCTCGCATCGCCGAGTCGATCAACGAGGCACTGGCACGGACCCGCGGCGTCACCGCGGTGATCGAGAACACCGCCGGCCAGGGCAGCAACCTGGGCTGGCGATTCGAGCATCTGGCCGAGATCATCGAGCAGGTGGAAGACAAGCGTCGCGTAGGCGTCTGCCTCGATACCTGCCACGCCTTCGCCGCCGGCTACGACCTGCGCACCGCCGAGGCGACCACCGCCATGCTCGACGAGTTCGAGCGGATAGTGGGCATCGAGTACCTCAAGGGCATGCACCTCAACGACGCCAAGAGCGAACTCGGCAGCCGGGTCGACCGCCACCACAGCCTGGGCCAGGGCAATATCGGCCTTGCCTGCTTCACCGCCCTGATGCGCGATGCGCGCACCGACGGCATCCCCCTGGTGCTGGAAACCATCGAGCCGGCCATCTGGGCCGAGGAGATCGCCTGGCTGCGCGCCCAGCAGGAGGCCCCATGACGGGTTCATCGCCGATCGGCATTCGCGCCTACGACCCCGCCGACTGGCCCGCCGTCTGGGCGATGCTCGAGCCGGTATTCCGCGCCGGGGAGACCTACGCCGTGCCCCGCGACATTACCGAACAGGAGGCCCACCGGATGTGGATCGAGCTGCCCCGAGCGGTGCGGGTGGCGGTCGATGTGCAGGGCAACCTGCTCGGCACCTACTATCTCAAGGCCAACCAGGCCGGCCCCGGCGACCACGTGGCCAACTGCGGCTATATCGTCGCCCCGCAGGCCCGCGGCCTCGGCGTGGCCGGGCGGCTGTGCGAGCACTCCCTGGCGCTTGCCCGGGAGCTCGGCTTCAGCGCCATGCAGTACAACCTGGTGGTGGCCACCAACGAGGTGGCAGTGAAGCTGTGGCAGAAGCACGGCTTTACCATCGCCGGCACCCTACCCCGGGCCTTTCGCCACCCCGAGCACGGCCCGGTGGACGCCCATGTGATGTACCGGCTGCTGTAGCCGTCGCCGAAGCCATTGACCGGCCTCCCCGGGGCGGGCATGCTCAGCAGGGTATCGAACCGCAAGACGCTGACAGCACAAAGGAAAGCAATAATGAAAGGCTTTGCACGCAGCACGCTGGCCATGGGCATCTCGCTTGCCATGATGGCCTCCGCCAACGCCTCCGAGTTCTCCGAGATGGATCCGGTCACTCTGCGCCTGGCCCACGTGGTCAACGAGCAGGACGGCTTCCATATCGCCGCCGTGAAGTTCCAGGAGCTGGTTCAGGAGCGCACCGAGGGCGCTGTCTCCGTGGACATCTACCCCAACGCCAGCCTGGGCGACGAGCGCACCCTGCTCGAGGGCATGCAGATCGGCACCGTGGACATGGGGGTGATCACCAACGGGCCGGTGGCCGGCTTCGTCGAGGAGATGGCGGTCTTCGAGCTGCCCTTCCTGTTCCCGAGCCCCGAGGCCGCCTACGAGGTGCTGGATGGCCCCATCGGCCAGGAGCTCCTCGACAAGCTCGCCGAGGTCAACCTCAAGGGCCTGGCCTACGCCGAGCGTGGCTTTCGCAACCTGACCAACAGCATGCGTCCGGTATCGAGCCCCGACGACCTCGACGGCCTGCGCATCCGCGTGATGGAGAACCCGGTCTACATCGACACCTTCCGCGAGCTCGGCGCCAACGCCATCCCCATGGCCTGGACCGAGGCGCTGACCGCCATGCAGCAGGGCACCATCGATGGCCAGGAGAACCCGGTCAACGTCATCCACTCCTTCAAGCTGTACGAAACCCAGGATCACATGACGCTGACCCGGCACACCTATGCGCCAGCGCTCTTCGTGATGGGCATGCCGAGCTGGAACCAGCTGCCCGAGGCCGCCCAGGAGGTGCTGGTGCAGGCCGCCCAGGAGGCCGCCGAGCACGAGCGCCGCGTCAACGCCGAGATGGAGGCGGAGCAGCTGGCCGAGCTGCGCGAGGCGGGCATGCAGATCATCGACGATGCCGACCTCGAAGCCTTCCAGGCCGCCGTGGCGCCGGTCTACGAGAAATACGGCGAGCAGTTCGGCGACTACCTGGTGCGCATCCGGGAGGCGCTGGAGTAAGTGAGCCTGCTTGCGCGCTACCTGCTGCGACCCCTGCAGTTCAGTGAGCGCGCCATCGACGCCGTCATGCAGCCCGTGGTCTTCGCGGGCATGGCGGCGTTGATCGGCGTGATTACCCTGCAGATCGTCTCGCGGGTCTTCTTCACGGCGGTGGGCTGGACGGAGGAGGTCGCCCGTTTCCTGCTGGTGTGGATCACCTTCCTCGCCGCCACCCTCGCCTTCCAGCGCGGGCGCCATATCGCCGTGACCTTCGTGGTGGACGCCCTGCCCCGGCGCCTGCGCCAGCTCGCACGCATCGCCGCGGTGCTGGTGGCGTTGGGCTTCATGGTGGCGCTGGTGGTGATCGGCCATCGCTACATGCAGGTGCAGAGCTTCCAGAAGTCCGCCTCGCTGCGCCTCTCCATGACCTACGTCTATGCCGTCATCCCGATCGCTGCCGCGATCATGGCCTGGTATGCCCTGGTCGACCTGGTCGAGCTGCTGATCCAGGGGCCAGACGCCGCCCGCGACGATGACAAGGGTGGCAGCGGCACAGCCGAGGAGCCTTTGCCATGACCGGCGTGCTGTTCCTGCTCTTCTTCCTCTTCATGCTGCTGGGGGTGCCCATCGCCCTGGCCATCGGCGCCAGCACCCTGCTGGCCCTGAACGCCCAGGGCGTGCCGCTGATGGTGGTCACCCAACAGATGTTCCAGGGCATCAACTCCTTCGCCCTGGTGGCGGTGCCCATGTTCATCCTCGCCGGAGACCTGATGGCCCAGGGCAAGGTGAGCGAGAAGCTGGTCGACTTCGCCGATGCTCTGTTCGGCTTCCTCAAGGGTGGGCTCTCCATCGTCTCGGTGGGCGCCGGCATGTTCTTCGCGGCGATCTCGGGCTCCGGCGCCGCCACCACCGCCGCGGTGGGCTCGAGCCTGGTGCCGGAGCTGCGCAAGAAGGGCTACGACCCGGCCTCGGCGGCCAGCCTGATCGCCGCCAGCGGCACCATCGGCGTGGTGATTCCGCCCTCGGTACCGATGATCATCTACGCGGTGATCGCCCAGCAGTCGGTCTCAAAGCTGTTCCTGAGCGGCATCCTGCCGGGGATCGCCATGGGGCTGGGACTCGGCGCCATCGCCATCGTCCAGGCCTACCGCCGCAACTACCCCCGCGGCACCGAGCTCTCGCTGGCCACCATCTGGCGCACCTTCCTGAGCGCGAGCTGGGGGCTGATGACCCCGGTGATCATCCTGGGCGGCATCTTCTCGGGGATCTTCACCCCCAGCGAGGCGGCGGTGGTGGCGGTGAACTACGCCCTGCTGGTGTCGCTGTTCGTCTATCGCGACCTCAGCCTTGCCGACGTCTACCGCATCCTGATCCGCTCGGCGATCACCACCTCGGTGATCATGCTGGTGATCGCCACCTCGGCGGTGCTGAGCTGGACCCTCTCCAGCTGGCAGGTGCCCGGCGCCATCGCAAGCGCGGTGCTCTCGCTCTCCACCGACCCGCTGGTGATCATGCTGCTGATCGTGGCGGTGATCCTACTCACCGGGGTCTTCATCGAGACCGCCAGTGCCCTGATCATCCTCACCCCGGTGCTGCTGCCGCTGGTGACCCAGCTCGGCATCGATCCGATCCACTTCGGCATCATCATCGTGATGGGGCTCGCCATCGGCATGATCACCCCACCGGTGGCGATCAACCTCTACGTCGCCTCTTCGGTGACCCAGCTGCCGCTGGAGCGCATCACCCGGGCAATCCTCCCCTACCTGCTGGGGCTGATCGCGGTGCTGCTGCTGGTGGTCTATGTGCCGATACTCGCGGGCTGGTCGGGATGATCGTGAGGCGACTTGACCACAAGCCGGCCAGCCAACAGGCTGGCCTGATTCTGCCCTATGCCACTGAAGGCATGCCATGAAGGAAAGCCCCGTGATTGAACCCAGACGCTTGCCGCTCGCCGCCGCCGGCCTGGCCCTCGCCCTGCTCGCCGGCTGCACGACCTACACCTTTCCCGACGGCAGCCAGGAGACCCTGTGGGGCGTGCCCACCGACGACGAGACGCTGACCCGCGAGGAGCGCGACCGCCAGGCGCCCCGCTACCGGGTGCCCGGCGAGATGCCGGAGTAATCCGGCAGGGCGGCCCCTCAGGCGGTGGAGAGGGCTCGCTCCCTGACGAAGACCACGCTGAGGTTGTTGGCGGGCATTTCCACGACGCGGGCGAGCTCGAGGCCACGGCACGTCGCCTCGGCCACGACCGTCTCGAGGTCGCGCACGCCCCAGCGAGGATCGCGGCGCCTGAGGCTGGCATCGAAGGCGGCGTTGCTGGGTGCGGTGTGCTCGCCGCCCCGCCGATAGGGACCGTAGAGATAGAGTGTGCCACCCGGCACCAGGCGCTCGCCGGCGCGGGCCATCAGCGCCTCGGTGACCGCCCAGGGCGAGATGTGCAGCAGGTTGATGGCCACGATGGCGTCGAAGGGCCCTGCCGGCCAGCTGGCGGGGTCGGTAGCGTCGAGGTACCGCGGCGCGGCCAGGTTGGGGAGCGCCACCGTCTCGCGCCAGGCGGCGATGGAGGCCAGCGCCTCGTGGGTAGGGTCGCTGGGCTGCCAGTGCCAGCCGGGCATGGCCGCGGCGCAGTGGAGGGCATGCTCGCCGCTGCCGCTGGCCACCTCCAGCACCCGGGCCCGCTCGGGCAGGACCTGGCGCAGCACCTCGAGGATCGGCTGGCGGTTACGGGCCGCGGCGGGGCTTTGGAGACGGGCATCGCTCATGGTGGCTCTCGGTCGAGGGAGGGATCGCTACTTCTTTTTTCTGCCTCGCGGCTTGCCGGCCACGCCGCCCTTGGGGCCTGGCCCCGAGGAGCGCCCGCCCCTGGCCGCCGCTGCCCCGGGTTTCCGGGTGCCAGCGGGCTTGGCGCCTGCCGTCGATGCGCACGTTGCCCTGCTCGATGTAGCGGTCGGCTTCTCGCCGCGAGCACATGCCGCTTTCGCTGATGTACTTGTTGATCCGCTTGGAGAGGGTCTGGGCCATGGGACGCGTCCGGAACGTGGGGGAAAAGGGCCGAGGTGGCGAGGCTATCAGCCCGGCAGTGTAAGGGCTGACCCGCCCGCCGGCCAGCCGATGAGGAAGGGTCTAGCCTGCTCCGCAGCACTGCTTGAGCTTACGACCACTGCCGCAGGGGCAGGCCTCGTTGCGGCCGGGCTTGAGCCGGGTCAGCGTGGGGCGTCCCTCCAGGTAATACCACCGTCCGGCCTCCCGGCGAAAGCGCGAGGCCTCCTCCAGCACCCCGAAGCGCCGCCCCTCGCGGAAGGTGGCGCGGAAATGCACCTGCCCGCCATCGCCCTCCTCGCCGCTCTCCAGCACCTCGAGGCGCAGCCACCGAGTGGTCGAGTCCGCGGCGAGCTCGGCGGGGCGAGTGCTGGCATGCCAGCTCTCCAGCAGGTAGCCGGTGAGGCCCAGGGCGAAGGCGCTGTAGCGCGAGCGCATCAGCGCCTCGGGGGTAGGCGCCGGCTCGCCGGCGTGGAACCGGCCACAGCACTGGGCCAGGAACTGGCCGCTGCCGCAGGGGCAGCCATCGGCGGATGATGGCATGACGACTCCTGTACGAGTGAGGGTAGGTAACGGCTCGAAGCCAGCAGGGGATAACATCCATGATACCCGAATCGCGTTCATGGCCCTGTGATAACGAGGCCTTGCGATCACGCCTTGTCCTGGATCATTGCACTGCAACATGCTGTATGCTAGTTCTCTGGAAGTACCCGCCCACCAGCGCCGGAGGTAGAGGATGACCGACCCAAAACGCAGCGAGACCACCGCCTGGCACGCCCTGGCCGCCGACGAGGTTCTCGAGCGCCTCGACAGCTCGACCGACGGGCTCGCCGCCAGCGACGCCGAGCGGCGCCTCGAGGAGTATGGCCCCAACGAGCTCAGGCAGGCGGAGGCGCGGCCCTGGTGGAAGCGGCTGCTGGAGCAGTTCAACAATATCCTGATGCTGGTGCTGATCGTGGCGGCCATCGCCAGCCTCGCCCTGGGCCACACCCTGGATGCCGGGGCGATCTTCGGGGTGGTGCTGATCATCGCCCTGATCGGCTTCATCCAGGAGGGCAAGGCGGAGCAGGCCCTGGAGAGCATCCGCCAGATGCTCTCCCCCCAGGCCAATGTGCTGCGTGACGGCAAGCGCCAGACCATTCCCGCCGAGGAACTGGTGCCCGGTGATATCGTGCTGGTGGAGAGCGGCGACCGGGTGCCGGCGGACCTGCGCCTACTGGAGGCGCGGCGCTTTCGCACCGAGGAGGCGTCGCTGACCGGCGAGTCCACCCCGGTGGACAAGAACGGCGAGGCGGTGGCGGAGGACGCCGACCTGGGCGACCGCACCAGCATGGCCTACGCCAGCACCATCGTGGTCCAGGGCAACGCCCGAGGCCTGGTGGTGGCCACCGGCACCCACACCGAGATCGGCCGCATCTCCGAGATGCTGCGCGGGGTCGAGAAACTCAAGACCCCGCTGCTGCGCCAGATCGACCGCGCCGGGCGGGTGCTGGCCCTCTTCATCCTCGCCGCGGCGGTGCTTACCGGCATCTTCGGGGTGCTGGTTCACGCGCAGCCCCTGGGCGACATGTTCATGGCGGCGGTGGGCCTCGCCGTGGCGGCGATCCCCGAGGGGATGCCCGCCATCGTCACCATCGGACTGGCGCTCGGCGTGCAGGCCATGGCGAAGCAGAACGCCATCATCCGCCGCCTGCCGGCGGTGGAAACCCTGGGCTCCATCTCCACCATCTTCTCCGACAAGACCGGCACCCTGACCCGCAACGAGATGACCGCCCAGGCCATCTGGCTGCCGTCCGGGGAGGTGCGCATCGACGGGATCGGCTTCACCCCGGAGGGGAGCTTCCACCGTGTCAGCGATGGCGAGCCCGACCGCGAAGCGCTGGACCTGGACGAGGATCATGCCCTGCGCCACTTCCTCAAGGTGGGGGTGCTGTGCAACGACGCCGAATTGGCCGAGGAGCAGGGCCGCTGGACGATCCACGGCGACCCCACCGAAGGGGCCCTGGTGGTCGCCGCCGCTAAGGCAGGGCTGACCACCGAGGAGTTGCGCGGCAAGCACGCCCGCCACGACGCCATTCCCTTCGAATCCGAGCGCAAGTACATGGCCACCCTGCACACGCTGGACGGCGAGCAGCTGCTGCTGGTCAAGGGCGCGCCGGACCGCCTGCTCGAGATGTGCCACCGGGTGCGCGACGACGGCAACGACATCGAGCTCGACGTCGGCCTCTGGGAGAAGCGCATCAACGACCTCTCCTCCCGGGGCCTGCGCGTGCTGGCGCTGGCCGAGAAGCGGGTCCACGACATCCATGAACTGGCCGACGAGCACGCCGAAGAGGGGCTGGTGCTGCTCGGCCTGGTGGGCCTGCTCGACCCTCCCCGGGACGAGGCCATCGAGGCGGTCAAGGAGTGCCTGGCCGCTGGCATCCGCCCGGTGATGATCACCGGCGACCATGCGGTGACGGCGCTCGCCATCGCCCGCCAGCTGGGCTTCGCCCACACCGAGCGCGCCATCACCGGCCGCGAGATCGAGGCGATGTCCGATGCCGAGCTCGAAGAGGTGATCCTGGAGGTGGACGTCTTCGCCCGGGCCGCGCCGGAGCACAAGCTGCGCCTGGTGCAGGCGATGCAGGCTCGGGGCGGCATCTGCGCCATGACCGGCGACGGCGTCAACGACGGCCCGGCGCTGAAGCGAGCCGATGTGGGCGTGGCCATGGGCATCCAGGGCACCGAGGCCGCCAAGGAGGCCGCCGAGATGGTGCTGGCCGATGACAACTTCGCCACCATCGTCGGTGCCATCCGCGAGGGGCGCAAGGTCTACGACAACATCCGCAAGACCATCACCTTCATTCTGCCCACCAACGGCGGCCAGGGCCTCGCCATCATGCTCGCCGTGCTGGCCGGCTCCACCCTGCCGGTGACCCCACTGCAGGCGCTGTGGGTCAACATGGTGGTGGCGGTCACGCTGGGCCTGGCGCTGGCCTTCGAGCATGCCGAGAAGGACATCATGACCCGCAGGCCCCGGGACCCCGACGCCTCCCTGCTCGACCTCTTCCTGCTGTGGCGGGTGGTATTCGTCTCGCTGCTGCTGCTGGCGGGCGTCTTCGGCATGTTCAGCTGGATCCAGGCCCAGGGTGGCAGCGTCGAGCTCGCTCGCACCGGCGCGGTCAACATGCTGGTGATGGGCAGCGCCGCCTACCTGATCAACAGCCGCTACCTGCTGCGCAGCACCCTCTCCCTCGAGGGGCTCTTCGGCAGCCGGCCGGTGTGGGTCTCCATCGGCGCCATCGTGGTGCTGCAGCTGGCCTGGACCTACCTGCCCTTCATGCAGGTGATCTTCGCCAGCGAAGGACTCGGCATCGGCCACTGGGGCGTGATCCTGGCCGGCAGCCTGGCGATCTACCTGATCGTGGAGCTCGAGAAGCGCGTGCTTCGCGCCCGCGGCGTCAGCGGCCAGCCGGCCGCCAACCATGGCAGCCGCGACCATACGGAGGCCGAGTCCTCCTGACGCTATTTGCGCTTGGTGCGGGCGGTAGCCTCGGCAGTCGTGGGGTCCTCCGGCCAGGGGTGCTTGGGGTAGCGGCCGCGCATCTCCTTGCGTACCTCCGGGTAGCCGCCCGCCCAGAAGCTCGCCAGGTCCGCGGTGACCTGCAGCGGACGGCGCGCCGGCGAGAGCAGGTGCAGCAGCACCGGCTCGCGGCCGTCGGCGACCCTGGGCGAGGCCTGCCAGCCGAAGCACTCCTGCAGCTTCACCGCCAGCACCGGCGGTTTGCCCTCGAGACAGGGCGCATAGTCCACCCGGTGGCTGGCACCGCTGGGCACCGGGAGCCGCTCCGGGGCCAGTTCGTCCAGGCGGGCGTGAAGCGGCCAGTCGAGGGTGTCGAGCAGCAGGCGCGCCAGGGGCAGTCGCTCCACGGCGTCGAGCCGGGTGATGCCATCGAGATGCGGAGCGAGCCAGGTCTCCAGGGTCGCGAGCAGGGCCTCGTCGGACCAGTCGGGCCAGGCTGCCTGCTCATCAGAGTCGAAGGTGCGGCGCAGAAGCGCCACCCTCCCCTGTAACTGAGTCAGGACGTCATCCCGGGGGAGCCCCCGGGGGAGCCCCCGGCGGCGCAGCGCCTCGATCAGCGCCGCCCTGACCGCCTCGGCCGGCGGCTTGGCCAGGGGCCTTCGCTCCAGCACCACCGCGCCCAGGCCGCGCACCTGCTCGCCGATCAGGCGGCCTTCGGCGTCGGACCACACAAGGCTCGCCCGCCACTCGCCGCACTCGGGATAGAGCACTTCCATCCGCTTTTGAGAGAGCCCCACGGCGCGAAAGATCCGCGCCCCGCTCGCCTCGCCGTCCAGCTCCACCGCCACCAGCAGCGCGGCGTGGGCCAGGGGGTGGTGGTCGGGCAGGGTCGCCAGGCCCCCGCCGGCCAGGCGAAAGCGGCCCGGGGCATCCAGGCGCTGGGCGATGCGCTCCGGATAGGCCAGCGCCAGCAGCTCACCGAGCGGGGCCAGGCCTGCCACCTTGAGGCTCACCTGGGCGATACGGGCCAGCCGCTCGGCGTCCCGCTGCCACTGGCGGTGCTCCCTCGGCGCCTTGAGCCGTGCCTGCAGGGCCTGCTCGAGGTCACGCTCGTCGTCCAGGCCGCGCCCTTCGAGCAGCGCGACCAGGGCGCAGGCCAGCGGCAGCGCGTCGAGCGCTCGGGCGCGCTCCAGCATGGCCGCGAGACGCGGATGGGTGGGCCAGCGGGCGGCCCGGCGACCCAGCTCGGAGAGGTGGTGCTCGGCATCCAGCAGCCCCAAGCGCCCGAGCAGCTCTCGGCCGGCGGAAAGTGCCGCGGCGGGGGGCGGTGTCACCCAGGCGAGGCTACCCGGGTCGGTCACGCCCCAGCGCGCCAGTTCGAAGGCGAGCGGGGCGAGGTCGGCCTGGCGCATCTCCGGCTCGCCGTGGGGAACGAGCGGCTGCTCCTCGGCCCAGAGCCGCAGGCAGAGGCCGGGGCCCTGGCGGCCGGCGCGGCCCCGGCGCTGGTCGGCACTGGCGCGGTTGACGCGGCGCGTCTCAAGGCGGGTCAGGCCGCTTCGCGGCTGGAACACCGGCACCCGCTCCTGGCCGGCGTCCACCACCAGGCGCACGCCGTCCACGGTGACGCTGGACTCGGCGATGGCGGTGGCGAGCACGACGCGGCGTCGCCTCTCGGGGTCCGGGCGCAGGGCGCGGCGCTGAGCCTCGAGCGGCAGGCGGCCGTGGAGCTCCATGACGGCAAGCTCGGGCGACCGGCTCGATAGCTCCCGGGCCAGGCGACGGATCTCCGCCACCCCGGGGAGGATCACCAGGGCGTCGCCCTCCTGCTGCCCCATGGCGTCGAGCAGCGCCCGGGCCTGCTGGGGCGCGGTCTCCTCCCGGGCGTTGAGGGCGCGGTAGCGAGTCGCAACGGGAAAGGTGCGCCCTGGGCAGTCGATCACCGGGGTGCCCTCGCCCAGCACGCCGAGCAGGGCCTCGACGTCCAGGGTCGCCGACATCACCAGGAGGCGCAGATCGTCGCGCACCGACTGGGCGTCCAGGGCCAGCGCCAGGCCGAGGTCGGCCTCCAGGCTGCGCTCGTGGAACTCGTCGAAGAGGATGCCGGCTACCCCCTCCAGCAGCGGGTCCTCCTGGAGCATGCGGGTCAGCACGCCCTGGGTCACTACCTCGAGGCGGGTGTGCGGGCCGACCCGGCTCTCGCCGCGCATCCGGTAGCCCACCGTCTCGCCTACGCTTTCCCCCAGGCTTTCCGCCATAAAGCCGGCGGCAAGCCGCGCCGCCACCCGCCTTGGCTCCAGCAGCAGCAGCCGGCCCTCGCGGGCCCAGGGGGCCTCGAGCAGCGCCAGGGGCACCCGCGTGGTCTTGCCGGCGCCGGGCTCGGCCACCAGCAGTGCGCGCGAGTGTGCCGCCAGGGCGGCCTGGATGGCGTCGAGCCGCGCCTCGATGGGCAGGCCGGCTGTCATCGAACTGTCACCTGAATTCATATACGATTCGCCATATATGCTCGCTCTCCACTTCCCCTGATACCCAAGGAGCCTTCCCATGGCGATACGCATCGGCATCAACGGTTTCGGCCGCATCGGCCGCCTGGCCCTGCGCGCCGGCTGGACGAACCCGGAGCTTGAATTCGTGCAGATCAACGACCCGGGCGGCGACGCTGCCACCTTCGCCCACCTGCTGCAGTTCGACTCGGTGCACGGCCAGTGGACGGGCGGCGGCGATGATATCACGGCGGACGACGGCGCCCTGACGGTGGCCGGCCGGCGCATCGCCTTCACTGCCAACCGCGAGATCGAGGCCACCGACTGGACCGGCTGCGACGTGGTGATCGAGGCCTCGGGCAAGATGAAGACCACCGACAAGCTCCAGGCCTACCTGGAGCAGGGGGTCAAGCGGGTGGTGGTGAGCGCCCCGGTAAAGGACGAGGGCGTGCTCAACCTGGTGGTGGGGGTCAACGACCATCTGTTCGACCCGGCCCGGCATCGCATCGTCACGGCGGCGAGCTGCACCACCAACTGCCTGGCACCGGTGGTCAAGGTGATTCACGAGAACCTCGGCATCCGCCACGGCTCCATGACCACCATCCACGACATCACCAACACCCAGACGATTCTGGATGCCCCCCACAAGGATCTCAGGCGCGCCCGGGCCTGCGGCATGAGCCTGATCCCGACGACCACAGGCTCCGCGAAGGCGATCACCGCCATCTTCCCCGAGCTGACCGGCAAGCTGAACGGCCACGCCGTGCGCGTGCCGCTCGCCAACGCTTCGCTCACCGACATGGTCTTCGAGGTCGCCCGCGAGACCACCGAGGAGGAGGTCAACGCCCTGCTGAAGGAGGCCGCCGAGGGCGAACTCGCCGGGATCCTCGGCTTTGAAGAGCGCCCGCTGGTCTCCATCGACTATCGCAGCGACCCGCGCAGCTCCATCATCGATGCGCTCTCCACCATGGTGGTGGCCGGCACCCAAGTGAAGCTCTACGCCTGGTACGACAACGAGTATGGCTACGCCTGCCGCACCGCGGAGCTGGCCGCCAAGGTAGGCAAGGCCGACTCATGATCGCCCGCGTCGCCGCCCTGCCCCGGGAGATCCGCCAGTACCTGCTGGTCACCGGCAACTACTGGGCCTTCACCCTCACCGACGGCGCCCTGCGCATGCTGGTGGTGCTCTACTTCCACCAGCTGGGCTACTCGGCACTCGAGGTGGCGCTGCTGTTTCTCTTCTACGAGTTCTTCGGGGTGGTGACCAACCTGGTGGGAGGCTGGCTGGGGGCGCGACTGGGACTCAACCGCACCATGAACCTGGGCCTCGGCCTGCAGGTGGTGGCGCTTTCCATGCTGCTGGTGCCGGTGGCCTGGCTCTCGGTGCCCTGGGTGATGGCCGCCCAGGCGCTTTCGGGCATCGCCAAGGACCTCAACAAGATGAGTGCCAAGAGCGCCATCAAGACCCTGGTGCCGGCCGGCGACGCCGGGCATCAGTCCCTCTACCGCTGGGTGGCGCTGCTCACCGGCTCCAAGAACGCGCTCAAGGGCGTGGGCTTCTTCCTGGGGGGCCTGCTGCTGACCCTGATCGGCTTCCAGGGGGCGATACTCGCCATGGCGGTGATGCTGGCCGGGGTGCTGGCGCTGTCGCTTGCGCGCCTCGACGGCGATCTGGGCCGGGCCAAGGCCAAGCCGAAGTTTCGCGAGATGCTCTCCAAGAGCCGCGCCATCAATATCCTGTCGGCGGCACGAATGTGCCTGTTCGGCGCACGGGACGTCTGGTTCGTGGTGGCCCTACCGGTCTTCCTGGCCACCCAGTTCGGCTGGGACAGCTGGCGGGTGGGGGGCTTCCTGGCGCTCTGGGTGATCGGCTACGGAGCGGTGCAGGCGGTCGCCCCCAGGATCACCGGGGGCACGGCGGGTCGCGGTGCCGCCATCGCCTGGGCCTCGGCGCTTACCGCCCTGCCGGCGCTGATCGCCCTGGGTCTTGAAGGACAGCTCCTGGCGGCGCAGCCGCAGCTGGTGCTGCTCGGGGGGTTGATGCTGTTCGGCGTAGTGTTCGCGGTGAACTCCAGCCTGCACAGCTTCCTGATCGTGCGCATGGCCCGCTCGGACGGGGTCTCGCTGGACGTGGGCTTCTACTACATGGCCAACGCCATGGGGCGGCTGATCGGCACCCTGCTCTCCGGCTGGCTCTACCTCGCCGGTGGCCTCGTCGCCACCCTTTGGGTCTCCAGCGCCCTGCTCGCGGCCACCGTGCTGATCAGCCTGGCGCTGCCGAAGGAGGCTTGACGCCTATAGAGGGAAGCGCTCTGTATTTTCCAACAGACGACGCCCATGGATGACGGCCAGAATCAGGATGCGCTCAGCCTCAACGCGATAAATCAGGCGGTAGCTATAGACAAAGCGCTCACGAATATTCGCCTCACCAAGTTCGGGCACGACTCTGCCCAGCTCAGGAAATTCACCTAGCGCCCGTGCCGTCTCCACCAGCTTGGTCACGACAGCACGCGCATAGAAGGCAGAATCTCGCTCGATATACTCGGCGATGAGTTCCAGATCCTCGAGCGCCTCTGGTGACCAGGCTAGCGGTCGAGCCACTTTGTCAGCTTCCGCTCGACCTGTTCTTGGCTGAGAGCCCCCTCGGTCTC
The DNA here is from genome assembly GCF_003182195.1 of Halomonas sp. A11-A. Lineage (GTDB taxonomy): Bacteria > Pseudomonadota > Gammaproteobacteria > Pseudomonadales > Halomonadaceae > Halomonas > Halomonas alkalicola. The sequence goes on from NZ_QGTM01000003.1 coordinate 222,968, forward strand.
AGCACGCTGACTGCCTCTCTGTACCTTTTCTACGACGTAGAGATGGTACTGGATATCTTCCATCGTACAGTCCTCGGGCAGGGACTCGAGCAGTTGCCGCACATTATCCTTGGCCGTATTCATGGCTTCACCTTTTTCAACATGCGCCAGACAACACTCTATCATGCCCCGCTCCCGGGCGGTCTCACCCCACATCCCTTGAGGATCACCCGAGTGAGGAAGGCAGTGATCTGCTCGACATCGGCGTCACTGAGCTCACCCTTGCCGGTGATGCCCAGCACCTGAGCCTCGAAGTCGGCGTAGTGCTGGGTGGCAGACCAGATCAAAAAGATCAGCCAGACCGGCTCCACCGGATCCATCAGGCCGCGCTCGGCCCACTGGCGGAAGATCGCTCCGCGCCCCTCCACCCAGGCGCGCAGCTCGCCGCTCAGGTACTCCTGCAGGAAGGGAGCCCCGGCGAGGATCTCGGCGGCGAACAGCCGTGAGCCCTCCGGGTGGCGCCGGGAAAGCGCCATCTTGCTGCGGATGAAGGCCTCCAGCACCTCGGCGGGATCATCGTCCACCGAGATATCGTCCAGCAGGGCGTTCCAGCGCGCCATCATCCGCTCCAGCAGCCGTATGTAGAGCTCGCGCTTGCTGCCCATGTAGTAGAGCACGTTGGACTTGGGTAGCCCCGCCGCCTCGGCGATGGCCTGGACGCTGGCGCCGCGATAGCCGTGGGCGGCGAAGATCTTCTCCGCCGCGGCGAGGATCTCGCGCTCGTTGCGCTCACGGGTCGCGCCCCCGGCCTCGTCTCTCTCCCGCGTACGGCGTATCGCCGCCGGCCTCGCGACTTCAGTCATCTACCCGCTCCCTGTGCCAGTGGTCTCTGCCGAGAGTGCCGCACCGCGGCAGTGCATGCAATTGCCGGCCGCCTCGGGATGGCGACATAAGGCGAAGGTCGCGGACGATCGGCTTGCAAAATCGGCCATCGTTGCCCATGCTGAAACCATCCTGACCACATGGTCAACATATCGACTTCCCTGATGGTCGATGACGCCCCCAGCGATCAATAACAGAGACAATGTCATGATCGACTTCCTGCTCAACGGGCAGCCCCGCCGGTGCGAGGCCACGCCCGATACCAGCGTGCTCGAGCTGCTGCGTGACTCCCTCGGCCAGACCGGCACCAAGGAGGGCTGCGCCTCCGGCGACTGCGGCGCCTGCACCGTGGCCATCGGCGAGGCCGGCCCCGACGGCCGGGTGCATTACCATAGTGCCAACGCCTGCATCACCCCCGCCCACCAGCTCGAGGGCCGGTCGCTTGTCACCGTGGAGGGACTCGCCCAGGGCGAGGCCCTGCACCCCGCCCAGGCGGCCATGGTGACCTGCCACGCCAGCCAGTGCGGCTTCTGCACCCCGGGGATCGTGATGTCGCTCTTCACCCTGCACGAGGAGACCCGGCAGCGGCCCGCGCCGCTGACCCCCGAGCGGCTCGAAGCGGCGCTAGGCGGCAACCTCTGCCGTTGCACTGGCTACCGTCCGATCCGCGACGCGGCCCTTTCCATGGGGGAGCACCCTTACGCGCGCCCCAAGTGGCTGGATCTCGCCGTGGATGCCAGCGCACCCTCTCAGGAACCCACGGCCGATAACGCCTTCGTGCAGCCCGTGACCCTGGCCGAACTGGTCGAGGAGCGTCGCCGCCACCCCGAGGCGCCCATCGTCGCCGGCGGCACCGACCTCTGGCTGGAGGTGACCCAGCGCCTGCGCCGCTTCGAGCGTCTGGTGGACGTGACCCGGGTGGCCGAGCTCACCGCCATCGAGGCGGCCACCCTGGCGGATGGCCGCGAGGGCTGGTGGATCGGCGGTGCGGTGACCTACACGCGCCTCGAGCCCCTGCTGACCGAGCACTATCCCGCCTTCGCCCACTTGCTGCACCGCCTGGGCTCCGCCCAGGTGCGCAACCGCGGCACCCTGGGGGGCAATATCGCCAACGCCTCGCCCATCGGCGACACCCCGCCGGTGCTGCTGGCGCTGGGCTCGCGACTTCGGCTGGCGGGGCCGGACGGTGAAAGGGAGCTATCCCTCGACGACTTCTTCCTGGACTACAAGCAGACCGCACTGCTCAAGGACAAGGGCGAGGTGATCCGCGCCGTTTTCCTGCCCCGACCCGAACCGGGGCGACACCTCAAGGTGTGGAAGCTGTCCAAGCGTCGTGAGGATGATATCTCGGCGGTGCTGGGCGCATTCTCCTGGCGCCTGGAAGACGGCGTACTGCGTGAGGTGCGCCTCGCCTTCGGCGGCATGGCGGCCATACCGAAGCGGGCCGCCGCCGCCGAGGCGGCGCTGGAGGGTCAGCCACCCACGGCGGCCAGCTTCCAGGCGGCCCGTGTCGCCCTGGGGCAGGCGTTCTCGCCGATGAGCGACGTGCGCGGCAGCGCCTACTACCGCACGCTTTCCGCCGCCAACCTGCTGGAGCGGCTGCGCCTGGTCATCGCGCAGCAGCAAGCCCACTCTGACCGGGAGGTGATGCTCCATGCGTACGCTCACTAAGCTCAATAAAGCGCCCGGTGCCGCGCCTGCCAAGACGCCCGGTGCCGCGCCGACTAAGATGAAAGATGACGCCGACGTCGGCCCCGACTCCGCCGAGGCACGCCGGGAACTCGACGATCGTATCCAGGGGGCGAGCCCGCTGGCTCGCGACACCCTTCTCCCCGGCAGCGCCGGCCACTCCCAGGCCCACGAGAGCGCGGTGAAGCATGTCACCGGCCGCGCCGCCTATATCGACGACCTCAAGGTGCCGGCGGACTGCCTGCACGTGGCCCTGGCGCTCTCGCCAGTGGCCCATGGCCGGCTGACCGGCGTGGCCTTGGACCAGGTCCGGGCGCTACCCGGGGTGGTGGACGCGGTCGGCATCGAGGAGGTGCCCGGCCACACCGATATCGGGCCGGTCTTTCCAGGCGATCCGATCTTCGTCGAGGACGAAATTAGCTACGCAGGCCAAGTGCTCTTCGCCGTGGCCGCCGAGAGCCACCGCGCCGCCCGGGAGGCGGTGAAGGCGGCCTTCGATGCCGGCCTGGTCACGATCGACGAGCGGCCGGCGAGCCTCGATGCGGTGGCCGCCGCCGAGCGCGGCGAGTTCGTGAGGCCCACCCACGTCCAGCAGCGCGGCGACTGGGAGGCGGCGCTTGGCGGCGCCAGCCAGATCGTCGAGGGCGAGCAGTTCGTGGGCGGCCAGGAGCACTTCTATCTCGAGGGGCAGGCCTGCCTGGTCATCCCCACCGAGGACGAGGGGGTGGTGGTCCACACCTCCAACCAGCACCCCAGCGAGACCCAGAAGCTGGTGGCCGAGGTGCTCGGCATCCCCTTCCATGCGGTGACCGTGGAGGTGCGGCGCATGGGCGGCGGCTTCGGCGGCAAGGAGACCCAGGCCTCGCCCTGGGCCTGCATCGCCGCACTGATCGCGCGGCGCACCGGCCGCGCGGCCAGGCTGCGCCTGCCCCGGGGTGACGACATGCGAGCCACCGGCAAGCGCCACCCCTTCCACAACCGCTACCGGCTGGGGGTGGACGAGCGTGGCGTGATTCAGGGCGGCGAGATCACCGTGATCGGCGACTGCGGCTACTCGCCGGACCTGTCGGATGCCATCGTCGACCGCGCCATGTTCCACGCCGACAACGCCTACTCCCTGGGCGCGGCCCGGGTCACCGGCCATCGCGCCCGCACCCATACCGCCTCCAACACCGCCTTCCGCGGCTTCGGCGGCCCCCAGGGGATGATGGTGATCGAGGCGGCCATGGACGATATCGCCCGCCGGGTGGGAGAGGACCCACTCACCGTGCGCAAGCGCAATCTCTACCGCCGCGAACGCAACGTCACCCACTACGGCCAGACCGTGGAGCAGGTCGGCCTGCTGCATGAGCTGATCGAGCGCCTGGAGGCGAGCAGCGACTACTGGGCACGGCGAGAGGCCATCACCGCCTTCAACGCGGGCAGCCCCGTGATCAAGCGCGGCCTGGCGCTGACCCCGGTGAAGTTCGGCATCTCCTTCACCGCCAAGCACCTCAACCAGGCCGGCGCCCTGCTTCACGTCTATACCGACGGCAGCGTGCAGATCAACCACGGCGGCACCGAGATGGGCCAGGGGCTGCACACCAAGATCTGCCAGGTGGTGGCCCGGGAGCTGGCGCTGGACCTCGACAGCGTCCGCATCACCGCTACCCGCACCGACAAGGTGCCCAACACCTCGCCCACCGCCGCCTCCAGCGGCGCGGACCTCAACGGCATGGCCGCCCGCGACGCCTGCCTGAGGCTCAAGGCGCGGCTCTTCGACTTCGCCGCCGAGCACTTTTATGAAGGGCATGCCCTCGACCGCGAAGGCATGCGCCTGGAGGACGGCCACCTGGTAGCAGGCGAAGGGGAAAGCGAGCGGCGCATCCCCTGGGGCGAGCTGGTGCAGGCGGCCTACCTGGGCCGCGTCTCGCTCTCCGAAAAGGGCTTCTACGCCACGCCGCTGATCCACTACGACCGCGACACCGGCCAGGGGCGCCCCTTCTACTACTACGCCTTCGGGGCCGCCGTGGCCGAGGTAAGCGTCGACACCCTGAGCGGCGAGTACCAGGTGAGCCGGGTCGACATCCTGCATGACGTGGGCGACTCCCTGAACCCGGCCATCGATATCGGCCAGGTGGAGGGCGGCTTCATTCAGGGCATGGGCTGGCTGACCAGCGAGGAACTTAAGTGGAACAACGCCGGCCGGCTAATCTCCGACGGGCCCGCCACCTACAAGATCCCCACCTATGGCGACCTGCCCCCGGTATTCAACGTCGCGCTGATGGAGGGGCACCCCAACTCCATGGCCAGCATCTACCGCTCCAAGGCGGTGGGCGAACCGCCCTTCATGCTGGGCATCTCGGTGTGGTCGGCGCTGCGTGACGCCCTGGCGAGCCTCGCCGACTACCGCGAGGCCCCGCGGCTCGACACCCCGGCCACGCCGGAACGGGTACTGCTGGCCGCCGAGGCGCTGCGCGCCCGCCACAGCGACTGGCCGCCGGCCTTCGGGGAGCAGTGACCGTGGCCCCGCAGAGCACGCCCACGGCGAACGAAAGTCGCCCCGAGAGCTGGCACGCCGCCCTGCATCGCCTGCAGCGCGACGGCGCCCCCCACGCCCTGGCCACCCAGGTGACTAGCGCCGGCTCCACGCCCCGGGAGCCCGGGGCGAGGATGGTGATCACCCCGGATGCCGTCTTCGACACCCTGGGCGGCGGCACCTTCGAGTACCAGGTGATCGAGGCCGCCCGGGCGCGGCTCGTAGGCAACGATGGCCGTCCCGAGGGGGGCATCAGCCTCGAGGCCTTCTCCCTGGGCGGGCGCAGCGGCCAGTGCTGCGGCGGCTTCGTCAACGTGCTGATCGAGGTCTTCCCGGGCAGCGCCACCACCCTGGCGCTGTTCGGTGCCGGCCACGTGGGCACCGAACTCGTGCGCCTGGCCGCCCCGCTGCCCTGGCAGGTGCGCTGGCACGACAGCCGGGAGGCGATCTTCCCCGACTGGGCGGCAGAGCAGCCGCGGCTAGCCTGCCGCCACGCCCCCGACCCGGTCGCTGCCGTGGCCGCGCTACCGCCGGGCGCCCATGCCCTGGTGCTGACCCACGACCACGCTGAGGATCTCGCCCTGGTGGATGCCCTGCTCGCCCGTGGCGACGTCGCCTCCCTCGGCCTGATCGGCTCGGGAAGCAAGTGGGCCAGCTTTCGCTCGCGGCTGGGCAAGGCCGGTCATGACGAGGCCGCACTTGCCCGGGTGCGCTGCCCCATCGGCATGGCGGCAGGTGGCACCGGGGGCGACAAGACCCCCTACGCCATTGCGCTTGCCACCCTCGCCGAGCTTCTGCCGCTGACGGCAAGCGTCGAACGCCCCGACCAGCGTGGCCTGGATCCTGCCGAGCTGCGCCACCTGTTTCAATCATGAGCCCCTGACCACAATGACGATGAACGACTCGCGCCTGCTGCGCGCCGAACTGCTGAGCTTCGATGCCGACCCCGGCGACGCCGATACCCCCGCCCCGGGCAGCGTCACCCACCACCCGGACGGTGCCCTGTGGATCGAGAACGGTCGGATCCGGGCCATCGGCGACTACGCCACCCTGGCCCCCGAGCTGCCCCCGGGCCTCGAGGTGATCGATCACCGCGGCAAGCTGATCACCCCCGGCTTCATCGACAGCCACGTCCACTACGTGCAGCTGGAGATCATGGCCTCCTACGGACGTCAGCTGCTCGACTGGCTCAACGACTACACCTTCCCGGAGGAGCAACAGTTCGCCAGCCGCGAGCACGCAGACGCCCTCTCCGAGGCCTTCCTCGACGAGATGCTCAGGGTCGGCACCACCACCGCCCAGGTGTTCTGCTCGAGCCACCCGGTCTCGGTGGACGCCTTCTTCGCGGCGAGCCAGCGGCGCGGGCTCTGCATGCTGGCCGGCAAGGTGCTGATGGACCGCCACGCTCCCGAAGGCCTCACCGACGACACCCTGGGCGGCATCCGCGACAGCGAGCGACTGATCGGCGACTGGCACGGCAAGGGGCGGCTCGGCTACAGCCTCACCCCGCGCTTCGCGCCCACCTCCACCCGGGCCCAGCTCGACGCCACCGGCGCCATCCTGAGAAACGACCCGAGCCTCTGGCTGCAGACCCACCTGGCCGAGAACACCGGCGAGCTGGACTGGGTGGCGGAGCTCTTCCCCGGCAGCCGCGACTACCTCGCGGTCTACGAGGAATCGGGCCTGGTGGGGCCGCGCAGCACCTTCGCCCACGGCATCCACCTGGACCAGGAGATGCGCGCACGCCTGGCCGAGCGCGGCGCCAACCTCGCCTTCTGTCCCAGCTCCAACCTCTTCCTCGGCAGCGGCCTCTTCGACCGCCAGGCGGCCCGGGAGATGGGGCTGGGCGTGACCTTCGCCAGCGACGTGGGCGGCGGCACCGACCTCTCGGGGCTTGCCACCCTGAAGGCCGCCTACCAGGTCGGCCAGCTGCGCGGCCAGCCCCTCACCGCCTGGCAGGGCTTCCATGGCCTGACCCTCGGCAACGCCCGGGCCCTCTCCTTGAGCGATCGCATCGGCCGCCTGGCGCCGGGCATGGACGCCGACTTCGTGGTGCTCGACCCCGCGGCGACCCCGCTGCTGGCGCGGCGCACCGCGCGCTGCCGCACCCTTGGTGAGACGCTCTTCGCGCTGATGATGCTGGGCGATGATCGCAGCGTGGCCGAGACCTGGGCCGGAGGGCGCCTGCAGCACCGCCGCTCCTGAGCGGGCGTGCCGCCCATTCACCATCACCACACGAAACGCACCTGACACGACGGCCCTCCGCGCATGGAGGGCCATCGCCAGCGGGCCAACTGCGGCCCATAGCTGACCATATGGTCAGAAACCCACAACAACAACGGGGTTCTCATGGACACCAACAATGCCTCCCTGTCAGGCGAGTCACTCAAGCCGACATCGTCAACGGAAGGACACTGGCTCGACCGCTACTTCGGGGTGAGCCGCCGCGGCTCCACCCTGCGCACCGAGGTGCTGGCCGGCATGGCCACCTTCCTTGCCTCGATGTACATCATCGTGGTCAACCCGGCGATCCTCTCCGACGCCGGCATTCCCTTCTCCGCCGCCCTCTCGGCCACGGTCCTGATCAGCTTCATGAGCAGCCTGGCCATGGGGCTCTATGCCCGCAACCCCATCCTGGTGGCCCCCGGCATGGGCATGAACGCCCTGTTCACCTACACCCTGGTGCAGGGTGCGGGGCTCTCCTGGGAGGTGGCGCTGGGCTGCGTGTTCTGGTCAGGCGTGATGTTCGCGATCCTGGCCATGTTCAACGTGCGAAAGGCGATCATTGAGGCGATTCCGCCCTCGCTGCGCTATGCCATCACCTGCGGCATCGGACTCTTCATCACCTTCATCGGCCTGAAGAACGCCGGCTTCATCGTCGGCAGCGACGCCACCCTGGTCACACTCGGCAGCTTCGACCCGGCGCTGGGGATCTTCTTCCTGGGCATGATGGCCACCGCCATCCTGGTGATCCTGCGCTTCAACGGCGCCCTGATCCTGGGGATCGCGCTCACCACCCTGCTGGCCACGCCCATGGGGCGCCTGTGGGGCGGCGAGGTGATGGTGGAGTGGAGCGGGCTGGCCGCCTGGCCCGACTTCAGCGCGGTGATGCAGGTGGACATCTGGGGCGCCCTCAAGGTCGCCTACCTGCCCTTCATCTTCGTGATGCTCTTCACCAACTTCTTCGATGCGCTCTCCTGCTTCATGGCGCTGTCGGAGTCGGCGGACCTCAAGGACAAGGACGGCAACCCCCGCAACCTCAAGCGCTCCATGACGGTGGACGCCTTCGCCTCGATGATCGCCGCACCGCTGGGCACCAGTGCGGCCCAGACCTTCATCGAATCCGGCGCGGGCGTGGCCCAGGGCGGGCGCACGGGGCTGGTGGCGGTGGTGATCGCCCTGCTCTTCCTGCCCTTCCTGTTCCTCTCGCCGCTGCTCTCGCTGGTGCCGAGCATCGCCACGGCGCCGGCCCTGGTGCTGGTGGGGCTCTTCATGCTCTCGCCCATCGGCAAGATCGACTGGAATCGCTATGACGAGGCCTTCCCGGCCTTCCTGGCGATCATCCTGATGCCGCTGACCTACTCGATCACCCTGGGGATCGCCTTCGGCTTCCTCAGCTTCGTGCTGATCAAGGTGTTCACCGGCCGGATGCAGGCGATCCGCCCCGCCATGTGGATCTCGGCGGCGCTGAGCGTGGTGATGCTCGCCACGACCCACTAGCCCGGATTTCTCATAGTGCTCCAACAACCTTCGCAGACCAAGCCTGGTAGTGCCAGATCCGAGTGGTCATGGTCGAAGTTGGCGATTATTT
>NZ_QGTM01000004.1 GCF_003182195.1 Halomonas sp. A11-A
GCGCTGGGCGCCGGTCATCGCCGTCGGCTACGCCGCCAGCGTGGCCACCCACCTCTGGCTCAACGCCCACAGCTTTACCGTTTTCAACTGATCGATTCCTGGTGACTTCACCCACTCTCCGGCGGCGATTGCCGCCGGAATTCGTTACGCGTTGAGATCCTCGCTTTACATTGCCTTCCAATGATGTAGCGTATCCAAAGATGGCCGCATCAGCACAGTCGCCGGGGCAAGGGGCGGCGGCTGCCGACACCATAACCAGATGGCCACATCGTATGCAGGAGAGAAGGTCCTCGCCCGGAGCGACGCGCAAGACGAAGCCCGAGGCTGCAGCGAATCATTCACGGGGAACCGATACGCAGATGCTTATCTCCATCCTGTCACCTCCAGCGGTGGCGTCAGAGCGCCTGTCCAGCCGTCAAGGGGCCTTCCGGTGGCGTGGCTGAGGCATGGCCTGCTGGCGGCCCTGCTCGCGCTGTGCTGGCCCTCCCTGGCAGCTGCCGACGAGAGCCCGGTCCTGGTGGCCCACCCGGATGTGCGGACCGTCCACCTGACCCGCGATACCACCCGCGCCATCTTCGCCATGCGGCAACGCACCTGGCCGGATGGCCAGGCGGTGAGGGTCCATGTACTCAGCAACGATGATCCTGTACACGGGCGCTTCGTGAAGGAGCGCCTGGCCGTCTATCCGCACCAGCTTCAGCTGGCCTGGGACCGCATGGTGTTTTCCGGCACCGGGCAGGCCCCCACGCGAGTCTTCTCCCAGGCCGAGATGCTCGACCGCATCGCCAACACCCCCGGCGCCCTGGGCTATCTGGAAAGGGAGTATCTGGATGATCGTGTCCAAGTCATTTCGGTGGAGTGAGCGCCGTGCCCGACTGGCGCTGGCCGCCCTGCTGCTGGGCGGCAACGCTCCGGCTGCGGCAGACAGCAGCATGCTGGATACCCTGCAGCTGCACGGTTTCCTCAGCCAGGCGCTGGTGATCACCGATCGCAATGACTTCTTCGGCCCGAGCAGCAGCGGAGGCGGCAGCCTGAAGTACACCGAGATCGGCGCCAACGCCTCCTTCCGCCCCCATCAGGACGTGCTGATCGCCGCCCAGGTGCTCAGCCGGCGCGCCGGCGGGGATGGCAGCGACGCCAAGCCGGTGCTGGACTATGGCGTCGTCGACTACCAGATGGTCTCCAACCAGCGGCGCACCCTGGGCGCTCAAGTTGGCCGCTTCAAGAACCCCTTCGGGTTCTATAACCAGACCCGGGATGTGGCCTTTACCCGCCCCGGCATCCTGCTGCCCCAGTCCATCTACTTCGACAGAACCCGATCGCTGGCCCTGTCCGGGGATGGTGTCGCCTTCTACATGGAGGAGCGCATCCCTTCTGGCACCTTGAGGGGCCAATTGAGCTACGGTGTACCGCAGGCAGGCGATGACCTGAGAGGCACCCTTCGCCTGGACACAGTCCCCGGTTCGCTTGATCCTCAACGCTCGGCAATCGGTCAGATTCGCTATGAGCACGATGGCGGACGCATTATCGCCGCTATCAGCAGGGCGGATGCCAACGCCAGCTTCGACTCGTCGGTGCCCGGACTGAGCGACGGCGACTTCTATTTCAGACCCTGGGTCTTGTCACTGCAGTACAACGAGGAGCGGTGAAGCCTGACGGCGGAATACGCCTGGCGCAACTCCGGCCTCAAAAACTTCAACAACCCGGCCTTCAACTTCGACGTGACCGGTGAAAGCTGGTACGTCCAGTACACCCGGCGCTTCCACGAGAACTGGCAGTGGCTGGTTCGCTACGACAGCCTGATCAACAACCGCGACGATCGCTCAGGCTCTGCCTATGAGGCTAGCGGCGCCGGCCCCGCCCATAGCCAGTTCGCGGAGGACTACACCCTGGGCCTTCAGTGGACCGTCAATCCGCGCGTCCTGCTCGCTGCCGAGTACCACCATATCGATGGCACCGGATAGCTGCCCGTGCAGGATAATCCGGACCCGGCCGAGACCAGCCGCCGCTGGAACATGTTGCTGTTCCAGCTCTCGCTGCGCTTCTGACCGGCCCGAGGCCTCCCATGTCCTCTATCGACCGCCGGCCCTGCCGCCTCAGCCTCACCTGGCGAGTGATCGCCCTGAGCAGCCTGCTTCTGGTGCTGCTGGTGGCGCTGTTCGCTTGGCTGGTGCATACCAACCTGACTCGCCAGTTCGAGACCAGCCGCGCCGAGCACGGTGAGCGCCAGGTCCGCGAGATCCGCCTGGCCCTGGAGCGCTCCGAGGAAGGGTTGCGCCAGCTGGCCTCGCTGGTGGCCTCGGGCCAGGGGCTGGGTGAGGCGCTCCAGGCCGGCCAGCCGTCGCTGCTGGTCGACTCGCTGGAGACCCAGTGGCCCACGCTGCAGCTGGAGGCAGGGATCGACGAGATCCTCGTCTTCGACATCGACGCGAACCAGCAGGCCGCCTGGGGCGAGGGACAGTTGCACAACGAGCGGCCCGTCCAGGAGTGGGTACGCCGCGTGCTGCGCGACGAGATGCCCCACTCCGCCCTGCGCTGCACCAGCGACTGCCGGCAGTATGCGGCCGTACCGGTGCTGGTCGAGGGGGAAAGCGCCGGTGCTGTGATCCTCTCTCGCTCCCTGGCCGACGTCACTCGTCAGGCTCAGCAGGTCTCCGAGAGCGACGTGGCCCTGCTGGTAGTGGGAAGCCCGGCCGATCCGGAACTGCCAGAGGAGCGGGCCATTCCCGCCTGGCGGGGGCAGCTCATCGCCATGACGCGACAGGAGGCCTACCTGCCTATCCTGCACAGCGCCGCCCCACAGGTCTCTGTGCGCGATCTGGAGCGCCGGCCCCTGCGCCTGGAGTACTCGGGCCAGACCATCGAGCTCAGCGCGGTGCGCATGGACGAGGACGAGGACCGCCGCAGCGTCGGCTACTTCCTGCTCGCCTCGGACATCACCCCCCAGATCAAGGCCATCGCCCATGACACCCGGGTGTTGGTCGCCGTGGGGATTTTCGGCTGGCTGGTGGCCGAACTGCTGCTGCTCGCCATCCTGCTCAGCCCCATGGCCCGGCTGCGGCGGATCGCCAGCGTGCTGCCCACCCTGGCCCGCGGGGGCTTCGCCGAGGCCAGGGCCGCCATTCCACGCCCCCGGCGCATCCTCGCCGACGAGATCGACGTGCTGCAGGGCACCACCCTGGCACTGGCCGACCAGCTCGAGACCCTGGAACGGGAGGTCTCGGCCCGAGGCGAGCAGCTCGCCGAGCGGGTCGAGGAGCTGGCCAGGGAGCGCGATTTCATCGGCAGCCTGCTGGATACCGCCCGGGTCTTCATCGTGACCCAGGACGCCAGCGGCCGCATCGGCCTGGTCAACGACTATGCGCTGACGGTCATGGGCAGCGAAGAGGAGACACTGCTGAATCGCCTGTTCGAGGATGTCTTCGCGCCGGGCCAGCCGCCCGCCGGCCCGCCCCTTGCCGCCCCGCACCTGGAGGAGCGCCTGCTGGTCACCGCCGATGGCCAGCAGCACACCATCGCCTGGTACCACGCCCCGCTCCCCGGGAGTAACGAGGCCGCGCCCGGGAGGATCTCGGTCGGCCTGGATATCACCGAGCGCAAGGCCGCCGAGGCACGCCTGACCTGGCTGGCCGAACGCGACCCCCTGACCGGCCTCTATAACCGCCGCTATTTCCAGGAGGCTCTGGGCGCAGCGATCAAGCATGGGCTGAGCGGGGCAATGCTGCTGATGGACCTGGACCAGTTCAAGGATGTCAACGAGCTCTGCGGCCATCAGGCAGGTGACCAGCTGCTGCGCAAGGTGGCTCGCGTGCTCACCGAGGAGCTAGGCCACCGGGGCGTCATCGCCCGGCTGGGGGGCGACGAGTTCGCCCTGCTGCTCAGGGAAGCGGATGCCGATCTCGCCGTGCGCATCGCCCAGCAGATCAGTCAGATTCTCGAGGGCACCGGGTTCGCCGTCGCAGAGAGGCGCCATAGGGTCTCGGCCAGCACCGGCATCGCGCTCTTCCCGGAACATGCCGACAACCCCATCGACCTGATGGCCAGCGCCGACATGGCCATGTACAAGGCCAAGGCCTCGGGCACCCAGCGCTGGCACCTGCTGGCCACGGCGCAGGGCGCACGAGAGGAGTTGCAGGAGAGGGTCTACTGGGAGGAGCGCGTTCACCGCGCCCTGGAGGAGGATGCCTTCGAGCTGATGGTTCAGCCCATCGTGCGCCTGGAGGATCGCGACGTGCGCCACTACGAGGTGCTGCTGCGCATGCGCGACGACCAGGGCGGCCTGATCTCGCCGGCGACCTTTATCCCGGTAGCCGAGCGCAGTGGGCAGATCATCGCCCTGGACCGCTGGGTGCTGCGTCACAGCCTTCGCGCCCTGAGCCGGGTACAGGAGCAGGGGGTAAGCCTGGCGGTGAACCTCTCCGGGCAGTCCCTGCATGACGATGGGCTGAACCAGTACCTGGCCGATGAGATTGCTGCCAGCGGCGCCGATCCCGAGTACCTGATCCTTGAGGTCACCGAGACCGCCGCCGTGACCGACTTCTCCACGGCCCGAGGGGTACTGCAGGGCATCCGGGACCTCGGCTGCCGCACGGCCCTGGATGACTTCGGCGTGGGCTTCAGCAGCTTCCACTACCTGGGCCAGCTTCCGGTGGACTACATCAAGATCGACGGCAGTTTTATCCGCAACCTGGCGGTGAATGCCGACAGCCGCGTGATCGTCAAGGCCATTGCCGATATTGCAGCCGGGTTCGGCAAGCAGGCCATTGCTGAATTTGTAAACCAGGAGGCCCTGCTACCCATACTGCAAGACTATGGGATAGCTTATGGGCAGGGTTATTTACTGGGCATGCCAGAACCCATCGAGAGCATTATCAGTGACACTCGATGAAAGAGCCATTTCAACACAAATAAGCACTTAAACCGGCGAACGCTCTCAGAGCTCCGCTCTTCCGCACAGGATTCTTATCCCATGAAAGCCATCCCAAAGGTCGAACCAGAAACGTTGGAAAGGAAAGACCTCCTTCACAGGTTTGGGGAAGAGTTCTCATTTACGATTGCAAAAAACCCAAGGCAGCTCCAGGACGTTTTCGCACTGAGACATGACGTCTTCATCAAGGAAATCGGCTATGACATGGAAGAGGATGAAAGCCATAGCCTGGAACGTGATGAGCATGACAGCAGAGCGATCCACTGTTTTATCAGGCACAAAAGAACGGGACTGATCGCTGGCTGCCTTCGTCTGATAGCTCCTAGCGAAATCGATAGCAATCATGGTGAATTGCTGCCAATCGAGGCCCACGGCGACGGCATTCTGAACCATGACACGTTTCGCCCAGACATCCTGCCTCGCAATCAAATCTGCGAAGTATCACGACTCGCAATTGCCAAGCCTTTTCGAGAAAGGCCCAAGGATGATACGTCTCAAACCAGTAACATCTTCACCCTGGAAGAGAGAAAAGTCTTTCCCATCATCTTGATAGGATTGTTCCTCTGCACCTACACCCTCGTCGGCCTTACCGGAAAGCGGCATGTATTTGCCATGATGGAGCCCAAGCTCCCACGACTCCTTTCTTACTCAGGCTTTCACTTCTCGAAAGTTAGCGGCGACATTTTTTACCATGGCAAGAGAAACGCCTTCTACATCGATCATCAAGTAGCAGAGCAGCAGGTCCACCAGGATCTGACTCAACTGTATGCAGCCATCCAGAAAGAGCTTTCTCCACAGCTTGATGTCACGAATGCCTTCAAAACAGCCATTGTGCAACCGGAAATGACCTGATGACTTTTTCCTCTCGATGGTAGGTGGCGCGTGACTATCTGGTCCGGCGCCTCGACTGCTCCGGCCGGATCATCCTGACCCGCACCTTGGGGCGCGGCACGGCGGGTGGCGCCGCACCTTCACCGGTCTCCTCGCCGGATGGCGGCGGAGGCGTAATGGTCACCCAGGCGAAGGTGGGCAGCGCCAGCTGCCAGTAGATGGCGGCGAGGCGCAAGCCCAGGGTCACCAGCAGCGCCAGGGCAATGGTCAGGGTGCCCGGTGCGGAGAGGGCGTCCAGCACCACGTAGGTGATGCCGCCTGCGATGGCCGCCGTGGCGTAGACCTCCTGACGCAGCACCATGGGCACCCGCCGCGCCAGCACATCACGCACCATGCCCCCTGCTACGCCGGTCAGCATTCCCATCAGCACCGCGACCACCCCCGGCGCCTCGAGCAGAAGCGCCTTGTGGGTGCCGATGACCGTGAACAGCGCCAGCCCGAAGGCATCGGCCACCGGCAGGAAGCCCCGGTTGAGCCGATGGATATAGTGAAAGCAGAGGATCGAGAGCCCCACGGTGGCCATGATGACCCACAGGTAGGTGGGGTCGGTGACCCAGAAGACCGGCCGCACGCCCAGCACCAAGTCGCGCAGGGTGCCGCCGCCGATGCCCGTCACCGCCGCCAGCACCAGCATGCCGAAGGGGTCCATGCGGGAGCGACAGGCCAGGATCACGCCCGACAGCGCAAAGACGATCACCCCCGCCATGTCCAGCCAGTAGATCAGACCGCTCACCGTTGCTTGCCTCCCGACGAATCAATAGCAAATGGGCGACAGCATAGCCCAATTTTCACCCATCGAGGCCTTCTCGGTCAGGCGCAAGCGTCGACGGCGGCGCTAACGCGAGCAGGCGGCCCGTGGGCCGCCTGCGAAGCGTAGCATCAGCTGACGAGGGAGGTCAGTCGACGCTGTGGCCGTGGGACTCGAGCCAGTCGCGCAGGAAGGCGATCTCCTCCTCCTGGGCGGCGATGATCTCCTGGGCCAGCTCGCGGAGTTCCTCATCCTCGCCGTGCTCCAGCACGATGTTGGCCATGTCGATGGCCCCCTGGTGGTGAGGGATCATGCCGCGGGCGAAGTCCACATCGGCATCGCCGGTGAAGCCGACCATCATGCCCTCGTGCATGCGGTCATTGGCTTCCCGGTAGGCCTGCACCGCTGGGTTGTCGGCATGCTCGTCATCACGGTGCGCCTCGCCATGGGCGTGGTCACCGTGGGCATGGTCGCCGTGGCCGTGGCTACCCGCCATCGCCGGCTGCGCCAGCAGGGCAGCACCGGCCAGGGCCACAGCCCCGAAGGCGGCGAACCACCAGCCGGGCGCGATTCGGGGGCGCGTCTCGGCAATGGCGTGGATCTCCTCCTTGCGGTTCGGCTGGCGCGTCTGTCGATGGGTCATGGTGGGGCTCCTTGCAGAGGGTTCGCTTGGTCGGTGACATTCACACTCTAGAACCTGTGGGCCGCCCAAAGGTCAAGGGGGATGGCCGCGTCCGTTGGAACCCTGACCGCCGCCGGGGTTCCACAGGCCTTCCCCCGGCGGGCATGGCCCACGGGGCCTCAACCGAGTACCCTGGGGGAGCGGCCTGGCGGCATGCGTCCAGATCCCCCCTCGTCGCCCGCCGCGTCTCTGGGCCACTGCGGTCCGGTCTCCCACTCCCGAGCCACTGGAACGCCCCATGGACTGGAACCCCGCCGTCATCTGGCTGATCGTCGCCCTGCTGCTGGGCCTTGCCGAGCTCACCACCGGCGGGCTGGTGCTGCTGGCGCTCGGCATCGCCGCCGCCCTGACCGCCGGCCTCGCTGCCCTGGGGCTGCCGCTTCCCTGGCAGCTGCTGGGCATGGGCCTCTTCTCCGGTCTCCTGGTGCCACTTGCCATCTGGGTGATCCGCCCCCGGTTCTCGCCCCGCGGCGTGGCCTACGGCACCACCGGTACCGGGGTGGAGAAGGGCCACACCTATACCACCCTCAAGCGCGACTTCGACGGCGCCAGCGGCATCAAGATCAACGGCGACTTCTATCGCCTGCGGGTCGCCGCCGACGAGGAGAGCGGCAAGACCGACCTGCCTCCCGGCACTCGGGTCATCTTCCAGGCCTTCGATGGCACCACCGCCATCGTGACGCTGGCCTCTCCAGCGCCGGTCTCCGGCGCCACCCACGACAAGGAGTAATACCCAATGGATCTTCCCGTCAGCCCGGGGCTGATCATCGCCCTGATCGTCGTCGTCATCGGCATCCTGATCATCGCCAAGGGGCTGGTGATCGTGCGCCAGTCGGAGGTGATGGTGATCGAGCGCCTGGGGTCGTTCAACCGGGTGCTGGAGAGCGGCATCAACATCATCGTGCCTTTCATCGACCAACCCCGCGCCATCACCATGATCCGCTATCGCAAGATGGGCGAGGAGTACCACGCCGTCACCAGCAACGAGGCGCGCATCGACCGCCGCGAGACGGTGATGGACTTCCCCGGCCAGCCGGTGGTGACCACCGACAACGTCACGGTGAATATCAACGGCGCCCTCTACTACCAGATCATCGACCCGAAGCGCGCCGTCTATGAGGTGGAGAACATGAGCCAGGCGGTGGAGGTGCTGGCCAAGACCACCCTGCGCTCGGTAGTCGGCAAGATGGAGCTCGACAAGCTGTTCGAGTCCCGCGCCGAGGTCAACAACGAGATCCAGGCCGCCATGGAGGAGGCCGCCTCCAAGTGGGGGGTGAAGATCTCCCGGGTCGAGGTGCAGGACATCGCCATGCCCGAGGAGGTGGAGTCCGCCATGCGCCTGCAGATGGCCGCCGAGCGCAAGCGCCGGGCCACCGTCACCGAGGCCGAGGGCGAGAAGGCGGCCGCCATCGCCATGGCCCAGGGCCAGCGCGAGTCGGCGATTCTCAACGCCCAGGGCGACAAGGAGTCCGCCATCCTGCGCGCCCAGGGCGAGCAGGAGTCGATCAAGCTGGTGCTGGGCGCCATCGGCGACAGCGAGGAGAACAAGCGCACCGTGGTGGGCTACCTGCTCGGCCAGAGCTACATCAAGGCGCTGCCGACCATGGCCAAGGAGGGTGAGCGCGTCTTCGTGCCCTACGAGTCCTCGGCGCTGCTCGGCTCCATGGGCATGTTCCGCGAGATGGCCGGCTCCCCGGAGGACGCCGTGGCCAGCCACCTTCAGGCCAGCGGCAACCGCAGCGGCCTGCGCGGCGGCGTGGTGGGCGGAGCGGCCAGCGGCGGCTGAGCACCTCTCTTCATCACCCCCTCACCCATGACGACATCGGCCCGCCATCTGGCGGGCCGATGTCGTGGGGGCCGGCGGCCCTCACCCCAGCTGGAAGGGGTAGACGCTGCCGATCTCGAGGATACCGCTCAGTTCGTCCAGGGCGACGAGGGTCTCCCGGGCCAGGGCCGGGTCGGCGAGATCCTCGGGGGCGAGACGATCGCGGTAGTGGCGCTCGACCCAGGCGGTAAGCTCGCCGTGCAGGGCGTCGTCGAGCAGCACCCGGCCGGCCAGCGCCCCGCGCTCCTCGGCGCCGAGCACCACCCGCAGGCGCAGGCAGGCGGGCCCGCCGCCGTTGCGCATGCTCTGCTTGACGTCCTTCACCACCACCTCGCCGATGGGGTTAGCCCCGGCCAGCAGGTGGTCCTGGACCGTACGCCACACGCTCTCGTTCTCCTGGCACTCCCCGGGCACCACCAGGGTCATGGAGCCGTCGGGGTTGGAGAGCAGCTGGGAGTTGAAGAGGTACGACCCGATGGCATCCTCGAGGCTCACCGCCTCGAGGGGGATGCGCACCGGGATCAGCGGCGTGCTCATGCGCTCGCGCAGCGCCTCGAGAGTGCCCGCCTCGTCGAGGAAGGCCATCTCGTGATAGAGCAGCACCGGGCCGTTGCCCACCGCGATGACGTCGTTGTGGAAGACCCCGGCGTCGATAGCCTCGGGATGCTGCTGGGCGAAGACCGTCTGCGACTCGGCCAGGCCGTGCTGGCGGGCCACCGCCTGGCTCGCCTCCAGGGTCTGGCGCGCAGGGAAGCGCTTCGGGGCCGGCAGGGTCTCGCTGCCCCAGCCGAAGGCCTCGCGGCCGTAGACGAAGAGGTGCACGCCGGCCTCACCGTGGCCGCCGGCCAGGCGCGTATGGTTCGCCGCTCCCTCGTCGGAGAAGGCCGGCGTCGCCGGCAGCGCCGGGTGGTGGGCGAAGCGGGCCTCGTCGCGGAAGATCGCCGCCAGCACCCGGCCGGTGGTGGCTGGCTCCAGGAAGCGATGGAAGCTCGACTGCAGGTTGGCCGGGGTGAAGTGCACCCGGCCATCCGGCGCGTCCGGGCTGGGCGTCACCGTGGCGGCATTGGCGGTCCACATGCTCGAGGCGGAGCAGACCGCCCGCAGGATCTGCGGGGCATCGCCGGCGGCCCGGGCCAGCACCCGCTCGTCGCTGCCGGTGAAGCCCAGCGCCCGCAAGGCGCCGAGGTCGGGGCGCTGCTGGGGCGGCAGCACCCCCTGGAGATAGCCGGCGTCCATCAGCGCTTTCATCTTGGCCAGCCCCTGGAGGGCGGCCTCCCGGGGGTTGGCCACCAGGCCGCCGTGGCTCATCGAGGCGACATTGCCCAGCGCCAGGCCCGCGTAGTTGTGGGTCGGCCCCACCAGGCCGTCGAAGTTGACCTCGCGGTAGTCGCGATCCGGTCTCTGCTGGTCGCTCACAGGCTCACCCCCGGCGGCAGCTGATCGGGCAGGTGCAGGTCCTCGCTCTCCACGGAGGCCACCGGATAGGCGCAGTAGTCGGCCGCATAGAAGGCACTGGGGCGATGGTTGCCGCTCTCCCCTACCCCGCCGAAGGGGGCATCGCCGGAGGCGCCGGTGGTCTGGCGGTTCCAGTTGACGATGCCGGCGCGGATGCGCAGCAGGAAGTCGTCCCAGTCGGCGCGCTCGCCGCCGATCAGGCCGGCGGCCAGGCCGTAGCGAGTGGCGTTGGCCAGGGCGATCGCCTCGTCCCAGTCGCGGTAGCGCTGCACCTTGAGCAGCGGGCCGAAGTGCTCCTCGTCGGGCACCTCGAGGCCGGTGACGTCGATCAGCCCCGGCGAGAGGAGGCTGGTGTCCTCCTCCAGGCGCTCCATGCGCGCCAGCACCGTGGCGCCGAGTTCCTCCAGCGACGCCTGGGCGGCGAGCAGTCCATCGGCCGCCGCCACGCTGACGAGGCCCCCGTAGAAGGGGGCGGGCTCGCTGAACGGGCCGGCCACCCGCAGCCGCGAGACGGCGTCGCTGAGCGCGTCGAGCAGGTGGTCACCCACCGGCCCCTCGGGCACGATCAGCCGCCGGGCACAGGTGCAGCGCTGGCCGCCGGAGAGGTAGGCCGACTGCAGGATGGTGAGCACCGCGGCGTCCTGGTCGGGCACGTCCTTCACCACCAGCGGGTTGTTGCCGCCCAGCTCCAGAGCAAGGATCTTGTCCAGCTGGCCGGCGAACTGACGGTGCAGCATGCCGCCAACCCCGGCGCTGCCGGTGAACAGCAGGCCATCTATGCCCGGATCGGCGGCAAGCGCTTGCCCGGTCTCCACGGCACCCTGCACCAGGTTGATCACGCCGGCGGGCAGCCCCGCCTCCAGCCAGCACTGCAGGGTGAGGTCGGCGGTCAGCGGGGTCTGCTCGCTGGGCTTGAAGACCACGCAGTTGCCCGCCAGCAGCGCCGGCACCATATGGCCGTTGGGCAGGTGGCCGGGGAAGTTGTAGGGACCGAACACAGCCATCACCCCGTGGGGACGATGGCGCAGCACCGCCCGGGCATCGCCCAGGTCGCGCTCCCGCTCGCCGGTACGCTCCTGGTAGGCGCGCAGGGAGAGCGCCACCTTGCCGATCATGGCGCCCACCTCGGTGCGCGACTCCCACAGCGGCTTGCCGGTCTCGTGAGCGATGGCCGCGGCCAGGTCCTCGCGATGGCGCTCCAGCACCTCCCGGAAGCGCTCCACCAGGGCCTGGCGCTCGGCGAAGGGCGTCCGCGCCCAGCCGGGGAAGGCCGTGCGGGCGGCCGCCACGGCGGCCGCCACCTGGTCCGGGCTGGCGGCACGCCCCTCCCAGAGTCGCTCCCGGGAGACCGGGTCGTGCTTGGTGAAGGTCCGGCCCTCCCCGGCCTGCCAGATACCGCCCACCAGCAGCTCTCGTCTCGCCTTCATCAGCCTTCCTCCTCGCTATCCAGAATCCGCAGGGTGGCGCCGGCATCCACCTCGAGCCGCGCCGCCTCGCCGGGCGAGAGCCTGAGCACGCCCGCCTCGTCGGGACCGCGCCCCACCCAGGCGGCGCGGAAGTCGGCCATCCCGGTGGTGGCGGCCAGCCAGCGCGGCCGCGCGCCCTCATCGCTCAGAGCCGGGTCGATCTCGACCCGACAGTGCCGGGAGAGGCGCACACCGCGCACATCGTCGATATAGGCCTCGACGGTGGGACCACCGTCGAAGATGTCGATGTAGCCCTCCCAGCGCAGCCCCTCCTTCTTGAGCATGGCCAGGGCCGGGCGGGTCTGCTCGTGGACCCGACCGATACAGGCCCGCGCCTCCTCGGAGAGGAAGGGGGTATAGATCGGGTACTTGGGCATCAGCTCGCCGATGAAGCTCTTCTGGCCCAGCCCGGTGAGCCGGTCGGCCTCGTCGAAGTCCAGCGGGAAGAAGTGGCTGCCCAGGCAGTGCCAGAAGGGGCTCCTGCCCCGCTCGTCGAAGACCCCGCGCATCTCCGCCAGCACCTTGGCGGGGAAGCGGTCGCGGAACTCCGCCATGAACAGCCAGCGCACCATGGAGAGCAGCGCGCCGTTGCGCTGGTGGCGGCGGTCGCCGCCGCGGTACTCGGGGCGCAGGAAGAGCGAGGCCACCTCGGCATCGCCGGTGTGGTCGGAGCACAGGAAGAGGCTGTCGATGGTGCGATGCAGGTCGAGCTGCACCGAGGAGTGGGCCAGGGTGCCTACCCGGTAGTGGTAGAAGGGCACCTCGCGCCCCACCTCGCCCTCGATGGCGCAGCAGCCGGCCAGGTGGCCGGTGGCCTCGTCCTCCAGCACGAAGAAGTAGTTGCGCTGGTCCGGCGGCACACGCTCCTCGAAGGCGTTGATCGTGGCGGCGATCTTGGCGGCCAGGAACTCGCGGTTGTCGGGCAGCGAGGTGAAGCCCACGCCGGTCTCCCGGGAGAGCGCCTGCAGCTCGTCCAGGTCACCCTCGGCGATCGGTCGAATACGCATCACAGCTCTCCCTCGTCGTAGCCCGGGTCGCGCTCCTCGGCGCCGTCGTCGCCCATGCCGGGCAGCGCGAGCGGCGCGGCCAGCACCGCGCGCCCCTCCTCCACGCCGAGGCGCTCGGCGTGCTCCGGCGAGAGCATCAGCTGGCCGGTGGGCGACAGCGCATAGCGCGCCACCACGCAGCAGAAGTCACCGAGACGCTGGTTGGCCACCATGGCCGGCTCCGCATCCGGCAGGGCGTGGGCCGGGCGGATGCGCACCGGGTGCCAGGCGGCGCGGCGGAAGGTCTGCAGCCGCTCGCGCTCGGCCTTGATCACCGGCCCGGCATCGAAGATGTCCACGTGACGCGAACGCAGGAAGCCCTCGGCGAGCATCTCGGCCAGCGCCCCCTCATGGTCGGGATGCTCGCGGCCGATGGCGGCCCGCGCCTGGGGGGTGAGCAGCGGCAGGTAGAGCGGGAACTGCGGCATCACCTCGGCGATGAAGCTCTTGGAGCGGATGCCGGCCAGGGTGTTGATCTCCTGGTAGTCGCGCATGAAGAAGTGGCGCCCCACGCTGTTCCAGAACGGCGACTCACCGGCGCCGTCCAGGAAGCCGGGGAAGGCCATGGCCAAGAGGCCGGCGAAGCGCTCCGGGTACTGGGCGATGAACATCAGCCGCGCGCGGCGCAGCAGGCTCTCGGCGCTGGTGCCCCGGTAGCGGGGGTCCAGCGAGTAGGCACACAGCAGGCTCGCCTCGGAGACCTCGTGGGAGAGCGCCAGGGTCTGCACCTCTCGGCGCACGTTGAGCTGCTGGGAGGCGTGGATCAGGGTCTCCTGCCGGTAGGTATAGTAGGCGTCCCGGGCGCCGGCCTGGGCGCGGATGGTAGCGGTGCCCACCGCCTCGCCGCGCTCCCGGTCCTCGAGCACGAAGGTGTAGTGCTCATCGCCGGGGAAGGCCACCTCGGCGGTGAAGGCCTGGCGGGAGCGGGCGATGCGCTCCTCCAGGCGATCGCGATGGGCCGGCAGGTTGGTCAGCTGCGGCACGGCCATGCCGGCCAGCCGCTCCAGGGCGGGCAGGTCGGCGGGCACAACGGGGCGAACGACCAGCATGGCGGGGTCTCCCTCGGATGACAGGGGGCCGGCGGGCCGGCTCACTGACCGGCCACGAGCCGAGCGATGGCGCGCTCCAGGCGCGCCATGCCCTCGGCGATGTCCGCCTCGGGGATCACCAGCGAGGGCGCCATGCGCAGCACGTTGGGCCCGGCGACCAGGGCCATCAGCCCCTCCTCCACCGCCAGCGGCAGGATCTCGGCGGCGCGCCCCTCGTAGTCGGCGGACATCACCGCGCCGATCAACAGGCCCATGCCTCGGATCTCGCCGAACACCCCGTGCCTGTCGTTGATCGCCTCGAGGTGCTCGCGGAACAGCGCATGGCGGCGCTTCACGCCTTCCAGCACCTCCGGGGTGTCGATGAACTCCACCGCCGCCAGGGCCACCGCCGAGGCCAGCGGGTTGCCGCCGTAGGTGGAGCCGTGGGTGCCGAAGGCGAAGGCCGACGCCACCCGGTCGCTGGCGAGCATGGCGCCCACCGGGAAGCCACCGCCGAGCGACTTGGCGCTGGTCAGGATGTCCGGGGTCACGCCGAGCTGCTGGTAGGCGTAGAGGGTGCCGCTGCGGCCCACGCCGGTCTGCACCTCGTCGAAGATCAGCAGGGCGTCATGGGCGTCGCACAGCGCCCGCAGGCCGGCCAGAAACTCGGGGTCGCCCGGCAGCACGCCGCCCTCGCCCTGCATCGGCTCGACCATTACCGCGCAGGTGTCGTCGTCGATCAGGTCGCGCACGCTGTCGAGGTTGTTGTACTCGCCGTGGACGATTCCTCCCGGCACCGGGCCGAAGCCCTGGGCATACTTGGGCTGGCCGCCCACGCTGACGGTGAAGAAGGTGCGGCCGTGGAACGACTGGGTGAAGGAGACGATGCGGTTCTTGTGCTCGCCGAAGTGGTCATGGGCCCAGCGGCGGGCCAGCTTGAGGGCCGCCTCGTTGGCCTCGGCGCCCGAGGAGCAGAGGAACACCTTGTCGGCGAAGGTGCGCTCCACCAGGCTGCGGGCCAGCTTGAGGGCCGGCTCGTTGGTGTAGACGTTGGAGACATGCCAGAGCTTGCCGGCCTGCTCGGTGAGGGCCTTCACCAGCACCGGATGGCAGTGGCCCAGGCCGTTGACCGCGATGCCGCCGGCGAAATCGATGTACTCGCGCCCGGCCTGGTCCCACAGGCGGCTGCCCTCGCCGCGTACCGGGATCGCCTGCTGGGGGGCGTAGTTGGGCACCATGTAGCGGTCGAAGTCGGCGCGGGTCGGGGTCTGGGTCATGTCGCTTGTCCTTTACGAAGTACTTTGCGGAATGCTTTGCGGAAAGCTGGGCGAAAAAGGTGACGTCGTAGCGAATACCCCACCGAGTATAGGGAGTCGCCCTGCCGGATGCTTTCATCGATGGGACAGGGAGTTGTGAAAAAGGCTAGGCTGAGGTCGATGCCTCGAAGGATCCGCCCATGTTCAATACCACCGCCTGGAACCGCCTGCGCTACAGCCTCTACGCGCCGCTCTATGACGCCGTGGCCGAGCGCGCCTTTCGCCGGGCGCGACACCGGTCGCTCGACCAGGTGACCTGGCAGCCGGGGATGCGGGTGCTGCTGGTGGGCGCCGGCACCGGGCTCGACCTGCCCTGGCTGCCGCGGGATGTGGAGATTCACGCCACCGACCTCAGTCCGGCCATGGTGCGGCGCACCGACCGCCGCGCCGAGGCGCTGGGCATGGACGTCCAGGCCGCGGAGATGGACGGCGAGGCGCTCTCCTTCCCCGACGAGCACTTCGACGTGGTGGTGATGCACCTGATCGTGGCGGTGATGCCGGACCCGGCACAGGGGCTGGCCGAGGCGCGCCGGGTGCTCCGGGACGACGGCCAGCTGTGCGTGATGGACAAGTTCCAGGCCGACGACCGCCCCGCGAGCGCCGCCCGGCGCGCCCTCAACGCCCTGACCAGCGCCATCGCCACCGACATCACCCGCCAGGCCCGGCCGCTGCTGGAAGGCGCCGGCTTCACCATCGAGCAGGACACCCCGGTGATGATGGGCACGCTGTTTCGGGCCCTGCTGGCACGCCCGACACGGCCTCGCTGACGCTCAGCCCAGCCGCTCCTCCCGCGGGGTCAGGCCGAAGTGGTTGCGGTAGGCGGTGGAGAAATGCGCCGCCGAGGAGAAGCCGGTCAGCATCGCCACCTCCCCCGCCGGGTGCTCGCTCTCGCGCAACAGCCGCCGCGCCCGCTGCAGGCGCAGGTCCAGGTAGTAGCGGCTGGGCACCGCCTGCAGGTGCTTCTTGAACAGCCGCTCCAGCTGGCGCCGCGAGATCCCCAGGTGCTCGGCCAGCTCGGCGGTGGTCAAAGGCTCCTCCACGTTGGCCTCCATCAGCGCCAGCGCCTCCGCCAGGCTCTCGGGGACGCCGCCCGAGGGCTGGCCGGACGGCTCCTCGCCCATGCGCACCCGCTCCAGCACGAAGTGGGCCGAAACCCGCTCGGCGAGCTGGCTGCCGTGCTGGCGCCCGATGAGGGTCATCATCATGTCCAGGGCCGCGGTGCCGCCGCCGCAGGTCAGGCGCTCGCGGTCGATCTCGAACGGCTGCCGGGAGAGCCGGATGCGCGGATGGGCGCGACGTACCGCCTCGAGGTGCTGCCAGGGCACCGTGGCCCGGTAGCCGTCCAGCAGCCCGGCGCGGGCCAGCAGCTCCGCCCCTCCGCCGATCCCCGCGATCAGCCGTCCCGGTATCGCCAGCTCGACCAGCCGCCGCCGCAGGGCCTCGTCGGCCGCCTGGGCACCGGGGGCGCACACCAGCAGCATGTCCAGGTCGGCGGCGGCCGGGGCTAGGCCAGGTTCAGCAGGACCAGACTCAGCCAGACCAGGTTGAGCCAGACCGGGTTGAGCCAGACCAGGCTCAGACAGACCAGGCTCAGACAGACCGGGTTGAGCCAGACTCAGCTCGGCCAGCAGCCGCTGGCCGGAGGCGCTGGCGACCGGCTGCACCGCCGCCCCCAGAGTGACGAGGCGATAGAGGGGCGCGCCGGCGAGCTGGCCGGCCACCGTCAGCGGTTCGGTGGCACAGGCCTGGGCCAGCAGCGAGAAGCCGGGCAGCACCAGCACGCCGACTCGCCGGGAGGGCGACGACGCAGGCGGGGGTGGCGAGGGCTCGTGCATGGGCGGGGCCGGCAGGAAAGGGGGCCCTCATCTTACCCAAGCAGAAGGCCGGGCGCTAAGGCCCGGCCGGCAGGGAGTGTCGAGACGAAGAGGGGCTACTGGGCGCTGCCGCTGTAGATCAGCATGGCCGCCACCAGCAGGCCCAGCACCACGATGATGATGGGCAGCAGGCGCTGCATCGTCTTGGGCGGCGGCTTCTTGGCCTCGGGCTGCTTGGCATCCGGCTCGGGGTCGTCGAAGTCCTCGGGTTCCAGTACCTCCTTGAGATGCTCGAGTTCCTCTTCCGGTGTCTTGCTCTCTCTGGTGTCCATGAGATCCTCCAGGGTCGATAAGCCACCGCGTCACAAACCCGTCATCCTGACCGGACTCGCGCGCTCCTTACAGTGTCACGACATCGAATTCCACGTCCGGGTTCACATCGGCCTCGTAATCGACGTCATCGCGCTCGAAACCGAACAGCTTCAGGAACTCGTGCTTGTAACCAGCATAGTCGGTGATCGCGAAGAGGTTCTCGGTGGTCACCTGGGGCCAGAGGTCCTTGCACGCCTGCTGCACGTCGTCGCGCAGCTCCCAGTCGTCCAGGCGCAGGCGGCCGGCGTCGTCGGTGGCCATCTCGCCACTGTCGGCGCCATACAGCCGCTCGCCGAACAGGCGGTTGAGCTGCTCGATGGTGCCCTCGTGCAGGCCCTTCTCCTTCATCACCTTGTAGACCATGGCGATGTAGAGCGGCATCACCGGGATGGCGGCGCTGGCCTGGGTCACCACCGACTTGAGCACCGCCACGTTGGCGCCGCCGCCGGAGGCCGCCAGGCGCTTGTCGATCTCGCCGGCGGCGCGGTCCAGGTCCTCCTTGGCCTTGCCCAGGGCGCCATGCCAGTAGATCGGCCAGGTGATCTCGGTGCCGATGTAGCTGAAGGCGACGCTGCGCGCGCCCGGTGCCAGCACGCCGGCACGGTCCAGGGCGTCGATCCACAGCTCCCAGTCCTCGCCGCCCATCACCGCCCTGGTGTCCTCGATCTCCTGCTCGGTGGCGGGCTCCACCTCGGCCTCGATGATGGTGTCCTTGTTGGTGTCGATGGCGGTGGCGCGGTAGGTCTCGCCGATCGGCTTGAGGCTGGAGCGCTTGAGCTCGCCGGAGTCCGGCAGCTTGCGCACCGGCGAGGCCAGCGAGTAGACCACCAGGTCGACCTGGCCCAGGTCCTGCTTGATCAGCTCGATGGCGGTCTCGCGGGCCTCGTGGGAGAAGGCGTCGCCGTTGATCGACTTGCTGTAGAGCCCCTCGGCCTTGGCGAACTTGTCGAAGGCGGCGCTGTTGTACCAGCCGGCGGTGCCCGGCTTCTTCTCGCTGCCCGGCTTCTCGAAGAACACGCCCAGGGTGTCGGCACCGTAGCCGAAGGCGGCGGTGATGCGGGCCGCCAGGCCATAGCCGCTGGAGGCCCCGATCACCAGCACCTTCTTCGGGCCGCGGGCCTTGTCCAGGCCGCGAGCGCGGGTCGCCTCGATCTGCTCGAGCACGTTCTTCTCGCAGCCGACGGGGTGGGTGGTGGTGCAGATGAAACCGCGTACCTTGGGCTTGATGATCACGTCAGACCTCACTGTTGGTCATTGTCGGGCCGGCATGCCGCCGTACCGCTGTCATGGAGTGGCAATCGCCCTATTCTAGCGGTCACGCCGGGCGCTGTCCGCCCTTGAGCCCGCCACGCGCCTGGGGCAGGATGCACCTCCGGGCGCATTGCCACGAGGAGGATCCCGATGAATGCACAGGCCCTGGTCGATGAACGCGGCGAGCTGTGGCTGGCGCTGGCCCCGCTGTGGCTGGAGCGCGAGCCCGGCGAGCGCGACTATGCGCACATGATCGAGGTCATCGAGCGCCACGACCTGACGCTGAAGGAGCTGGAGTGGATCTTCCGCCTGGAGCTCGCCCCGGTGCTGGGGCGCCAGCAGATGTCGATGGTGGGCGAGTGGCGCCGCTTCGACGACTACAAGCTGATGAAGCAGCTGGTGGCCCACAACCTCCGGCTCACCGGATGGCGCCGCACCAGCTGGATGCTGTTCTCGGGGCTGACCACCATGATGACGCGGCATCGCTGGAACGAGCTGATCGCACGCCTGATGGTGGAAAGGGGCGAGACACCCCCATGATGACTCGGCTCTCCACACACCCTGCTGGAACGAGCTGATCGCACGACTAATGGTGGAAAGGGGCGAGACACCCCCTTAACGAGCTGATCGCCAGCCCCTACCCTTCGTCCAGGGCCAGCTCCAGCGCCTCGCGCAGCACCGCTTCGCCGTCGCGCGGTGCGAAGCGGCGGATTACCCGGCCATCCCGGCCCACCAGGAACTTGGTGAAGTTCCACTTGATCGCCGTGGTGCCCAGCACGCCGGGAGCGGCCTTCCTGAGCTCCACGAACAGCGGATGGGCCCCGCCGCCGTTGACCCTCACCTTCTCCATCAGCGGGAAGCTGACCTGATACTCCCGGGCGCTCAGGGTGCAGAAGTCCAGCGCCGACTCCGGCGACTGGCGACCGAACTGGTTGCAGGGAAAGCCGATCACCGTGAAGCCCCGCTCGCGATAGCGGCGGTAGAGACGTTCCAGCTCGCGCAGCTGGGGGGTGTAGCCACAGCGGCTGGCGACGTTGACGATGAGCAGCACCTGGCCGCGCAGCGCGGCGAAATTGAAGGGCTCGCCCTGGGCGGTACGGCACTGGTAGTCGTGGAGGGACATACGCGCGCCTTCATGGTCGATGACCTTCACGATGCCACGCCCCCCGCCTGCGCGCCACCCCTGCGGCGGCGTGGCAGGCGCCGCAGCCGGCGGCGTACCTCCCGCTCCCGCCGGGCCAGCTGGCGGCGACGCTCGCGACGCTCGGCCCGCCCCAGGGGGGCGTAGCGCAACCGCTCCAGGTGGTGGGCGCAGTCGCGCAGCGCGGGCCCCGCATCGCCCGCCGCCTCGGCCACCCGCCGCAGGTGGGCCGAGGGCGACTCCCCGGGCCGGGCTCCCAGGCCGCGGCGACCGAGCCAGGCCTGGAGGCGAGCGATGCGCAGCGCCGCGTCGTGCGCCTCCCGGTGGCGGCGCCAGGCCAGACGCAGCAGCGCGGCGAGCCCGGCGGCGGCCGCCACCACCGCCAGCAGCCCCCCCAGCCAGCCGCGGCCGGGAGCCAGCGTCACCAGGCGCTCCCACAGGGCGTGCAGCCGCGCGGTTACCCGGGCCATCAGGGCGTTGCGCGCCTCGCGCTGGTAGCCGATCACGCCGCGCTGCCAGCGGTATTCCAGGCGCTCCCAGTCCAGGCGCAGCCGATTGACCCAACCCACCTCGCGCATGCGCAGCGGCGAGAAGGGGGCATCGGCCAGGAAGGCCTCGCGGCCGTCATCGACGGCCTGGGGCCCCTCCTCGATGCGCTCCGGGGCGATCGCCGCGGTGGGGTCGAGGCGCTGCCAGGCGCCATCGAGCCACACCTCGATCCAGGCGTGGGCGTCGTAGTCGCGGATGGTGAAGTGGCCGTCGGGGTGACGCTCGCCGCCCAGGAAGCCCGCCACCACACGGGCTGGCAGGCCCACCGAGCGAGCCATCACCGCCATGGCCGAGGCGTAGTGGGTGCAGTAGCCGGCGCGGCTCTCGAACAGGAACTCGTCGACCCGATCGGCGGAGGTCAGCCGCGGCGGCGACAGGGTGTAGCGAAACGGCGCCTCGCCGAAGCGCGCCATGATGGCGGCCAGGAAGGCCCGTGGCTCGGCGCCGCTCTCCCGCCACAGCCGCTCGGCCAGCTCGCGGGTGCGAGGGTTGCCCTCGGCCGGCAGCATGGCATGCCAGGCGGGGCCCGCGGGATCGGGGTTGGCCGGCGCCTGGCCGGTGCTGCTCATGCGCAGCAGGCTGCGCGAGGCCAGCGGCGAGGTGCCCTCCAGGGTGCCATCGGCCAGGAAGCGTAGGGGCTCCTCGGTGGCCAGCGGCGCGCCCAGCGACGGCCGCCAGGGGCGGCTGTCCGGTTCCAGCAGCAGCTCCACCTCGAAGCGCGGCGCCCCATCGAGCCAGGGCGAGCGGCGCCCCTCGGCAACGAACTCCTCCAGCGGTCGGCCCAGGGTGGCGGCCAGGCGCTCGGGAGTGGTCCGCCGCCAGCGCTCACCGTCGAAGTCGGAAAGCGTGTAGACCCGCCAGTAGCGCTCGGCGGGTGTGGGCTCGGCGCCCTCGAAGCGCGCCCGGAAGGCGCGGGCGTCGCTGCGCGAGAGCTGGGCGATGTCGCCCGGGGCGATCTCGTCGGTGAGCCCGGTAGAGGCGCGATCGGCCTGGGGCAGGTTCCACAGCGGCCCAAGGCGCGGAAAGACCGCGAACAGCAGCACCATCAGCGGCGCCGAGAGCAGCAGCAGCCAGGCGCTCTCGCGCCAGGCCCGGCGGGCATCGCCCCCGGAAAGCCACACCAGCGAGTGCACCAGCCAAGCCAGCACCAGCAGCCCGCCGGCGGCCATGGGGATGCCCTGGTCGTGCAGGAAGGCCACGGTGGTGGCCACGAAGCCGATGGCCACCACCACCCGCCCGTCTCGCCGGTCATGGGTCTCGAGCAGCTTGAGCAGGTAGACCCCGAGCAGCAGGCCGATCATGGCCTCCATCTGCCCGAGGGTGCCGTAGTGCAGCCACAGGCCGCCGGTGAGCGCACCGACGCCGGCCAGGCGCAGCACGACGCCGGCGCGGGGCAGGCGGCGGCGCAGCTGAAGATGGCGATAGCCGGCCACCAGGGCGGCAAGGGCCGCGAGCCAGGCCGGCATCCAGGCCAGGTGCAGGGCAAGCACCAGGCACTGGCCGAGGAAGAGCTGGCGCAGCATGGCGCCGCTCAGCGCCTGGCCATCGGCCAGCACCGCCTCGCCGCCGCGGCCGGCCATGCCGGGCCTCATGACTCCGCTCCCCGGTCGCCCGAGGGGGAGAAGCGCGCCAGCGCCTCCAGGGCCACACGGCGCTGGTGGGGCCCCTCCCCCTGGGGCAGGGTCACCCCGGGCAGGCGCAGGCCGTAGCGGTCGCCGGCCCGATGGTGGGCCAGCACCCGGGCGCAGAGCAGGGAGAGCCGCCGCTCGGGGTCGCCGCGACAGGCGTCATAGTCGAGCCACAGCTGCTGGCGGGGCGGCAGGCTGAAGGCCTTGGCGGCCAGCACCCCGGTGCGGCTCCACTGCTTCCAGGCCAGCCGGGCCGGGCTGTCGCCGGGCTCGGCGCGGCGCAGCCCGGCGAAGTCGGTGGCCTCCAGCCCCGCGCCGGCGTGACGGTGCTCGGGCTCGTCCTCCGCAAGCGGGCGGGGATAGACCAGCAGCCGCTCGTCGCTCTGCAGCCAGGCCAGGGCGCGCACCAGCCCCAGCGGCCAGCGGGTCTCCAGGCGCAGGCGCGGCAGCGGCTGCTCGCCGCGCCGCGGAGCCGGCAGGGCCAGGACGGCCTCGCCCTGCCCCTCCGGCAGATCGAGGCGTGCCGAGACGCCCGCGCCATGCAGCTCCAGCGCCGTGCGCGGGCGCCCCCCGGCGAGCACCACGCCCAGACGCGCCTCGCCGCCGGCGAACACCTCCTGGGGCAGGCGCAGGGTGGGGGTGACGCCGAGCAGGTTGCGCCAGGCGCGCAGCAGGGCCACCACCCCCAGGCCGAACAGCCAGAAGGCCAGCACATAGGCGAGGGTGTTCTGGTAATTGATACCGAACAGCAGCAGCAGCAGGACCAGCACTGCCCAGCCCAGCCCGAAGCGGGTCGGCAGCAGAAAGAGCTGGCGCTGGGGCAGCGGCGTGCCCGGCGCCATCGCCAGGCGCCGCCACCAGCGCTCGCCCAGCGTCAGCCGCGCCATGCTCAGCCCGCCACCGGCACGCGCGCCAGCAGGTGGCGCGCCAGGGCCTCGCCCTCCTCGCGCCGGCCGCTGCTGAGGCGGTGGCCCGCCACCGGCCCCCACACCGCCTGGACGTCCTCGGGCAGCACGTGGTCGCGCCCCTCGAGCAGCGCCCAGCCGCGGGCCGCCTGCAGCAGCGCCAGGGCGCCGCGGGTGGAGAGTCCCCAGGCCAGCTCCGGGTGGTCACGGCTGGCGGCCACCAGCGCCTGGACATAGTCGAGCAGCGCATCCGCCACGTGGATGTCGTCCAGGCGCGCCTGCCAGGCGCGCAGGCGCTCGGCGTCCAGCAGCACCGGCAGGCGGTCGAGCCGCACGCGCCCGGCGCGGCCGCGCAGGATCTCGCGCTCGGCGCCGCGGTCCGGATAGCCCAGGGAGAGGCGCATCAGGAAGCGGTCGAGCTGGGATTCCGGCAGGGCGAAGGTGCCCGCCTGCTCCTGGGGATTCTGGGTGGCGATCACGAAGAAGGGATCGGGCAGCGCCCGGGTCTCCCCCTCCACTGTCACCCGCCCCTCCTCCATGGCCTCGAGCAGGGCGCTCTGGGTCTTGGGGGTGGCGCGGTTGATCTCGTCGGCCAGCACCAGGCCGTGGAAGATCGGCCCGGGGTGGAAGGTGAAGCGCGCCTCCCGGGGGTCGAACACCGAGACCCCCAGCACGTCGGCGGGCAGCAGATCGCTGGTGAACTGCAGGCGCTGCATGTCGAGCCCGGTGACCCGCGCCAGGGACTGGGCCAGGGTGGTCTTGCCGAGCCCCGGCAGGTCCTCGATCAGCAGGTGGCCGCGGCACAGCAGGCAGCACAGCGCCAGGCGCACCTCCCGGGACTTGCCGAGCACCACCCCCTCCAGCGCTGCCACCACGGCCTCCAGCTCGCCCAGCCGAGCCGGGCGGTTCATGGTGCGGGCTCCAGCAGGCCGGTCTCGAGCAGCACCTGCAGCGCCTGGCGGGTGTCCGGGGTGACCCCGGGCAGCGCAAGGGCCTCGGCGGGCGGCCGCCAGAAGACCTCGGCCACCTCCTCCGCCTGCAGCGCCAGCGGGCCGTCGTGATCGACCAGGAACAGGCTGCCGAAGATATGGTGGCCTCCCTCGGCGTGGATGAAGCCACCGGCCGGGCGCAGCGGCACGCCGCGGATGCCCAGCTCCTCGGCCAGCTCACGGCGCGCCGCCAGGTGCTCGGCCTCGCCGGCGCCCACCACGCCGCCGGCGGCCAGGTCGAGTCCGCCGGGGAAGACCTCCTTGGTGAGGGTTCGGCGCTGCACGCAGATCTCGCCGCGGGCGTTGCGCACCACGATGTAGGTGGCCCGGTGCCAGAAGCGGAAGCGCCGCATCTGGGCGCGCCAGGCGCTGCCGCAGGGGCGATTACGGGCATCCACCAGCTGGATGCGCTCGCGAGCGACGTGCGGCGTCGGCAGCGGCTCGTCGCGAAGGGCGTCGGTCATGGGCATCTCCCGGGGAAATGCCTCAAGCCTACCCAGTCGGCGCCGCGGCGTCACGTTGACCGGGCCCCGAGGGCCCACCATGCTCAGGACACCCCTTCGATGCTGGAGGTGTGCCATGTCCGACCACGCTCCCCGCACCCGGCTGGCCACCCATCGGGTGACCAACCAGCCCGCGCCAGGCGGCGACCGCGACCTGCTGGGCGATGACCCGCCGCTGCGCGAGGCCCTGGCCCGGGAGGCACCGGACTGGGTCGCCCGCCGCCTGGCCCCGCTGGGCCGTGAGGCCGGCAGCGAGCGTGTCCAGGCACTCGGCGAGGCCGCCGACCGCCACCCGCCGACGCTGCGGCTCTTCGACCGCCATGGGCGACGCCTCGACGAGGTCAGCTACCACCCCGCCTACCACGAGCTGATGCACCTGGCCATCGACCGCGGCTGGCACGCCGTGGCCTGGCAGGAGGAGGGCCGCGGCGGCCACCAGGCCCACGTGGCGGCCCTCTACCTGCTGACCCAGGCCGAGCCGGGGTTCTGCTGCCCGGTGACCATGACCCATGCGGCCATGCCGGTGCTGCGCCACTCCTCCCGGGCACAGGCGCGCTGGGCGCCGGGGCTGCTGGCCTGGGACTACGACCCGCGCCCCCTGCCGGCCATTGAGAAAAGCGGGCTCACCTTCGGCATGGCGATGACCGAGAAGCAGGGCGGCAGCGATCTGCGCGCCACATCCACGCGAGCCGACCCCCTCGCGGCCACGCGAGCCGAATCCCTCGCCGCCACGCACGCCGAGCCCAGCGACGACGGCTGGCGGCTCACCGGTCACAAGTGGTTCTGCAGCGCGCCGATGTCCGACGCCTTCCTGACCCTAGCCCGCACCGACGAGGGGCTCGGCTGCTTCCTGGTGCCTCGCTTCACCCCCGACGGGGAGCGCAATGCCATCGAGCTGCAGCGGCTCAAGGAGAAGTGCGGCAGCCGCGCCAACGCCTCGGCGGAGATCGAGTACCGCGGCGCCTGGGCCGAGCCCATCGGCGCGCCGGGGCGCGGCATCGCCACCCTCCTCGAGATGGTCCAGCAGACCCGCCTCGACGCCGCCACCGCGCCGGTCGGCATGATGCGCCAGGCGCTGCGGGTGGCCTGGCACCACGTGCGCGAGCGCCACGCCTTCGGCCGGGCGCTGGCCGAGCAGCCGCTGATGCAGGCGGTGGTGGCCGACCTGGCGCTGGAGGTGGAGGCGGGCCTCGCCCTGGTGATGCGTGCCGCCCGGGCCTTCGACGGCGCCGCCCGGGGCGACGAGAACGAACGCGCCCGGGCCCGGCTGCTGCCCGCGCTGGCCAAGTACTGGCACAACAAGCGCGGCCCCGGCTTCATGGCCGAGGCCATGGAGTGCCTGGGCGGCATCGGCTACATGGAGGAGTCGCCGCTGGCGCGGCTCTACCGCGAGGCGCCGGTCAACTCGATCTGGGAGGGCTCGGGAAACGTGATCTGCCTGGACGTGCTGCGGGTGCTGCGCCGCCACCCCGAGGCGCTGGCCGCCTGCTGGCAGGCGATGGCGCCCGCCCGGGGCGAGAACCGCCGGCTGGACGCCGCCCTGGCCGAGCTGGAGCGGCTGCTGGCCGAGCCCGCCGAGGGGCTGGAACCCCGCGCCCGCTGGCTCACCCAGCGCCTGGCCCAGTGCCTGCAGGCGGCACTGCTGGTGCAGCACGCGCCGAGAGAGGTGGCCGACGCCTTCTGCGCCACCCGGCTGGGCGACGAGGCCAGTCCCGCCTACGGCGTGCTGCCCAGCGGCTCGCCCTGCACGGCACTGCTGGCACGCATCGAATCCTGAGTCGATCCCACCTCGAGGATCGCCTCGGCCGGCATCGGCCGGGCCAGCCCGTAGCCCTGCACGTGGGTGCAGCCGAAGCGATCGAGGAGCGCCAGGCTGGCCGGATCCTCGACCCCCTCGGCCACCACCCGGATGCCCAGGCGTCGACCCAGCAGGGCCACCGCCTCGACGATGGCCGCGTCCTGGGTTTCCTCCTGGAGATGCTGCACGAAGCTGCGATCCACCTTGAGTTCGCTGATCGGCAGCATCTGCAGCCGCGCCAGTGACGAGAAGCCGATGCCGAAGTCATCCACCGATACCTCAAGCCCCCCCAGGCAGAGCCGCGCCGCCACCTCGCTGCCCAGCAGTTCATCCTGCATGGCGGCGGTCTCGGTGATCTCGAGCACCAGGGGCGGATCCTCGGGGGAGCGCAGGCAGGCGAGCTCCAGCAGGTCCGGGCACATCAGGTCATCGGCGGTCACGTTGACCGAGACCGATGCCGAGACGCCCTCGCGCAGCCAGACGGCCGCATCGGCCTGGGCCCGCGCCAGCACGTGGCGCGTCAGGCGCTTGCCCTGGTCCAGGGAGAGCAGGGGCAGGAAGCTGGCAGGGCCGATCAGGCCAAGGGCGGGATGGGCCCAGCGCACCAGCGCCTCGACCCCGCTGAGCCGGCCGGTGGCGAGTTCGAACTGGGGCTGGTAGTGAAGGGTGAGCTCGTCCCGGATGAAGGCCTGCTCGAGATCGTCGGCGCTGAACAGCGGCTCGCCTCGGGCCTCGAGAGGCGCCCGACAGCCCACCCTCAGGTTGTCCAGACAGCGGCGCAGTTCGGAGAGGCGCATCGGCTTGTCGAGGCAGCCCAGCATCTGCAGGCCGAGGGTATGCCCCACTCGCTCGGCGATCCGCGCGATCTTGCGCTCGACCCCGGAGAGCAGCAGCACCCAGTCGCGGTAGCCGGTCGCCGCCAGGTGGCGCAGCAGGGCGAAGCCGTCCTCGCTGCCGAACTCCAGCCCCAGCACCACCAGGCGCGGCGGCCGCGCGGCCACCGCCGCGAGGAGCGCGGTCGACTGCTGGAAGTAGCGGGTCTCCAGACCCAGTACCTCGAACTGCAGGGAAAGCACGGCGGCGACGTCCGGGTCGGCCTCCAGGACCAGCGCGAGTGGTGCAGGCGAGGAGTCGTACATCGGCGGGATTCCGGTCAGCAAGTAACCAGAGCGTAACACCGCCTGATGAAAGTCACACGACAGGTATGATGACCGGCATCAACGTTGCCTACGCCAGCGGCCCGGCCACCACGCGCAGCGCCAGGGCCAGCAGCAGCACCCCGGTGATGCGATTGACCCAGTGGGAGCGCGCCTGCAGCCAGGGCAGCACCCGGGAGTGGGAGAGCCCCACCGCTACCATCACGTACCAGGCGCCGTCGATGATCATCGCGGTGAGCACGATCACCGCCTTGGCGGCCAGGCTCATGTCCGGGGTGACGAACTGGCTGAGCAGGGCGATGAAGAAGAGGATCAGCTTGGGATTGCCGAGCGCGACCAGCATGCCCTCCCGGGCCGCCTGGCGCCGAGTGGTGGGCACCGCCCCGGCTTCCAGCGGGCCGGCGCGACCGGCACGCAGGGCCTTGAGGCCGAGCCAGGCCAGGTAGGCCGCGCCGGCCCAGGTGATCACCTGGAACAGCGCCGGCTGACGCACGATCAGCGCGCCGAGCCCCCACACCGTCAGCAGTGCATAGAGACCCACGCCCAGCGCATGGGAGAGCCCCGCCACCACCCCCGGAGCGCGACCGCCGCCCAGCGTATGGCGCAGCACCAGGGCCAGGCTGGGGCCCGGCGACATGGCGCCCATGGCGCAGACCGCCGCCAGGGAGAGCCAGAGGGAAAACGGCATGGTGGAAGGCGGCCTCTCAGCGGTGGAATTGCTTCTCGCGCTCCGGCTGCCAGAAGATGGCATCGACGCGCAGCTGTACCTCGTGACCATCCGGCAGCGGCCAGTCGATCACATCGCCGATGCGCAGCCCGATCAGCCCGGCACCCACCGGCGCCATGACCGAGATGCCATCCTCCGTGGTGGCCAGGGCGTGGGGATAGACCAGGGTACGGATCATCTGGCGGTTACGAGTCAGGTCGGTGAACTGGACCCGGCTGTTCATGCTGACCACGTCCTCGGGGATCTCCTCCGGGTCGATGACCTCGCCGCGCTCGAGCTCTTCCTCGAGGGCCTCGGCCACGAACAGGTCCTTGTCGCTGGCATCGTCGATCAGGCGCTGCAGGCGCTCGGCATCGAGGCGATTGATGATGATGGGGGGGCGGGATGACATGCGACCTCCTGGTAGCGCGTCAATGCGAAACGCGGTGTGAAAGCCTTGGCGGCTATCCAATAAAAACAGCCCTCCACCCCCGGAGGGGGGAAGGACTGTCGACTCGGACCATCATAAGCCCAATGAGGCAGCTTGTCAGGTCCCCTCGCCAGGGCCGCGACGCCCGGTGGCCAGCACCACCGCCCCCACCACGGCCAGGGCCAGCCCCACGAAGGCGACCGGGTTCCAGGCCCGCCAGCCGTATAGCCCCAGCACCACGCCCAGCGCGATCAAGCCCCCGGCAAATCCCTTCACTCCCATGACACGCTCCCTGACTGGTCTGACTGCCATCGCCCCAGCATGGGCCCCGCGCCCGAGCCCTGCAACCGCCTCTCACCCCGGTGCCCCCGGACGGCACCGCCACTCGTCGACGCCGGCCTCACGGCAAGGATTGACATAGCCGGCCAATCGGCACTATGGATATGATCAAAGGCATTCGCCTTTCCCCGGCCACCCCGGGTCTACCGTGCTCAGGATGCTGTCCATGGACGCCATACCCTGTCCCCCGTCACTGTCCTCCGAACTGATCGACCAGCCGCTCGCCGACCCCGAGGTTCCCGACGCCTACCTGGTCTTCGATACCGCCCTCGCCCGCCGCCTGGCCCAGGCCAAGGCGCTGCTCGACCGCCTGGAGCGCGACAGCGACTCCCGCGACCTCAGCGCACTGGGCGCGGCACGCATCGAGTTTGCCCAGGCCTCCCGCGCCGTGGCCGACGACCTGCTGAGCCGCGGCCTCGGGTAGCCCGCCCTGCCCATGCGGGCGGAAAGGCAGGCACCAGACATAACGCCTCATGCTGCAACGCAGCAAGGAAGGGGCTATGGTGATAGGTGTCCCACTCAGGAGGACAGCTATCATGAATGATTACACTTCACCTACCCTCGACACCGAAGTCCTGGCGTTCTGGTATCGCCAATCACAATGGCAACGCACCGCCTTCGAAGCCGTAGCGGCTTACCTGGGCTGACGCCCCAGCAGCCAGTCAAGCGCTGCCCCCCCTTGCCCGCATGACGTCGCCCCTCGGGAGAATGCCTTGCCCCGAGGGGCGCCCTTGCGTCGAAGCCCGGGAGTGCCAGCACCCGCATCGTCCGACAGGGTGTTCCTGGCGAGATTGACCCGGGCACCTCTCCCTGGCCTAGACTGGCCCACTCCCCGTCACGCAAAGGAAGGGCACCATGCAGTCACGCTACTTCACCATCAACGACTTCCCCCAGGGCACGCCGGGGCGCGAGCTGTTCGAGCTGCGCGAGACCGAGCTGCCTGCCCTGGCCGAGGGCGAGGTGCGGATTCGCAACACCTGGCTATCGGTGGACCCCTACATGCGCGGCCGCATGAGCGGCGTGAGGACCTATATCGACCCCTTCGTGCTCGGTGAGCCACTGGAGGGCGCCGCGGTGGGTGAGGTGATCGAATCCCGGGATGCACGCCTGAGCGTGGGCGACCGGGTCCGCCACATGGCCGGCTGGCGGGACATCGCCCAGCTGCCGGGCGACCAGGTGGAGCCCCTGCCGGGCATCGACGTGCCCGAGCAGGCCTACCTCGGCGTGCTGGGCATGCCCGGCATGACCGCCTGGACGGGCCTGAACCGGATCGCCGAGATGAAGGCGGGCGACAACGTGCTGGTCAGCGCCGCCAGCGGCGCGGTGGGCTCGCTGGCCGTGCAGCTGGCCAAAGCCCGTGGCGGCACCGTGGTTGGCATCGCCGGGGCGCCCGAGAAGCTCGCCTGGCTGGAGTCCCACGGCATCAAGGCGGTGAGCTACCGCGGCCGCGACGCGGGGCAGCTCACCGAGGCGCTCCAGGCGGCCTGCCCGGAGGGCTTCGACATCTACTACGAGAACGTGGGAGGCATCTGCCTGGAAGCGGCGCTCAACACGCTGCGCAACGGCGGACGCATCCCCGTGTGCGGGATGATCACCCGCTACAACGCCGAGAGGCCGACCCCGGGGCCGAGCAACCTCGCCATGGTGCTGATCAAGCGCCTGCGCATGCAGGGCTTCATCGTCTTCGACCACTGGGCCGACTACCCGCGCTTCCTCGAGGAGGTCGGTCCGCTGGTCGCCAGTGGTCAGATCGACTACGCGGAGACCATAGAGGAGAGTCTCGAGCGCACGCCGGAGGCGTTGCTGGCGCTCTTCGAGGGCGCCAACACCGGCAAGATGCTGGTGCGGCTCTGACCCGTATCCCACGGCGGCAACCAAGGAGCGACGCCATGAACACCATCAACCCCGAGAAGCTGCACCACAGCAAGTGGACCGCGGCGAAGCCCCGGAACAAGGAGAAGCACTTCCTGGTGACGGCGCTGGAACGCGACGAGGAAGAGAACGTGGTCGCGGTGGTCCTCGAGGCCGTCTACACCCGCCGCGAGACCACCCTGCCCTGGCAAGCGCTCAAGGATGACGCCACCTGGCGGATGGGCTGGCACTGATCGCCCACGCCAGGTTTCAAAAGCCTAGTCCTGCTTGCCCACCAGCCAATGGGTCACCCCCAGCGCCAGCACTACGGCAGCGATCGCCAGCATCTCCATGGCGGTGACGGTGGCGATATCCAGGATGATCACCTTCCGGGCGATCGCCATCAGCGCCGTGGCCACCACCAGGCGGATCGGCAGGATATTGGTGCCCAGGTAGAGGCGGATATTGACGAAGATCTCTACGGCGATCAGCACCACCATGAAGGCGCCGAAGATCACGAAGATGTCGCTGACCTCGAACAGCAGCACCGGCGGAGAGATGAACTTGGTGTAGAGCACGTAGATGACATCCAGGACGCCCCAGATGATCACCAGCACCATCAGCACCGCCAGCACCTTGATCGCCTGGCGGATGATGAAGTGCAGCCGCCGGATCAGCGGGTCTTCGTGCTCCTCGGGCAGCTCGTCGTGCTGCAGCTGCGGCCCGCGGTGCCTGTCGTGGTCATGCTGTTCCATCGCCGCCTCTCCCGGTAGCTCCCCAGCGGGGTCGGCTCCATTGATGCCCGAGCGCGCGGCGCTGTCAATCCATGCCGTGCATCAGCGTGGAGGCAAGCTCAGCCGAGCGTGGTATTGCCATTGGCATCGATGGGAAACCCGGGATTGAAGGCCACCTCCCAGAGGTGGCCGTCGGGGTCGGCAAAGTAGCCGGAGTAGCCGCCCCACTCCGCCCGGCTGGCCGGCTTGACGACCCGCCCGCCGGCGCGCTGCGCCTCGCTCAGCAGGGCGTCCACCGCCTCGTCCGAGCGCACGTTGTGGGCCAGGGTGATGCCGGCAAAGCCGCTTCCCGCCTCCGCCACGCCGGCATCCTGCGCCAGGGCGGCGCAGGAACAGAGCGACAGGATCAGGCCATTGAGCTGGAAGAACGCCACCTCGCCCGCCACCGCCAGGCCCACCCGCCAGCCGAGGCCCTGCTCATAGAAGCGCCGCGCCCGCGCCAGGTCGCCGACGCCCAGGGTGATCAGACTCATGCGCTGTTCCATCGCCGACTCCTCTCTCGTGTTCACGGCCCCAAACTCACCATAGCAGGCGGCCGGGCGGTGCTTGGCGGGATCGAAGATGGTCGGCGCGGGGGCTCTCAGGCACTCATGGGGTAGGTAAACAGCAGCAGGTGAGTGAGGTTAAGTCCCCAGTGCACCAGCACCGCCCACACCAACCGCCCCGTCCAGAGGTAGACAAGCCCGTAGAGCAGCCCGGCACCAAAGGCCACCAGCACGAAGGCGGCACCGCCTGCCAGGTGAGCGATGCCGAACAGGGCGCTGGCCACCAGGAGGGCCAGGGCGGCGCCCCAACGGGCCGCGAGCCAGCGCTGCAGCACGCCGCGGAACAACAGCTCCTCGGCCACGCAGGTGTTGAGCAGGTTGGCGACAGCGAACACCCAGAAGCCGGTGGGCAGGCCCGGCCGCCAGTCGACAAGCCCCAGCAGGCTGGCAAGCCCCATCAAGAGCCCCACCCCACCCGCTACCATGAGCGACAGCACCCAGGGCACCTGCCCGTGCGGTACCAGGCTGCACCCAAACAGCGGCACCCAGCCAAGCAGCGCCCATGCCACCAGCACCTTGTCGTGGTTGAAGTAGAAGCCGGTGGGCAGGCTGCCCTCCTTCCACACCATCGCCTCGTCCAGCATCAGTCCGGAATAGCCGGGGAAGGCGTGGAGCACCAGGGTCGTGCTGGCCACCAGCCAGACGGCGAGCCTTGCCGCCTGCGGCCAGGGCGGCAACCGCTGCGTCTGCATCCAGGCGGTCAGTGCCACATAGCCCAGCGCCAGCCATACGAAGAGCCAGCTGGCATACCCGACCAGCCCCGCCATCAGCAGCACGGCCACCGCCCCGCCGACACGCCAGCGCGCCTCGGCGCACAGGCCGAAGAGTATCAGAAGGAGGGAATAGGTGATGCCGAAGGCGAGCAAAAGGCGACCTCTCACTACTTAAATCGTGAAAATCAACTCTTCGGCCGCTTGGCTATCAGCGCTTCCACACGATCTAGTGCGTCTTGAACTTGATTGATAGAGACCTCCCCGAGTGACAAGGCAGAATGAACCTCACCACCAAGGGTAACGTCCCGGGAAGAGGTGTAATTCAGACGGGAGGATGAGGTCACCATGGGCCTTCGATAAAGTTGCAAGTCGCCAAACACGCAACCAACCGAAGGAACCCCACGATGACCAACAAGAGCATGGCACTGACGGAGCTGCTTGAAAAGCGAGCGGTGGCACCGGACTTCCTGCGTGAGACGCTGGCCTTCATGCTCCAGGAGCTGATGGAGCACGAGGTGGCCGAGCTGTGCGGGGCCGATCGCCACGAGCGCTCCGAGGAGCGGGTCAACCGGCGCAATGGCTACCGGGAGCGGCCGTTGGAGACGCGTATGGGCCGAGTGGATCTCAAGGTCCCCAAGCTCCGCCAGGGCAGCTACTTCCCCGGCTTCCTCGAGCCGCGGCGGATGAGCGAGCAAGCGCTCACGGCGGTGGTGCAGGAGGCCTACGTGCAGGGCATCTCCACTCGTAAGGTCGACGAGCTGGTCCAGGCCATGGGGATGACCGGGATCTCCAAGTCGCAGGTCTCCCGACTGTGCGCCTCGATCGATGAGCGCGTCCAAAGCTTCCTGGAGCGGCCGCTGGAGGGGCACTGGCCCTACGTATGGCTCGACGCGACCTATATCAAGAGTCGAGAGCACGGCCCGGTAGCGAGCCAGGCGGTGGTGGTGGCCACGGCGGTGAATCAGGACGGCTACCGTGAGGTGCTGGGCCTCTCCGCAGGTCCGGCTGAGACGGAGGGCTTCTGGACGGCGTTCCTACGCTCGCTGGTGGCCCGGGGGCTGAAGGGCACTCGCCTGGTCATCTCCGACGCTCACGAGGGGCTGAAAAAGGCGATCGCGACGGTACTGACTGGGGCGGGCTGGCAACGCTGTCGAGTGCACTTCATGCGCAACGTGCTCTCGCAGGTCCCTAAGGCCCACCAGCCAGCGATCTCGGCGGCGGTGCGCACGGCCTTTGCCCAGCCGGATCAAGCCGCAGCGACGCGCCAGTGGCGGCAGGTGGCCGACAGCCTGCGTGAGCGCTTCGCCAAGGCGGCGGACTGCATGGATAGCGCCGAGGAGGACGTGCTGGCGTTCATGGCCTTCCCGAAAGATCACTGGCCGAAGTTGGCGTCCACGAACTGCTTGGAGCGGCTGAACAAGGAGATCAAACGGCGCAGCAACGTCGTCGGGATCTTCCCCAACAACGCGTCGGTGACGCGCCTGGTCGGAGCGGTACTGCTGGAGCAGAACGATGAATGGCAAGTCAGCCGCCGGTACCTGAGCCTGGAGAGCCTGGCCCCGGTGCTCAAGGAGCCGACTGAGGCAGGCGCCGAACAATTGATTCACGAGGAGGCGGCGTAACAGTCAGCGAAGGCCGCGGTGGCCTCACCCGCTGTTACACCACTTGACGGGACACTACCCCACCAAGCTCAGGGTCACGCAGTGGAACCGGATAAGTGACTTTCCAATTAGTGACTGGCAACAGCTTGACCGCTGGGCTTTTTACCTTAATTTTCAGCAGCGTTCTAGCTGGGTATTTAATTGCACCACATGGCATCTCGATACCTTCAACAGGATCTCTTGGCGACATTTCCATCAGCCCTGGCTCAACCTCAGAGACCGGATCAACTTTATGGAAAGATGCATTCCTAGCTTGTATAAGATATCGAGTTTCCGGCTGACGCCTACTGCGTAGCAAATTGATTGGCTGGCGAACACGACTTCCCTTTTCATAACCAGGGTATCGAGAATATTATCAGCAGAGTTACACGCTGTATTGATACAGGTTCTGAAAGCTTGCCACCATTTTCTAAACTCTGAATGACTCTTGATATTGCGAACGCTCTCCAGATGCTCTCTCGCAAACTGGAGCTGTTCTCTGGCTTCCTCGAGTTTCATCTTATGGCTCATTCAGCTTAGGACTAGTCTAGATACACGAAGGGCCCGCCGATGGCGGGCCCTTCATAGCCTACCGGTTCGCGGGCGCGATCACTCCCACTCGATGGTGGCGGGCGGCTTGCTCGAGACGTCGTAGGTGACGCGGGAGACGCCGCTGATCTCGTTGATGATGCGGTTGGAGACCGTTTCCAGCAGCTCGTAGGGCAGGTGGGCCCAGCGGGCGGTCATGAAGTCGATGGTCTCCACGGCGCGCAGGGCGATGACCCACTCGTAGCGGCGGGCGTCGCCCACCACGCCGACGGACTTCACCGGCAGGAAGACGGCGAAGGCCTGGCTGGTCTTGTGGTACCAGTCCGCCCTGTGCAGCTCCTCGATGAAGATGGCGTCGGCCTCGCGCAGGATGTCGGCGTACTCCTTCTTCACCTCACCGAGGATGCGCACGCCCAGGCCCGGCCCCGGGAAGGGGTGGCGGTAGACCATGTCGTAGGGCAGGCCGAGCTCGAGGCCCATCTTGCGCACCTCGTCCTTGAACAGCTCGCGCAGCGGCTCCACCAGCTTGAGCTTCATGGTCTCCGGCAGGCCGCCCACGTTGTGGTGGGACTTGATCACGTGCGCCTTGCCGGTCTTGGCGGCGGCGGACTCGATCACGTCCGGGTAGATGGTGCCCTGGGCCAGGAAGTCGACGCCCTCGATCTTCGCCGCCTCGGCGTCGAAGACGTCGATGAAGGTGTTGCCGATGATCTTGCGCTTGGCCTCGGGGTCGGCCTCACCCTCGAGCCGCGAGAGGA
This sequence comes from Halomonas sp. A11-A, assembly GCF_003182195.1. Classification (GTDB taxonomy): domain Bacteria; phylum Pseudomonadota; class Gammaproteobacteria; order Pseudomonadales; family Halomonadaceae; genus Halomonas; species Halomonas alkalicola. Next base: position 35,817 of record NZ_QGTM01000004.1, read on the forward strand.
ACTGCTCCTCGGCGTCGACGCGGATCACCTTCACGCCCATGTGGCGGGCGAAGGTCTCCATCACCTGGTCGCCCTCGGCCTTGCGCAAGAGGCCGTTGTCGACGAAGACGCAGGTGAGCTGGTCGCCGATCGCCTTGTGCAGCAGGGCCGCCACCACCGAGGAGTCGACGCCGCCGGAGAGGCCGAGCAGCACGTGGCGGTCGCCCACCTGGGCGCGCACGCGCTCGATCTGGTCCTCGATGATCTGGGCCGGGGTCCAGTTGCACTCGGCCTGGCAGATCTCGACCACGAAGTGCTCGAGGATGCGCTGGCCCTGCAGGGTGTGGGTCACCTCGGGGTGGAACTGCACGCCATAGAAGCGCTTCGCCTCCCAGGCCATGGCGGCGATGGGGCAGCTCGGCGTGGAGGCGGTCACGGTGAACTCGGCCGGCACCCGGGCCACCTTGTCGCCGTGGCTCATCCAGACGTCGAGCAGGCTCTTGCCTGTGTCGTGGTCGATGTGGTCGGCGATGTCGCGGAACAGCGCGGTCGGCTCGTCGATGCGGATCTGGGCGTAGCCGAATTCGCGGACGTTGGAGCCTTCCACGGCGCCGCCGAGCTGCTCGGCCATGGTCTGCATGCCGTAGCAGATGCCCAGCACCGGCAGACCCATCTCGAACACGCACTGGGGCGCCCGGGGCGAGCCCAGCTCGGTGACCGACTCCGGGCCGCCGGCCAGGATGATGCCGTTGGGGGCGTACTCGCGGATCTCAGCCTCGGTGATGTCGAAGGCGCGGATCTCGGAGTAGACGCCGATCTCGCGCACGCGGCGGGCGATCAGCTGGGTGTACTGGGAGCCGAAGTCGAGGATCAGGATCTTGTGGGCGTGAATGTCGGTCATTGAGAGGGTCTCTGTGGCCGCCACAGGCAGCGAGCGAATCCAAAAACACGAGCGGCGGGGGTCAGCCCCGCCGCGATTTTAGCTGGCCAGCACCTAGCCCGCGCGGTAGTTGGGGGCTTCCTTGGTGATCTGCACGTCGTGCACGTGGGACTCGGCGAAGCCGGCCCCGGTGATCTGCACGAACTGCGGCTTGGTGCGCATCTCCTGGATGTCGCGGCAGCCGGTGTAGCCCATGGAGGCGCGCAGGCCGCCCATCATCTGGTGGACGATGGCGCTCATCATGCCCTTGTAGGGGACCCGGCCCTCAATGCCCTCCGGCACCAGCTTCTCGGCGCCGGCGTCCTTGTCCTGGAAGTAGCGATCGGCGCTGCCCTGGCTCTGGGCCATGGCACCCATGGAGCCCATGCCGCGGTAGGCCTTGTAGGTACGGCCCTGGAACAGCTCGACCTCGCCCGGGGCCTCCTCGGTGCCGGCCAGCAGGCCACCCACCATCACCGCGCTGGCGCCGGCGGCGATCGCCTTGGCCAGGTCGCCGGAGAAGCGCACGCCGCCATCGGCGATCAGCGGGATATCGTAGGGCGCGAGCGCCGCGGCCACGTTGGCCACCGCGGTGATCTGCGGCACGCCCACACCGGCAACCACGCGAGTGGTGCAGATGGAGCCGGGGCCGATGCCCACCTTGACAGCGTCGGCACCCGCTTCGGCCAGGTCCTTCGCCGCCTCGGCGGTGGCGATGTTGCCGCCCACCACCTGGATCTGCGGGAAGTGCTCCTTCACCCAGCGCACCCGGTCGATCACCCCCTTGGAGTGGCCGTGGGCGGTATCGACGATGATCACGTCGACGCCGGCCTCGGCCAGGGCGGCGACGCGATCCGGCGTCTCGGGGCCGGTACCCACCGCGGCACCGACCAGCAGGCGGCCATCGGCGTCCTTGGCGGCGTGGGGGAAGGTGCGCGCCTTCTCGATGTCCTTGAAGGTGACCAGGCCGCGCAGGTGGAAGCGGTCATCCACCACCAGCATCTTCTCGACGCGGTGCTCCTGCATCTTGGCCTTGATGATGTCGAGGCCGGTGCCCTCGGGCACGGTGACCAGGCGCTCGCGGGGGGTCATGATGTCGGAGACGCTGTCGCCGTGGTTGGGCTGGAAGCGCATGTCGCGCTCGGTGACCAGGCCCACCAGGCTCTCGCCCTCCACCACCGGGAAGCCGGAGAAGCCGTGCTCCTTGGCCATGGCCAGCAGGTCGGCCAGCTTGGCCTTGGGCCCCACGGTCACCGGGTCCTTGACGATCACGCTCTCGTGCTTCTTGACCTTGCGCACCTCGGCGGCCTGGTGGGGGATCGTCATGTTCTTGTGGATGATGCCGATGCCGCCTTCCTGGGCCATGGCGATGGCCAGGCGGGCCTCGGTCACGGTGTCCATGGCCGCGGAGACCAGGGGAATGTTGAGGAAGAGATCGCGGGTCAGGCGGGTCCGCAGGCTGACGTCCTTGGGCAGGACCTCGGAATAGCCGGGAACGAGCAAGACGTCATCGAACGTAAGAGCTTCTTGGGCCATACGTAACATAATCGGCAACACCCAGTGAGCTGGTGGGAAGGGGGTCGTGAAGTTAATCAACCATTATAACGCCCCGAGGCGGGCAACGTCACGGGGGGTGGGGCCCTGTCGAGAGGGCTACATAACATTAGAAAACCATTCATTACCCATGATTACGGTGGCTGCGCTAGGATGAGAGTCAGCCCCTGCGGGGGCGTAACGCCATGAATCGGGAATCGATCAAAGGAAATGGCACGATCAAGGAGCGAACCATGAGCATGAAGAAGTCCACCCTGACCCTCGCCATCGCCGCCCTGGCCGGCGGCCTCACCCTGGGCGCCCAGGCCCAGCCGGCCTACGAGCCCCAGGGCCTCTACTCCGCCGAGGATATCCTCGACGCCGATGTCTACCTGACCAGCGCCCCCGATGAGCGCGTCGGCGAGGTCGAGGACATCCTCTTCGACGAGGCGATGCAGGTAACCGCCCTGGTAATCGAGAGCGGCAGCGTTCTGGGACTCGGCGGGCGCGACTTCATCGTCGAGTCGGGCCAGTTCACCCTGATCACCCATTACGATGACGACGGCGAGACCGAGCACCGCGTGATGCTCGAGGCCAGCGCCGAGGCGATCGAGGGCTACCCGGTCTACAGCGACGACTGGTGGGACAGGGCCCGGGAGCGCTCCCGTGAGGCCTGGCTGCAGACCCAGGAGGGCGCCGAGAGCGCCTGGCAGACCACCCAGGAGGGCGCCGAGCGCGCCTGGGACACCACCCGCGAGAATGCCCGGCGGGCCTGGGAAGCCGCCCGTGATGCGGTGGGCGCCGACGACTGAGGCGCCCCCACCCCTCAACCCGCCGCGGCGCACGCCGCCGCCATGTTCGCCGCCGGGCCCCATGCCCGGCGGCGCCGTGTCCGGAGGGGGCTCGCGCCAGTGGCGGCGTGGTAGGCTGGTGACGCCGCCCCAGGAGCCGACGCCATGCCCGCCACCCCCGATGCCCCCGATGCCCCCGATGCCCTCTCCGTCAGCGAGGTGAACCGCCGCGCCCGCCAGACCCTGGAGCGGGACCTCGGCGAGCTGTGGGTCGAGGGGGAGCTCTCCGGGGTGTCGCGGCCGAGCTCCGGCCACCTCTACTTCACCCTCAAGGACGACCAGGCCCAGCTGCGCTGCGCCCTGTTCCGTGCCCGCGCCCGCTTCGTGGCCGCGCCCATGCGCGACGGCGACCGGGTGCGGGTGCGCGGCCGACTGTCGATCTTCGAGCCCCGCGGCGACTACCAGCTGATCGCCGAGGCCGTGCAGGCGGCCGGCGTGGGCGAACTGCTGGCCGCCTTCGAGGCGCTCAAGGCCAGGCTCGCCGCCGAAGGGGTGTTCGCCAACGCCCGGCCGCTGCCCTGCCCGCCCCGCCACCTGCTGGTGCTCACCTCCCCCACCGGGGCGGCGATCCGCGATGTGCTGGCGGTGCTGGCGGCGCGCTGGCCACTGGCCCAGATCATCCTGATCCCGGTGCCGGTCCAGGGGCGCGAGGCGGCGCCGGCGATGATCGCGGCGATGGGGCTGCTCAATCGCCAGGCGGCGCTGGACCCGGCCAGGGACGCGATCCTGATCACCCGCGGCGGCGGCAGCCTGGAGGATTTGTGGGCCTTCAACGACGAGCACCTGGCCCGGGCGATCTTCCACTCGCGGCTGCCGGTGATGTCGGCGGTGGGCCACGAGGTGGATGTGACCCTGGCCGACTTCGCCGCCGATGCTCGGGCGCCGACCCCCTCCGCCGCCGCCGAGCAGCTGGTACCGGACCAGCGCGAGCTGGCTCGCCGGCTGGACGCGCTGTCGACTCGCCTGGCCCGGGCCGCCGAGCGCCGCCTGGAGCGCGAGGGGCAGCGGCTCGACCATCTGCGTGCCCGTCTGCGCCACCCCGGCGAGGTGCTGAGCGGCCGCCGCGAGGCCCTGACGCGGCTGCAGGGTCGGCTGGCCCGCGCCCTGGCCGGACGCCTCGTGGTCGAACGTCGTCACCAGCAGCAGCTGGCGACCCGCCTGGCCGCCCACGCGCCGGCGCGGCGCCTGACGGAGGCCGGCGAGCGCCTCGCGCGGGTCCAGACGCGACTGCACGCCGCCATGCCCCGACAGCTGGCGGGCCACTGCCAGCAGCTGGTGGCGGTAGCCCGCGAGCTGCAGGCGGTGAGCCCCCTGGCCGTGCTGGGGCGCGGCTATGCGATTCTCGAGGATGAGCGGGGCTTGGTGGTGCGTCGCGCCGCCGATGCCACCCCGGGCCAGGCGCTCACCGCCCGGCTGAGCGAGGGACGCCTGGTGCTGGAGGTGAGGCGCCAGCTGCCGGAGTGATCGCCGGGCTCAGCGATCCGGCTTGAAGACCCCGGGCTCCAGCTCGTGGCGCCCCAGCAGCTTGTAGAAGTCGGTGCGGTTGCGCCCGGCGATGCGGGCCGCCTGGGTCACGTTGCCCTCGGTGATCTTGAGCACCTTGATCAGGTAGCTGCGCTCGAAGGCGGCCCGGGCATCGTTGAAGGTGGGCAGGGCACTGTCCTCGGCGATCAGCGCCTGGGAGACCAGGGCCTCCGGGATGATCGCAGTGCTGGTCAGCGCCACGCACTGCTCCACCACGTTGACCAGCTGACGCACGTTGCCCGGCCAGGCGCTGGCGGCCAGCAGGTTGAGCGCCTCCGGCGAGAAGCCCTTGACGAAGGGCTTGTGGCGCTCGGCCGCCTTGGCCACCAGGTGCTTGGCCAGCAGCGGCACGTCCTCCGCGCGCTCCTTGAGGGCCGGCAGGCGCAGGTTGACCACGTTGAGGCGGTAGTAGAGGTCCTCGCGGAACTCCCCCTCGCGCATGGCGCGGTCCAGGTCGCGGTGGGTGGCCGAGATGATGCGCACATCGATGGGGATCGACTGGGTGGAGCCCAGCGGGCGGATCTGGCGCTCCTGGAGGGCGCGCAGCAGCTTCACCTGCAGCGGCAGCGGCATGTCGCCGATCTCGTCGAGGAACAGGGTGCCACCGTCGGCGGCCTGGAACAGACCGTTGTGCTCGCTGACCGCCCCGGTGAAGGCCCCCTTGGCATGGCCGAACAGCTCGCTCTCCAGCAGCTGCTCCGGCAGGGCCCCGCAGTTGATCGCCACGAAGGGCTTGTCGGCGCGGCGGCTCACCCGGTGGATGGCGTTGGCCAGCAGCTCCTTGCCCGAGCCGGAGGGGCCGGTGATCAGCACGCTGACGTCGGAGCCGGCCACCATCCGGGCCTGCTCGAGGATGCGCTCCATCACCGGGCTTCGGGTGATGATCTCGGCGCGCCAGGCGTCGTCCCCTTCGAGGGCGGGGCCGGGCGCCTGAGCCAGGGCCTGGTCGATGGCCGCGAACAGCTCGTCGCGGTCCACCGGCTTGGTGAGGAAGCTGAAGACGCCCTGGCGGGTGGCGCTGACCGCATCGGGAATCGAGCCGTGGGCGGTGAGCAGGATCACCGGCAGCCCCGGTGCCTGGCGCTGCACCTCCTGGAACAGCGCCAGGCCGTCCATCTCGTCCATGCGCAGGTCGGTGAGCACCAGTTCCGGGCGATCGAGCTCCAGCACCTTGAGCGCCTCGCGGCCGCTCTCGGCGGTGGTGACCCGGAAGCCGCGGCTCTCCAGGCGCATGCCCAGCAGCTTGAGCAGGCTCACATCGTCATCCACCAGCAGGATATGCGGGCCGGTGGAGCCGCGCGGGCCCGGCGCCACGCCGCCCGCCATCCGGACGCCCTGGGTGTGGGCCTGCAGGTGCAGGGAGGTCGCGTGTTTCACGGTCGTTCTCCTGTCATTCGGTCTGCTGTCGCAGGTTGATGCTCTGCTCGATGGCAGTGAGCGCCTCGAGCTTCTCGGCCAGGTCGGCGTTCTCCTCCTCCAGCGCCGCGCGGCGGTTCTCGGCAGCGGCCAGCTCGCCCCGCGTACGCTCCAGGCGGCCGACCATGGCGCGGCGCCCCTCCAGCTCGTTCAGCCAGTAGCGCAGCAGCGGCTGCAGCTCCACCGGTGCCGCGGCGAGGTCGGCCTTGAAGAGCTCGGAGGCCTGGTCCCACTCGCGCTCGTTGCCCCAGGCAAGCGCCACGGCACGGGCCAGGCGACGCTCGTTGGCGTTCCCCTGGAGCCGGGTGAGCATGCCGTCGCGCCAGGCACGGTCGCCACGCTGGGAAACGAGCCCGAAGGCCACCCAGTCATGCAGCAGGCACGCCTCGTCGTCGAAGCCGGGAACCTCGGCATGGCAGCCGCTGACCGCCGACGCCGCCGCACTGAGCGCGGGCCGGGACGGCTGGGCAAAGGGCGATTGCGGAAGCAGTTCGCAGCCGGCAAGCCAGAGCACACTCGCACAGGCCAGCAGGGGGCGTAGTCGCATGAGGGTCAGTTCCTTGCATGGTGGCCCGCCTCCAAGGCGGGCATCCGGGAATGGGGAAGCGCCTCGGTCGGCATCCCGAGCGGCAGGGTCAACCGGAAGCAGACCGCCAGGCGGTCATCCTCGACCAGCTCGAGCCGGCCATGTTGGAGCCGGGCACAGTCGGCGGCCACCGAGAGGCCGATGCCGGACCCCTTGAGCGGCCCCTTGCGTCGGGCGCGGCCCTGGTAGAAGGCCTCGAACAGCCGGTGGCGGTCCTCCTCGGCGATGGGGTCGCCGCTGTTGGCCACATCCACCTCCAGCCGGTCGCGCAGGCGCTTGGCGCGAATCTCCAGCTCGCCGCCATCCGCCCCGTAGGCGATGGCGTTGGAGATCAGGTTGTCGAGGATGCGGGCGGTAATGGTGCGATCCAGCGACCACTCCAGGGGGGCGTCGAAGCAGGTCACCCGCATGCCCTTGCTGGAGAGGGCCAGGCGATGCTTGGCCAGCACCTCCCGGATCACCACGGTGATGTCCAGTCGCTCCGGGGCAACCTGGCGGTTGTGCTGCAGCAGGTTGTAGTCGAGCAGCTGCTCGATCAGCCGCTGCAGCTCGGCACCGCTGGCGTCGATCAGCCCGAGCACCTCGAGCTGGCGCGGAGTCAGCTCGCCGGCCACGCCGTCGGCGAGCAGCGCCGTTCCCTCGCGCACGCTGGCCAGCGGCGTCTTGAGCTCGTGGGACATGTGGCGCAGGAACTGCTGCTTCTCGGCCTCGAGCTCATCCAGCCGCGAAGCGAGCCAGTCGAGGCGCTCGTCGAGCTGGACCAGCTCGGCCGGCCCCTGCACGGAGCGTGTCACCTCGCGCGGCGCCCCGCTGCCGATGCCCAGGATGCGCCGCTCGAGCTGGCGCACCGGGCGGATGATCAGCCAGGTGAAGAGCAGCATCAGCACCAGGCTGGCCGAGACCAGCGCCGCGGTCTGCAGCCACAGCCGGGTCTGCACCCCCTCGGCGCGCTCGCGGATGCTCTCGATGCGGATGTCGATATGGCGGTTGGTGGCGCGCCGAATCGCCTCGGTGCGTTCGGCGAAGGGGGGAAACAGCACCAGCTGCTCGCGAAACGCCTCCAGGGGCAGCTCGGGCAGGCGCTCCAGCACCTCCAGCTGGCGCTCCAGCACCGCCACATCGGGCTCCTCGCCGAGCAGCAGGCGCTGGTGCGCGAGAATCGCCCGATACTCCTCGAGGCGCTCGGCATAGATCTCGAGCAGGCTCTCCTGCTCGACCACGGCATACTGGCGGGCGCTGCGCTCCATTTCGAGCGCCAGGGCCCCCAGGGTGCGCGCACGGCGGGTCTCCTCCACCGCCTGGCGGGCACTGACATCGGCCAGGCGCGACAGCTCCGAGAGCGCCTGGCCGGCCTGGAACATCAGCACGCCAAGCGGCAGCATCACCACGAGAAAGGCGAGCAGCACGAGCTGAAACAGTGAACGGGGGCGCCAACGACGCGTTACACGAGTAGTCATGTCCAGCGTTCTTTGCAGGATGAATCGGGGCAGAAAAGCAGGAGATACCGCCATCTTCTTGACCTGTAGGATACCAGAGTTCTGCCAGCCGACGCGGCACCAAACTTCCTGCTCGCTTCCCGCCAGCTGCCGGTTCGGCGAGCACGAGGCGGGAAAAAAAAGGGCCGGCGGAGCCGGCCCAAGTACGCAGGGAACTGAAGGGTTTGGAAAGTGGGCCAAAGGACCGCCTGACCGGTACCGTCGACACGCTTTCCGTGGGCCCTGAGGCCCCGAAGCCATGTGGATCCCTTCGCCGCCAGGGGCTGGCTCCACATGCGGGTGGCGTACCATGGAATGGCGCACCGCCCTGCTTCGTTCCTGGCACCACCGCCTCGGCCGGACCGATGGCGATGCTGCGCGATTCGATCCCCCCGGAGGGGGAGAGGCATCCATGCCAGGGCATCCTTGCCCAAAGTGGTACACGTCCTTGACTGCGTCGGTACCCGTCTCATCGCAACCTTGAGTCACACATCGCTAGGAGCAGACGCTGATCGCCTTGGGGGGCCGGGCGCACAGGGCAGTGATTGCCCGAACTCCCTTGGCGATCGAAAGCGGTTCGAGCCGTAGTGAACCGCTTCCGTTGCTCACCTAGACTATTGCGATTCACGTGCCATAAATGACAACAACCATTATAAATCAAATAGTTAAAAACGATGCGACCGAGGGGAAACGGCCAGGAGAGGGAAACGGGGCCCTCAGGGGGCCCTGGAGGGCATTTTTCTGTTGCCAGTTGGCGACGTCTTTGATCGCAAAGAAAAATACTCCTTTATAATCAAGTGCTTTTGATGTCACCCTCTGGCGACATCGAAACCCGGGGCGACGCAGAAATGCGACGCCCCGGCTTTCGGCCAGCGGTCTGGCAGGGGGAGATGGCGCCTCAGCCGCGCCCGGGGGCGAGCGGCTTGACCAGGATCTTGGACTTGCGCGCGTGGTTGTAGGTGTCGCGCTTGAGCGGCGGCAGCGCGTCGATATCGGCCAGGCGGAAGCCGTGCTCGAAGAACCAGTGGGTGGTGTGGGTGGTGAGCGCGAACAGCGCGGCCAGGCCGAGGCGCCGGGCACGCCGCTCGACCTCGGCGAGCAGCAGCTCGCCGCGGCTGCCGCCGCGATAGTCGCCATGCACCGCCACGCAGGCCAGCTCGCCCATGTCGGCGGCGTCGAAGGTGTGCAGGGCGGCACAGGCGATGATCATGCCGTCGCGCTCGATCACCAGGTAGTCGTCGATCTCGTGCTCGAGGCGCTCCCGGGAGCGCGGCACCAGCATGCCGCGGTGCTCGAGGGGCTCGAGCAGCTCGAGCAGGCCGCCGATATCGGCCAGCTCTGCCGGGCGCAGCTGCTCGTAGCGATGCTGGGTGATCATGGTGCCCACCCCGTCGCGGGTGAACAGCTCACCGAGCAGGGCGTCATGGTCGTGCCAGGAGAGCAGATGCGTACGCGCCACCCCGTGGCGGGCGGCCTGGCAGGCCGCCTCCAGGTGGCGGGCCAGCTCGCTGCCGGCCAGCGCCTGCCCGAGCAGCGGCTCGGCCTCGCCCGGGGTGAGCTGGCGCTGCATCTGGCCGCTCTGGTCAAACAGGCCGCTGGCCTCGCCGAGCAGGATCAACTTGTCGGCGCCGAGCGCCATGGCGGCGTGCTGGGCCACGTCGGAGGCGTTCAGGTCGAACACCTCGCCGGTGCTGGAGAAGCCCAGCGGCGGCAGCACCACCAGCGAGCCTCGCTCCAGCAGCCCCTGAATGGCCGCGGCGCGCACCCGGCGCACCTCGCCGCTGCGGTCGAAGTCGACCCCCTCGCGCACCCCCAGCGGCTTGGCCATCACCAGGTTGCCGGAGACTGCGGTGAGCTCGACGCCGTGCATGGGAGTGTTGGGCAGCCCAAGCGACAGACGCGCCTCGAGCCACAGGCGCTGCTCGGCGGCGACCCGCTCGATGCAGGCCATCACCGCCTCGTCGGCGATCCAGCGCCCCTGATGCAGGCCGGGCGAGATGGCGGCCTCGTCCAGGGCCTGCTGCACCTGGGGGCGGATGCCGAACACCACCACCAGGCGCACGCCCAGCGTGTGCAGCAGCGCCAGGTCCTGGATCAGCTGCTCCCCTCGCCCGCGCGCCATGGCCTCGCCCTCGATCAGGATGACGAAGGTGCGCCCGCGGTGGGCGTTGATGTAGGGCGACGAGTTGCGGAACCAGTCGACGAAGGGGAAGCGTGTGTCCAAGAACCTCTCTCCAGGGGCGATGAATGCGGGGAAGCGAGAATCGAGAATAGCAGAGCCGCGAAAGCCGCGGCACCACCGCCACAAGGACAAGGCCCGCGCGGTTGCGCGGGCCTCACCTCGGGGCACCTCGCCGGGGCGGCCTAGCCGAAGATCCCGTTGAAGGTGAAAAAGAACAGGATCGACAGGCCGGCGCCGGCCGGCAGGGTGATCAGCCAGGACATCACGATGGTGCCGATCACGCTCAGATTGAGCGCGGCCATGCCGCGGGCCAGGCCCACCCCCAGCACCGCCCCCACCAGGGTATGGGTCGTGGAGATCGGCAGGCCGGTGCCCGAAGCCAGCACCACGGTGGTGGCGGCGGCCAGGGTGGCGGCGAAGCCACGGCTGGGGGTCAGCTCGGTGATGCCGGTGCCCACGGTGGCGATCACCTTGTGGCCATAGGTGACCAGGCCGAAGACGATGCCGCCACCGCCCAGCATCAGCACCCACCAGGGCACCAGGGCCGCGCTGTCGATCACGCCGTCGCTGCGCACCACGCTGATCACCGCGGCCAGCGGGCCGACGGCGTTGGCCACGTCGTTGGAGCCGTGGGCGAAGGCCATGGCACAGGCGGTGAAGATCATCAGCACGCCGAACACCCGCTCCACGTTGCTGAAGCCGAAGTGGTCATCGGCGCGCCGCTCGTACTTGATCCGCCGTTGCAGGGAGATGCCGGTCCCCATGATGACGGCGCCGATCAGCAACGAGAAGAGGAAGCTCTGGCCGAAGCTGAGGTCGAGGCCGACATGGGTCAGGCCCTTGGTCAGGGTCACCATGGCGACGATGAAGCCGACCAGGAAGGTGTAGACCGGCACGTAGCGCTTGGCGGCGGCGAAGGGGTCGTGGGACTCGAAGATCAGGTGCTGTACCGACTTGAAGAGCACGAAGGCGATGGTGCCGGCCAGCAGCGGCGAGACCACCCAGCTGGAGGCGATGGTGCCGACCCGGTTCCAGGCGACCGCCTCCATGCCGAGCCCCACGGCGCCGAAGCCGACGATGGCGCCGACGATGGAGTGGGTGGTGGAGACCGGCCAGCCCTTGGCGGAGGCCACCAGCAGCCAGATGGCGGCGGCCAGCAGCGCGGAGAGCATGCCGTAGACCAGCAGCTGGGGGTTGGCCTCCAGCAGCGCCGGGTCGACGATGCCGCCGCGGATGGTGGCCGTCACCTCGCCGCCGGCCAGCCAGGCGCCGAGGAACTCGAAGATCACGGCGATGATGATCGCCTGCTTGATGGTGATGGCCTTCGAGCCCACCGAGGTGCCCATGGCGTTGGCGACGTCGTTGGCACCAACGCCCCAGGCCATGAAGAAGCCGAAGAGGCAGGCCAGGATGATGAAGATTTCGCCGTGCTGCGCGATGATCGACATAGGGAGTGGTTTCCTATGTGGCTTGTCGTGAGTGGCGTGTGGGTGGCAGGCCCTGGATCGGCGGGCCGGAGGGAGGGGAAAAGGGCTCAGCGAGCCGTCAGGATCTGCAACCGGCTGCCTACGCGCTCGGCGCGGTCGGAGAGTTCGCCGACCCAGTCGATGATCTTGTAGAGGAAGATCACGTCCACCGGCGGCAGCTCGCTCTCCAGCTCGAAGAGCTGGCGGCGAATGGCCACCTGCTGGCCATCGGCCTGCTGCTCGAGCACGTGCAGCTGGCGGATCAGGCGCTGCATCACGTCGGAGACATTGCGACCGAAGCCGGACTCCAGCAGCGCCTCGAGCTCCTCCATGGCCTCCCGGGCCTGGGCCACGCAGGCCACCGCGGTGCGCATGTAGTCGCGCATGGCGCCGGCCAGGGGCTCGGGGATCTGCATGGTGCGGCCGAGCATGATGCCGGTGATGTCACGCACCTTGTTGGCCATCTTGTCCTGGACGCTGATCAGCTCCAGCAGGTCGGTGCGCGAGACCGGCAGAAAGAGGGTGTTGGGCAGGTTGAGGCGCAGCTCGGTCTTGAGCTCGTCGGCCTCGTGCTCCAGGCGCGTGATGGTCTCGCGGACCCTCGCGGCCTCTTCCCAGTCGCCGGCCAGGGTGGCCTCGAAGAAGGGCAGCAGCTGGTCGGCACACTCCTGCGCCTTGACGATATGCGCCAGCAGCGGCTGGAATGGCGAACGACCGAACATGGCCGAGAAGGGGTTGGGGGTAACCATAGGATTCTGTCGGCTTGGCAAATGGCGGCGACAGTATAGAGGGCACCCCTGCCAGCGTCATGGAAAAATCATCCAGAATTCATCGACACGAGGTGGCACCGCCATGAGTCATGAGATAGAGCTGAAGCTCGCCCTGGGCCAGGAGGGCCCCGCGGCGCTGCGCCGCCACCCCCTGCTGGCGGGCCTCGCCTGCGAGGTGCAGCACCTCGGCAACACCTACTTCGACACCCCCCAGGGCGACCTGGAGGCGGCCCGCATGGCGCTGCGCCTGCGGCGGCTGGACGGGCGGGTGCTGCAGACGGTGAAGACCCGCGGCGCGGGCGGCGGCGGGCTGTCGCGCCGCGGCGAGTGGGAGTGGGAGGTCCCCGGGCCGGGGCTCGACCTGGCGGGCCTGGCCGGGCTGCCGCCGGCCGCGCTGGGCGACGAGGTGCTCGCCCGGCTCGAGCCCCGCTTCACCACCGACTTCCGCCGCGAGACCCGCCTCATCGATCACGCAGGTGCCCGCATCGAGGTGGCCCTGGACGAAGGCGAGATCGCGGCCGCCGGCCGGCGGGTGGCCATCCGCGAACTGGAGCTCGAGCTCAAGGAGGGCGAACCCGAGGCCCTCTGGTCGCTGGCCGAGGCGCTGGCCAGCGCGGTGCCACTGCGCCCCGCGGACACCAGCAAGGCCGCCCGGGGTGGCGCCCTGCTGGCCGGGGCCTGGCGGCTGCCCGAGGGGGGCACGCCCAGTGCCTGGCTGCATCGCGCCGTGGTGGCCCTGGATGCCCTGGCCGACAGCGACGATGACACCTGGCGCCAGGCGGCCCGGGAGGCCCTCGCGCGGCTGGCCGAGGCGAGCAGCGACCGCGGAGGCGACCGCGGCGACGCGGCGCGAGGGCTGGCCGAGGCGCTTGGCGATCCGGCCTGGCTGACCCCGGCGTTCGGCCTGGCCATGGTGCGCCTGGCCCGGAGCCTGCCCGCCGACAACGCTCTCGCCTGACCCTGCCCCTTCGCGAACCGGCTCAAGGAAAAGCGCCATGAATCTCGAGTTCAAGCCCGGCGGGGAAGGCCTGCGCACCCGCGCCTTCCAGATCATCTTCGAGTCGGACACCCCGGCGGCCAAGGGCTTCGATATCGCCCTGATCGTGGTGATACTCGCCAGCGTGCTGGTGGTGATGCTCGACAGCGTCGAGGCCTATGCGGCGCGCTGGGGGGAGCTCTTCTTCTGGCTGGAGTGGGGCTTCACCCTCGCCTTCACTATCGAGCTGGCGGTGCGGCTCTACTGCCTGGATCGGCCGATGCAGTACCTGAGGAGCTTCTACGGGGTGGTCGACGTCATCGCCGTGCTGCCCACCTGGCTGGCGCTGATCATCCCGGGCGCCCAGGCCCTGCTGATCGTGAGGGTCCTGCGGGTGCTGCGCATCTTCCGCATCCTGCGGCTGATGCAGTTCGTCGGCGAGGGGCGGCTGCTGGTGGAGTCGCTGCGCCGCGCCCTGCACCCCATCTTCCTGTTCCTGATCACCGTGCTCTTCCTGGTGACCATCTTCGCCTCGCTGATCTACCTGATCGAGCCCGCCGAGGCCGGCTTCACCAGCATCCCCCAGGCCATCTACTGGTCGATCGTGACCCTCACCACCGTGGGCTACGGCGATATCGTGCCGGTCACCCCGCTGGGCCAGGGGCTCTCGGTGATGGTCATGCTCACCGGCTACTCGATCATCGTGGTGCCCACCGGGGTCTTCTCGGCCGAGGTGATCCGCTCGATCCGCCAGGAGCGCTACTCCGACGAGGCGTGCCCCGGCTGCGGCCATGACCAGCACGAGCGCGGGGCAAGGTACTGCATGAAATGCGGCACCTGGCTCGACGAAAAGACGCCGGACCCGCACCTCTCCGAGGAGGAGCAGGCGGCCTGGTGGGAGGCTCGGGGAGGTGACGAGGAGGCGCAGGGCGAGACGCCGCCGGGCTGACCCGGCGGCGGCCATTACTCGCGGAAGGGGGCGACGTCGCCGCGCCCCTCGCGCAGGATCGTCGGCGGCAGGTCGCGCAGGTCCACCACGCTGGTGGGCTCCAGGTGGCAGGCGCCACCGTCGATGATCAGGTCGAGCTGGGCGCCGAAGCGGTCGCGGATCTCCTCGGCATCGGTCATCGGCAGCTCATCGCCCGGCGGGATCAGCGTCACGCTCATCAGCGGCTCGCCCAGCGCCTCGAGCAGGGCATGGGTGATGGCGTGGTCCGGCACCCGCACCCCGATGGAGCGCCGCTTGGGGTGCAGCAGCAGTCGCGGCACCTCGGTGGTGGCATGCAGGATGAAGGTATAGGCCCCCGGCGTGTGGGCCTTGAGCAGCCGGAAGACGGCGTTGTCCACCTTGGCGTAGGTGCCGATCTCCGAGAGATCGGAGCAGACCAGGGTGAAGTTGTGCTTGTCATCCAGGGAGCGCAGCCGCTTGATCTTCTCGACGGCCTTCTTGTCGCCGAGGTGGCAGCCCAGGGCGTAGCCCGAGTCGGTGGGGTAGGCCACCACCCCGCCGGCGCGGATGATCTGGATGGCCTGGTCGATCAGGCGCTTCTGGGGGTTGTCGGGGTGAAGCTGGAAGAACTGGCTCATGGTGTCGCTCCCTGTGCAAAGGCCATGCGGATGATGGTGTGACTATAGCGCGCCGACGCAGGCGACGAGCCTGGGGTGGGTCCACACCGGCGGCGTGGCCGTGCGCGGCACCGGGCTCATGCTGCCCGGCGCCAGGTGGCCGCCGGGAAAGTGGAAGTCGCTGCCCAGCGAGGCGTAGAGCTCGCGCTCCTGGAGCTGGCGGGCCAGGTCGCGGGTGGCATCGGGGTTCTGGAAGCCGCTGACCAGCTCGGCGGCCTGCCCGCCCGCCTCGCGGAAGGCATCCAGCAGCAGGCCGCGCTTGCGCCGGGTCAGACCGTGGCGCAGCGGATGGGCCAGCACCGCCACGCCGCCCGCGGCGACGATCCAGGCCACCGCCTCGCTGAGCCCCGGCCAGTGAGACTTGACGTCCCCGGCCTTGCCATCGCCCAGGTGCTTCTTGAAGGCGGTGGCGACGTCGGGCACCAGGCCCGCCGCCACCAGCGCCCGGGCGAAGTCGGGCCTGCCCAGGGGGCGCTCGCTGCCGGCCTGCTCCCGGGCCCTGGCCAGGGCATTCTCGAGGCCTAGCTTCTCCAGACGCTCGGCGATCTTGAGCGCCCGCCGCTCGCGCGCCTCGGCCTGGGCCGCCAGCCCCTCGGCCAGGGGGCCGCGCACGCCCTGCGGCAGCAGCCCCACCACGTGGATATTGTGGCCGCGCCACTGGGTGGAGAGCTCGGTGCCGGGGATCAGGGTGAGCCCCTCCCGCGCCGCCGCCGCCGCGGCCTCTGGCACCCCGGCCAGGGTGTCGTGGTCGGTCAGCGCGACGTGGGTCAGCCCCCGCGCCTTGCACAGCGCCAGCAGCGCCTCGGGCGAGAGGGCGCCATCCGAGGCGGTGGAGTGCATGTGCAGGTCGATGGTGAGCGGTTCGGGGTCGCCCTCGAAACGGGCGGGAAGTGGGGACATTGGCATGACGCCGGCTGGGGACTTTGTCAGAATGGCTTTCCATGGTGCGCGCCAGGCCCTGCGCGGTCAATCGCAGGCGCATCCTGCAGCGCCAGCCGTCCAACCCGAGGAAACCACTGCCATGCTCTATGCCATCATCAGTGAAGACGTGAACAACAGCCTGGAACGGCGCCTGGCCGCCCGCCCGGATCACCTGGCGCGCCTCGAGCTCCTGCGTGACGAGGGCCGCCTGGTGCTGGTCGGCCCCCACCCGGCCATCGACAGCGAGGACCCGGGCGAGGCGGGCTTCACCGGCAGCCTGGTGGTCGCCGAGTTCGAGAGCCTCAAGGAGGCCCAGGCCTGGGCCGACGCCGACCCCTACATGATCGCCGGGGTCTACGCCAGGGTCACCGTGAAGCCGTTCAAGAAGGTGATGCCCTGACCCCCTGCCCTTCACGGCACCTTGTCCACAGCCGAGTTTTGCACAGAGGCTGTGGATAAGACTGTTGAAACGCCGCGGACGCTTTTCCCCAGCCGGCATGGGGCGCCGCCGCGGCGCCATTGATCAGATAGTGACCAGCCCTCTCGCCTGAGACCACCCCCGCCATGGAGCTCCCGTGACCGCCGCCCCCGATGGCCTGCCCCCGCTCGCCGCCCTGGAGACCGCTCGCCTCGACTGGCAGCGCGATGACACCGGCGAGGAGGCCCCCCGCTCCGCCGCCTTCGACGACGTCTACTTCTCGCGCCACGACGGCCGCGCCGAGACCGAGCATGTCTTCCTCGGCGGCAACCGGCTGCCACAGCGCTTCGCCGACTGGCAGGCGCGCCGGCCCTTCGTGATCGGCGAGACCGGCTTCGGCACCGGGCTCAACATGCTGGTCGCCTGGGCCTGCTTCGACGCCCATGCCCCGGCGCAGGCGCGGCTGCACCTGGTCTCCACCGAGAAGTTTCCGCTCTCCCGCGAGGACCTGGCCCGGGCGCTGGCCAGCTGGCCCGACCTGGCCCACCGCGCCGAGGCGCTGCTGGCCCAGTGGCCCGAGCCGGTGGCGGGCGTCCACCGGCTGTGGCTCGACCCGCGGGTCACCCTGGACCTGCACTTCGGCGACGCCGCCGAGCGCCTCGCCCTGCTCGATGGCCGGGTCGACGCCTGGTTCCTGGACGGCTTCGCGCCCGCGAAGAACCCCCAGATGTGGCAGCCCGAGCTGTTCGCGGCCATGGCCGCCCGCTCGCGCCCCGGCACCACCTTCGCCACCTTCACCTGCGCCGGGGTGGTCAAGCGTGGCCTGGCGGCGGCGGGCTTCGCCTGGCGCAAGGTGCCGGGGTTCGGGCGCAAGCGCGAGATGCTGGCCGGCGATATCACAAGCCCCCCCGAGGATCCCCGCCGCACCCGCGCCCCCTGGTTCACGCCGCCTGCGGCTCGGCCGCCGCGTCATGTGGCGGTGATCGGCGCCGGCATCGCCGGCGCCAGCGTGGCCGCCGCCCTGTCGCGGCGCGGCATCGAGGTCACCCTCATCGACCGCTTCGACCGGGCGACCCTGGGCGAGACCCACCTGCAGGGGGCGCTCTACGTCAAGCTGGCCGTGGAGACCAACCTCCAGAGCCGGGTCTACCTGGCCGGGCTGCTCCACAGCCGGCGCTGGCTGGCGTGGCTCGACCCGGACCAGCGCCTGTGGCGCCCCAGCGGCGTGCTGCAGCTGGCGCTGAGCGAGAAGGAGCAGGCGCGCCAGGCACGCTTCCTGGCGGGACACCCCCTGCCGGAGAGCGTGGTGCGCGGCCTCGACGCCGAGGCGGCCAGCGCCGTCGCCGGCGTCAGGGTCACCGCCCCCGCGCTGGACTACCCGAATGCCGCCTGGGTCCGCCCCCTGGAGCTCTGCGTTCGCCTCGCGGCAAGCCCGGGCGTGCGCTTCCGCCAGGGCGAGGTCAGGGCCCTGCAGGCGGAGGACGACGGCTGGGCGCTGACCCTGGCCGACGGCGAGCGCCTCGCGGCCGACCAGGTGGTGGTCGCCGGGGCCAGCGAGGCCGCCGCCTTCGCCCAGACCGCCGGCCTGCCGCTGCAGCCGGTACGCGGACAGGTCAGCCAGCTCGCCCTGCCCGAGGGCGCCCCCGCCCTGGAGCGGGTGGTGTGCGCCGGCGGCTATGTGCCGCCCGCGGCGGACGGGGTGCTCAATTTCGGCGCCACCTTCGGCCCCGGCGAGACCGACCCCACCGAGCGCGAGGCCGACCACGCGGCCAACCTGGCCGAGCTCGCCCGCGGCCTGCCCGATTTCGTGGCGGTCCTGCGCGCCGCCGGCGCCGACCTCGCGCCCGAGCGCCTCACCGGCCGGGTGGGCGTGCGGGCGGCGAGCCCAGACAAGTCACCCTACGCCGGCCCGGTGCCCGACGCCGAGGCGTGGCGGGAGGACTACGCCGTGCTGGCCAAGGACGCCACTCGCGTCCCGGACGTCTCCGGGCGCCACCATGCCGGACTCTGGATCAGCAGCGCCCACGGCTCGCGAGGGCTCGCCAGCGCCCCGCTCTGCGCGGAGCTCATCGCCTCGCGGATCTGCGACGAGCCGCTGCCCCTGGAGCAGCCGCTCGCCGACCACCTGCATCCCGGCCGGCGGCTGATTCGCGACATCATCCAGGGCAAGTAAGCGAGAGGCGTCAGGAACGGCTCGTGGAGGGGGCCCTACCCCTCTTCCTCGTCATCGGCCAGGTCCCGCCCAAAGGCCCGCCACTGGGCCAGGGTCATCACCTCGGTGGTCTCGGTCTGCAGGTCGTGGGCGATGATCAGCTCGTCGCGCTCGAGCTGGCGCCGGAGCTCCCCCACCCAGCCGCGCATCCCCTCGCCGGTATCGCTGGTGTCATAGCCCTGGCGGGTGACGAAGGCCTCCAGCAGCGCCTCCAGGGTCTCGGCGGGCAGCATGCGGTAAGGCACCTCGATAAAGCGTCCGCTCATGCTTCGCCCTCCTCGTCGCTACCCTGGTGGCTGTCGCGTTCGCCGGCCTCCCAGGCGGCCAGCCGCTCGAGGAAGGCCGCCTCGTCGAGCACCGGCACGCCGAGCTGCATCGCCTTCTCCAGCTTGCTGCCGGCGGCCTCCCCGGCCACCAGACCCGCGGTCTTCTTGGAGACGCTGCCGGCCACCTTGGCGCCCAGCGCCTGCAGCCGCGCCTTGCCCTCGTCGCGGGTCATGCTCGCCAGGGTGCCGGTGAGCACCCAGGTCTGGCCGGCCAGCGGCTGCGGCCGTTCGCCCACCGCCTCCTCCTCCCAGCGCAGGCCGCAGGCGATCAGGTCGTCGACGGTCTCGCGGTTGTGGGGCTGACGGAAGAAGGTATGCACGTGGGCGGCGACGATGGGGCCCACGTCCTCCACTGCCTCGAGATCGGCCTGCTCGGCGCTCATCAGCGCCTCCAGGGTGCCGAAGTGGCGCGCCAGGTTGGCCGCCGTCGCCTCGCCCACCTCGCGGATCCCCAGGGCATAGATGAAACGCGCCAGGGTAGTGGCCCGGGCCTTGGCCAGGGCCGCCACCAGGTTCTCCGAGGACTTCGTCCCCATGCGCGGCAGCTCCGCCAGGCGCTCGGCCTCCAGGCGGAAGAGATCCGCCGGGGTGGTGACCCAGTCGCGCTCGACCAGCGCCTCGATCAGCTTCTCGCCGAGCCCGTCGATATCCAGCGCCCGGCGCGAGGCGAAATGCTTGAGCGCCTCCTTGCGCTGGGCGGCGCAGTAGAGTCCGCCGGAGCAGCGTGCCACCACCTCGCCCTCGAGGCGCTCGATCTCGGCATCGCACACCGGGCAGCGCTCGGGAAAGACGATCTCCCGGGCATCGGAGGGCCGCAGCTCCTTCATTACCCGCACCACCTGGGGAATCACGTCGCCGGCGCGGCGAATGGCCACGGTGTCGCCGATCATGACGCCGAGCCGGGCGATCTCGTCGGCATTGTGCAGGGTGGCGTTGGAGACGGTGACCCCGGCCACCGACACCGGCTCGAGGCGGGCCACCGGGGTGATGGCGCCGGTGCGTCCCACCTGGAACTCCACGTCGTTGAGCCGGGTGGTCTGCTCCTGGGCGGGAAACTTGAAGGCGATGGCCCAGCGCGGCGCCCGGGCCACGAAGCCCAGTTCGCGCTGCAGGCGCAGGTCGTCGACCTTGATCACCACGCCGTCGATGTCGTAGCCCAGCCCGTCGCGCTTCTCGCCGAGGCGCCGACAGTAGTCGATGATCCCGCCCGCGCCCCTGACCACCTCAAGCTCCCGGCTGGTGCGAAAGCCGAAGTCGCCGAGGTGGGCCATCAGCGCGCTGTGGGTGGCATCCCCCTGGGGCGGTTCGATGCGTGCCACCTGGTAGGCGCTGAAGGTCAGCGGGCGGGTGGCGGTGACCCTGGGGTCGAGCTGGCGCAGGCTGCCGGCGGCGGCGTTGCGGGGGTTGGCGAAGACCTTGGCCTCCTCGGCCCGGGCCCGGGCATTCATCGCCTCGAAGCTGGCGTGATCGATGGTCACCTCGCCGCGCACCTCGAGCAGGGCCGGGGGAGCGTCGCCGCGCAGCCGCAGCGGGATGGAGCGCAGGGTGCGCAGGTTGGAGGTGATGCCCTCGCCGGTGCGGCCATCGCCGCGGGTGGCCCCGGTGATCAGCACGCCCTCCTCGTAGACCAGGGAGACGGCGGCACCGTCGAGCTTCGGCTCGCAGCAGAAGGCGATCGCGTCGCCCTCCACCTCCAGCCGCTCCGCCACCCGGGCAACGAAGGCGGCCAGTTCCTCCTCGCTGAAGGCGTTGTCCAGCGACAGCATCGGCACCGCGTGCTCGATCTCGGGAAATCCCGCGTCCGGCGGCGCCCCGACCCGCTGGGTGGGCGAGTCCGGGGTCACCAGCGCCGGATGAGCCGCCTCGAGCTCCTGCAGGCGCCGCAGCCGGCGGTCATAGTCGGCGTCGGTGAGGCTCGGGTCATCGAGCACGTAGTAGCGATGGTTGGCGTCATCGAGTTCGGCGCGCAGGCGCGCCACCTCGTCGAGAAGCGACTGATCGGCGTTGGTCATGGAAAGCGGTGTCTCGATGGTTGGCAGGGCGTCGAGGCGGATGGCCCGCAGCGGGAAGCAATCAAGGCCTGCAAGCTTACCAAAGCAACACCCCCCGGTGGGATGCCGGGGGGTGTCGATGGGGCCTGGCCGATGCCGCTGGTCAGTTCACCTGATAGCGGTGCAGGCGATGGCGGCGCACGAACTCCTGCACGCGCTGACGGGCGAAGCCGACGGTCTGGGCGGTCATCACGCTGTGATTCTCGTCCTTCAGCTCGCCGCCCAGATGACGCACGATCACCATGGCGGTCTCCACCATGGCCTCGAAGGCGGCCGAGGGGTCGTCGGCACCGGGCAGCGGCATCAGCAGGGTGATGCCCGGGGTGCGGAACTCATCCATGGCCTTGATGGGGAAGCTGCCCGGCTTGACCACATTGACCATGGAGAACTGCAGGCGGCTCTCCGGGTCCTCGGTCTCGAAGCGGTGGAAGACTCCCATGTCGCGGTCATAGCGCAGGCCACAGGCCAGCATCAGATCCAGCAGGGCGGCGCCGGAGAAGCCTTCCTCATCACGCGACATCACGCTGATGACGATCAGCTCGCTGGCGGCGCTCAGGGTCTCCCTGGCATGCTCGGCGCTGACATCGTGGCGGAGCGCCTTCTCCAGCACCGGGTGCACGCGCACCTTGTCGCTATTGAGCGCAGGCGCCAGGTCGGGTTCGGGCTCACGGAAGTCATCCGCCTGGGCAGGGTCGTAGTCGTACTCGACGTCGGCGGGCTCGGTGCGGCGGGCGCGGGGCGGGGCGAAGAGCGGGTCGTTGTCGTCGGCCTCGGCGATGGCCTGGGCCTCGAGGCGACGGCGCTCGGCCTCCCGGGTCGCCTGTTCCGCCTCGGCCTGCTCCCGGGCCAGGCGCTGACGCTCGGCCTCCAGGGCGGCCTTCTCGGCCTTCGCCTTCTCGCGGCGCGCCTTCTCCAGGCGCTTCTGCTCACGGCGCTCGGCCAGGGTCTTCTGCAGCGAGGCCCCGAAACGCTGGACGGATGCCCCCACGCGCCTGGAACCACTCTTCAGGGTGTCCCCCATGCCTTCCAGGTCCACCAGCCGGTAGCGTTCGTCATCCTGCGGGTGGCCGTCATGATCGTCGGGGTCGGCGGCCAGGGGCTCGTCGGTGTCGACCGCCAGGACGGCGTCATCGTCCAGGGCAGAGAGGCCCGGCTCGCGGCGCTCGGCCTGTGGCGGTTCGGCACGGGTCGGCTCAGCAGCCTGCGGGACAGGCTCGGCCTTGACGGGCTCTGCCTTGATGGTCTCAGCCTGATCGGGCTCGGCCTGAACGGGTTCCGCCTTGGCGGGCTCGGCCTGGGCGGATTCGACCGGTGCCGCCGCGGCTGGCTCGACCGATGCGACCGAGGCCGCAACCCCGGCAACCGGCTCGTCCTTCCTGGCCTTGGCGACCTTGACCTTGGCGGCCTTGGCATCGGCGGCCTTGGCATCGGCGGCCTTGGCATCGGCGGCCTTGGCATCGGCGGCCTTGGCATCGGCGGCCTTGGCATCGGCAGGCGTGTCGGCAACCCCTTCGCCAACGCCGAGCCCGGGCTCGCGCTTCGCGGCCGGCGCCTCGCCATCGCTACGGAAGGCCTCGGCCTTGCGGCGGAAACTGGCCAGCACGCGGGATGGGCCAGGATGTTCCTGGCGCTCCAGCTTGGGCTTGGGCTGCACCTGGCTGTAGTCCGCGGGCCTGACGACTCGCGCCCCTCCGTTGGGCAATTCCCAGTTGATCTCGGCCTCGCGGGCCTGCTCGTCGGGGTCGGTGCCGCGAGTCTCTTCCGCTACCTCATCGAGGCGGGGAACTCGCCGCTGGCGCTGAAGGCGACGCACCCCATCCACCACGATGAGGGTCACCAGCGCCAACCCCAGGATGATCAGCCACTCTCTAAGTTCCATGGGTCGTCAGCCTTTCGCTTAGGCGCCATGCCTGATGGTTGTCCGTCCATAGCATAGCGCGATCGCCAAAAAAGGGGCCACTTTTTTTATTTGTCAACCCTCCGGGATTTCCTGCCCTGAGTCGACGATGCCCCGCGCAATCGCCCTGCGATGATCCCCTCGCATCCATGCAATGCAGCATTACCACTCTCCTTGTTACCCCTTTTATTCCTCGGCATCAAGCCCGTCAGGCTTCGGCGAGGGCGGCGGCTTCCTCGACATCCACCGATACCAGCCGCGACACCCCCGGTTCCTGCATGGTGACCCCCATCAGTCGATCGCCGGCTTCCATGGCGATCTTGTTGTGGGTGATATAGATGAACTGGACGCTCTCCGACATCTCCTTCACCAGCTTCGCATAGCGACCCACGTTGGCGTCATCCAGCGGCGCATCCACTTCGTCCAGCATGCAGAAGGGGGCCGGGTTGAGCTGGAAGATGGCGAAGACCAGCGACAGGGCGGTCAGCGCCTTTTCGCCACCGGAGAGCAGGTGAATGGTGCTGTTCTTCTTGCCGGGCGGGCGCGCCATGATGGCGACCCCGGTCTCCAGCAAATCCTCCCCGGTCAGGGTCAACCATGCGGTTCCGCCGCCGAAGACCCGGGGGAAAAGCGACTGCAGGCCGGCGTTGACCCGCTCGAAGGTGTCGCGGAAACGGGCCCGGGTTTCCTGGTCGATGCGCCGGATCGCCCGGTCGAGGGTCTCCAGCGCCTCGCTGAGCTCGGCATGCTGGGCCTCCAGGTAGTCGCGGCGTTCGGCCTGCTGGTCATACTCCTCGATGGCCGCGAGGTTGATGGCGCCGAGGCGGCGGATGCGCTCGCCGAGCTCCTCCAGGCGGGTCTGCCAGGCGGACTCGGTGGCGTTGGGGTCGAGCCCCTCGGCCAGCTCGCGCTCCTCGAGGCCCAGTTCGCGCAGCTGCTCGTCCTGGGTCTCGGCCTTGAGGTGCAGGGCCTGAACCTGCATGCGCGCCTCCTGGAGGCGTTCGCGAATGCCCTCCAGGCGGCGCTCATGGCCCTGGCGCGCCTGCTCGTCCTCGCGCAGGCGCTCCACCAGCTCAGCGGAGCGGGCACGCACCGCGTTGAGGGCCCGCTCCTCGCGCTCGCGGCGGTCGAGCAGCTCGTCGAGGCGTTCGCGGCGCTCCTCCTCCGGCTCGCGCAGCAGCTCGCGCTCCTCCTCGAGCTCCTCCCGTCGCCCCTGCAGGCGTTCACGGGCCTCGGCGGCGCGCCCCTGCTGTTCGGCGAGGCCGGTGCGCTCGGCGGCCAGGCGCTCCTGCTCGAGGGCCAGGCGCTGCAGCTGTTCGGCCAGGGGGCGCTGGCGGGCGCGAAGCGAGGCGAGCCGCTCTCGGGCGGCCTGCCGCTCGCGCTCGAGCCGCTCGCGGCGCTCGGCGCCCTCCTCGAGCCGCGTCATGGCCTGCTGCCAGCGATCGCGGGCCTCCTCGATGGCGAGCCGCGCCTCCTCGCGCGCCTCGGCGAGGCCAGCGAGCTCCTCGGCCAGTTCGGCGGCGCGGCCCTCCAGGTGCTCCAGGCGGCTGGCCAGCCCGCTCTGCTGCACCGCCAGCTGCTGGCGCTGCTGATCCAGGTCGCGCTCCTCGAGGCGGCACGCCTCCAGGTCCCGCTCGGCCTGCTCGGCGCGTTCCAGCTGCTCGGCCAGCCGCAGCTCCTGCGCCTCCAGGCGAGACTCGACGGCCGCGAAGGCGGCCTCGGCCTCGGCCTGGCGGCGACGGCTCACCAGCAGGGCATCGGGGCCATCGCCCAGCCCGCGATGGCGCATCCAGCCCGCGCCCAGCCAGAGGCCGTCGGGGGTGATCAGGCTCTCGCCGGGAGCGAGGGTCTCGCGCTCGGCCCAGGCGGCCTCGCGGCTCTCGACGCAGCGGATGGTCGCCAGCCAGCGGGCGGCGGCGCCCGCGCCCCGGACGCGGCTCGCCAGGGTGCCGGCGGGCGCCTCGCTCTCGCGCGCCTCGACCAGCCCCAGCTCCGCCGGAGGCGCCGTCAGGGCGGCGGGGTCCAGGGAGGCCAGTCGGGCCCGCAGCCAGGGCGCCAGCACCCAGGACACCGCGGCCTCCCAGCCGTCATCGACCGAGAGGCACTCGCCGAGGCGCGGAGCCTCGGCGAGGCCCAGCCCGGCCAGGTAGGCATCCAGCGCCTCGTCGTGATCGGCCAGCCCGGCCTGGATCAGCGCCTCCAGGGAGGCGAGCTCCCCCTGCAGTTCGCTGCGGCGCTGACGCTGCTCCTCGCGGGCGGCCTCGCTGTCGCGGGCGGCCTCCCGGGCCGCGTCGCGGACCTGCTGCAGGCTCTCGCGGCGCGCCTCCAGGGACTCGCGCCTGAGCTCCAGCTCGGCCAGCCGCTCGGCGAGCTCGGCCTGCTGCTCGGTCAGCGCCGCGATGTCGGGCAGCTCCGCCTGCTGCTGGCGGCGGCGCTGTTCATCGGCGCCGAGGCGCTCCAGGCGTGACTCCTGCTCGCGCAGGCGATCCTGGCCGCGTTCGGCCTCGCGACTCGCCTCGCGCCACTGCTCACTGAAGGCCTCCCAGGCGGCGTCGGCCTCCTCCGCCTCGGGCTCGGCCTCCTCGAGGGCCGCCTCCAGCTCCTCGAGCTGCTCGGCCAGGGCCTCGCGCTCCGGGGTGAGGGTCTCCAGGCGCTCCTCCAGGCGCGCCAGCCGCTCGCCGTCGTCCTCGCCCAGGCGCGCCAGCTCCCGGAGGTCGCGGTGGGCGGCCTCCAGGTCGCGGGCCAGCTGGGCATCGCGGGCGCGGGCATGCTCGAGATCCTGCTCCAGCCTGGCGATGGCGGTGGTGGTCTCGAAGAAGCGCGACTGCTCGGCGTCG
Source organism: Halomonas sp. A11-A (assembly GCF_003182195.1). Taxonomy (GTDB): domain Bacteria; phylum Pseudomonadota; class Gammaproteobacteria; order Pseudomonadales; family Halomonadaceae; genus Halomonas; species Halomonas alkalicola. The sequence goes on from NZ_QGTM01000004.1 coordinate 61,782, forward strand.
AGCTCGGCGGCCAGGCGGTCGTGGTCGACCCGGGCCTCCTCGAGGCGGGTCTCGCACTGGCGCAGCCCCAGCACCTCGCGCTCCACCGCGGTCTCGAGCTCGCCGACGCGGCTCTCCTCCTCGCCCTGGCGGGCGCGCAGGGCCCGGGCGCGCAGCAGTGCCAGCTCGCCCTTGACCCGATGCTCCTCGTTCTTGAGCTGCTGGTAGCGGCGCGCGGCCTCGGCCTGGCGCCGGAGGCGCTCGAGCTGCTTGTCGAGCTCCTCGCGGATATCCTCCAGGCGATCCAGGTTCTCCTGGGTGCGGCGCATGCGGCTCTCGGTCTCGCGGCGGCGCTCCTTGTACTTGGAGATGCCGGCGGCCTCCTCCAGGGTGGCGCGCAGCTCCTCGGGGCGCGCCTCGATCAGGCGCGAGATCATGCCCTGGCCGATGATGGCGTAGGAGCGCGGGCCGAGGCCGGTACCGAGGAAGAGGTCGGCGATGTCGCGGCGGCGACACTTCTGGCCGTTGAAGAAGTAGGAGGACTGGGCGTCGCGGGTCACCACCCGCTTGACGGCGATCTCGGCGTACTGGGCGTAGATACCGCCCATGGCGCCGTCACGGTTGTCGAAGAGCAGCTCGATGGCGGCCTGCCCCACCGGCTTGCGGCCGGTGGAGCCGTTGAAGATGACGTCGGTCATCGACTCGCCGCGCAGGGTCTTGGCGGAGGACTCCCCCATGACCCAGCGCACCGCGTCGATGATGTTGGACTTGCCACAGCCGTTGGGCCCGACGATGGCGGTCATGTTGCCATCGAAGGGCACCGTGACCGGGTCGACGAAGGACTTGAAGCCAACCAGGCGGATCGACTTGAGGCGCATCGGCGACTATCCGCCGAGGCTAGTCGAAGACACGGTCGACCACCACCTCGACGGGCTCGCCGTCGGTGGCGCCCACCGGCACCCCCTCCAGATCGCCGAACAGGTCGCCGGCCTGGGGGGCCGCGTCGCCGCTGGCCGAGACGCGCACCATCAACCGCGCCTCGCGCACCTGGGCGAGGCTCGCCTCCGGCGACATGGCATGGCGCTCGTCGAGGACCACCTCGGTGGGCAGCTCGCCGACCGGGAAGCGGACCACGGCCAGGGGCGGCAGCTCACCCTCCATGTCGCGGGCCACCACGAACACCGTGGCCTGCTCGCCCAGGCGCCCCTCGAGGGCCTCATCCAGGCTCACCCGGACGCGGATGCCGTCCCCCTGGGCCTCGTCCATGGTCGGCTCCCGGGCCTCGGGCTCGACGCCCAGCCGCTCCTGGGCGACGCGGATGCCCTCGCGCAGCGCCTGGCCGGAGGAGGCATCCGACATGCCCGCGATGGCGCGCCGCCAGTAGTCGATGGCGCCCTCGTAGTCGCCGCGGTCGAAGGCCTCGATGCCCAGCACCCCGAGCACCGTGGGCTGGCTGGAGTCACGCTCCAGGGTCTCGTCCACCAGCGCCTGAACCCGGGGGGTCAGCTGGCGGTCGGCGACGAAGAACTCGACCTGGGCCAGTTGACCAAGCAGCGAGGGATGGCGCCCCTCGAGCTCGATCAGCCGCTCCAGGGCGTGGATCGCCTCGCGGCCCTGGCCCATGTCCCGGTAGAGCGGGAACAGCGAGGACCAGACGTTGGGGTTACCGGGCTGGCGCACGGCCTGCTCCTCGAGGCGTTCGATTAGCATTTCGATGGAGCCATCGGGGTGGTTCTGCACCTCCTGCTGCAGTGCGAGCAGGGTGAGGTCGCCCTCGGCCCCCTCGCGCTGGTACCAGAGCACGCTGGCCACCACCACCAGCACCATCACGATCGGCACGGCCAGGCGGCCGGAGGCGGAAGCCTTGAGCGGCGCCCGCTTGAGGCCCTCGGTGTCCTCGAGCAGGCCGCGCTCGAGCTCCAGGCGATCCTCCTCGTAGCGGGCCTGGTCGATATCGCCACGCTCGAGGGCCGCCTCCAGAGACGCCAGGCGCCGCTGGAAGATCGCCACGTTCTGCTCCGCGGTACGGTCGTTGATCTCGTGGTCGCGCTGAGCGTCATGCACGGCACGCGCCCGGCGCAGCGGCGCGACCAGCAGCCAGAGTGCCGGCAGCAGCAGGACGGCGAAGGCAATCCATAACAGAGTCATTCGGTTCTCTCGCGGTTGATCAGGGCTTGCAGACGAGCGCGCTCCTCGGCAGTGAGCGCCTGCGCGGAGGCGTTCTGGCGGGACCGCACGATCAGCACCACCAGCAGGGCAGCGAGCAGCACCAGGCCGGCCGGCAGCCCCCACAGCAGGAAGGTGCGACCCTCCAGGCGCGGGTTGTAGAGCACGTAGTCGCCAAAGCGCTGCACCATGTGGTCGCGGATCTCGATATCGGACACGCCCTCGTGCAGCAGCAGGTAGACGCGGTCACGCATGTCGCCGGAGACCGGCGCATCGGAGTCGTTGATCGCCTGGTTCTCGCAGGTGGGACAGCGCAGCGAGGCCGTCAGGCTTCGGTAGCGCTGCTCCAACACCGGGTCGTCGAACTCGCGCACCTCGATGGCCGCGGCCTGGGCCAGGCCAGCCATCAGCAGCAGGGCGAGCGTCGTGATCAGGTTTCGCATCAGCGCCATCTTTCCACCTCCGGCAGGATCTTTTCGCGCACCTCGCCCGGCGAGATGTAGCCCACGTGGTGATAGCGGATCACCCCGTCGGCATCCACCAGGAAGGACTCGGGCGCGCCGAACACGCCCAGTTCGAAGCCCAGCTCGTTGTCCGGGTCGAAGATATTGACCTCGAAGGGATTGCCAAACTCCTCGAGGAAGCCGAGGGCCTTCTCGCGGGTGTCCTTCCAGCTAATGCCGACCATGCGGACATCGTGACGATGGGAGAGGTCGAGCAGCTGCGGCATCTCGCGCTTGCACTCCGGGCACCACTCCCCCCAGACGTTGACCAGGGTGAGCTCACCGGTGGTCAGCAGCGAGCGGTCCACCCGGCGCTCCGGGTCCTCCAGGGTGGGGAGGTCGAACTCCGGGAAGTCCCGGGCCATCAGCGCCGACTCGCGGTGGAAGGGGTTCAGCGAGAGCCCCTGGTAGAGGAACAGCGATAGCGCCAGGAAGCCGGCCAGCGGCAGCAGCAGCAGCAGACGACGGTTCATGCGGTTGCCTCCTTGCCGGGAGCAGCAGAGGCGGCCTTGAGCGCGGCCTCCTCGGGATCTGGTGCGGCGGCCAGGCGACGATAGCGCTTGTCAACCACGGCCAGCACGCCGCCGATGGACATCAGCAGGCCGCCCAGCCACAGCCAGCGCACGAAGGGCTTGTACTGCACCCGCATGGCCCAGCTGCCGTCGCCCAGGTCCTCGCCCATGGCGACGTAGAGGTCGCGGAACAGGCCGGGGCGAAGCGCCACCTGGGTCATCGGCATGCCGGTGGCGATATAGAGGCGCTTCTCGGGGTTCATGGTGAAGCTGCGCTCGCGGTCACCACGCTGCACCTCGATCACCGCGCGGTCGGCCAGGAAGTTGGGGCCGCGGCGCTCGGTGAGCTCGGTCATGGTGAAGGTGTAGCCGGCGACCTGGACGCTGTCGCCCGGCCCCATGCGCACATTGCGCTCGATATTGTAGTTGGAGACGATCGCCACGCCGACGATGGTCACCGCCACGCCCAGGTGGCCGAGCTGCATGCCCCAGTAGGCCAGCGACAGCTTCTTGAGCCCTGCGCCGAGGGAGCTGGCGTGGCGGGTCTTGTCATAGAGGTCGCGCAACATCGGCAGCACGATCCACAGGGCGGCGATCAGGCCGATGGCCACCGGCGCGCTCCAGCGCTCGGCGAAGATCAGCGGCAGCGCCGCCCCCAGCACCACGGCCACCGCGGCGGCGAGCCACAGCCGTTGGATCAGCAGGCTCGGCGCGGTGTCCTTCCAGCGGGCGATCGGCCCGAGCCCCATGAAGACGCACATGATCAGGGTCAGCGGCACGAACAGCGCATTGAAGTAGGGAGGCCCCACGCTGATCTTGCCCAGGTCCAGGGCATCCAGGATCAGCGGATAGACCGTGCCCATCAGCACGGTGATCGTCATGATCACCAGAATCAGGTTGTTGATCAGCAGCAGGGCATCCCGGGAGAGCCAGCCGAAGCCCACCTTGTGGCTGACCCGCGGGGCGCGCAGGGCGAAGATCAACAGCGACAGGCCCACGGTGATCCCCAGCAGCATCAGGATGAAGAAGCCGCGGGAGGGGTCGTTGGCGAAGGCGTGCACCGAGGTGAGCACCCCGGAGCGCACCAGGAAGGTGCCGAGCAGCGAGAGCGAGAAGGTGGAGATCGCCAGCAGCAGGGTCCAGCTCTTGAAGGCGCCGCGCTTCTCGGTGACCGCCAGGGAGTGCATCAGGGCGGTACCGGTCAGCCAGGGCAGCAGGGAGGCGTTCTCCACCGGATCCCAGAACCACCAGCCGCCCCAGCCCAGCTCGTAGTAGGCCCACCAGCTGCCCAGCGCGATGCCCACGGTGAGGAAGGCCCAGGCCAGGTTGGTCCAGGGGCGCGCCCAGCGCGCCCAGGCGGCATCCAGGCGCCCGCCCAGCAGGGCGGCGATGGCGAAGGCGAAGACCACCGAGAAGCCCACGTAGCCCATGTAGAGCATCGGCGGGTGCAGGATCAGACCGATGTCCTGGAGCAGCGGGTTGAGGTCCGCGCCGTCCGCCGGCATGTGCGGCAGGATCCGTTCGAAGGGGTTGGAGGTGACCAGGATGAAGAGCAGGAAGCCCACGCAGACCAGGCCCATCACGCCCATCACCCGGGCCACCATGTCGCGGGGCAGCTCCCGGGAGAAGCGCGCCGCGAAGTAGCCCCAGCCGGCCAGCATCAGGCTCCACAGCAGCACCGAGCCCTCATGGTTGCCCCATACCGCGCTGAACTTGTAGTACCAGGGCAGCATGGAGTTGGAGTTGTTGGCCACGTTCATCACGCTGAAGTCGTCCAGCATGTAGCTCGCGGTCAGGCAGGCATAGGCGATGGCCACGAACAGGAACTGACCGGCCGCCATGGGCCGGGCATAGGCCATCCACAGCGGGCGACGGGTCGCCGCACCGGCCAGGGGCATCACCGCCTGAACCGTCGCCAACAGCAGGGCGATGACCAGGGCGTAGTGGCCGATCTCGGGAATCATCTTGGTCAGCATGGGAACTCCTGATCAGTACGAGCCACTGGTGGCGCCGTCGCCGTTGGCTTCCTCGGCCTCCAGGCGCTTGGCCACCTCGGCGGCCTTCTGCTGGAAGTCCTCGGGCTTGTAGCCGGCGTCCTCCAGGGCCTGGGCCACCTCGGGTGGCATGTAGTTCTCGTCGTGGCGGGCCAGCACCTGGTCGGCCTTGATGTAGCCGCCCTGCTGCAGCTCGCCCACCACCACCACGCCCTGCCCCTCGCGGAACAGGTCGGGCAGGATTCCGCTGTAGTGAACCCGCACGTCTTCGACGTAGTCGGTCACGGTGAACTCCACATCGAGGCTATCGGGGTTGCGCACCACGGTGCCCTCCCGAACCATGCCGCCGGCGCGGATCTGCCGTTCATAGGGGGCATCCCCGGCGGCGATCTGCACCGGGCTGAAGAAGAGGTTGATGTTGGCGCGCAGGGCATAGAGGGTCAGGCCCACGGCCACGGCCGCCAGCGAGATCAGCCCCAGGATGACGTAGAGCTTCTGCTTGCGCTTCGGTGTCAGGCTAAGAGTCATGGCGATTACCACCCGTGTGATGTGAAACTCCAGCCATGTCGCTCTGGTTGGCGCCCAGGCGCTCCTCGCGCCGCACCCGACGCTGCAGGCTGCGCAGCAGCTGGCGGCGCTCGGCGCAGGCGTGCAGGATGATCGCCACCAGCAGTGCGCCGGTCACTCCCCAGGCGGCCCAGACGTAGGGGGCATGCCCCCCCATGGCAATAAATTCGTTGAAGGATTCGAAGGCCATCAGCGCTCCTCCCCGGCCAGGTCACGCACCCAGCGCTTGTTGGACTCGCGGCGCAGGATCTCGCTGCGGGTGCGCATCAGGGTCAGGGCAATGAAGAAGCTGTAGAAGCCCAGCACCATGATCAGCAGCGGCGCCCACATCTCCATGGGCATGCCGACGCGCCCGGTGATGGTGAAGGTGGCCGGCTGATGCAGGGTGTACCACCAGTCCACCGAGTACTTGATGATCGGGATGTTGATCACCCCCACCATGGCCAGCACCGAGGCGGCCCGGGAGGCGCTGTCGCGGCTCGTGAAGGCGCTGCGCAGGGCGATTACCCCCAAATAGAGGAAGAGCAGGATCAGCATCGAGGTCAGGCGGGCGTCCCACATCCACCAGGTGCCCCAAGTGGGCACGCCCCACACCGCGCCGGAGAAGAGGGACACGAAGGTCATGGCCGCGCCCAGCGGTGCCATCATGGCGGCGGCCATGTCGGCCACCTTAATCTTCCAGACCATGTAAACCAGGCCACACACCGCCATGCTGACGAAGATCGACTGGGCCAGGAAGGCCGAGGGCACATGGACATAAATGATGCGGAAGCTGTTGCCCTGTTGGTAGTCGGCGGGGGCAAAGGCCAGGCCCCAGACAGTGCCGGTAAGGATCAGCGCGGCCGCGGCGAGCCAGAAGAACGGCTGCAGCCTGGCCCCGATGGCGTAGAACCACTTGGGGGAACGCAACTTGTTAACAAAGGCCCACATGCTTCTTCCACCTCTCAACCGTTGATGCTGATACGCAGTGACGCCGCGATGGCCCAGGGGGCCAGCATCAGCGCCAGGGCCAGCAGGGCGCCCAGGATAGCCAGATGGGCGACAGCTCCGTCGCCGAGGATTGCTGCCTGCACCGCACCGGCGCCGAAGATCAGCACCGGGATATACAGCGGCAGTACCAGCAGCGACAGCAGAACGCCGCCGCGGGAGAGGCCCACGGTCAACGCCGCACCGATGGCGCCGATCAGGCTCAGGCTGGCGGTGCCCAGCGCCAGCGAGAACGCCAGGGTCAGGTAGCTGCCGGCCGGCAGCGACAGCATGACCCCCAGCACCGGCGCCATCAGCGCCAGGGGCAGGCCGGTCAGCAGCCAGTGCACCACCACCTTGGCCAGCGCCAGCATCGGCAGCGGCTGCGGCGTCAGCAGCAGCTGTTCGAGGGAGCCGTCGTCGTAGTCACCGCGGAACAGGCTGTCCAGGGAGAGCAGCGCCGCCAGCAGCGCCGCCACCCACAGCAGGCCCGGGGCGATGGTGGCCAGCAGCTGCGGATCCGGCGAGATGCCGATCGGAAACAGGGTGATCACCAACGCGAAGAACACCAGCGGATTGAGCACCTCGCTGCGCCGGCGCATCAGCAGTACCAGGTCGCGCCTTAGGGTCGCCCAGAGTGCGACCGCCAGACCACTGCCAGGTTCCCCAGGTCGTGCGCCGCGGCTGCGGCTCTCGGCGGCCGCCAGCCGGGTTTCAGAGCCCGCCATGCGACTGCCCTCCTCTGCCCAGGCACAACCGGCGCAGCTCGGCGGTCTGCCTGAGCTCATGGTGGGTGGTGACCAGCACGCAGCCGCCGGCGCGGGCATGCTCGATCAGCCGCTCCTCCAGCGCCGCCACGCCGTCGCGGTCGATGGCGGTGAAGGGCTCGTCCAGTACCCACAGCGGGCGCGGCGTCAGCTCCAGACGCGCCAGCGCCACCCGACGCTGCTGCCCGGCGGAAAGCTGCCCGGCGGGGACGTCCTCGAAGCCCACCAGCCCCACCGACTCCAGGGCGGCCAGGCGCGCCGCCTCGTTGCCGCGCTCGCCCGCCAGGGCCTGGTACCAGGTCAGGTTCTCCAGCGGCGTCAGGGCCGCCTTTACCCCCGGGGCATGGCCCAGGTAGAGCAGGCTCTCAAGGAAGGCCTGGCGCGATTCACGCATCGGCGCACCGTTCCAGAACAGCTCACCCTGATAGTCGGCGAGCTGGCCGGAGAGGATCTTGAGCAGCGTGGTCTTGCCGCTGCCGTTGGGGCCTTCGACGCGAACGATCTCGCCGGCGTGGATATCCAGTTCGAGATCCTCGAAGAGCCAGCGATCATCCCGCTCACAGGCCAGCTTTCGGGCTTGCAGGCTCAGGGCCAAGGCACACTCCGGGATGGGTAATTTGGCTCGAGACTCTACACGGAAAGCGGTTTTGCTGCCAGATTCCCGGCTGCGTCAGCCGGTCGCGGTTGACCGGGGTCAAGCCTCCTGGCGATGCTCTCCCCTTGCGTGATCGGGCGGCCCTGCTATGCTTGCCAAATACTGTATATGCCGACAGTATCCGGCCGACAAGGCTGACGACAGGAGACCCACGCCATGCCCGAGGTCAACGCCCAGTTCCTTCTTCGCCGCCCCAACCTACCCCTGGCCGAGGCCTGGGCCCTGCTCGACGGCGCGGACGCCGCCGACGACCACCTGGTTGAGGTGCCGCTGCTCGGCAGCGTCTCGGCGGGCCTTCCCATCGAGGCCTGCCTGGACAGCACCAGCATCCGAGTCCCCCGGCGCATGGTGCGTCGCAACACCTATGCGCTGCGAGTGCGCGGCGACTCCATGATCGATTGCAACATCTTCGACGGGGATGTGATCATCATCGAGCGCCAGGAGAGTGCCGAGAACGGCGAGACCGCCGTCGTGATGATCAACAATCAGGAGGTTACCCTGAAGAAGCTCTATATCGACCGCGCCGGCGTGCGCCTGCAACCGGCCAACGAGCGCATGGCGCCGATCTTCCTGAAGAACAGCGACATCCAGGTGCTGGGGCTGGTGATGGGCGTCGTGCGCCAGGAGGAACTAGCCGCCTGATGCGCTACCCCGTCCCCGACCTGCCCGGCGGCACCTGGCAGGAGAGCGAGCTGGAGGTGGAGAGGAGCCGCTTCATTACCTGGCTGTGCCACGCCCCCGACGCCGCCGCCTTCGAGGCGCTGCTGGCCGAGGCCCGGCGACGCCACCCTGCGGCGAGCCATCACTGCAGCGCCTTCATCGCCGGCCCGCCCGGCGAGCAGGCCGCCATCGGCTTCTCCGACGACGGCGAACCCGGCGGCACCGCCGGGCGCCCCATGTATCAGGTACTGCAGGGCTCGGGGCTCGGCCAGGTGGGCTGCGTGGTGACCCGCTACTTCGGCGGCACCAAGCTGGGCACCGGCGGCCTGGCCCGCGCCTATGCCCAGGCCGTGACCCAGGGCCTGGAGAGCCTGCCCCGCCGCGAGGTGGTGGAGCGCGACCCGCTGCGCCTGCGCCTCGACTTCGCCGGCGAGGCCGAGGCCCGCGGCTGGCTAGCCAGCCGGGAGATCCCCGTCGAGGCCGCCGACTACGGCGCCGACGGCGTCGTGCTCACCGTCGGCTGGCCCAGCGACCAGCCCGTTGACCTCGCCGCCCTCCAGTCGCGCCTGCGCGGCCGACTCGCCCTCGTCGAGGAGTGACTCCGCGGGCCAGCGCCGAGCGCGGCTCAGCGCGTCAGGCGGCCCCGGGAAAAGCTGCCCAGCGCCACCTCGTAGGAGCGCTGGATATGGTCATCCATCAGGGCGCGCGCGCCCCGGGCATCGCGCTCGAGGGCCAGCGCCACCAGCTCGTCATGCTGGGCATCGAGCACCCGGCGGACCTCCGGCGCCTCCGGTGCCAGGCGGCGGTAGCGGTCGAACTGGTCGTGGAGCTGCTCGACGAAGCGCAGCAGCCAGGCCGAGCCGCAGGGCGCGACCAGAGTGCGATGAAAGCGCCCGTGTAGGCGCTCCCACTCATCGCCACTCTCCGGCGCCTGGTCGGCGCGCTTCAGGCGATGGGCCGCGGCGAGCAGTTCCGACTCCCACTCGGCATCGCCCCGGGCGATCGCCCGCTCCAGCGCCATGCCCTCCAGCTCGCGGCGCATCCCGGCGATGTCGTCCAGTTCGTCGCGCTCCAGCCTGGGCACGCGAAAGCCGCGCTGATTCTCCTGGATCAGCAGCCCGTAGGCCGCGAGACGGTTCAGGGCCTCGCGCAGCGGGCTCAGCCCGACGTCGTAGCGCGCCTTGAGCGAGCTGATCGCCACCTTCTCCCCCGCCTCGAACCGCCCGTTGACCAGGTCCTGCCGCAGGGTGTCGTAGATGCGGCTGGATGTGGTCATGCGTCCCTTCCGTTTAGGTATGGCCATTTCCCCTCCTCGACGTCCGCTCCCGTCAACCCTTGACGCTCCTCTCCGCGCCGCCCTATAGTCTCTCAGACAATATAATCGATTTTTTATCGCAAAGACGACCAATGGGAACAAAAGCCATCGACTGCCCTGCCATCGCATCACCGGGGGCGACCCCTTGAGCGCCCCCGACAAGGCGACCCTGGGCGCCCTCTTCTGGGCCTTCACCCGCATCGGGCTGCTCGGCTTCGGCGGCGGGCCGGCGATGATACCGCTGGTCCAGCAGGAGGTGGTCAAGCGCCATGCCTGGCTCACCGACGAGGAGTTCGCCGACATTCTCGCCATCGGCAACACCCTGCCCGGGCCGATCGCCACCAAGATGCCCGGCTATATCGGCTACCGGGTGGCTGGTCTGCCGGGCTGCCTGATCGCCGTGCTAGCGGTGATCCTGCCGATGATCGTCGCCATGATCCTGCTGCTCGGCCTGTTCAGCCGCTACCGCGACGTGGACTGGATCCGCGGCATGGGCCAGGCGGTCGTCCCGGTGGTCATGGTGATGATGGCGCAGCTGACCCTGGACTTCTGGAACAAGTCGCGCCTGGCGCTGGGCTGGGGGATCAGCCTGGCCATGGCGGCCACGGCGGGGGGGCTGATCTACCTGATGGGCCTCCATCCCGGCTGGGTGGTCGGGGCGCTGCTGGCGGCGGCCCTGCTGCGGCCGACCAATACCGCCGAGGAGGCCAGCCGATGACCTACTGGGAGCTGTTCCTCGCCTTCTTCATCCCCAACATCATCGGCTATGGCGGCGGGCCGGCGATCATCCCGCTGATCGAGGCCGAGGTGGTGGGCCGCTATGGCTGGATGAGCGCCCAGCAATTCGCCGAGACCCTGGCGCTCGGCAACGCCCTGCCCAGCCCCATCGCCACCAAGATGGCCGGCCAGATCGGCTACGAGGTCGCCGGGGTCGGCGGGGCCCTGGTGGCGGTGCTGGCCACCGTGGTGCCCTCTCTGCTGCTGATGCTCGGCGCCCTGGGGTTGCTCTACCGCCACCGCGACTCGCCGCGGGTGAAGCGCATGAGCCAGTGGGTACGCCCGGTGATCGCCATGATGATGGCCTGGCTGACCTGGAGCTTCTTCAGTGAAGGGATCAACAGCGCCGGCCTGCTACACACCCTGCTGATCGGGGCCACCGCGGCAATCGCCCTGCTGAAATACCGCACTCATCCGGCCTTCGTGATACTGGGCGCACTGGTCTATGGAGGGCTCTTTCTCGGGTGAGCACCGCCCGACGCCTGTCATCGACAACGCCATACAAGACCCGACACGGGAACACGCGCTCACACCCTTGCCGCCGGCGGCGTCGCCTTTTCGGCCACCGCCCAGGCCGACTATCCCGAGCAGGATATTCGCCTGGTGATTCCCTTCGGCCCCGGTGGCGCTACCGATATCATCTTCCGGCTGATCTCCCAGGAGGCCAAGCAGCACCTGGGCAAATCGATCGTGCCGGTCAACATGGCAGGGCCGGCGCCACCCTGGGCTCGCGCAACGCCAAGGACGCGCGGCCGGACGGCCACACCCTGCTGGGCAGCCACGACACCATCGCGCTCTCCAAGCTCGCCGGGACCGTGGACTACTCCTAAGACGCCTTCGCGCCACTGACCGATGCGATCGACTTCGCCATGTTCCACCTCTCCTCTGGTGGCGCCTTCTTCGAGGATGGCACCTTCCGCCCCCCCGGGGGTCGCGCATCCGGAGCGCCTCGACGGCCCATCCAACGTGCTGACCCTGGCGCTGGGCATCCTCGGTGATCTTCTCGCTCTATCAGGACCTCAAGATGTTCGAGCACTTCGCCCCCGGCGGCCGGGCGCCAAGCTGGCCTATGCGGACGGCCTGCACTACATCACCGAGGCAGACGCCATGGGGCCGAGAGTCTCGAATAGCGATGCTCGGCTCGCGATGGCGGACGGCGCCTGAATGGGCGCCGTCCGCCATTGGAAGGCACCCTCGTGCCGCACCAGCAGGTCGCACAGCGCGGGCACCAGCTCCACCCTGGTGCAAAACGGATACGTGACCCTTCCGAGTGATACCGATGCGGGGAAGATAAATCTTTCAAAGCAGGGATAATCGATTATCTGGCATGCCGCTTGCTAACTGATGGGTGTAAAGGATGTTTCACCAACCCATCAATAGGTAACGTCATGTCTCTGTCACGTCGCAAGTTTCTCACCACGGCCGCAGCCTCCTCCACTGCGGGTCTGATCCTCGGTGCGCCGGCCATTGCTACTGCCCAGTCTCCCAGGACCTTCAACTGGCGCATGACCAATGCCTATGGGCCGGGCTCCCCCTTCTATGTCGAGGGTCCCGGCAGTCCTACGGACATGATCAAGAAGATCCACACCATGTCGGACGGCCGCCTGAACATCCAGCACTTCGCCGCCGGGGAGCTGATTCCAGCCTTCGAGGGCTTCGAGACCGTGCAGTCCGGCACCATCGAGATGAATGCCGCAAATAGCTACTTCTGGTCCGGCACCACCTTCGCCGCCCAGTATTTCACCACGGTGCCATTCGGCATGAGCTACATGGGCCATATGGCCTGGCTGTTCCATGGCGGCGGCCTGGAACTTTGGCAAGAGGTCTACGAGCCCTATGGTCTGATGGCACTGCCACTCAACAACACCGGCGTACAGATGACCGGCTGGTTCCGCGAACCGATTGAGGACCTCAGCCAGCTCAATGGCCTGCGCATGAGGATCCCCGGTCTGGCCGGCCAGGTCTACGCCGCGCTTGGCGTCGATGCCCGTGTCCTGCCGGGCGGCGAGATCTTCCCCGCCCTGGAGCGCGGCGTGATTGATGCCGCAGAATTCGTCGGCCCCTATCAGGACCGACGCCTGGGCCTGCAGAACGCCGCCAGCTACTACCACACCACCGGCTGGCATGAGCCCGCCACGACCGGGGAACTGCTGATCTCCAGGTCCCACTGGGACAGCCTCCCGGATGATCTGAAGATGATAGTCCGCACGGCCTGCATGGCCTCCTGCCTCGACAGCCTGGCCTGGTCGGAAGCGGTGAATGGTGAGGCGCTGACCGATCTGGTGGAAAACCACGGGGTCACCGCTCTAGCCCTGCCCGACACGGTGGTGAGCGCACTGCGTGAAGCAACGCTCGACACCCTGGCCACCGAAGCCAACGCGGATCCGCTGGTGCGCCGGGTTCACGACAGCTACATGGCGTTCAAGGCCAACCACGACCGCTGGGCCGAGGTCAGTGAAGGACCCTGGCATGCATCGATCCGGAGAGCCTGAGATGAAAGCCGTGGAACGTGCGATCCGCGGGCTCGAGGCGACGGTCCGCCTGTCCGGTTGGATCGCCGCCTGGACCTGTGTCGTCCTCGTCCTGCTGGTCGCCGGCGACGTGTTCATGCGCTACCTATTCCGGGTCGGCGCCGTCTGGCTGCAGGAACTGCAGTGGCACCTTATCTCCCCGATCGCATTGTTCGGCATGTCCTACGCCCTCTACTCCGGGGAGCAGGTACGCGTGGACGTGTTCTACGAGCGCTTCCCCGATGCGCTGAAACGCACCATCGAGGTGATCGGTGGCTTGCTGCTGCTAGGCATCGCGCTCTATGCCGCCTGGCTGACCCTGCCTTGGATCGCCCAATCCTGGGCGCGCAATGAGGGGTCACCGAATCCAGGCGGGCTACCCTGGCGCTGGGCACTGAAATCCTTCATTCCGCTCGGTTTCCTGCTGCTTGCCTTGCAGAGCTTGGCGCATGCGCTGCGCCATGGCTTTGGTCTTCCTCCAAGAGGTAAATGATCGATGTCTCTCAATGAGTGGCTCGCGATCGGTATGATCGGGGCTTTCTTCGTGCTGCTGCTGATCGGGTTACCGGTCGGTATCGCCATCGCCGGCACTGCCTTCGTCTTCGGCTATATCGGCTTCGGCCCCATGCTGTTCAACCTCCTGCCCTCCCGTATCTACGGGGTGGTGACGAACTACACCTTCATGGCGATACCGCTGTTCGTCTTTATGGGGGTGATGCTAGAGAAGTCGCGACTCGCGGAGGAGCTGATCGACGTGGTCGGCCATCTGTTCGGCGGCGTCTCCGGGGGCATGGGGGTGGCGATCATCGCCGTGGGGGTACTGCTCGGTGCCGCCACCGGCATCGTCGGGGCCACCATCGTCACGTTGGGGCTGCTGACGTTGCCGACTCTGCTGCGCCGCGGTTACCCCAAACCATTGGCGACCGGGATGATCTGCGCCTCAGGCACCCTGGGCCAGATCATTCCGCCAAGCCTGGTGCTGATTCTTCTGGCAGAGATCCTCGGCGAGTCGGTAGGTACCATGTTCGCCGCGGCGATGGTGCCTGGCCTGACCCTGGCGGCGGTCTATGTCTTGGCCATCCTCGGCCTGGCCTCTCTGCGCCCGGCGCTGATGCCGCCGATTCCCTTGGAGGAGCGTACCGCACTGTCGCGCGGCGCACTTGCTCGCAAGGTGGTACTGGTGGTCGGCCCTCCGGTCGGCCTAGTGATCGCCGTGCTGGGCTCTATCATTGGTGGCATCGCCGCGCCTACCGAAGCGGCAGCCATGGGAGCCCTCGGTGCGGTACTGTTCGTCGCCCTTTCCGGCCGTCTGACCCTGGCGCTGCTGGCGGATGTCGCCAAGTCCACGCTGCTCATCTCAGCCATGGTGTTCTTCATCCTAATCTGTGCCCAGGTGTTCGGCCTGGCATTTCGCGGCCTGGGCGGCGAGCACCTCGTCGCTCGCATGTTCGACTGGGTACCGGGCGGCGTTACCGGTGCGCTGCTGTTCATGCTGCTGTTGATGTTCATCCTCGGCTTCTTCCTCGAGTGGATCGAGATCACCTATATCGCCCTTCCCCTTTTCCTGCCGTTTTTCGTGCAAATGGGCGTGGACATGGCCTGGATGGGTATACTCATCGCCTTGATCCTGCAGACCTCCTTTTTGACGCCGCCCTTCGGCTGGTCGCTGTTCTTCCTCAAGGGGGTGGCATCCAAAGAGGTGAGCACCCTGGATATCTACCGGGGGGCACTACCCTTCATCGCCCTGCAGTTCCTGGCGGTGGGACTGGTATTCCTGTTCCCGGCCATCGCTACCTGGCTACCGGCCGCCATCGGCTGGTGAACCCACCGAACGGAGACGAGTTTCGATGATCCATACCCGGCGCAGTTACGGCGGCATGTGTGTCGCCCCACACCACCTGGCAGCAGAAGCCGGTCGCGATGTGCTCAGGGCCGGCGGCAACGCCGTGGAGGCCATGGTCGCCGCTGCCGCCACCATTGCCGTGGCCTACCCTCACATGAATGCCATCGGCGGCGACGGCTTCTGGCTGATCCACGAACCCGGACAACCGCCGGTGGCGATCGACGCCTGTGGCGCCGCTGCAGGGCTCGCCACGCCAGCCTTCTACCGAGGACATGACACCATACCCGAGCGCGGGCCCGCGGCGGCCCTGACCATGGCCGGGACCGTGGGAGGGTGGGACAAGGCCCTAAAGCTTGCCGGTCGCTGGGGCTCGGCCATGCCGTTGCCCGACCTGCTGGCCGATGCCATTCGCCATGCCCGAGAGGGCGTGGCCGTCTCCAGAAGCCAGCAGCAGCTCACCGCCAGGCACCAGTCTTGCCTGTCACTGAGCCCCGGCTTCAACGAGACATTCCTGATCGATGGCCAGGCACCCCACGAGGGGGAGCGGCTGCGCCAGCCACGCCTCGCCACGACCCTCGAGCATCTCGCATCGGCGGGCCTCGCTGACTTTTATCGTGGGGAGCTGGCCGCCAGCATGGCACATGACCTGGATGCCGCCGGCAGCCCGCTACGCCGGGACGACTTCAGCAGTTACCGTGCCCGGCAAGTCGCGCCACTCGAGGTCAGTCTCGCGGACGTCACCCTGTATAACCTGCCGGCGCCGACCCAGGGTGTCGCCTCGCTGATGATCCTCGCGCTCTATGAACGGTTGAGGGTTGCCGAGGGCGAGAGCGTGGAGCACATCCACGGCCTCATCGAAGCGACCAAGCGGTCCTTCCTCCTCCGCGACCGACATGTCACCGACCCCGAGCGCCTACCCGAGCCGCTCCAGGGCCTGCTGGATGCGACGCACCTGGACCGCGAAGCCGCCCAGATCGACATGCACAAGGCCCTGCCATGGCCCCATGAGCCGGCCCCGGGGGATACCATCTGGATGGGCACCGTTGACCGCGAGGGGCGGGCGGTAAGCTTCATTCAGAGCATCTACTGGGAATTCGGCAGCGGGCTTGTGCTCCCGGAAAGTGGTGTGCTGTGGCAGAATCGCGGCATCAGCTTCTCCCTGGACTCCGACTCCCTCCGCGGGCTGGGCCCCGGACGCAAACCGTTCCATACCCTCAATCCGGCGCTGGCGCGCTTTCATGACGGGCGAACCCTGGTGTACGGCACCATGGGCGGCGAGGGCCAGCCCCAGACACAGGCGGCGGTGTTCTCGCGATATGCCTTCCACGGAATGTCGCTCCAGGCTGCGGTTAGTGCACCTCGCTGGCTGCTGGGCCGTACCTGGGGTGAGGGCAGCACCAACCTCAAGCTAGAGTCACGCTTTCCCGAACGTACCGTTGCCGCGCTGCGCGCGGCGGGGCACGATGTGGAGGTGCTCCCGGAGGCCTACAGCGACACCATGGGCCATGCCGGGGGTATCGTGCACCACCCGGACGGCCTGATCGAAGGGGCCCATGACCCGCGCAGCGACGGCGGAGCCGCCGGCTGGTGACAACACTCCACGAAGAACTGCGCCCCTCGAGGCGCCGTTGGCGTTGGCATGGGGGTACCGGTGGGCCTCAGCCCAGGTACTTGATCATCACTCCCGCGGCCACCGCCGAGCCGATCACCCCCGCCACGTTGGGCCCCATGGCGTGCATCAGCAGGAAGTTGTGCGGGTTTGACTCCAGCCCCACCTTGTTGGCAACCCGGGCCGCCATGGGCACCGCGGAGACCCCGGCGGCGCCGATCAGCGGGTTGATCGGCATTTTGCTGACCAGGTTCATCAGCTTGGCCATCAGCACCCCGGCCGCGGTGCCGATGGCGAAGGCCACCATGCCCAGCCCCATGATGCCCAGGGTCTCCACCGCCAGGAAGCTCTCGGCCATCAGCTTGGAGCCCACTGCCAGGCCCAGCACGATGGTGACGATGTTGATCAGGGCGTTCTGGGCGGTGTCGGTCAGTCGCTCCACCACGCCGCACTCGCGCATCAGGTTGCCGAAGCAGAACATTCCCAGCAGCGGCGAGGCGTCCGGCAGGAACAGCGCCACCAGCACCAGCAGCGCCAGCGGGAAGACGATCTTCTCGAGCTTCGACACCGGACGCAGCTGCGTCATGGTGATCTCGCGCTCCTTCTTGCTGGTCAAGAGCTTCATGATCGGCGGCTGGATCATCGGCACCAGCGCCATGTAGGCGTAGGCGGCCACGGCAATGGCACCCAGCAGCTCCGGGGCCAGCACGCTCGACACGTAGATCGAGGTGGGGCCGTCGGCGCCGCCGATGATGCCGATGGCGGCGGCCTGCTCGATGGAGAAGTCCATCCAGCCCATGGCCGACAGGCCCACCGCGCCGAACACGGTGGCAAAGATACCGAACTGCGCCGCCGCGCCCAGGAACAGGGTGCGCGGGTTGGCCAAGAGCGGCCCGAAGTCGGTCATCGCCCCCACGCCCATGAAGATCAGCAGCGGGGCGATGCCCGAGGCGACCGCGACCTGGTAGAAGGTGTAGAGCAGGCCATCGCCGTAGCCGACGTTCATGGCCACGTCCTTGGCGGCACGCAGCTGGTCCGGCGAGGCGCCGTTGTCGACCAGCGCCTTGAGGGTGGCCCGCCAGGCCTCCTCGCCGGCCAGCGGGTCCAGGGTCGCTCCCAGCGCCATGGCCATCTGGTGGAGCACCGCGGGGCGCGCCACCTCGATGGCCTGGTCCAGGGCCGAGATGGCCAGGCCCGCCTCGGGAATGTTGGCCAGGATGCCGGCGAAGCCGATCGGCACCAGCAGCAGCGGCTCGAACTTCTTGGCGATGGCGAGGTACAGCAGCCCCAGCCCGACCAGGATCATCACGGCCTGGCCCGGGGTCAGGTTGTAGGCTCCCGAGCCATACCAGAGGGTTACCAGCTTATCCATGGTGAGGCCCCTTAGAGCTCGATGAGGACGTCACCGACGGCGACGCTGTCGCCCTCGCCGACCTTGACCGCGGAGACGGTACCGGCGCTCGCCGCACGCACCTCGGTTTCCATCTTCATGGCCTCGAGGATGATCACCACGTCGCCCGCCTTGACCGCATCGCCCGGGCGCACGTTGACCTTGAAGATGTTGCCGGCCAGCGGCGCGCTGATCACCTCGCCGGTGGCGGCCGGCGCGGCCTCGGCGGCGGGCTGGGCGGCAGCGCCCTGCGCCTGGACGTCGGCGATCTCGCCGCCCTCGGCGACCTCGACCACGTAGGCCTTGCCGTTGACCTTGACGGTGTAGGTCTCGGGGCCGGCCGGCGCGCCTGCGCTGACGGCCGGCGCCCCGCCCTTCTGTGCGGCGGCCGGCAGCTTGGCAGCGGCCTCCGGTGCCTGGGGCGCCGGCTCGAAGGCGTCGGGGTTGTCGCGGTTCTTGAGGAACTTCAGGCCAATCTGCGGGAAGAGCGCATAGGTGAGCACGTCATCGATCTCGCGCTCGCCCTCGGCCAGGCGGATGCCGTCGGCCTTGGCCTTCGCCTTGAGCTCCTTGGTCAGCGCATCCATCTCCGCCTCGAGCAGGTCGGCGGGGCGGCAGGTGATGGGCGCCTTGCCCTCCAGCACGCGGGCCTGCAGCTCCTTGTTGAAGGGGGCAGGCGCGGCGCCATACTCGCCCTTGAGCAGCGCCTGGACCTCCTTGGAGATCGACTTGTAGCGCTCTCCCATCATCACGTTCATCACCGCCTGGGTGCCGACGATCTGGGAGGTGGGGGTGACCAGAGGGATGAAGCCCAGGTCCTCGCGCACCCTGGGGATCTCCTGGAGCACGTCGTCGAGCTTGTCGCCGGCGCCCTGCTCCTTGAGCTGGCCTTCCATGTTGGTGAGCATGCCGCCCGGCACCTGGGCGATCAGGATGCGCGAGTCGATGCCCTTGAGTGAACCCTCGAAGGCGGCGTACTTCTTGCGCACCTCGCGGAAGTAGGCGGCGATCTCCTCGAGCAGCTCGAGGTCCAGGCCGGTGTCGCGCTCGGTGCCCTGGAGGATCGCCACCACGGATTCGGTGGGGCTGTGGCCGTAGGTCATCGACATCGACGAGATGGCGGTGTCGACGTTGTCGATGCCCGCCTCGGCGGCCTTGACGATGGTCGAGGTGGAGAGGCCGGTGGTGGCGTGGCACTGCATGTGGATGGGGATCTCCACCGCGGCCTTGAGCTTGGTGACCAGCTCATAGGCGTCATAGGGCTTGAGCAGGCCGGCCATGTCCTTGATGCACAGGGAATCGGCGCCCATGGCGGCGATGGTCTTGCCGAGCTCGACCCAGCCGTCCAGGGTGTGCACCGGGCTCACCGTGTAGGAGAGGGTGCCCTGGGCGTGGCCCTCGACGTTGCGCACCGCCTGGATGGCGCGCTCCAGGTTGCGCGGGTCGTTCATGGCATCGAAGACGCGGAAGACGTCGACGCCGTTGGTCTTGGCGCGCTCGACGAATCGGTCCACCACGTCGTCGCCGTAGTGGCGATAGCCGAGCAGGTTCTGGCCGCGCAGCAGCATCTGCTGGGGGGTGTTGGGCATGGCCGCCTTGAGCTCGCGGATACGCTCCCAGGGATCCTCGCCCAGGTAGCGGATGCAGGCGTCGAAGGTGGCGCCGCCCCAGGACTCCAGCGACCAGAAGCCGACGCGGTCGAGCTTCTCGGCGATGGGCAGCATGTCATCGAGGCGCAGGCGGGTGGCGAACAGCGACTGGTGGGCGTCACGCAGGACGACGTCGGTGATACCGAGCGGGCGAGCGGTGTCAGTCATTGGCTTGACCTTGTCGTAATAGTGAAGGGGAAGTCGGGAAAGCGGGGAAGCCGGCGTCAGCGGCGATGGCGCTGACGGTAGCGATGCAGGGCGGCGCCGATCACCGCCATCAGCTCGTCATCCTGGCGGGGGGACGCCGGCGAGCGAGCGGGCGTGGCGGCGGGCGCGGGCGGCTCGGGGGCGAAGCGCCGGATCACCAGCGACATCAGGGTGGTCACGATCACCAGAACGGTAAGAAAAACAAAAACGAAGCCCATGCCGAGCCCCATCAGGGCCAGGCCCTCCTCCAGCAGTTCCACATCCTGCATGCCGTGCCTCCGTATCAATCGTCAGCCACCGTGCCGCCAACACTCAGCAAGATAGCGTCTTGCGCAAATTTTCCGATGGTATAACCTGCCACACTCCCGTCAGATTGCAATGAGGGCATGGTGGAAGTCAGCGTTGTTAATTTACTACAAGACTGTAGCGGACGGCTCGGACTGGCGCCCATGGAAGGCGTCATCGACGCCCATACCCGTGACCTGCTGACTCGCCAGCCGGGCTTCGACTGGACGGTGACGGAGTTCGTGCGCGTCGTCGATGCCCGGCTGCCGCCGCGGGTCTTCCACAAGCACTGCCCGGAGCTGCTCGGCCCCAGCGTCACGACCCCGAGCCGGATACCGGTCCATCTTCAGCTGCTGGGCTCCGACCCCGCGACCCTGGCCGCCAACGCCTCCCAGGCGCTGAGCCTCGGCGCCGTGAGCCTCGACCTGAACTTCGGCTGCCCGGCCAAGCTGGTCAACCGCCACGACGGTGGCGCCTCGCTGCTGCGCGACCCGCGCCGCGTCTATGCCGCCGTGTCCGCCGTGAACGATGCCGTGGGCCACGCGATCCCGGTCACCGCCAAGGTCCGCCTGGGCTTCGCCGACAGGCGCCTGGCGCTGGCCTGCGCCCTGGCCGCCGAGGCCGGCGGCGCGCGCCAGTTGGTCGTCCACGCCCGTACCCGCAACGAAGGCTATCGGCCCCCGGCCCACTGGGAGTGGATCGGGCGCATCCGCTCTCGCCTGTCGATCCCGGTCGTCGCCAATGGCGACATCTGGACCCTCGAGGACTACTGGCGCGCCCGCACCCTCTCGGGCTGCCGCGACGTGATGATCGGCCGCGGCGCCCTGGCCGACCCCTGGCTGGCCCCGCGCATCCGCCACTGGCAGCTCACCGGCGAGCGCCTGCCGGCGACGCCCTGGGCGGCGCGGGCCGAGATCCTGACCCGCTTCGCCGAGCTTCAGCGCAGCACGCTTCCCGAGCGGGTCGTGGCCTCCCTGATCAAGCAATGGCTGAATCACATGCGCGTCAGGGACCCGGAGGCCGCCCGCCGCTTCGAGCGCCTCAAGCGGATCAATGACCTGGAGGCTCTGCTGGAGGGGCTGGCGACTCGGGAGGAAGCCGCAGGTGCCGCGGCAGGCGCATAAGCCGTAAACAAGCCATAAACCATAAAAAAGAGGCGCACGTCGCAATGGCGACGGCGCCTCAAACGATCGCGGAGTCACGCTCGAACTCGGGCGACTCCGGCTAGCAGAAAACGAAGGGGGCGACCCCGGAAAGCAGAAGACCCGCCCTCCTGAGAGGACGGGTCCAGATCTGGCGCGCCCGGGAGGATTCGAACCTCCGACCACCTGATTCGTAGTCAGGTACTCTATCCAGCTGAGCTACGGGCGCGTGGTGCGATGATTAGCGTGATCGCCATCACGTGGAAATGTTCTGAAGTGGCGCGCCCGGGAGGATTCGAACCTCCGACCACCTGATTCGTAGTCAGGTACTCTATCCAGCTGAGCTACGGGCGCCCTGTCTTCAATAGTGTCGACCCTATGATTGCGAGACCTGAGCCTTGCGGTCATGGCGGAGAGGGAGGGATTCGAACCCTCGATGAGGCTATAAACCCCATACTCCCTTAGCAGGGGAGCGCCTTCAGCCACTCGGCCACCTCTCCCTCATCGACACGGGGCGTATCCTACCGTTTATGAAGCGCTTTGTCCAGCGACACTCGTCTCTTTTTTCGGACGCGGGATCAGTCATCGTGGCCGGAGGTGGCCTCCTCGCCCTTCTCGCGCTGGATGCGCTGGTAGATCTCCTCGCGGTGCACGGCGACGTCCTTGGGGGCATTGACGCCAATCCGGACCTGATTCCCCTTGACGCCCAGCACCGTCACGGTGATGTCATCTCCGATCATCAGGGTCTCGCCGACTCGGCGGGTCAGGATGAGCATGGCTGATCTCCTTCTCAGGCTTGTTCTGAAACTCGGCGGCAGCGGCTTGTTCGCCGCGGGAAACACACCGAGTCATTATGTGGCACGGCGTCGTCCGTGACCAATTCGGCAGCCGATGACACCTGACCTCCCCGTTGAAGGGAAGCCCCGTCACGGGCCTCCCTGTCAGCGTAGAAGGTGTCGGTCACCCGGGGCAGCCTTATTCGCTCTTGTCGAGGCCGAAGGCGGTATGCAGGGCGCGCACGGCGAGCTCCATCTGCTTCTCGTCGATCACCACGGAGATCTTGATCTCGGAGGTGGAGACCATGCGGATATTGATGCTCTCGTCGGCCAGCACCCGGAACATCTTGGAGGCCACGCCGGCGTGGGAGCGCATGCCGACACCCACCAGGGAGACCTTGGCGATGTTCTCGTCGCCGCGCACCTCACCACCGCCCAGGTCGGGGATCACCTGCTCCTCGAGGATCCGCAAGGTCTTCTTGTAGTCGCCCTTGGCCACGGTGAAGGTGAAGTCGGTGTAGTCACCGGCCGGCGCCACGTTCTGGACGATCATGTCCACTTCGATGTTGGCATCGGCGATCGGGCCCAGGATGCGCGAGGCGACGCCCGGCACGTCCGGGGTGTTGAGCAGGGTCAGCTTGGCCTCGTTGGCGGTGAAGGCGATGCCGGAGATCAGCGGTTCTTCCATGGAGTCCTCGTCTTGGTCGGAGTCTGCAACGATCAGGGTGCCGGGGCCATCCTCGAAGCTGGAGAGCACGCGCAGCGGCACGTTGTACTTGCCGGCGAATTCGACGGCGCGAATCTGCAGCACCTTGGAGCCGAGGCTGGCCAGTTCCAGCATCTCCTCCACGGTGATGGAGTCCAGGCGCCGGGCCTTGCTGCAGACCCGCGGGTCGGTGGTGTAGACGCCGTCGACGTCGGTATAGATCTGGCACTCATCCGCCTTCAGCGCCGCCGCCAGGGCCACCCCGGTGGTATCGGAACCACCGCGGCCGAGGGTGGTGATGTTGCCCTCTTCATCCACGCCCTGGAAACCGGCGACCACCACCACCTGGCCCTCGTCCAGATCTTCCCGGATCTCGTCGGTCTCGATGCGCTGGATGCGCGCCTTGGTGTGGGAGCTGTCGGTGAGGATGCCCACCTGGGAGCCCGTGTAGGAGGTGGCCGGCACGCCCAGCTTGTGCAGCGCCATGGCCAGCAGCGAGATGGTGACCTGCTCGCCGGTGGAAACCAGCATGTCCATCTCGCGCGGCGTCGGCTCGTCGTTGATCTCGTGGGCCATGCCGATCAGGCGGTTGGTCTCGCCGCTCATGGCGGAGACCACGACCACGACCTGATGGCCGTCGTCGCGGAACCCCTTGACCTTCTCGGCCACGGCCTTGATGCGCTCCACGGAGCCCACCGAGGTGCCGCCGAATTTCTGTACGTATAGTGCCATATGCCGATTTTCCCTCGTGAGTCGAACGCCAGGGCGCCCGGATGAGTGAAAGGTGAATCCCTGCAAACAGGGCCGGCACCCTGCGGTCACCGGCCCTGTCGATTGTTACTGGAGGCGCGCCTCGACCCAGGCGGGCACGCTCGCCAGGGCCCCCGGCAGGGCGGCGGCGTCACTGCCCCCGGCCTGCGCCATGTCGGCACGGCCGCCGCCCTTGCCGCCCACCTGGGCGGCCACGTGGTTGACCAGCTCGCCCGCCTTGACACGGTCGGTGAGGTCATCGGTGACGCCGGCAATCAGGCTCACCTTGCCGGCCTCCTTGTCCGCCACGCCGAGCACCACGACGCCGGAGCCCAGCTTGTTCTTGAGCTGATCCAGGACGTTGCGAAGCTCCTTGGCGGAGACCCCCTCCAGGCGAGTCGCCAGCACCTTGACCCCGGCGACCTCGGTCGCCTGGCTCAGCATGTCGCTGCCGGCGGCGCTGGCCAGCTTGGCCTTGAGCCGCTCGAGCTCCTTCTCCAGGCTGCGGTTGCGCTCTACCAGCGACTCGACGCGCTCCTCGACCTGCTCGGGCTTGGCCTTGAGGCGCTCGCCGATGCGAGTGAGGCGCGCCTCCTGCTCGTGGAACCAGGCCAGCGCCCCCTCGCCGGTGATCGCTTCGATGCGGCGCACCCCGCTGGCGATGCCCTGCTCGCTGACGATATGGAAGCAGCCGATGTCGCCGCTGCGCGCCACATGGGTCCCGCCGCACAGCTCGATGGAGAAGTCATCGGCGCCGATGGTCAGAACCCGCACGCTGTCCGCGTACTTGGCCTCGAACAGCGCCGCCGCCCCCTTGGCCTTGGCCTGGTCGAGGGTCATCTGCTCGATCTGCGTGGCCGCGTTGGCCAGCACCTGTTCGTTGACCAGACGCTCCACCTCGGCCAGCTGCTCCGCGCTCATCGGTTCGAAGTGGCTGAAATCGAAGCGCAGGCGCTCCGGGGTCACCAGCGAGCCCTTCTGGGCCACATGGTCGCCCAGCACCAGGCGCAGCGCCTTGTGCATCAGGTGGGTGGCGGAGTGGTTGCGGGTGATAGCGGTGCGCAGCTCGGCGTTGACCTCGGGGCGCACCTCGTCGCCAACGGCGAGCGCGCCCTCGAGCAGCACACCGTGGTGCAGGTGGTGGCCGGACTGCTTCTGGGTATCGGTGACCAGGAAGCGGCTGCCATCAGCGAGGTGCAGGTAGCCGGTGTCGCCCACCTGGCCGCCGGACTCCCCGTAGAAGGGGGTGCGGTCGAGCACCACGATGCCGCGCTGCTCGGGCGCGAGGCCCTCCAGGGCATTGCCCTCGCGGTCGACGATGGCGGTGACGGTGGCGCGATCCTCGAGCCGGTCGTAGCCGGTGAAGGTGGTCTCGCCCTCGAGATCGAGTGCCGCCCCGTAGTCGGCGCCGAACTGGCTGGCCGCCCGGGCGCGCTCGCGCTGGGCCTCCAGGGCACGCTCGAAGCCGATCTCGTCGAGGGTCACGCCGCGCTCGCGGCAAACATCGGCGGTCAGGTCATAGGGGAAGCCGTAGGTGTCGTAGAGCTTGAACACCGTCTCGCCGGGCAGCACCTCGCCGTCGAGGCCAGCCAGCGCCTCCTCGAGCAGGCCCATGCCGTGCTCCAGGGTGCGGGCGAACTGCTCCTCTTCCTTGAGCAGCACACGTTCGATCTGGTGGCGCGCCTCGCGCAGCTCGGGGTAGGCGTCGCCCATCTCGACGTCCAGTGCCCCCACCAGCTTGTGGAAGAAGGCGCCCTGGGCGCCCAGCTTGTGACCATGACGGATGGCGCGGCGGATGATCCGGCGCAGCACATAGCCGCGCCCCTCGTTGGAGGGCAGCACGCCATCGGCGATCAGGAAGGCACAGGAGCGGATATGGTCGGCGATCACCCGCAGCGAGGGGGTGCGGGTGTCATCGTGGCCGGTGGCCTCGGCGGCGGCGGTCAGCAGGTTCTGGAAGAGATCGATCTCGTAGTTGGAGTGCACGCCCTGCATCACCGCGGCGATGCGCTCGAGGCCCATACCGGTGTCGATGGAGGGCTTGGGCAGCGGATGCAGGGTGCCCGCGGCGTCGCGCTCGAACTGCATGAAGACCAGGTTCCAGATCTCGATGTAGCGGTCGCCGTCCTCCTCGGGGCTGCCGGGAGGCCCGCCCCACACCTCGGGGCCGTGATCGTAGAAGATCTCGGAGCTGGGACCGCAGGGACCGGTATCGCCCATCTGCCAGAAGTTGTCCTCGTCGAGCTTCGAGAAGCGCGCCGGGTCGATGCCCATCTCCTCCTTCCAGATCGCCTCGGCCTCGTCGTCGCTAATGTGGACCGTCACCCACAGCTTCTCCTTGGGCAGGCCCAGGGTCTCGGTGAGGAAGGTCCAGGCGAAGCGGATGGCGTCGCGCTTGAAGTAGTCGCCGAAGCTGAAGTTGCCCAGCATCTCGAAGAAGGTGTGGTGGCGGGCGGTGTAACCGACGTTGTCCAGGTCGTTGTGCTTGCCGCCGGCGCGCACGCAGCGCTGGGACGAGGCCGCCCGCACGTAGGGGCGCGGGTCACGGCCCAGGAAGACGTCCTTGAACGGCACCATGCCGGCATTGGTGAACAGCAGGGTCGGGTCGTTGCCCGGCACCAGGGAGCTGGAGGGCACGACGGTATGGCCGTGCTCCTCGAAGTAACTCAGGAAGGCCTGTCTGATGTCTGCGCTTTTCATGGGGTATCCGTGGCGATGGGCAGGGTGGCCGTCGGCGACGAGGCCACCCGGGGCGTTCGCAAAGGGAGACATTATAGCGCAGCTGTCAAGGGACTAAAGAGGCAGCACCCGCAAGAACGGGGCGGACCCTGCCACTAGTCGAGATCCGCTGCCGAGTCCCAGGCATGATCCAGGGCGTGACGCACCTGCTCGAAGTCGAAGCCGCGACCGGCCAGGAAGCGCTCGCGCCGGGCGCGCTCGCGGGGGGTGTCGCCGGGGCCGGAGAAGCGCCGGGCAAGGGTCTCGCAGGCCAGGGCGAACCAGTCGACCCCGCCCTGCCCCTCCTGCTCGCTGAAGGCGCTGCGCACCAGCTCGCGCTCGATGCCGCGCTGAGAGAGCGCCTGGCGGATCTTCAGCGGGCCCTGCCCGCGCAGGATGCGCGAGCGCAGGAAGCTCTCGGCGAAGCGGGCGTCGGACTGCAGGCCCTGCGCCTCAAGGGCATCGAGGCACTCGCCGATGGCCGCAGGCGCGTGCCCCTTGGCCGCGAGCCGGCTGGCCAGCTCGGCACGGGAATACTCGCGCCGGGCCAGCAGGCGGATGGCGTCATCACGTGGCGTGGCACCGGCATCGGCATCGGCCTGAGCGAACATGGCTTACAGCAGGTCGTCCTCGCGGCCGGCCTCGGCCGCAGCGGGCTCCTCGGCTTCCTCCCTGGGGGCCGGGGCGGCGAGCAGCTGGGCGCGGATCTGGCTCTCGATCTCCTCCATGATGGCCGGGTTGTCCTCGAGGAACTGGGCGGCATTGGCCTTGCCCTGGCCGATCTTGTTGCCCTGGTAGCTGTACCAGGCGCCGGCCTTGTCGACCAGGTTGCACTGCACGCCCAGGTCGATCACCTCGCCGGCGTGGTAGATGCCTTTGCCGTAGAGGATCTGGAACTCGGCCTGGCGGAACGGCGGGGCCACCTTGTTCTTGACCACCTTGACCCGGGTCTCGTTGCCGATGACCTCGTCGCCCTGCTTCACCGAGCCGGTGCGACGGATATCCAGACGCACGCTGGCGTAGAACTTCAGGGCGTTGCCGCCGGTGGTGGTCTCGGGGCTGCCGAACATCACGCCGATCTTCATGCGGATCTGGTTGATGAACACCACCAGGCAGTTGGCGTTCTTGATGTGGCCGGTGATCTTGCGCAGGGCCTGGGACATCAGGCGCGCCTGCAGGCCGACGTGGGAGTCGCCCATCTCGCCCTCGATCTCGGCCCGCGGGGTGAGTGCGGCCACCGAGTCGATGATGATCACGTCGACACCACCGGAGCGCACCAGCATGTCGCAGATCTCGAGGGCCTGCTCGCCGGTGTCGGGCTGGGAGACCAGCAGGTCGTCGAGGTTGACGCCGAGCTTCTCGGCGTAGCTCGGGTCCAGGGCGTGCTCGGCGTCGATGAAGGCACACACCTTGCCCTGCTTCTGGGCCTGGGCGATCACCGAGAGAGTCAGGGTGGTCTTGCCCGAGGACTCCGGGCCGAAGATCTCCACCACGCGGCCGAAGGGCAGGCCACCGATGCCCAGTGCGATGTCGAGCCCCAGGGAACCGGTGGACACCGACGGCATGACCACCCGCGGGGCATCGCCGAGGCGCATCACGGTGCCCTTGCCGAACTGGCGCTCGATCTGGGAAAGCGCGGCGCTCAGCGCCTTGGAGCGGTTGTCATCCTGAGCCATGTCGGATCTCCTGGTCGAGGTGTCTGAATACTGTATGACTGAACAGCAGTATGGCGAAAAAGGGTAGGCAGGACCAGTGCAAATTCGGCCCGGATACGAGGCAGGGCTCAGCGAGCCTCGAGGCGACGGACCAGGCCCACCAGGGCCTCGCGCACCGCCTGCTCGCGCACCGCGCGGCGATCACCGGGATAGCGATGGCACTCGGCGCTGGCGCCCTGGGCATCGCCCCAGGCCAGCCACACGGTGCCCACCGGCTTCGCGTCGCTACCGCCTCCGGGGCCGGCCACGCCGCTGACCGCCACGCCGAGGCCGGCGCCGCTGTCGCGACAGGCGCCGACCACCATGGCCTCCACCACCTCGCGGCTCACCGCCCCATGGGCCTCGAGCAGCGCCTCGGGAACGCCCAGCAGGCGGGACTTGGCGGCGTTGGAGTAGGTCACGTAGCCGGTCTCGAAGTAGTCGGAGCTGCCGGCCACCGCGGTGATGGCGCTGGCCACCCCGCCGCCGGTGCAGGACTCGGCGGCGGTGACCGTCATGCCCCGCTCTCGACAGAGTCGGCCCAGGCGCTCGGCCAGGGTGATGAGGTCGAGGTTGGCCAGGCTGGCGGCGGAACGGGGCATGGGGCGGTCTCCTGAGTCATCTGCAATCGCTCCTGACGGAGTCGATGCCTGGACGGTAGAATACCGGCTTTTGTCAGCGAGTGCAGAGCCGCAACAGGGAGCTCCGATGTCACAGGCCACAAGCCCCTCTCATACCCCCATGATGGCGCAGTACCTGAAGATCAAGCGCGACCACCCCGACGTGCTGCTCTTCTACCGCATGGGCGACTTCTACGAGCTCTTCTTCGACGACGCCCGGCGCGCGGCGGCGCTGCTTGACATCACCCTGACCCAGCGCGGCCAGTCGGCCGGCAAGCCGATCCCCATGGCCGGGGTCCCCTACCACAGCGCCGAGGGGTACCTCGCGCGCCTGGTGGCGGCCGGCGAGTCGGTGGCGATCTGCGAGCAGATCGGCGACCCGGCCACCAGCAAGGGGCCGGTGGAGCGGCGCGTGGTGCGCATCGTCACCCCCGGCACCCTCTACGACGAGGCGCTGCTCGACGCCCGCCGCGACAACCTGCTGGTGGCCGTGCACGCCGCCGGCGAGCGCATGGGCCTCGCCTGGCTGGAGCTCTCCAGCGGGCGCTTCAGCGTGCTGGAAGTCGAGGGTGAAGGCGAGATGCTGGCCGAGCTGCAGCGCCTCGACCCCGCCGAGCTGCTGGTGGCCGAGAGCCAGGACCTGCCCCCCGCCCTGGAGGGCCGGCGCGGCCTGCGCCGCCAGAGCGACTGGCTGTTCGACCTGGAGAGCGCCACCCGCCTGCTGTGCGACCAGTTCCGAGTCCAGGACCTGCGCGGCTTCGGCTGCGCCCACCTCACCGCCGCCCTCACCGCTGCCGGCGTGCTGATCGAGTACGCCCGGGACACCCAGCGCTCGCGCCTGCCCCATGTCACCGCCATCGGCGTGGAGAGCCGCGACGATGCCGTAGTGATCGACGCCGCCAGCCGCCGCAACCTGGAGATCGACATCAACCTCGGGGGCAGCGGCGACAACACCCTGGCCAGCGTGCTCGACACCACCGCCACGGCCATGGGCTCGCGGCTGCTCAAGCGCTGGCTCAACCGCCCGCTGCGCGACCGCGAGCGGGTGCAGGCCCGCCAGGCCGCGGTGGCGCTGCTGCTCGAGGCCGAGGGGTTCGTGGCGCTGCGCGAGTCGCTCAAGGCGATCGGCGACGTGGAACGCATCCTGGCGCGGGTCGCCCTCTACAGCGCCCGCCCGCGGGACCTGGCCCGGCTGCGCGACGCCTTCAACGCCCTGCCCGAGCTCGAGGCATCGCTTGTCGACTATCCCGAGGGCACGGCGCTTGACGAGCTCCGGCGCCATATCCGCCCCTACCCGGCGCTCGCCGATACCCTGACCCGCGCCCTGATCGAGAACCCGCCGGTGGTAATTCGCGACGGCGGGGTGATCGCCGAGGGCTTCGACGCCGAGCTCGACGAACACCGCGGCCTGGCCGAGCATGCAGGCGACTATCTGGTGAGGCTGGAGACCCGGGAGCGCGAGCGCACCGGCCTACCCGGTCTCAAGGTGGGCTACAACCGGGTCCACGGCTACTACATCGAGATCCCCCGCGCCCAGGCCAGGGACGTCCCGGCGGACTACGTGCGCCGCCAGACCCTGAAGAACGCCGAGCGCTTCATCATCCCCGAGCTCAAGGAGTTCGAGGACAAGGCGCTGTCGGCCAAGTCCCGGGCACTCGCCCGGGAGAAGCTGCTCTACGACGGCCTGCTCGACACCCTCAACGCCGAGCTCGACGCCCTGCAGGCCAGCGGCCGCGCACTGGCCGCCCTGGACGTACTGTGCGCCTTCGCCGAGCGCGCCCAGGCGCTGGATTTCGTGCGGCCGCGGCTGGCCGAGACCCCCGGCATCGCCATCCGGGGCGGCCGCCACCCGGTGGTGGAGCAGGTCTCCGACGCCCCCTTCGTGCCCAACGACCTGGTGATGGGCGACGACCGCCGCATGCTGGTGATCACCGGCCCCAACATGGGGGGCAAGT
This sequence comes from Halomonas sp. A11-A, assembly GCF_003182195.1. GTDB lineage: Bacteria > Pseudomonadota > Gammaproteobacteria > Pseudomonadales > Halomonadaceae > Halomonas > Halomonas alkalicola. Next base: position 92,497 of record NZ_QGTM01000004.1, read on the forward strand.
CCACCTTCATGCGTCAGGCGGCGCTGATCGTGCTGCTCGCCCATACCGGCAGCTTCGTGCCGGCGGACGCCGCCGAGATCGGCCCGGTGGACCGCATCTTCACCCGCATCGGCTCCTCGGACGACCTGGCTGGCGGGCGCTCCACCTTCATGGTGGAGATGACCGAGACCGCCAACATCCTGCACAACGCCACCGACCACAGCCTGGTGCTGATGGACGAGATCGGCCGCGGCACCAGCACCTTCGACGGCCTCTCGCTGGCCTGGGCCAGCGCCGAGCAGCTGACGCGCACCCGCGCCTTCACCCTGTTCGCCACCCACTACTTCGAGATGACCGCCCTGCCCGAGCAGGCCGAGGGGGTGGCCAACGTGCACCTGACGGCCGCCGAGCACCGTGACGGCATCGTCTTCATGCACCGCGTGGAGGAGGGCCCGGCGAGCCAGAGCTACGGCCTGCAGGTGGCCCAGCTCGCCGGCGTGCCCCAGGGGGTGATCGCCCGGGCCCGGGAGAAGCTCGCCCAGCTGGAGCAGCAGGAGGTGGACCAGGGTAGCCGGACCGCGCAGCGCCTCGGTGACCGTCCCCCGATGCCGCAGCAGAACGACCTCTTCGCCAGCGCCCCCCACCCGCTGGTGGAAGAGCTCGGCGGCCTGGCCCTGGATGACCTGACGCCGCGCCAGGCCCTGGCGCTGCTCTACCGCTGGCGGGAGTCATTGTAAGGTGCACGGAGTTACCAAGCCGTGTCAGCGAAAGGCGCCGGAGACAGGTCGGAGAGGGGGTCCGAGGACCAGGGATGGCCGAGGTAGCGTACAGGGAGGTATTCATAGCGCCCCCGAACAGGCCTGTCGCCGGAACAGCCTTGAGCGATCCAGCCATCTGCGATGGTCCTGAACATGCCGTCCTTCGTCTTGCTAGGCCAGGGGGCCGCGACTAGAATGGTCTGATTCACCGCCGCCTTAGCATAAGAAACACGGCTTTTATAACCGTTTTATCAACTATCCACAGTGGCCGTGCGACGCCGGCCCGAGGAAGGGAGAGTGGCATGACATTCGTCGTCACCGAGAACTGCATCAAGTGCAAGTACACCGACTGTGTCGAGGTGTGCCCGGTGGACTGTTTCTATGAAGGCCCCAACTTCCTGGTGATCCACCCCGACGAGTGCATCGACTGCGCCCTGTGCGAGCCGGAGTGTCCCGCCGAGGCGATCTTCTCGGAAGACGAATTGCCGGAGGGCCAGGAGCCGTTCATCGAGATCAATGCCGAGCTCGCCGAGGTATGGCCCAACATCAGCGAGAAGAAGGACCCGCTGCCCGACGCCGAGGAGTGGGACGGCAAGCCGGGCAAGCTCGAGCAGCTGGAGCGCTGAGAGCGTCGCCAGCCCCGTACGCGGGGGCCAGCACGTAAAAAGGAACGCCGAATGTCTCGCGACATTCGGCGTTCCTGCTTCTGCCTGCCATGCTGGAGAACACCGGCAAAAAAGGCGGCCCGCAGGCCGCCCGCTCCAAGCTGTTCCTTGAGCGGCTCCCTCCGCCCGACTCCCGTGATGCCTTCCCTGCCCGGAAGCAGCCTCCTGCCGCACCTGGCGCATCACTCAGCATCCCGTTGCATCCTGCCGGGAGCAGCAATGCTGCCCCCTTGTCCCGAGTTCATTGTGGCAGAGCTGCATTGCAACACAAGCGGGACCAACGGCGACCGACCTCGACCGGCGCGCTGGCTCAGCAGCGGGACTCCAAAAAAACACGTTTAATAACATATTGTTAAAAAAAGACCGACGCCAAAGGCATCGGTCTTTCCGCTGAACCTGAGCAAATCTCTTCGCCAAATTGTCAGCGATTTCCTACACGGGTTCCCGCCTCAAGCAACAGCGTTCGCTTACTGGCCCTTGATGGCCGATAGCCCCGGGTAGCGGGCGCGCTCGCCCAGCTCGTTCTCGATCACCAGCAGGCGGTTGTACTTGGCCACGCGGTCGGAGCGGCACAGCGAGCCGGTCTTGATCTGGCCGGCACAGGTGCCCACGGCGAGATCGGCGATGGTGGTGTCCTCGGTCTCGCCGCTGCGGTGGGAGATCACCGCGGTGAAGCCGGCGTCCTGGGCCATCTTGATGGCATCCAGGGTCTCGGAGAGCGAGCCGATCTGGTTGAACTTGATCAGGATGGAGTTGCCGATCTGCTCGTCGATGCCGCGCTTGAGGATCCTGGTGTTGGTGACGAAGAGATCGTCGCCTACCAGCTGCACGCGGTCGCCAAGCTTGTCGGTCAGCACCTTCCAGCCGGCCCAGTCGGACTCATCGAGGCCATCCTCGATGGAGACGATGGGGTAGTCGTCGCACAGGCCGGCCAGGTAGTCGGCGAAACCGGCGGCGTCATACTGCTTGCCCTCGCCGGCCAGGTCGTACTGGCCATCCTTGAAGAATTCGGAGGCGGCGCAGTCCAGCGCCAGGGTCACGTCGCTGCCCAGCCGGTAGCCGGCGTCCGATACCGCCTGCTTGATCACCGCCAGTGCCTCGGCGTTGGACTCGAGGTTCGGGGCGAAGCCGCCCTCGTCGCCCACCGAGGTGGAGAGCCCCTTCGCGGAGAGCACCTTCTTCAGGGCGTGGAAGATCTCGGCGCCCATGCGCAGGCCTTCGCGGAAGTTGGGCGCGCCCACCGGCTGCACCATGAACTCCTGGATGTCGACGTTGTTGTCGGCATGCTCGCCGCCGTTGAGGATGTTCATCATCGGCACCGGCATGCTGTACTGGCCCGGCTGGCCGTAGAGCTCGGCGATATGGGCGTAGAGCGGCATGCCCTTGGCGTCGGCCGCGGCCTTGGCGGCGGCCAGCGACACCGCCAGGATGGCGTTGGCGCCAAGCTTGGCCTTGTTGTCGGTGCCGTCGAGGGCCAGCATGGCGTCATCCAGGCCGCGCTGATCGCGAGCGTCCATGCCGACCAGGCACTCGCGAATGGCACCGTTGACCGCCTCGACCGCCTTCAGCACGCCCTTGCCCAGGTAGCGGCTCTTGTCGCCGTCACGCAGCTCCAGGGCCTCGCGGGAGCCGGTGGAGGCGCCGCTGGGCGCGCAGGCCACGCCCACGGCACCGCTCTCCAGACGCACCTCGGCCTGGACGGTGGGATTGCCGCGGGAATCGAGCACCTCGAGGGCGCGAATATCGACGATCTTGGTCATGCGAGTTTCCTTCTTGTGTCAGCGTAGGGAAATCATTGGATGTCGAGGGGGGCGAAGCCCTTGACCAGCTCATCGATGGCCTTGAGCTGGGCCAGGAAGGGCTCGAGGCGGTCCAGCGGCAGGGCGCAGGGGCCGTCGCAGAGGGCGGCATCCGGGTCCGGATGGGCCTCCAGGAAGAGTCCCGCGAGCCCCACGGCCACGCCGGCCCGGGCCAGCTCGGCCACCTGGGCACGACGGCCATCGGCGCTGTCGGCGCGCCCGCCGGGGCGCTGCAGCGAATGGGTGACGTCGAAGAACACCGGGCGGCCGGTCTGCTTCATCTCGCCGAAGCCGAGCATGTCCACCACCAGGTTGTTGTAGCCGAAGCTCGAGCCGCGCTCGCAGAGGATCACCCGGTCGTTGCCGGCCTCCTCGCACTTGCGAATGATGTGGCGCATCTCGTGGGGCGCCAGGAACTGCGGCTTCTTGATGTTGATCACCGCCCCGGTGCGCGCCATGGCGACGACCAGGTCGGTCTGGCGCGCCAGGAAGGCGGGCAGCTGGATAATGTCGGCGACCTCGGCCACGGGGGCGGCCTGCCAGGGCTCATGGACGTCGGTGATGATCGGCACGCCGAAGCGCGCCTTCACCTCGGCCAGGATCTCGAGCCCCTTCTCCAGGCCCGGGCCCCGGTAGGAGTGGATGGAGCTGCGATTGGCCTTGTCGAAGCTCGCCTTGAAGACGTAGGGCATGCCGAGGCGTCCGGTCACCTCGACGTAGGTCTGGGCCACTTCGAGAGCCAGCTCGCGGGACTCCAGCACGTTCATGCCGCCGAACAGCATCAGCGGCAACGAATTGCCGGCCTCGAGGCCGGCAATGGAGACATGACGCTCGGGTGCGCTCATCCCGTTACTCCTGGTGGGAGGACTGCGCGCGGGTGCGCGCCGCCTTGTGCTCCAGCGCCGCGTTGACGAAGCCGGTGAACAGCGGGTGGCCGTCGCGGGGGGTGGAGGTGAACTCCGGGTGGAACTGGCAGGCCACGTACCAGGGGTGGTCGGGCAGCTCGACCATCTCCACCAGGGAGTTGTCGACGCTCTTGCCGGAGACCACGAGCCCCGCCTGCTCGAGCTCCTCGATGAACTGGTTGTTGACCTCGAAGCGGTGGCGATGGCGCTCGACGATCTCGTCATTGCCGTAGGCCTCGCGGGCCTTGCTGCCGACCTTGAGACGGCACACCTGGCCGCCCAGGCGCATGGTGCCGCCGAGGTCGGAGGCGGCGTCGCGCAGCTCGATCTTGCCCTCGGGGGTGATCCACTCGGTGATCAGGCCCACCACCGGATGCTGGGTGTCGTGGGTGAACTCGGTGGAGTTGGCGTCCTCCCAGCCGGCCACGTTGCGGGCGAATTCGATCACCGCCACCTGCATGCCGAGGCAGATGCCGAGATAGGGAATGCCGTTCTCCCGGGCATAGCGGGCCGTGGCGATCTTGCCCTCCACGCCGCGCTCGCCGAAGCCGCCCGGCACCAGGATGGCGTCCTTGCCGGCGAGGCGCTCGGTGCCGTGGCGCTCGATGTCCTCGGAGTCGATGTAGTCGACGTTGACCTTGACCCGGGTCTGGATGCCGGCGTGGATCAGGGCCTCGTTGAGCGACTTGTAGGCGTCGAGCAGCTCCATGTACTTGCCGACCATGGCGATATTGATCGACTTCAGCGGGTTGAGCTTGGCGTCGAGAACCTTGATCCACTCGTTGAGGTCGGCCTCGTCGGCCGTGAGCCGCAGCTTGTCGCAGACGATCTCGTCCAGGCCGTGCTCGTGGAGCATGATCGGGATGCGGTAGATGGTGTCGGCATCCTGCAGCGGGATGACCGCCCGCTCCTCCACGTTGGTGAACAGCGCGATCTTGCGGCGCTCGCTCTCCTCGAGCTCCACCTCGCTGCGGCAGATCAGGATGTCCGGCTGGATACCGATGGAGCGCAGCTCCTTGACGCTGTGCTGGGTCGGCTTGGTCTTGGTCTCGCCGGCGGTCTTGATATAGGGCACCAGGGTCAGGTGCATGAAGAGCGCCCGGTTGGCCCCCAGCTCGCTTCTGATCTGGCGGATGGACTCCAGGAAGGGCAGCGACTCGATGTCGCCCACGGTGCCGCCGATCTCCACCAGCGCCACGTCGAAGCCCTCGCCACCCTCAAAGACCCGGCGCTTGATCTCGTCGGTGATGTGCGGGATCACCTGGACGGTACCGCCCAGGTAGTCGCCGCGGCGCTCCTTGCGCAGCACGTGCTCGTAGACCCGACCGGTGGTGAAGTTGTTGCGCTGGGTCATCTTGGTGCGGATGAAGCGCTCGTAGTGGCCCAGGTCGAGATCGGTCTCCGCGCCATCCTCGGTGACGAATACCTCGCCGTGCTGGAAGGGGCTCATGGTGCCCGGGTCCACGTTGATGTACGGGTCGAGCTTGAGCATGGTGACCTTGAGGCCGCGCGCCTCGAGAATCGCCGCCAGCGAGGCCGACGCGATGCCCTTGCCGAGAGAGGACACAACGCCGCCGGTCACGAAGATATATCGTGTCATGGAGAACCTGTCGAAACGTGATCATGAGGCTCGGCAGGAAGCCGCGCCAGGATGGGACGACAGACTAGCAGAACACGACCAATGGCTCAATTTCGGCCAGCCGCCTGATCCGCGGCTTACCCGGCGACAGGCCCTGGCGGCGCTGCCCCTAGGTGGAGCCAAAAGGCAGGCAGACCAAGCCGGGGAGCCCGCCGCCGGCGCCACGCCGAGCGAAACCCTGATACTCCGCTCGCGGCCCGCGCGTCGCCGCACAACATAATCCCTCACGGGTGCGGCTCGCTCGCCATCCCTGGCGAGCGCCACGCGGCCGCTTCGCTTCACATCAGCGCTCGGCTAAAGGCTTGCGCGACGGGTTCCCAGGCTCTCCGTGTAGCGCCACTTAGACGCCCAGATAGTCCAGGATGCCCTCGGCGGCCTGGCGGCCCTCGTGGATGGCGGTGACCACCAGGTCGGAGCCGCGCACCATGTCGCCGCCGGCGAAGACCTTCGCATGGCTGGTCTGGAAGCGGAACTGGCCCTGCTCCGGCGCCTTGACCCGGTCGCGCTCATCCACCTCGATGCCATGGTCGGCGAACCAGGCGGGCGGGTCCGGCTGGAAGCCGAAGGCGATGACCACCGCGTCGGCCGGAATCACCTCCTCGGAGCCCGGCACCACCTCGGGGCGGCGGCGGCCGTTCTCGTCTGGCTCGCCAAGGCGGGTGCGCACCACCTTGACCCCCTCCACCTTGCCCTCGCCCACCACCGCCACCGGCTGGCGGTTGAACAGGAACTCCACGCCCTCCTCGCGGGCGTTGGCCACCTCGCGGCGCGAGCCCGGCATGTTCTCCTCGTCGCGGCGATAGGCGCAGGTCACGCCGCTGGCGCCCTGGCGGATGGCGGTGCGGTTGCAGTCCATGGCGGTGTCGCCGCCGCCCAGCACCACCACGCGCTGGCCCTTGAAGGAGATGTATTCGCCGGGGTCCTTCTCGAAGCCCAGGCAGTGATTGACGTTGGCGATCAGGTAGTCCAACGCCTTGTGGACCCCGGGCAGGTTCTCGCCGGGGAAGCCGCCCTCCATGTACTTGTAGGTGCCCATGCCCATGAAGACGGCGTCATACTGCTCGAGCAGCTGGTCCATGGTGATGTCGCGGCCGATCTCCACGTTGAGGCGGAACTCCACGCCCATCTCCTCGAACACCGCCCGACGGCGCTCCATCACGCTCTTCTCGAGCTTGAACTCGGGGATGCCGAAGGTCAGCAGGCCGCCGATCTCCGGGTTGCGGTCGAACACCACCGGTTTGACCCCGTTGCGCGCCAGGATGTCGGCGCAGCCCAGGCCCGCCGGCCCGGCGCCGATCACCGCGACCTTCCGATCGGTCCAGGTCACCTGGGACATGTCCGGGCGCCAGCCCATGGCGAAGGCCGTATCGGTGATGTACTTCTCCACCGAGCCGATGGTCACCGCGCCGAAGCCGTCGTTGAGGGTGCAGTCGCCCTCGCAGAGGCGGTCCTGGGGGCAGACCCGGCCGCACACCTCAGGCAGCGAGTTGGTCTTGTGGGAGAGCTCCGCGGCCTCGAGGATGTTGCCCTCGGCCACCAGCTGCAGCCAGTTGGGGATGTAGTTGTGGACCGGGCACTTCCACTCGCAGTAGGGGTTGCCGCAGTGCAGGCAGCGATGCGCCTGGCTGGCCGCCTCCTGGGGCTTGTAGGGCTCGTAGATCTCGGCGAACTCCCGCGAGCGGGTGCGGGCGTCCTTCTTCTGCGGGTCCTGACGACCCACGTCGATGAACTGGAAGTCGTTGCTCAGACGGTTGGCCATGTCGATTCTCCTGGAAGTCCTGTTGGTCACCCCGGCCGAGCCCTTAAGCCCGGCGGGGCGAATCACCTGTTGTCGAGGGCGTTATTCCGGCTGTCGCCGCCTCTCTACTCCGGCTGACGCCGGGATTGGGCCAACAGGCTGTTCAGGCTTGCCGCCTTGGGCTTCACCAGCCAGAAGTGGCGGATGAAGTCGCTGAAGTCGTCGAGGATGGCGCGGCCGCGGGCCGAGCCGGTCTCGTCGACGAACTCCTCGATCACCTCGCGCAGGTGGCGGCGATAGGCTTCCATGGTCTCCGTGTTGACGCGGTGGATCTCCACCAGCTCGTGGTTGTACTTGTCGACGAAGGTACGGTCCTCGTCGAGCACGTAGGCGAAGCCGCCGGTCATGCCCGCGCCGAAGTTGACGCCGGTCTCGCCGAGCACCGCCACCAGGCCGCCGGTCATGTACTCGCAGCAGTGGTCGCCGGCGCCCTCGATCACCGCGTGGGCGCCGGAGTTGCGCACCCCGAAGCGCTCGCCGGCGGTGCCCGCGGCGAACAGCTTGCCGCCGGTGGCGCCATACAGGCAGGTGTTGCCGATGATCGCCGTCTTGTGGCTCTCGAAGCGGCTGGCCTTGGGCGGGGTGATCACCACCTTGCCGCCGTTCATGCCCTTGCCGACGTAGTCGTTGGCGTCCCCTTCCAGATAGAGGTTGAGACCGCGGGCGTTCCAGACGCCGAAGCTCTGGCCCGCCACGCCGATGAAGCGCGCGGTGACCGGCGCCTCCTCGAGCCCCGCCTCGCCGTAGCGCTTGGCGATGGCCCCGGAGGTGAGCGCCCCCACGCTGCGGTCGCAGTTGGTGATGGTGAAGGAGAAGTCGCCGCCGGACTTCGCCTCGATGGCGTCCGCCAGCGCCGCCAGCACCTCCTGGTTCTTGGCACCCGGGTCGTGGGGTACGTTGCGGCTCACCTGGCAGAACTGCGGCGCCTCGGCCGGCACGAAGTCGTTGCCGAGCAGCGGGGTCAGATCGAGCCTGCGCTGGGAGGCGGTGACGCCCTCCAGCACCTCGAGCAGGTCGGTGCGGCCGATCAGGTCGGTGAGCTTGCGCACGCCCAGCAGCGCCAGCAGCTCGCGCACCTCCTCGGCGATGAAGCGGAAGTAGTGCTTGACCATATCGACGGTGCCGCGGAAGTGCTCGCCGCGCAGGAAGTCATTCTGGGTGGCCACGCCGGTGGCGCAGTTGTTGAGGTGGCAGATGCGCAGGTACTTGCAGCCCAGCGCCACCATGGGCGCGGTGCCGAAGCCGAAGCTCTCGGCGCCAAGAATCGCCGCCTTGACCACGTCCAGCCCGGTCTTCAGGCCGCCGTCGGTCTGCAGGCGGATCTTGTCACGCAGGCCGTTGATGCGCAGCGCCTGGTGCACCTCGGGCAGGCCCAGCTCCCAGGGAGAGCCGGCGTGCTTGATGGAGGTGATCGGGCTCGCCGCGGTGCCGCCGTCGTAGCCGGAGACGGTGATCAGGTCGGCGTAGGCCTTGGCCACGCCGGTGGCGATGGTGCCGATGCCGGGCTCGGAGACCAGCTTCACCGAGACCTGGGCCTCCGGGTTGACCTGCTTGAGGTCGAAGATCAGCTGGGCCAGGTCCTCGATGGAGTAGATGTCATGGTGGGGCGGCGGCGAGATCAGGGTCACGCCGGGCACCGAGTAGCGCAGCCGGGCGATCAGGTCGTTGACCTTGCCGCCGGGCAGCTGGCCGCCCTCGCCGGGCTTGGCGCCCTGGGCGACCTTGATCTGCAGCACCTCGGCGTTGACCAGGTAGGCCGGTGTGACGCCGAAGCGCCCGGAGGCGATCTGCTTGATTTTGGAGGAGCGGATGGTGCCGTAGCGGGCCGGATCCTCGCCACCCTCGCCGGAGTTGGAGCGCCCGCCCGCCTCGTTCATGGCCTGGGCCAGGGCCTCGTGGGCCTCCGGCGACAGCGCGCCCAGCGACATGCCGGCGCTGTCGAAGCGCGGGATCAGGTCCTCGACCGCCTCCACCTCCTCGAGGGGCAGCGGCTCGGCGGCCGGCTTCAGCTTGAGCAGGTCGCGGATGGTGGCCGGAGGACGTTCGTTGACCAGGGCGGCAAACTTCTTCCACTTGGCGTAGTCGCCCTCCTGCACCGCCTCCTGCAGCGCCTTGACCACATCGGGGTTGTAGGCGTGGTACTCATGGCCGTGCACATACTTGACCAGGCCACCCTGGGAGATCCCCTTGCGCGGCGTCCAGGCGTCGCGGGCCAGCCACTCCTGCTGCAGCTGCAGCTCGGCGAAGCCGGTGCCCTGGATGCGCGAGGCCATGCCGGTGAAGCACAGCGCCATCACCTCGTCGGCCAGGCCCACCGCCTCGAACAGCTGGGAGCCGCGGTAGGAGGCGAGCGTCGAGATGCCCATCTTGGAGAGGATCTTGTAGAGCCCCTTCTGCAGGCCCTTGCGGTAGTTCTCGCGGGCGTCGGCCGGGTTGCCGGTGAGCTCGCCGGTGCGCTGCATGTCGGCCATCACCTGGTAGGCGAGCCACGGGAAGACCGCGGTGGCGCCCACACCGAACAGCACCGCCATCTGGTGGGCGTCGCGGGCATAGCCGGTCTCCACCACGATGTTGGCCCGCGGGCGCAGTGCCAGGCGACTGAGATGGTGGTGCACGGCCCCCACGGCCAGGGCGGCGTGAATGGGCAGCTCGCCCCGTTCGAGGTCGGCATCCGACAGCACCAGGACCACCTTGCCGTCGTTCACGGCCTCCTCGGCCTGGCGGCAGAGCTCGCGAATCGCCGCCTTGAGCCCCATCGCCTCGGGGTCGTAGGCCATGCGCAGCCGATGGCTAGCGAAGGCAGGGTCATCCTGCTCCACCAGGGCGGTGAACTTGCGCGGCGAGAGCACCGGGGTGGTCAGGATGATGCGGTGGGCGTGCTCGGGCGTCGCCTTGAAGACGTTAAGCTCGGCACCGATGCAGGTCTCCAGCGACATCACGATCGCCTCGCGCAGCGGGTCGATGGCCGGGTTGGTGACCTGGGCAAACTTCTGGCGGAAGTAGTCGGTCAGCAGGCGCTGCTTGCCGGAGAGCACCGCCATGGGGGTGTCATCGCCCATGGAGCCCACCGCCTCCTGGCCGCTCTCGGCCAGCGGACGCAGCAGCTGGTCGCGCTCCTCGAAGCTCACCTGGAACATCTTCTGGGCGACGTTGAGGGCGTCGGGCTCCATGGTGTGGAAGCTGGCCAGCTCCGTGAGCGCCGACTCCAGGTAGTGGGCCTCCTGCTTCAGCCAGCGCTTGTAGGGGTAGGCCGACTTGAGGCGCTCGTCGATGTCGCCGGTGTGCAGCACCTCGCCGGTCTCGGTATCCACGGCGAGAATCTGGCCGGGGCCCACGCGCCCCTTGGCCACCACGTCCTCGGGCTTGTAGTCGTAGGTGCCGATCTCCGAGGCCAGGGTGATGAAGCCGTTCTTGGTGATCACCCAGCGGGCCGGACGCAGGCCGTTGCGGTCCAGCATGCAGAGCGCCTGGCGGCCATCGGTCATCACCACGCCGGCGGGGCCGTCCCAGGGCTCCATGTGCATGGAGTTGTACTCGTAGAAGGCGCGCAGGTCGCCATCCATCAGCTCCACGTTCTGCCAGGCGGGCGGCACCATCAGGCGCACGGCGCGGTGCAGCTCCATGCCGCCGGTGAGCAGCACTTCCAGCATATTGTCCATGCTCGAGGAGTCGGAGCCGACGGTGTTGACGATCTCGTCGAGCTCGGCGATTTCGGGCAGCCGCTCGCAGACGAAGTTCTCCTTGCGAGAGTTGGCCCAGCCGCGGTTGGCCTCGATGGTATTGATCTCGCCGTTGTGGGCCAGCAGGCGGAAGGGCTGGGCCAGCGGCCAGCGCGGCGCGGTATTGGTGGAGAAGCGCTGGTGGAAGACGCAGATCGCGGTCTCCAGGCGCCCGTCACCGAGATCCCGGTAGAAGGCCGGCAGGTCCACCGGCATCACCAGGCCCTTGTAGGAGATCACCTGCTCGGAGAGCGAGCAGACGTAGAACTCCTGCTCGTCGCGCAGGGCCTGCTCGGCCAGGCGGCGGCCCATGAAGAGGTCGACCTCGAAGGTCTCGGCACTGCCGTTCTTGCCCGGCTCCACAAAGAGGTGACGGATCCGCGGCAGGCACGCCAGCGCCATGGGGCCGCAGACGCTCGGGTCCACCGGCACGTCGCGCCAGCCGCGGATCACCAGGCCGCGGGCACGCAGCTCGCCCTCGAGGGTGTCACAGGCCTTCTCGGCACGGGCGTCGTCGTCAGGCAGGAACACCGCCCCCACCGCGAAGCGCTCGCCCAGGCTCACACCCAGCGCCTCCTCGGTCACCTGGCGCATGAAGGCCTCGGGCATCCTGAGCAGCAGGCCGCAGCCATCGCCGGTCTTGCCGTCGGCGGCGATGCCGCCACGGTGGGTCATGCAGGTGAGCGACTCGATGGCGGTCCTGAGCAGCTGATGGCTGGCTCGGCCCTCCATGTGGGCGATCAGGCCGAACCCGCAGTTGTCGCGGAACTCGCCGGGCTGATGGAGACCTCTGTTCATGGGCGTGCCTCGGATAAAGGTGATTTCTTTTGCAGCTTTATCGTGATATATTAAACGGTTTTTATTTTTTCATGCTGCGCCTCGCGAGGCGTCAGGCTGCACGACAAAAGGCCGCCCAGCATAGACACCCCGCCGGGAAACGCGCAACGCCCCGGATGCATCGTCGATCAAAAAACACCAGAAAATCCGCGACTTGCAAAACCGTCCCGGGCAAAAAAAGCCTTTCTCTCAATGACTTGCAGCACGCATAGACGGATCTTCAACGATTCGGCGCCAGCGATAGACTTTAGTCTAACAAACCCCCAAAACCCCATGCTGATAACGCATAAGCCATGCGGATTGTCGGCATGGGCCCTGCCCGACGCCGCAAGCCACCCGGCAGCGCCCCACCAACGACGACGCCCGCACAGGGGTGCGGGCGTCGGGATCGGAAGAAAACGATGGCGCAGGCGGCGTCAGTCGCGGGGAAATGCCTCGATCAGCGCCTCGATCAGCTCGACCGGGGTCTCGTCGAAGAGGCAGGCATCTCCCAGCGAGCGCAGCAGGATAAGGCGCAGGCGACTGTCGACGTTCTTCTTGTCCAGCCGCATGCGGACCAGGAAGTCCTCCACCGACATGCCGGCAGGCGCGGCCAGCGGCAGCCCGGCGGCCCCGATGATGGCCCGGGTGCGCGCCACCTCGGCCTCGGAAAGCCAGCCCAGCCGCGCCGAGAGCTCGGCGGCCATCAGCATGCCGGCCCCCACCGCCTCACCGTGCAACCAGACCCCGTAGCCCTGGTGCGCCTCGATGGCGTGCCCGAAGGTGTGCCCCAGGTTGAGCAGCGCCCGGACCCCCTGCTCGGTCTCGTCCTCGGCGACGATCTCGGCCTTGAGCGCACAGCTGCGCTGGATGGCACGGGTCAACGCCGATGCCTCCAGGGCCCTCAGGGCGGGCATCTCGGCCTCCTGCCAGGCCAGGAAATCGGCGTCGCGGATCAGCCCGTACTTGATCACCTCGGCGAGCCCCGCGGAGAGCTCCCGGGGCGGCAGGGTAGCCAGGGTGTCGGTGTCGATCAGCACGGCCCGGGGCTGCCAGAAGGCGCCGATCATGTTCTTGCCCAGCGGGTGGTTGACCCCGGTCTTGCCGCCCACGGAGGAGTCCACCTGGGAGAGCAGGGTCGTCGGCACCTGGATGAAGGCCACGCCGCGCTGATAGCAGGCGGCCGCATAGCCCACCATGTCGCCGATCACCCCGCCGCCCAGAGCGATCAGGGTGCAGCGGCGGTTGAAGCCCGCCTCCAGCAGCGCGTCCCAGATGCGCGACACGCTGGCCAGGGTCTTGGTGGCCTCGCCATCGGGCAGCACCAGCTCGCGCACCTCGACGCCTGCCGGCAGCGAGGCCCGACAGCGCTCCAGGTAGAGCGGCGCCACCACCTCGTTGGTGACGATCATCACCTGGCGGCCGGCCAGCCAGGGTGAGAGCGCCTCCGGCTCGCCCAGCAGGCCGGGGCCGATATGGATGGGGTAGCTGCGTTCGCCCAACGCCACCTCGAGGGTGCGCGGGCCTGTCAGAGTCTCGATCATGGGCCTCATGCCTTGCATTGCAGGGGGTCGACCAGCCGGGTGACGCGCCTGACGATATCGTTGACCACGGCCCGGGGGCCGCGGCGGTCGGTGCGCACGGTGACGTCGGCGGTGGCCCGGTAGAGGGGGTCGCGCACGCCGAACATCTCGCGCAGCACCGCCTCCTTGTCCGGCCGCTGCAAGAGCGGCCGGTTGCGGTCCTTGGCGGTGCGCCTGAGCTGCTGCTCGACGGTGGTGTAGAGGTAGATGACGGTGCCTCGCTCGCGCAGCATGCGACGGTTCTCCTCGCGCAGCACGGCGCCGCCGCCAGTGGCAATCACCACGCCTTCGCGGCGGGTCAGCTCGTCGATCATCTGGGTCTCACGCTCGCGGAAGCCGGCCTCCCCCTCCACGTCGAAGATCCAGGGGATGTCGGCGCCGCAGCGGTTCTGGATCTCGTGGTCGGTATCGAAGAAGTCGCGAGAAAGTTCGGCCGCCAGGAGGCGGCCGATGGTGCTCTTGCCGGCCCCCATGGGGCCGATCAGTATCAGGTTGGGTAGTGCCTGCATCAGCGAAGGGCCACGCCGTCGTCCAGTATCCGAGGGGTAATGAATACCAACAACTCTACCTTCTCGTTGGTCTCTTGGGTATAGCGGAAGAGGTGCCGAATCACCGGCAGGTCGCCCAGGAAGGGGGTCTTGACCAGGTTGCGCAACTCCTCGGTCTGCAGGATACCGCCCAGCACCACGGTCTCGCCGTTGTCCACCAGCACCTGGGTCTGGATCTCGTTCTTGTTGATCGGCGGCTCCTCGCCGGGGTTGAACTCGCCGAAGGTGTCGTTGGTGATGGCCACGTCCATGATGATGCGATTATCCGGGGTGATCTGCGGGGTCACCTCCAGCGACAGCACCGCCTCCTTGAAGTCCACCGCCGCCGCCCCGCTGGCCGCCGACTCGCGGTAGGCCCGCTCCTGGCCCTGCTTGATCACCGCGGTGCGCTGGTTGGCGGTGATCACCCGGGGCTGGGAGATGGTATAGCTGCGCCCCTCGCTCTCCATGGCGCGTAGCTCCAGGTCGAGAAGCACGTCGCCGGAGAGATAGCCGAAGGCGAAGCTGGTCATGCCGCCCACGCCGCGATCGGTGGAGCCGAAGTCCACGGCCAGGCCACCCAGGCCGGAGATCGGGGTGCCATCGGATGCACCACCGAGGTTGAAGCGACTGCTGGAGGTGCTCGACGCCCCCCAGTTGACCCCCAGCTCGCGGGTGGCGCTGTCGCTGGCGATCACGATACGCGCCTCGATCTGCACCTGGCGCACCGCCACGTCGAGGCGATCCAGGGTGCGCATGATCTCGTCGATCTGGTCGGCGGTGTCCTGGATCAGCAGGGTATTGGTGCGCGGATCGATGGCCACACGGCCTCGCTCGGTCAGCAGCCCGAACCCTTGGCCGCCACGCAGCAGCGCCGCAAGATCAGCGGCCCGAGCGTACTTCACCTGGATGTACTCGGTGGTGAGCGGCGCCAGCACCTCCATCTGCTCGCGGGCCTCGAGCTCCTGGCGCTCGATGTTGGCCAGCTCGCTGGCCGGCGCCACCACGATGACGTTGCCCTCCTGGCGGCTGGCCAGGCCATGGCTCTTGAGCACCAGGTCCAGCGCCTGGTCCCAGGGCACGTCTTCCAGGTTGAGGGTCACCCGCCCCTGGACGCTGTCGCTGGCCACCAGGTTGAGCCCGGTGAAGTCGGCGATGATCGCCAGCACCGAACGCACCTCGATGTCCTGGAAATTGAGGGTGATGCGCTCACCGGTGTAGGGGAACTGCTCGCGGACCCGCTGGTCTCGCTGCTGCTGGGTGACCGGCTGGGCCTCGATGGTGAGCTGCCGCCCGCTCTGGGTGGAGACCATGGCGAACTCGCCGGCCCCCTCGATATCGAGGGTCACGCCATCTCGGCCGACCCGCGGGGTGACGCGGCGCAGCGGGGTGCCGAAGTCGCTGACGTCATAGACCTGATCCAGGGAGGCCGGCAGCTCCACGCCGCGCAGGTCGGCGGTGATGCGGTTTCGCCCGCTCTCGCGCACCCGGGCATCGACCCCGGCACGGTCGAAGGTGACCACCAGACGGCCGGCGCCGCCCTCGCCGCGGCGGAAGTCGATGTTCTCGACGCTGGGACCGCTGGCCACGGCACGGCTGGGCGCCGGCTCGCTGGCGGCCGGGGCCGGCGTGGACGCCTGGGCCACGCCGGTATCGGCCGCACCGCCACCGATGGCCAGCCGCAGCCGGTTGCCCTGCTCGCGGGTGTTGTAGGGCAGCGGGCCCTCGAGATTGAAGACCAGCCGGGTGCGCGAGCCGGCCTCCAGCGCCGTGACCTGCTGCACGCCGCCGATGCCCAGCGCATAGCTGCGCTGGTCGAGGCGGTTGGCGGTCTCCATCAGGTCGATGGTGAGCCGCGCCGGGTCGTCCAGGCGGTAGCCGCGCACCTCGGGCACCGGTCCCGTGAAGGAAAGCTCGACCTCCAGCTCGCCGCCGCCGCCCTGCCGGAAGTCGAGCCCCTCCAGGGAGGAGGCGGCCAGGGCGCCGGCGGAGAGCGCCAGCAGCAAGAGTGTCGCGAATCCACGCTTCATGATCGGTAGCATTGTTCCCTTCCCCGCTTGTCGCCCATCCCTGCCGGTGGGCGGCGAATCGCTTGCCTGGTGGTTTATCCGGATCTCGTTATCAGGATCTAGTCGTTGAGCGTCATCTGCGTCGTGCGCTCGATCCAGCCACCTCGCCCGGTGGGCACCACCTCGATCAGCTGCACCGAGGAGGAGGTGATGCTGACGATGCGCCCGAAATCACTGCCCAGGTAATTGCCCACGCGCAGCCGGTGCACCGTGCCGCTCGGCGCCCGGACCAGCGCCGAGGGCTGCCCGCCATGAGTCAAGGTGCCGACCAGGTCGAGCTGACCGAGGCCATAGGCCTCAAGGGGCTCCCGCGGCCGAGTCAGGTCTGGCGCCAGCTCCTCGGAACCGCGCGGCGGCTGCTCCGTTTCGGGCAGCCTGGCGATGAACGGACTGCGCCGATCGGCCTCGTCGTAGGGCAGCGCCTCATAGTCGGGAATATCGGGCAGCTCCACCCGCGGGGTCGCACCGGGGTTGCTGCGGATCTCGGCCAGCTCGCGGTCGAGCATGCCGAGCTGAGGGTCGGCACATCCCGAAAGCCCCAGCAGCAGCGCGACCGCCAGTGCCGCCGAAAGACGGTTGGCTCGGCTCATGGCGCCCCCTCCTCGCTCTGGCGGTAACTGTAGGTCCGCGCCAGCAGGGAGAGCCTGAGCCGCTGGCCGCTGCCCCCCTCCGGCGACAGGGTCATGTCGTGCAGGGTAACGATGCGCGGCAGCGCCGCCACGCCGGCCAGGAAGGTAGCGATGCGGTGGTAGTCGCCCTGCACCTGGATATCGAAGGGCTGCTCGATATAGTGCTCCCGGGTGACCGTGCCGCGCAGGCGAATGGAATCGATGGCGAGCTGATTGTCGATGGCGGTCTCGCTGATGTTGTCAATCAGCGAGGGCACCTCGGCGCCGGTGGGCAGCATCTCGCGCAGTTCGCTCATGCGCGCCTCGAGGACGCCCATCTGTTCGCGCATCGCCTCGAGATTCGCCGCCTGGGCCGCCTTGCTGCGGTAGTCACGGATCAGCTGCGCCTCCTGGCCACGCACCCGTTCGAGCTCCTCCTTGGCGGGGGCCGCCAGGTACCAGTGCATGCCGTAGAAGGTCGCGCCCAGCAGCAGCAGGCAGCAGAGCAGCTGCAGCGACCAGGGCCAGACGCCGGCCTCCTTGATGTCCAGTTCACGCCAGTCCAGCTCGCGCAGGCGACGCACCTCTCCCTTGAGACTCATGACCCCTCCTCCGCCGACGCCTGATTCGCCGCCGCCCGGGGCAGCTGCTGGCTCATGCTCAGGCTGAAGCGACGCCGCTCACCGCCCCCCTCGGCCTCCACCTCGGAGAGCACTGGCTCGGTGAAGGAGGCGGCCGCCGCCAGCGCACGCAGCTGGTCGGAGACCTGGCGGTTGTTCTCGGCCAGGCCGGCCAGCCGCAGGCTGTCACCCTGGCGGGTGAGCTGGGTGTAGTGGACGCCGTCCACCAGGCTTGAGGTCAAATCGCTCAGGACATGGACGGTCTGGGTGCGACCCATCTGCAGCTCGGTGAACACCCGCACCTGCTCGAGCATCTGCTCGCGGATCGCCTCCAGCTCGCTGATCTCGCGGATCGCCGAGTCGAGCTGGCGACTCTGGGCCTGAACATGGGCATTGCGCTGCTGCTGGGCCTGGGCTTCCTGCTCGTAGTGCCAGGTCAGGCCGTAGCCGCCCCCGAGGCCGAGCAGGGCGGCCAGCCCCAGCGTCACGAAGAAGCGCTTGCTGCGACGGGCTCGGCGCTCTTCGCGCCAGGGCAGCAGGTTGATCTCGATGGTCATGGGCGGGACCTCATTGCCAGGCCGCAGGCGGCAAGCAGCGCCGGAGCATCACCGGAGAGCGTCTGGACGTCGATGCGGCCGTTGACCTTCATGCGCGCCAGGGGATTGGCGATGGAGACCTCCATGCCGCTCTCCTGGGCCAGTCGCTCGGCCAGGCCGGGCAGCATGCTGGTGCCGCCGGCCAGCACCATGCGACGCACCTCCTGCTTGCGACCGGCGGTGTAGTAGAGCTGCAGGGAGCGCCCGACCTGCTGCACCAGGGTATCCAGGAAGGGGCCGAGCACGCTGCGCGGATAGTCCTCGGGCAGGCCGCCGCGCTTCTTGGCCAGGCCCGCCTCGTCGAGGCTCAGGCCGTAGCGGTTGCGGATCTCCTCGGTGAGCTGGCGACCACCGAATACGGTGTCGCGGCTGTAGACCACACGCCCCTCGCGCAGCACGTGAAAGGTGTTCATGGTGGCGCCGATATCCACCAGGGCCACGCACTCCTCCTCGCCGGAGGAGGCGGGCAGCTGATGGCGCACCTCGGTGAAGGCGCGCTCCATGGCGAAGGTCTCGACATCCACCGCCTCGGGGGTCAGCCCCGCCTGCAGCACGGCGTCGGTCAGCTGGCTGACATCCTGCTGCCGACAGGCCACCAGCAGCACGTCCTGCTGGTCGGCGTAGCGGGCGTTGAGGCCCAGGCGCTGGAAGTCGAAGGCGACCTCACTGAACGGAAAGGGGATGTGCTTGTCTGAATCGAGCTGAATGCGCGCTTCAATTTCACCGTCGCTGAGCGAGGCCGGCAGCGTCAGCGTCTTGGTGATGGCCGCGCTGGCAGGCACCGCGACCGCGGCGCGGCGGGTATGCGGCTTGGCCTGCTGGACCGCCCGGGAGAGGGCATCGACCACCTCCCCCATGTCCTGGATGCGACGCTCGACCACGGCGCCCTCGCGCAGCGGCCGCACCGCGTAGCTCTCGACCTGGTAGCTGGCGCCAGCACGCCTGAGTTCCACGAGCTTGACGGTTGCCGAGGTGATATCGACACCGATCAGTCCCTTGCTGGATGCCCTGAATCGCATCTCGGTCCGCCCCTGCTGATCCATGCGGATGACCGCTTGTTATTTCGCTCACTCCTCACGGCAGGAGGAGTCTGAGCCCCGGGGACTGGCCCCTGTAAGCAGAGGTTACATGATATTGCCGAATCTCACACGGCTAACCGCAAACCTGCACCCTCAACGCTGGTGACCCCGCGCCTGGATTCCTATAATGGCGTCTCAGTCGCCCCGACCCGTTCCCTTCGCGACGCTCCAGTTCCCTGCACGGATACCGCCCCTTCATGACGTTTATCAGAACCCTGTGCTTTTCCCTGGTCTGGCTGCTGGTGTCCCTCACCGCGGCCGTGGCCCTGGGCGTGGTGGGCGCCGCGCTCTACTTTGCCCCCGGGCTGCCCGATGTGCGCCAGCTTCAGGACTTCGAGCTGCACTCCCCGCTGCGCATCTTCACCCGCGACGGCAAGCTGATCGGCGAGTTCGGCGAGGAGCGTCGTATGCCGGTGGAGTTCGACGAGATCCCCGGCGACTTCATCCAGGCACTGCTGGCCGCCGAGGACGCCAATTTCTTCGAGCACCGCGGCGTCGACCCCAGGGGCCTGGCGCGCGCCGCCGTGGAGCTCGCCTCCAGCGGCGGCGAGATCCAATCGGGCGGTTCCACCATCACCATGCAGGTGGCGCGCAACTACCTGCTGACCCTGGACCGCACCTTCACCCGCAAGATCCGCGAGATCCTGCTGGCCCTGCAGATGGAGCAGGTGCTCACCAAGGAGGAGATCTTCGAGCTCTACGTCAACAAGATCTTCCTCGGCAACCGCGCCTATGGCATCGCCGCCGCCGCGGAGACCTACTACAACCGCCCGCTCGGCGAGCTGACCCTGGCCGAGAAGGCGATGATCGCCGGCCTGCCCAAGGCGCCGTCGGCCTTCAACCCCCTGGCCAATCCGGAGCGCTCGCTGATCCGCCGCAACTGGATCCTCTACCGCATGCGCCAGCTGGGCCATATCGACCAGGCCGCCTACGACGAGGCGGTCCAGGCGCCGATCACCGCCCGGCGCTACGTGGCCCAGACCGAGGTGGACGCCGACTACGTCGCCGAGATGGCCCGCCAGTTCGCCGTGGAACGCTTCGGCGATGAGGCCTACACCGGCGGCTACCGCATCCACACCACCCTGGACAGCGAGCTGCAGCCCTTCGCCCGCCGCGCCCTGGCCGATGGCCTGATCGCCTATGACACACGCCACGGGTGGCGCGGCGCCGAGCAGCGCGACCTTCCCGCGAGCCTCGTGGAAGCCCAGGCGCGCACCGACCGGCGCGGCCTGGAGGAGGAGCTCGACGAGTCCCCCGAGATCCTGGAGACCGCCCAGCGCGCCGCCGAGCGCAGCCAGACCGAGATCGAGGGCATCGAGGGCGATGTCAGCAACTGGGTTCAGGTGCTCGAGCGCACCGCGGGCTTCGGCCCGCTGCAGCCGGCCATCGTGGTGGAGAGCAGCGGCCGTGAGATGCGCGTGCTGACCCGCGGCGGCGAAGTGCGCACCATCGCCTGGGACGGGCTCTCCTGGGCGCGGGCCTACCGCAGCCCGCGGGCCCGCGGCCCCGAGCCCGGCTCCGCCGCCGAGATCGCCAGCCGCGGCGACCTGGTCCGCGTGCTGGAGCGCGATGACGGCAGCCTGCGCCTGGCCCAGCGCCCGGACGCCGAAGGCTCCCTGGTGGTGATGCACCCCGACACCGGCGCCATCCTGGCGCTGCAGGGCGGCTTCAGCTTCCAGGCCAGCAAGTTCAACCGCGCCGTACAGGCCCAGCGCCAGTCGGGCTCGATCTTCAAGCCGTTCATCTACCTGGCGGCCCTGGACAGCGGCCTGATGACCGCGGCCAGCGTGGTCAACGATGCCCCGGTGGTGGTCCAGGACGGCAGCAGCGAGCTGTGGCGGCCGGTCAATGCCAGCGGCGACTTCCTCGGCCCGACCCGCCTGCGGGTGGCGCTCGCCCGTTCGCGCAACCTGGTGACCATCCGGGTGCTGCAGGAGGTGGGGCTCGATGCCACCATCGACTTCCTGGAGGGCTTCGGCTTCGCCAGCTCACGCCTGCCCCGGGGGCTCTCCCTGGCGCTGGGCAGCGCCGACCTGACCCCGCTGGAGATGACCAACGCCTATGCGGTGCTGGCCAACGGCGGCTACCAGGTCGCTCCCTGGTTCATCGAACGTGTCACCCGCGGCGACGACGAGCGGCTGATCGAGGAGGCCACCCCCATGGTGGTGTGCCGCGAGTGCTCCAACGGCCAGACCGAGGTGGAGATCGACGGCCGGCTCCACCCGGTGGCACCGCGCGTGGTCGACCCGATGTCCGCCTACATCCTGACCGACATGCTGCGCGACGTGATCGACAGCGGCACCGGCCGCGCCGCCCAGTCGCTGGGCCGTGGCGATATCGTCGGCAAGACCGGCACCACCAACAACCAGCGCGACGCCTGGTTCGCCGGCTACAACGCCGACCTGGTGGCCACCGTGTGGCTGGGCAAGGACAACAACGAGACCACCGCCGAGTACGGCGCCAACGCCGCCCTGCCGATCTGGATCGACTTCATGAGGGACGCCCTGGCGGGCCGCCCCGAGGCGAAGCATCCGCGACCCCCCAGCCTGGTCACCGCCCGGATCGACCCGGACAGCGGCCGCCTGCTGCCCGACGGTCACGGCGGCGGCATCAGCGAGCTCTTCCATCCGGATCACCTGCCCAGCTTCCAGCCGCAGCGCGTCGAGCGCGAAGTGGAGCAGCACAGCGGCTCCCAGGGCACCGGCGCCTACGAGGCGATCTTCTAGCGCCGCCTACCGGGGCGGCAAGGATGCCGCCCCGCCCTCTCACGAGATCAAGCGCAACACCCAGACACGACGACGCCGGCTCGAGGGCCGGCGTCGCGGAGGCTGGTGAGCCATACGTTACACGCCGCGCATTACACGCCGTAAACGTCGTCCACGCTCTTCAGCGGATAGTGGGAGGGGTAGGGCCGACGCGCCACGCCGGAATCCACCGCCGCCTGCGCCACCGCGGAGGTGACCCGCTCCAGCAGGCGCACATCCACCGGGGTGGGGATGATGTACTCACGGCCGAAGCTCATCTCGCTCTTCTCGTAGGCATCCAGCACCTCCTGGGGCACCGGTTCGCGGGCCAGGTCCTTCAGGGCGTGAACCGCGGCCACCTTCATCTCCTCATTGATGCGGGTGGCGCGCACGTCCAGGGCACCGCGGAAGATGAAGGGGAAGCCCAGCACGTTGTTGACCTGGTTCGGGTAGTCCGAGCGACCGGTGGCCATGATCACGTCAGGACGCACTTCGCGTGCCAGATCGGGGTGGATCTCCGGATCCGGGTTGGTGCAGGCGAAGACCACCGGGTTGGGCGCCATCTTGCGGATGTGGTCGGCGCTCATCAGGCCGGGGCCGGAGAGGCCGACGAAGACGTCGGCGCCATCGATGGCGTCATCCAGGGTGCGCTTGTCGGTGTCGACGGCGAACATCGCCTTGTAGGGGTTGAGATCCTCGCGACCGGTGTGGATCACGCCCTTGCGATCGAGCATCACGAGGTTCTCGGCGCGCGCACCGCAGGCCACCAGCAGCTTCATGCAGGCGATGGCCGCCGCGCCGGCACCCATGCAGACGATGCTGGCGTCCTCGAGGCGCTTGCCGGCGATCTCCAGGGCGTTGAGCATGCCCGCCGCGGTCACGATGGCGGTGCCGTGCTGGTCATCGTGGAAGACCGGGATGCTGCACTGCTCGATCAGCGCCTGCTCGATCTCGAAGCACTCCGGCGCCTTGATGTCCTCGAGGTTGATGCCACCCCAGGTATCGGCGATGCGCGCCACGGTGTCGATGAAGGCCTGGGGGCTCTCGGAGTTGACCTCGATGTCCACGGAGTTGATGCCGGCAAAGCGCTTGAACAGCACACCCTTGCCCTCCATGACCGGCTTGCTGGCCAGGGCGCCCAGATTGCCCAGCCCCAGGATGGCGCTGCCATCGGAGATCACCGCCACCAGGTTGCCCTTGCCGGTGTAGCGGTAGGCGTTCTCGGGGTCGCGAGCGATCTCGCGGCACGGCTCGGCCACGCCCGGGCTGTAGGCCAGGGCGAGGTCCTTGGCGGTAGCGGTGGGCTTGGTCAGCTCGATGGAGAGCTTTCCGGGGATGGGCTTGGCGTGATAGTCCAGCGCGGCCTGTCTTGCATCACTCATAGAGGGTGGGTTCCGGTCAGGGTGAAATCGTCCGTCCACGATATAGAAAAACTTTCCACCGCTCAAGTCTCGCGACTTTCTCGCCTTTTGTACGCTCGTTTGACGCCGATGGCAGCCATTTGCTGCAACTTATGCCTGGCGAGCCAGCCATAAGCCATCCCTTATCACAGCACCCAGCATGAAAAAAACCCGCCACGATGGGCGGGTTTTTCGACGGTCCGGGGAACGTCTGGGCGATCAGCGCTTGATCGCGGCACCGAAACGCTTATTGAAGCGCTCGACGCGACCACCAGTGGTCGCCTGCTTCTGCTTGCCGGTGTAGAAGGGGTGGCACTGGGAGCAGACGTCCAGGGAGAAGTCGTGGCCGGAGGTGGAGCCCACCTGGAAGCTGGCGCCACAGGAGCAGGTCGCGTTGACCGTCTTGTATTCGGGATGGATACCTTGTTTCATCTTGAGCCTCGTTGAGCTGCATGCCGCCACCTGATCTGCTGCCAGGCACCGCATACGGGTTGTCTATCGGTCGCGCCGACTGATGGTCACGAAAACCGCAAGCGCGAGTGCAAACCGGTCGTTCCGCCCTGGCCGAACTCGGCAGGCAGGGAGGCGCAGCATTCTAGCAGAGCCAATCCCGGAGGCCAATTGCCCATCTCGACTCCGCCCCCGCGCGTGCTGGGCGTCGCGGTTCCCTCGCCGCTGCGCCGACTGTTCGACTATCGCCCTGCCGGTGCGCCGCCGCCCGGCGGCTGGGCCCCGGGGCTGCGCGTGAGGGTGCCCTTCGGGCGGCGCGAGGTGGTCGGCGTGGTGATGGAGTGCCGCGAGCGCAGCGAGCTGCCGCTGGCCGAGCTCAGGCCCGTCGCCGCCTGCCTGGACGCCGCTCCCCTGCCCGCCGACTGGCTCTGGCTGTGCCGCTTCACCGCCCGCTATTACCAGCACTCCCTGGGGGACACCCTGCACCAGGCCATGCCGGTGCTGCTGCGCCAGGGCCGCGCCCTGGAGGGGCGCACCCGGGAGCGCTGGCAGCTCACCGCCGCGGGCCGTGACGCGCCCGCCGAGACCCTGTCCCGCGCCCCGCGCCAGGCCGAGCTGCTGGCGATGCTCGCCCAGCATCCCCACGGCCTGGCCGCCCAGGCGATCCTGGCCCAGTCGTTTTCCCGCGACCAGCTCAGGGCCCTGGCCGCCAAGGGGCTGGTGGCGTCCCGCGAGGAGCCGCTCACCGCTCGCTCCCGGCCAGATGCCGATCAGCTGCTGGCGGAGCCCGCCCTGCCCCTCAACCGCGAGCAGGCCACGGCGCTGGCCGCCCTGCACGAGCGCCTGGAGGCCTATCACCCCTGCCTGCTGGAGGGGGTCACCGGCAGCGGCAAGACCGAGGTCTACCTGCAGCTGATCGAGGCGGTGGTGGGGCGCGGGCGCCAGGCGCTGGTGCTGGTGCCGGAGATCGGCCTCACCCCTCAGACCCTGGCCCGCTTCCGCAAGCGCTTCCGGGTGCCGGTGGTGGCCCTGCACTCCGGCCTCACCGACCACGAGCGGCTGGACGCCTGGGAAGCCGCCGCCAGCGGCCGCGCGCCCATCGTGATCGGCACCCGCTCGGCGATCTTCACCCCGCTGGCACGTCCCGGCGCCATCATCGTCGACGAGGAGCACGACGGCTCCTACAAGCAGCAGGACGGCCTGCGCTACCACGCCCGGGACCTGGCGGTGGCCCGCGCCCACCATCACGGCATCCCGCTGCTGCTCGGCAGTGCCACCCCTTCGCTTGAGAGCCTGGCCAAGGCGCGCAGCGGCGAGTGGCGCCATCTGCCGCTGACCCGCCGCGCCACCCGCCATGCCCCCGCCCGGCTGGAGCTGATCGACCTGCGCGGCCGGCCCCGCCAGGGCGGCCTGATCCCGCCAGTGCTCGACGCCATCCGCGAGACCCTGGGCGCTGGGCACCAGGTGCTGGTGTTCATCAACCGCCGCGGCTTCGCGCCGACTCTGGCCTGCCACGCCTGCGGCTGGCTGGCCGAGTGCGACGCCTGCGACGCCCGCATGACCCTGCACCGCCAGCCGCCGCTGCTCGCCTGCCACCACTGCGACCGCCGCCGCCCCCTGCCGGAGAGCTGCCCCAAGTGCGGCAGCATCGACCTGCGCCCCCTGGGCAGTGGCACCGAACGCACCGAGGAGACTCTGGCCGGCCTCTTCCCGAAGGTGCCGGTGCACCGCATCGACCGCGACAGCACCCGCCGCCGCGACGCCTTCGAGCAGGCGCTGGCCGAGGTGCGCCGAGGCGAGCCCTGCCTGCTGGTGGGCACCCAGATGCTGGCCAAGGGCCACCACCTGCCCCACGTCACCCTGGTGGTGGTGGTCAACGCCGACGCCGGCCTCTATGCCAGCGATTTTCGCGCCCTGGAGCAGAGTGCCCAGCTGCTGGTGCAGGTGGCCGGCCGCGCCGGCCGCGCCGCCCACCCCGGCCGGGTGCTGGTGCAGACCCTGCACCCGGATGACCTCCACCTGCGCCTGCTGGCCAAGCGGGGCTACGCCGCCCTGGCCGAGCAGCTGCTCGCGGAGCGCCGCGCCGCCGCCCTGCCCCCCTTCCGCTTCCTGGCGCTGCTGCGCCTGGAAAGCGCCAGGGAAGAGGCCGCCGGCGAGCTCGCCCGGCGCGCCGCCGCCACGCTGCGTGGCTGGCTGGCCGAGCGCGAGCTCGCGGTGGAGTGCCTCGGCCCGGTGCCGGCCCCCATGGAGCGCCGCCAGGGGCGCTACCACCTGCAGGTGATGCTCAGCGCCGAGCGGCGCAGCGCCCTCCACGAGGCCTGCGCCTGGCTGACCGCCTGGCTGGAGGCCACGCCCGAGGCGCGCCGCACCCGCTGGTCGCTGGATATCGACCCCCAGACGCTCAGCTGACGCCCGCCCTTTAAAGCCGCGCCACAATTGCCGATAATGGCCGGCCGTGCCCGCTCCGGGCTCCGCTTCCATGCCCGCGCCGCGGGCGAGTGCCTCGTTAGCGCCGGTTCATCGGCCGCTCGCCCCGCTCGACGCCACAGGACATCCGACGCTCCATGAAAGAGACCATCGTTTCGCTGCTCGAAGGCGCCCTCGACACCCTCAGGCAGCAGGGCGTGCTGCCCGCCGACCTCGCCCCGCCCATCAAGGTCGACCCGACCCGGGACAAGGCCCACGGCGACTACGCCACCAACCTCGCGCTGATGCTGGCCAAGCCCGCCGGCAGGAAGCCCCGCGAGCTGGCCGAGGCCCTGATCGCCGCCCTCCCCGAGAGCGACGCCATCCGCCAGGTGGAGATCGCCGGCCCCGGCTTCGTCAACTTCTTCGCCGCCACCGACGCCGCCGCCCAGGTGGTGCGCCAGATACTCGACTCAGGCGACGCCTATGGCCGCAGCCTGACCGGGCAGGGCGCCAAGGTGCAGGTGGAGTTCGTCTCCGCCAACCCCACCGGGCCACTGCACGTGGGCCACGGACGTGGCGCGGCCATCGGCGACTGCATCTGCCGCCTGCTCGAGGCCACCGGTTACGACGTCACCCGCGAGTTCTACTACAACGACGCCGGCGCCCAGATCGGCAACCTGGCGCTCTCGGTGCAGGCTCGCGTCAAGGGGCTCGACCCCGACCACGAGAGCTGGCCCGCCGACGGCTACCGCGGCGGCTACATCATCGATGTGGCCAACGCCTACCTGGCCGGCGAGACCGTCCACGCCGACGACCGCCACGTCACCGGCAAGGGCGACCCGGACGACCTCGAGGCGATCCAGGAGTTCGCCGTGGCCTACCTGCGCCGCGAGCAGGACCTCGACCTCAAGGCCTTCGGTGTGCACTTCGACGTCTACTTCCTGGAGTCCTCGCTCTACCGCGACGGCAAGGTGGAGGCCGTCGTCGAGCGCCTGGTGGCGAACGGCCACACCTTTGAACAGGACGGCGCCCTGTGGCTGCGCACCACCGCCTTCGGCGACGACAAGGACCGGGTAATGCGCAAGAGCGACGGGCAGTACACCTACTTCCTGCCCGACGTGGCCTACCATCTCGACAAGTGGCAGCGCGGCTTCACTACCGTGATCAATGAGCAGGGGGCCGACCACCACTCCACCGTGACCCGGGTCCGCGCCGGCCTGCAGGCGCTGGAGGTCGGCATTCCCCAGGGCTGGCCCGAGTACGTGCTGCACCAGATGGTGATGGTCACCCGCTCCGGCGTCGAGGTGAAGCTCTCCAAGCGCGCCGGCAGCTACGTCACCGTCCGCGACCTGATCGACGAGGTGGGTCGCGACGCCACCCGCTTCTTCCTGGCCGCTCGTCGGGCCGACTCCCAGCTCACCTTCGACATCGACCTGGCGCGCTCCCAGTCCAACGACAACCCGGTCTACTACGTGCAGTACGCCCACGCCCGGGTGTGCAGCGTGATGCGTCGCGCCGAGGCCGACGGCCTGGCCTTCGACCACGCCCAGGCGATGGCCAGCCTGGGTCGGCTCGAGGAGGACCAGGAGAAAGCGCTGATGAACCGCCTGGCCCGCTACCCCGAGGTCGTCGAGCACGCCGCCGCCAACCGGGAGCCCCAGCAGGTCGCCCAGTACCTGCTGGACTTGGCCGCCGATTTCCATACCTGCTACAACGCGGTGAAGGTGATGGTCGAGGATGACGCCCTGCGCAACGCTCGCCTGGCCCTGGGCCTGGCGACCCGCCAGGTACTGCGCAACGGCCTGGACCTGATGGGAGTCAGTGCCCCCGAGGAGATGTAACCCATGGCGACCCGCAAGCAGACGCCGCCGAAGCGTCGAGGCGCCACCAGCAGTCGCCGCCAGGCCAGCAGGCCGCCCCGCGAGTGGCGCCTGCCCGGCTGGGTCTGGGGCCTGGCCGGCCTGGTGGGCGGCTTCCTGCTCTCCCAGCACCAGCACGGGGTGGCGCCCTGGCAGGTCGAGGACTCGCCCCTGGCCACGGTGCTGCCGCGCAGCGCCCCGCCGGAGCCCGAGGCCGCGGCACCGGCGAAGCCCAGCGAGCCGCGTATGCCCACCTTCGAGTTCTACACCCTGCTGCCGGAGTCCGAGGTGATCGCCCCGCGCGGCGAGATGCCCTCCTCCACGGCGCGACCGCCGGCGCCGCCTCCCGTCGAGGAGACGGCCGCCGCCGAGCCCGGCGAAGACCCCATTGCCCAGGTGATCGCCGCCAACCTGGCCGCCGACCGCAGCGAACCGGCCGCCTCGGAACCAGCCGCCTCGGAACCGGCCGCCAGCAACGGCCACCGCTACATGCTGCAGGCCGCCTCCTTCCGCGAGTCCGGCGACGCCCAGCAGCTGCAGCGCCGCCTGCGCGACTTCGGCCTGCTGGCCCAGGTCAGCGAGGTCAAGGCCTCCGGCGGCGAGACCTGGCACCGCGTCCAGGTCGGCCCCTACGACGACAACCGCGAGCTCAGCCGCGCCCAGGACCTGATGGTCACCCAGGGCATCGAGCCGCTGCTGATCCGGCTCCAGAACTAGCGGCTCCAGAACTATCCGCCCCGGAGCCAGGCCAGCGCCGATTCAGGGGCGCGCTCCCGCCCTGAGTCGGCGACGCTCCAGACGTCTTGAATTCAGGGCTCGCCGCCCGCACCTCTCCCTTCAGCCTATTCGCGGCGCCCGGGCCACCCCCGCGGCGCCGAAAGTCATCGGGAGCCCTCCGCTCCCCCAAGGAGACACTCCTCCATGACCACGATCGTATCCGTGCGCCGCGGTGACCAGGTGGCGCTGGCCGGCGACGGCCAGGTGTCGCTGGGCAACACCGTGATGAAGGGCAACGCCAGCAAGGTCCGCCGCCTCTACCGCGGCGAGGTGCTGGCAGGCTTCGCCGGCGGGACCGCCGACGCCTTCACCCTCTTCGAGCGCTTCGAGGCGCAGCTGGAGAAGTACCAGGGCAACCTGGTCAAGGCCGCCGTGGAGCTGGCCAAGGACTGGCGCACCGACCGCTCCCTGCGCCGCCTGGAGGCGCTGCTGGCCGTGGCCAACAAGGACGCCTCGCTGATCATCACCGGCAACGGCGACGTGGTGGAACCCGAGCGCGGCATCATCGCCATCGGCTCCGGCGGCAACTTCGCCCTGGCCGCGGCCCGGGCGCTGCTCGAGAACACCGACCTCTCGGCCAAGGAGATCACCGAGAAGTCGCTGGCGATCGCCGGTGACATCTGCGTGTTCACCAACCACCACGTCACCCTCGAAACGCTCTGAAGGCTGCCCCCATGACCCAGATGACCCCCCGCGAGATCGTCCATGCCCTGGACCAGTACATCATCGGCCAGCAGGACGCCAAGCGCGCCGTGGCCATCGCCCTGCGCAACCGCTGGCGCCGCATGCAGCTCGACGCCGACCTGCGCCAGGAGGTGACCCCCAAGAACATCCTGATGATCGGCCCCACCGGGGTGGGCAAGACCGAGATCGCAAGGCGCCTGGCCAAGCTGGCCCGCGCCCCCTTCATCAAGGTGGAGGCCACCAAGTTCACCGAGGTGGGCTACGTGGGCCGCGACGTGGACTCCATCATCCGCGACCTGACCGAGGCCGCCATCAAGCTGGTGCGCGAGCAGGCCAAGGAGGAGGTGGGCCACCGTGCCGAGGACGCCGCCGAGGACCGCATCCTCGACGCCCTGCTGCCGCCGCCCCGCGGCCAGGAGGACGCGCCCCGCCAGGACAGCGGGACCCGCCAGATCTTTCGCAAAAAGCTCCGCGAGGGTCAGCTCGACGACAAGGAGATCGACATCGAGCTGACCCAGCAGGGCCCCGGCATCGACATCATGACCCCGCCGGGCATGGAGGAGATGACCCAGCAGCTGCAGAGCCTCTTCTCCGGCATGGGCAAGCAGAAGAGCGAGACCCGCCGGGTCACGGTGAAGGACGCCTTCGCCCTGCTGCGCGACGAGGAGGCCAGCAAGCTGGTCAACGAGGAGGAGATCAAGAGCCGTGCCATCGAGGCGGTGGAGCAGCACGGCATCGTCTTCCTCGACGAGATCGACAAGGTGGCCAAGGGCAGCGGCCAGTCCAGCGGCGGCGAGGTCTCCCGCGAGGGGGTGCAGCGCGACCTGCTGCCGCTGATCGAGGGCTCCACGGTCTCCACCAAGTACGGCATGGTGAAGACCGACCACATCCTGTTCATCGCCTCCGGCGCCTTCCACCTGTCGCGCCCCTCGGACCTGATTCCCGAGCTGCAGGGTCGCCTGCCGATCCGCGTGGAGCTCAACGCCCTGACCCCGGAGGACTTCAAGCGCATCCTCACCGAGCCCTCCGCGGCGCTCACCAAGCAGTACCAGGCGCTGCTGGCCACCGAGGGCCTCGAGATCGAGTTCACCGCCGACGGCATCGAGCGCATCGCCGAGATCGCCTGGCGGGTCAACGAGGGCACCGAGAACATCGGCGCGCGCCGACTGCACACGGTGATGGAACGCCTGCTGGAGGAGGCTTCCTACAAGGGCAGCGACATCGGTAGCCCGCTGGTGATCGACGCCGCCTACGTGGACTCCCAGCTCGGCGAGCTGGCCATGGACGAGGACCTGTCGCGGTATATCCTATGAGCGCCCCCACCCCCACCCGAGTGCACTACCACCGCAAGGCCCAGGAGCTCGAGCTCGGCTACGAGAACGGCGAGAGCTACCGGCTTGCGGTGGAGTACCTGCGGGTCTTCTCCCCCTCCGCCGAGGTGCGCGGCCACGGCCGCGGCCAGGAAACCCTGCAGGTCGGCAAGAAGTTCGTCGGCCTCAAGGACATCACTCCCGCCGGCCGCTATGCCCTCAAGCTGCACTTCGACGACGGCCACGACAGCGGCCTCTACAGCTGGGACTACCTATGGTGGCTGATCGAGCAGCGCGAGGCCAACTGGGCGGACTATCTGCAGCGCCTGGAGGACGCCGGCGCCAGCCGCGAGCCGCTGGGCATCGAAATCAGGCAGCTCTAACCCCCGTCAAGACAATCGCCATCGCGGGGCGCTACAATGTCGCCCATTCGAGGCAGCGGCCTCTCCCATGCAGCGATTCGGGAGCCCCATCGCATGAGCGCCAACCCCAGCTCCAGGGACAAGCAGACCACCCACTTCGGCTATCAGGAAGTGCCCGTCGAGGAGAAAGCCTCCCGCGTGGCCGACGTCTTCCACTCAGTGGCGGCCCGCTACGACGTGATGAACGACCTGATGTCCTTCGGCATCCACCGCCTGTGGAAGCGCCTGACCATCGAACGCTCCGGCGTGCGGCCCGGCCACAGCGTGCTGGATATCGCCGGCGGCACCGGCGACCTGACCCTGAAGTTCTCGCGCCTGGTGGGACCCCGCGGGCGCGTGGTACTAGCGGACATCAACGAGTCGATGCTGCGCGTAGGCCGCGACAAGCTCCTCGACCGCGGCGTGGGCGGCAACGTCGAGTATGTCCAGGCCAACGCCGAGTGCCTGCCCTTCCCGGACAACACCTTCGACTGCATCACCATCGCCTTCGGCCTGCGCAACGTCACCGACAAGGATGCCGCCCTGCGCTCCATGGCCCGGGTCCTCAAGCCCGGCGGCCGCCTGCTGGTGCTGGAGTTCTCCAAGCCGCCCAGCGCTCTGCTCTCGAAGGTCTATGACGAGTACTCCTTCCGGCTGCTGCCGAAGATCGGCGAGGTGGTCGCCAACGATGCCGACAGCTATCGCTACCTCGCCGAATCGATCCGCATGCACCCCGACCAGGAGACCCTCAAGGGGATGATGGAGGCGGCCGGCCTGGAGCGCGTCGAGTACACCAACCTCACCGGGGGCATCGTCGCCCTGCACCGCGGCATAAAGCTCTGAGGTGGGCATGGCGTTGACCCCAACCCTGCTGCTGGCCGGCCTGGAGCGCACCCTCAATACCCTGCTCGCCCGCGACCCGGCGGCGCCCTCGCGACTGGCCCGGCTCGCCGGCCAGCGGCTGCTGCTGCGCCTGGAGAATCCCGAGCTGGCCCTGGCGATCCACTACCATGCCCACGGCCTCGACCTGCTGCGCCCGGGTGACGCCGACGAGACGGCCTTCGACGCCGTGGTGGAACTGGACGCCGCGACCGCAGGCGCCCTGCTCGGTGGCGCCTCCCTGGAGCGGCTGATGTTCCAGGGACGGCTGGCGGTACGCGGGCGCATCCCGCTGCTGGAGGCCACCCGCGACCTGCTGCTCGACCTGGACCCGGACTGGGAGGGCGAACTGGCCCGCTGGCTCGGCGATATGCCCGCCAACAGCCTCGCCGAGGGGCTGCGCCGCCTGGGCCGCTTCGGTCTGCGCACCCGGGAGGAGTTCTGCGCCGACCTCTCCGAGTACCTGATGGAGGAGGCGCGCTTGCTGCCCGGCCGCCCACAGCTGGAGGTGCTGCGCGACCACCTCACCGAGCTGGAGATCGCCGCCGACCGCCTCGAGGCACGCCTGGCGCGCCTGCACCGCCGCCTGGCGGCGCAGCAGGCCGAGCGGGTGAAGCCATGATGCTGCTGCGGCTGCTGCGCATCCTCTGGGTGATCACCCGCTATCGGCTCGACACCCTGATTCCCCTGGAGCGCCTGCCCTGGGCGCTGCGCACTCTCTTCAGGCTCTCGCCGCTGCGCCTGGTGCCCATCGGCGAGCGCTCTCGCGGTGCGCGCCTGCGCCTGGCGCTGGAGTCGCTGGGCCCCATCTTCGTCAAGTTCGGCCAGGTGCTCTCCACCCGCCGCGACCTGCTGCCGGCAGATATCGCCGACGAGATGAAGCGCCTACAGGACCAGGTGCCCCCCTTCCCTGGCGACCAGGCGCTGGCCGTGGTGGAGGAGGAGCTCGGCATGACCGTGGCGCTGGCCTTCGCCCACTTCGATGCCGAGCCGCTGGCCTCGGCCTCCATCGCCCAGGTGCATGGCGCGCGCCTGCACAGCGGCGAGGAGGTGGTGGTCAAGATCATCCGCCCCGGCATCGACCGGGTGATGCGCCAGGACATGGCGCTGATGTACCGCTTCGCCAGGCTGCTGACCCTGGTGCCCGAGGCGCGCCGCCTGCGCCCGGTGGAGGTGGTGCGCGACTACGAGGCAACGCTGTTCGACGAGCTCGACCTGCACAAGGAGGCCGCCAACACCTCCCAGCTCAAGCGCAATTTCAAGAACTCGCCGCTGCTCTACGTGCCGGCGATCCACTGGGAGCTGACCCGCCAGCGCGTCATGGTGCAGGAGCGCATCTACGGCGTTCCGGTGGCCGACATCGCCGCCCTCGAGGCCCAGGAGACCGACCTCAAGCGGCTCGCCGAGCGCGGCGTGGAGATCTTCTTCACCCAGGTGTTCCGCGACAACTTCTTCCACGCCGACATGCACCCCGGCAATATTTTCGTCGCCCGGGAACATCCCCATGACCCCCAGTACATCGCCATCGACTGCGGCATCGTCGGCAGCCTGACCCGCGAGGACCAGGACTACCTGGCCCGCAACCTGCTGGCCTTCTTCCACCAGGACTACTACGAGGTAGCCGCCCTGCACATCGAGTCGGGCTGGGTCGGCGAGAATACGCGAGCCAACGAGTTCGCCGCGGCGATCCGCACGGTGTGCGAGCCGATCCTCGAAAAGCCCCTCAAGGACATCTCCTTCGGCCAGGTGCTGCTGGGCCTGTTCCAGACCGCGCGGCGCTTCGACATGGAGGTACAGCCCCAACTGGTGCTGCTGCAGAAGACCCTGCTCAACATCGAGGGGCTGGGCCGCCAGCTCTACCCCGACCTGGACCTCTGGAAGACCGCCAAGCCCTTCCTGGAGCAGTGGATGAAGGAGCGCGCCGGCGCCCGGGGCTTCTGGGAGTCCCTCAAGCGCCAGGCGCCCGAGCTGACCCGCCAGCTTCCCGAACTGCCGGTGCTGGCCCACCAGGCGCTCTCCCAGATGGACCAGGAGAAGCGCCAGCGCCGCCGCCAGAGCGAGGCACTGGGCGGCATCCGCCAGCAGCTGGTTCGCGAGGGTCGGCGCAGCCGCCGCCTGCGCCTGGGGCTCTTGCTGGTGGCCCTGGCGCTGGCCTGGCAGCCGCTGAGTCAGTGGGCCGCCGGCCAGCCCTGGCCCGCCCTGGCCGCCGCCGTCCTCGGCCTGGCCCTGCTGGCCTGGCACTGACCTCCCATCCACGTCACGGAGCCTTCATCCATGAGCGATATTCTCGAGCGCCTGCAAGCCGTCCTGGATCAACGCCGCGAGGGGGATCCGCAGGATTCCTACGTCGCCGCCTTGCATCACAAGGGCCTGAACAAGATACTCGAGAAGGTCGGCGAGGAAGTCACCGAGACGCTGCTCGCCGCCAAGGATGCGGAACGTGGCGGCGAGGCCGAGCGTGAGGCGTTGATCGCCGAGACGGCCGACCTGTGGTTTCATAGCCTGGTGATGCTGTCGCACCTCGACCTCGACCACCGCGCCGTGCTCGACGAGCTGGGCCGCCGCTTCGGTGTCTCCGGCCACGACGAGAAGGCCGCCAGGCAGCAATAGATTCTTACGGCTCCCGGACAGGCCGGGGCCCCGTTCCAGAGGAAGCACACATGTTAGGTGGTATCAGTATCTGGCAGCTGCTGATCGTACTCGGCATCATCATCCTGATCTTCGGCACCAAGAAGCTGCGCAACGTCGGCAGCGACCTGGGTGGCGCCGTGAAGGGCTTCAAGAAGGCCATGCACGAGGAGGAGAAGGGCGAGGAGAAGGACGACGTCCAGACCCAGGCCCGCGTGGACCACAAGGAAGAGACCAACACCTACGACGTCCAGGCCGAGCGCAAGCCCGAGGAACAGGAAGAGCGCAAGTAAGCCGCCATGTTTGACATCGGCTTTCTCGAACTCATGGTCATCGGCGTGGTCGGCCTGCTGGTGCTGGGCCCGGAGCGGCTGCCCAAGGCGGCGCGCACCGCGGGGCTGTGGATCGGCAAGATCAAGCGTACCGTCTCCGGCATGCAGCGCGAGATCAGCGCCCAGCTCGAGGCGGAGGAGCTGCGCCAGAAGCTCAACGAGCAGCAGAAGAAGCTCGACGAGAGCGTGCGCCAGGTCAAGCGTGACGTGGAGAGCCTCGCCGAGCCCGACCGCCCTGCCGAGAGCAAGCCGGATCAGGCCCCTGCACCCAGCGCCGAGCAGCGCCTGGACGCCGCCCTGGCCCGCGCCCGCCGCGACGGCCCCGGTCGCCAGGAGCCGGCAGACGATGCGCGTCCCGATGACCGCCCCGAGCCCACCGCCGCCGACAAGGACGCCTCCTCCCGATGAGCAAGACCGGTGACAGCCCGGAACAGCACCAGGCCACCCTGATCGAGCACCTGATCGAGCTGCGCTCGCGACTGCTGCGAAGCGTGGTGGCGATCCTGGTGATCTTCCTGGGCCTTTATGCCTTCGCCAACGACATCTACACCTTCGTGGCTCAGCCGCTGATGGCGCTGCTGCCGGAAGGCTCGCAGATGATCGCCACCGAGGTGGCCTCGCCTTTCCTGGCGCCCTTCAAGCTGACCCTGGTGGTGGCGGTGTTCATCGCCGTGCCCTATGTGCTGCATCAGGCGTGGGCCTTCGTGGCCCCGGGGCTCTACGACAACGAGAAGGCCCTGGCGCTACCGATCCTGGCCTCCAGCGTGCTGCTGTTCTACGCCGGGGCGGCCTTCGCCTACTACGTGGTCTTCCCGCTGCTGTTCCAGTTCTTCACCCAGACGGGGCCGGAGAACGTGGCGGTGATGACCGACATCAACGCCTACCTCAACTTCGTGCTCAAGCTGTTCTTCGCCTTCGGGGTAGCCTTCGAGATCCCCGTCGCCACCTTCCTGTTGATCGCCTCGGGCGCCACCACGGTGGAGAGCCTGTCGAAGAAGCGCCCCTACATCATCCTCGGCTGCTTCGTAGTGGGCATGCTGCTCACCCCCCCGGACGTGATCTCTCAGAGCCTGCTGGCGGTGCCCATGTACCTGCTCTACGAGGTGGGCCTGCTGTTCGGGCGCCTGGCACGCCGCAAGAAGCAGCGGCGCGCGGCGGACGAAGACGAGGCCTGAGCGGCCAGGCATCCGTCTGGTCCTACCCAAGAGTGAACCCCGCAAGCGGGCGCCTGCGGGGTTCCTTTTTACCTGACACTTTTCACCTGACACTTGCGGCTTGGGGAGCCTGCCGCGAGCGGCTCAGCGATCCATCAGCTCGTCGATGCGGTCGACCAGCTTGAAGATCCCGGTGGCCGCCTCACTGATGCGGGTCGCCAGCATGTAGGCCGGGGTGGTGACCACGCGGTTCTCGAAGTCCACCACGATCTCCTCCACGCCGCAGGTGCGGTGCAGCCCGCCCATGGCGCTGATGGCGCCGGAGACACCCGGGTCGTGGCCGATGGTCACGGCGATGCCATTGCCCAGCAGCTTCGGCACCATCACCGGCGCGATGCACATCAGGCCGATCGGCTTGCGGGCGTCAAAGAAGCCGGCCAGGGCCTCCCGGAGCTCGCCCAGCACCTCCATGTCGGCCCCCGCCTCGGCGAAGTTCGACAGGTTCTTGGCCGCCCCGAAGCCGCCGGGCAGGATCACCGCGTCGAAGTCGGCGGCGGCCAGCTCCGCGAGCGGCGAGATCTCGCCGCGGGCCAGACGCGCCGACTCCGTCAGCACATTGCGCGTCTCGCCCTCGGCCACCTCACCGCTGCGATGGTCGATCACGTGGTGCTGCTCGATGTCCGGGGCGAAGCAGCGATAGCCGATGCCCAGCTGGTCGAGCCGCAGCAGGGTCAGGGTGGTCTCGTAGATCTCGGAACCGTCGAAGACACCACAGCCCGAGAGAATCACCGCCACCTGTTTGCTCATGCCTGTCTCCTTGCAGGGGTCACCCGCCGGCAGGCGGGCCCGATAATCGAACCCCACACTCTAGAGCGAACGTCCGGGTGCGACAAGGCGAGACTTTCGGCGCACCGGCGCGCTGATATACTCGGAGTCAGCCGCAGCGCCACTGTCATCCAACCGTCATCCTGCGTCGCCACAATGCCGTCTGGCCGGCGACCCACGCTGGAGAATCGCCTTGAGTTTCATGACCACCCGCCAGTTTCCCGCTACCCGCCTGCGCCGCATGCGCCGCGACGACTTCTCGCGTCGCCTGATGCGCGAGCACACCCTGACACCGGCCGACCTGATCTGGCCGGTGTTCGTGCTGGAGGGCGAGAACCAGCGCGAGGCCGTGCCCTCGATGCCCGGCGTCGAGCGCCTGTCGCTGGACCTGCTGATCGAGGAGGCCCGCGAGGCGCATCAACTGGGCATTCCCGCCCTGGCACTGTTTCCGGTGATCGACCCGACCCTGAAGAGCGAGCTGGCCGAGGAGGCCTTCAACGCCAACGGCCTGGTGCAGCGCAGCGTGCGCGCCCTCAAGGAGGCCCTGCCCGAGCTCGGCATCATCACCGACGTGGCCCTGGACCCCTATACCAGCCACGGCCAGGACGGCATCATCGACGAGCAGGGCTATGTGCTGAACGACCGCACCGTAGAGACCCTGCTCAAGCAGGCGCTCTCCCACGCCGAGGCCGGCGCCGACGTGGTGGCCCCCTCGGACATGATGGACGGCCGCATCGGCGAGATCCGCCGGGTGCTGGAGCAGGAGCACCTGGTCAACACCCGCATCATGGCCTACAGCGCCAAGTACGCCTCGCGCTACTACGGCCCCTTCCGCGATGCGGTGGGCTCCTCCGCCAACCTCGGGAAGGCCGACAAGAGCACCTACCAGATGGATCCTGCCAACGGCGACGAGGCGCTCCACGAGGTGGCACTCGACCTGGCCGAGGGCGCCGACATGGTGATGATCAAGCCTGGCATGCCCTATCTCGACGTGGTGCGTCGGGTCAAGGATGAGCTCAAGGTGCCCACCTTCGCCTACCAGGTGAGCGGCGAATACGCCATGCACATGGCCGCCTTCGAGAACGGCTGGCTGGACGCCGACAGCGTGATCCTCGAATCGCTGACCTGCTTCAAGCGCGCCGGCGCGGACGGCGTGCTGACCTACTTTGCCAAGCGGGCCGCCCGCCTGCTCGCCCAGTGATGGAGGGGGCTCGGCCCCTTCCTGGACCCCGAGAGAGTTGCCCATGGAAGACCGTAGCCCCGAATCCGTCCCCCTTGTCGCCGGGCCCGCCGACGTCTCGAGCGAGGAGGCCCTGCCCGAGCCACCGGCCCCGCGCCTCAACCAGACCCGCACCGGCATCAAGCCCAAGGCGCTGCCGGAGGCGGAGGCGGACCTGGCCGACCCCAGCCTCTACTTCAACCGCGAGCTCTCGCATCTGCAGTTCAACATGCGGGTCCTGGAGCAGGCCCTGGACGAGTCGCATCCGCTGCTCAATCGGCTGATGTTCCTGCTGATCTTCTCCTCCAACCTGGACGAGTTCTTCGAGATCCGGGTGGCCGGCCTGAAGCACCGGGTGGCCCTGGGCGACGACAGCACCGGCATCGACGGCCGCTCGCCGCAGTCGGTGCTCGGCGAGATCTCGCAGATCGCCCACGAGCAGATCGAGCGCCAGTACCGCATCCTCAACGAGACCCTTCTGCCGGCGCTGGAGGAGCGGGGCCTGCGCTTCCGGCGGCGCAGCGACTGGACCGAGGCCCAGCGCGCCTGGGTGCGCGACTACTTCGATGAGGAGATCATGCCGGTCATCAGCCCGATCGGGCTGGACCCCTCCCACCCCTTCCCGCGGCTGGTCAACAAGAGCCTCAACTTCATCGTCCAGCTCGAGGGCAAGGACGCCTTCGGCCGCGAGGGGGGGCTCGCCATCCTGCCGGCCCCGCGCTCGCTGCCACGGGTGATCGCCCTGCCTGCCGAGCTGTGCGAGGAGGGCTTCAACGAGGCCGTCTTCCTCTCCTCCATGATCCACGCCCACGCCGAGGAGCTCTTCCCGGGCATGAGGGTGCGCGGCTGCTACCAGTTCCGGCTGACCCGCAACGCCGACATGACGGTGGACCCGGAGGAGGTCTCGGACCTCGCCTCGGCGCTGCGCGGCGAGCTGCTGGCACGGCGCTACGGCAGCGGCGTGCGCCTGGAGGTGGTAGACACATGCCCGGACGAGCTGGCGGACTTCCTGCTCAGGGAGTTCGCGCTCTCCGAGCAGGACCTCTACCGGGTCAACGGGCCGGTCAACCTGACCCGCATGATGGCGCTGCTGGGGGACCTGGATCGCCCGGAGCTCTTCTACCGTCCCTTCTCCCCGGGGCTGCCCAAGAACTTCAAGAAGGAGGGCAGCCTGTTCGATGCCATCGCCGCCGGCGACATCCTGCTCCACCACCCCTTCCAGGCCTTCTCGCCGGTGGAGGAGCTGCTCGCCGAGGCGGCCCGGGACCCCTCGGTGCTGGCGATCAAGCAGACCCTCTACCGCACCGGCGCCGACTCCCCCATCGTCACCTCGCTGGTGGAGGCGGCGCGTGGCGGCAAGGAGGTGACCGTGGTCATCGAGCTGCGCGCCCGCTTCGACGAGGCGGACAACCTGGCGCTCGCCTCGCGCCTCCAGGAGGCCGGCGCCATCGTCATCTACGGGGTGATGGCCTACAAGACCCACGCCAAGATGATGCACATCGTGCGTCGCGAGAAGGGACGGCTGCGCTACTACGTGCACCTCGGCACCGGCAACTACCACTCGAAGACGGCCAGGCTCTATACCGACTACAGCCTGCTCACCGCCGACGAGGCGCTGTGCGAGGACGTCCACCAGGTGTTCCAGCAGCTCTCGGGGATGGGGCGTGCCCGGCATATCGAGACCCTGCTGCACGCGCCCTTCACGCTCCACGAGGGCATGGTGGCGATGATCGACCGCGAGGCGGAGCACGCCCGCAAGGGGCACCGCGCCCACCTGATCATCAAGTGCAACTCGCTGACCGAGCCCAAGCTGATCCAGGCGCTCTACCGCGCCTCCCGCGCCGGGGTGGAGTGCGACCTGATCATCCGCGGCATGTGCTGCCTGCGGCCCGGAATTCCCGGCGTCTCGGAGAATATCCGGGTGCGCTCGATCATCGGCCGCTTCCTGGAGCACACCCGGGTGTTCTACTTCCAGAATCACGGCAAGGCCGAGGTGTGGGCGTCCAGCGCCGATTTCATGAGCCGCAACATGTTCCACCGGGTGGAGACCTGCTTCCCGCTGCGCGACAGGAAGCTGGCCGCCCGGGTCCGCAAGGACCTCGAGACCTACCTGGTGGACAACTGCCAGAGCTGGCGGCTGCAGCCCGACGGCAGCTACGTCAAGCAGACCCCCGGCGACGCCGCGCCGATCAGCGCCCAGGAGACGCTGCTCTACGCCTACGCCGCCAAGGCCTGAGGGGGCGTCAACCGCGCTTGAAGGCGGCCAGATCCTGGGGGTCGAAGCCGTCGACCCGCTCGGGCAGGCCGCGCTCCTGGCGGGCCAGGCGCACCTTCAGGCGCTCGGCGAGCAGCTCGGAGTCATCATCCAGGGTGCGGCCGTTGAGCTCGGCGAGCTGGGCCATGCCCTGGTGATAGAAGGTGAGGATGGCAAGCGCCGTGCCGTTGCCCTCCTCCACGCCGCGGCGCAGCGCGGGCAGGTAGGCGCTAACCCGGGAGAGGTGGTGCTTGAGCTGCCAGACATAGCGCATCTCGGTCATCCAGGGGCGCTCGCGCAGCACCGCGAAGGTCAGGCTGGTGGCTACCAGGCCCAGCAGCACCCCCAGCGCGTTGAGCCAGAAGCCGCCATCGAAGGCCGCCTGCAGCAGCTGGGCAAAGACCAGCCCGAAGACGATCAGCTGGCCGGCCATGGCCAGGCTGATCATCTTCGCCTTGCGCCGGTAGGTCTCGGGAGCATGGGTTTCGAACCGGAATGACATGGGGCCTCCAGGGTGGCGAGTCGGAAATCGGGGTGATTATCCCGACTCCCTCCCCTGGGGTACAGGGCTAACCCGGTGGCCAGTACCACGGAGCTGCTCCGGCGGCAGGCCTGTTCGGGGGCGCTGTGAACCCCTCCCTGGGCGCTACCGACGCCATCCCTGGCGTAGGACCCCCTCCAGACCTGCCCCCGGCGCTCCTCACGCCGGCAGTGACTGTGCTGTGCTACCGCAGCCGGTCGGCGGCGCTGAGCAGCAGGTGCTCGGTGGTCTCCCAGCCGATGCAGGCATCGGTGACCGAGACGCCGTGGCGCAGCCGGCCGGGTGACAGCGCCTGCTTGCCCTCGTGCAGGTGGCTCTCGATCATCAGCCCGGCCAGGGCGCTCTCCCCCGCCAGGCGCTGGGCCAGCACATCGAGCAGCACCTCGCTCTGGCGGCGGTGGTCCTTGCGGGCATTGGCGTGGCTGCAGTCCACCATCAGCCGCGGCGTCAGGCCGGCCTCCTCCAGCGCGCGGCGTGCCGCCTGCACGTGGGCGGCCTGGTAGTTGGGCTCGCCGTGGCCGCCGCGCAGCACCAGGTGGGTGTGGGCGTTGCCGGCGGTCTCGCGCACCACCGGGCGGCCGTCCGGGTCGAGCCCGAAGTGCTGGTGCGGGTGGGCGGCGGCGCGCATCGCATCCAGGGCCACGCCGATGTCGCCGCCGGTGGCGTTCTTGAAGCCGACCACGGCGTCGAGGCCGCTGGCCAGCTCGCGGTGCAGCTGGGACTCGGTGGTACGCGCGCCGATCGCCACCCAGGCCAGCAGGTCCTCCAGGTAGGGGGCCAGCATCGGCTGCAGCAGCTCGGTGGCCACCGGCAGGCC
The DNA here is from genome assembly GCF_003182195.1 of Halomonas sp. A11-A. Classification (GTDB taxonomy): domain Bacteria; phylum Pseudomonadota; class Gammaproteobacteria; order Pseudomonadales; family Halomonadaceae; genus Halomonas; species Halomonas alkalicola. The sequence goes on from NZ_QGTM01000004.1 coordinate 134,340, forward strand.
CAGCTCGGCCACCTCCCGCATCAGCCGCCGGGATACCTCGAGGCCGCGTGCCATGTCGCCTGAACCATCCAGGTCGGGGTCATAGGCGAGCCCCTTCCAGCCCACGGTGGTGCGTGGCTTCTCCACATAGACCCGCATCACCAGCAGCAGGCGATCCGCCACCCGCGGGGCCAGCTCGGCCAGGCGCCGGGCGTACTCGAGCGCCGCCTCCGGGTCGTGGACGGAACAGGGGCCAACCACCACCAGCAGGCGGTCGTCGCGGCCGGCGAGGATATCCCGGATCGCACGGCGCTGAGCCTCGACCCGCCGGGCAAGCTCGGGGGTCAGGGGCAGTTCGCGGCGCAGCTCGCCAGGGGTGGGCAGTGGGCGGGCCGGCTGAGCGGCGGAACGGGCGTTGGCATCGGGTTGCGCCGCCATCGGGGCAGGGCGGGCGGTGTCATCGAGGGCAGCGGCGGCAAGGGAAGCGTTCATGGGGCATCAACTCCGGGTAGCGGTCATACATCGTGTCGGTCGGGTGCCACCGATGGTGCTACGGTCGGAGGTGGCGAAGTGGCACGACCGCAGCTCGCTAAATCGCCAATAGCCGTAATAGCCGTAATAGCCGGTAACGCCGGTCAGCGGGCGAATGGCGAAAGCGATGGGTACGATCATGGTGCCTCTCCTCTCTGTCATCTTGATGTCCGGGTGAATCGACTGCCCCAGAACGCAAAACCCCCGGGGCGGGTGGCCTTCCGGGGGTTCTGTCGGGAGGCGACCCTGGTGGGTGTGCTTCCCGGCGATGTCGTCTGCTGCTCAGGACTCTCTAGTCAGACATGGCCGCCGGCACACCGGTCATAAAATAGCCATACCAGTAACCCCGGCCGTGCGTCGCCGAATCGAGCCCACGCGCAGCGGCGCCGGCAGAAGCGGCGAGGCGGCGGTGCATGTCGATGGCGGGTGCGGTCATGGTCATCTCCTGAGTACTCCTTCATCGTGCCCCATCGTCGCCGGGCTGGCAAGGGCGCGAAGGGGCGCGGTTCAGCCGGCGACGACCTGATACCAGCCGATGGTGGCCGGCAGCGCGCTCATGCTCACCAGCACGATCAGGCCCATGATGATGGACAGCACGCCGCTGCTGTCACGGAAGTTCTCGTCATGTCCCGCCATGTGTCTCTCCTTCGGTTTGCTGTCAGGGTAGGTCCGTATGGTAGGTCCGTATTCTAGCGAAGAACCCGGCGGCGAGCACGCCACCTTGGTCGCAGCTCGGCGCTAGCGCAGGTGGCGGCCGCCATCCACGGGCAGGGTCGCCCCGGTCACGTAGTGGTTGTCGAGCAGGTAGCGCAGGGTCTGATAGATCACCCCGGGGCCGGGCACCATCTCCATGGCCGACTTGGCCCGCGCCTTCTCGATATAGGCCTCGTCGTCGCCCTCGTTGAGCATGATCAGCGCCGGGGCAATGGCGTTGACCTGGATCGTCGGCGCCAGCATGGCGGCGAAGGAGAGGGTCAGGTTGTCGAGCCCCGCCTTGGTGGCGGCGTAGGCGGCGTGCTTCTTCGAGCCCTTCTGCACCACGTAGTCGGTCATGTGCACGATGTCGCGCTGGGGTTCGCTGCACGCCTCGAGCAGCTCCCGCGCATGCAGGTTGATCAGGTAGGGCGCCAGCATATGGATGCGGAAGAGCCGCTCGAAGGTGGCGCCGGCCTCGGGGCCGGTGGAGTCCGGGGCCCAGTCGCTGGCGTTGTGGACGATCGCCCGCAGCGAGGGGGTCGTCTCCTTCAGCCGCGCGATAAAATCGAGAATGCCCGCCTCGCTGGCGAAGTCGGCCGGCAGGGTGACGATGCCGCGGCTGCGCAGCGCCTCGAGCTCGGGCCGCTCGCGGCGATAGCTGATGATCACCGGGTGGCCGTCGTCCACCAGGCGCTCGGCGCAGTGGCGGCCCAGGCGCTGGGCGCCGCCGGTGATCAGGATCGGCGAGGCGCTCATCCGCGCGCCTCCTTGATCAGGCTGCCGGTGACCGGGATCAGCGGGTCGCGGGGCGCATAGGCGAAGACGTCGGAGAAGGTCCGCGAGGGCGAGAGCCCCAGCGAGGCCAGCACGTCGACGCAGGCGTAGACCATGCCCGGCGAGCCGGAGAGGTAGACATCCTGGCCCGAGACGTCGTCGAGCGCCGCGGCCAGGGCCTGGTCGATGCGTCCGCGATGGCCGACCACCCGCTCGCCGCTCCAGGGCTCCTCCGGCGAAAGCTCGGTTACCGGGTGGAAGCAAAAGCCGGGGTGGGCCTCGGCCCACTCCCGGGGGAGCCGCTCCAGATAGAGCTGGCGGCGCTCCCGGGCGGCCCACCACAGATCGATCTGCCGCTCGGGGTTCGCCGCCAGCGCCGCCTCGGCGATCGCCTTCATCTGCGAGAAGCCGGTGCCCGCGGCGATCAGCAGCAGCGGGCGCTCGCTGTCGGGGTCGAGCACGCAGTCGCCGCCGGGCAGCCTCAGGGTCAGCCGGCGGGCCACCTGGACCAGGTCACGCATGCGCGCGGAATTCTCGCGCTCCGGCCAGTGCTGGATGTGCAGCTCGATCACGCCGTCGCCGCCGTGGGCGTTGGCGATGGAGAAGGGTACCCAGGTCTCGTCGTCCAGCTTGAGCTCCAGGTACTGGCCCGGCGCATGGGCCACCGCCTCTGGGCGGCCCTCCAGCTGCACCCGGAAGACGTCCGGGGTGAGGTCCTCGACCTCGTCGACCAGGCAGGTCAGGGTCCTTGGCGTCATGTATGCCTCGTGACTTGTCAGGGGGTCGTGGTGTCGGGGAGGTCGATGCCCAGCTCATGCCAGCGCTCGCTGACGCGGGCCTTGACGGCCTCGTCCATGACGATGGGCACCCCCCACTCGCGGTCGGTCTCGCCGGGCCACTTGCTGGTGGCATCCAGGCCCATCTTGGAACCGAGGCCGGAGACCGGCGAGGCGAAGTCCAGGTAGTCGATGGGGGTGTTCTCCACCATCACGGTGTCCCGGGCCGGGTCCATGCGGGTGGTGATGGCCCAGATCACGTCCTCCCAGTCCCGGGCGCTGACGTCGTCGTCGAGCACCACCACGAACTTGGTGTACATGAACTGGCGCAGGAAGCTCCACACGCCCATCATCACCCGCTTGGCGTGGCCCGGGTACTGCTTCTTCATGGTCACCACCGCCATGCGGTAGGAGCAGCCCTCCGGCGGCAGGTAGAAGTCGACGATCTCCGGGAACTGGCGGCGCAGGATCGGCACGAACACCTCGTTGAGTGCGAGCCCGAGGATCGCCGGCTCGTCGGGCGGGCGGCCGGTGTAGGTGGAGTGGTAGATGGCATCGCGGCGCATGGTCATGCGCGTCACCGTGAACACCGGGAAGGTATCCACCTCGTTGTAGTAGCCGGTATGGTCGCCGTAGGGGCCCTCGGGGGCCATGTCATCCGGGTAGATGAGCCCCTCCAGGATGATCTCCGCCGAGGCCGGCACGTCCAGGTCGGCGTGGCCGCATTTGACCAGCTCGGTGCGCGAGCCGCGCAGCAGCCCGGCAAAGGCGTACTCGGAGAGCGAATCCGGCACCGGGGTCACCGCGCCGAGGATGGTCGCCGGGTCGGCGCCCAGCGCCACCACCACCGGGAAGGGCTCGCCGGGATGAGCCTTCTGGAACTCCTGGAAGTCGAGCGCCCCGCCGCGGTGGGAGAGCCAGCGCATGATCAGCCGGTTCTTCGACAGCTTCTGCTGGCGATAGATGCCGAGGTTCTGGCGCTTCTTGTGAGGCCCGCGGGTGATCACCAGCGGCCAGGTGACCAGGGGGGCGGCGTCGCCGGGCCAGCAGTGCTGGATCGGTAGGCGGTCGAGGTCGACCTCGTCGCCCTCGTACACCTTCTCCTGCACCGGCGCCGAGCGGACCTTCTTCGGCCCCATGCTCATCACCTGCTTGAAGATCGGCAGCTTGTCCCAGGCGTCGCGAAAGCCCTTGGGGGGCTCCGGCTCCTTGAGGAAAGCGAGCAGCTCGCCCACCTCGCGCAGGGCGGCCACGGAGTCCTGCCCCATGCCCATGGCCACCCGCTTCGGCGTGCCGAAGAGGTTGCCGAGCAGCGGCATGTCGTGGCCCTTGACGTTCTCGAAGAGCAGCGCCGGACCGCCGGCGCGCAGGGTGCGATCGCAGATCTCGGTGATCTCGAGGTAGGGGTCCACCTCGGCGGTGATGCGCTGGAGCTCGCCCTGGGCCTCCAGGGCGCTGATGAATTCCCGCAGGTCCTTGTACTTCATTCGGATTTCCCGGTTCCGGAATGACGAAAGGGGCAGCATAGCATGCCCCTTGAATACGTCTGCCGAGTTGCCATGGCAAGCGGCGCCGGGGACAGGCCGAAGAGGGGGTCCTATGCCAGGGATGGCATCGGTAGCGCCCAGGGAGGGGTTCACAGCGCCCCCTCACAGGCCTGTCGCCGGGTCAGCCGCGCGGTAGCATTCCCGGCAGTGATGGTCAGCGGCGTTTCATCGCCTCGAAGAACTCGATGTTTGTCTTGGTATCCTTGAGGCGGTCGATCAGGAACTCGGTGGCCGCGGTGTCATCCATGGGGTTGAGCAGCTTGCGCAGGATCCACATGCGCTGCATCTCGTCCTCGGAGGCGAGCAGATCCTCGCGGCGGGTGCCGCTGCGGCGGATGTTGATGGCCGGGTAGACGCGACGTTCGGCCAGCTTGCGGTCCAGGTGCGCCTCCATGTTGCCGGTGCCCTTGAACTCCTCGAAGATCACCTCGTCCATCTTGGAGCCGGTGTCCACCAGCGCCGTGGCGATGATGGTCAGGCTGCCGCCCTCCTCGATGTTGCGCGCCGCACCGAAGAAGCGCTTGGGCTTCTCCAGGGCGTGGGCGTCCACGCCACCGGTCAGCACCTTGCCGGAGCTCGGCACCACGGTGTTGTAGGCGCGTGCCAGGCGGGTGATGGAGTCGAGCAGGATCACCACGTCCTTCTTGTGTTCCACCAGGCGCTTGGCCTTCTCGATCACCATCTCGGCCACCTGCACGTGGCGCGCCGGCGGCTCGTCGAAGGTCGAGGCCACCACCTCGCCGCGCACCGTGCGTGACATCTCGGTCACCTCCTCGGGGCGCTCGTCGATCAGCAGCACGATCAGGTGGCACTCGGGGTTGTTGCGGGTGATCGAGGTGGCGATGTTCTGCAGCATCAGGGTCTTGCCCGCCTTGGGCGGGGAGACCAGCAGGCCGCGCTGGCCCTTGCCGATGGGCGCCACCAGGTCGATGATCCGTGCCGTCAGGTCCTCGGTGGAGCCATTGCCGATCTCCATGCGCAGCCGCTCCTGGGGGAACAGCGGCGTGAGGTTCTCGAAGAGGATCTTGTGCTTGGCGTTCTCAGGCTTGTCGAAGTTGATCTCGCTGACCTTGAGCAGGGCAAAGTAGCGTTCGCCCTCCTTGGGGGGGCGGATCCTGCCGGAGATGGAGTCGCCCTTGCGCAGGTTGAAGCGACGGATCTGGGAGGGTGACACATAGATGTCGTCGGGCCCGGCCAGATAGGAACTGTCGGCGCTGCGCAGGAAGCCGAATCCATCCTGCAGGATCTCCAGCACACCATCGCCATAGATCGGCTCACCGCTCTTGGCATGCTTCTTGAGGATGGCGAAGATGATGTCCTGCTTGCGGGAGCGCGCCAGGTTGTCGATGCCCATCTCGCGGGCGATCTCCAGGAGATCCGGCACTGACTTTTGCTTGAGGTCGGTAAGATTCATCGGTGTGTTCAGAGATAGCTCGTGGAAGCCGGGCGTCGATGCGCCGCGTTTGGCGGGAGGCGAGACGATAACGCCGCGTGGGGTGCGTTCAGAGCCCGGAGAGGCTGCCACTCGTCATATTGGATCCCGATGGCCATGGGGAAGGCAACCGCAGGGGGCGCCGGCCGAGGGGGTCGAGGGAGCAGATTCGGTTTCGCCTGACCAGCGGCTACGGCGGGGCCGGCTATCGCTGGACATTGTGGGCTGACTGACGACTTGAAGTTGACCGAGACGGGATCGCCGCAGGACGGTCGGAAAGCATTCGGAACAGGCGAACGTCACGATACTAGACAAGGGCCCTATGGAACGCAAGCCCCGTGGCGATTGACAGGGCGGGGGGCGCGCCGCACCCTTTCCCCCTCAGCCAACCTCAGGGACTCACCATGACCTCGCCAGCGGAGCCGGCCCAGCCCCCCACCCGACGCCTCGCCGCCATCGATCTCGGCTCCAACAGCTTTCACCTGCTGGTCGCCAACTATCAGGACGAGCAGCTGCAGGTCGTGGCGCGGCAGGGAGAGAAGGTGCAGCTGGCCGCGGGCCTTGACGACGAGGGCCTGCTCGACGAGGCCACCATGCAGCGCGCCCTGGACTGCCTGGCCCGCTTCGCCCCCTTCGTGGACGACATCGCCCCGGGCCAGCTGCGGGTGGTGGGCACCAATGCGCTGAGGGATGCGGCCAACAGCCAGGCGCTGATCGAGCGCGCCGAGGCGCTGCTGGGCTGTCCCATCGAGATCATCGCCGGCCGCGAAGAGGCACGCCTGATCTACCTGGGCGCCGCCCATGCCCTGGCCGAGGAGGGGCGCCGGCTGATCGTCGACATCGGCGGCGGTTCCACCGAGCTCATCATCGGCGAGCGCTTCGAGCCGCTGGCCCTGGAGAGCCTGCGCATGGGCTGCGTGACCTTCAGCCGGCGCTTCTTCGACACCGGCGAGATCTCCGACAAGCGCATGCGCCGCGCGGAGCTTGCCGCCCTCTCGGAGCTCGCCAATATCCGCCGGCACTACCGCGAACTGGGCTGGGAAGATCCGGTGGGGTCCAGCGGCACCATCAAGGCGGCCGCCGCGGTGCTGCATGCCGCCGGAGAGGCGCCGGAGGGGGTGATCACCCGGGCGGGGCTGGCCGCCCTGCGCGAGCGGCTGATCAAGTGCCGGCGCCTGGACCGGGTCGCCATGGAGGGGCTCAAGCCCGACCGCGCCCGCGTCTTTCCCGCCGGCGTCGCGTTGCTCAGCGCCGTCTTCGAGGCCTTCGGCCTCGAGCAGATGCGCTATGCCGACGGCGCCCTGCGCGAAGGGGTGCTCTACGACATGGCCGGGCGCAACAGCCCGGAGGACTCGCGGCTCAAGAGCCTGGAGCTGCTCGGGCGCCGCTACGGGGTGGATGAGCGCCAGGCCGCCAACGTGGCCGCCAGCGCCGCGGCGCTGTTCGAGCAGGTGCGCCACACCTGGGGCCTGAACGACGACCAGGCGCGCTTCCTGAGCTGGGCCGCCCGCCTCCACGAGATCGGCCTGGCGATCTCCCACAGCCAGTTCCATCGCCACGGAGCCTACCTGCTGGAGCACTCCGACCTGGCCGGTTTCTCGCGCCCGGAGCAGCGCCTGCTGGCCTTTCTGGTGCGCGCCCACCGCCGCAAGTTTCCGCTCAAGGAGTGGCAGGCCCTGCCCGCCTCTGCCCAGCCTTCCCACGCGCGCCTGGCCCGCCTGCTGCGCCTGGCGGTGCTGCTCAATCACAGCCGCCCGGAACAGCCGCCCGGCACCCCGCGCCTCTCGGCCGACGGCGAGGCACTGCGCCTGTGGCTGGAGCCCGGCGAGGACCCCATGCTGCTGGTCACCGACCTCGAGCAGGAGTGCATCTATCAGCAAGGAGCGGGCTTCAGCCTGGCGCTGCTGCCGGCCAGCTGAGCGCTGACCAGGCCACCACGGGAGGGGCCATCACGGCGACGCCCTCCACCCCGCCGCCACCGCCAGCCAGCTCTCGCCCACCGGGTCGAGCAGCGCCACCACCGTCTCGGCCCCGCCCCTGTCGAGATGCCACACCACCAGCAGCCGCTGGCGCTCCCAGGGCGGCACCGCCCGCTCCTGCAGCAGCCGCTTGAGGTCCCGGGAGCCGCGACCGGCCAGGCGCAGCCGCTCGCCGCCGCGCCGCGGGCTCAGGCGCAGCCCGCCACCCACCCTGGCCGCCTCCGGCCACAGCCGCACGTCACACTCCCCCAGCGGCGTCGACAGCGGCACATCGCCGCCCCACGCCCCCTGCCAGCTTGCCGGCAGGGCGGGCGGCGGCACCATCAGGTGGAGCACGCCTCGCCACAGACGCGCCTCGCCGCCCGGCCAGACCACCCGCGCCTCGGCGTCGCTGCGCGCGTCCAGCTGATCGAGCAGCGTCGCCAGCCGCGCCGCCGGCGGGGCCGGCAGGGCCAGTCGCGCGCAGGCATGACGCACCAGCAGCCGCTGGCGGGCGGGGGTGAGCGCCACCAGCCGCGACACCGGCAGCCGGGCAGGCTCACCGCCGAGGCGCTCGAGGTCGAGCTCGGCCAGCTCGCCGAGCAGCCCCTCGGCCTCACCGGCCAGGGCCGCGCTGCGCGCCAGCGCCGCGGCAGCGTGGGGCCAGCGCGCCGTCAGCGCGGGCAGCACCGTGCGGCGCAGGAGGTTGCGATCGAGCCCCTCGTCGGCGTTGGAGGGGTCCTCCACCCAGGCCAGCCCCAGGCGAGCCGCCTCGGCCTCGATAGATGCCCGGGAGGCCGCCAGCAGCGGCCGCGCAAGCGCCCTGCCCCGCCAGGCCCGCAGCGGCGGCATGCCGGCCAGCCCACGCACGCCGCTGCCGCGCAACGCGGCGAGCAGGAAGGTCTCGGCCTGGTCGTCGCGGTGCTGGGCCAGCCACAGGGTCTCGCCGACGGCGACGCGACGGGCGAAGGCGGCGTAACGCGCCTCCCGGGCCGCCCCCTCCAGCCCCTGCCCCGCGGCGAGTTCGACCGCGACCCGCTCGACGAAGAGCGGCACGCCCAGGTGCGAGCAGAGCCGCCGACAGTGGCGCTCGAAATCGTCGGCCGCGGCCTGCAGGCCATGGTGCACGTGGAGGGCACGCAGCGGGCGGGGATGGCGCAGGCACGCCTCGGCGGCGAGCGTCAGCAGCAGCGCGGAGTCGAGCCCGCCGGAGAGGGCCACCCAGACGCAACGCCCCGACGGGGTCTGGGCCAGGGCATTATCGATCAGAGGCTGAAGGGACATGGATAACCCTCTAACCCAGAGGGCCCGCTTCGAGCGATGGCCAGACAAGGCAAAAGTCGGCGAGAAAGCGGAGTTTACTTTAGTAAATGAGCATTTCGAGCCGATTTTTAACGCCGTATGGCCGGGCGCAGAAAGGGCCGTTAAGCCGGGGCGCCGTAGCTCATCAGGCGCTCATAGCGGCGCGCCAGCAGCGCATCGGTATCCATCGCCTCGAGGCGCTCGAGGCTGGCCAGCAGCGCCTCCCTGACCCGCTCGGCGGTGGTGACCGGCTGGCGGTGGGCGCCGCCCAGCGGCTCCTCGATCAGGGTATCCACGAAGCCGAGCTCGCGAAGGCGCTCGGCGGTGACGCCCATGGCCTGGGCGGCGTCGGAGGCCTTGTCGGCACTGCGCCACAGGATGGAGGCGCAGCCCTCGGGGGAGATCACCGAGTAGGTGGAGTACTGCAGCATGGCCAGCTCGTCACAGACGCCGATGGCCAGTGCCCCGCCGGAGCCGCCCTCGCCCACCACGGTGGCGATGATGGGCGTACGCAGGCGCGACATCACCGCCAGGTTGTAGGCGATGGCCTCGGACTGGCCGCGCTCCTCGGCATCGATGCCGGGATAGGCGCCGGGGGTGTCGATGAAGGTGAGCACCGGCATCCTGAAGCGCTCGGCCATCTCCATCAGCCGGCAGGCCTTGCGATACCCCTCGGGGCGTGGCATGCCGAAGTTGCGGCGCACCTTCTCCTTCACGTCGCGGCCCTTCTGGTGGCCGATCACCATCACCGGGCGGCCGTCGAGGCGCGCCACGCCGCCGACGATGGCGGCATCATCGGCGAAGTGGCGGTCGCCGTGGAGCTCGTCGAAGTCGGTGAAGACGTGCTCCAGGTAGTCCAGGGTGTAGGGACGCAGGGGATGGCGGGAGAGCTGCGAGACCTGCCAGGGGGTGAGGTCCTTGAAGATGGACTCAGTGAGCTTGCGGCTCTTCTCCTGGAGGCGCTCGATCTCGTCGCTGAGGTTGAGCTGGCTGTCGTTGCCGACCAGGCGCAGCTCCTCGATCTTGGCCTGGAGCTCGGCGATGGGCTGTTCGAAGTCGAGATAGTTGGGATTCATTGGCGAGTGGCCTTGTGGTGTTTCACCGCCGGCCCCCGTGGCGGGCAGCGGCGCGAAAAATGGGAAGTGGCTGGCATTATCGCACCCTCAACGAGCGGCGCAAGGCGGCACAGGCTGGAGCGCCTTCGCTGAGGGGCGCCGGGGACAGGCCCCGGAACGCCGGACCGTCGAGGAGGCGCTGTGAACCCATCCCTGGGCGCTACCGACGCCATCCCTGGCGTAGGACCTCCTCTTCGGCCTTCCCCCGGCGCCCCTCGCTGGCATGCGACAGACCGAAGCCGGCCGCCGGTTACCGATATTTCAGCCGCACCCCGTCCTGGCCCTGCACCTCGCGCAGGCGGATCAGCAGATCGTCGGTGGGCGAGACTTTCCAGGCGGCGTCGAGCTCCAGCCAGCCGGTGGCCTCGGCGTTGCGGTAGCGCAGGCGCACCGGCAGGCCATCGTCGTCGCGGTGGGGGTCGAGGCTCGCCCGCAGGGAGTCCACCAGCCGGCCGTTGATGGCCGCGCCGTCCAGGGAGAGCTCCACCGCCTGGCCGTAGCGGGTGCGCGCCGCCACCATGGGGGTGATCTCCTTGCCGCGCAGGCGCAGCCCGCCGGAGTAGTCGTCGGAGGAGACCTCCCCCTCGACGATCAGCACCTGGTCGGGTTCGAGCTGGCCGCGCAGCTGGTCATAGAGCTCGCCGAACAGCGACGCCTCGATGCGCCCGGTGCGGTCGTCCAGGGTCAGGAAGGCCATGGTGTCGCCGCGCTTGGACTTCATGGTGCGCACCCCCACCACCAGGCCGGCGACCCGCTGAGGCTCACGCGACGGCTTGAGGTCGCTGATGCGCGTCGAGACGAAGCGCTCGAGCTCCTTCTCGTACTCGTCGATGGGGTGACCGGTGAGGTAGAGCCCCAGGGTCTCCTTCTCGCCGGCCAACCGCTCCTTGTCGGTCCACTCGCGCACCCGACGATACTCGGCGTAGACGTCGCCGCCCTGGGCCTCCTCGTCGGCGAAGGCCTCGCCGAACATGTCGACCATGCCCAGGTTCTGGTTGGTCTGGGTCTGGGCGGCGGCCTTGAGGGCGTCATCCAGCGCCGCGGCCAGCACGGCGCGGTTGGGGCCGAGGCTGTCCAGGGCGCCGGAGCGGATCAGCGCCTCCAGGGTGCGCTTGTTCATGCGCTTGGGGTCGACGCGGCGGCAGAAGTCGAAGAGATCCTTGAAGGGCCCCTCGGCCTCGCGGGCCTCGACGATGGCGCCGATGGGCCCCTCGCCCACGCCGCGGATGGCGCCGAGGCCGTAGACCACCCGGGCCTCGTCATCCACGGTGAACTTGTAGCCGCCGACGTTGACGTCAGGCGGAGTCACGGTGAGCCCGAGGTTGCGGCACTCCTCGATCAGCGGCACCACCTTGTCGAGGTTGTCCATCTCGGTGGAGATCACCGCTGCCATGAACGGGCCAGGGTAATGAGCTTTTAACCAGGCCGTTTGATACGAGACCAGCGCATAGGCCGCCGAGTGAGACTTGTTGAAGCCGTAGCCGGCGAACTTCTCCACCAGGTCGAAGATGTTACCGGCGAGCTCCTTGTCGATGCCGTTGGCCGCACACCCCTCCATGAAGCCGGCGCGCTGCTTGGCCATCTCCTCGGGCTTCTTCTTGCCCATGGCGCGGCGCAGCATGTCGGCCTGGCCCAGGGTGTAGCCCGCCAGCACCTGGGCGATCTGCATCACCTGCTCCTGATAGAGGATGATGCCGTAGGTGGGCTCCAGCACCGGCTTGAGCCACTCGTGCTGGTAGTCCGGGTGCGGGTAGGAGATCTCGGACCGGCCGTGCTTGCGGTTGATGAAGTCGTCCACCATGCCCGACTGCAGCGGGCCGGGGCGGAACAGGGCCACCAGGGCGATCATGTCGTCCAGGGAGTCGGGCAGCAGGCGCTTGATCAGCTCCTTCATGCCGCGGGATTCGAGCTGGAACACCGCCGTGGTCTCGGCGCGCTTGAGCATCTCGAAGGTGGGGCCGTCATCCAGCGGGATGCTGTCGATATTCAGCGGCCCCTGCCCCTCCACCGCGCGCACCTTGTCGACCATCTCCAGCGCCCAGTCGATGATGGTCAGGGTGCGCAGGCCCAGGAAGTCGAACTTGACGAGCCCGGCCTCCTCGATGTCGTTCTTGTCGAACTGCACGACCAGTCCCGCGCCCTCCTCGTCGCACAGCAGCGGCGAGAAGTCGGTGAGCTTGGTGGGGGCGATCACCACGCCGCCGGCGTGCTTGCCGGTGCCCCGGGTGATGCCCTCGAGCTTGAGCGCCATCTCCCAGATCTCGGCGGCCTCGTCGTCGGCCTCGACGAACTCCTTCAGCGCCGGCTCCGCCTCGATCGCCTTGGCGAGCGTCATGCCCACCTCGAAGGGGATCAGCTTGGAGAGCTTGTCGCCCAGCGAGTAGGGGCGCCCCTGGGCCCGGGCCACGTCGCGCACCACCGCCTTGGCGGCCATGGTGCCGAAGGTGACGATCTGCGACACGGCGTTGCGGCCGTAGCGGTCGGCCACGTACTCGATGACCCGGTCGCGCTTCTCCATGCAGAAGTCGACGTCGAAGTCGGGCATCGAGACCCGCTCGGGGTTCAAGAAGCGCTCGAAGAGCAGGTCGTAGCCGATGGGATCGAGGTCGGTGATCTTCTGGGCGTAGGCCACCAGGGAGCCGGCGCCGGAGCCCCGCCCCGGGCCCACCGGGACGTCGTTGTCCTTGGCCCACTGGATGAAGTCCATCACGATCAGGAAGTAGCCGGGGAACCCCATCTGGATGATGACATCGAGCTCGAAGTCGAGCCGCTCCCGGTAGCGCCGGTCGATTTCGGCGTACTCGGCGCCGTCGCGGGGGTAGCGCTCGGCGGGGAACAGGAAGTCGAGGCGCTCGGTGAGGCCGTCGTGGGAGACCTTGCGAAAGAACTCGTCCTGGGTCATCCCCTCGGGGATCTCGAACTCGGGCAGGAAGATCTCGCCCAGGCGCACGTCCACGCTGCAGCGCGCGGCGATCATCACGCTGTTGGTAAGCGCCTCCGGGATGTCCGAGAAGAGCTCGGCCATCTCCTCGGGGCTCTTGAGGTACTGCTCCTCGGTGTACTTGCGCTCGCGGCGCGGGTCGTCCAGCGTCCGGCCCTCGCCGATGGCGACCCGGGTCTCGTGGGCCCAGAAGTCCTCCTTCTCGAGGAAGCGCACGTCGTTGGTGGCCACCACCGGGGTGCCGCTCTCCACGGCCAGCGCCACCGAGAGGTGCAGGCACTCCTCCTCCAGGGGGCGGCCGGTGCGGGTCAGCTCCAGGTAGAAACGCCCGGGGAAGGCGGCGTTCCACTCCTCGAGCAGCGCGCGGGCCTCGTCGCCGTGGTCGCTGAGCAAGTAGCGCCCCACCTCGCCGTCGCGTCCGCCGGAGAGGGCGATCAGCCCCTCGCTCTGGGCCAGCACCCACTCCCGCTTCAGCTCGGCGCGTCCCAGCCGCTGCCCCTCCATCCAGCCCCGGGAGATCAGCTCAGTAAGGTTGCGATAGCCCGTGTCGTTCATGGCCAGCAAAGTGAGCCGGTAGGGGTGCTCCTCATCGTGGGGATTGGCGAGCCACAGGTCGGCACCGATGATCGGCTTGAGCCCCGCGCCCTGGGCGCCCTTGTAGAACTTCACTAGGCCGAAGAGGTTGGCCTCGTCGGTGACGGCCAGCGCCGGCATGCCCTGCTCCACCGCGGCCTTGACCAGCGGCTTGAGGCGCACCAGGCCGTCGACCAGGGAGTATTCGGTGTGGACGCGGAGATGAACGAAGGGCGTGGTCATAGGGGGCTCGGGGCTTGGCGGTGAATAGTCATTGCAGGAAGCGCGAGGCTATCCCTGCAGTATCGCTCGGAGCTGACCCGGCGACAGGTCTATGCGGGGGCGCTGTGAATACTTCCCTGTACGCTACTTTTGCCATCCATGGCAAAAGACCCCCGCGACGACCTATCCCCGGCGCTCCTCGCTCTCGATGGCGACTCGCTGGCCTAGAACAGCGCCAGCTGGCGCTTGACCGGAGCGAAGGAGCGGCGGTGCTCCGGCAGCGCACCGAGGCGCTCCAGGGCGGCCAGGTGCTCCCGGGTCGGGTAGCCCTTGTGGCGGGCGAAGCCGTAGTCGGGATGCCGGGCGTCGAGGGCCCGCATCTGGGCATCCCGGGCCACCTTGGCGAGTATCGAGGCGGCGGCGATGGCGGGGTGGCGGGCGTCCCCCTTGACCACCGCCTGTCCCGGCAGATGATGCCCGGGCAGACGATTGCCGTCCACCAGCAGGTACTCCGCCGCCGGGACCAGGGCATCGATGGCCCGGCGCATGGCCAGGTGGGTGGCGTGATAGATGTTGAGCGCGTCCACCTCGGCGGGGCTGGCCTCGGCCACGGCGAAGGCCAGGGCGCGTTCGCGGATCTCGACGTCCAGCGCCTCGCGGCGCCTGGCGGAGAGCGCCTTGGAGTCGGTGAGCCCCTCGATCGGGCGCGCCGGGTCGAGGATCACCGCGGCGGCCACCACCGCCCCCACCAGGGGGCCGCGGCCCACCTCGTCGACACCGGCCAGGCGCTCGCCGCGGTAGTTCACTACCAGCGGAGGCAGCTCGGCGGCCTTCGCCCTTGCCGAGGTCACGATGCCGCCTCCCCGGCCCGCTCCGGGGCGACGCTCTCCGGCAGAGGTTCGCCCGCCACCAGCGCCTCGATGGCCTCAGCCGCCCGGCGGCTGGCGTCGCGCTGCAGGCCTTCGTGCATCACGGCGAAGCGCGCCTCCAGGACGGCGCGCCCCGGGGCATCGTCGAGCAGCGCGCCGAGCCGGGCGGCGATCGCCTCGGGGCTCGCCGCCTCCTGGATCAGCTCCGGGACCAGGCTCTCCCGGGCGATCAGGTTGGGCAGCGAGACCCACTCGGTCTTGACCAGGCGCCGGGCGAGCCAGTGGGTCGCCGGCGCCATCCGGTAGGCCACCAGCATCGGGCGGTGGCAGAGCATCGCCTCGAGCGCCGCGGTGCCGGAGGCGAGCAGCACGGCGTCACTGGCCACCATCGCCTCCCGGGCCTGGCCGTCGAGCAGGGTCAGCCGCTCGGCAAGCCCGGGGTGGCCGGCCAGCAGCGCCGCGAGCTCCTCACGGCGCCTTGGCGTGGCCGCCGGCATCACCAGGTGCAGGCCCGGGCGCGCCGCACAGAGCCGTTCGGCGGCGGCGAGAAAGGTCTCGCCGAGAAAGCGGATCTCGTTGGCGCGGGAGCCGGGCAGCAGCGCCAGCACCTCGCCCTCGCCGGGCAGGCCCAGGGCGGCGCGCATGGCGGCCCGGTCGTTCTCGAGGGGCAGCTCGTCGGCCAGCGGGTGGCCGACGAAGGCCACCGGCACCCGGTGGCGGGCGTAGAAGGCGGCCTCGAAGGGCAGGAAGGTGAGCATGGCATCCACGGACTTCGCGATGCCCTTGACCCGCCCCTGGCGCCAGGCCCACACGGAGGGGCTGACGTAGTGGGCGGTGGTCAGGCCCGCCTCGCGCAGCTGCCGCTCCAGGCCCAGGTTGAAGTCCGGGGCGTCGATGCCAACCATGATGTCCGGCTGCCAGGCCAGGGCATCGGCCCTGAGGGTGCGACGCACCCGGATCAGCCTGGGCAGGTGCTTGAGCACCTCGACGAGGCCCATCACCGAGAGGGCCTCCAGGGGGAAGCGGCTGTCGATCCCCTCACGGAGCATGCGCGGGCCGCCGATGCCGCGGAACTCGACGCTGGGATGACGAGCCCTGAGGGCGCGCATCAGGCCGGCGCCGAGGATGTCGCCGGAGAGCTCACCGGCGACCAGGTAGACTCGCCGCACCGCCCGCCGCTCGGCCGTGGCCATGATCAGCGGATGATGCCGCGGGTCGACGCCTCGATGGAGGCGGCAAAGGTCTCGGTCTCGGCCAGGGCGAAGCGCGTGCGGATCTCGGCCAGCGCCTGCTCCACGGTGAGCCCCTGGCGATAGACCAGCTTGTAGGCCTCGCCGAGGGCCCGGAGGGCCTCCTTCGAGAAGCCGCGACGCTTGAGCCCCACCAGGTTGAGGCCATGGACCTGGGCCGGGTTGCCGTTGATCATCACGTAGGCCGGGGTGTCCTTGGTGATGATGGAGCCGCCGCCGGCCATGGCGTGGGTGCCGAAGTGGCAGAACTGGTGCACCGCGGAGAGCCCGCCGAGGATGGCGAAGTCCCCCAGCTTGACGTGGCCCGCCAGGGTCACCTGGTTGGCCAGGATGCAGTCGTTGCCGATCACGCAGTCGTGGCCCACGTGCGCATAGGCCATGAAGAGGTTGCGCGAGCCGATGGTGGTCTCGCCGCGGTCCTGGACGGTGCCGCGATGCAGGGTCACCCCCTCGCGGATCACGTTGTCGTCGCCCATCACCAGCCGGGTGGGCTCTCCGGCGTACTTCTTGTCCTGGCAATCCTCGCCCACCGAGGCGAACTGGAAGATGCGCGTGCGCGCCCCCAGCACCGTGGGCCCCTTGATCACCACATGGGAACCGATCCGGCTACCGGGGCCGATCTCCACGTCGGGCCCGATCACCGTGAAGGGGCCCACCTCGACGTCATCGGCGAGGCGCGCGGCGGGGTCGACGAGGGCAGTGGGGTGAATCAAGCGACCTTCCTCTCGGCACAGATGATCTCGGCCTCGCAGGCCAGCTCGCCGTCGACGGTGGCCTTGCAGGCAAACTTCCAGATGCCGCGCTTCTCGCGGATCACGTCGGCGCGCAGCTGCAGCCGGTCACCGGGCATCACCGGGCGCTTGAAGCGCACGTTGTCGCTGCCCACCAGGTAGTAGACATAGCCGTCGGCGGGCAGCTTGTTGACGGTCTTGAAGCCGAGGATGCCACAGGCCTGGGCCAGCGCCTCCACCACCAGCACGCCGGGCATGATGGGGTGATGGGGAAAGTGGCCATTGAAGAACGGCTCGTTGATGCTGACATTCTTGTAGGCGACGATGGATTCGCCGAGGTTCAGCTCAGTGACCCTGTCCACCAGCAGAAAGGGGTAGCGGTGGGGCAGATAGTCTCGAATCTCGTTGATGTCCATTACCATCGTCACAACCTCTGAAGTGTCGGAAGCCCCGCCGTCCCGGCGGGTGCGAGCCGACGGCGCAGGCCGTCGGACAGACGGAGGATTATAGCGCCCCGGGCGCGGCCCTCAACCGTCACGCCCCTTCTCGAGACGCGAGAGCCGCTTGGCGATGTCGTCGAGCTGCTTGAAGCGCACCGCGTTCTTGCGCCACTGGGCGTTCTTCATGGTGCCGGTGCCGGAGGAGTAGACCCCGGGCTCGGTGATGGAGTTGGTCACCAGGCTCATGCCGGTGACCTGGACCCCGTCGCAGATCGTCAGGTGGCCGGAGAGCCCCACGCCACCGCCCAGCATGCAGTGCCTGCCTACCTTGGTGGAGCCGGCGATGCCCACGCAGCCGGCCAGGGCGCTATGGTCGCCGATCTGCACGTTGTGGGCGATCTGCACCTGACTGTCGATCTTGACGTCGTGGCCGATGACGGTGTCGCCGAGAGCACCGCGGTCGATGCTCGAACAGCTGCCCACCTCGACGTCATCGCCCAACACCACGCCGCCGAGCTGGGCGATCTTGTGCCAGCGCGTCCCGTCGTGGGCGAAGCCGAAGCCGTCGCCGCCGATCACGCAGCCGCTGTGCAGGATGGCGCGCTTGCCCACCACCACGCCGTGGCAGACGGTGGTGTTGGCGTGGAGCCGGGAGCCGGCACCGATGACGCTGTCGGCCCCCACCACGGCGCCGGGGCCGACGATCACGTCGTCGCCCAGGGTCACGCCCGCCTCGATCACGGCGTTGGGCCCGATCTCGACCCGCTCGCCCAGCCTCGCGGAGGGATCCACCGCCGCCGAGGCGTGCACCCCGGCGGGCTCGCGCCCCGCCAGGGGGTCGAAGAGACGAGAGAGCGCCGCATAGCCCAGATAGGGGTTGTCGAGCTCCAGGCGCGCCGTGGGGCAGGTTTCGCCGTGTTGGGGGTGTAGCAGCACCGCCGCGGCCCGGGTCTCCGGCAGGTCCTTGAGATAGGCGCGGTTGGCCAGGAAGGCCATCTGATCCGGGCCTGCCTCCCTGAGGGTGGCCAGCCCACTGACCCGGCGGTCGGCGTCACCGACCAGCCGGGCGCCCAGGCGCTCGGCGATGTCGGCAAGGGTGAGGGTCGGGGTGTCGCGTCGGGTCATGGCTTGGGTCCGCTGGTGCCGGCTCAGAACAGGGAGTTGAGGATCTGGGTCACTTCGCCGGTCAGGTCGGGCAGATCCTGGTTGGCGTGCAGCACGCCCTGGGGCTCGACGAGCACATCGATGCCGTGGCGAGCGATCACCTGCTCGACGGCCTGCTCGAGCCGCGACTCGGCATTGCTCAGGAAGCGCTGCTCGGCCTCCTGCTGGGCCTGCATCATCTCGCCGACCAGGCGGTTGAGCTCGGACGCCTTGCGGTTGGCCTCCTGGCGCTCACTGTCGGTGAGGCTGCTGGCGCGCTGCTGCAGCTGGGAGAGCTCCTGGTCCAGCGCCTGGGCCTGGCGCTGCTGGCTGCCGATGCGGCTCTCCAGCTCGCTCATGGAACGCTGGGCGGCATCGGTCTGCATCAGCGCCCGGCGCCAGTCCAGCACGGCCACCTCGGCGGCCTGGGCGGGCAGGGCCAGGGCGGCCAGCAGTACGAGACTCAGGGCAGCGGTCAATCTACGCATGTCGAACTCCTTGACGGGCCGCCGCGTGGCGGCCCGGCGTTGCTCAGGGGCTGGCCGGAATCAGAAGGTCTGACCCAGCGAGAACTGGAAGAACTGGGTGTCGTCGCCGCTCTCGTCGTTGAGCGGCTCGGCGATGCTGAAGGTGAGCGGGCCCACCGGCGTCAGCCAGGAGAGCCCCACGCCGACGCTGTAGCGCAGGTCGCCCAGGTCCACCCCGGAGCTGCAGTTCGAGGTGCCGGTCTCGGTGGCATAGCAGTCGGTGAGGAAGGTGTTGCCCGCATCCAGGAACAGCGAGGTCTGCAGGGAGCGGCGATCCTCGATGAAGGGCAGCGGGAAAAGCAGCTCGGCACTGCCCTGCATCAGCACGTTGCCGCCCAGGGTGCGGTCGCGCCCGCCGGATTCCGGCGGCGTGGTGCGCTGGCCCAGGGTGTTGGCGGTGAAGCCGCGCACCGAGCCGAGGCCGCCGGCGTAGAAGTTCTCGTAGAAGGGATAGGGGTCGTTGCCGACCACGTCGGCATAGCCCACCTCGCCGCTGAACTTAAGCCCCCAGTCGTGGTTGTCGTCGAGGGGGAAGAGCTGGCGGGCCTGGGCGCGCAGCTTGTAGTACTCAGCATCGCTGCCGGGCACCGCGGTCTCCAGCGACAGGCGCTGATAGTTGCCGGCGGTGGGCATGATACCGCGGTTGAGGTTGTTGCGGGTCCAGCTGGCGGTCAGCTTCAGGGATTGCGCATCGTCCCCCTGCTCCTCGACGTAGCGGGTGATCTCCTGGGCGGTATCGCGGTAGGTCTTGACCGTCAGGTCCTCCACCGCGGTGCCGAAGTTGAGCCGGGTGATCTCGTTGATCGGATAGCCGAAGTTGATCCCCGCGCCGTAGGCGTCGGTGGAGTAGGTGGAGATGTCGGAGTCCTCGTAATCGGTCTCGCGGTAGTACAGGTTGTAGCCGCGGGAGATGCCGTCGAGGGTCCAGTAGGGGTCGGTAAAACCGAAGTTGAGGCTGGTGAAGGTATCACTGCGCTGGGCGCCGATGTTCACCCGGTTGCCGGTGCCCAGGAAGTTGTTCTGGGCGAGGCCCAAGCCGTAGATCACCCCGGCGCTCTGGGAGAAGCCGACGCTGGCGGAGATCGAGCCGGAGGGCTGCTCCTCCACGGTGTAGGTGACATCGAGCTTGTCCGGCTCGCCGGCCACGGGCCGGGTCTCCACGTCCACCTGGCGGAAGAAGCCGAGGCGCTCCAGGCGCTGACGGGACTGGGTGATCGACTGGGTCGAGGCGGGCGCCCCCTCCAGCTGGATCATCTCCCGGCGCAGTACCTCGTCCTGGGTGGTGGTGTTGCCGATGAACTCGATGCGGCGTACGTAGGCGCGGCGCCCGGCATCGACCCGGAAGACGAGGTCCACGGTGTCGCCGGACGCAGAAACCTCGGGGATGCCGTCGACGCTGGCGAAGGCGAAGCCCTCGGCGCCCAGGCGCGCGCGCAGCGCCTCGGAGGAGGCGGTCACGTCGCTGCGTGAGAAGACCTGACCGGGTGCCACCTTGAGCAGGTCGCGGGCCTCGCGCTCGCTGATCTGCAAGTCGCCCACGAAGCGCACGTCGCCGATGCGGTACTGGCGGCCCTCGTCGACGTTGACGGTGATGAAGATCTGCGACTTGTCCGGGCTGATCGAGACCTGGGTCGACTCGACGTTGAAGTTGACGTAGCCGCGGTCCAGGTAGAAGGAGCGCAGGCGCTCGAGATCGCCGGCCAGCGCCTCGCGGGAGTACTCGTCCCGGGAGAACCAGCCGAAGATGCGGCCGGGGCGGTCGTTGAGCTCGAAGACGTCGCGCAGGGTGTCGTCGTCGAAGGCGCGGTTGCCGACGAGGTTGATCTGGCGGATGCGCGCCACGGCGCCCTCGTTGATCTCCACGTCGACCTGCACGCGGCCCTCGTCGATCTCGCGCACGCTGGTCGCGATGGTGGCGCTGTAGCGCCCCTGCCCCTGGTAGACGCCCTCCAGCTCGCGCTGGATCTCCTCCAGGGTGGAGAGCTGCAGCACCTCGCCCTCGGCGAGGCCGGCCTGGCGCAGGCCCTGGCGCAGCTCATCGTCACCGATGCGGCGGTTGCCGCTGATGTTGAGACGGCTGATGGTGGGTCGCTCCACCACCTGGATGATCAGCACGTCGCCATCCCGGGCGAGGCTGATATCCTCGAACAGGCCGGTGGCAAACAGGCTGCGGGTCGCCTCGGCCAGCTCGCGGTCATCGACGCGGTCGCGAGCACTGACGGGAAAGGCGTTGAAGACGGAGGCGGCGGAGACTCGCTGCAGGCCTTCCACACGAATGTCCGAAACCTCGAAGGGTTGGGCCTGGGCCGTCCCGGCCCCGACGAGCAGCAGTGCCGCCAGTCCGATGGTCTTGATTCTCATGCAGTCGATTCGCTCGCGTTGATCTGCCAAACCTGTCCAGACAGGCACCTTATACATTTGTGCGGCTCGCTGACAAGGCGATTGCCACAGAGCAATCGCCGCTGCCATGCGCAAGGGGCGCCGGGGACAAGCCGAAGAGGGGGTCCGTGGACCAGGGATGGTCTAGGTAGCCCCCAGGGAGGGGTTCATGGCGCCCCCTCGCAGGCTTGTCGCCGGATCAGCCCCGGCGAGCAGGCAATAGCTCGTTCGGGCCTTGCGTCACCAGAGCCGCATCAGATCGAAATAGATCGCCATCAGCATCAGGGTCCCCACCAGCGCCAGGCCGATGCGCAGGCCGATCGCCTGGGCCTGCTCGGAGACCGGGCGGCCACGCACCACCTCCACGAAATAGTAGAGCAGGTGGCCGCCGTCGAGCACCGGGATCGGCAGCAGGTTGAGCACCGCCAGGCTGATGGAGAGATAGGCCAGGAAGCTGACGAAGCTCTCGAGTCCCGCCCGGGCCGAATCGCCCGAAATCTGGGCAATGGTGATCGGGCCCGAGAGGTTGGAGGGCGAGATCAGCCCCACCAGCATCTTGCGGATGGCATCCAGGGTCAGCAGGGTCATCTCGCCGGTGCGGGATACCGCCTCGCCCACTGCGGCCACGGGGCCGTAGCGGATCTCGCGGCGGTACTCCTCGGGCCACGCCACCGGCGCCACGCCGGCGCCGATGTAGCCGATGGTCACGCCTTCCTCCAGGGTGTTGCTGCCGGGGGTGATGGCCAGGCTCAGCCGCTCGCCGTCGCGCGCCACCTCGAGGGTCAGCACCTCGCCGGGGCTCGCCCGCACGATGTCGACGAAATGCATCCAGTCGTCCACCGGGGAGCCATCCACCGCCAGGATCTCGTCGCCGGCCTGGAGGCCGGCGGCGTCGGCCGCCTCCCCGGGCATCAGCTGGCCCAGCACCGCCGGGATGGGCGGGCGCCAGGGGGTCACGCCGAGGCTCGGCAGCGGCTGGGGCGGGTCCTGGCGCACCAGCCAGTTCTCCACCGGCAGGCGATACTCGCGGGGCTCGGCGGTGGCGTCACTGCGGGCGTCGACGGTCAGCTCGCCGCTCATGCCGATGGCGGCCACCAGCTTGAGATTGATCTCGTCCCAGGAGCGCACCGCCTCGCCCTGCACCGCGACGATCTCCTGGCCGGCGACGAGGCCGCCGCGCTCCGCCGGAGACCCCGGCTCGACGCTGCCGATCACCGGCGCCACCGTGGTGGTGCCGGCCACGAACAGCGCCCAGTAGGCGACAATGGCGAGCAGGAAGTTGGCCAGGGGGCCGGCGGCGACGATGGCGATCCGCTGCCACACCGTCTTGCGGTTGAAGGCCTGGTCAAGCTCGTCCTCGGGCACCGGGGCCTCGCGCTCATCGAGCATCTTGACGTAGCCGCCCAGCGGGATGGCGGCCACGGCGAACTCGGTGCCATGGCGGTCGACGCGGGACCAGATCGGCGTGCCGAAGCCCACCGAGAAGCGCAGCACCCGGACGCCACAGCGCCTGGCCACCCAGAAGTGGCCGAACTCGTGGAAGGTGATCAACAGGCCCAGCACCACGATGACGGCCAGGATGTTCTGGATCAGGCCCAAGTCGCTCTCCTCCTGAAATCGGGTTGAAGTGGCATCAGCGGCTCGCCAGCCAGCTCGCGGCGGCGCGGCGCGCGCGGGCATCGGCCTCCAGCACGGTCTCGAGGTCGCGCACGGCCTCGACCGGCTCGGCATCGCGCACCCGGGCGACCAGCTCGGCGATGCCGGTGAAGCCGAGGCGGCCCGCCAGGAAGGCCTCCACCGCCACCTCGTTGGCCGCATTGAGCACCGCCGGCGCCGTGCCCCCCGCGGCCATGGCCTCGCGAGCCAGGCGCAGGCAGGGGAAGGCGATCTCATCCGGCGCCTCGAAGTCGAGCCGGGCGACCTGGAAGAGATCCAGCGCCTCGACGCCGGCCTCGATGCGCTCCGGCCAGGCCAGCCCGTAGGCGATGGGGGTGCGCATGTCGGGGTTGCCCAGCTGGGCGATCACCGAGCCATCGCTGTAGGCGGCCATGGAGTGAATCACGCTCTGGGGGTGCACCACCACCTGCACCTGCTCCGGCCGGGCGTCGAACAGCCAGCATGCCTCGATCAGCTCCAACCCCTTGTTCATCAGAGTGGCGCTGTCCACCGAGATCTTGCGGCCCATGGACCAGTTGGGGTGGGCGCAGGCCTGCGCGGGCGTCACCTCGGCCAGCCGCTTGGGCGACCAGCCGCGGAAGGGGCCGCCGGAGGCGGTCAGCAGCAGCTGGGTCACGCCGTGGCGGGCGAGCCCCCCGCGATGCTCCACGGGTAGACACTGATAGATAGCATTGTGTTCGGAATCGATGGGCAGAAGGGTCGCGCCGCTCGTCGCCACCGCCTCCATGAAGAGCGCCCCGGACATCACCAGGGCCTCCTTGTTGGCCAGCAGCACCCGCTTGCCGGCATGCACCGCGGCGAGCGTGGGCAGAAGCCCCGCGGCGCCGACGATGGCCGACATCACCACGTCCACCTCGCGCGCCTCGGCCACCGCCACCAGGGCCGCCGGGCCGGACGCGACCTCGGTCGCCACGCCGGCCTCGGCCAGGCTCGCCCGCAACCAGGCGGCGTCGCGCTCCTCGCCGAGCACCGCCACCGCGGGCCGGTGGACGAGGCAGAGCGCCAGCAGGGACTCCCGGGAGCGGTGGGCGGTCAACGCATGGACCCGGTAGCGCTCGGGGTGGCGGGCGATCACGTCTAGGGTGCTGGTGCCGATGGAGCCGGTGGCCCCCAGCACGGTGACCGCCTGGCGCCGCCGGGCGCCACGCTCTGCTGCGGCCACCCTAGAGCACCCCGAGCATCAGCAGGGCGAAAAGGGGCAGCGCCGCAGTGAGGCTGTCGATGCGGTCGAGCACGCCGCCATGGCCCGGCAGCAGCTGGCTGGAGTCCTTGATGCCGCGAAAGCGCTTGAGCATGCTCTCGAGCAGATCCCCCAGCACCGAGACCAAGGTCACCACCAGGGTCGCCAGCAGCAGCGCCAGCCCGCCGCCGAGGCCGAGGCCCTGCCAGCTGGCGAAGATCAGGGCAAGCACGGCGGTGGCGACGAGGCCGCCGGCCACCCCCTCCCAGCTCTTGCCCGGGCTTACTCTGGGCGCCAGCTTGCGGCGGCCGAAGGCGCGGCCGGCGAAGTAGGCGCCGATATCGGCACACCACACCAGCAGCAGCACGAAGAGCAGCCAGACGGCGCCGATATCGCGCAGCACGTTCAGCCCCACCCAGGCGGGGAGCAGCACCCAGAGCCCCATGGCCAGGCGCCGCGTGGACGACTGCCACTGCCCGGCGCGGGCGGGGTAGTGAACCACCCAGTAGAGGTTGGCCAGCCAGCCTGCCACGCCCAGCCACAGCGGCCATGCCATCAGGGCCCCACCGCTGAGCCACAGCATCAGCATCGCCATGCCCAGCACGGCCACCAGCATCAGCCGGTTGTCGAGGCGGCGAATGCCCGCCAGGTTGGTCCATTCCCAGCCGGCCAACAGCACGATGGCCGCCGTGAAGAGGGCGAAGAGCCCGCCGGACAGGCCGAATAGGCCCGCCAGCATCAGCGGCGCCAGCCAGGCCGCGGTGATGATGCGCTGTCTAAGCACCTTGTTGCGCCTCGATCTGCTCGTCGGTCATGCCGAAGCGCCGCTGGCGCCGCTGGAAGTCCTCCAGCGCCAGGTCGAAGGCGTCGGCGTCGAAGTCGGGCCACAGGCGTGGCGTGAAGTGGAGCTCGGCATAGGCCAGCTCCCAGAGGATGAAGTTGGAGATGCGCTGCTCGCCGCTGGTACGGATGCAGAGATCCACCGGCGCCACCCCGGCCAGGCTCAGCTGGCTAGCGAAAGCGGTCTCGTCGATGGCGGAGGGCGCAAGCTCGCCGGCGGCCACCCGCTCGGCGAGGCGGCGCGCCGCCCGGGTCAGGTCCCACTGGCCGCCATAGTTGGCGGCGATCACCAGGTGCAGCCGGGTGTTGTCGCGGGTCTTGGCCTCGGCCCGAGCGATGTGCTTCTGGATCGAGTCCGAGAAGGCCGAGAGGTCACCGATCACCGAGAGCCGGATGCCGTTCTGGTGGAGCTTGCTGACCTCGCGCTTCAGCGCCAGCAGGAACAGCTCCATCAGGGCGCTGACCTCGGCCCGGGGGCGCTTCCAGTTCTCGCTGGAGAAGGCGAACAGGGTGAGGGTCTCGACCCCGCGCTCGGCGGCACGCCGGATGGTGGCGCGCACCGCCTCCACGCCGGCATGGTGGCCACGCACGCCGGAGAGGCCGCGCGCCCGCGCCCAGCGGTTGTTGCCGTCCATGATGATCGCCACATGACGTGGCAGCGGCCCCCCCGGGGTGGCAGGCGTGCCCTCCGTGGCGCTGGAATCTGGGGTGAGCGGTGACGTCATGGGGTCTCGCATCGGGGAGTGGACAGCGAAGGCAGGAGGCCGCCCTCCTGGCGGCCCCGGACTTGCTCAGATCTGCATCAGATCGTGTTCCTTCAGCTCCAGCGTCTTGTCGATCTCGGCGATGTACTTGTCGGTCAGCTTCTGGATCGCGTCCTCGGCCTGGCGCTGCTCGTCCTCGGTGATCTCCTTCTCCTTGAGCAGGGACTTGAAGTCACCGTTGGCATCGCGGCGCACGTTGCGCACCGCCACCCGGGCGTGCTCGGCCTCGGAGCGCGCCTGCTTGATGTAGCCCTTGCGGGTCTCCTCGGTGAGCATCGGCATCGGCACGCGGATGTTGTTGCCGGCGGTCGAGGGATTCAGGCCGAGATCGGCGGCCATGATGGCCTTCTCGACCTTGGGCACCATGCTCTGCTCCCAGGGCACCACCGAGAGGGTACGGGCGTCCTCGATGTTGATGTTGGCCACCTGGTTGAGCGGCACCTGGCTGCCGTAATACTCCACGGTGACCGCGTCCAGGATGCTGGAGTGGGCGCGCCCGGTACGGATCTTGTTCAGGTTGCCATGCAGCGCTTCCACGCTCTTCTTCATGCGGGATTCTGCATCTTTCTTGATGTCATTGATCACGGTGTCAACCTCTGTCTATCAGCGTGCCTTCCTCGCCGCCCACCACCAGGTTGAGCAGGGCGCCCGGCTTGTTCATGTTGAAGACGCGGACCGGCATGTTATGGTCACGCACCAGGCAGATAGCGGTCAAATCCATGATGCCGAGCTTCTGGTCCAGGGCATCGTCATAGCTGAGCTGGTCGTACTTGATCGCATCAGCGTGCTTGACCGGGTCCTTGTCGTAGACTCCGTCCACCTTGGTGGCCTTGACCACCACGTCGGCGTCGATCTCGATCCCGCGCAGGCAGGCCGCGGAATCGGTGGTAAAGAAGGGATTGCCGGTACCGGCGGAGAACAGTACCACATCCCCGGAGGTGAGATAGCGGATGGCGGTACGGCGGTCATAGTGCTCCACCACGCCGCTCATAGGGATCGCGGACATCACCCGGGAGCGGATATTGGAACGCTCCAGGGCGTCGCGCATGGCCAGGGCGTTCATCACCGTGGCCAGCATGCCCATATGGTCACCGGTCACCCGATCCATGCCGGCCTCGTTCAGGGCGGCACCGCGGAACAGGTTGCCGCCGCCGATCACGATGCCGACCTGCACCCCGATCCCCACCAGCTGGCCGATCTCGAGGGCCATGCGGTCCAGCACCTTGGGGTCGATGCCGAAATCGTGCTCGCCCATCAGCGCCTCGCCGGAGAGCTTGAGCAGGATTCGCTTGTACTTCGACTTGTCGGTGCGGGCCTTGGGTGAGGTCTCGACGTGATCGGATGGGGACATGGCATCTCTCCTGGGGCATCAGCATTGGCATGGGGGCGGCCGGTGCACCGGCCGGATACGCGATGGCGTGCGCTCGCGCGCACGCCATCATCCTGCAGGAACCTCTGACCTCAGCTGCGCTTGGCCTGTTCCATCACTTCCTTGGCGAAGTCGACCTCTTCCTTCTCGATGCCCTCGCCCACTTCGAAGCGGGTGAAACCGAGGACCTCGCCGCCGGCCGCCTTGGCGAACTGGGCAACGCTCTGGTCCGGGTTCTTGACGAAGGGCTGCTCGGTCAGGCTGTTCTCGGCCAGGTACTTCTTCAGGCGGCCCTGGACCATCTTCTCGGCGATCTCGGCGGGCTTGCCGGCCATGTCGGGCTGGGCGAGGATGATGTCCTTCTCCTTGTCCAGCTGCTCCTGGGGCATGTCCTCGGGGCGCGCGACGGCCGGGTTGATGGCGGCGACGTGCATCGCGATGTCCTTGGCCACTTCGGCGTTGCCGCCCTTGAGCACGGTCAGCACGCCGATGCGGCCGCCGTGGACGTATTCGCCCACCAGGCCACCCTCGAGGGCGTCGACCACGACGCAGCGACGCACGCCGATGTTCTCGCCGATCTTCTGGACCAGCTGCTCGCGAGCGGCTTCCAGATCGCCGGCCATCACGGCGGCCACGTCTTCGTTCTTGGCGGCGAAGAAGGCGTCGGCGACCTTGTCGGCGAAGGCCTTGAAGTTGTCGTCACGGGCGACGAAGTCGGTCTCGGAGTTGATCTCGACCATCACGCCGTAGCTGCCATCCTCGGCCACGCGGGTCACCACGGTGCCCTCGGCGGCGGTGCGGCTGGCCTTCTTTGCGGCCTTGAGGCCGGAGCTCTTGCGCAGGTTCTCGATGGCGACCTCGATGTCACCGCCGGCCTCGGTGAGGGCCTTCTTGCACTCCATCATGCCGAGTCCGGTACGCTCGCGCAGTTCCTTGACCTGGGAGGCGCTGATAGCTGCCATGGGGTTCACCTCTGAATCTGTGTGTCAACGGATAGCGGACCCGTCGCTGCGACGAATCCGGCGAATGCTGAGAAAAAAGGGGGCCTCGGCCCCCTTCTCGTCTGTCCGGCCGCCGTGGCGCCGACCCGTGTGGCGACGGCCACCGTAGCGACGGCCGCCGTGGCGACGGCCACCGAACAGACTAGCCGCGATCACTCGGCGGCGCTGTCGCTTTCCTGGACGGCTTCGTCGGTGACTTCGACGAACTCGTCGGGACGACCTTCCTTCGCACGGGCGCAGGCGTCGGCGATGGCCTTCACGTAGATCTGGATGGCGCGGATGGAGTCATCGTTGCCGGGGATCACGTAGTCGACGCCGTCCGGGTCGGAGTTGGTATCCACCACGCCGATGACCGGGATGCCGAGCTTGTTCGCCTCGTTGATGGCGATGCGCTCGTGGTCGACGTCGATCACGAACAGGGCGTCGGGCAGGCCACCCATCTCCTTGATACCGCCGATGGAACGCTCGAGCTTCTCCTGCTCGCGGGTCGCCATCAGGACTTCCTTCTTGGTCAGCTTCTCGAAGGTGCCGTCCTCGCGCATGGTCTCGAGGTCGCGCAGACGCTTGATGGACTGACGGATGGTCTTGTAGTTGGTCAGCATGCCGCCCAGCCAGCGGTGGTTGACATAGGGCTGACCGGCGCGCCTGGCCTCTTCCTTGATGATCTTGCTGGCGCTGCGCTTGGTACCGACGAACATGACCTTGTTGTTGGACGCGGCCATCTTCTCGACCACATCGATGGCCTCGTTCAGGGCCGGCAGGGTATGCTCGAGGTTGATGATGTGGATCTTGTTGCGGGCACCAAAGATGAACTTGCTCATCTTCGGGTTCCAGTACTTGGTCTGGTGACCGAAGTGAGCACCTGCCTTGAGCAGGTCACGCATGTTGACGTGTGCCATGGATGACTCCTGGAAAATCGGGTTAGGCCTCCACGCACCCCATGGATCCGACCGCCGAAGCCCTCTGGAGGAGCCGCGACAGCACCCGGGACCATGTGCCGGTGCATGTGTGTTTTCAAGGCGTTACATTGATTGACGCCACCCCTGTCGCCACATCTCGCATGGCCCTCACGGCGACGCTTCGACGTGCGTGGGCGGGAAAGGACGGGCGATTGCAGGAAGGCGCGCAGCTTTATACCATGGATCATCCGCAAGTTGAAGTCGCCCGGGCGACCCCACCCCCCACCCTCGAGATTCCATGAACGTACCCATCAAGACGCCCGACGAGATCGAGAAGATGCGCGAGGCGGGCCGTCAGGCCGCCAGCGTGATCGAGATGATCACCCCCCATGTGACGGCCGGCATCACCACCGGCGAGATCGACCGCCGCTGCCACGACTATATCGTCGACGTGCTCGGCTCCACCCCGGCCCCGCTGAATTACCACGGCTTCCCCAAGTCGGTCTGCACCTCCATCAACCACGTGGTGTGCCACGGCATTCCGGATGATGCCAAGAAGCTCAAGAAGGGCGACATCATGAACCTGGACATCACCGTAAAGACCGCCGACGGCTACCACGGCGACTCCAGCGTGATGTTCGTGATCGGCGAGACCATCCAGGGCGAGCGCCTGTGCCGCGTCACCCAGGAGTGCCTCTACCGCAGCATCGCCCTGGTGCGCCCGGGCGTGCGCCTCTCCGCGCTGGCCCGCGCCATCCAGAGCCACGCCGAGGCCAGCGGCTACTCGGTGGTGCGCGACTTCTGCGGCCACGGCATCGGCGCCGGCTTCCACGAGGAGCCCCAGGTGCTGCACTACGACGGCTATGCCCCCGAGGCGGACATCGCCCTCGAGGCCGGCATGTGCTTCACCATCGAGCCGATGATCAACGTCGGCGACCCCCGCACCAAGGTGCTGCGCGACGGCTGGACCGCGGTGACCCGCGACCGCAGCCTCTCCGCCCAGTGGGAGCACACCCTGCTGGTGACCGAGACCGGCGTCGAGGTGCTCACCGCACGCCGCGACGAAGACCTCTCCTTCCTGGAGCGCTGAGCCGATGCTGCTCCACCACTACCGCTTCGCCCCCGACGAGAGCCTGTTCGACGTCGAGGCGTTTCGCGCCGAGCTCGCCGGCAGCCGCTCGCCCATCGCCCCCTTCAAGGCGGCGCTGCGCGAGATCCAGGCCCGGCTCGACGCGCGCTTCCGGAGCGGCGCCGACATCCGCGACCTGATCCACGGTCGCGCCTGGTGCCTCGACCGGCTGCTGGCGGTGGCCTGGGAACAGCATGAGTGGCCCCCGGGCGAGGGAGTCGCGCTGCTCGCCGTGGGCGGCTACGGCCGCGGCGAGCTGCACCCCCACTCCGACGTCGACCTGCTGCTGCTGCTCGAGCAGGACGACGACGCCCCCTACCGGGAGTCGCTGACCGCCTTCATCACCTTCCTGTGGGACATCGGCCTGGAGATCGGCCACAGCGTGCGCTCGCTCTCCGACTGCGAGCGCGAGGCAGAGGCCGACGTCACGGTGATCACCAACCTGCTGGAGAGCCGCACCATCGCCGGCCCCGAGCGGCTGCGCGAGGCGATGAAGGCGCGCCTCGCCCCCGACCGGCTGTGGCCCGCCGACCGCTTCTTCGAGGCCAAGTGGCAGGAGCAGATCAGCCGCCACCATCGCTTCAACAACTCCGAGTACCACCTGGAGCCCAACCTCAAGAGCTCCCCCGGGGGCCTGCGCGACATCCAGATGATCGGCTGGGTGGCCAAGCGCCACTTCGGCAGCCAGCGCTACGAGGACCTGGTCGCCAACGGGTTCATGAACGACGCCGAACTGCGCATCCTCAGCCAGGGCCAGGCCTTCCTCTGGCAGGTGCGCTACGCCCTGCACATGCTCACCGGCCGCGCCGAGGACCGTCTGCAGTTCGACTACCAGCGCACCATCGCCGAGCTGTTCGGCTTCCGCGACACCCCCGAGCGGCTGGCCGTCGAGCAGTTCATGAAGCGCTACTACCGCCACGTGACGGCGCTGGCCGGCCTCAACGACATGCTGCTGCAGCACTTCGACGAGGCGATCCTGCACGCCGGCGAGGCGCTCGAGACCACCCCGCTCAACGACCGCTTCGAGATCCGCGGCGGCTACATCCAGGCGCGCTCGCGCACCGTCTTTCGCGACCGGCCCGCGGCGCTGCTGGAGCTCTTCCTGCTGATGGCCGAGCACCCCGAGATCGAGGGGGTGCGCGCCGACACCATCCGCCTTATCCGCGACCACCGCCACCTGATCGACGACCTCTACCGCGACGACGTGCGCCACCAGAGCCTGTTCATGGCGCTGCTGCGCTCCGGCGGCAACGTGGCGCGCCAGCTCAGGCGCATGAACCGCTACGGGGTGCTCGGCAAGTACCTGCCGGAGTTCGGCCGCGCCGTGGGCCTGATGCAGCACGATCTCTTCCACATCTATACCGTGGACGCCCATACCCTGCGCCTGCTGAAGTTCATTCACGGCTTCCGCAAGCCCGAGGCCCGCGAGACCTTCCCGGTGGCCGCCAACCTGATCCACCAGCTGCCCAAGCTGGAGCTGCTGTGGATCGCCGGCCTCTATCACGACATCGGCAAGGGGCGCGGCGGCGACCACTCGCTCCTCGGCGCCCGGGACGTCGAGGTCTTCGCCGAGCGCCACGGCCTCTCGACCCGCGACACCCGCCTGGTGAGCTGGCTGGTGGAGCACCACCTGACGATGTCGATGGTGGCCCAGAAGCGTGACACCACCGACCCCGACGTGATCGCCGATTTCGCCCGCCTGGTAGGCGACGAGACCCGCCTCGACTACCTCTACGTGCTCACCGTGGCCGACATCAACGCCACCAACCCGACGCTGTGGAACGGCTGGCGTGCCTCGCTGCTGCGCCAGCTCCACGCCGAGACCAAGCGCGCCCTGCGCCGCGGGCTCGAGAACCCCCTGGAGCGCAACGACTGGGTCAACGAGACCCGCGACGAGGCGCTCTCGCTGCTCGCCGCGGTGGGGGCCGACATGGCAAGCGTGGAGCGCCTGTGGGAGTCGTTGGGCGAGGAGTACTTCCTGCAGTACGCGCCCAGCGAGATCGCCTGGCAGACCCAGGGCATCCTCGCCCACGGCGGCAGCCCGCTGCCGCTGATCCTGATCAGCGCCCCGGCCGAGGACATGCCCGAGGGCGGCACCAAGGTGTTCATCCACACCCGCTCGGTGGACGACCTCTTCGCCGCCACCGCCGCCGCCCTGGACCAGCTCGGCCTCTCGATCCACGACGCCCGAATCGCCACCTCGAGCAACGACTGGACCCTCAACACCTTCATCGTGCTGGATGACCAGGGCCAGGCGATCCGCGACCCAGCGCGCCTCGAGGAGATCCGCGCCCACCTGGTGGAGGAGCTCGACGATCCGGACGACTACCCCGAGATCGTCACCCGCCACACCCCGCGCCAGCTGCGCCACTTCCGGGTTCCCACCGAGGTGATCATCGAGCAGGACCCGGCCAACGAGCGCACCCTGCTGGAGCTGATCGCCCCGGATCGCCCCGGCCTGCTGGCCCGGGTGGGGCGCATCTTCATGGAGCAGGACATCGCGCTGTCCGCGGCCAAGATCGCCACCCTGGGCGAGAAGGTGGAGGACGTCTTCTTCATCACCGACAAGGCCGGCCGGCCCCTCACCGACCCGGAGCGCCAGGCGCGCCTGCGCAAGCGGCTGGTAGAGGTGCTGGATGTCTCCGGCTGAGGTCATAAGCCACGTGCAGAGGCACTCGGGGCTGATCCGTCGACAGGTCTGCGAGGAGGCGCTGTGAATACTTCCCTGTACGCTACCGACGCCATCCCTGGCGTAGGACCTCCTCTTCGACCTGTCCCCGGCGCCCCTCCTGCATGGCCTCGCGTTTGAGGCCTTCTGCGGCCTTCCCTATAATCAAGCCCCCTCCGCTCATGACAACGACGCCCGAGGCCACGGCCGGCGAGGCGCGCCTGGATACCCATGAACCCCGATCTCGACGCCCTCAAGCCCTACCCCTTCGAGAAGCTGGCTGCCCTCAAGGCCGGCGTGACGCCCCCCGAGGGCCTGGCCCACGTGCCGCTGACCATCGGCGAACCCCAGCACGCCCCCTACCCCGCGGCGCTGGCCACCCTGGTCGAGCACCAGGCCGAGTTCGCCCGCTACCCGGCCACCGCGGGACTGCCCGAGCTGCGCGAGGCGATCGGCGTCTGGGCCACGCGGCGCTTCGGGCTCGCGGGGCTCGACCCCGAGCGCCAGGTGCTGCCGGTCAACGGCACCCGGGAGGCGATCTTCGCCTTCGTCCAGGCCGCACTCGACCGCACCCGCCCGGCCCGGGTGGCGATGCCCAACCCCTTCTACCAGATCTACGAGGGGGCCACCCTACTCGCCGGCGGCGAGCCGCTCTACCTCGACTGCACCGCCGAGAGCTGCTTTCGCCCCGACTTCGATGCCGTGCCCGCCGCGACCTGGCAAGAGGTGCAGATCCTCTTTCTCTGCTCGCCGGGCAACCCCACCGGGGCGGTGACGCCCCTCGACGAGTTCCAGAAGCTGATCGCGCTGGCCGACGAGCATGACTTCATTATCGCCTCGGACGAGTGCTACTCGGAGCTCTACCTGGACGAGGCCGCCCCGCCGCCGGGGCTGCTTCAGGCCTGCGCGGCGCTCGGGCGCCACGACTACCGGCGCTGCCTGGTGTTCCACTCGCTCTCCAAGCGCTCCAACCTGCCGGGGCTGCGCTCCGGCTTCGTGGCAGGCAGTGCCGAGCTGATCGCTCCCTTCAAGCGCTACCGCACCTACCACGGCTGCGCCATGGCCCTGCCCGTGCAGCGAGCCTCGATCACCGCCTGGAACGACGAGGCCCACGTGCGCGCCAACCGCGACGCCTACCGCGAGAAGTTCGCCGCGGTGACCGAGATCCTCGCCCCGGTCATGGACTTCCCCGCCCCGGAGGCGAGCTTCTACCTGTGGCCGGCGGTGCCCGGCGGCGACGACGAGGCCTTCACCCGGGCGCTCTACGCCGAGGAGCACGTCAGCGTGCTGCCCGGTAGCTATATGGGTCGTCCCGCTGCCGACGACAGGATGGGTCGTCCCGCTACCGTCGACGGGATGGGTCGTCCAGGCGCCAACGGCACCAACCCCGGCAGCGGCAGGGTCCGTCTGGCGCTGGTGGCCGAGGTCGACGCCACGGTCGAGGCGGCCCGGCGGATTCGCCGATTCATCGAGAGGAGAGGCTGATGTTCACCCTGTACGGCATCAAGAACTGCGATACCTGCCGCCGCGCCCGCAAGGCGATGGACGGCTCCGGCATCCCCTACCAGTTCCACGACCTGCGCGAGGATGGCCTCTCCGCGGCCCTGCTCGAACACCTGCTCGAGAAGGTGCCGGTGGTCGAGGCCCTCAACAAGCGCAGCACCACCTGGCGCAACCTCCCGGACGAGCAGAAGCAGGGGGTGGACGCCAACAGCGCCCGCGAGCTGCTGCTCGCCCACCCCACCCTGCTCAAGCGCCCGCTGCTCGACACCGGCGATGCGATCCTCGTCGGCTACCGGGACGGCGACTATGACGCCCTGAGCGGCTAGGCCATCCGAACACGCGGCGGCCGCCCCGGCGGCACGCCTACCACCCGTATACGCCACCTCCACAAGGACACAGACATGCTCAGCTTTGCACTCGGCATCGGTACCCAGAACACCCAGGGCGACTGGCTGGAAGTCTACTATCCGGCACCCCTGCTCAACCCCGACGCCAGCCTGGTGGAAGCCGCCGCCAAGGCCCTGGACGCCCCCGCCGGCAACGCCACGGTGAGCTTCCTGCCCGAGCAGTGCGCCGAGCTCGCCAGCGCCCTTCGCGAGGCCGGCCACGCCGACCAGGCGGAGCTGGCCGAGTCGCTGGCCGCCAGCACCCGCCCGCTAGTGGCCATGTTCCTGGAGAAGGACAGCGCCCCCGAGACGGCCCCGGAGGTCTATCTCAAGCTGCACCTGCTCTCCCACCGCCTGGTCAAGCCCCATGGCCTGGACCTCACCGGCATGTTCGGCCTGCTACGCAACGTGGCCTGGACCAGCGAGGGTCCCATCGACGTCCAGGAGCTCCCCGCCCGCCGCCTCAAGGCGCGCCTGGCCGGCCGCCCCCTCTCGGTGGATTGCGTCGACAAGTTCCCCAAGATGACCGACTACGTGGTGCCCAGCGGCGTGCGCATCGCCGACACCGCCCGGGTGCGCCTGGGCGCCTACCTGGGCGAGGGCACCACCGTGATGCACGAGGGCTTCGTCAACTTCAACGCCGGCACCGAAGGCCCCGGCATGATCGAAGGCCGCATCTCCGCCGGCGTGATGGTCGGCAAGGGCTCGGACCTCGGCGGCGGCTGCTCCACCATGGGCACCCTCTCCGGCGGCGGCAACATCGTCATCAAGGTGGGCGAGGGCTGCCTGATCGGCGCCAATGCCGGCATCGGCATCCCCCTGGGCGACCGCTGCACCGTGGAGGCGGGCCTCTACCTCACCGCCGGCGCCAAGGTCACCCTGCTCGACGACCAGGGCCAGGAGGTTCGGACCGTGGCCGCCCGCGAGCTGGCCGGCCAGGATGACCTGCTGCTGCGTCGCAACTCCCAGAACGGCCGCATCGAGTGCCTGACCAACAAGAGCGCCATCGCGCTCAACGAGGCACTGCATGCCCATAACTGATCCGGCCGGCCTCTCGCCCACCCTGCAGCTCGCCTTCGAGCTGATCCGGCGCCCCTCGGTGACGCCGGATGACCTGGGCTGCCAGGCACTGATGATCGAGCGCCTCGCGGCGCTCGGCTTCCGCATCGAGCGGCTGCCCTTCGGCGACGTGGAGAACTTCTGGGCC
The DNA here is from genome assembly GCF_003182195.1 of Halomonas sp. A11-A. GTDB lineage: Bacteria > Pseudomonadota > Gammaproteobacteria > Pseudomonadales > Halomonadaceae > Halomonas > Halomonas alkalicola. The sequence goes on from NZ_QGTM01000004.1 coordinate 170,148, forward strand.
ACCCGCGGCCACCACGGCCCGCTGCTGGCCTTCGCCGGCCACACCGACGTGGTACCCAGCGGCCCCCACACCCGCTGGGACTATCCGCCCTTCGAGCCCTGCATCGACGACGACGGCATGCTGCGCGGCCGCGGCGCCGCCGACATGAAGGGCAGCCTCGCGGCCATGGTCACCGCCGTGGAGCGCTTCGTGGCGGCCCATCCGGAGCATCACGGCCGGATCGGCTTTCTGATTACCTCCGACGAAGAGGGCCCCGCGGTGGACGGCACCCGGGCGGTGGTGGAGCACCTGCGCGAGCGCCACGAGCGGCTCGACTACTGCATCGTCGGCGAGCCCTCCTCCACCGCCCGGCTGGGCGACGTGATCAAGAACGGCCGGCGCGGCTCGCTGGGCGGCGTGCTGCATATCAAGGGGCTCCAGGGCCATGTGGCCTACCCGCACCTGGCACGCAACCCCATCCACCAGGCGCTGCCGGCCCTGGACGCCCTGACCCGGGAGCACTGGGACAGCGGCAACGACTTCTTCCCGGCCACCAGCTTCCAGATCTCCAATATCCGCGCCGGCACCGGCGCCACCAACGTCATCCCCGGCGAGGTGGAAGTGGTCTTCAACTTCCGCTTCTCCACCGAGGTGACCCACGAGCAGCTGCGCCAGCGCACCGCGGCGATCCTCGACGCCCACGGCCTCGACTACCAGCTCGACTGGACCCTGAACGGCGAGCCCTTCCTCACCGCCGAGGGTGAGCTGGTCGAGGCGGCCGTGCTCGGCGTGGAGGAGGTGATGGGGCATCGCCCGGAGCTCTCGACCTCGGGGGGTACGTCAGATGGCCGCTTTATCGCCACTCTGGGCAGCCAGGTGGTGGAGCTGGGCCCGCTCAACGCCACCATCCACCAGGTCAATGAGCGCATCCGCGCCGCCGACCTGGACGAACTGAGCCGAGTCTATGAGGCGATCCTGAAGCGCCTGTTCATCAACGGCAGCGCCCGACCCTGAGGCCGACATGACATCCGACAGCCAAGCGCGCTATCCCGATATCGAGATCTACCTGGCCCAGCCCTCGGTGGAGGCCATCGGCGAGTGGCTCGTCGCCGCTATCGGCGCCGCGCCGCTCTCACCTGCCGGCAAAGGCAAGTGGCGCACCCGCGGCCAGCACGACGGCGAGGAGATCCCGGTGCTGCTGGTGGAGAAGGCCGCCGACGGCTTCGCCAGCCTGTGGTTCGACAGCCCCCACACCCCCTGGGAGAGCGATGCGGCCTGCGCACGCGCCGCCGCGGCGCAGGTGGGCTGCGAGGTGCGCTGCTCGCTGGGCGGCTGGCACCCCGGCGGCGACCCGGACCGCTTCCTCAAGGTGCTGCCCGACGGCAGCGAGAGCGAGATCGACTGGCCCGACTCGGGGCACTGAGCCCTCCACACCGGCTGCCCCCACAACGACAGCGCCCCGCACGATGGCGGGGCGCTGTTCTGGAGCGGGCCTGCTTCAGGTAATCACGGTGACGTCGTCGGCCTGCAGCCCCCGCTCATTCTCGATGATGTGGTAGCGGACCTTCTGCCCCTCGGCCAGGGTACGATGGCCGCGCCCGCGGATGGCACGGAAGTGGACGAAGACATCCTCGCCGCTGTCGCGGGTGATGAAACCGTAGCCCTTGTTGACGTTGAACCACTTCACCTCGCCGATCTCGCGATCGTCGTTCTCGACCTCGGCCAGATTGACCAGCTGCGGGGTGAGCACGTTGACCGCCAGGGTGGCGACCAGCAGCAGCAGGAAGACCGCCAGCGCCACGGCCAGGTAGACCACGGCGATGCCGCCGATCTCGAGGCTCTGGAACAGCGCCTCGGCGAGCTCGCCGCCGGCAAGGTGAACAAAGAGGGCGATCAGCAGGGGCGCGGGAGCGGCCAGCAGCAGGCTGACCAGGCTGCAGCGAAACATGACCTTTCGATTCATGGACTCGAGTGACTCTCTTGTTGGTGATGAACGTAATAGACAACCACAGGCAGGTGCCACGGTGAACGATGACACGCAGCGGAATGATTCTAGCATGAGCGCCGATCGGGCGTCCCTTGACCTGGCACAGCGCCTCGAGGCGCTGGAGAGCCGGATCGCCCACCAGGAACACTGGCTCGACACCCTGGACGAGGCCGTCGCCACCCAGGAGCGGCGACTTACCCGGCTGGAGCGCATCAACGACCTGATGCAGGAGAAGATTCGCGAGCAGCAGCGGGCGCTGCAGGAGGGCGATGCGACGGCCCCCGGCCCTCTGGACGAGGTGCCGCCGCATTATTGACCCGAGCTTCAAGGAGCATGAGCGGCGCCGGGGATAGGCCTGGAGGGGGTCTTTTTCCAGGGAAGGAAAAAGTAGCGTACAGGGACGTATTTACAGCGCCCCCGAACAGGCCTGTCGCCGGGTAAGCCGCCTCGGATCTTGTCGCTGGTTTACAGCTCGTCCAGGTAGCGCTCGGCATCCAAGGCCGCCATGCAGCCGCTGCCGGCGGAGGTGATGGCCTGGCGATAGACGTGGTCCATGACGTCGCCGGCGGCGAACACGCCCGGCACGCTGGTGGCGGTGGCGTTGCCCTCGAGGCCGGACTTCACCCTGATGTAGCCGCCGTTCATCTCGAGCTGGCCCTCGAAGATGCCGGTGTTGGGGCTGTGGCCGATGGCGATGAAGACGCCGGGCGCGGCGATCTCCTTCGTCTCGCCGCTCTCGGTGGAGCGAATGCGCACCCCGGTAACGCCGCTGCTGTCCCCCAGCACCTCGTCGAGGGTGTGGTTCCACTCCAGCACCACCTTGCCCTCCTCCGCCTTCTGGAACAGCTTGTCCTGGAGGATCTTCTCGGCGCGCAGGCTGTCGCGGCGGTGCACCAGGGTCACCTTCGAGGCGATGTTGGCCAGATAGAGCGCCTCCTCCACGGCGGTATTGCCGCCGCCCACTACCACCACCTCCTGGTTGCGGTAGAAGAAGCCGTCGCAGGTGGCGCAGGCCGAGACCCCCTGGCCCATGAACTGCTGCTCCGAGGGGAGCCCCAGGTAGCGGGCGCTGGCGCCGGTGGCGATGATCAGGGCGTCACAGGTGTAGGTGCCGTTGTCGCCCTTGAGGGTGAAGGGTCGGCTGCGCAGCTCCACCTCGTGGATATGGTCGAAGAGCACCTCGGTATCGAAGCGCTCGGCGTGGCGCTTCATGCGCTCCATCAGCTCCGGGCCCTGCACGCCGGCATCGTCACCGGGCCAGTTGTCCACGTCGGTGGTGGTGGTCAGCTGGCCGCCCGCCTGCATGCCGGTGATCAGCACCGGCTTCAGGTTGGCGCGGGCCGCGTAGATGGCGGCGGTATAGCCCGCCGGGCCCGAGCCCAGGATGATCAGGCGTTCGTGACGCACATCGCTCATGGAAGACACCTCGTGGGTAACGTTCAGGTTCTGAAGTGGCGCCATTGTAGCAGCCAATGCAGGGATCCGGGCACGGTGGGCGGCGCCATAGCGCAGGGCTATCGCCGCCGTCAGCCTTCGTGCATGGGGACTCCCCGGCCGTCGTCGGCCTGTCACGGGACGACGCTATCCTGGGATGACCCTTGCCATGGAAGATGGCGGCCCGGCGTCACCGTTTCAAGCGGCCTGACGGGCAGCGGTTGAAAACGCCGCCTATCATGACCATGTCTCTAGAGTACCAGGATGGTTCGTTCACTCTCCGCGATGAGGAGGACACCGATGAGCACCGACGCGACCCCCGATACCCTCAAGACCCTCGAGGTCGGCAACAGGACCTACCACTACTACAGCCTACCCGAGGCCGCCGCGGCGCTGGGCGACATCGAGCGGCTGCCCAAGACGCTGAAGATTCTGCTCGAGAACCAGCTGCGCTTCGCCGATGACGAGAGCGTCACCCGGGAGGACATGCAGGCGCTGGTGGACTGGCAGAAGGAGGCCCGCTCCGACCGCGAGATCGGCTATCGCCCGGCCCGGGTACTCATGCAGGACTTCACCGGGGTGCCGGGCGTGGTGGACCTCGCCTCTATGCGCGCCGCGGTGGAGTCACTGGGCGAGGACCCGGCCCGCATCAACCCGCTCTCCCCGGTGGACCTCGTCATCGACCACTCGGTGATGGTAGACAAGTTCGGCAACGCCACGGCCTTCAGGGACAACGTGGCCATCGAGATGGAGCGCAACCGCGAGCGCTACGAGTTCCTGCGCTGGGGCCAGCAGGCCTTCGACAACTTCCGGGTGGTCCCCCCCGGCACGGGCATCTGCCACCAGGTCAACCTGGAGTACCTGGGCAAGACGGTCTGGACGAAGGAGGAGGACGGCCGGACCTTCGCCTACCCCGACACCCTGGTGGGCACCGACTCCCACACCACCATGATCAACGGCTTGGGCGTGCTCGGCTGGGGCGTGGGCGGCATCGAAGCCGAGGCCGCCATGCTCGGCCAGCCGGTCTCCATGCTGATTCCCGAGGTGATCGGCTTCAAGCTTACCGGCAGGCTGCGCGAGGGCATCACCGCCACCGACCTGGTGCTCACCGTCACCGAGATGCTGCGCAAGAAGGGCGTGGTGGGCAAGTTCGTGGAGTTCTACGGCGACGGCCTCAAGGACCTGCCCCTGGCCGACCGCGCCACCATCGCCAACATGGCCCCGGAATACGGCGCCACCTGCGGCTTCTTCCCGGTGGACGACGAGACCCTCAACTACCTGCGCCTGACCGGCCGCGACGACGCCCAGGTGGCGCTGGTGGAGGCCTACAGCAAGGCTCAGGGCCTGTGGCGCGAGCCCGGCGACGAGCCGATCTTCAGCGATACCCTGCACCTCGACATGAACGAGGTGGAGGCCAGTCTGGCCGGCCCCAAGCGTCCCCAGGACCGCGTGGCCCTCGGCGACATGCGTGCGGCCTTCGAGAAGGTCATGGAGGAGGACGGCAAACCGCTCTCCTCCGCCGAGGCCAGCGTGGAGAAGGACAGGCTGATGGCCGAAGGCGGCCAGACCGCGGTGGGCGTCGAGCGCAGCTATGAGCACGCCGACAGCCAGGACGTCGACCTCGACGGCACCCAGTTCCGGCTCGATCCAGGCGACGTGGTGATCGCCGCCATCACCTCCTGTACCAACACCTCCAACCCCAGCGTGATGATGGCCGCCGGCCTGCTGGCCCGGAAGGCGCGCGAGAAGGGGCTTGCCACCCGGCCCTGGGTGAAGACCTCGCTCGCCCCCGGCTCCAAGGTGGTCACCGACTACCTGGCCGCCGCCGGCCTCGACGAGGACCTCGACGCCCTGGGCTTCCATCTGGTGGGCTACGGCTGCACCACCTGCATCGGCAACTCCGGCCCCCTGCCGGAACCCATCGAACGCGCCATCGAGGCGGGTGATCTCACCGTGGCCTCGGTGCTCTCCGGCAACCGCAACTTCGAGGGCCGGGTCCATCCCTTGGTGAAGACCAACTGGCTCGCCTCGCCGCCCCTGGTAGTGGCCTATGCGCTGGCCGGCAACGTGCGCTGCGACCTGACGCAGGACCCCATTGGCACCGGCAGCGACGGCGAACCGGTCTATCTGAAAGACATCTGGCCGAGCCAGGCGGAGATCGCCGAGGCGGTGGCCCGGGTCAACACCGGGATGTTCTCGAAGGAGTACGCCGAGGTGTTCGACGGCGACGACGTCTGGAAGGCCATCGAGGTCCCCGAGAGCAAGGTCTACGAGTGGCCCGAGTCCACCTACATCCAGCACCCCCCCTTCTTCGAGGGCATGGGGCGCGAGCCCGACGCCATCGAGGATGTCGAGGACGCCCGCATCCTGGCGCTGCTGGGCGACTCGGTGACCACCGACCATATCTCGCCGGCCGGCAGCATCAAGCCCGACAGCCCCGCCGGGCGCTACCTGCAGGAGCGCGGCATCAGGCCGGTGGACTTCAACTCCTACGGCTCCCGGCGCGGCAACCACGAGATCATGATGCGCGGCACCTTTGCCAACGTGCGCATCAGAAACGAGATGCTCGACGGCGTGGTGGGCGGCGAGACCCGCCACGTCCCCTCCGGCGAGCAGATGGCGATCTATGACGCCGCCATGCGCTACCAGCAGGAGGGCACGCCCCTGGTGGTGATCGCCGGCAAGGAGTACGGCACCGGTTCCAGCCGTGACTGGGCCGCCAAGGGCACCCGCCTGCTCGGGGTGCGCGCTGTGCTGGCCGAATCCTTCGAGCGCATCCACCGCTCCAACCTGATCGGCATGGGCGTGGTGCCGCTGCAGTTCCCCGAGGGGGAGAGCCGCCAGAGCCTCGGCCTGACCGGCGACGAGAGGGTCTCCATCGCGGGGCTCGCCGAGCTCACCCCGGGCGGCAAGGTGAAGGTCACCATCAAGAGCGACAAGGGCGAGAAGCACATCGAGGCGCTCTGCCGCATCGACACCGCCAACGAGCTGGCCTACTACCGCCACGGCGGCATCCTCCACTATGTGCTGCGCCGTATGATTGGGGCCGCCTAGGTGGGGCCGCCCAGGTAGTCTGACCTGCCGCCGATGACGCCTTGAGCGCTGCCATGTAAACCAGAAAGGCCCTGCCGGTGAACCGGCAGGGCCTTTTTCATCTCATTACATAGTGCTTCTGATTCACGTCACGAGCGAAGATAGGCTGGCTGCCGCCGGAGCAGAGCAACCGGAGTTGACTGGCTGCTCAATGAGGATTGCGAGCACCGCCGGCGGCCAGCATATCGAGCGCAGTAGTGAATCAGTGCACTATCAGAAGGAACGGCGGCGGTAGAGGCGATACTCCGGCGTCCAGCAGTTGCGCTCGATGGCGGCGCGCAGCTTGATGCCGTCGGTCTTCAGCGCCACGCCCTCGCCCTGAGCCTGGGCGGCCACGTCGAAGGCGATCGCCTTGGAGAGCTCACGGATCTTCGAAAGCGGCGGCAGCAGCGCGCCCTCCCCCTCCTTGACGATCGGCGCCTCGCGCGCCAGCGCCCGGGAAGCCGCCATCAGCATGTCGTCGGTGACCCGCTTCGCGCCGGAGGCCACCACCCCGAGGCCAATGCCCGGGAAGATGTAGGAGTTGTTGCACTGGGCGATGGGGTAGGTGCGCCCCTCGTACTCCACCGGCGCGAAGGGGCTGCCGGTGGCCACCAGGGCCGCGCCCTCGGTCCAGCGGATCACATCCTCGGGCAGCGCCTCCGCCTGGGAGGTGGGGTTGGAGAGCGGCATGATCACCGGCCGCTCGCAGCCGGCGTGCATGGTGCGCACCACTTCCTCGGTGAAGATGCCGGGCCGGCCGCAGACGCCGATCAGCACCGTGGGCTTGATCCGACGGATCGTCTCCACCAGCTCCTGCCCCTGCCAGCCCTCGGTCAGCGCCGGGTCATGGGCCAGGCGCTTCTGGAAGTCGCGCAGCCAGGTCTGCTCCGCGGTGACCAGCCCCTCACGATCCACCATGAAGACCCGGGCGCGGGCCTCCTTCTCGGTGAGCCCCTCGGCCTGCATGGCCACCACCACCTGCTCGGCGATGCCGCAGCCGGCGGAGCCCGCCCCCACGAACACCACCCGCTGCTGGCCGATGCCCTCGTCGCGCGCCTCGCAGGCGGCCATCAGGGTGCCCACCACCACCGAGGCGGTGCCCTGGACGTCATCGTTGAAGCAGCAGAGCTCATCGCGATAGCGCTCCAGCAGCGGCACCGCGTTGGCCTGGGCGAAGTCCTCGAACTGCAGCAGCACATTGGGCCAGCGGCGCTTCACCGCCTCGATGAACTGGGCGATGAAGGCGTCGTACTCCTCCTGGCCGATGCGCTCATGGCGCCAGCCCATGTACATGGGGTCGTCGAGCAGCGCCTGGTTGTTGGTGCCCACGTCGAGCATGATCGGCAGGGTGTAGGCAGGGCTGATGCCGCCGCAGGCGGTGTAGAGCGCCAGCTTGCCGATGGGGATGCCCATGCCGCCGATGCCCTGGTCGCCGAGGCCGAGGATGCGCTCGCCGTCGGTCACCACGATTACCTTGACCTGATTCTTGGTGGCGCTGCGCAGGATGTCATCCATGCGATCGCGATCCGGGTAGGCGATAAACAGCCCGCGGTGGTTGCGATAGATGTTGGAGAACTCCTGACACGCCTTGCCCACGGTCGGCGTATAGATGATCGGCAGCATCTCCTCGAGGTGTTCGGACACCAGGCGGAAGTAGAGGGTCTCGTTGTCGTCCTGGATGGCACGCAGGTAGATATGCTTGTCCAGGTCATTCTGGCACTGGCGATACTGCCGGTAGGCCCGCTCCAGCTGCTCCTCGATGGACTCCACGCACTGGGGCAGCAGGCCGATCAGGTTGAACTCGATGCGCTCCTCCTGGCTGAAGGCGCTGCCCTTGTTGAGCAGCGGCATCTCCAGCAGCGGAGGGCCGGCATAGGGAATATAGAGGGGGCGCTTGGTTTCAGTGGTCATCTCTGCTCTCGGTGCGGTGACTGGAACGGGCCGTTAGCGCTCTGGCGGCGCTTTTGGAACACTTTACCACGCCCCAAAAGCGCGCGCCCCGGCCTGGGCCGGGGCGCGAGATCACGCGAAGTTCACCCTTCGATGCCGCGGCTCAGCAGCCCTTGGCCGCCGGCTGGCGGGCCGCCTCGCCCTCGAAGAAGAGGGGGCGCAGACGCACGCCGATCATGTTGCCGGCGAAGGCGGCGATGAGCCACACCCAGCCGTGCAGGCTGCCGGAGGCGATGCCGCCGAAGTAGGCGCCGATGTTGCAGCCGAAGGCCAGGCGGGCACCATAGCCGAGCATGATGCCGCCGATCACCGCCGCCAGCACCGACTTGGCCGGGATGCGGAAGTTGGGGGCGAAGCGCCCGGCCAGGGAGGCGGCGACCAGGGCGCCGATCATGATGCCGACGTTCATCACCGTGGTGATGTCGCTCCACACGCTGGCCTGCAGGGCCGCCGCGTTGCCAGGGGCCTGCCAGTAGCCCCAGCCGGTCACGTCGCCGCCCAGCAGCTCGAAGCCCTTGGCGCCCCACAGGGCGAAGGCACCGGTCACGCCCCAGGGGCGTCCGGCCAGGGCCAGGGTGGCGTAGTTGAGCAGCGCCAGGGCCACGGCACCGAAGAGCAGCGGCCAGGGGCCGGTGAGCCAGCGGCGGTTGCCGGCATCAATGCGCGGCGTCTGCTCCAGCTGGCCATGGCGGCGCTTCTCCATCACCACGGTGAAGGCGGCAATGGCGGCGAAGAGCGCGAGGCTCACCACGATGCCGCCGCCCACGCCGGCGCTCTGCACCAGGGAGACCGGCTGCAAGGCGGGCAGGCTCTGCCACCAGGCGAAGTGGGCGGTGCCGATCACCGAGCCCACCACGAAGAACAGCAGGGTGATCAGCATGCGGGCGTTGCCGCCGCCGGCAGTGAAGAGGGTGCCGGAGGCACAGCCGCCCCCCAGCTGCATGCCGATGCCGAACAGGAAGGCGCCGAAGATCACCGAGACGCCAACCGGGGCCACATAGCCGCTCACCTCGGTGCCGAAGAGGGTGCCGGCGCCCAGGGCGGGGAAGAAGAGCAGCACGGCGATGGCCAGCATCACCATCTGGGCGCGCAGGCCACGGCCGCGGCGCTCGGTGATGAAGACCCGCCAGGCGGCGGTGAAGCCGAAGGCGGCATGGTAGAGCACCATGCCCAGCAGGCCGCCGATCACCATCAGCGCGCCGATGCGGGCGCCGAAGGCGGAGCCGACAGCCAGGGCACCCAGCAGCAGGGCGCCGGCGGCCACCGCGGGCACGGAAAGTCGTGAGCGTCGGGTCAGGGCGAGTTCACTCATGGCGGGCTCTCTCGGTAGCATCAGGACAGGCGGGGCGCGCCCGTGGATGAGAGCATGCTAATCATCTATGCAAAGAACGCAAAAGAATTTAAATGAAAATCCTAAGACGAAAATGACATAAATTAATAAGCACTATCACCTCGATAGCGTCAGGGCATGGGTATAAACGGCGAAAGGGGCCAGAAGGCCCCTTTCACGACAGCCGGGTTGGCGATCAGACGAAGCGACCCAGACCCACCGCCTGGCGCAGGCGATCCATGAAGGGGGCCGCCTCGGCCCGAGCGCGTTCGGCGCCCTTGTGCAGCACCGCCTCGATGTGGCCGGGGTCCTCCAGCAGTGCCTGGTAGCGCTCGCGGGGCTCGCGCAGCTGCTCGTTGAGGGTCTCGAAGAGACGATTCTTGGCCTCGCCCCAGCCGATGCCGTTCTCGTACTCGGCACGCATGGCGGCGGTCGCCTCCGGACCGGAGAAGGCCGAGTAGATCTGGAACAGGGTGCAGGTGTCGGGGTCCTTGGGCTCGCCGGGCTCCAGGGAGTTGGTCTTGATCTTGCGCACCAGCTTGAGCAGCTTCTTCTCGGGCGTGAACAGCGGGATGGTGTTGTTGTAGCTCTTGGACATCTTGCGCCCGTCCAGGCCATTGAGCACCGCCACGTTGTCGTCGACCACCGCCTCGGGCTGGGCGAAGTAGTCGCCCTTGTAGAGGTGGTTGAAGCGCCCGGCGATATCGCGGGCCATCTCGATGTGCTGGATCTGGTCGCGGCCCACCGGCACCTTGTTGGCGTTGAACATCAGGATGTCGGCGGCCATCAGCACGGGGTACCCGAACAGCCCCATGGTGATGCCCTTGTCGGGGTCCTGGTTGCCGGCGGACTCGTTCTCCGCCACCGCGGCCTTGTAGGCGTGGGCGCGGTTCATCAGCCCCTTGGCGCAGACGCAGGAGAGCATCCAGGTGAGCTCGGGGATCTCGGGAATATCGGATTGCTGATAGAAGATGGCATTGTCGGTATCCAGCCCCAGCGCCAGCCAGGTGGCGGCGATCTCAAGGCGCGACTCCTGCACCCGGCGCGGCTCCTGGCACTTGATCAGCGCATGCAGGTCGGCCAGAAAATAGTAGGACTGCACGTTCGGGTCCTGGCTCGCCTCGATGGCGGGCTTGATGGCCCCGACGTAGTTGCCCAGGTGGGGCGTACCGGTGGTGGTGATGCCGGTGAGAACGCGGGTCTTCTCGGAAGCTGCACTCATGGGGTAGGCGGACTCTGCTGTTCGTAAATGACGGCTATGGTAACGCGCAGCCCACCGCAAGGCGACCGGGGTCACTCGGCGACGGCGGCCTTGCCGTAGATTCGCCGGTACTCCTCGGGCAGGCGCCGCGGGCGGCCGCTGGAGAGTTCGATGCAGGCGAAGCGGGTGCGGGCCCGCAGCAGGGTGCGGCCATCGGCGGGGCGAATCAGCTGGAAGCGGCGGGTCAGGGTGAGGCGGCTGTCATCGGCGATGATCCAGGTGGCCAGGGCCAGGCGGTCACCCTCGAAGGCCGGCGCCAGGTAGTCCAGCTCATGGCGATGCACCGCCATGCCGCGATCCAGCTCGCGGTAGCGCTCGAGGGTCAGCCCCAGGGAGTCGGAGTGGGCCCAGCTCACCTGCTCGATCCAGCGCAGGTACTCGGCGTTGTTGACGTGGTCGTACTCGTCGATGGCCGAGGGCTCGACGACGAGCTCGATGAAAAAGGGCTCGGGAAGATCCCACTCCATGGCACGCTCCTCGCAGATCCATCGGGGGGCGCTGCGCCCCCGCCGCTCCAGCGGGCGTCGAAGACGCCTTCTTCGTCAGTCCCGGAAGACCCGCACGCCCAGGGCCTTGAGGTAGCTGGTCTCGGGGATCGCCGGGTGCACCGGGTGGTCCGGCCCCTGGTGGCCCTGAAAGAGGATCTGGCCGTGGCGGTCCTGGTGGCGCACGGCGCCGCGCACCACGTCCACCAGCCGCTCCGGCGCCAGGTGCATGGAGCACGACGCCGACAGCAGCAGCCCATCGCGGCCCAGCAGGCGCATCGCCTCGCGGTTGAGCTTGCCGTAGGCATGCTCACCGACGGGGATGTCCTTGCGCTTCTTGATGAAGGCCGGCGGGTCGAGGATCACCACGTCGAACTCCTCGCCCTCGGCCTTGAGCGCCGCCAGCACCTCGAAGGCATCGCCCTCGCCCACCGCCACCTGCTCGTGCAGGCCGTTGAGGACGGCGTTCTCGGCCACCCGCTCGAGCGCTGCGGCGGAAGAATCGACGCAGAGTACCTCGCGGGCGCCGTGGGCGGCGGCCTGCACGCCCCAGCCGCCCACGTAGCTGAACAGGTCCAGCACCCGCTTGCCGGCCACGTACTGGTTGAGCCAGGCGCGGTTGACGCGGTGGTCATAGAACCAGCCGGTCTTCTGGCCGTCGAGCACCGGAGCGGCGAAGCGCACGCCGTTCTCTTCCAGCAGCACGGGATCACCCACCTCGCCCTTGACCACCTCCACGCCGAGCTCGAGGCCCTCCTGACGGCGGCCGCTGGTGTCGTTGCGCAGCACCACCGTGGTCGGCGCGAGCACCTTGTCCAGGGCGTCGAGCAGCTCGGGCAGCACCGCCTGCATGCCGGCGGTGTTGAGCTGCACCACCAGGGTGTCGGCGAAGCGGTCGATCACCAGGCCCGGCAGCAGGTCCCCCTCGCCGTGCACCAGGCGGTAATAGGGCGCGGCGAAGAGGCGCTGGCGCAGGGCCAGGGCCTGGTTGAGGCGATGCACCAGCAGCGAGCGGTCGAGCCCCTGCTTGGGGTCCCGGGAGACCAGCCGCGCGCAGATCAGCGAGTTCGGGTTGACGTAGGCCACGCCCAGCGCCTTGCCGTTGGCGGCCTCCACCACCACCTGCTGGCCGGGCGCAAGGCCCTTGAGCGGGGTGGCCCCGGTGTCGATCTCGTTGGAGTAGAGCCACAGGTGGCCGGCCTTGAGGCGGCGGTCGGCGTGCTTGTTGAGGCGCAGGGAGGACAGGGTCATGGGAATCTCTCGAGAATCAGGACTGGCAGTGGGGACAGTAGACGCTGGCCCGCTGCCCTAGGGTGACGAGGCGCAGTTCGGCGCCGCACTGCCGGCAGGGCTGGCCGTGGCGGCCGTAGACGTTGAGGCGCTGCTTGAAGTAGCCCGGCTCGCCGGTGCCACTGACGAAGTCGCGCAGGGTGGTGCCTCCCTGGGTGATGGCGGCGGCCAGCACCTCCCGGGCGGCGGCGGCCAGGCGGTCGTAGCGCTCGCGGGAGATGCGCCCGGCGGCGCGGCGCGGGTCGATGCCGGCCATGAACAGCGCCTCGGAGGCGTAGATGTTGCCCACCCCCACCACCACAGCGTTGTCCATCAGGAAGGGCTTCACCGCCACCCGGCGCCCGCGGGAGAGCGCGAAGAGCCGCGCGCCGTCGAAGGCCTCCGACAGGGGCTCCGGCCCCAGGCGGGCCAGGCGCGGGTCCTGCTCGGGGGTGCCGGCGAGCCAGTCGACGAAGCCGAAGCGGCGCGGGTCGTGGTAGCGCAGCAGGGCGCCATCCTCGAGCACCAGGTCGACGTGGTCGTGCTTCCTGGGCAGCTCGCCGACCCGGGCGATACGCAAGCTGCCGGACATGCCCAGGTGCCACAGCAGGGTGCCGCCGGCCAGATTACCGCCCGCTGAATCGCCCCCGGCCAGCGGCACCAGCAGGTACTTGGCGCGCCGGGCAAGGGTCCCGATGCGCGCCCCCACCAAGCGCTCGGCCAGGTCGGCGGGCACCGGCAGCCTCAGCCGCGGCTGGCGCACGATGACCTCGGTGATCTCGCGCCCCTCCACGTGGGGGGCGATGCCGCGGCGGGTCGTCTCGACTTCGGGCAGTTCGGGCATGATGTATCGCTCGGCTCGGCCGCCTGGGGGCCTCCACAAGGGGGCTCTGCCAAGAGCCCTACAAACGCCTGAACCCGGCCAGTGGAGCCGGGTTCAGGGGGACAGGCAAGAACACCTGCGGAAGACGACCAAGGCTTACTTGATCTTGGCTTCCTTGTACATCACGTGCTTGCGGGCGACCGGATCAAACTTCTTGAACTCGAGCTTGTCCGGGGTGTTCCGCTTGTTCTTGTCGGTGGTGTAGAAGTGGCCGGTACCGGCACTGGACACCAGCTTGATCTTGTCACGCATGACTGCTGCTCCCTGAATGGATATCGCTTAGACGGCTTCGCCGCGCTTGCGGATGTCGCTGAGCACCGCGTCGATGCCCTTCTTGTCGATCACACGCATGCCCTTGGAGGAGACGCGCAGCTTGACGAAGCGGTTCTCGGACTCCACCCAGAAGCGATGGGTGTGCAGGTTCGGCAGGAACCGACGACGGGTCTTGCGCTGGGAGTGTGAAACGTTGTTACCAGTCACCGGGCGCTTGCCGGTAACCTGACATACTTTTGACATTGGAGCCTCCAACCGCTGGGCCAGGTGTTCGGCGCCTGATGCGCGAACCCTGAGTGTTCAAAACCTGTCGGGCAAACCGGGAGATCCCGTGAAATTTGACCCAAGGGAATTCAAAGGCTGCACTTTATACCAGAGACCGCCACGCCGGGCAAGCGCGCAGCGCAGATCCAGCAGGGCATAAGGTGGCGCCGCAACGGGGCGTGGCGCACGTGGCCAGCCGATGGCGGAGAGCATGCTTGCGACCCTGAATCCCGGACGTCAGATCGACGTCAAACCCAGGAACCGAGCGCAGCCGGGCGCGCAGTCTATCAAAGCGCCTGATAAAGCGCTAGAGCCACCCCCGCTCGGCAAAGGAGACCACCTCGCCATCCCCCACCACGAAGTGGTCCAGCACGCGGATCTCGAAGAGCCCCAGCGCCTCGCGCAGCCGATCGGTGATGCGCCGGTCGGCATCACTGGGCTCGGCCACCCCGGACGGGTGGTTGTGGGCGAAGATGATCGCCCCGGCCCCCAGCTCCAGGGCACGACGGGCCACCTCGCGGGGGTAGACCGAGGCGCTGTCCAGGGTGCCGCGGAACAGCGACTCATAGCGGATCACCCGGTGCTGGCTGTCGAGGAAGAGCGCGGCAAACTCCTCGTGGCCCAGGTGGCGTAGCTGCGAGGCCAGATAGCTGCGCACCAGGGTCGGCGAGGTGAGCGCCTCGCCCCGGGCCAGCTGGCTGGCCAGGTGGCGGCGCGACAGCTCCAGAGTGGCCTGCAGCTGCACAAACTTGGCGCTGCCCATGCCCCGGGCGGCGCAGAAGCGCTCGCGGTCCGCCTCCAGCAGCTGGCGCAGGCCGCCGAACTCCAGCAGCAGGTCGCGGGCCAGGTCCACCGCCGAGCGGCCGGGCAGCCCCACCCGCAGGAAGATCGCCAGCAGCTCGGCGTCCGACAGCGCCTCCGACCCCAGCGCCAGCAGCTTCTCCCGGGGGCGCTCCCCCTCCGGCCAGTCCCTGATCGACATCACCGCCTCCCTGCCCGTCGTCTTCTGCTCAGTGTAGCCACTCTCCGACAAGGTCTGCTCGTCTACGCAAGGTGGGGCGCCAGTGGTAAGGTAGGCGGCTGACATCACCGCCGGGAATCCGTCCATGTCATCGCCCTCCCGCCGCGTACTGCTCGGCATCAGCGCCGGCATCGCCGCCTACAAGAGCGCCGTGCTCGCCCGCCTGCTCAAGCAGGCCGGCTGCGAGGTGCGCGTCGTCATGACCGAGGGCGCCCAGGCCTTCATTACCCCGCTCACCCTGCAGGCGCTGACCGGCGAGCCGGTACGCACCTCGCTGCTCGACCCGGAAGCCGAAGCCGGCATGGGCCACATCGAGCTGGCCCGCTGGGCCGACACCATCCTGATCGCCCCCGCCACCGCCGACCTGATGGCACGGCTGGCCGCCGGCATGGCCGACGACCTGCTCACCACCCTGTGCCTGGCCAGCGAAGCCGAGAAGGTGATGGCCCCGGCCATGAATCAGGCGATGTGGCGCCACCCGGCGACGGCGCGCAACGCCGCCCGGCTCATGGAGGACGGCTGGCGCCTGCTGGGGCCTGCGAGCGGCGACCAGGCCTGCGGCGACGTGGGGCCCGGGCGCATGCTGGAGCCCGAGGCGATTCTCGCGGCGCTGCTGGACGCGAGCCAGGTGTCGAACACCGGCGACGCCCCGGCCGCGGGCATGGCCGTGACCATCACTGCCGGCCCCACCCGGGAGCCGCTGGACCCGGTGCGCTACCTCTCCAACCACAGCTCCGGCAAGATGGGCTACGCCCTGGCCGAGGCCGCCGCCGCCCTGGGCGCCCGGGTCACCCTGATAAGCGGCCCGGTCAGCCTGCCCTGCCCTGCGGGCGTGGCGCGGGTCGAGGTGGAGACGGCGCTCGAGATGCACGAGGCCGCGATGCGGCTGGCCGCGCAGAGCGATCTGTTCATCGGCTGCGCCGCGGTGGCCGACTACCGCGCCGAGCAGGCCGCCGAGCACAAGATCAAGAAGGTCGAGGGCGAGGAGGGGCTGACCCTGCGGCTGGTCAAGAACCCCGATATCATCGCCAGCGTGGCCGCCCTGCCGGAGGCCCGGCGCCCCTTCGTGGTGGGCTTCGCCGCCGAGACCCGTGACCTCGCGGCTTATGCCCGGGACAAGCTTACCCGCAAGAGGCTGGACATGATCGTGGCCAACGACGTCTCCCGCGAGGGGCTCGGCTTCGGCGCCGACGACAACGCCGCCCTGGTGCTGTGGCGGGAGGCGGCCCGGCAGGAGAAGGCGTCGCCGGAAGGCGACGCTCTCGCCGAGGAAGAGCTCGCACCCCAGACCAAGTCACGGCTCGCCATGGCGGTGATGCACCGCGCCCTCGCCTGCCTGCAGGCGCGCCGGCACCCCTGAATCCGACCCACGACCCTGGAATCTCCCGATGTCCGACACCCCCCGACCCGCCGCTCGGCCCCGCCTGGCCGTGAAGCTCCTCGACGAGCGCCTGCGCGACTATCTGCCCGGCTACGCCACCGACGGCTCCGCCGGCATGGACCTGCGCGCCCTGCTCGAGGCGCCCCTGACGCTGGCCCCCGGCCAGTGCGAGCTGGTGCGCACCGGGCTCGCCATCCATATCGCCGACCCCGGCCTTGCCGGCCTGATCCTGCCCCGCTCGGGGCTGGGCCACAAGCACGGCATCGTACTCGGCAACCTGGTCGGCCTGATCGACTCCGACTACCAGGGCGAGCTGATGATCTCGGTGTGGAACCGCGGCCAGGCCCCCTTCACCCTCGAGCCCTTCGAGCGACTGGCACAGTATGTGCTTGTTCCCGTGGTGCAGGCCGAGCTCGAACTGGTCGACGACTTCGACGCCAGCCGCCGCGGCAGCGGCGGCTTCGGCAGCTCGGGCCGCCACTGACATCCGCCCCGACGCGACCCACAGGACAAGGACACCCATGACAGACGAGACCCAGACCGTTCCCGCCTCCATCTTCCGCGCCTACGACATCCGCGGCATCGTCGATGACACCCTGACCGAGCCGACCGTCGAGGCAATCGGCCGCGCCATCGGCAGCGAGGCCGCCGCCCGCGGCGAGTCCACCGTGGTGGTGGCCCGCGACGGCCGCCTCTCCGGCCCGCGCCTCCAGGCGGCCCTGACCCGCGGCCTGAACGCCGCCGGCCGCGACGTCATCGACATCGGCATGGTGCCCACCCCGGTGCTCTACTTCGCCACCCACGTGCTGGACGGCACCGCCTCCGGCGTCATGGTCACCGGCAGCCACAACCCGCCGGACTACAACGGCTTCAAGATCGTGCTGGCCGGCGAGACCCTCTCCGGCGACGCCATCACCGCCCTGCATACGCGCATCACCACGGGCGACCTGACCGAGGGCACGGGCAGCGTGCGCGAGGTCGACGTGCGCAATGCCTACCTGGCGAGAATCCTCACCGACGTGCGCCTGGCGCGCCCGCTCAAGGCGGTGGTGGACTGCGGCAACGGCGTGGCCGGCGAGCTTGGCCCGCAGCTGATCGAGAAGCTCGGCGCCGAGACGCTGCCGCTGTTCGCCGAGATCGACGGCACCTTCCCCAACCACCATCCGGACCCGGGCAAGCCCGAGAACCTCCAGGACCTGATCCGCGTCGTGAAGGAGAGCGGCGCCGACATCGGCCTGGCCTTCGACGGCGACGGCGACCGCCTCGGCGTGATCACCCCCTCCGGCCGGCTGATCTACCCCGACCACCTGATGATGGCCTTCGCCGAGGACATGCTCGAGCGCAACCCGGGCGCCAAGGTGATCTTCGACGTCAAGTGCACCGGCAACCTGGCCCGGGTGATCGACGAGGCCGGCGGCGAGCCCGAGATGTGGCGCACCGGCCACTCGCTGATCAAGGCGCGCATGAAGGAGACCGGCGCGCAGCTTGCCGGCGAGATGAGCGGCCACATTTTCTTCAAGGAGCGCTGGTACGGCTTCGACGACGGCCTCTACGGCGCCGCCCGCCTGCTGGAGATCCTCTCCCGCCAGGACCTCGACGCCGACGCCTTCTTCAACCGCTACCCCCAGGACATCGGCACCCCGGAGATCAACGTCACCGTCACCGACGAGACCAAGTTCGACCTGGTGGCGCGCCTGGCCCGCGAGGGGGAGTTCGGCGAGGAGGGGGTGAAGACCACCCTGGACGGCATCCGCGTCGACTACCCGGACGGCTGGGGCCTGTGCCGCGCCTCCAACACCACGCCGGTGCTGGTACTGCGCTTCGAGGGCAAGAGCGAGACGGCGCTCGAGCGCATCAAGGCGCAGTTCGCCGCCGCCCTGGCCAGGGTCGCCCCCGAACTGGACGTGGCGCTCTGAGCCCAAGGGATTGATGACCCGCCGCCGCGCCAGCGGTGGCTCCGCCAAGATCAAGAGCAAGAGCAAGAGAAGGGAACCCGCAATGACCGAACAGACCCGCGACCCGCGCCTGGTAGTGGAAGTGCTCTCCGAGGCGCTGCCCTATATCCAGCGCTTCACCGGCAAGACCGTGGTGGTGAAGTACGGCGGCAACGCCATGACCGAGGACACCCTGATCGACTCCTTCGCCCGCAACATGGTGCTGATGAAGGAGGTGGGCATCAATCCGGTGGTGGTTCACGGCGGCGGCCCGCAGATCGGCGACCTGCTCAGGAAGCTCAACATCGAGTCGCGCTTCGTCAACGGCATGCGGGTCACCGACGCCGAGACCATGGACGTGGTGGAGATGGTGCTGGGCGGCCTGGTCAACAAGGGCATCGTCAACCTGATCAACCAGTGCGGCGGCAAGGCGATCGGCCTCACCGGCAAGGACGGCAGCCAGATCCGCGCCCGCCAGCTCAAGGTGGAGCACCAGACCCCGGAGATGACCGTCCCCGAGATCATCGACATCGGCCACGTCGGCGAGGTGGAGCACATCTCCACCGACCTGATCGAGATGCTCGCCGAGCGCGACTTCATCCCGGTGATCGCCCCTATCGGCGTCGATGCCGAGGGCCACAGCTACAACATCAACGCCGACCTGGTGGCCGGCAAGGTGGCCGAGGCGCTGGGCGCCGAGAAGCTGATGCTGCTGACCAACGTGGCCGGCCTGATGAACGCCGAGGGCGAGGTGCTCACCGGGCTGACCACCGCCCAGGTCGACGAGCTGATCGCCGACGGCACCATCCACGGCGGCATGCTGCCCAAGATCCGCTGCGCCCTGGAGGCGGTGAAGGGCGGCGTGAAGAGTGCCCATATCATCGACGGCCGGGTGCCCCACGCCACCCTGCTGGAGATCTTCACCAACGCCGGGGTCGGCACCCTGATCACCGACACCGCCACGGACGCGTGACGCACCGACCGCGAGCCTGGCGTCTCGCTTTGCGCGATGCCGGGTCCGCGGCTAGCATGAGTCGACCATCAGAAAAGAAAAGAACACCATGACGCAGGCAACCCCCACACCCAGCCGCCGCGAGCAGATCCTGCAGGCGCTGGCCCTGATGCTGGAGGAGGACAGCGGCAAGCGCATCACCGTGGCCGCCCTGGCGAAGCAGGTCGGCGTCTCCGAGGCCGCCCTCTACCGCCACTTCCCCAGCAAGGCGCGCATGTTCGAGGGGCTCATCGAGTTCATCGAGGAGACGCTCTTCGCGCGGATCACCCGCATCCTCGAGGAGAGCCCGGAGGCGCTGCCGCGCTGCGGGGCGCTGCTCACCCTGCTGCTGGCCTTCGCCGAGAAGAACCCCGGGCTCTCCCGGCTGCTCGACGGCGGCGTGCTCACCGGCGAGACCGCGCGCCTGCGCCTTCGCATCCACCAGCTCTTCGAGCGGCTCGAGACCCAGCTCAAGCAGGTGCTGCGCGAGGCGGAGCTGCGCGAGGGGCGCCGCCTCTGCCTGCCCGCCTCCGCCGCCGCCAACCTGCTGCTGGCCGCCGCCGAGGGGCGCATCAGCCAGTACGTGAGAAGCGACTTCAAGCGCCGCCCCACCGAGCACTGGGAGGCACAGTGGGTGCTGCTCTCGGCCCAGCTGCTGCGCGAGAGCCCGCAGCCAGCGTAGCCGGTCCCTCTCCCGTCAATGAATAACCCCCGCCGGACTCTCATCCGACGGGGGTTACTGTTAGGTTCTTCGCGAGGCTTGAGACGACTGGTGGGAGATCGGCTCCGCCGGGCGAATGGCGCCGCAGGCGCCCCGGCGGTGTTGCCGGCGTTGGCGCATGCCGCCAGGAGCCCTTCGGTCTCCATTCGCCGGGCGGAGCCCAGCTCCCACAAAACCCAGCTCCCACCTCCACTCGCCAGGCAAAGCCCAGTTCCCACAAAACCCCGCTCAGGCCGCCAGGGCGTCACCGATCTGCTGACGGATCTTCTTCATGGCGTTCTTCTCGAGCTGGCGGATGCGCTCGGCGGAGACGCCGTAGACGTCGGCCAGCTCGTGCAGGGTGGCCTTCTCGTCGGCCAGCCAGCGGCGCTGCAGGATGTCCCGGGAGCGCTCGTCGAGGGCCTCCATGGCCTGCTGCAGACGGTGGGTGGCATCGTCCTCCCAGTCGCTCTCCTCGAGCCGGACGGCCGGGTCGGCAGAGGCATCCTCGAGGTAGTGCACCGGCGCCTGCCAGCTGCTCTCCTCGTCCTCGCCCGGGGCGGCATCGAAGCCGGCATCATGGGCGGAGAGGCGGCCCTCCATGTCGCGCACCACCTCGGGCTTGACGTCGAGGTCCCGGGCGATGGCGTCGACCTCGTCGCCGCTCAGCCAGGCCAGGCGCTTCTTGGCGCTGCGCAGGTTGAAGAACAGCTTGCGCTGGGCCTTGGTGGTGGCGATCTTCACGATGCGCCAGTTGCGCAGCACGAACTCGTGGATCTCCGCCTTGATCCAGTGCACAGCGAAGGAGACCAGGCGCACGCCCTGGTTGGGATCGAAGCGCTTGACCGCCTTCATCAGGCCGACATTGCCCTCCTGGATCAGGTCCGCTTGGGGCAGGCCGTAGCCGGAATAGCTGCGGGCGATATGCACGACGAAGCGCAGGTGGGACAGGACCAGGCGGCGTGCCGCCTCCAGGTCGCCCTCATCATGCAGGCGGTAAGCCAGCTCGCTCTCCTCCTCGGCGGTCAGCAGCGGGATGCTGCGGACGGCCTGGAGGTAGCCGTTGAGGTCGTGCCCCGGGGAGAGATGGCCCACCGGAAGAAGACTAGTGCTCATATGCAGGATGCCTCCTTGTCAGCCCAGAAGTTTATCAACCCAGACGTGCATTGGCGCTCAACTGCATCAGACGCCGGAAACAGGGAAATGTTCCATGAAACCACGCCAGAGGCGTGGTTTCCAGGTGCCTGGCGGCCTGATCGCGAGCCTCGTGCCGCTACCGCGGTTTGACCTCGGCGAGATGGCGACTCACCGCGATCCAGGCGCCCACCCAGCCCAGTAGTATACTACAGCCCACCAGAATTGTGGAACCGGCGGCGCCCAGCCGCGGCAGGCTGAACGTGGCGCCGTAGCTGGCCGCCAGGGCCGAGACGGGAGCGGCCAGCCATTCGCTGCCGAGCGACAACAGCCCCCAGGCCAGCAGGCCGCCGCCGAGCCCGTACCAGGCCCCGCTGTAGAGGAAGGGCCGGCGCACGAAGGCGTGGGTGGCGCCGATCAGGGTCACCACCTCGATCTCCTTGCGGCGGTTCTCCACCGCCAGGCGGATGGTGTTGCCCACCACCAGCAGCACCCCGCTGCCGAACAGCACCGCCAGGGCCAGGGCGACGCGGCGCCCCAGCTCGGCCAGGTGGCGCAGCCGCTCGATCCAGGCCAGGTCCAGGCGCACCTCCTCGACCCCCGTCATCACCTCGAGTTCCCCGGCCAGGGCGCGCACCGCCTCCGGGGAGGGGTCCCGCGGGGTCACCACCACGCTGGCCGGCAGCGGGTTCTCCTCCAGGCGCCCCAGGGCGTCGGCCAGCCCCAGCGCCTGCTGGAACTCCGCCATGCCCTCGGCCGCGGTGATCAGCCGGGTGCGACCGACCCCCTCGTTGGCGGCCAGCGCCTCCTCGACCCGCTCGGCCTGGGCCTCGTCCACGTGGTGGGCCAGGTAGACGGTCAGGGTGGCGCTCTCGGTCAGCTCGGCGTCCAGCAGCCGGGCGCCGTCCAGGGTCAGCCACAGCGCTGCCGGCAGCACCAGGGCGATGGCGATGGCCAGCATGGTCACCAGGCTGCCGATGGGCGCCTTCAGCAGCCGCCAGGCGCTGTCCAGGGCCATGGCCCGATGGTGGCGCAGCCAGCCGCGCAGGCGGCTCGACGACCGGGTGCGGTGGGTACGCGCCCCGCGAGGCGGCGGCGGGGCGGGACGGCGGCTCATGCGGCCTCCTGGTCGGCCACCAGCCGGCCCTCGTGCAGGCGCAGGATGCGGTGGCGCAGCCGGGCAATCAGCGCCAGGTCGTGGCTGGCGATCATCACCGTGGTGCCGATGCGGTTGAAGTCCTCGAACAGCCCCATGATGTCGGCGGAGAGCTGGGGGTCGAGGTTGCCGGTGGGCTCGTCGGCCAGCAGCAGGGCCGGCTTGTTGACCACCGCCCGGGCGATGCCCACCCGCTGCTGCTCGCCGCCGGAGAGCTCGATGGGCAGGGCCTTCTCGCGATGCAGCAGCCCCACCTTGTCCAGCGCCGCCCGCACCCGCCGCGCCGCCTCCCGGGGCTCCACGCCCTGGATCTCCAGGGGCAGCGCCACGTTGTGGAAGATCGAGCGGTCGTGGAGCAGCTGGTGGTCCTGGAAGACCACGCCGATCTGGCGCCGGTAGAAGGGCACCTGGCTGGCGTGGAGCCGGTCGATGTCATGGCCCGCCACCAGGATGCGACCCCGGGAGGGGCGCTCCAGGCGCATGATCAGCCGCAGCAGGGAGCTCTTGCCGGCCCCGGAGTGGCCGGTCAGGAACACCATCTCGCCGCGGCGCACGCGGAAATCGAGGTTGGCGAGCGCCTCGAAGCGCCCGCCGTAACGCTTGCCCACGTGCTCGAAGACGATCATTGCGCGGCGTCGTTCCCGTCCCGGTCGAACAGGGCGTCGACGAATTCGCCGGCCGCGAAGGGCCGCAGGTCATCCAGCGACTCGCCGACGCCGATGAAGCGGATGGGGGTGCCGAGCTGCTTGGCCAGGGCGAAGATGATGCCGCCCTTGGCGGTGCCGTCGAGCTTGGTCAGGGTCACCCCGGTGATCGGCACCGCCTCGTTGAAGGTGCTGGCCTGGGAGAGGGCGTTCTGGCCGGTGCCGGCGTCGAGCACCAGCATCACCTCGTGGGGGGCGGTGGCGTCCACCTTGCCCATCACCCGATGCACCTTCTTGAGCTCCTCCATCAGGTGGGCCTTGTTGTGCAGGCGACCGGCGGTGTCGGCGATCAGTACGTCGACGCCCCGCGCCTTGGCGGCAGCCACGGCGTCGAAGATCACCGAAGCGCTGTCGGCCCCGGTGTGCTGGGCGATCACCGGCACCTTGTTGCGCTCGCCCCACACCTTGAGCTGCTCCACCGCGGCGGCGCGGAAGGTGTCGCCGGCGGCCAGCATCACGCTGCGGCCCTCGCGCTGGAAGCGCTGGGTAAGCTTGCCGATGGTGGTGGTCTTGCCGACGCCATTGACGCCCACCACCAGAATCACGAAGGGCCCTTCGCCCTTGGGCGGCAGGGTCAGCGGCTGGCTGACCGGCTCCAGCATGGCGGCCAGCTCCTCCTGCAGGGCGCGATAGAGCGCCTCGCTGTCCTGGAGCTCCTTGCGGGTGACCCGCGCGGTGAGGCGGTCGATGATCTCGGTAGTGGCCTCGATGCCCACATCCGCCAGCAGCAGCTGGGTCTCGAGGTCCTCCATCAGGTCGTCGTCGATCTGCTTCTTGCCGAGGAACAGATCCGCCAGGCCGTCGGTGAGGTTGGCGCGGGTCTTGCCGAGGCCCGCCTTGATGCGCGCGAACCAGCCCTTCTTCTCGCCGGCCTGGGGCTTCTCCTGCAGCGCGGCGGGGGCATGAACAGGAGCAGGCTCGGGCTCGGGCTCGGGCTCGGGCTCGGGCTCGGGCTCGGGCTCGGGCTCGGGCTCGGGCTCGGGCTCGGGCTCGGGCTCGGGCTCGGGCTCGGCAGCAGGCTGCGCGATCACCTCATCGGGCTCAATGGCAGGGGCCTCGGCGGCGGCTTCCACCGGCTCGGCCGATGCGGAAGCCTCCCGGGTCTCGAGCGCCTCGACCCTGTCGGCCTCCTCGACGACAGGCTCGGGGGCCGACTCGACTGCCGGCTCGGCCTCCGGTTCCGGTGCGGAAGCCGACTCGGGCTCGGGGCGCGTCTCCTCGGCAGGCGCTTCTTCGGCAGGCGCCTCCTCGACGGAGTGCTCTTCTACGAGGGGCTCCGCCAGCTCGACGCTCTCGGGCTCGGCGCGGACCTCGGACTCTGCCGCGGCCTCGGGCTCCTCGGTCGCCTCGGCGACCGGTTCCAGGCGCTCCTGCTCTTCGCGGGTCGCCTCGTGCTCCTGCTGCTTCTTCTTGCGCTTGAAAAAACCGAACATGGACAGAATCAGCCTCGCGGGTGAACGAATCGCCACATCCTACCACCGCCCACCATGACTGTGGATAAGCCCCCGGGTACAATCCCCGCCATGACACGACGCCCATCACGCCCCCGCCGCTCCGGCAGGCCCACCGGCGGCCAGCCAGGCGGCAAGAGCGCCGGCCGCCGGGACGCCGGCCGCCTGAGGATCATCGGCGGCGACTACCGCCGCCGGCTGCTGCCGGTGCTCGACAGCCCCGGCCTGCGCCCCACCCCGGACCGGGTCCGCGAGACCCTCTTCAACTGGCTCGCCGCCGCCCTGCCCGGCGCCCGGGTGCTGGACCTCTTCGCCGGCACCGGGGCGCTGGGCCTGGAGGCGCTCTCCCGCGGCGCCAACGACGCCACCTTCGTGGAGCGCGACGCCCGGGTGGCCGGGCAGCTCGGCGAGAATCTGGCGACCCTGGGCGCCGTGGAGCGAGGCCGGGTCATCACCGCCGACGCCACCGCCTTCCTGGCCGGGCCGCCGACGCCCTGCTCGCTGGTGTTTCTCGACCCGCCCTTTCGCCAGGGGCTCGCCGAGCCCTGTTGTGCGGCCCTGGAGGCAGGCTGGCTTGCGGAGGAGGCCTTCATCTACCTGGAGTGCGAGGCGGACCTGACGCCGGCGGTGCCGGCCACCTGGCGGCTGCACCGCGAGGTCCGCGCCGGCGACAGCCACGGGCGGCTCTATCGACGAGACTCGTCGCCGCAAGACGACGCTTGCTGAGTCCCGGGCGCGGCGTTACGCTGCTGCCCATTCATCCCGCCATCAAGCAACCTCGCCCCGCCCCGGGGCACCGGCTCGGCCTCGAGGACTGTTCAAGCAGGATCGGTCACAAGGACCGTTTCGAAGGGCCATCCCGGAAGGACATCAGGAGAACAGCATGAGCATCGAACTCTTCAACCGCCTCGAGCAGAAGGTCACCAGCGCCGTGGAGGCCCTGGAGCTGCTGAAGATGGAAGCCGAGGAGCTGCGCGAGGAAAACGCCCGCCTGAAGCAGGAGCGCGAGGAGTGGGAGCGCCGCCTGACCGGCGTGCTGGGCAAGCTCGACGAGATCGAGTCCAGCGAACCCCAGAGCGCCTGAGCGCCTTCAGCCGGCGCTGAGCGTTAGCGACATCAGCAGCGCATCCTCTCGCGCCGCATCCGCCGCCCCGGCCTGCCGGGGCGGCGTCGTTTCCGGGCCTGGAAGCGACGCAGGCTGCGCTGCAGGTCGCGGCGGGTAGTAGCCGCGACGCACGCCGTCGTCGGTGAACCCCGCGGCTCGATAGAGGGCGATGGCAGGCGCATTGCCCGCCCGCACCTCCAGCAGCAGCCGCTCGCTGCCCCAGTCACGGGCCTGGTCGACCACCACATTGAGCAGCTTTCGCGCGAGGCCCTGTCCGCGCCGGGCCTCGTCCACCAGGAGCGCCTGCAGCTCCGCCTCGAAGGGCAGCCGGACCACCGCCGCGTAGGCCGCAAGCTCATCTCCACCCGCCTGACCCTCGCCGACCATCAGGCCATACACCGCCGTGGCGGGGTCCGCCAGGGCCGCCGCCAGCTGGGCCTCGGAGCCCCCCATCGGCCAGCCGCTGGCCTCTTCGAGCGCCGCCACGGACGGAAGGTCCGCCTCCGTCAGGCGCACCAGCACCGGCTTTCTCGCGGGTGACCTAGTGCTCACCCGGCGCCGCCTCTGTCGATTCCCAGGCTCGCCCCCAGGCCAGCAGCTGCGGCAGCAGCGCCCGCTTGGCCTCGGCGCTCTCGGCCAGCTCCGCGAGCGCCGGCCCCTGCCAGGCAGGCAGCGCCAGCGGCGGGCAGCGCCCGTCCTCCAGCGCTAGCACCTCGCCGAGCGTCGCCTCCTCGCCGAACAGCAGCAGGCGCTCGGGCGACCAGCCTCGCCGGCGCGCGCCGGCGACAAAGGCCTGCAGCCCCTCGCGGGCCTCCTCCATGGGCTCGTGCACCGTCAGCCCCTCCTCCAGCGGCCAGCGGAAGGGCTGGAAGACCGGCAGCGGCGAGGCGATCCCGGCGGCGCGCAGCAGGTTGCCCAGCAGCTGAAGCTCGGCGCGCCCGGGCGGCCGCTCGCCGGCCAGCAGCAGCAGCCAGCGCCCCTCCAGGCAGGCCACCTGGAAGGCGAAGCGCAGCGGCTCCCGGGGGGCCAACGGCTCGGCGGGCACGGCCTCAACGGGCGCGGCCACTTCCTCCGCCGGGGGCGGCTCGAGCAGCGCCCTGGCCATGCCGGGGCGTGGCGGGCGCGCCGCCCGCGGCGGTTCCGGCTCGGCCGGGCGCGTCGGGGCCGCCTCGCGGGCCTCATCCAGCAGCGCGTGCAGGCGCTCCCCGGGGGCCTCGGCGGGGGGCGCCTCGGGCAGCTCCCATTCGCAGGCCGGGGTCGGGCGGGCATTGGACAGCGCATAGCGCGCCACCCAGGCCGTCAGCCCCATGGCCTCCAGGTACTGGAGGCGCTGCGGCTCGGTGGTCACGACTTACTGCCACCCCGACAGTCGGGGGAATCGGGCCGGCTCTGGCCGCTGGCCTGCCATTCGGCGGGGGTGTAGAGGTGCAGCGCCAGGGCGTGGACCGGGCCGGCCAGCTCATCGGCTAGCAGGGCATAGACCTGCTGGTGGCGCTTGACCGGCATCAGCCCCTCGAGGCGCTCGGAGACGAGGGTGACCTTGAAGTGGGTCTCGGAGTTGGGCGGCACGTTGTGCCGATGGCTCTCGTTCTCCACCGCCAGAAAGACGGGCGCGAGGGCCTGCAACTTCTCTTCGATGGTGGCCTGAATACTCATGGCGGCTTCCCCGGACTGAGTGAAAATGGAGGATGGACAGGTGAAGTGAAGGCCCCATTGTACCCGCTCTGCCGAGCGGTAACGATGCAGCTCACCGACACTGCTCGGGGCTGATCCGGCGGCAGGCCTCCGAGGAGGCGCTGTGAATACCTCCCTGTACGCTACCGACGCCATCCATGGCGTAGGACCTCCTCTTCGGCCTACCCCCGGCGCCCCTCAAGGCGGTTTGCCTCATTGGAAAGCCGTCGCTCACGCTGGGCGGCGCCGGCCAGCGGCACCCGGGCCAGGCTCGCGCCCAGCGCCAGCAAGGTGGCCAGGGCGCCGAGCCAGAGCGTCGCCTGCAGCGGCATGCCGGTGGCCAGGAAGGCGCCCACCAGGGCGACCCCCAGCGACTGCCCCACGGTGCGCGAGGTGCTCATGATGCCGGAGGCGTTGGCACTGCGCTCCCGGGGCACGGTGCTCATCAGCTCGCGGTTGTTGGGCGGCTGGAAGAGCCCGAAGCCGACCCCGCACAGCAGCATCCGCCACAGCACCGCAACCACCCCCGCCTCGGCGGGAAGGCGCGCTAGCAGCACGAGCCCCGCCAGCATGAGGGCGAGCCCGGCGCTGGGGAGCAGGCTGGGGTTCAGGCGATCGGCCAGGCGCCCGGCGCGCGGCCCCACCAGCATGATGGCCAGCGGCCAGGGGGTGAAGAGCCAGGCGGTCTCCAGGGGCGTGAAGCCCATCTCGCTCTGGAACAGAAAGGAGAGCGCCACGAAGGCGAGCCCCTGGCCCACGAAGGTGGTGCCCTGGGCCACCAGCGCCAGGCTGAAGCGCGGCTCACTGAAGATCGAGAGCGGCATCAGCGGATGGCGGGCGCGCCGCTGGCGGCGCAGGAAGAGCAGCGCGGCCGCCACGCTCAGCGCCAACCAGGCGGCCACCTGCCCCGCCGGCATGCCGTGGCCGACGCCATCCATGGCCAGGAAGAAGCCGCACAGCATGGCCACCGAGAGCAGCGCCCCGGCCAGGTCAAAGCCGCCGCGGCGGCCCGCCTCCCGCGGCAGCGCCTTCCAGGCCAGCACCACGGCCACCGCCCCCAGCGGCAGGTGCAGGGCGAACAGCCAGGGCCAGTCGACCACCGAGAGCAGCACGCCGCCGATGGCCGGCCCCGCCGCGTAGCCGCCGGCCACCACCATGGCCGAGAGCCCCAGCGCCGAGCCCAGCAGGCGCGAGGGGAAGATGGAGCGGTAGAGCGAGGGCCCGATGGAGAGGGTCGCCGCCGCCCCCAGCCCCTGCAGGGCGCGGAACGCCAGCAGCGTCTCCAGACTGGTGGAGAGTGCGCAGCCCACGGAGGCCAGGGTGAAGATGCCCACCCCGGCCACGTAGATC
Source organism: Halomonas sp. A11-A (assembly GCF_003182195.1). GTDB lineage: Bacteria > Pseudomonadota > Gammaproteobacteria > Pseudomonadales > Halomonadaceae > Halomonas > Halomonas alkalicola. The sequence goes on from NZ_QGTM01000004.1 coordinate 198,939, forward strand.
CGCCGCCGGCTGACCAGCTCGCTGAGCGCGGCGAAGACCAGCAGGAAGGCGGCACAGCTGATCTGGAAGAGGTTGGTGACCCACACCGCCCGGGAGGCGGGCACCTCGAGCCCCGCCGCGATGGAGGGCAGCGCGATGTTGATCATGGTGGTATCCACCACCGCCATCAGGGTGCCGAGGATCAGCGCCAGCACGGCCAGGCGCCGCTCGGGCCCCGGCAGGCCATCGTCGCCGGGGCGGGACTCAAAGAGTCGGCTCATTCCATCTTCCATCGGGGGTCAACACGAAGAAACCGGCCGGAGCCGGTTTCATGGTGCCAGGTTTCGGACAGAGCCTAGTCCTGGTCGACGTCCATCAGCAGCGAGTCGTCGACCTCGGAGATCTCGAGGGCCGCCTCGTCGTCGAGGTCGATGGCCAGGTAGCTGTGCTCCACCTGCAGGAAGCGCTGGAACAGCGGCCAGTCGATGGTCTCGGGCCACTGGCGCTCGTCCTCTTCCCAGGCACGCAGCTCCGTCTCGAGGATCTCGAGGTAGCGCTCGCGCACGAAGCCCTCCAGGGCCTCCGGGGTGTCCATCTCGGGAATCAGATAGACCGTGCTTTCGCGCTCGACGTCGGCCAGGGCGATGTCGTCATCCCCCATCGTCGGCTCAAGGGCATTGATCCAGTCCACGAAATGCTGGGTAGGGCGGACGCTCAGGGCAGAGCGGTTGAGCAGTTTCATGGTGGTCTCCTCGACGTCGAAACGATGTCCATTATGGGTGCTGGCCGCGGGGTTTACCAATGCTTCCCGCCTCTTCCCGATGGCTGGCGTCATGGCCCCCTGGGGCCACGACGCTTGGGCGACTGGTAGGAGGCTTGGGGCGACTGGTGAGAGGCTTGGGCGACTGGTGGGAGATCGGCTCCGCTCGTAAGGCTTGAGACGACTGGTGGGAGATCGGCTCCGTTCGTAAGGCTTGAGACGACTGGTGGGAGATCGGCTCTGCCGGGCGAATGGCGCCGCAGGCGCCCCGGCGGTGTTGCTAGCGTTGGCGCATGCCGCCAGGAGCCCTTCGGTCTCCATTCGCCGGGCGGAGCCCAGCTCCCACAAAACCCCGGCGCCCTTCCCACAAAACCCGGCACCCTTCCCACAAAAAACCGGCGCCCCTCATGCCCGGCAACCGGCAGGCACTCCTTACTCCACCTCCGGCCTCATCGCGGGGAACAGCAACACATCGCGGATCGAGGCGCTGTCGGTCAACAGCATCACCAGGCGGTCGATGCCGATGCCCTCGCCCGCGGTGGGCGGCAGGCCGACCTCCAGGGCGCGCACGTAGTCGGCATCAAAGTACATCGCCTCGTCGTCGCCGGCCTCCTTCTCCGCCACCTGCTCGCGGAAGCGCTCGGCCTGGTCCTCGGCGTCGTTGAGCTCCGAGAAGCCGTTGGCGATCTCGCGGCCGCCGACGAAGAACTCGAAGCGCTCGGTGACGAAGGGGTTAGCATCCTTGCGCCGCGCCAGGGGGCTCACCTCGGTGGGGTACTCGGTCACGAAGGTGGGCTGCTTGAGGCGGTGCTCCACGGTCTTCTCGAAGATCTCGATCTGGATCTTGCCCAGGCCCCAGCCATCCTTGACGTCGATGTCCAGGCGCTCGGCGATCTGGCGGGCGGCGGCCTCGTCGGCCAGCGCCTCGGCGTGGATGTCCGGGTTGTACTCGAGGATCGAGTCGAACACGGTGATGCGCTTCAGCGGGCTGCCGAAATCGTACTCGTAGTGCTCGAGCACCTCGCCTTCGCTATTGCGCACGGTGTTGACCACGGTGGTGGTACCCAGCACCTCCTGGGTGATCGCGCGCAGCATCTCCTCGGTGAGATCCATCAGGTCGTGGTAGTCCGCGTAGGCCTGGTAGAACTCGATCATGGTGAACTCGGGGTTGTGCCGAGTGGAGAGCCCTTCGTTGCGGAAGTTGCGGTTGATCTCGAAGACCTTCTCGAAGCCCCCCACCACCAGGCGCTTGAGATAGAGCTCAGGCGCGATGCGCAGGAACATGTCGATATCCAGCGCGTTGTGGTGAGTCTTGAAGGGGCGCGCGGTGGCGCCGCCGGGGATCGCCTGCAGCATGGGGGTCTCGACCTCCATGTAGCCGCGCGCCTCGAAGAAGCGGCGCATGGCGCTGATCACCCCGGCGCGGGTCTCGAACACCTGGCGCGAGTCCGGGTTCATGATCAGGTCCACGTAGCGCTGGCGGTAGCGCGCCTCGAGATCGGTGAGGCCGTGGAACTTGTCCGGCAGCGGGCGCAGGCTCTTGGTGAGCAGCTTCGCCTCCACCATCATCACGTAGAGGTCGCCCTTGCCGGACTTGTGCACCGGCCCGCGCGCCGCGACGATGTCGCCGATATCCCAGCCCTTGATCTCCTCGAGGGTCTCCGCCGGCAGGCCCTTCTTGTCGACGTAGAGCTGGATCTGGCCGCTGACGTCCTGGATGACGACGAAGGGCCCGCGCTTGCGCATGATGCGTCCGGCCACGCTGGCCTGGCGCTCCAGCGCCTCCAGCTCGTCCTTCTCCTTGTCGCCCAGCTCAGCGATCAGCTCGGCGGCATGGCTATCGCGACGGAAGTCGTTGGGGAAGGCGCTCTCGCCGCGCTCGGCGGCACGCTCACGGCGCGCGGCCAGCTTGGCACGGCGCTCGGCGATCAGGCGGTTCTCGTCCTGCTGCGGGGAGGGGCTCTCGTTGGCCATTTCGCTACCTGTCATCAAATTGGGCTGGGGCGGGAAAACGGTGGCGGGACGGGCACATTCACGGCGAGGCCCATCGCCCCGCCGTGAACGGCAGGGCTATAGGCCCTGTTTGAGGCTGGCGACGATGAACTGGTCCAGGTCGCCGTCCAGCACCTTGTCGCAGTTGCTGGTCTGCACACCGGTACGCAGGTCCTTGATGCGCTGGTCGTCCAGCACGTAGGAGCGGATCTGGCTGCCCCAGCCGATATCGGCCTTGGAGTCCTCCGCCTCCTGCTTGGCGGCGTTGCGCTTCTCCATCTCGTGCTCCCACAGCCTCGCCTTGAGCTGCTTCATGGCGAAGTCGCGGTTGGCGTGCTGGCTGCGCTGGCTCTGGCAGGCCACCACGATGCCGGTGGGCTCGTGGGTGATCCGCACCGCCGAGTCGGTGGTGTTGACGTGCTGGCCGCCGGCGCCGCTGGAGCGGTAGGTATCGACGCGCAGGTCCGCCGGGTTGATCTCGACCTCGAAGCTGTCGTCGATCTCCGGTGACAGGAACACCGAGCAGAAGGAGGTGTGGCGGCGGCCGCCGGAATCGAACGGGCTCTTGCGCACCAGGCGGTGCACGCCGGTCTCGGTGCGCAGCCAGCCGAAGGCGTGGTCGCCCTGGATATGCACCGTGGCCGACTTGATGCCCGCCACCTCGCCGGCGGAGAGCTCGGTGATCTCGGCCTTGAAGCCATGATGCTCGGCCCAGCGCAGGTACATGCGCAGCAGCATGTTGGCCCAGTCCTGGGCCTCGGTGCCGCCGGAACCCGACTGGATATCCAGGTAGGCGTTGTTGGCATCCATCTCGCCGGAGAACATGCGACGGAACTCGAGCTTCTCGAGGCTCGCCTGCATGCCGTCGAGCTCCTTCTGGACCTCGTCGGCCGTGGCCTGATCCTCCTCCATCTCGGCGAGCTCCAGCAGGTCACGGCTGTCCGCCAGGCCCTGCTCCAGCTCGTCGATGGTCTCGACGATCAGCTCCAGCGAGGCGCGCTCCTTGCCGAGTTTCTGGGCATAGTCCGGATCGTTCCAGATGCCCGGGTCCTCGAGCTCCCGGGAGACTTCCTCTAGCCGGTCTTTCTTCTCGGCATAGTCAAAGATACCCCCTCAGGACATCTGTCCGCTCAGACAGGTCCTTGATGAGGTTGTGGATGGGGTTGGTTTCCAGCATGGCTCACTCGCCTGAATCTGCAGTGGAAAAGCGGCCGCCGCGGTGCGGCATCGCGCCTGGGCCGCGGCGGCTCGGAAAAGTCGTCCATTGTAGCGAACCTGACGCCACCCCGCATCCGCCGCGGCGCGGCTTCCGGGCCTGCCCCAAGCCCAGACGCGGGAAACCCGGCCGAAGCCGGGTTTCCTTGGTTTCGCTTGGCTGGGTATCGCTCAGAAGCGGTAGGACAGCTGGGCGCCGAAGCCATGGGCCTCATTCTTGTAGTCGGCGGAGTAGGTGGAGGTAACATTCGGAACGGGCAGGGTCTCGTGATCCTGCCGACTCTGATCAACCTGAGTGCCCCGCTCGGTCAGGTAGGAGTAGGCAAAGTCCAGGGTCAGATCATCGGTGGGGCTCCAGCCCGCACCGATGGAGAAGATACGGCGATCATCGGACGGAATCCGCGCACTGCGGAATCGGTCGCTGGTCGGCGTGAAGTCCAGGGTAATACCGGCGCGCAGCGCCAGCTGCGGATTGAGCTGATACTCGCCGCCCAGTGAATAAGCCCAAGCATTTGAGTAACTTTGCGGCTCTTCTGTAATCACTTCCCCATTATTAGGATCTATCACACGAATTTGTTCAAACTGGCTCCAACGTGTCCATGACGCGCCGGCCATCAGCTTCAGGCGATCTGTCATCTGCTGGGTAGCAGAGAAGTTGACGGTCTCTGGTGTAGTCAGATCCAGCTTAGCGTCTCTTTGAAGCCTTTCTGGTGCTTGCAAATCAAGCAGCCCTGTAGGATCAGTGGCTCGATAGTCACCGGTAAGGGTATAGCTGACTTTGGACCGATAGGTCAGTCCCAGCGTAGTCTCGGGCACAGGCTGGAACATCACGCCCAGATTATAACCCCATCCATCATCGTCACCTTCGATCCTTGCATCAAGGTCAGCATCGGGGCTACCGGCTACAAAGGGATTGGCCACCTGTCGATGCAGCTCCCCATCTACCCGGTTATAGGTGATGCCCGCACCAATCGCCCACTGCTCATTGAAGCGGTAGGAGACCGTCGGCTGGGCGCTGATCACCCTCAGCTCGGTATAGTTGCCAAGATTGCTCCCGATAAAGCCATCCTCGTAGTCGGTCTTGGAGCCAAAGGGCGCGTAGACGCCGAAGCCGAAGGCCAGCCGCTCATTCACCGGCTGAGCATAAAAGGCAAAAGGCACCAGGGTACCGGGCACGATATCCCCATCTGAAGAGCCCGTAATGTTTTGCGAAAATGGCTGCGGGCTCTCACCTGAAAGGTCAACACCAGTGCGGCTTGCAGAGGCATTTTTAATATCCCTAGCGTCTCCCCACTTTTCCACAGGCGGTGCTGTAACTGCCTGAATAGCGTTGAAAATTTCAGTGCTATCAACGAGATCGGGGCTTTCCCGCCGGTATCATGTTGTTACTCCTAACACCATGAACCAAAAGGAAAACCCCGATGCTTCAAGATGCCAAAGACCGCGCCAAATGGAAAGCTCGCCTGATCGACTGGTGTGACGACCTGTCGGATCACCTCGCTCGGCCCGTCGTGAAGCTGGCGGCAGAAACGCTTTTTGGCATCCTGGCCAGCGGTAGTTTGCGCCAGGCCGAGATCGCCCGCGCCTTGAAGGAACCCTGTCGGCTGCACCACACGCAGAAGCGGTTGTCGCGCATGCTGTCCCGGCACAGCGAGCTTGCCTGGGCCGCGGAGCAACTGCAGCTCCAGCGGATCACGCCCTACATCACCGATGACATGGTGCTGGCCATCGATCC